>NZ_JAJLLW010000009.1 GCF_020991005.1 Halomonas sp. CUBES01 | reverse complement strand
ATCCACCGCTGGCAACGCCTGGCGTCCCCGGCAGCGGATGCGTACTTTACGGTGTTGCTGCCGGGTTGGCAAGGGGGCAGTAAAAATAAAAAAGCGACAGGTCTGATTCAAAGAACCAGGCCTGCCGCAAACCACCGATCAGAACGCCTGACCAGAGAGTGCCCGTTAACGGCCTGCGGCCGAGATGACTGCTATCTAAATTTCAAACCCCAGACCAAAGTCATCACTGGAGATCGCCATCAGGCTACCCGCGCCCGACTGAATCATTTGTGCGTGCGCCTTGGTGCGCGGCAATAACCGCTGGTAATAAAACCGTGCAGTATTCAACTTCGCGGCATAGAAAGCCTTGTCTTCGCCGGTTAGAGACAACGACGCCTGCTTGGCAGCCCGAGCAAACAAGTAGGCGAGCGTGACGTAGCCGGAATACATGAGGTAATCAACGCTTGCCGCCCCGACTTCTTCGCGATCCTGCATGGCCTTCATGCCAACGCCCATGGTCAATTCGCCCCATTCGGCATTCAGCTTGGAAAGCGGCTCGACAAACTCTTTGAGGTCGGGATTGTCGGCTTCTGCCTTGCAGAATTTGTGAATCTCCTTGGTAAACACCTTCAACGACTCACCCTGGCTCATGAGCACTTTACGGCCCAGCAGGTCGAGCGCCTGAATACCGGTCGTGCCTTCATAAAGGCGGGTAATCCGCGCATCACGAACCAGTTGCTCCATGCCCCACTCTTTAATGAAGCCATGACCACCGTAGATCTGTACGCCCTCATTAGTGCTTTCAAAACCGACTTCAGTAAGGAAGGCTTTCACAATAGGCGTTAGCAAGCCAAGCAGGGTTTCAGCGTGATCGCGCGCTTCACCGGGCTCACCATGCTCCACCACATCGAGCATTTGCGCGGTATACAGCACCAGCATGCGCCCGCCTTCCGCAAAGGCTTTCTGCGTGAGCAGCATCCGGCGCACATCGGGGTGAACGATAATTGGGTCCGCCGGCTTTTCGGGGGCCTGCTTACCTGAGAGCCCGCGCATCTGCAGCCGGTCGCGAGCGTAGCTGAGCGAGTTTTGAAAACTGGCTTCGATCAATCCCAACCCCTGGATACCTACGCCGAGACGTGCCGCATTCATCATGGTGAACATGCACGCCAGCCCCTTATTGGGTGGCCCCACCAGGTAGCCGGTTGCGCCGTCGAAGTTCATGACGCAGGTGGCGTTACCATGAATACCCATCTTGTGTTCTAGCGAGCCACAGGTGACGCCATTGCGTTCGCCAGGATCGCCTTCTGCATTCGGTAGAAACTTGGGTACGACAAACAGCGAAATACCCTTGGAGCCTTCAGGCGCATCGGGGAGCTTTGCCAGCACCAGGTGCACGATGTTCTCGGCAAGGTTGTGGTCACCCGCCGAGATAAAGATCTTGGTGCCGGTAATCGCGTACGCATTGCCCGCAACGGGTACCGCACGCGTCTTGATCAGGCCGAGGTCAGTGCCGCAGTGAGGCTCGGTGAGGCACATGGTCCCCGTCCAGACGCCTTCGACCAGCTTGGTGAGATAGGCCGCCTTCTGCTCTTCGGTGCCGTGATGGCGAAGCGCGTCGGCCGCACCATGCGACAGCCCCGGGTACATGCCCCACGCCAGGTTAGTCGCGCAGGTCATTTCCGAGAGCATCATGGCAAGCGAGGGCGGCAAGCCCTGGCCACCCTGCTCCGGGTCGGCGGCCAGACTTGGCCAGCCGCCTTCAACATATTGCTGATAGGCCTCTTTGAATCCCTTGGGCGCTTTTACCTCGCCACCCTCTAACAGGCAGCCTTCTTCATCGCCGCTTTGGTTAAGCGGCAAAAGCACATCGCGGGCAAAGCGCGCGCCCTCTTCCAGGATAGCACTGACCACATCGGGAGAAGCGTCTTCACCGTTGGGCAGCGAAGCGTAATGGGCGGGGTAATCAAACATTTCGTCCATGACGAAACGCATGTCACGCAAGGGGGCCTGGTAACTGGGCATGGCACTTCTCCTAAACAGGGGGCTGAAAGCAACGAGCGTCTTCAGAAAACGGCTTTCAAACACATGTTTGAAAATTAGCGCGAGCCCGCCCAGTAGTCAAGCAGTCGTTTTAATTTAGCCGCTAAAAGCGCTACCACTTTGGTCGCCCAACGGGTCTACCATGCCCTAGAAAAAACCTGCCGACGAGAACGCCGACAGGTCATCTAATAGCGGATGAACAAGGCCATTACTGCATTCGAATGCCACCATCCAAACGAATCACCTCACCGTTGAGCATGGGATTGGCAATGATCTGTTCGGCCAGCTGGGCAAATTCCTCTGGTTTGCCCAGCCGCTTGGGGAAAGGCACGGCGGCCGCTAATGCTTCGGTCGCTTCAGAAGGAAGCTCGCTCATCATGGGGGTCTCGAACACCCCGGGCGCAATGGCCATCACACGGATAGCATGGCGGGATAGCTCGCGCGCTGCGGGAAGACTCATGCCGACAACGCCAGCCTTGGACGCACTGTAGGCGCATTGACCAACTTGACCATCGAATGCCGCAATAGACGCCGTGTTGATCATCACGCCGCGCTCGCCACTATCATTAGGGGCATTTTTAGCCATCGCCGCGGACGCAAGGCGCATGACATTGAAGGTGCCCACCAGATTGATATTGACAGTGTTCGCATAGCTGTCCAGATCGGCCGGATTACCTTCCCGGTCGACCAGCTTGGCCACGCTCACTACACCCGCGCAGTGAATGACACCCGAGAGTCCCCGCTCGCCCCCGAACGCAACCGCCGCATCAACCGCCTGCTGCATTTGCTCTGCAGAAGTAATGTCGGCCAGACATGCCTGAGCGCTTTCCCCCAGTGTCTGGGCGTGGGTGTTTACGCTGTCGCTTAGGTCGCAGAGCATCACCCGGGCACCGCCGGCGACCAGACGCTCGGCGGTGGCGGCCCCCAGTCCGGAAGCGGCACCGGTGATTAAAAACGTATGATCCTTCACTTGCATGATGGCATTTCCCTGTTATGAAAGTGTTATTCGCTCAGGCGGGCGTCTTCGGCGGCCTCGGCACGCAGTTTGAAGCGCTGGATCTTTCCGCTCGGCGTCTTGGGCAGCTCGTCGATAAACTCGATGACGCGAGGAAACGCATGGGTCGATAGCCGTTTGCGCACCTGCTGGCGGATTTCCTCTGCAAGCGCTTCACTGGCTTCAAAGCCCATGCGCAGCACGATGTAGGACTTGATCACCTCGCCGCGGATCTCATCGGGCTGGCCGACCGCCGCCGACTCCGCCACGGCCGGATGCGTCATGACACTGTTTTCAACATCGGTGGGCCCGACGCGGTAGCCCGAGGTCGTGATGATATCGTCGTCGCGACCGGCAAACTGAAACGAACCATCCGCGTTGCGGATCACCACGTCACCGGTCAGGTAATAGCCCTTCACAAAGGGGTCTTTCTCTTGCCAGGTATAGCCCTGGAAAAAGTGCGCCGGGGATTGCTCAATGTCCACGGCCAGCACGCCCGGCTCGCCAGGCGGCAGTTCGTTATACTCAGCGTCCAGAATCGCCAGCCGGTACCCCGGCATGGGCACCCCCATGGCGCCGATATGCTTGGGATGATCAAGGGCATGGTGGTTATTGCATGTCATCCCGGTTTCGGTTTGTCCATAGTGGTCCATCACCGAACAGCCCAATGACATCTCCACCCATGACACTACTTCGGTATTGAGCGGTTCGCCTGCTGAACTGGCGGCACGTAACTCAAGCGTTTGATGGGCGTCGTCGAAAAGGCCTGACGCCTTCATCAGCCGATAGGCCGTTGGTGCTGCAGCGAAGTTAGTAATGCGGTGGCGCTTCATGAATTCAAGCGCCCCTTCGGCACTGAATCCTGCTTCGCAGAAGTGGGTCGTGACCCCCAGAAGCAATGGGCCCGCGATGGCATAGTAAAGACCATAGGCCCAGCCAGGGTCGGCCATGTTCCAGAAACGGTCGTCGTCGCGAAGATCCACCGCCAACTCCATATAGAGAGCAAATGCCGTCATGCCGGAAAGCGGTACGGCAACGCCTTTGGGCTTACCGACCGTGCCTGAGGTAAACATTTGCAGGAAGGGCTTGTCGGGGGAGAGCCGGGGTGGCTTTCCCGTCATTGACGCATGCGTCAAGGCAGCGTGCCAGTCGTGGTCGCCCGGATGTTCGCTGCTCAAACCACCCACCGCCAATACGGGTGGACACTGACTCAAACCCTCGAACTTATAGCGATTCGCATGATCGGTGATCACCAACCGGGTATCGGCCTGGCCAAGCCGATAGTCCACCGCATCGGGGCCAAAAGCGGTAAACAGCGGCTGGTAAACGGCACCAATCCGCCAGGTCGCCAACACCGCCACCATCAATGGCAGTGAACGGGGCAGCATGCACGCAATGCGGTCTCCCTCGCCCAGACCCTGGGCCTGAAACCAGCCGGCCAGATGAGCGCTTTGCTGGTCAAGCTCGGCATAGCTGAGGGTATGCGTCGCTCCGCTCACGTCTTCCTGTACCAGGGCCAACACATCGCCCCTGCCTGCCCGAACATGACGCCCACAGCAGGCTTCAAAGGCGTTTAACTGCCCGTCTTGATGGTCATCGAGCCTGGCAATGATATCGCCAATGGAAAACGTATCAAGGTAGTCGGCGTATGCAGGGGGTGTTGTCGATGTCATGTCAGCTCTCTTGGATATTGTTGGCAGTGAGCAGCAGGCTACGTCATCGCAGGCATCATGCTTATCAGTTTACGTTAACGGAAACCTGTAAATAAAAAACCAAGCTAAAAGCAAACGCCTGGAAGCGCAAGCCAGTCGCGTCGATTGCAGGTTATACGTTAGTAGAGCTTAAGCCTGATCACCCCGGCCTGCCATGATCATGGCGACCAGTTCATCGGCGAGATCATCAGGCGCTTGGGGGCCTTCGGGGTTGTACCAGCGCACCGTCCAGTTCAGCGCACCAAGGATAAAGCGAGAAACCAGGAAGCGGTCGCCTTGGATCACGCCGGCAGCCAACGCATCATCAATTACTCCCAGCCACAGCGCTTCATACGCATCGCGCAGGTGGCTCAGATGTGCGCTGGCGTCAGGCGCCAGGCGTCGCCATTCGAATAGCGCCACCACATGGGCATTACGGTCGGCAAAAAGCGTTTCGAGATGCGCCCGCGCCATCGCCCGAAGGCGTGCTTCGGGATGCGAAGGGCCGTTATCCAGGGCCCGACGGGCAATGACCAGCGCATTTTGGGTGCCCTCTTCGATTACCGCCGCCAGAATTTCCTGCTTATCCCTGAAATGATGAAACAGGCTGCCGGACTTGATCCCCATTTCCTGCGCCAGCATGCGCACCGTGGTACGGTCAAAGCCTTCCTGGACAAATAGCTGAGCCGCGAGGCGTGTTAATTCCTTGCGACGAGGCGATGCATTCATTACATTCATGTCGTTCACACTAGCGCTTGCTTGGTTACCTCGGAGAAGACCACAGCACCGGCAACGGGTCAACGCATAGCGCACCTCTCAGCGAGATAATCACAATAACTTTAATGGAGAACACCATGAGTAACGCTAAAGACATCGTGTTTCTGTCGGCAACACGCACCCCGATGGGCGGCATGATGGGCAGCCTGTCGAGCATGAGTGCTCCCGAGCTGGGTGCAATTGCCATCCGCGCCGCGATGGAGCGTGCCGGTATCGACCCCGCGACCATCGAAGAAGGCATCCTGGGCTGTGTACTGCCCGCTGGCGTTAAACAGGGCCCGGCGCGACAAGCCATGCGCCAGGCAGGCATCCCCGATGCCAACGGTGCGACCACCATCAACAAGCTATGCGGCTCGGGCATGAAAGCCGCCATGCTGGCCCACGACCTGATCAAGGCCGGCAGCGGCGATGTCATCCTCGCTGGCGGCATGGAGTCCATGTCCAACGCTCCGCATGTGCTCACCAAGGCGCGCAGCGGTTATCGGTTAGGCCACGGAGAGCTGAAAGATCACATGTTCCTGGATGGCCTGGAAGATGCTGAGACCGGCAAGCTGATGGGCGTCTTCGCCCAGGACGTTGCCTCTCAGCGCGGCTACACCCGGGAGCGGCTGGATGACTTTGCGATTGCCTCGCTGGAGCGGTCCATGGCGGCCACCAATGAAGGCCATTTGGCCGCTGAAATGGCCCCGGTTACCGTCACATCTCGACATGGCGACACCCTGGTTGAACACGACGAGCAGCCCTTTCAAGCCAAACTCGACAAGATCCGCCAGCTTCGTCCAGCATTTGCCAAGGATGGCACCATCACTGCCGCCAACGCCAGCTCCATTTCCGACGGCGCGTCGGCACTAATCCTGGCGAGTCAGGCAGCAGCAGATCAGCACGGCATCAAGCCGCTGGCACGCATGCTCGGCCACGCGACGCATTCACGCCACCCCAGCGAGTTTACAATTGCCCCCGTGGGCGCGATTGAAAAGTTGATGAAAAAGCTGGATTGGCGCGTTGAGGACGTTGACCTATTTGAAATCAACGAGGCATTTGCCGTGGTAACGCTCATGGCCATGGACGATCTGAACCTTCCCCACGACAAGGTCAACATCTTTGGTGGCGCCTGTGCCCAGGGGCACCCCGTTGGCTCCACCGGTTCACGTATCATCGCGACCCTGATTCATGCCCTGCGCACCAAGGGCGGCAAGCGCGGTATTGCCAGCCTGTGCATCGGTGGCGGCGAAGCCACGGCCGTCGCGGTCGAACTGATGGATTAACTGCCCGCAAGCCCCAGCGCATGCGCGTTTCGCTGCGCTGGGGAAACCCGCCACTAGTTCAACGCGAACACTTCGTGTGACGGTGCCCGATCCCAACCGCTTGATGAACCGCTAAGCGCTGCCGAACCTTCCTCTTGTGGATGAGGTATTGGCGTCTCTTTATCCAAACCGGGCATCAACATCTCACCGGTCACCTTGAACTGGCCGGCGTATTCCCGCATTTGCGACGCTTCTTCTGACAGCTCTGATGAATACTGAGTCGCTTTATTGACCAGTCGCATGGTATCTTGCGTGGTGGTTTCGATATCACCAACTGCATGATTAACCTCTTCAATCCCCCGCCGCTGCTCCTCGGACGCATGTGCTATTTGCGTCATCAACTCATCTACGTAGCTGACGGCATGCATGATAGCCCGTGTTCGCTCACCGGCCTGTTGGGATAGTACGCTACCTTGCTGAACACTATTACTTGATGCCTCGATACGTGTTCTAATCTCACTGGCCGCATTAGCACTACGCGTTGCCAACGCACGCACCTCACTGGCAACCACCGCGAACCCGCGCCCGTGCTCACCGGCACGCGCCGCTTCTACGGAGGCATTCAGCGCCAAGATGTTGGTCTGAAAAGCAATGCTTTCTATCATCTTGATGATGCTTTGAATCTCCTCGGAGTGATCATTGATGGCCTCCATCGTCGCGACAAGCTGGGAAATGACGTCGTCACCCTCTTTTGCTTTCTGGGAGACATCTGTTGTCGACTGACTGACATGGTGAGCGTTTTCCGCGTTTTGATTAACCGTCGCGGTCAGCTGCTCCAGACTCGCCGCAATTTGCTGCAATGCAGAGACTTGCGTATCAGTTTGGCTGGTCAATCGTGCATTCTGCTCTGTCATTTCCTGGCTATTGCTGTATACCTGCTGGCTGCTGGTGGCAAGGCGGTTGACCGTCGCGGTCAGTGAGTCCTGCATGCTGGCAAGCTCGCTGAACAACTGGCCAATCTCATTGGTCGAATGCGCGTTTACTGGCGCAGACAGATCGCCCTTGGCAATGCGCTGAAAGTGCCCTCTGATATTTTTTAAAGGGCCAAGCACATTCCTGCGCACGCCCCAAACGACAAAGCCCACGACTACCAGCGCCGCGATGAGTACCGCTACCACACCCCAGAAGAGCAATGAAGATACTTGATCGAAGCGTGCCAACAATCCATTACCGCGTTGCGCGGATGCGTCGAAAAAAGCTTCGACACTTTCTACAAAACGCTGACTGCTCTCATCCACCCGCGACTCACCCGACAGAAAGCCGGATACATCACGCTCATCAAGCATCATCATTTGCAGGCTGAGATTGTTGTTAACAAAGGATCGAAAATCATTTGTTAACTGATCAACCAGGGCCTGTTGGCTTGGCGCAATATGGCTCGATGTAAATTGTGAGAAATGCGCTTCCGCCGATTCAAGCAGCTGGTGTGCCTCTTCCAGCAACGGCTCGGGACGATCAAAAGACGGGGTTCGAATGAGCTCCGCGGCACGATTCATCTGGATACGGGCACGCAGCAACTCGCTATAAGCGCTGTTGAGCTCACTGATTTGTGCCATATCGCGCTGATGTAATGACGTGAAGGCATCCCGCCCAAACTGGTTGGCAAATAATCCAAGTGCTCCGATAAGGAGGATCAAACCGCTAAACGCCGCCAAAACCAGCATCCAGCTCATTTTGACGCTTAGGTGATTGACAAGCTTCATCAAGACCCACCATTCATTGTTGTTTGTCAAACGCAGGAAGCAAGAGCCATAGCTGCATACGGCGCCGAATCTCTTGAAGCGCCTGTTCGTAGGCGTCCAACTTGCTGATCAAACGCGGGTCGCGAATATCCCAATACAGCCTTTCACCCGCCGCTCCTTGCCATTCACGGCAAGCCTGCTGGGCTTTGTCACACAGCACAATGACGTAATCAAAGCTTTCGTTTTCAAACTCATCCAATGACTTGCTGTGCAGCCCCTCAATGGAAAGCCCCTGCTTGGCGAGCGCCTCAAGCGTCAGTGCATGGGGTTCATCAGGCTCAGTGCCCGCGCTGAACGCTTCAAAGCGGTCACCGGCCATATGACGAAGCAGTACTTCGCCCATTAGCGAACGTGCCGAATTGGCGTTACACAGGAATAGCACGCGACGCTTTGACATAAATAAACGACCTCTTATCTAGTGATTTAGCAACAAGCTACGCAGCAATCATGACGACATTGTTGCAGCGATAGCGACGCCGCTAGAAATATACGAAAAAACATATATCATAAGAGGGTGCGTTTCGACGCGACATCGATAAGGGAGCCGCTCACATGACCCCGCTGGACGATTTACCCAACCTGGATGCGAACCTCTTTGAAGTACCCAGCCTCGAGCGCCTGGATCTAACGGCAGGTAGCACCCACGCGCCAAAAATTCTGCTGCTTTATGGCTCCCTGCGTGAACGTTCGTTCAGCCGTTTGGCAACGGAGGAAGCCGCTCGCCTGCTCGACGCCATGGGCGCTGAAACAAGAATGTTTGACCCCAGAGGATTGCCGCTACCGGATACCGAGGACGCCAGCCACTGCAAAGTTGAAGAGCTGCGCCAATTGGCCCAATGGTCAGAAGGCATGGTGTGGTGCTCTCCCGAACGCCACGGCGCGATGACCGGCATCATGAAAGCGCAGATTGACTGGATCCCGCTTGCATTGGGTGGTGTACGTCCGACCCAGGGCAAGACATTGGCGGTAATGCAGGTATGCGGTGGTTCGCAATCCTTCAATACGGTCAACCAACTGCGTATTCTGGGCCGCTGGATGCGCATGCTGACGATTCCCAACCAGTCATCAGTGCCCAAAGCGTTTAAGGAATTCGACGATAACGACCGTATGAAAGCCTCCCCCTTCTACGAGCGCATCGTGGACGTCATGGAAGAACTGGTGAAGTTTACGCTACTCGTGCGGGATCGGAGCTCGCTGCTCACCGACCGTTATTCAGAGCGCAAGGAAAGCGCCGAAGAACTCTCCAAGCGGGTTAACCAGCGGGCTATTTGATCAGGAGCTTTTCATGTCAATGAAGCAGGATACGTCATCTCCCTCCACCGCCGAGGGCATGGGTTTATTCGAGCGCTTTCTCTCGGTTTGGGTGGCTCTTGCCATTGTGGCAGGCATCTTGCTCGGGCAGCTTGCCCCGGCGATACCGGAAGCATTATCACGCCTTGAGGTAGCCCAAGTCTCCATCCCTATCGCGGTATTAATCTGGGCCATGATTTTTCCCATGATGGCGCAAATTGACTTTACCTCCATCGCGGGGGTTCGCCGCCAACCCAAAGGGCTGACCATCACCACAGCCGTCAATTGGCTGATCAAGCCCTTCTCCATGTTTGCCATTGCGTGGCTGTTTTTCATGGTGATCTTTCAGCCCTTTATCCCTGAAGCGCTGGCCAGCCAGTATCTAGCGGGTGCCATTCTGCTCGGCGCCGCCCCGTGCACCGCCATGGTGTTTGTATGGAGCTATCTAACCCGAGGTGACGCGGCTTATACCCTGGTGCAGGTGGCGCTCAATGACTTGATCATGCTGTTTGCCTTCGCCCCTATCGTGGTCTTCCTGCTCGGAATTTCCAATATTCAGGTGCCCTGGAACACCGTCGCCCTGTCGGTCGTGCTGTATATCGTGATTCCCCTCGCAGCAGGCTATATCACCCGGCAAAGCTTGATTAAAAAGCGCGGCGCCGAGTGGTACGACAATGTGTTCATGAAGCGCGTTGGCCCAATCACCCCGATTGGCTTGATCATTACCCTGGTGATGCTGTTTGCCTTCCAGGGCGAGGTGATTCTGAACAACCCGCTGCATATTGTGCTCATTGCCATTCCGCTGATTATTCAAACCTTCCTGATCTTCTTCATCGCCTACGGCTGGGCGAAAGTCTGGCGTGTCCCCCACAACATTGCCGCTCCCGGCGCGATGATTGGCGCGAGCAACTTCTTTGAGCTCGCGGTCGCAGCCGCCATTGCGCTGTTTGGCATGCAGTCAGGCGCGGCACTGGCAACGGTTGTCGGCGTATTGGTCGAAGTGCCGCTGATGCTGGCACTGGTAAGAATCGCCAATAAGACGCGCCGTCATTTTCCGGCAGACGCTCATTAATCGGGGGAAAACGCTATGGCTCACTACTTGCTCTTCCTGGGTTCAACCCGCACCAGTTCACCGCCTTCCCCGACGCGCCTCGGCGAGCGGGTAGCAAAGGCCTGCAAGCGTTTACTTTCATCGTTACCGCATACCACAGCTGAGGTTATTGACCCGCTAAACCTAAACTTGAGCGATCCGTTCAAGCCGCATTTTGCCTACTCCAAAGCCGATGCGCCGGAAGACTTGGCAGCGCTTGCCAATAAAATTGCTAACGCTGATGGCTACGTGATGGTCAGCCCTGAGTACAACCACTCCATGAGCCCGGCGCTTAGCCATCTACTCAATCACTTCGGGGCCTCACTGTTTGCATTTAAGCCCAGCGCCATCGTCACGTATTCCATGGGCCAATGGGGAGGTGCACGCGCCGCCGTTTCCATGCGCACCTTTCTCTCGGAGCTTGGCTGCCTGCCGGTGTCGGCCATGATCCATATACCCAAAGCCCAGGAAACACTAAATGAAGACGGTCACTTTGCCCAGGATCAGGAGCGCTGGGAAGGTTATTTTGGCCGTACACTTGGCCAGCTCATGTGGTGGTCGGAAGCCGCGGCTAGCTATAAACACGAAGTCGACCCAGCCCGTGTCTCGCCGGCTTTTAAAACGGAGCCCTCTCAGCGTAACGCGCCTAACTCGACTTATAATGCATAGCTAAACCATTTTCATCGCCAAGAACGTTTACAGTTGAGAGCAAGATGGATGATGTGATCGAAATAGAAGAAAACGCATTGGCGTATATTAAGCAACGCGGTAATGTGTTGACCGTCCGATTATCCCCCCGCCATGGCTGCTGCGGGGGGAGCGCCAATGTTGCCGTCGCCGAGGCTATCTCGCCCAAAGACCCTTCGCTTTTCCAACGCTATCACCACCAGGGTATAACGCTATTCACCGACCCCAAGCTCACCTATCAAGGTCTTAAAATCAACGTTGAGGGCTTTTGGAAATTACGCCATCTGTATGTAGAGGGTGCTAGCGTATTGGCACGCTAGCCCCTCAACTGCTAAGCCGCTTTCTTAGGCAACGCCAGCGCCATCACCGCGCTGGAAGCCACCAGCGCAGCGGCGACCCACAGGCAGGCACTCAGCCCATAGGCCATATACAGCCAGCCGGATAGCAGCGTGCCAACCAACCGCCCCATGGCATTGGCCATATAGTAAAAGCCGACGTCCATGGAAACGCCGTCGGCACGCGCATAATGCACAATCAGATAGCTGTGCCAGCTGGAGTTAATGGCAAACAGCACGCCAAACGCCAGTAAGCCAACGACCAGCCAACCGACCTGCGCCAAGGGCAGCATGGCTAACACAATCGCCAGCACCGCCAATGCCGCTGCCCAGCCTGCGGTAAGGGCGCGCGCACCACCCTTGATCAGCCGCGTGAGCTTGGGCGCCTGGGTTTGCACACCGCCGTAGCCAATGACCCATATCGCCAGCAAGCCGCCCACTGTCCAGTGGGTCCAGCCATGCTGGTCATATAAAAACACCGGTAGCGCCACCACAAACCAAACATCCCTTGATGCAAACAGACAGAACCGCGCCGCTGACAGCACGTTGATGGCACGTGATTTCGAGAAGATTTCGGAAAACTTGGGCTTTACTTTTTGACGCCCCAGATCCGCCCTCAAGCGCCATAGGGAGAGCAGCAGCACCACACCCAACATGACGGCCATGGCCACCACGGCACCGCGAAAGCCAATCAACGTCAGCAACAGGCCGCCGACGAAAAAGCCCAAGCCTTTCAGGGCATTTTTAGAGCCGGTCAGCATGGCGACCCAGCGGTAGAGCGAGCTGTTGGCGTTGGCACTCTCTGTAGGCACCAGCACTTTCACGGCACTTTTGGCGCTCATCTTGTTGAGGTCTTTGGCGATCCCGGAAAGCGCCTGAGCCGCCATGACCCAGGCGACGGTCAGCAGGCTGGCAGGCACCATCAACATGGTGAGCGCAATAATCTGTAGCCCAAGCCCGACGTTCATGGTGCGATTGAGGCCCAGGCGCGCCCCCAGCCAGCCGCCTACCAGGTTCGTCACCACGCCAAAGGCTTCATAGAACAGAAACAGCATGGCGATTTCCAACGGCGAGTAGCCCAACTGGTGGAAGTGCATTACCACCAGCATGCGCAGCGCGCCATCGGTAATCGTGAAGGCCCAGTAATTGCCCGTTATCAGCATGTACTGGCGCACTTCAAACGGTAACTTCTTCACGCGAGCCAGCATTGATTCAGCCACGATCCACCTGCTCGCCACCTACCTTCAGGGCCAGCTCGGCGGTACGATTGGCATAGCCCCACTCGTTGTCATACCAGGCGTAGAGTTTGAGCTGTGTACCGTTGATCACCATGGTGGAAAGCGCATCGATCACCGAACTGCGCGGGTCGGTACGGTAATCGATCGACACCAGGGGGCGCTCCTCATAGCCCAGAATGCCGGTAAGCTCGCCTTCGGCGGCTGCTTTCAATGCCTGATTGACCTCTTCGGCGGTGACCCCGCGCTCCAGCTCGAAGACCATATCGGTGAGGGACGCGTTGGCCAGCGGCACGCGCACGGCATGGCCGTTAAGCTTGCCTTCCAGCTCAGGAAAGATCGCCGTAATGGCTTTAGCAGAACCGGTGGTGGTGGGAATCAGGCTCATACCGCATGCGCGGGCACGCCGCAAGTCCTTGTGTGGGGCATCCAGGATCGTCTGGGTATTGGTGATGTCGTGTACCGTGGTCATGGAGCCATGGCGGATTCCGAAGGTTTCCTGGATAACCTTGACCACCGGCGCCAGGCAGTTGGTGGTACAGCTGGCGGCCGTGACAATTTTATGCTCTACGGGGTCATAAAGATGGTCATTCACTCCCATCACGACATTGAGTACACCTTGATCGTTAAGCGGTGCACTCACCACTACCCGCGCAACGTCCTGATCCAAATATCCCTGAAGCTGGGCGGCACTTTTCACTTTACCCGAGCATTCGATGATCACGTCGCAGTCGGACCAATCGCTATCCACGATGGCCTGATTAGCACTGAACGCGACCGTGTCGCCATCGATGACGATGCTGTCATCGCCAGTCGAGATCCCCTCGCCCGGCGCCCAATGCCCGTGTACCGAGTCGAACTCCAACAGGTGGGCAAAGGTGGCCGCGTCACCGCCCGGATCATTGATGCGTGTCAGCGCCACTTCACCCGCTTCCACCTTGCTCCACAGGCTGCGTAACGCCAATCGACCGATACGGCCAAAACCATTTATACCGATGCGCAGTGTCATGGAAATCTCCTAAGCTGATTGCTGCATAAAAGCACAATATATACATACGGAAAAACATATATATAGAGACAAAAAATTGTGAATATCAGACCCACTGCACCAGCAGCGGGTCTGAAGGCTCAACTGTTTAGCCGTACCGGCCGGAAATATAATCTTCGGTCTTCTTCTTCGCCGGGGTCGAGAACATTACTTTCGTGTCGTTATATTCGATGATTTCGCCGAGGTGGAAGAACGCCGTGTAGTCGGCCACTCGAGCCGCCTGCTGCATATTATGAGTCACAGTGACGATGGTGAACTGCTCCTTGAGCTTGTCCATCAAATCTTCAATGGTGGCGGTTGAAATCGGGTCGAGGGCCGAAGTCGGCTCGTCCATCAGGATCACATCAGGTTGAACGGCAATCGCTCGGGCAATACACAGACGCTGCTGCTGACCACCCGACAGCGACGTGCCCGGCTCCTGCAGCTTGTCTTTCACTTCGTTCCAAAGCCCTGCATCGCGGAGCGCCCGCTCTACCAGCTCGTCCTGATCGACCTTGCGACTCACCATGTCGTGCATACGCGGCGCATAAGCAATATTTTCAAAGATGGATTTGGGGAACGGATTAGGCTTCTGGAACACCATCCCTACACGCCGCCGTAGGGCAATCTCGTCCATCTTCTGAGCATTGATATCAAGCCCGTCCATTTCCACGAGGCCTTCAGTGCGGACGCTCGGAATCAGGTCGTTCATGCGGTTCAAGCAGCGTAGAAAGGTTGACTTACCGCAGCCGGAAGGCCCGATCAGGGCCGTCACATTTTTCTGGAACAGGTCGATGCTGAGGTTTTTCAGTGCTTGATTCTTGCTGTACCAGAGGTTCAGATCGCGAACGCGAATGCTCAGGTCATGGCATGCCTGTTCGTTGCGCGTATAGGGCTGACCAACGCTTGGTGTTTCTTGCTCAGTCATTACAGGTGCTTGGCTGTTCATATCGGTATCCTTTTTTACGCGCTGGGTTACCAGCGACGCTCGAATTTCTTGCGCAATAACACGGCAAAAGCGTTGAGGGAGATGAGCACTGCCAGAAGAACCAGAATCCCCCCAGCAGTTTTTTCCACAAACGCCGCCTCGGGCTCACCGGCCCAAGTAAAAATCTGCGCAGGCATGACCGTTGCCGCTTCGGTGAACGACGCGCCCACATCGGGGATAAACGCCACCATCCCCACGATGATCAACGGGGCGGTTTCCCCCATGGCTTGCGCCAGACCAATGATTGAACCCGTCATGATACCCGGCATGGCAAGCGGCAATACGTGGTCGCGCACCACCTGCCAGCGCGAGCAGCCGACGCCAAAGGCAGCGTGACGTATCGAATCCGGGACGCTGCGCAATGCCGCACGGGTCGAGATAATGATCACCGGCAGCGTCATCAACGCAAGCGTCATGCCGCCCGCCAACGGCGAGGAACGCGGCACGCCAAAGAAGTTGATAAAAATCGCCAGCCCCAAGAGACCGAACAGGATCGAGGGAATCGCCGCCAGGTTGTTGATGTTGATTTCAATCGCCTGGGTAAAGCGGTTGTCCGGCGCGAACTCTTCAAGATACACCGCCGTCATGACGCCAATCGGAAAAGAAATCGCCAGGGTGACGATCATGGTCATGATGGTACCCACGACGGCCGCCAATATACCGGCGCTCTCGGAGGTCTTGGAATCGCCTTCGGTAAAGAAGGTGCTATTGAAAGCCAGCTCGACCTGTCCCGCCTCAACGCGCGCGTCAACGGCGGCGCGTTCCTCTTCGCTCAGACTATTACGGTTCCCCTTGAGGTACTGGTCAACCTCGCCGTTGGCCAACAGCCACCGCTGCTCGGACGTGCCTAGCAAATCTTCGTTATTACGCATTTGCAGCGGGATGCTGCGGATCTCGGTACGGCTGACGATCGGCACCAGATCGTCCGCGATGGCCTGGCGTGCGTCGCTGGCCGCTTCCTCGGTGTAGTTGATCTCGGTATTCACATACGCTTGCTGAAAAGCGGGCAGGCCCTTGTTGAGCATATCGGCGAAAAACAGCAGCAAAAATAGACCTGCCAGGCCGAGGGCACCCATGGACACCCACTTCAGGCGGGCGGACTTGCGGTGACGCCGCTTGAGCTGCTGGCTGATCTCGTCAAAAGAGTGGCTCATTGAATCGGTTCCTCGGCGTTACAGGTTATTCACGCGGTATTTTTCACGGAAACGGCGGATCATCAGCACCGAAACCAGGTTGAGCGTCAGCGTGACGGCAAACAGCACCAGGCCAAGCGCAAAAGCAGACAGGGTTTCAGCGCTTTCAAACTCCTGATCCCCGGTCAGCGCGGCAACGATACGCACCGTCACGGTGGTCATGTCTTCCAGGGGATTGGCGGTCAGGTTGGGGCGCATACCCGCCGCCATCACCACGATCATGGTTTCCCCCATGGCCCGTGATACACCCAGAAGCGACGCTGAAATGATCCCGGGTAACGCCGCCGGTATCACTACGTCGCGAATGGTTTCGCCCTTGGTCATGCCCAGCGCCAGCGACCCTTGGCGCATGGTATCGGGCACCGAATTGATCACGTCATCCGACAGCGATGAGATAAACGGTATAATCATGATGCCCATGACGATGCCCGGTGCCAGCGCATTGTTATAGGAGGCATCCAGGCCCAAAAAGCCGGCAACATTGACAATGATGGGTGCCACGGTGATGGCTGCAAAGAAGCCGTATACCACGGTAGGAATACCGGCCAGTATCTCCAGAACGGGCTTAGCCACGGTTCGTACCTTCTGCGGCGCGTATTCGGACATGTAAATCGCCGAGAGCAGTCCCACCGGCACCGCCACCAGCATGGCAACGGCGGTAATCATGAAGGTACCAGCAAACAGCGGCACCGAACCGAACTGCGCACCGCTGCCGTCACCGCGCCCGGCAGATGCCAGGAAGCTGTCGCCCGGGCTCCAGGTCGTCCCGGTGATGAACTCCCAGAAGCTATGCATCTGGAAGAAGCGAATGGCCTCGGAGATGATTGAGAACAGGATGCCGAAGGTGGTAAAGATCGAAATCAGGGCCGCTGACGCCAGCGCCATTCTGATTGCACGTTCTATCGCCTGTCGGGCGTGAAAATTGGGCCGCACTTGCGCTATTCCCACCACCAGCCCGGCAGCGGCAACCACAAGGCTTGCAGCGAGAAGATAAAACGTTGGGATATCTGCCCCCAGCAGCAGCATGACAAAGGCGCCGACGGCCCCCACCAATATGGCGGGGCCCGCAGTGGACAGCACGGCAAACCAGGCATACTGATCGGGTTGAGCAAACATCTTACCCCCTCCGCTGCGCACCCGTGCAGCCTTGGTGCGGCCGACAAAAAAGGCCACGAGCCCCAATAGCAAGAGCACAGTGCAAAAGAGTAAAACTAGCTGATTGGTTTGCATCTAATCTCTCTCGCGTTCCTGATGAAATCGGTTTGGGGAGTACTTTGCAGCAAAAACATTACAGCAATGTGACAGACGCCCAATCCACAAGCTGGCAGTGCAGCGACAATCGCAAAGCAAAAGGCCGACAGCTTACGCTGTCGGCCATTGCCTTATTATCGGGCGTTATCTCTGTTATTTACTGCAGATCAGAGAGTTCCATCTGTGCACGGTCGGCCACCTTCTGACGCCACTCTGCACGCTCTTCTTCCGGCAGCACGATCAGGCCGATATCACGCAGGTAGCCGTCGCTGCCAATCATCTGCTCTTCCATGAACATTTCCGCGTATTCGTACATGGGCGGTACTTCGTCAGCGTGCTGGTTCTTGACGTAGAACCACAGCGAACGAGCGACCGGGTACTCGCCTTCACTGATAGATTCCGGCTCAGGCTCAACACCATTGATCGTTGCCGCATTCAGCGTGTTGGTATTTTCTTCGAGGAAGGAGTAGCCGAAGATACCCAAAGCACCGGTGTCTTCCTGCAGACGCTGAACGATCAGGTTGTCGTTCTCACCGGCGTCGATGTAAACACCGTCAGAACGGATATCGGTGTAGGCTTCGCCGTACGCGTCCATGTCTTCGGAGGCGGTTTCCATCACCAGCTCTTCGAAGGCATCACGAGTACCCGAGGTGGTGGGCGGTCCGTAAATGGAGATCTCGCGATCCGGCAGCGAGGAATCGATCTCGCTCCAGTTGGTGTAGGGGTTGTCTACCAGCTCGCCGTCCTGGGGCACCTGCGCCGCCACGGCCATGAAGATTTGTTCAAGCGTCAGATCAAACACATCATTTTCGTTGGACTGACCGAGCACGATACCGTCGGAACCAATCTTGGCTTCGGTGATGTCGGTCACGCCGTTGTCTACGCAACGTTCGAATTCAGACGGCTTCATGCGGCGCGATGCGTTGGTGATGTCCGGCGTACCCTCACCAACTCCGTTACAGAACAGACGCATACCGCCACCAGAACCCGTAGACTCGATGACCGGGGTCGGGTAGTTGGTGACCGCGCCAAACTCTTCGGTCACATAGCTGGCAAACGGATACACAGTGCTGGAACCAACAATGCGGATTTGGTCACGGGCTTGTGCAACACCTGCCACGCTCATCACAGCAGCCGCGAGCACGGTAGTCTTGAGAATACGGTTCATGCGAATTACTCCTGAAGCTGTTAGGGATCTTGCCTTCGCAAGGCTCACTTTGCATCGCTTGGATGACAGCTTCATGACAAGCAATGTCACAACATTATTTTTTTGGTTTTTTATCACAGCCCGAATAACGCTCACCCCATTAAAGCAAAAGCCCCAAGGCTGCCAGCGTACACAACGACAGTGACGCGGCCTGAAGCCATTGCTTATCGAGACGATGGGCGACCCTGTCGGCCAACCGGTTGCCCACCAATACTGCAGGCAACAAGGAGAGCGCCACCCCCATGTGCCACCCCCTCACCTGCCCCGCCAGGGCAAGGGTCGCGAGGGTGAGCATCGAGGTAATGATAAAGAACGCGGCCAGATTGCCCCTTAGTCGGTCAGGCGCAAACCCATGCATCAGCACTACCATCGGCGGCCCGCCGATGGCGGCGACGGTACCAAAGATTCCCGAGAACACCCCGGCGATTAACAGCGATAGTCGATTCACCGGCAGTCGTATACGGCAAAGCGTCACGAGCACCGCAAACAGCACAATGGCAGCAATCAACTTTTCCAGCACCACCATGGGCGCAGCGATCAAAAGCCACAGCCCTAGCGCATTGCCGGGCAAGCGCCCCACCAGTGCCATGCCCATTGCCCCCAGGCGAACCTCGTGCCAGTAGGTGCGGACCATCATCAGCGAGACCGTAAAACCAAACAGCACCAGCACCACGGGCACCAAGCGCGGTTCGATCATCAGCAATAGCGGTGCGCCGATGATTGCCAACCCGAAACCAGTGGCGCGCTGAACGAAAGCCCCCAGCGCCAACACAAGAGCACACCCCACCCAGGTGCTGAGGGGCATGTCCAGCCATGCGGCAACAGCGTCCATCATGCCGACGGCTCGTCCCTCGCCACCGGCGTCAGTAGCCGCACACCGATATTGCCCATTAGCGCGGCGCCCAGCATGGTCAGCACCATCGGCCAGAGGTGTTCGACTTCAAACAAGCCCACCATCGCCCCCGCCAGCGCACCACAGCTGAACTGGATACCGCCCAACAACGCGGTGGCCGTGGCGCTGATATGGCCAAAATGGTCGAGCAGCGAGGAAATGGCATTGGGGGTTATCAGGCCGATCATACCGGTAAAGAGCATCACCAACGGCACCACCACCGCCAGCGTGGCGACGTTGAATGCCGTCGCCGCCACCAGGCCCAGGGCTGCCAACAGCTGCACCGCCAGGCCGAAGCGTAAATTCTGCTGGGGCGTGCGCTTGCGCAACAGGTAAATATTGACCCGGTTGGAGGAAGCGATCATCACCACATTGACGCCAAACACGAACGGATAGACCGCCGGGCTCAGCGAAAAGTAGTCCAGGTAAAGAAACGGCGACGCCGTGACAAAGGCAAAAAGGCCGGCAAACGAGGCCGCGACGGCACAGATGTAGCCCATGCCTTCGCGATGACGCAGCACGCTGGCATAGTTGCGCAGCACCTGGCGCGGCGATGCCGCCGGCAGCGACATGTCCCGGGTTTCAGGCAGGCGCGAGCCGAGCAGCCACAACAGAAAGCCGGCATAAGCGGCGAGAAACACAAAAATCAGCCACCAGTCCGCGATGTACAGCAGCAAACTGCCCACTGCCGGCGCCACCAGGGGTGCCAGCATCATGATCATGGCCATGGTCGACATCACTTTCGCCGCTTCGCGACCGCTGAAACAGTCGCGCACAATGGCCGCCGAATTGACCACGCAGGCGCCGCCGCCCAGCGCCTGCATGAAGCGCAAGACCAGCAGCGTGGTGAGACTGTCGGCTAGCGTAATCATCAAGCTTGCACACAGAAACACGATTAGCCCGCCCATCAGCACGGGTTTGCGCCCCAGCCGATCAGATAACGGTCCGAAGCACAGCTGCCCCAGGGCAAAGCCGAACAGGAACACGCTGATCGACAGTTCGGTACGATGGATACTGGCATCAATGGTATCGGCGATGGCCGCCATGGCTGGCAGATAGGCATCGATGGCGAAAGGGGCCAGAGCCGTGTTGGCCGCCACCAGGATGGCGACGCGACGGGGATTAAGTTCCATGTCTCTCCTCGGGGGTGACCACATTCACCTCGGCAACGTAAAGATAGGCCGCTAATTATATGCCTTTTACGCCGCGTTGTCGGCCATGCCTGCCAAGCGAGCCACGTTGCTGAGCCCGATGACCACAAGAGAGATAAAAAGACGACTAGCCGGATGGAACCCTAATGATGCGTGGTCTCTTGAGACTCGAGCATCTCCACCAGCGGCTGAAACTGCTCGCGGTTGTGCTCGTTCATGTGCATCAGTATGCGATGGGCTTCGAGAATGCGCTCGCGCAGACCTTCTTCATCGGCGGGTTCTTCGGGCAGCTCTTCCAGCGCTCGACTCAACCCGACGCTACCCTTCAGCGGCGCCTCCATCAGGGTAAAGAAACGCGCAAAGCCCATCACGTCGAGCATCTGGCGCACGTCCTGATTGTCCACGATGATCGTGGGCGGCTGTTCCAGGCGACCTTTCACGGCCATGGCTACCTTGGCGAGAAAACCGAGCGCGGTGGAGTCGACGTTGGTCGCCTCGCGCAGATCGATCATCACGGCCTGCAGGCCGGGCGTTTCGGCTAGCCGCTGGGCCTGGGTATCCAGGGTGGCACACAGCGTCAGGCGCACGTCGCCACACAGTTTCAATACGAAAACACCGGAGTCGAACGCCGCTTTCAAGCGGCCTTCTTCAATCAGCATGACCAAATCCGCTCACCATCATGATTGTCAGGTCGTCGGGCAGAGCATCGCGGTCGGGTTTAGCCTCATCGTCAACCTGCTGTTCGCTTAACAGAGCATTGTTGCGGGTCAGCCGATCGCGTAGCTGTTCAAGCGTGTCACTCACGCTTACGAGTTGCTCAAGTTCCCTGAGCCGCATGTCGAGCGAATCACCCGGCAGGCACTCCAATACGCCGTCCGAACACAGCCAGAGCCTGAAGTCGGGCGGCAGTTCGCAGCTGAGCGCGGGGTAGTCCACGTCGGGGAATAGACCCACCGGCATGCCTTCTCCCGGCAGCCGGGTAAGCGTGCCCCTCGACGCGATCAGCGGCATCGGCAGCTGTGCACCGAGCGAATAGTGCAGAGTATGCGCTTCATGGTCAATAACGCCAACAAATAACGTGGCGTGTTTGCCAATATCGGTGCCCTGCAGCTCACGATTCATCGCCGTCAGCCACTGCTGGGGAAGCTGCTCGGGCTGGGTGCCGTCCCACTCACTCAGCCAGCGATTGCAGAGATACTTCAACAGCACGGTCACAAAGGCCGATGAGGCCCCGTGACCCGATACATCGGCAAAATAGAACGCGCTGAAACGTTCGTTATAGCGCTGATAATCGAGAAAATCCCCGGACAGGTAAAGCGAGGGGGCAAACCAGTAATCGTAGCGAACCCCGTTGATCAGCTTGGGGCGAGGCGGCAACAGGCGACGCTGGATGTGCCCGCCGCTTTGCTGATCCATGCGCAGCAAGGCCAGATGCGTTTCCAGGCTCTCATTGAGTTCCGCCAAACGCTCGTGATCTCGGGCACGCGCCTTTTCGAGCTCAGCCAGCTCGATGGCCTTGCGGATCATGCGCCGCAGCAGCTCCGCATGACGCAGCGGGTGGACAATATAATCCACCAGGCCGACATCCACCGCCTTGATCAAGTCGGCGTCCTGACGCGAGTCGCTGACCACCAGCGTAGGTAACTGATGCGTCAGCTGCGACCACTGCTGACGGGGCACCGCCCGCGCATGGGCCACGATCAAGGCCGTTTCCGCCGGTAGGTGTGCGATATTGTCGGCGGCATAGACCCACATACCATCGCAGGTAATGGCCTCGGCCAGGGCATCGCGCTCCTTGCCCGACTCGTCGATTACCGCAATAAGCTGCTTAGGCGCCATGGCAAGCCTCAGTCGGCGAAGTCGGTATCATCAAACTCAAATTCATCGGCGGAAAACGGATCGTCGCCCAGTTCGCCGTCGCTGATTTGGAACTGGCGGCGCTGCAGGTAGGCATCACGAATGAACCGGTAGCGATCACCCTGGATCAGCTCTTCCTGGTCAAGCAGGCCCGCCCGCGTGTCCACGATATTCAGCGCCGTCAGGCCAGCCCGCACCGCGTCGTCCTCGACGTAGGTCACCGGGTAAGTCGACATGTCGGCGGGCAGTCCTGAGGTGTCGCGCAGCGTGCTCGGCCCCAATAGCGGCAGCACCAGGTAGCGGGAATCCTGCCAGCCCCAGGTGGCCAGGGTTTGGCCAAAGTCTTCTTCATCGGCTTCGACGGGCATCAGGGAAGCAATATCAAAGAGCCCGCCCAGCCCCATGGTCGAATTGACCAGGAAGCGCGACGTCGAACGCCCGGCGTTGGCTGGCTTGCCCTGTAAAAGGCTATTGAGTGTCGTACGGATCTCGCCCAGGTTGCTGAAAAAATTGCCCACCCCCTGCTGCAGCGGGTCGGGAGTAACTGTGCGGTATCCCGTGGCAACCGGCTTCAACGCATAACGATCGAGCACATCGTTGAAGACGAACACCTTGCGATTGAAGCCTTCCCAGGGATCGACCGGATCGGTCGCCTGGGAGGTTTGTGAGCCGCTACTGGCGCAGCCGGTAAGCACCAGCGCCATGGCCATCAGCGGAAGTCCACTGGCGGTGCGGAGCGTTGACTGACATGTCCCTATCCTAGGCATACTGCATTCCTCTGTTTTGCATTTTACTGTCTGTGGGGCGGCTCATCGACGCCTTACTACCACGCTGCCTGCGCTGTACCCCGCGCCGAACGAACAAATGACGCCCAGATCACCAGCCTCAAAAGACTCGCGGTGCAAGTGAAACGCAATGATGGAGCCTGCCGAGCTGGTATTCGCATAGCGATCAAGAATGATCGGAGCCTGCACTTCGCTGGGATCGTAGCCCAGCACCTTGCGGGCAATCAGGTCATTCATGTGCCGGTTTGCCTGGTGCAACCACAGGCGCTTTAAGTCGCTGCCCTGTAACTCCAGCGAAGCGAGGTGCTGCGCGATCAGCGAGGCGACCATGGGGCATACCTCGCGGAAGACGCGGCGGCCTTCCTGGACGAACAGCTTGTCCATCGCCAGCGGGTCGCTATCGGTCACCCGGTTCAGGAAGCCTGCGTTGTTGCGAATGGCATTGGAATAGACCGTCGCCAGTCGCGTGCCCAGGATCTCATAGGCCTCGCTCGCCGTCGCGCAGGCGGCATGCTCAAGCACGATGGCCGTGCATGCATCGCCAAAGATGAAGTGACTATCGCGATCGGTGAAGTTGAGATGCGCCGAGCAAATCT
Organism: Halomonas sp. CUBES01; assembly: GCF_020991005.1. Lineage (GTDB taxonomy): Bacteria > Pseudomonadota > Gammaproteobacteria > Pseudomonadales > Halomonadaceae > Vreelandella > Vreelandella gomseomensis. The sequence continues at coordinate 106,422 of NZ_JAJLLW010000009.1, read as the reverse complement.
CCGGATTGACCACCAGGGCACGTTTTACGCTGCCGGCGGCAATGGCGTTGGCGGCCGTTTCAATGGCAAAGGTGGCCGAGCTGCAGGCCACGTTCATGTCAAACCCGTAGCCACCCGCGCCGAGGGCCTGTTGCAGTTCAACCGCCACGGCGGGATAGGCACGCTCCAGGTTGGAACAGGCGACGATCACCAGCTCGATATCGCCGGCCTCGACCTGGGCATTGTCCAATGCTTCACGCGCGGCGCTCAGCGCCATACCACACTGAAGCGATGGCTCGTCGTTGGCCCGCTGCGGCAGCTTGGGACGCATGCGGGTTGGGTCGAGAATGCCATCGGCGTTCAACACATAGCGGCTCTTGATCCCTGACGCTTTTTCAATGAACTCACTGCTTGAGTAGGTCAGCGGTTTGCGCTCTCCCCGCTCGATGGCGTCGGCATTGCGCGCGTTTTCCTGATCCACCCAAGCGTTGAAGGCGGCCACCAGTGACGCGTTATCAATGGCGTGTTCCGGTGTATAAAGTCCTGTGCCGGTAATCACCACGTTTGTCATGCAAATCTCCTTGTCACGGCTGCCTGCGCTCTCACGCCCAACCGCCGCCAATAACCCTACTGTGTGCGTTTAAGGCGCATTTTTCCAGCCTGCGCCTAAACGTTAATTATCTCTTGCCAGCGTTTTTCCAGTCGCTTGACCGACACCGGCATGCGCGTGCCCAGCTGCTGGGCAAATAACGATACGCGAAGCTCCTGCAACCACCAGCCAAACTCGACCAGCGCCGGGTCTTCAACGTGTCCACGACGCTCGTTCTCACGCCGGGTATCAAATTTTTCTTCCATCGCCTGGATATCCTGCATCAGCATCTGGTCGCGGCCCCTTTCACGGGCGGCTTTTTCCAGGCGAATCAGCGCCGCCTCGGTGTAACGTGGGTATTCCGGCAGCCATTCCCCGGCCTGGGCGATAAAGCCCGGGTACACCAGACGCTGCATTTGCGCCTTAACATCGCTGTACACCAGCGCCAGCGCGAAGTTGAGCTTGCCTTTCAGCACCTTGCTGACCGCCAGGTGGCCTTTCAGGGCCGCCTCGATGTGATCCAGCAATTGCTCGGCATGGGGCACCAGGTCGCCCTTGACCGCTGCCAGGCGCTGGCTCAATTCGTCCGCCGAGCGCGGCAACGGTAATTGCGCAACGACCTGGGTGAACACGGCCACCAACAGATCATCGACCAGGGCCTGTTTACTCCCCACATTGGTGAACAGCAAGGCGCACTTCTCCACCCCTGGCAGTACCTTGATCGCCTTGACCTGGGCGGGGCATTGCTGCATTGCCAGACGGGCCACCCCCAACTGATGGGCCGCCTGGGCCTTGGCCGCATGATCGAACAACGTTACCTTGAACGTCTCGGCTTCGCTGACCAATGCCGGGTAGGCTTCAACGCGAATACCCGCCTGCGTGGTAACACGGGAATCCGGCAGCGGCGCCTCGGGCAGTCCTGACAAGGCAGGCGCCTCGCTTACCTGTTCGGCGAGGGCCTGGGCACCGGCCTTGGCCGCCGCTTCAAACTGCGCCTCCAGAGCGCGCAACGAACGCCCCTGGCCAAGCGTCTCTCCGGCATGGTCGACTACCCGGATGTTCATCATCAGGTGATCCGGCAGCGCCTCCAGCCGCCAGTCATCGGGATGCACACGAACGCCCGTGCGCTGGCGGATGAACTCGCCCAGCGCCTCGGTCAACGGCCGTTGATCCGGCACCAGGGTTTCCAGTGCGGCGTCGACCCAGTCGGGGATCGGCACGACCTGGCGCCGGATACTCTTGGGCAGGGCTTTCATCAGGGCGATGCATTTCTCGCGCAGCAGCCCCGGCACCAGCCACTCCAGGGCATACTCGGGAAGCTGAGGCAGCATGGCCGCAGGCACGGTCAGCGTGACACCGTCGTCTTGCGCGTCGGGGTCGAAGTGATAGCTCAACGGATAAGCAACACCGGCCAGGGTCAGGTGATCAGGGTACTGCGCCTGGGTCACGTCACCGGCATCGCGGGCCTTGAGCGTCTCGATGTCAAACTTGAGCAGCTCGGGGTCTGCCTGCTCCGCCTGACGGCGCCAGTGCTCGAACCCCTTGCCGTTGACGATATCGGCAGGGAGGCGTTCGTCGTAAAAGGCAAACAGCGTGTCTTCGTCCACCAGGATGTCGCGGCGGCGAGCGCGATCTTCCAGCGATTCGACTTCTTCGATCAGCGCGCGATTGTGAGCAAAAAACGCGCCCTTGGTATGGAACTCACCTTCCACCAGCCCGCGGCGAATGAACAGCTCCCGCGATTCGGCAGGGGCAATGGGGCCGTAGTGCACACGCCGGCGGGTCACGATGGGCAGCCCGAACAGCGTCACCTGCTCGAATGCCACCACCTGGGCGCGCTTCATTTCCCAATGGGGTTCGCTGTAGCTGCGCTTGACCAGATGCGCCGCCAACGGCTCGATCCATTGCGGGTCGATCCTGGCCACGGTGCGGGCAAACAGCCTGGAAGTCTCTACCATCTCGAACGCCATCAACCACTTGGGGGTCTTTTTTGCCAGCCCCGACCCGGGATGAATCATGAACTTGCGGTTGCGGGCGCCCAGGTATTCGCGGTTTTCCAGCAGCGTGCCCAGATTGGAGAGCAGCCCTGCAAGCAGGGCCTTGTGCAGGGCACCGGAGGTCTTGCGCCGCGCTTGGCGGGCTTGTTCTTCGCTTTCGTCGGCCTGGGCGGGCTTGGGCGCCGGCACCTCGATATCCATGTCACGCAGCAGCTGGCGAAGCTGGCGAAAGGTATCGTGCCACTCGCGCACCCGCAGGTAATTAATGTAATGGTCGCGACACCAGCGACGCAGCTGGTTGCCGGACAGCGCCTCGCGGGCGTTATCGATGCCGTGCCACAGATTCAGCAGCGCCACGAAATCGGAGTCGGGGTCGTGCCAGCGCTGATGGGCCTGGTCGGCGGCCTGGCGTTTGTCCGCCGGGCGGTCGCGAGGATCCTGGATCGCCAGCGCAGAAACAACCACCAGCACGTCGCGCAGACTGCCCTGTTCGCTACCCGCCAGCACCATGCGCGCCAGGCGCGGATCGATCGGCAGGCGGGCGAGCTTACGGCCCAACGGGGTCAGTCGCTGGCGCTCGTCGACCGCGCCAAGTTCAAACAGTAGCCGAAAGCCGTCCTTGACGAAGCGGCTGTCGGGCGGGTCGACAAACGGAAAGTCTTCAATGTCGCCAAGCTTGAGCGCCAGCATGGAGAGAATCACCGACGCCAGGTTGGTGCGCTGAATCTCCGGGTCGGTAAACGCCGGACGCGCCAGAAAGTCGTCCTCGTCGTAGAGACGAATGCAGACGCCTTCGGCAATCCTGCCGCAACGCCCCATCCGCTGATTGGCGCTGGCCTGGCTTACCGGCTCCACCGGCAGGCGCTGGATCTTCGAGCGATAGCTGTAACGACTGATGCGCACCAGCCCCGGATCAATCACGTAGCGGATGCCGGGCACGGTCAACGAGGTTTCGGCAACGTTGGTCGCCAGCACGATACGCCGCCCTCGGTGGGGCGCAAACACCCGGTTCTGTTCGGCATTGGACAGCCGCGCGTAAAGGGGCAGCACCTCGCAGTCGCGCAGTTCCGCGCGCCGCAGCGTGTCGGCCGTTTCGCGAATTTCCCGCTCGCCGGGCAAGAACACCAGCACGTCCCGCGGGCCGTGCTGCCAGCCTTTCTGGCGCTCCAGCGACTCGATTTCCTCGACGGCGTGAAGAATGCCCTCCTGCAGCGTGCGGTCTTCTTCGTCTTCGCCGTCGCGCACCAGTGGCCGATAATGCACCTCCACGGGGTACGTACGGCCCGAGACTTCAACCACCGGCGCGGGGCGCTGGGCGGTACCGAAATGCTTGGCGAAACGCGCGACGTCGATGGTCGCCGATGTGATGATGATCGACAGATCCGGGCGTTTAGGAAGCAAGCGCTTCAGGTAGCCGAGCAGAAAGTCGATGTTGAGACTGCGCTCGTGGGCTTCATCGATAATGATGGTGTCGTAGCGCAGCAGCAGCGGGTCGTGCTGGGTTTCGGCCAGCAGGATCCCGTCGGTCATCAGCTTGACCAGGGTGTTCTCGTTGCTCTGGTCGGTAAAGCGAACCTGATAGCCCACCTGTTCACCGAGCGGTACCGTCAGCTCTTCGGCCAGCCGGGTGGCCACGCTGCGCGCCGCCAGCCGGCGGGGCTGGGTATGGCCGATCAGGCCGCGCCGGCCACGACCCAGCTCAAGACACATCTTGGGTAGCTGGGTGGTTTTCCCCGAACCGGTCTCCCCTGCCACCACGACCACCTGATGGTCGCGCAGCGCTTCAAGGATATCCTCGCGCCGTTCGACCACAGGCAACTCGGGAGGATAGTTCCAGTCGAGCGCCTGGTGCTTGCGCTGGGACAACACCTGCTGAGCCCGGGCCATGTCGGCTTCCAGCTCATCCAGGCCGCGATCGATCGGCTTGCCCTCTTTCAAGCGGCGCGACAACCCCGACAGCCGACGCTCGAGGCGCTGGCCGTCGCGGCGCATGACGCTGTCCAGGGCGGAGGTCAGCGCCTTGAGGCGTTGTGCATCGGAGGTCGGTGCAAGCGGCGTGTCGTTGGTCAAAATAGCGTCCGGATCCTGTGGGTACTGTCAGGGTGGTACATAAAAAAATCTGCCCGCTCAACCGAGCGGGCAGACCATTGTAACGCGTTCACCTGGCACACGCATGAATCCCGCTGTCTCTCACGAGGCAGCGTTGTGGCTATCCTCGTCGCGCAGCTGACGGCGCAGCACCTTGCCCACGTTGGTTTTAGGCAGCTCATCGCGGAACTCGATGACCTTGGGCACCTTGTAGCCGGTAAGTTCACTCTTGCACCAGCGACGCAGCGTCTCGGCATCCAGATCGGGGTTCTTGCTGACCACGAACAGCTTGATGGCCTCCCCCGCTGCCTCGTCGGCAATACCTACCGCGGCGGACTCGATCACGTCGGGGTGGCCCGCCACGACGTCTTCTACTTCGTTGGGGTACACGTTAAACCCGGAGACCAGGATCATGTCCTTCTTGCGGTCGACAATGCGTATGTAGCCATCTTCCTGCAGCACGGCGATGTCGCCGGTGTGGAACCAGCCGTCGGCGTCGATGGAGGTGCGCGTTTCTTCTTCGCGCTGCCAGTAACCTTTCATGACCTGTGGGCCCTGCACGCAAAGCTCGCCGGGCTCGCCCAGGGGCTGATCCTGACCGTCGGCATTCACGACCTTGACGGCGGTGCCCGCCACCGGCTTGCCGATGGTGCCTAGCTGAATGGCGTCGGTGGGGTTGAAGCTGACAATCGGCGAGGTTTCGGTCAGCCCATAGCCTTCGGCGATGGGGCAGCCGGTCACGTCTTCCCAGCGCTTCGCGGACGTCTTGGTCAGCGCCATGCCGCCGGAGATGGTCAAGTGCAGCTTGGAGAAATCGAGCTGCTTGAAATCTTCGCGATTGCACAGGGCGTTAAACAGCGTATTGAGCCCGATGAAGGCGGTAAATGGCATGCCCTTCAACGACTTGATAAAGCCATCCAGATCACGCGGATTGGTGATCAGCACCGAATGATTGCCGGTTTCCATCAGAAACAGGCAGTTCACGGTAAAGGTATAGATGTGATAGACGGGCAGCGGTGCAATCACCAGCTCGTTGCCGTCGGTCAGGTTGCCGCCGATCGCTTCCCGAGCCTGCAGCATGTTGGCAACCAGGTTGCGGTGCGTCAGCATCGCCCCTTTGGGCATGCCGGTGGTGCCACCGGTGTACTGCAGCGCTGCAAGCTCTTCCTGGTCCCGCGTCACCTCGCGATGGCTCAACGCCTGGCCCTTGCTTAACGCATCGCGCAGGCTGACCGACTGAGGCAACGAAAAGCGGGGCACCATTTTCTTGACGTACTTGACCACGCTGTTGATCAACAGGCGCTTGGGGAAATCGTGGAGGTCGGCAAGCTCGGTGACCACGACATGCTTGATGTCAGTCTTGTCGAGCACGCGCTCAAGCTTGTCGGCCATGTTGGCCAGAATCACGATGGCCTTGGCGTTGGCATCCTTGAACTGGTGAGCCATCTCGCGCTCGGTGTATAGCGGGTTGGTGTTGACCACCACCAGGCCGGCGCGCAGCGCACCAAAGACTGCCACGGGAAACTGCAGGACATTGGGCAGCTGAATGGCAATCCGGTCGCCGGGCACCAGGTCGGTCTGATGCTGTAACCAGGCGGCAAAGTTGGCCGAGAGGCGATCCAGGTCATTGAAGCTGAGCGTCTTGCCCATGCAGCTGAACGCCGGCTTGTCTTTGAAACGCTCGACGGCGGCGTGAAAGACATCGGTGACGGCGCCGTACTGTTCCAGCCCTTCAAGCGCGGGACCGCGAAGGATAGGGGCTTCAGCTTGTTCGCTCATGGGCAATCTCCAGTTTCCATGTCGATGTCGTCATCGACCTTGTTGTTGTCGAGTCGCGAAAACCGCAACGATATACGACTGGCCTACCACTGTAAAACGATCGATTGAAACTTACGTTTCAACTTTAGCCCTACCCCTGCGTCAGGCCTGACTCAAGTAACGCGCCTGAATCTCGCCATCCCGCCATACCAGCAGCTCCCCCGGCTGCATGCGGTACCACTGCTCGTTATGGGTCAGCGGCTCGGTGGCGATCACCGACACCACATCCTCGGGTGTCGTGTGCTCGGCAAAGTTGACCGTCAATTCAGCGTCGGAGAGTTCCGCTTCTCCAAAAGGCGCTGCACGGGTTATATGAGCAAGTTTCGTTGAACAGTAGGTATAGAGGTATGTGCCATCCGAAAGCAACAGATTGAATACGCCCAGCTCGCGTAGCTGCTCGCACAGCGCGTGCAGCGTCTTCCAAAACGGGGCCTGTTTGACAGGAGGCGCAGGGAACGCCTGACGCAACTCGCTCATCAACCAGCAGAACGCGTGCTCGCTATCCGTGGTTCCCACCGGGGTATAAAAGCCAAGCGGCAAGGGCTGCCAATCGCTGAGCTGACCGTTATGCGCGTAGCACCATGGTCGCCCCCACATTTCACGGGTAAACGGATGGGTATTGGCCAGGCGAACGCCCCCCACATTGGCCTGGCGGATATGGCTGATCACCACGTTTGACTTGATCGGGTAATCGCAGATGAGACGCGCAATGGGCGAACCCACCGAGGGATGGGGGTCGCGAAATTCGCGGTAGCCGCCCTCTTCGTAAAAGGCGATCCCCCATCCATCGCGATGGGGGCCGGTGCCGCCTCCCCGGTGCAAGAACCCGGCAAAGCTGAAACAGATATCCGTCGGCACGTTGGCGCTCATGCCCAGTAGCTCGCACATTCTGGTGCTCCTGCCGACACTCAGCCGATCACCGGTTCACGACGACGGGTGTCATCGGGATCGTTGGCGGGATGCTCTTCCTCCTGCGGGGCAGCCGTTGCCTTGTAGCGACCCCGCCACCACAATGCCACACCGACAGCGGCGCCGATCAGCACGCCCAGCAGCACGCACAGCAGTCCATTGCGCAACGCGGCCAGATTATTTTCCATAACCCCCACGGCGGCGACCATGGCCGAAGGCGCCCAGCCGGTATAAAACTCGCCCTCTTCGATCAACGGCAACCGAAAGGGCGCCGGCGCCCACATGGCACCACCGATACACCAGGTCAACACCAGGCGCGGCAGCCTGGGCAAGAAGGCAAACGCAAAGTACACCGCCACCAGCACGATCAGTGACAGACCGTAGTAACTCAACCACAACAGTGACATTGAATCAGCAAACAGCATAATACTCCTCATGAGGGTGCATGCACCCAACGTAGATTTTCCGTTATGGTACCTATCAATTTATGAAAGCACAGCCAGCCTTGCACGTCGGCCACCCGGTTACCGACTATTATCGCGCGAATGATCCCCAATGGCACTGGTTGGAGCAGCGCGATGACACCGCCGTCAGCGACTTTCTGACTGCGGCCAATAATCAGCACGCTACGTGGTTCAAACCACTGGAACCGCTTGCGGATACGCTTTACGACAGCCATCTACGCCGCCGCGAACTGGCCGTCACCAGCCTTCCGACAACGCTCGACCACTTTACGTTCTGGAGCGAAACCGCCGCCGACGAGGACTACCCTCGCTGGTGGCGGCATCGCAACGGGCAACCTGAAACACGCGAACTGACGCTGGACGTCCCCGAGCGCGCCCACGGCCAGGCCTTTTACGACATGGGCGATATGGCCCTTTCCCCAGACGAGCAATGGCTCGCCTGGACCGAGGATACCCAGGGCGACGAGCGCTTCCAGCTATGGCTCAAGCGCCTCCCCGACGGTCAGCCGACACCGCTGCTGAGCGACATCGGCCCGGGGGTCTGCTGGGCGGAGGATCAGACCTCGGCGGGTGCATCGCTGCTGTTCAGCCGCTTCGACGACACCCAGCGCCCGGACAGCCTGTGGTCAATCTATCTTGCTCTTGACCAAGCGCCGCACGGCCAGGCGGAAACCCTGTTGCTGCGCGAGGAGGATCCGGAATTCTGGCTGGGGATGGGTAAAACCCGCTCCCGGGAATGGCTGGTTCTGGAAAGCGCCTCCAAGGACACCAGCGAAGTCCACGTGATCCCGGCCCGGACGCCGACGCACCCGCCGCGCTGCCTTCAGCCCCGCCAGCCGGGGGTCGAATACACCATCGACCACCGGCCCGGCGTATTTTATCGCCTGCATAATCAGGCCAGCACGCATTTTCAGCTGGACTGCTTACCCATCGACGCGCTGGATGCCGATACGCCCGCCTGGCAGACGCTGGTCGCCGCGCGCCAGGACGCCACGCTTGAAGGCGTTGACGCCTTTGCCTGGGGGCTGATGCTTGGCGAGCGCGACCATGACCAGGCCCAGGTTCGCCTCCGTCAGCTTGAGCTTGACGACCGGCATCAGATTACCCGTGACGACTACCTCGCCCAGCCGGAGCCGCTGTGCTCGCAGCTGCTTGAAGATGCACCGCACTTTGACACCCGGGTGCTGCGCCTGCGAGAAGAGTCGTTTACGCGTCCGCCCAGCTGGTACGCGCTGGATCTGACCACCGGCGAACGCACCCTGCTCAAGCGGGTACCGGTGTATGGCAGCCTGGCGCCAGAGCAGTTGACCAGCCGGCGCATCTGGGCGACCAGCGCAGACGGCGAACGCGTGCCCGTCTCGATCGTCAGGCGCAGCGACCTCGACCATCAGCCGCTGCCCACCCTGCTGTATGGCTACGGCGCTTACGGCGAACCCCTGGATCCGTGGTTTTCCATTGCTCGCCTGGAGCTACTGGAGCGCGGCGGCGCCTTTGCGGTAGCCCACGTACGCGGCGGGGGCGAGCGCGGTGAACCCTGGTACCTCAATGGCAAGATGGCGCACAAGGAGCACAGCTTCGATGATTTTCTCGCCGCGCGCGACGCCCTGGCCGATCAGGGACTGAGCGACCCCCAGCGTATTGTCGCCTGCGGAGCCAGCGCCGGGGGGCTGCTGGTGGGTACCTGCATCAACCGTGCGCCCCAGGCATTTTGCGGCGCGGTGCTGGAGGTGCCCTTCCTCGATGTACTGCGCACCATGCAAAACCCGTCTCTGCCGCTGACCACCGCCGAATACAGCGAGTGGGGCAACCCCAACGACCCCGCAGTAGCCGAACGCATTGCCCGCTATTCGCCTGTCGATAACATTACCGCGCAAGCCTACCCGGCGTTGTGGCTGGAAGGCAGCTGGTTCGATACGCGGGTAAGTTACTGGGAGCCGGCGAAATTCTATGCAAGGGTCAGTCAACAACAGCAGGGAACCGCGCCCGTCTTGCTGCATACCGACATGAGCAGCGGCCACGGCGGTGCGTCCGGTCGCTTCAAGGCCTGGCGTGACGCCGCTCGCCAGGATGCGTTCATCCTGTGGGCGCTCAACCTGGCGGATTGACCTTGCCGACGCTGAGGGCGGCTGGTGCTAACGCCCTCGGCATTCTGCCAAGCATCACCTTGGCTGCCTGGTCTTTGCGACCGCTCACCCATTTTATGGAAAAAATTTCCATAAAATGAAATTGTATGGCATATTATCCTTTAGTCGAATCTTCCGGCAACGTCATTTTGAGGAGAACACCATGGCCTATCGCGAGCACTTTCCCACTATCTGGGACGCCCCGCAAAAGCCGCGCACCCGCAAAGCGGCCTCGCCCGCCCACACGCTGACCGAGACCGCAAAGCCGGTTAAAGAAGTGTTTTTATCCATCTGGGACAAGCCGACCCGCACGCCGACCGTCTAGAGAGCACTATGATGCCTGGCAGCCAGGAAGGCCAAGGCCGGCGGGCTACATGGGCAAAACGGCGATAATGTGGGATTCCAGCTGATGCTCGGGAACGTCGTCCTGGGAGACGGCATAGCTGCGGACACTGACCCCTTTACGATGCACGCGCTCTGCATCGTTACTCAGCAAGGGGTGCCACCCGGCAAGCTTGCGCCCTTCTGCGACGCGTCGGTAGCCGCAGGTCGTGGGTAGCCAGGTGAACTCCTTAACCAGCTCAGGCGTGAGCTGAGTGCAATCCGGCACGTAGGCAAACCGGTTAGGGTAATCGCTGCACTGGCAGCTGTGCGTATCCAGCAGCCGACAGGCGACATTGAGCACCGCCAGCTCCTGGCTATCTTCATCGTGAAGCTTGAGCAGGCAGCACTGTCCGCACCCGTCGCAGAGCGCTTCCCATTCGGCAGGCGTCAACTCTTCCAGCGTATAACGCTCCCAAAAGCGTTCACGCAGCTCGCTCGTCATTGGCTCACCTTTCAATTTCCGTCACGGCTCGTCTGTGGGGCTAAATCGCGCTGAGCGCCCAACGCCGCGTAAAGCGCTGGCCAAAGCACCTCGAAATCGTCTTGCAACCGAGCGTAATCATCGTGCAGCCACGGAACAAGCTCAGCCAGCCGATTGGGGCCTGAAAGCCGTCTGCCAACCCCGGCGATCGCCTGGCAGGTAAAGGTAAAATCGGCGTAGCGGCTCAGCCAGTCGTGGCTGACCAAAGGGCCCACCATCCCCGCCAGGCGGTTGGGCGCCGAACGCTCACTGAGCAGCTGGTAACAGCGCTCGATCAAGGCCTGTTGGCGGTGATCGGTCTGGTGCTCCAGAGATAGAAAATGATCCCAGACAATGTCCAGTGCGATACCCGCCACCCGGCGCTGCGGGGAAGGCACTCGGCGCAATACCGCGCGGGTACACGGATGGCCATCCACCCAGGCGTCCACTCGACGGTGGTGGCGAATCCCCAGGGCGGTGGCCGCGGGCCAGGCCGAGAGATCGCCGCCCTTGACCCCGTCGGCAATCAGGTTGCCATAGAGAAAGTCGTCGCTCCCTTCCCGGGCAAGCCAGGCGTGGGCGAGAAAGTTCATGTGTCCTGGGCACGCTGCTCGGCCAGGTGCTGCGCCAGCAGATTGGGCTCATCGCCGGGGGGCATCTGCAAATAAAACCCCTGGTCGGCAATCGCCTCTATTACCTCGGCGGCATCGGCGCGCGCCAGCTTTTTGTCCGCGGTCAGTATCATGGTCAGCAAGGGCTCGGGTTTACCAAATGACCCCAGCAGCGCCTCGGGCACGTGCTCAAGCCCCTGACGCTTGTCCACGTAAAGGTACATGGCTTCTTTACGCGTGCTTTTGAAGATTTCACACAGCAGTTTATCGCTCACGCTGCCTGCGCCTCCAGCGCCGTCGTCAAATCGTCGTTAAGGCGTTTACCGCGCCACCCCGTGGGCAGAATCAACGGCGAGCCCGCCAGGGACTGCATGACCAGCGCTTCCAGATCACGACGGCGCATTAGCATCTCCGGGGCGACCCCCAACTGGGTTGCGTGTTCGTTGATCACTTTCTTCAACGCCTTGAAACGTCGCTTGAAGCCCGGCTGCATGGGATCCGGCCAGGGCGTGGGCAGCCGCTCGCCGGGCGTATGCTGCGCTTGCTTGACGAACCCGAGCAGCGCGTCGCCTTCCTTCTTGATAAGCGGCGGCGTCAACCCCTCGACCTGGGAAAGCTCATAGCGATTGGTCGGCATCGCTTCCGCGATGGCCATCAGCCGTTTATCGCTGATCAGCCAGTTACGCGGCAAATCGCGGCGGCGGGTCTCGCCTTCCCGCCAGGTGGTCATCAGCTGATACGCTTCAAGCTGGGCGGCGTTCAGCCGCCATAGCTGGCGCTGACGGGTGTACCACTGGGTATCGTTATCGTCGCTACGCCCCGCCTGATCGATCAGTTGACGGCAGTCGCTCTCCAGCCAGTCCAGACGATCAAGGCTTATCAACGCGTCGCGCTGCTTAGCCCAAACCTCCAGCAGATAGGTAACGTCCAGCGCGGCATACTCGCACTGGGCAGCGGACAGCGGACGTTCGAGCCAGTTGGAGCGGGTTTCTTCCTTGGGTAACGTCTTGCCGACCCAGGCCTCCACCAGTTTCTGGTAGCCCATGCCGGGATTATCGCCGAGAAACCCCTGCGCCACCTGGGTATCGATCAAGGGGCTGGGCACGACACCCGCCCAGATCTGGAGCACCTCGAGATCTTCGCTGCAGGCATGCAGCAGTTTGACGGCCTGGTTCTGCAGCAGGTGTCGAAAGGCGTCGGTACAGGACGTCGCCAGCGGGTCGACCAGAAAGGCGTGCGTCCCGGCGCTGAACTGGATCAGCGCCGGCACCGGGAAGAAGGTGTTTTCCCGGAAGAATTCCGTATCCAGCGCGATGACGGTGGCGTCAGCCACCTGCGCGCAGGCGTCGTCAAGCGCCTGTGGTGAGTCAATCCAGCTGATATCAGCGGGCTGAGATGAAGACAAAAGGCTATTCCCTGTCAGTACAACCGCCTGAGCGCTTGTTTAAAGTGAGTTATTCGCTGCTGAACGGTTGGCGGCCGTTAAACGCCCGACTCAAGGTGCCGCCGTCCACGTATTCCAGCTCGCCGCCCATGGGCACGCCGTAGGCCAGCCGCGACAGCGTCACGCCGTAGTCCGTCAGCAACGACGCAATATAGTGGGCGGTGGCCTCGCCTTCCACTGTCGGGTTGGTGGCGAGCACCACTTCGCTGATTTGGCCCTCGGCCACTCGAGCTTCGAGCAGATCCAGGCCGATGGCCTCGGGCCCCACGCCGTCCAGGGGCGACAGGTGGCCGTGCAGCACGAAGTAGCGGCCCTGGAAACCACCGGCTTCTTCAATGGCCAATTGGTCGGCAGGGGATTCCACCACGCACAGCAGATGATCGTGACGCCGCGGACTTTCGCACAGCGCACAGATGTCGGCCTCGGTCAGGGTTCGGCAGCGCTGGCAGTAGCCGACCTCGTCGATCGCCTGCTGGATGATGGCAGCCAGCTTCTCGCCGCCGGGGCGTTCGCGTTCCAGCAGGTGCATTGCCATGCGCTGCGCGGTTTTCGGGCCAACGCCCGGCAACACGCGAAAGGCCTCCATCAGCTGTTCGACCAGTGGAGAAAAACGCATCATTTAAAAGGGCATTTTGAAGCCCGGGGGCAAGTCAAGCCCGGCGGTGGCTTCTTCCATCTTGGCCTTGGAACTGACCTCAACCTTGCGCACCGCATCGTTGACTGCGGCGGCGAGCAGGTCTTCTAGCAGTTCCTTGTCTTCCTCCATGACACTTGGGTCGATATCCACCGAAATGACGTCGTGGCGACCATTCATGGTAACGCTCACCATGCCGGCCCCGGCCTCGCCCAATACTTCCGCATCGGCCACTTCTTCTTGGGCACGCTGCATTTTTTCCTGCATCTCTTGGGCCTGTTTCATCAAGTTGCCCATGCCGCCTTTCATCATGATAAGACTCTCCGATTATCGGTTGACTGCACCGCGTCAGCGCGTGGCGTCAACGGGTTTGACACTGGTTTCGACAAGCTGGGCACCAAAGGCCTGCTTTAACTCTACTACATGGGGGTCGCGCTGCAAGACATCAACCGCCTGGGCATGGCGCTGGGTCTGATGGCGCATCTCACGTTGCCGCGGCGTCTCCAGCGTCTCGGGTAGTGCTTCCACAAAAAACACCACCCGGCGCGTTACCCCGAGCTCGGCGAGCGCCTTTTCGATGCGGGTCTGGTGCACCTCGGCCTGCATGGCCGCCTGGCTGGGCGCCAGGCGTAGCGTCAGGGTATGACCATCGTCGCTTTCCAGCAGGCAATTGGCCGCCAGGTTGCGCGTCAACCCACCCAGCCCCAGCGCATCGAACTGGGCCAGCCACTGGGCGTGATCCCAATGCCCGGCCGTTACGCTTGCCTGGGCTGTTGCTGGCGCTGGCTCTGGCTCTGGCTCTGGCTCTGGCTCTGGCTCTGGCTCTGGCTCTGGCTCTGGCTCTGGCTCTGGCTCTGGCTCTGCGTTCAGTATTGGCGGATCCTGAGGTTCGTCAAGCGACCAGGGTGGGGCTTGGGCTGTTTCCTCACCCGCAGGCACTTGCTCGCCGACAGACGCCCTTTCACTCGCGTCTGCGTCTTCGCCAGGTGACATGTCGCCGCTATCCGCCGCAGCGTTAGCACTCGCCTCTGCCTGAGGCGGCGGCGGCGAGGTCATTGCGTGCGCCTCGGGCTGAGCGCTGTCGTCGGCACCTGAAGGGCTTTCAGGCTGCAGCGGCAGCTTGGTCGTCGGCGGCTTGGGCACCCCCTGAGGGCGGAATGCCAGCATCCTGAGCAGCGTCATTTCAAGCGCACTGCGTAAATCGGGGGCGTGCTGCATATCACCCCGGCCCTGAATGCCGATCTGATAGTACAGCTGAATATCCTCGGCGCTGAAGCGCGACGCCAGTTGAAGGATGACGTCGCGGTCGCCGTGACTGTTATCCACGGCATCGGGCACCATCTGCGCCACCGCCAGGCGGTGCAGCATCCCCGTGACATCGTCCAGCACAGCGGCAAAATCAGGGCTTTGCTCGGCCAACTGACCAATTTCTGACAGCAGGCGCGGCACGTTGACCTCGGCCAGCGCTTCGATCAACGCAATCACGTGACGGTGATCCAGCGTACCCAGCATGGCGGCGACGTCGGCGTGTCGAACGGCGCCCTGACCAAAGGCAATGGCCTGGTCGGTCAGGCTCATGGCATCGCGCATCGATCCTTCGGCCGCCTTGCCCAGCAGCCAGAGCGCGCTATCGTCGAATGCTACGCCTTCACTGTTCAAGATGTGCGTCAGGTGGGTCACCACCCGTTCCGGCGGCATGTGCTTGAGCGTGAACTGCAGGCAGCGCGACAGTACCGTGGGCGGCAGCTTCTGCGGATCGGTGGTCGCCAGCAGAAACTTGACGTGGGGTGGGGGTTCTTCAAGGGTCTTCAGCAGCGCGTTGAAGCTGCTGGTCGACAGCATGTGCACCTCATCGATGAGGTACACTTTGTAGCGCCCCTGGGTAGGCGCATATTGCACGTTATCGAGCAGCTCGCGGGTGTCTTCGACTTTGGTCCGCGAGGCGGCGTCCACTTCGATCAGGTCGACAAAACGCCCTTCGTCGATGGCCTGGCAGCTATCGCACTGACCGCAGGGTGTCGACGTCACGCCCTCGTCGCCGCGCCCCTTGGCGGTGCAGTTAAGGCACTTGGCCAGGATGCGCGCAAGCGTGGTCTTGCCGACACCGCGGGTACCGGTAAACAGATAGGCGTGATGCAGGCGGCCCTGATCAAGGGCATTGACCAGAGCGCGCTGGACATGGGCCTGGCCCACAAGCTCGTGGAATGTTCGCGGCCGCCACTTACGGGCCAGAACCTGATAGCTCATTGAGCATGACATCCTTTGGCGGGGTGGCTTGTCACTAGGGCGTTTCAGGGTTGCTCCATCGACACCCCAGCGCCAGGACAAAAGCGTATTCTAGCGACTGCGCCACGACCCGCCAACCATCTACCTCACGGGCTTGGCAAGCCTGTCAGGCGTTGTCGCCGCTCTCATTGGCCGCAGCGCGTTGCCCCGCTTCTTTTACCAGCGTTTCCAGCTCGCCGTTCTGATGCATCTCAACGACGATATCGCACCCACCGACCAGCTCGCCTTCCACCCACAGCTGCGGGAAGGTGGGCCAGCTGGCGATTTTCGGCAGCTCGGCGCGAATGTCCGGGTTATCCAGCACGTTAACGAACGCAAAACGCTCACCACAGCTCATCAGTGCCTGAACGGTCTGGGCCGAAAAACCGCACTGGGGCAGTTGAGGCGTGCCTTTCATGTAAATCAGGATCGGGTTTTCGCTGATCTGGCGCTGAATGTTTTCGGCTGTTGTGCTCATTGCAGTCTCCTAGTCTTGATCATGGCAAATGATTTGTCGTGCAGCATGCAGGGCATCATCATGAAATACCCGAGCGTATCGCTCAACCTTAACGGGTGTTCGCCATTCTACGCGTGCCTACCACGTTGCGCATCCCCCAGGGCATCGCTAGGATGGGGTTTTTGCGCGGAGACTACCTTCATGGCGACACGCCATTTTCTGACATTACTGGACTTAACGCCCGACGAATTGCACTACTTGATCCAGCGTGCCATCACCATCAAGAGCAATTTGAAGGCCCAGGGCCCTCGCTATACGCCGCTGCCCAACCGGACGCTGGCGATGATTTTCGAGAAATCATCGACCCGGACGCGGGTGTCGTTCGAAACCGCCATGGCGCAGTTTGGCGGCCATGCGCTGTTTCTGTCTCCCCGCGATACGCAGCTGGGCCGCGGCGAGCCCATCGAAGACACCGCCCGCGTACTGGCCGAGATGGTCGATGCCGTGATGATCCGCACCTTCTCCCACGCCGGGCTGGAAACCTTCGCCAAGGCCAGCGATGTGCCGGTAATCAACGCGCTGAGCGACGACTACCATCCCTGCCAGCTGCTCGCCGACGTCATGACCTGGACCGAGCTACGCGGCAGCGTTAAAGGCCGCACGGCGGTATGGATCGGCGACGGCAACAACATGTGCCATTCGTGGATCAATGCCGCGCGTCAGTTCGGCTTTCACCTGCGGGTGTGCTGCCCCAAGGGCTACGAGCCGCGGGCCGATATCATGGCCGCTGCCGGTGACCAGGTAAGCCTGATGCACGACCCGCAAGCCGCCGCCAAGGATGCCGACCTTATAACCACCGACGTCTGGGCGTCCATGGGCCAGGAAGAAGAGCAGGCCAAACGCGAGGCGGATTTCGCTGGCTTTCAGGTCACCGAAGCCCTTCTCGACAGTGCCAAGCCCGACGCGCTGTTTCTTCATTGCCTGCCCGCCCACCGCGGTGAAGAAATCAGCCACACGCTGCTTGACGATCCGCGTGCCGTGGTTTGGCAAGAAGCCGGCAATCGCCTTCATGCCCAAAAGGCACTTATCGAATTCCTGCTGCTGGGCAAGGTCAGTCCTCAGGCCTGACGCCCCGTGGCCGCTTGAAAACGGGGGAGATACCTCCCCCGCCCCTCACCAAGCCCCTCCCCCAAAGATTACATCCGATTTTTTGCTCTCCTTGCTGTAAGGATGCCCACTTAACTCCGACCTAACGATGTACAGCCCATCAAGAGGAGGAAGGGAGCATGCATACACGATTTAAGACGGGGGAGACTCACTCATGACCAACTCACAGCTGAACGCAGCCGACACCAGCCCGCAGGTGCCCTGGGCACACTGGCTGTTACGCTTCGCCATGGCGAGTATTTTTCTCTACACCGGCGTTGATAAGTTCACCGGCAGCGGCATTCAGGGGTTTGCCAGCGCGATGAACCTTCCGGTGATCATTGCGCTGGCAGTGGCGCTGGGTGAGCTCGCCATCGGCTTGCTGGTGCTGGCGGGCGGATGGCTTGCCGGACAACGGGGAGATGTCGTCACCCGGCTTGGCGCGCTGGGCGCCGTGCCGATCCTGCTCGGCGCCATCTTCATGGAGCACTGGGGACAATGGCACTTCATGGCCACCCCCAGCCATCCGCTCGGCGGCATGATGTTCCAGGTCACACTCCTGCTGATTGCCCTTTACCTGATAGCCAAGGGCAACCGCGCCTAGGCAGCCACAACCCACCCGGATGGAGATATTGTGATGACTCAGAACACGCGGCGAAACCTGCTCGACAGCCTTTCCAAGGGGATGGCCTACAGCGTACCGGCGGTTGCCATTGTGGTCGGCATTTCCGCCGCCCACGCCATCTACTCGGACACCACTCCGGAAACAGGTTATTACATGTTCGCCTCGGCCGAAGCGGAAGCTGGGCCGGAAGCGGGTTCAGAAGGCGAAGCAGAGGGCGAAGCAGAGGGCGAAGCAGAGGGCGAAGCAGAGGGCGAAGCAGAGGGCGAAGCCAGACGCTAATAGCCACTTGCTTCACATCCAATACGCAGCCCAAAAAAAACGCCCTGTCAGCAGAACCGACAGGGCGTTTTTTCGGTGTCTTGGTGGAGCCTAGCGGGATCGAACCGCTGACCTCAACACTGCCAGTGTTGCGCTCTCCCAGCTGAGCTAAGGCCCCACACGCTGTCGTTGCAACAGCGAGGCGCATACTACGACGCAAGGTCTCGCAGGTCAAGGTTTTACGCATTTCATTGCTTACTAATTCTCCTTTACCGATAGCTGTGGCACTCTAGAGGGCATGACAGGGTCATATAGCCGGAGTAGCCAGCTTGTTTGGCGGCTGATGGGGCGCACGCGACATCGACCCAGCTTCTGGAATCCACACGCATGTGTATTGTGACGTCTCAATACAGGAGCTTGTCCTTTGATCAACGTTTTAATCGCCGATGATCACCACCTGGTGAGAACAAGCATCGCCCACCTGCTCAATGACGAGAGCGACATCCGGATCGTGGGCGAAGTGGATGACGGCGAAAGCGCCGTGTCCAAATGCCGCCAGCTGAGGCCCGACATTGTGCTCATGGACATACGCATGCCGGGGATCGGCGGCCTGGAAGCCACCCGCCGCATCCACCGCGGGATGGAAGATATCAAGGTATTGATCCTGACCGGGCACCTGGAGGACAACGTCGCACGACGCATGCTAGAAGCCGGCGCCTCCGGCTTCCTGAGCAAGGGCACCGACGCCGCTGAAATGGTCAGCGCCATTCGTGACGTGTTTCACGGCCGCCGCTACATCAGCCAGGAAATTGCTCAGCGCCTCGCCATGCTACACTTCCACACCGAAGACAGCCCCTTTACCCAGCTGTCGCACCGCGAGCTACAGATAGCGCTGATGATCGTCAACTGCCAGCGGGTTCAGGATATTTCCGATCGCCTGCACCTGAGCCCCAAAACGGTCAACACCTACCGCTACCGCCTGTTTGAAAAGCTCCAGGTAGCCACCGACGTGGAACTGACACACCTTGCGCTGCGCCACGGCCTGGTTGACGGGTTTGAACGGGCGGAAGGCTGACCCCATTGACCTGACCACTCGTCGATTCTGAAGGCTACAACGTTTGACTATGACCTTTGATGCCAAGACATTTTTAAGCACGGTAAGTACGTCACCCGGCGTCTACCGCATGCTGGATGCATCGGGCGACACCCTCTATGTCGGCAAGGCAAAGCGTTTGAAAGCTCGCCTGGCCAGCTATTTTCGCGGCCAGCTCAACGCCAAGACCCAGGCCATGGTGGCACGCATCGCGGATGTCCAGGTCACCGTCACGCGCAGCGAAACGGAAGCGCTATTGCTCGAGCAGACGCTGATCAAGGAACTGCGCCCGCCCTATAACATCCTGCTGCGCGACGACAAGTCATACCCTTTCGTGTTTGTCAGCGACCGGCATCCCTATCCTGCCCTTGAATACAAACGCGCCCGTCAGCGGCGCGACGACGGCCGCTATCTGGGGCCTTACCCCAGCAGTGGCGCGGTTCGCGAAAGCCTTGCCCTGATGCAAAAGATCTTTCGCATCCGCAACTGCGAAGACAGCGTTTTCGCGCATCGCTCGCGTCCCTGCCTGCAGTATCAGATCCAACGCTGCAGCGCGCCCTGCGTTGGCTACATCTCCGCCGAGGATTACCGCCGTGACGTCGAGCACGCCGTGATGTGCCTCGAGGGCAAGAGCGAGCACGTCACTCAGGCGCTCAGCGCGTCGATGGAGGCGGCAAGCCAGGCGCTGGATTTCGAGGAGGCCGCCCGCTTCCGCGACCAGATTCAGCAGCTACGCAAGCTCCAGCAGCGCCAGTTCGTCGACACCGAAAGCGGTGACGCGGACATCTTCGCGCTGGCCAAGCGCCCTGGCGCCCTGGGCATTTCGGTGTTGAGCGTGCGCGACGGACGGTTACTCGGCGCGCGCCACCACATGCCCAGAAACGACCTCGACCTGACGCCGGAGCTGCTGCTTGCCGAGGTCGTCAGCCAGTACTACCTTGGCCAGCCGCACAACATCCCCAGCGAGGTGATCACCAGCCACCCGCTCGAAGAGGCTGCCCTGCTGGCGGATGCCCTCTCCCAACACGCCGGCAAACGTATCCGTGTCACCAGCCAGGTGCGGGGTCATCGCGCCCAGTGGCAGCACTTGGCCATGACCAACGCCGAGCAGCAGCTTGACGCACAGCTTGCCAATCAAAGCCAGTTGAGCGAGCGCTTCAGCGCCCTACAGCAGGCTCTGGGGCTTGAAACGCCCCCCCAGCGGCTGGAGTGCTTCGACATCAGCCACAGCCACGGTGAGGCAACGGTGGCCTCCTGCGTGGTGTTTGACCAGCAGGGCCCGCGCAAAAGCGACTATCGTCACTTCCGCATTGAAGGCGTGGCGGCAGGCGATGATTACGCCGCCATGCAACAGGCCCTGACGCGGCGCCTCAAGCGGATCAAGAACGACGAGGCGACCCCGCCGGACATCCTGATTGTCGATGGCGGCAAGGGACAGCTGAATATGGCCAGGGAGGTGCTGGAGACGCTGGACATCCACACGATCACGCTGCTCGGCGTCGCCAAAGGCACGACCCGCAAGGCCGGCCTTGAAAGTGTCTTTCTTGACACCCCCGAGACGCCAGTGCCTCTCGACCCGGCATCGCCGGCGCTGCACCTGATTCAGCATATCCGTGACGAGTCGCACCGCTTTGCCATTGCCGGCCACCGCGCCCAGCGCGACAAGGCACGCCGCACCTCGACGCTCCAGGATATCCCCAAGGTCGGCCCCAAGCGGCGGCGTGAACTGTTGCGCTTCTTCGGCGGACTGCAAGGCGTGCAAAAAGCCAGCAGCGCCGAACTGGCCCGCGTTCCGGGCATCAGCGACGCCTTGGCCGAGAGTATTTATCGTGCCCTGCATGGATAAACGCATCGCGAACATGGATGCCATCGGCCAAGGCAGATAGAATAGCGCCACACCATTTTATTTCCACGACTCCACGGCAAGGATCGCACCTCGCGATGAACATACCCAACATCCTGACGCTCGCTAGAATCGCGTTCATCCCCCTGCTGGTGGTGCTGTTTTATCTGCCCTTCAGCTGGAGCATGCCCCTCGCCGCTGGCCTGTTTGCCCTGGCATCAATTACCGACTGGCTGGACGGCTATCTGGCACGACGCTGGAACCAGTCAACGCCGTTCGGGGCCTTCCTTGATCCGGTGGCCGACAAGCTGATGGTTGCCGTTGCCCTGGCCTTGCTGGTAGAACGTTTCGACACCATGGTGCTCACGCTTCCCGCGCTGGTGATCATCGGGCGTGAAATTGTCATTTCAGCGCTGCGCGAGTGGATGGCGGAAATGGGCAAGCGCGGCATGGTGGCGGTTTCCTGGATCGGCAAGCTCAAGACGACCCTGCAGATGGTGGCTCTGCTGGTGCTGCTGGCATTTTCTCCCGACCACCCGCTGGCACAGCTTGGCGTGGTCATTCTTTACGCCGCGGCCATACTGACGCTCTGGTCGATGATTCAGTACCTGAAATCCGCCTGGCCGCACCTCAGCCGTTCGATGTAAGTGGCTGATTCGCCAAAGTAGCTTTCCTGTAAAATGTTTGATTGACATGCCCGATGCGTTGCGTATAATTCGCCCTCGAGTCGAGCGGGAATAGCTCAGTGGTAGAGCATCGCCTTGCCAAGGCGAGGGTCGGGAGTTCGAATCTCCTTTCCCGCTCCAACGACTCAACGAGGCTGGATGGCAGAGTGGTTATGCAGCGGACTGCAACTCCGTGTACGCCGGTTCGATTCCGACTCCAGCCTCCACTTTTTCTGTGCACCGATACTCGTCGTTGCGCTGCCCGGATGGCGAAATTGGTAGACGCAAGAGACTTAAAATCTCTCGGGGGTAACCCCGTGCCGGTTCAAGTCCGGCTCCGGGCACCATTATGTAGCCATCCCCGCTTTCTTCGATTTTTCCAGTCCTTAGTGTCGTCTGTCGTCATTCTTGTCCTTAGATAAATCGATGCCCGTCATCGCCATCTGTCCGACACCGCGCTATCATGCCTGCCTTCGCCCAACGATCATCAGCCACCCCTGGCCACTTCGATGGGATCTTTAGGACACGCCTGCTAAGGAGCTCCCCATGACAACGCCCTCCTCGGATATCCTGATCATCGGTGGCGGCGTTGCCGGATTGACCTTGGCCCTGGCGGTCGCCGATACGCACAGCGTGGCGCTGATACGTCCGGCTCAGGATGACAAGGGGGCGAGCCGCTGGGCGCAGGGTGGGATTGCCGCAGTACTCTCCCCCGACGACCATGTGGATGCCCACGTCAACGACACCCTGATTGCCGGTGATGGACTATGCGACGAAGCGGCCGTCCGCTTCACGGTCGAAAGCGGCCCGGAAGCCATCGCCTGGCTGATAGATAGCGGCGTCCCCTTTACCCCGGATCATGCCGCCGATGCGCGCTACCCTTTTCACCTGACTCGCGAAGGGGGGCATAACGCCCGACGGATCATTCACGCCGACGACGCCACCGGTCGTGCCGTGGTGGATACGCTACTAAAGCGCGTCATGGCCCATCCCAATATCCGCCAGCACCACCAGCTCAGCGTCACGGGATTACTCCAAGATGCCCAGGGCGCCTGCATAGGCGCCAATGCACTGGACGAGCAGCAGCAATGGCATGCCTTGACGGCCCGCCACACGGTGCTGGCCACCGGAGGCGCCAGCGGGCTTTACCTGCACACCACCACCCCCGCTCCGAGCAGCGGTGAAGGCATGATCATGGCGGCAGAGCTGGGCGCTACCCTGATGAATCTGGAGTTTCAGCAGTTTCACCCTACCTGCCTGTACGACCCCGAGGGCCCCGCGTTTCTGATCAGCGAAGCCGTGCGAGGCGAAGGCGGCTACTTGCTCAACGCGGCCGGCGAGCGTTTCATGCCGGCGCTCGACGCGAGAGCGGAACTCGCCCCCCGGGATGTAGTGGCGCGCGCCATTGACGCTGAAATACAGCAACAGGCGCTGCCCCACGTCTGGCTGGACGTCCGCCACTTGGGCGTGGAGGCGATTCACCATCATTTCCCGACCATTCAGGCCCACTGCGCATCGCGCGGCCTGGATATTACCCAGCAGCCGATTCCGGTAGTGCCCGCCGCCCACTATAGCTGCGGTGGCGTCGCGACTGACCTCAGCGGGGCTACCGGCGTACCGGGGCTCTTCGCCATTGGCGAAACCGCCTGCACGGGGCTGCATGGCGCCAATCGGATGGCCAGCAACTCGCTGCTCGAATGCCTGGTATTTGCCCGCAGTTGCGCGCAGACCATCCAGGCAGCCGCACCGGTCCAGCAGGACTTCGACGTCAAGCCGCCCACCCTGCCCGCCGCCGAGGGCGACATCGACGCTCAGGTGGCGGCGCTTCGCCAACAATTGCGCGTCACCATGAGTCAGCACGTGGCCATAGTAAGAAGTGTTGCGGGCCTTGCTTCCGCAAGCGCTGTCCTCGACGACATTGACAGCAACCTTGCCGAGATCAGCGCGACGCAGACGACCGCTGACTTACAGCGCTTGCAGCAACTGACCAACCTTGCCCGCTTGACGGTCATCGCCGCGCAGCAGCGCCATGAGTCGCGAGGCTTACACTTCAGCTCCGACTGGCCCGGCCACGCCGCGAACAGCCAGCCGTCACGGCTGACCCTCCGTGACCTGACCAGGCACTAAAGGGCAGCGCAGATAAGGATTAACGACCAGGGAAGTGGAATAATCGGCGCACCGCCCGGTGCGCCTCAAAAGGTAGGCTGTCCGGCCAGAGCCAGACACGTTGCTGCCCGACCTTGAGCCCGACCAGCCACGGCGTCAGGTAGTCACAGTGAACGGGCAAGGCGTCATCGAGTTCGCCCTGGGGCAACAGCCAACGGCCTAGCGGGCCCTGGTGACGCGGCAGTAGATAAAGCGTGCCGCTGGGCTGTCGTTTGAGACTGCGTCCTAGGCAGCTTCCCCCTGCAAGCACCGCCAGGCCACCCGCCCACCAGCCGATGATGATCGTGACCATCACGGCCAGCCCCAGCAGCAGACCGCCGTGCAACCCCCACCAGACCCTAGAGCGTTCGATAGGCAGAATTATCGGTACTTTCGGCATGCTCGACGATCATCTTCACGACACGGCGCAGCGTAGGGTCTTCCGGCCATTCACGGCGCATCAGCCAGCCAAACAGGTCTTGATCCTCTTCGTCGATGAGCAGCTGAAACGCGCGCTGATCATCCGCCTCAAGCTGGTCATAGCGCTGCTCCAGAAAGGGAATCAACAGCAGATCCAGTTCCCACATACCTCTGCGTGAGTGCCAATAAAGTCGCTTGCGATTGATCGCGGCTGGAGATGTGTCGTCGCTCAACGTTGGCCTCTCTTGGATAAACAAGGTGAATGAGGAACTAGTATACCTAAGCCACAGGGTCGCGCCAGCGCCCGGCGTGTCCTATGCTATTATCGATTGTAGAACCTTGTTTTATCTAAATTGTTTTATCCCCGATTGCGCAGTATGCTGAGACAGGTGACAGAAAGGTCGTGCTGATCGACCTTCAACGTCCGCAGGGAGCTAACCGATGACCAAATCTGAATTGATCGAACAAATTGCCATGCACCAGCCCGAGCTGTCGGCAAAGGAAGTAGAGACCGCCGTGCGCATCATTCTCGACGACATGACCGATGCACTGGCTAGCGGCGGCCGCGTGGAGATTCGTGGCTTCGGGAGTTTTTCGCTACACTACCGCGAGCCCCGTACCGGGCGTAACCCGAAAACCGGCGAACCCGTGGAACTGGAAGGGAAATACGTCCCCCATTTCAAGCCGGGCAAGGAACTGCGCGAGCAGGTCGATGCCAGCCGCGCCCTGGGGTATTGATTGTGTCGGCGACGCTGCCCTTCGCCATTGCTCATTAAACGGGCTTTCAAGCCCCGTTGGGGATGACGCCGCACAGCGACTCGTACACAATGGTGCTACCGTGAAAGCTACTGATTAGGAACCTCTCATGCGTTGGATTAAAGGGCTGATTCTGGCCGTTATTTTACTGGTAGTACTGCTAGTGGGCATTCTGTTTGCGGTCAATAACCAGCAGGCCGTTGCGTTGAACCTGATATGGCTCGAGCTACCCGCCGCATCACTCTCCGTCTGGCTGCTGGCAACGCTGACGTTCGGTGTGCTGGTTGGCATGCTGGCCATGATGGGCGTTTACATTCGCCTCAAGGCCAGACTGGCGCGAAGCGAACGCCATGGCAAGCAGCAACGCAAGGAACTTGACCAGCTGCGCACGCAGGAGTTTAAGGAACTGGCTTAAATGCTGGATATTGCGCTGCTGGGCGTTATCTTTGCCGCCATCGCGATCGGCTACGGGCTCGGCTTCCGCCAGGCCGCGCGGCGCTCACGCGATCGAGCGACACCGACCCACAGCGGCCTATCCCGGGACTACTTCGTCGGGCTCAACTACCTGCTCAACGAACAGCCCGATGAAGCCATCAACACCTTCATCAACGCGCTGGACGTCAATAGCGATACGGTAGAGACGCATATCACCCTGGGCACGCTGTTTCGCTCCCGCGGCGAGGCGGACAAGGCCGTCAGTATTCACCAGAACCTGCTGGCCCGCCCCGCACTCTCTGACGCCACCAATGCCAAGGTGCAGCTGGAACTGGCACGGGATTTCGTGACCTTGGGTGTACATGACCGCGCCCAGCGGCTACTCAGAACCCTGCTGGAACAGAACCATGACAGCGAGCTGCACTACCCCGCCAAGCGCCTGCTGATTGATCTGCTTGAGCGCGAAAAGGACTGGCAAGGTGCCTTTGATACCGCCATCCCGCTTTTCAAGCAGTTCCCCAATATACGCCGGGCGGCGGCCCATTGGCAGTGCGAGCTGGCAGAAACGGCAACCGATAATGCCAGCCGAGCGGTGGCCAAACGCCACCTCAAGAAGGCCCTTCAGCTGGATCCGCACTGCGTACGCGCCAACCTGATTCTCGCCGAGCTGGAAATGGACAATGCCCATTACACGCGCGCCATCGAGCGTCTGGCGCGCGTGCCGGATCAGGATAACGCCCACCTTCCAACCATGCTGCCCGCGCTGAAACGCGCCTACCTGCGCAACGACGACGAAGACGGCCTCGAGGCGCACCTGCAGCGGCTGATCAAGGTGGCCCCCTATACCAGCCTGATCATCGAACTCGGGGAGCTGATTCACCACCGTGACGGGGTCGACACCGCCATCGAGATGACCGGCGAGCTGCTCAGCCAGGCCCCCAGCCTGCGCGGGCTCAACTATCTGGTTGACCTTTACATGGAAAGCCACCGCCTGCAGGGGCGGAATACCCCGGATACGCGCCTGCTGCTGCTCAAGTACCACACCGACGCCTTACTGCAAGGCCGACCGCGCCACCGCTGCCTGCGCTGTGGTTTTACCAGCGATGCGCTGCAATGGCAGTGCCCCACCTGCCGCTACTGGGGCACCATCAAACCGATTATCGGCGTGGAAGGTGAATAGGGCTGGCGTCGCTTAGGCGTCGATTCCCAGCTCAGACTCGATGGCCGCCAAGGCATCCATCGGGTTGTCCGCCTGGGTTACCGGCCGCCCGACCACCAGGTGCGTGCTGCCTGCCTGCATTGCCTCCTGGGGCGTCATGATCCGTTGTTGATCATTGGCCACGGCAAACGCTGGCCGAATGCCCGGCGTCACCTTCAAGAACCCATCACCGCATAGCGACGCAATCCTGGCTGACTCCTGAGCCGAGCACACCACGCCATGCAAGCCGCTTTGCTTGGCCAGCTGCGCCAACTGCGCCACCTGCTCGTCGAGAGACGCCAACACGCCCACCTCGGCGAGATCGCTTGCCTGCATGCTGGTCAGCACGGTGACGGCAATCAGACGCGTCTCGAGGCGCTTTTGCGCCAGGCGATCCGCCGCCGTTTCCATCATGGCCCGACCGCCGCTGGCGTGGACGTTCACCATCCATACGCCCTGCTCTGCGGCGGCTTCGACGGCGCTTGCCACCGTATTGGGGATATCGTGGAATTTGAGATCCAGAAACACCTCGAATCCGCGCCCATGCAGCGCCTCGAGTACCGCCGGGCCGCTGCGGGTGAACAGCTCCTTGCCGACCTTGAGCCGACAGCGTGAAGGATCAAGCTGATCCGCCATGCACAACGCCGCATCCAGCGACGGGTAGTCAAGCGCAATGATCAGAGGTGATTCGGTGACAGGCATGCCAAGCTCCCAGGTAATTTTGCCCATTATATCAGTCCCCCAGGCGGGCTATGTAAGCCTTTTGCCATACACGTATGGCATTTTGCTTACATCACGTATCGCTAATTTCCGACAGCATCCCGCGAATATCCAGCTAGGGTAAAAAAAGTGGGAATTACGCCCGCGTCAATACTTAACCTCAGGACAAACCATTAAGGACTTAGCATGAAACAATCAATGAAAGGACTGTTAGCCGCACTGCTCTTCAGCATCGGCAGCGTTAGCAGCGCCCTGGCCCAGGAGGTCGCACCGATCAACATCAACAGCGCCGACACTGAGCTGCTTGACGAGCTTCCGGGCATCGGCCCCAGCCGCGCCGAGGCCATTATCGAAGAGCGTGATGCCAACGGTGAGTTCGAGAATGCCGACGACCTGACCCGCGTCAGCGGCATCGGGCCCGCCACCGTCGACCGCATGCGCGACCAGATCACCTTTGGCAATTAATGGGGCGGCCTTGGCGCCGCATCACCACCGCCCGAGAGCGTGAGCGCCTCGGGCGGTTTTCGCTTTATGGCGTCATTTCCCAGAGCGTCATGAACCGGTTCACCGGCATTTCGGCAAGCGACGTCTGGTCGCTGCAGGCGTGCATGATCGCCTCGCAGCGGTGCGCGGGAAACCGCGTGGCCAGGTGGCGCTGAAACTTGTCGAGCAGCAGCGGCAGACCTTCGTCGCGGCGTCGCCGATGCCCCAAGGGGTATTCCACCGACACCTTGTCGGTTGACGTGCCATCGTCGAAAAACACCTGGACGGCGTTGGCAATCGAACGCTTGTCGGGGTCGTGGTAGTCCCGCGAGTAATCGGGGTCTTCCTCCACCACCATTTTGTCACGCAGCTGGTCGATAAGCGGATGCGCGGCGTGGAAGTCATCTTCGTAATGGTCGGCGGTCAAGGCACCCTGCATGAGCGGCACGGCGACCATGTACTGAAGGCAGTGATCACGGTCGGCGGGGTTGGCGAGCTTGCCCGTCTTGGAAATGATACGAATGGCGGCTTCGTGGGTGGTCATCACGATGCGCTCGATAGACGACAGACGATCGCTCACCTGCGGGTGCAGCTTCACCGCTGCCTCGCAGGCGGTCTGGGCGTGAAATTCAGCCGGGAACGCCACCTTGAAGAGAATATTTTCCATCACGTAGCAGCCCAGCTCGCGCTGAAAGCGCAGCCGGCGTTCGCCCTCGGGCTTGAGGCTCAGGTCCTTGTTGACGTGGCTGAACATGACGTCGTAGAACCCCCATTGCGGCGCCGTCAGCGCGCTGGGGATGCCCATTTCACCCCGCATGGCGATATCCGCCAGACGCACGGCACGCGAGGTGGCATCGCCCGCCGCCCAGCTCTTGCGCGAGCCGGCATTGGGTGCGTGGCGATAGGTGCGCAGACTCTGGCCGTCGACCCAGGCATGGGAAAGTGCCGACAACAGCTGCTCGCGATCGGCACCCATCAAGCGCGCCACCACTGCTGTTGAGGCCACTTTCACCAGCAACACATGGTCCAACCCTACGCGGTTGAAGCTGTTGTCCAGCGCCAGTACGCCCTGTATCTCGTGGGCCATTATCATCGCCTGCAGGACATCGCCCATCACCAGCGGCTCGGCCCCGACGGCCACCCGCTTCTGGGACAGGTGATCCGCCACCGCCAGAATCGCCCCCAGATTATCCGAAGGGTGCCCCCACTCGGCGGCCAGCCAGGTATCGTTGTAGTCCAGCCAGCGCACCATGGCCCCGATGTCCCAGGCCGCTTTGGCCGGGTCCAGACGAAGCGAGGTGCCTGGCACCCGGGCACCGTGCGGCACCACGGTGCCTTCCACCAGCGGGCCCAGGTGCTTGGTACACGCCGGGAAGCGAAGCGCCAGTAGCCCGCAGCCCAGCGTGTCCATCAGGCAGTAACGCGCCGTGGTCAGGGCTTCCTCGGAGGGCGTGCGATAGTTGAGCGCGTAATCGGCCAGCGCTTGCAGCTCTGGGTCATAGTCAGGACGCTCATTCACGTCGGCGGTCTGCATGGTAGTACCTCCCAATAGATGTGCCTGTTAGTGGCTCTCGACCGGCACGCGCACGTTACCCTCCATCAAGACCCGCGCGCTGCGACTCATTAACGCTTTATCGATTTGCCAGATACCGTCCACCAGGCTGGCCTGCGCGCCTACGCGCAACGACCCGGAGGGGTGGCCAAAGGTCACCGCAGCGCGGTCACCACCGCCCGCCGCCTCATTGACCAGCGTGCCCTTGATCGAGGCCGCAGCGGCGATGGCCACGGCCGCAGTGCCCATCATCGCGTGGTGCATCTTGCCCATCGACATGGCCCTGACCAGCAGGTCGACGGACTCGGCATCGACCGCTTTGCCACTGGAGGCCGTATAGCTGGCAGGCGGCGCCACAAAGGCCACTTTGGGGGTGTGCTGGCGGTTGGCCGCCTCGTCGACGTGCTCGATGAGCCCCATGCGAACGCCGCCGTGAGCGCGGATCGTCTCGAACATGGCCAGTGCCTTGGCATCGCCATTGATGGCATCCTGCAGCTCCGTCCCGGTATAACCGACCGCCTGGGCGTTGATGAAGACCGTCGGGATACCCGCGTTGATCAGCGTGGCTTTCAACACGCCCACGCCCGGCACCTCAAGGTCATCCACCAGGTTGCCGGTGGGGAAGATTGCCCCTTCACCGTCGGCCGGGTCCATAAAGGCCACCGGGATTTCAGCCGCAGGAAAGGTGACGCCGTCGAGCTCGAAGTCGCCGGTTTCCTGGACCTGACCATGGGTCATGGGTACCTGAGCAACGATCGTTTTGCCAATATTGACCTGCCAGATACGCACCTCGGCCATGCCGTTATCAGGCACTCGCGAGGCATCTACCAGGCCGTTGGCAATCGCGTAAGGCCCCACCGCGGCCGATAGGTTGCCGCAGTTACCACTCCAATCGACAAACGGCTTATCGATGGACACCTGACCAAACAGATAATCGACGTCATGAGCCGGGGATTCGCTTTTAGACAGAATCACCGCCTTGCTGGTACTGGACGTTGCACCGCCCATGCCATCGATCTGTTTTTCGTAGGGGTCGGGGCTGCCGATCACTCTCAGCAGCAGCTTGTCCCGCGCCTCACCCGGGCGCTGAGCGGCCTCGGGCAAATCGCTGAGCGTAAAGAACACGCCTTTGCTGGTGCCGCCACGCATATAGGTGGCGGGAATCTTGCGTTGAGGAGCATGAGGCATGCAGGTCGTCTCCCTATGCCGCTGTCGATTCAAGAAAGTCCTGCGCGAAACGCTGCAAGACACCGCCGGCCGTATAGATGGTCACTTCCTCGGCGGTATCCAGACGGCAGATCACCGACACGCGCTCGGTGCCACCATGCTGGCGGTGAATCACCAGGGTAAGCGTTGCCCCCGGCTCGGGCGCCCCTTCCACATCGTAGATTTCGGTGCCATCGAGCCCCAGTGTATGCCGCGTCGTACCCGGCTCGAACTGCAGCGGCATCACCCCCATGCCGATCAGATTGGTGCGGTGGATGCGCTCAAAACCCTCGGCGACAATGCTCTCGACCCCGGCCAAGGCCACGCCTTTGGCGGCCCAATCCCTTGAAGACCCCTGGCCGTAGTCGGCCCCGGCAATAATGATCAACGGCTGCTTGCGGGTCATGTAGGTTTCGATGGCCTCCCACATGCGCGTGACCTTGCCTTCCGGCTCAACCCGCGCAAGCGACCCCTGCACGACCTTGCCCTGCTCGTCGTGAACCATTTCGTTGAACAGTTTAGGGTTCGCAAGCGTCGCGCGCTGTGCGGTGAGGTGGTCGCCACGGTGAGTGGCGTAGGAGTTGAAGTCTTCCTCCGGCAGGCCCATCTTGTCCAGGTACTCACCCGCTGCGCTGTTCAACTGAATCGCGTTGGAGGGTGACAGGTGATCGGTGGTGATATTATCCGGCAGAATCGCCAGCGGGCGCATGCCCTTCAGGCCCCGCGCCTTTGCCATGTTGCCTTCCCAATAGGGAGGTCGCCGGATGTAGGTGCTCTGGGGGCGCCACTCGTAGAGCGGACTGACCTGGGCGCGCGCACTTTTATCCAGGTCAAACATCGGGATGTAAGTGTCGCGGAACTGCTCGGGTTTCACCGCCGACTTCACGATGGCGTCGATTTCGCTGTCGTCGGGCCAGATATCCTTGAGCGTAACCGGATTCCCGTCGGCATCGTGCCCCAGGACGTCCTTTTCAATATCGAAGCGAATCGTGCCCGCGATCGCGTAAGCCACCACCAGCGGCGGCGAGGCCAGAAACGCCTGCTGGGCATGGGGGTGAATACGCCCGTCAAAATTACGGTTGCCCGACAGCACGGCCGTGGCGTAAAGATCGCGGTCGATGATTTCCTGCTGAATGCGCGGATCCAGCGCGCCCGACATGCCGTTGCAGGTAGTGCACGCGTAGGCCACCACGCCAAACCCCAGGTCTTCCAGCTCGCCCATCAGGTCGGCTTCTTCCAGGTACATCTTGACGGTTTTCGACCCCGGGGCCAGCGATGACTTGACCCACGGCTTGCGGGTCAGGCCGAGCCTGTTGGCGTTGCGGGCGATCAACCCGGCCGCCACCATGTTGCGCGGGTTGGACGTATTGGTGCAGCTGGTGATCGCGGCGATAATCACCGCGCCGTCGGGCATCCTGCCGGCTTGCTCTTCCGCCCGGGCTTTATCCATATCCCCCGCGATGCCGTTCTTGGCAAGCGCCGAGGTGGGCAGGTGGGCGTGGGGGTTGGAAGGCCCCGCCAAAGTGCGCGTGACGCTGGAAAGGTCGAACGTCAGCACCCGCTCGTACTCGGCCGTGGTCAGGCTGTCGGCCCACAGACCGGTATGCTTGGCGTAGGCGTCGACCAGCGCCACCTGCTCGTCTTCGCGCCCGGTGAGCTTCAGGTACTCGATGGTCTGGTCATCGATGTAAAACATCGCCGCCGTGGCGCCGTATTCCGGCGTCATGTTGGAAATCGTCGCGCGGTCGCCTACGGTCAGCGCATTGGCGCCTTCGCCGTAAAACTCCAGATAGGCGCCGACCACCTTTTCTGTACGCAAGAACTCGGTAATGGCCAGCACCATATCGGTACCGGTGATGCCGGGCTCAAGCTTGCCGGTGAGTTCCACACCGACGATATCCGGCAGGCGCATCATCGAGGCGCGGCCGAGCATCACGCTCTCGGCTTCGAGACCACCGACGCCCACCGAAATCACGCCCAACGCATCGGTCATGGGCGTGTGGCTGTCGGTGCCCACACAGGTATCGGGGAAGGCCACACCCTGCTGAGTCTGCACCACCGGCGACATCTTCTCCAGGTTGATCTGGTGCATGATGCCGTTGCCGGGCGGGATCACATCGACGTTTTCGAAGGCCACTTTCGTCCAGTTGATGAAGTGAAAGCGGTCGTCGTTGCGCCGGTCTTCTACCTGGCGATTTTTTTCAAAGGCGTCCTTTTCAAAGCCGGCATGCTCAACGGCCAGCGAGTGGTCGACGATCAGCTGCGTCGGCACCACCGGATTGACCTTTGCCGGATCACCGCCTTTATCGGCGATGGCATCGCGCAGGCCCGCCAGGTCGACCAGCGCGGTCTGGCCCAGGATATCGTGGCAAACGACCCGCGCCGGGTACCACGGGAAGTCCAGGTCGCGCTTACGCTCGATCAGCTGTTTCAGCGCGTCGGTCAGCAGCGTCGGCTCGCAGCGGCGCACCAGCTGCTCGGCCAATACCCGCGAGGTGTACGGCAGGGTCGCGTAGGCGCCGGGCTGGATATCCTCCACGGCCTGGCGGGCATCGAAGAAATCGACCGGAGCGCCCTCCCGCGTCACACCCGGCAGCGGCTTGCGATAATCAGTATTCATCAGCACTCTCACTCAGTCGCGGTCTTCAATGGGCACCCACTCGCTCTTTTCAGGGCCGGTATAGTCGGCGCTGGGACGAATAATGCGGTTGTTTTCGCGCTGCTCGAACACGTGGGCGGCCCAGCCGGTGAGGCGCGACATCACAAAGATCGGCGTGAACAGCTTGGTCGGAATGCCCATGAAGTGATAGGCGCTGGCATGGAAAAAGTCGGCGTTGCAGAACAGTTTCTTCTCGCGCCACATGACCGCTTCGCAGCGCTCCGAGACGGGGTACAGCACCTTATCGCCCACATCGTCGGCAAGTTTTTTCGACCAGTGCTTGATAATGGCGTTGCGCGGGTCGGACTCGCGATAGATGGCGTGCCCGAAGCCCATGATCTTCTCTTTGCGCTCCAGCATGCCGAGCATCTCGCGCTCGGCTTCTTCCGGGGATGACCAGTTCTCGATCATCGCCATCGCCGCCTCGTTGGCGCCGCCGTGTAGCGGGCCGCGCAGCGAGCCAATCGCCCCGGTCACGCAGGAATGCATGTCGGAAAGCGTCGAGGCGCACACCCGGGCGGTAAACGTCGAGGCGTTGAATTCGTGCTCGGCGTAAAGAATCAGCGAGACGTTCATCACCCGGGCATGCAGCTCGGAGGCCGGCTCACCGCGCAGCATATGCAGAAAGTGGCCACCCACCGAGGCGTCGTCGGTTTCGGTCTTGATACGCACGCCATCGTGGGTGAAACGGTACCAGTAGCAGATGATCGACGGCAGGACGGCAAGCAGCCGGTCGGCCACGTCATCCTGTTCGCCAAAGCTTTCCTCGGTTTCCAGATTGCCGAGCATCGAGGTACCGGTGCGCATGACATCCATCGGATGGGCGTCTTTGGGAATCTCTTCCAGCACGGCTTTCAAGGCGCTGGGCAAGCCGCGCAGGCTTTTCAGCTTGGCGATGTAGTCATCCAGCTCGGTCTGGTTGGGCAGCTTGCCCTTTAACAGCAGGAAGGCGACCTCTTCGAACTTGGCTTTTTCGGCCAGCTCCTTGATATCGAAACCGCGGTAGGTCAACCCTGAGCCCGTTTTGCCGACGGTACACAGCGCGGTACTACCAGCGCTTTGTCCACGCAGTCCTGCGCTGTTTTGCGGTTTGTCAGCCATATCGTGTCTCCTGTCGCGATTCTTGTAGGTTGTAAGCGTTGTAATGGGTTAAGCGTTTTTCTGCTCGGCAAATAGCGCGTCGAGCTTTTGCTCGAAATCGTGGTAGTTCAAAAAGTCATAAAGCTCATCGCGGGTCTGCATGGTGTCCACCACGTCTTTCTGGTGGCCGTTGTCCAGAATGCTCTGGTAGACATGCAGCGCGGCGGCGTTCATCGCGCGGAAGGCCGATAGCGGATACAGCACCATGCGGCAGCCGACATCACCCAACGCCTGCTGGGTGAATAACGGCGTGGCGCCAAACTCGGTAATATTGGCGAGAATCGGCGCGTTGACCCGCTCGCAGAAGGCTTGGTAGTCACCCAGGGTATGCACCGCTTCGGCGAAGATGGCATCGGCACCCGCCTCGACGCAGGCATTGGCGCGCTCGATGGCCGCGTCGAGCCCTTCTTTCTGGAAGGCATCGGTGCGTGCAATCAGATAGAACTCGGGGTCGAGCTTGGCATCCGCAGCGGCTTTGATGCGGTCGACCATTTCCTGCTGGGAGACGATGGCTTTATTGGGGCGGTGCCCGCAGCGCTTCTGGGCCACCTGGTCTTCCAGGTGCACCGCCGCAACCCCCGCACGCTGCATTTCCTTCACGGTACGCGCGATATTGAAGGCGCCACCCCAGCCGGTATCGATATCCACCAGCAGCGGCACATCGGTGGCCCCACAGATACGGTGGGCGTCTTCGACCACGTCGTTCATGGTGGTCATCCCCAAGTCCGGCAGGCCAAAGGACGCGTTCGCCACGCCACCGCCCGATAGGTAAATCGCCTGGTGGCCCACCCGCTCGGCCATCATCGCGGTATAGGCATTAATGGTACCGAGAATCGGCAGCGGACGGCTTTCGTCCAGCGCCGTACGAAAGCGAGCGCCCGGCGTGAGCCTCGATGCAGGACGCGAGGGGGACTGAGACATGAGCGTTGACTCCTTTATAATCCGACACGGGCAAACGGCGTATCAGGCCGTGGGTGTCGTTGTCTGTGGGTCGAGAATGGCGGCGTAGCGGTCGGCGACGTTGGCGCGGGAAGCGCTGACGTGGCGGCGCATCAATAGCTCGGCGAGTTCGGCATCACCGGCTTCGATGGCATCGACAATACGGTGGTGTTCGACGAAGGCGCGCTGAGGACGCGCACCGCTGGCGCTGAACTGGGTCCGGTAGAGACGCACCAGGTAATAGAGGTCATCGCACAGCAGGTTCATCAGCATCTTGTTGTGGCTGCCCTGCACGATGCGGTAGTGGAAATCCAGGTCGCCTTCACGCTGATAGTAGGCCTCGCCGCGTTTCAGGTCGCTTTGCCCTTCGTGCAGCGCCAGCACGTCGCGCAGCCCCTGAATATCGTCGGCGGACATGTGCTCGGCGGCCAGCCGGGCGGCCATGCTTTCCAGTGCCTCGCGCAGGTCAAACAGCTCGAGAAGCTCCTTCATGGAAAGCTTGACCACCCGGGCGCCCACGTGCGGCACACGTTCGATCAGCCGGTGGGCCTCCAGGCGTCGCATGGCTTCGCGCAGCGGACCGCGGGAAATCCCGTAGGTTTTCGACAGCCCCGGTTCGGTAATCTTGCTCCCCGGGGCGAGCTCACCGCGTACGATGGCATCCTGAAGCTGGTGAAAAACCCGCTCGGCCAAGGTGCGCACTTCAGGAGACGTCGCCTCGTGCCCTGAAGCCTCTTTCGATATCGTTGTGGCTGTTAGCGTCATGATAAATTGTCGACAATTAAATGATAAAGCAACTTTAGTCCCCTGCCCTACCGCCGTCAACCGTGGCTAACACTGGATTATATGCGTCTTTTGTCGTACGACTTAGGGCCATCGTTTTTATCGGTGTCGACAATCCAGCCGTAAAACGCCGACGTTAACGACGCTTTTTATCTCCAAGCGACAAACGTGAGAACCGCGTCAAGAAGATCGGCTGGTGTCCGTGCTGAACGCCCTCTAAAATGCATCGCCTCACTCGGCTAGGCGTTTGCTCCATGACATCGGCGTTGACACTGACGGCACTGCCCTATCTACCCGACCCGCTCGCGACGTTCGCGCCGTTGCGCCAGCGCCCCGGCGCGGTATTGCTGGATAGCGGACGTCCGGTGGCCAACGGCCGGTTTGACATCCTCAGCAGCGACCCGCTAGCCACGCTGGAGATCGATGCCCACGGCATTCCCAGGCTTGTTTCTGGCCAGTTCAACATGCCGGGCGAGTGGCAGGATGCCTTTGCTCCCCAGCAGTGGCTGCTTGAACAGTTGCCTATCCCGGCAGCGGATATGGGCGAGCTGCCGTTTGCGGGGGGGCTGATCGGCTACTGGAGCTACGACCTTGGCCGCGAGCAGCAATCCATTGTCAGTCAACAGCCCTGCGTCACCGCCCTGCCCCAGGCGCGCATCGGGCTTTATGACTGGTGCATTACCTTTGACCACCACACTCAGCAAACCTGGCTGGTGGCCACGCCCGCGCGCCGGGAGCAGGTCATGCGCTGGCTTGAACATGCGACGCCACCCACCACGCCCTTCGGTCTGGCAGCCCCCTTCCAGCCCCAACTTAGCCGCGCTGACTACCTCAAGCGCTTTCACGCCGTGCAAGACTACATCCGCGCCGGTGACTGCTACCAGATCAATCTGGCCCAGCGCTTTTCGGCACCCTACCAGGGCGACGAGTGGGAGGCGTACCTACGCCTGCGCCACGCCACTCCGACACCCTTTTCCGGCTACATGGCCTGGCAGGACAAGGCCGTACTGTCGCTATCCCCCGAGCGCTTTATTCGCTGCCACGAAGGCCAGGTGGAAACCCGGCCGATCAAAGGCACCCGACCACGCGGATCAACCCCCGATGAAGACCGCGCGCTTGCCGAGGAACTGCTCACCAGCACCAAGGACCGCGCGGAAAACGTGATGATTGTCGACCTGCTGCGCAACGACCTGGGGCGCGTCTGCCAGCCCGGCTCCATTCGCGTGCCGCAGCTCTGCCAGCTGGAGAGTTACCCCAACGTGCACCATCTGGTCAGCGTCATCCAGGGCCAGCTACCCGACCCCCGCGCGGCGCTGGCGCTGCTGGCCGCCGCTTTTCCCGGCGGCTCGATCACCGGCGCCCCCAAGATCCGCGCCATGCAGATCATCGACGAGCTGGAACCCTGCCAGCGCAGCGTCTATTGCGGCAGCCTTGGTTATGTGGACGTGCGGGGGAGCATGGATACCTCAATCGCAATCCGCACCGTAGTGGCGGATGCCGGAAGGCTGCACGTGTGGGGCGGTGGCGGCCTGGTGGCGGATTCCAAGGCCGAAGAGGAATACACCGAAACCCACGACAAGATTCGCCACCTTATTGGCGCTCTGGAATAAGAAAGCAGCGTTTTAAATCAAAAAGAAATATAAAAGCCAAACCAAACGGTATTGGGGCGAACCGCCGGGCCTTTGGTAGCCTAACGTGACGATCTTGCCCACACACAAGGAGGCAGCATGTCGTCTGATCTAGACACTGTTAACAGCGATTTCGCCAACGACCCTCAGGGGTTGATCGAATGGGCCTTTCGTCAGGGCCAGCGGCCGATTTGCACGACCAACTTCCGCCCCTTCGAGGCGGTGATACTGCACATGGTGACCCAGGTACGTCCCGACATCCCCATTGTGTGGATGGACAGCGGCTACAACACCGAGGCCACCTACCAGTTTGCCGATGCGCTGATCAAGCGGCTGAACCTGAACATTGTCAGCTTCCTGCCCAAACGAACCCGCGCCCACCGCGAAGCGCTGGAAGGCCCGATGCCCGGGATTGATGACCCGCGTCACGATGTCTTTACCCAGGAAGTAAAAATCGAACCTTTCGAGCGCGCGCTCAGGGAAATGCGGCCGGATGTCTGGTTTACCGCGCTGCGCGCGGAAGACACCCCCGAACGCGCCAAGATGCAGCCGGTCAGCCGCAATGAGGACGGCTTGTTGAAGGTGGCGCCCCTGCTTCAGTGGACCGCCAAGGACATGTATGACTACCTGCAGGCCCACGACCTGCCCAACAATTTCGACTACTTTGACCCCACCAAGGTCGAGGAAAAGCGCGAGTGCGGGCTGCATTTACAGCACTGAAAGGTCTTCGCCACCGCCCCACGACCCTCACTCGGCTGCGTCTGAATCATTATTCAGCGCAGCCGATTTGCGTTTGGCCCAAGCTTTTGTCCCGGGCTCAGTATTCGGGTAGCTCCACTTCGTCGAACAGCATCTGTTCGTGGCGGGGGCCGGCCGTCAGCGCCTCCTCCACCCGGTCACGGGTCAGATGAGGCGCAAAGCGCGTCAGAAAATCGTACATGTAGCCGCGCATGAAGGTGCCACGGCGAATGCCAATCTTGGTCGTCGAACTGGCAAACAGGTGGCGCGCGTCGAGCGCCACCAGGTCGCTATCCAGCTCGGGATCCACCGCCATGTGCGCCACGATGCCCACGCCCATACCCAGCCGTACGTAGGTCTTGATGACATCGGCATCCGCCGCGGTAAGCACCACATTGGGCGTCAGCCCCTGGGCCTTGAAGGCATCGTCCAGCTGGGAGCGACCGGTAAACCCGAATACATAGGTCACCAGCGGGTGCGTTGCCAGCGCCTCGAGCGTTAACGGGCCGTCAAGATTAGCCAGCGGATGCCCCTTGGGAACCAGCACGCAGCGATTCCAGCGATAGCACGGCAGCAGAATGAGGTCGGTAAACAGCTCCAGCGACTCGGTGGCAATGGCAAAATCGGCCTGACCTTCGCTGACCATCTGGGCAATCTGCTTGGGAGTGCCCTGCTGCATGTGCAGGGCCACATCGGGATATTTCTGGGTGAAGGAACTGATGATCGGCGGTAGCGCATAGCGCGCCTGGGTGTGCGTCGTGGCAATCGACAGACTCCCGCGTCGCTCGTCGCTGTGCTCCTGCGCCACGTGCTTGATGTTTTCGGTGGTGCGCAACACTTGCCCGGCCAGGTCAATGATCGACTGGCCGGCAGGCGTTACCCGCGTGAGATGCTTGCCGCTACGGGCAAAAATCTCCACGCCCAGCTCGTCTTCCAAAAGGCGTATTTGCTTGGAGATGCCCGGCTGCGAGGTGAACAGGCTTTGCGCGGTAGCCGAGACGTTCAAGTTATGACGATTGACTTCCCAGATGTAGCGGAGCTGCTGCAGTTTCATGATGTCACCTACCGGTCAGTGCGCGGATGATGGCGGTCAAACGCCTTGCGCTGCCTGTGGCGTCCTGCTCGATACGGCCGCACGGCATAATTAGAATAAAAAAAAGCGCTATAATGCCTTTATAGTATAAAAAAACAGCCTTCTCAGCACCTATTACTTTTTACTATTTCATCGATTTAATGCAGATCGCATTTGCCACGCCCCGTTTCGCCCGCTAACATTTGCCGACTTGGCGCGGTTAAATGCGCTACGCAATCGCGTAAAGACCGTTGCTCCATTCGAGGCAACGAAACTGCAAGAGCAACGCAAACGGGAGAAACAAATGGCTACCAATGTTGATGTCACCAACGCCAATTTTGAGCAGGAAGTCCTCAACGCCGAACAGCCTGTCCTGCTGAAGTTCTGGGCCCCCTGGTGTGGCCCCTGCAAAGTAATGGCCCCGGTGGTCGAGGAAGTCTCCGACGAGCGCGGCGACAACCTGAAAGTGGTCAGCGTCAACGTTGACGACGCCCCCGAGATCGCCGCCGAGCAAGGCGTTCGCGGCGTCCCCACCGTGATGCTGTTCAAGTCCGGCACCAAAGTGGCCTCACTGGTTGGCGCCCAGTCAAAATCACAGCTGACCCAGTTCATCGACCAGAACGCGTAATCCAAAAAAAACCGCCGGCAATGTCGGCGGTTTTGATTGTCCTTCAATGGCGTCTCAACCACGGTGGACGTCGTGCATCCCTACGGCTCGAACCATCCCCTCGCCGCCGTCCTGGCCCCAGCAGGTGAGCAATCCAGCGCGTCTGTGGATGACTGTCCAGCGCGATCTTTAGCGTCATGGTCAGCAGCACAGAAAGCAGCATTCCCGCCGCGCCAAACATCCAGCCCCATACCACCAGCGACAGGAACGCCACAAAGGTCGAAAGCCCCAGCGCCTGACCCATTATGCGTGGCTCCACCAGATTGCCCAGCACAAAGTTGATGACCAGATAGGCCGCTGCCAGCAGCAAGGCCTGCAGGATCCCGCCGTCCTGGGCCACGAGCAGCAGCAGAACCGGTGGCACCGCCGCGATGGCCGACCCGATATTGGGAATGAAGTTGAGCGCAAAGGCCAGCACGCCCCACAGCAGCGGAAACTCCACGCCGACGATCAGGCACGAAAGCCACACCAGAATCCCGGTTGCCAGGCTGATCACGGTTTTCACCGCGAGATAGCGCTTGAGCGTCAGGCTGAATTCGCTGAAGCGCTTCAGGCTGGGCGCCGGGTTTTCCAGTGCCAACGATACCTTGTCGCGGAAATTCAACGTCTCGAACAGCATGAAGATCACCAGCAGCGCAACGATGGCACTCTGCATGAACAGGTTGCCCAGCTCGCCTAATAGCATCGGCACCCAGGAGCCTTCATCGTCCATCTCGAGCATCGAACTCAGCTGGTCGGGATCAATCGCCAGGCCCCGCGACGCCAGGGCATTCAGAATGTCCCAGTAGTGCTCGTAGAGGCGTTCTTCTATATTGGGCAGCGCCTCGATGAAGGTACTGAAACTGTTCACCACCAGCAGCCCGATCAACGACAGGAAACCCGCCATGAAGCCCAGCGTGAGCAGCGCGGATAATCGCAACCCCAGCCCACAGCGGTGTAGCCAATGCACCGGCGATGTGCAGACAACGGCAATGAAGATGGCAAGCAGAAGCGGCACCAACAGATCAGCCCCCATCTTCATGCCCGCCATGATGACCACCAAGGCGGCCAGCGCCAGCGTGGCATTCAATGGAATGCTACGATAATCCTCTTCCGATAACTTCGACATACCCCTCCATCCCTAAGCGATGTTGCCTCCTGAGCCAAGCGGCAACGATAATGTAGCACCAAGTGTGCAAACTTCTGGCAACTCTCCTGGATCGGGCCGACACGGCTGAACTTTCTTTAGCGGATCATATTCCAAGCAGAGTCTAGTCTGACTCCATCTACTCCGCCACGTGCCCTGCCGCGCGGCTATAAAGGGATATTCATCATGAACGCAAGCCGTCCACGCGCCTGTCGACTGCGCCGTAACGTCGCCGTCGGCGCGCTGCTCGCCCTGATCAGCATGCCCATGGCCCAGGCCGCCCAGACGCCGCCGAGCCTGCACGTCCAGGCCCAGTCATCGGTGGAAGCGGCCCCGGACAAAGCCACCCTGAATGCCCGACTGTGGGAAAAGACCCCCGCACACTCTACCCTGGAAGACAGCGACGGTGACGCCTTGACGGATGCCCGAGCGCGCCTGGAGCGCCGTGTCGGTGAACTGATCACCACCATGGAAGACAGCGGCCTTGAGCGCGATGCGATCAGCGCCGGCTCGTTGAGTATCTACCCCGAGCAGGTCCAGGGCGCGCGCAGCGACAACGGCGATGGCGAAACCCTGCAACGCACCCGGCTTGAGCGCCCCGTCACCGTCGAGCTCACCGATCTGGACCAGCTCGGCGAAGTGCTTGACGCGCTGATGGGCGCCGGCGTGAATGCCCTGGATGGCGTGCAGTTCGACCTGCAGAACCGCGAC
Source organism: Halomonas sp. CUBES01 (assembly GCF_020991005.1). Classification (GTDB taxonomy): domain Bacteria; phylum Pseudomonadota; class Gammaproteobacteria; order Pseudomonadales; family Halomonadaceae; genus Vreelandella; species Vreelandella gomseomensis. Next base: position 64,192 of record NZ_JAJLLW010000009.1, on the reverse strand, counting down.
GCGGCCACCGATGAAGCGCTGGTCAAGGCGCTTGAAAAAGCCCGGCACAAGGCTGAGCTGATGGCCGACACCCTGGGCGCCGATATCGGCCACGTGCAGCACATTGAAGAAACCCAGTCGCCCATTTTCCAGCCGCGCATGATGTCGATGCGTACCGAGCAAGGTGCCAGCGCCGATGCCAATAGCGCTCCCCGCGCGGAATATCGCCCCGGCACGATTCGTATTGACGCCGGCGTGAACGTGACCTGGACGCTTAAAGGGCCAGACGCTCCAGACCACCCAGATAGCGACGCAGCGGCTCAGGAATAATCACCGAGCCGTCCGCCTGCTGGTGATTTTCCAATACCGCCAGCAGGCAACGCCCCACTGCCAGCCCCGAGCCGTTCAAGGTGTGCAACAGCTGGGGCTTTTTCATGTCCGGATGGCGGTAGCGCGCCTGCATGCGCCGCGCCTGGAAATCCTCGCAGTTGGACACCGAGGAAATCTCGCGGTAGGTGTCCTGGCTCGGCAGCCATACTTCCAGATCGTAGGTCTTGGCCGCGCCGAAGCCCATGTCACCGGTGCATAGCGTGACCACGCGATACGGCAGCTCGAGCGCCTGCAGGATCGCCTCGGCGTGGCCGCGCATGGCCTCCAGCGCCTGATAGCTGTGTTCCGGCTCGACGATCTGCACCATCTCGACCTTGTCGAACTGATGCTGGCGGATCATGCCGCGGGTATCGCGCCCGTGGGAGCCCGCCTCAGACCGGAAACACGGCGTATGCGCGGTGAGCTTCATGGGCAGCGCCGCCTGGTCGACGATCTCGTCACGCACGAAGTTGGTCAGCGGCACTTCTGACGTGGGAATCAGGTGGTACTCGCGCTCATCGTCGAGGCGGAACAGGTCCTCGCCGAACTTGGGCAGTTGCCCGGTCCCCACCAGTGACTCACGGTTGACCATGTACGGCACGTAGCACTCTTCGTAGCCGTGCTGCTCGGTCTGGGTATCCAGCATGAACTGCGCCAGTGCGCGATGCAGGCGCGCTACCGGGCCGCGCATCACTGCAAAGCGTGCGCCGGTGATCTTGGAAGCCAAGTCAAAATCGAGATAGCCGGACTTTTTGCCCAGATCCACATGATCCAGCACCGCGAAATCAAAGGCGCGAGGCGTGCCCCAACGGTGCAGCTCGACGTTATCGTCTTCGCTTTTGCCTTCCGGCACGCTGTCATGGGGGATATTGGGAATCCCGCTGACCGCATCGTCCCACTCGGCCTGAGCCTCGGCCAGCTGCTGCTTCGCCGCATCCAGGCGGTCACCAAGGTCACTGACTTCGTCCAGCAACGGCTGGATATCCTCACCGCTGGCCTTCGCCTTGCCGATGGCTTTCGAGCGCTGATTACGCTCGTTCTGCAGCTGTTCGGTTTGCGTTTGCAGCTCGCGGCGGCGCGACTCAATCGCCTGCAGCCCTTCTTTATCCAACACGAAGCCCCGCCGGGCCAGTTGTTGCGCCAACGCATCGAGATCGCCGCGCAGCAGTTTTGGATCGAGCATCAGAGGTATCCCTTGGCCTGAAATCAGTAAAACACGGCGCAAAACGCCGCTGACAAAGGGGCCTATTGTAGGCAAAAGCGCGGCGAGGGGCTACGGGCGTACAGCACTGGCTGCATAAGCCATCGCACGTATTCACCATTTCAACGCTGAGCGGTTTCGCTGCTAACATGAAATTTATCGACCTTGACCCGCCAAGCGAGCCTTTATGACCACCGCCTTTGAAAAAACCCTTGACGCCATCGATGGCCTTCACGCACAGGACCCGCGTACGACCACGCTCAAGGACGGAACCACCATGCCCCAGGAACTGGCCTACGCCCAGCGCATGAGCAAGTGGCTGACGCCCATCTACGCTGCACCCGGCGAGCTATTGCAACTGGCGGTACGCGCCCAGCACTTGCAGCGCTGGCAGGTCCCCCGCGAAGACTACGATAAAGGACGGGTGGGCTATTTGACCTGGCGGCGCGACCAGGGCAAGCGGGCGGGCGAGACCACCGCCCGGCTGATGGAGGAAGCCGGCTACAGCGCCGAGGAGGCCCAGCGCGTCGCGGCGATGATCGGCAAGAAAGGTCTGGGCCGCGACCCCGAGGTGCAGGCGCTGGAGGACTGCGCCTGCCTGGTGTTTCTGGAAAACTACTTCGCCGACTTCTCGCGCAAGGTAGAACACGACCATATGGTGCGTATCGTGCAGAAAACCTGGGGCAAGATGTCGCCGCGCGCCCACGAACTGGCCTTGTCGCTGCCCATGTCAGCGGCGTCTGCCGCGCTGGTCGAGGAAGCGTTGGGCGAGGCATAACGCCGCCGTCCTGATGCACCGGCGACGCCGCTGAGGTAAAGTAGCTGTCTTCTCTTTTCCGCTTTCGGCAGTGACGGCCTGATCAATTATGATTGCAGCTCTGGACTCGCGTACCGCGCCATTTGAACGCCTGGGCACTCACTACGTGCGCTTTCTCGAAGCCCTCAGAACGCGCGGCTTCGAAGGCGAGATTGCCCCCGACTACGCGAACCGCACGGTGCTGGCGACGGATAACTCGATTTACCAGCGTCTTCCCCAGGCGGCAGTCTTCCCTCGGCACGCCGAAGACCTGGAGCGGCTGGCCAAGCTGGCCGGCGAAGTCCCCCATCGCGATATCGTGCTCACCCCACGTGGGGGCGGTACCGGCACCAACGGCCAGTCGCTGACCGACGGCATCGTGGTGGATGTTTCCCGCCACATGAACCAGATTATCGAGATCGACGCGGATAATCGCCGGGTGCGCGTCCAGGCGGGCGTGGTCAAAGACCAGCTCAACGCCGCGCTCAAGCCTCACGGGCTGTTTTTCGCGCCGGAACTGTCCACCTCCAACCGCGCGACGATCGGCGGCATGATTGCCACCGACGCCAGCGGCCAGGGCAGCTGCGAATACGGAAAGACCCGCGACCACGTGCTTGAGCTCGACACGGTGCTGCTGGGGGGTAAGCACTTACATAGCCGCCCGCTGAGCGTTGAAGAAGAAACCGCTGAATGCGCGCAAGACGGCATCCTCGGCCGGGTCCACGCCACCGCCGCCGAGATTATCGACCAGCAGCGCGAACTCATCGACGCCACCTTTCCGCCGCTCAACCGCTGCCTGACCGGCTACGACCTCGCCCACCTGCGTGACGATAGCGGCCAGCTCAACCTCAACAGCTTACTGTGCGGCGCGGAAGGCTCGCTCGGGTTTCTCAACGAGGCCGTGCTCAATGTACTGCCGATCCCCAAGCACTCGACGCTGGTCAATGTGCGCTATCCCGGCTTTATGGAGGCCCTGCGCGATGCCAAGGCGCTGATGGCGTCGAGCGCTCGCCCCACGTCCATCGAAACCATCGACGACACCGTGCTGCAACTCGCCATGGACGACTTCGTATGGGACAGCGTGGCCGAATTTTTTCCGGCCGGTGACACCGCCATTCGCGGCATTAACCTGGTCGAGTTCAACGACGATGATCCAGAGGCCCTCGCCGAACGCGTGCGCACCTTTACCGAGCACCTGGGGCGGGATACGACCGTCGAGCGGCTGGGCTATACGCTCGCCGAAGGCCGCGCGCAGATTCAGCACGTCTACGGCATGCGCAAGCGCTCGGTGGGCCTGCTGGGCAACGTGCAGGGCGAAAAGCGCCCGCTGGCGTTTGTGGAAGACACCGCCGTGCCGCCGGAGCATCTAGCCGATTACATTACCGAGTTTCGCGCCGCACTGGATGCCCGAGGGCTTGACTACGGCATGTTTGGCCACGTGGATGCCGGGGTATTGCACGTGCGCCCGGCGCTAGATATGAAAGACCCCGCCCAGGAAGCACTGATCCGCGAGATCTCCGACGAAGTGGCGGCGCTGACCCAGCGCTACGGCGGGCTGCTATGGGGCGAGCACGGCAAGGGCGTGCGCTCGGAGTACGGCCCCCAATTTTTCGGCAGGCTCTACCCCAGCCTGCAGCGGGTCAAAGCGGCCTTTGACCCCTATAACCAGCTCAACCCCGGCAAGATTGCCTCGCCATCGGACAAGGGCGAGCTGATTGCCCGGGAACACGACCCGGAGCTACTGGCCATCGACGCGGTGCCGATGCGCGGCCAGCTCGATCGCACCATCGACGAGCGCGCCTGGCAGGCCTACGACGCCGCGGTCTACTGCAACGGCAACGGTGCCTGCTACAACTACGACGTCGATGACCCCATGTGCCCTTCCTGGAAGGCCACCCACGACCGCCGCCATTCCCCCAAGGGCCGCGCCAGTTTGATCCGTGAGTGGCTACGCCTGCAGTCCAATGCGGGTATCGACGTGGTGGAAGAGTCGCGCAGGAAAAAAGCCGAAGGCGGCTGGGGTTTTATCAAGCACTTCCCGCGGCGCATAGCCAACACGCTGAGCCGCAGGCAGCACCACGACTATTCCCATGACGTCTACGACGCCATGGCGGGCTGTCTGGCGTGCAAATCCTGCGCCGGGCAGTGCCCCGTAAAGGTCAACGTGCCGCAGTTTCGCTCGCAGTTTCTGGAGGTCTACCACGGACGCTATCTGCGGCCGCTGCGTGATTACGTGATCGGCGGCACCGAGTTCATGTTGCCGACCTTTGCCAGAGCCGCCCCGCTGTACAACGCCATCATGGGCCAGCACTGGGTCGAGCAGTTGATGCGCAAAGGCGTCGGCATCAGCGACTCCCCGGCGCTGTCCCGGGCCAACCTGAAAAAGAAACTGCGCGCCTGGGGGGTGGCCGAAGCCACACCGACCTCGCTTGCGCTGCTCACCGAACAGCAGCGCGCCAACAGCGTGATCATCGTGCAGGACGCGTTCACCAGCCACTTTGAAGCCAAGCTGGTGATGGATATCGTCGAGCTGCTGTCGCGGCTCAACCTGCGGGTGTTCGTCATGCCGTTTTCCGCCAACGGCAAGCCGCTGCACGTCCAAGGTTTCCTGGGAGCGTTCGAACGCACGGCGCGGAAACAGGCCGAGCGCCTGCGCACCCTGGCGCACTTTGACATCCCCCTGGTGGGCATCGACCCGGCGATGACCCTCACCTACCGCCAGGAGTACGTCAAATCGCTGGGCAGCGCGGCGGTGCCCGAGGTGCTGATGCTCCAGGAGTGGCTGGCCACCCGCCTCAACACCCTGCCTAGCCGCCCGGTGGAACTGAGCGACCCCAGCTTCAAGCTGCTTTCCCACTGCACCGAAAGCACCAATGCGCCGGGATCTCCCAAGGCGTGGCAGCAGGTATTCGCGGCCTTCGGGCTGGAGCTTGAGCTGGTCAGCACTGGCTGCTGCGGTATGTCCGGCACCTACGGCCATGAAACCCGCAACGTAGCGACCTCAAAGACCATCTACGCGCAGTCCTGGCAGCCGCAGGTGGAAGCCGAGGAAAATACGGGCAAGCTTCTGGCGACAGGCTACTCCTGTCGCAGCCAGGTGAAACGTTACTCAAGCCAGATACTGCCTCACCCGCTGCAGGCGCTATTGAGCGCGCTCAAGCGCGGGTAGCGTTGAGACGACCAACGCCAACCGACCGTTTGATTCTGGCATGCTGGGCGCAATCCTAGAGCCGGGGAATCATCTTGCGACGATTGTTGACCATCGCTCGCGCCCTTCGGGCGTGCGCCAAGACACTGGCCCTGCTGATGGGTGGCATCGGCGTGGCCGCCGCACAGGACGCCCGAGTCGAAACCCAGCGGGTTGAATACACCCCGCGTATCGAGACGCTGCGTCTGACCGGTAGCGTTTCCGCCCCGCGCACCTCGCAGCTTTCCAGCGCCGAAGCGGGCCAGGTCGCGTCCCTTGACGTCGCCCTCGGCGACCGGGTCAGCCAGGGTGAACGGCTGATGGCACTGGATAGCCGTGAAGCCGAACTGGAGCGCCAGCGCGCCCAGGCCAATATCGATCAGGCCCGCGCCGATCGCGACGATGCCCGCCAGCGCCTGAACGAAGCCAATCAGCTATCCGCGCAGCAAAATATTGCGGCCAGCGAACAGCGCCGGCGGCAAAACTCGCTGGCCGCCGCCGAAGCCCTTCTAGACGCCCGGCAGACCGAGTACGCGCTCTGGGAGCTTCGTATCTCCCGCCACACCATCACCGCGCCCTTCGATGCGCTGATCACCCAGCGCGACAGCGAGCTGGGCGAATGGGTCACGCCCGGGGACACCCTGATGACGCTGGTCGACATTGACGCCTTGAGACTGGACTTCCCTGTGCCTTTCTCGGCCTATGGCCGCATGGATGACGCCACTCTCGAGATCCGGCTGGAAGGCGATACCCGATGGTACGCCGCCCGCCCCCAGGCACGGGTACCCCAGGACGCCACCAGCCGCCAGTTCCTGTTGCGCGCCGAGTCTGCTGAAGCCCTCAGCCTGCTGCCCGGCATGGCGCTCGAAGGGCGGCTGTTGCTTGAAGGCGAGACAGGCCCAAGCGTCCCCCGCGATGCCTTGATCCGCCGCCCGGACGGCAGCGTGAGCGTATGGCTGGCCCGCCAGGAAGACGACGCATGGCGCGCCTATGAACAGCGCGTGGAGATCGGCAGCGGCCACGAAGGCAACGTTGCGGTGCTGGACGGTATCGAGGCGGGCGATCGCGTCATTGTGGTCGGCAACGAACGCCTGGAAGAGGGGCAGACCTTGTCTCTTATCGACGACGATTAACAAGGAGCGCCCTCGCGCATGTTTGCCGCCATCATCCGTCACGGCATTTTGGTCAGTGTCGTCACCCTGATTCTGCTGATCGTGGGCATTGCCGCCATCTGGCGGATTCCCGTGCAAATGATTCCCGACCTGGAAACCCGGGTGATTGGCGTTGAAACCCAGTGGGCCGGTGCCAACCCGCAGGATATCGAAAAGGATATCCTCATCGAGCAGGAAGAGTATTTACGCAACGTCCCCAACCTGCAGCGTATGGAATCCACCGCCAGCAGCGGCAGCGCCGAGGTTGAGCTGGAATTTCCGTTTGGCGTTGACCTCACCGAAACGCTCATTCGGGTCAACAACGCCCTGAGCCAGGTGCCCTCCTACCCCACCAACGTTGACCAGCCGCGCATCGTCGCCAATTCGTTTTCGGCCAATGCCTTCATGTACTTCAACGTCGGCTCCCGCGAAGGCAACCCGCGCGATCTGGATATGCCGGCCATGCGCGACTATCTGGAAGATAACGTGCGCCCGCGCATGGAAAGCGTCAGCGGCGTGTCGGAGGTCACCGTCTCCGGCGGCGCCGAACGGCAGATGCAGCTGCTGCTCGACCCCGACGCCCTCGCCGCCCGCGACATCAGCATCAGCGATATCCAGAACGCATTACGGGCACGCAACCAGGACGTCTCCGGTGGCCACCTGGAAAGCGGCAAGCGCCGCTACCTGCTGCGCACCGTCGGGCGCTTCGAGGATGTCGAAAGTCTGGAAGCGCTGATCCTTGACCGCCAGGGCGATGAGGTGACGCGGCTTGGCGACGTTGCCGAGGTGCAGCAGTCCTACGCCGAGCTGACCTCGCGCTCGTACAACTCGACTGGCGAGCCGGTTTTGAGCGTTCAGGTGCGTCGCGAGCCGGGGGCCAACGTCATCGACATCAAGCGCGCCATGCTGGACGAGGTGGACGCGTTGAATGAGGGCCTGATGGCCGAACAGGGCATGCAGATCACCCTCTCAAGCGACGACGTGCGCTACGTGGAGTCCTCGATTGCCAACGTCTGGGTCAACCTGGGCCTGGGGGCGCTGTTTGCCACCCTGGTGATGTACGCCTTCCTGCGCTCGGCGCGAGCCACCTTTGCCGGCATCATCGGCATTCCCATCTGTACCATTGCGGCATTTCTCGGCCTTCTGCTTGCCGGGCGCACCCTGAACGTAATTTCCCTGGCCGGGGTGGCCTTTGCCATCGGCATGACCATCGACAACACCATTGTCGTGCTCGAAAGTATCGAGACCCAACGGCGGCGCGGGCTGGCCCGTTTCCAGGCGGCGCTTGAAGGCGTCAAGCAGGTCTGGTCGGCCGTGCTCGCCTCGACGCTGACCACGATTCTGGTGTTTGTGCCGATTTTCTTTATCGAGCAGGAAGCCGGCCAGCTGTATTCCGATATTGCCGTGGCGATCTCCACTTCGATCCTGGTCTCGATGGTGGTCGCCATTACCGTCATCCCCACGCTCGGCGCGCATATCGATTTCCGGGGCCGCGATAACGGCAATGGCACTCGCCCGCGCTGGATGAGCGCCTGCCTGTGGGTGGTCGACCGCATGATCAAAAGCACGGCGCGGCGCACGGCGGCCGTGGTGTTGGGCATCGTCGGCGGCGTGGCGATTTTTGTCGGGCTGACGCCGCCTGCGGAATACCTGCCCGAGGGCGAGGAAGCCAAGACCTTCGCCAGCATGAACGCCCCGGCAAGCTACAACCTCGCCACCATGGACGCCATCGCCCAGGACCTGCAGCGCGAACTCGAACCCCACGTCGGCGCCGACCCTGAGGACTTTGAGCGCGGCGACACCGACGTGCCCCCCATCCGCACCATGGGCATCCAGGCCGAAGCGCAGAGCCTGCGCATCATTGCCGAAACCATCGACCCCAATCATATCGAGGCGCTGATGGACGCGCTCACCACACGCTACGAGGCCTACCCGGATATGCGCGCCTTTGCCGCGCGCGGCTCGATCATCTCGAGTAACGACGGCGGCACGCGCAGCATCACGCTGGATATTGCCGGTAATGACCTGGAAACCCTCTACGCAACGGCCAATCGTATTTACGAACGCGCCCAGGCGACCTTCGACAACCCGCGTATTCAATCGCGCCCTTCGGCGCTGGATCTGGGCCAGCCGTTGATCGAGATTTATCCGGACTGGGAGCGCGCCGCCGAGCTGGGCTTTGATACCGAGGCTCTGGGCACCGCGATTGCCGTGCTGACCAACGGGTCGTACCTGGACGATTTTTACCTCGGCGATGAGAAGATTGATCTTTACGGCTATGGCCCGGAGGCCGGCGATATCGACCTCGACCGTCTGGCCAGCCTGCCCTTGCATACGCCTGCCGGCTTCAACGTACCACTGAACGACGTCGCCGATATCGAAGAAACCGTTGGCACCGCCACCCTACGCCGGGTCGATGGCCGGCGCAGCGTGACCCTGAATGTGATCCCACCGCGCAGCGTGGCGCTGGAAGCGGGTATCGAACGCATGCAGCGCGAAGTGATCGAGCCCATGCGCGATCAGGGCGAACTACCTGGCGGTATCGATATCACGGTAAGCGGTGCGGGCGACCAGCTCGATGCCACCCGCCAGTCTCTCACCGGCAACGGCTTGATTGCCCTGGCGATCGTGTATTTATTGCTGGTAGCGATTTTTGCCCACTGGGGCTATCCGCTGCTGATTCTGGCGACCATCCCCCTCGGCGCCGCCGGGGGGATTGTCGGTCTGTGGCTGATGAACAGCGTGGGAGCGATGCTGCCGCGTATCGGCTTGAACGCCATCAGCCAGCCTTTCGACATGATCACCATGTTGGGCTTTTTGATCCTCATGGGCACTGTGGTCAACAACCCGATACTGGTCGTCCATCAGGCACGCATCAACCTGCGCGAGACGACCATGGACGTACGCGATGCGGTATACAGCGCCGTGGAGAGCCGCCTGCGGCCCATTGCCATGACCACCTTGACCACGCTGTGCGGGCTATCGCCGCTGGTGTTTCTACCCGGCGAGGGCACCGAGCTGTATCGCGGCGTCGGCGCCATCGTGCTGTTCGGGCTGCTGGGCACCGCCATCGTCACCGTCACCTTTCTGCCGGCGCTTACCGTGGCGGTGCTCAGCTGGCGGACGAAACGCCAGGCGGGTTAAAAGAACAGCCGCTTGAGGGCCTCACCGGGGTCGCTATCGCGCATGAAGGCTTCGCCGACCAGGAAGCCGTTGATCTCATGGTCGCGCATCAGCTCGACATCGTCGCGGGTATCGATGCCCGACTCGGTAATCACCGTGACGCCTTCAGGAATGCCCGGCAACAGCTCCAGGGTGGTGTTGAGGCTGGTCTCGAAGGTGTGCAGATTGCGGTTGTTGATGCCCACCAGCTGCAGATCCAACGTCAGCGCCCGGGCGAGCTCGTCGGCATCGTGGACTTCCACCAGCACGTCCATGCCCAGCGCCTTGGCCTGCTGGCTCAGGTCACGCAGCTGGGCGTCGTCCAGCGCGGCGACGATTAGCAGAATACAGTCAGCCCCGATCGCTCGCGCCTCGGTGACCTGGTAGCCGTGGGTAATGAAATCCTTGCGAATCACGGGCAGCGAACAGGCATCACGCGCGGCGATCAGATAGTCTTCGTGGCCCTGGAAAAAATCCGCATCGGTGAGAACGGAGAGACACGCCGCGCCGCCCTGGGCATAGCTCTTGGCGATATCCGCCGGGTGAAACGCCTCGCGAATCACCCCTTTCGAGGGCGAGGCCTTCTTGACCTCGGCAATGATCGCCGGGTCGCCGTCGGCGATGCGCTTGTTCAGCGCGTCGATAAAGCCCCGGGGCGCACTCTGCTTCTCGCCCAGCGTCAGCAGATCGGCTTCCGACACCGCCTGACGTCGCTCGGCCACCTCCTGGTCCTTGCGTTCCAGAATGCGCGTTAAAATCGTAGGCGTTGCCTGTTGGGTCATGGTGATCTCTTCTTGTTTAAAAATTACCTTGTTTAAGGGCCTACTGCTTAAAAACGCTGGTGAAGTGAGACAGTTCTTTAAGCTTTTCAAGCGGCAGCTTGGAAGCCTGGGCATCCTGCGCCAGCATCACGCCTTCTTTCAGGCTGTCGGCCACGCCCGCGCAGTAAAGCGCCGCGCCCGCATTCAACGCCACCATGTCCGCCGCCGCGCCTTCACCGCTCAGCGCGGCCTTGACCAGGCGCAGGCTGTCTTCAGCGCTTGAAGCTTTCAGGGTGGCGAGGCTCTGGCGTTCGATTCCCAATGCTTCCGGGGTGATCGTGTACTGGGTAATGACGCCGTCCTTGAGTTCGGCTACCTGGGTGGGCGCCGCCAGGGAAATTTCATCCAGGCCGTCCTCGGCATGCACGACCATGACATGGCGGCTGCCAAGCTTGTTCAGCACCTCGGCCATCAATGGCACCAGCGAGGGCGCATACACGCCCAGTACCTGGTTTGGCGCGCCGGCAGGATTGGTCAGCGGGCCGAGAATATTGAACAGCGTGCGCACGCCCATTTCACGGCGCGGGCCGATGGCATGGCGCATCGCCGGGTGATGGTTGGGGGCAAACATGAAGCCCACGCCGACCTGCTCGATACAGCGAGCCACTTCCTCGGGCTGCAGATCCAGATAAATGCCGGCGACGTCGAACAGGTCGGCGCTGCCGGATGACGACGAGACGCTGCGGTTACCGTGCTTGGCCACGTGGGCACCCCCGGCCGCCGCCACGAAACTGGCCGCCGTCGAGACGTTGAACAGGTTGGCGCCATCGCCACCGGTGCCCACGATGTCGACCACGTTCTCCGCATCCAGCGCGACCCGCTTCATCAGGTCGCGCATTACCTGGGCGGCGGCGCTGATCTCGACGGCGCTCTCGCCTTTCATCGACAGTCCCACCAGCAGGCCGCCGATCTGGGCGTCGGAGGCTTCACCGGTCATGATCTGGCGCATCAGCGCGTGCATGGCATCGAAAGAGAGGTCTTCGCGGCGCATCACCGCGTTAATTGCGTCTCGCATTTGCATGAGCAGAAAAGCCCCTAAAGCATGTGAAACCGGCGATCAGCCGCGTTGTAAAAAGTTGGCCAGCAGCGCATGGCCCTGGCGAGTCAGGATGGATTCCGGGTGAAACTGGACGCCTTCAACGTCCAACTCCCGGTGGCGCAGCCCCATGATGACGCCCGGCGTCACGTCGTCATCGGCGGTTCTGGCCGTTATTTCCAGACACGCGGGCAGGCCCTGTTCATCCACCACCAGCGAGTGGTAGCGGGTCACCTCCAGCGGGTTGCCCAAACCGGCAAACACCCCCTGGCCGTCGTGGGCTACCGCCGAGGTTTTACCGTGCATCACCTGGGGGGCGCGCACCACCTTGCCGCCGTAGACCTGGCCAATGGCCTGATGCCCCAGGCACACACCCAGTATGGGTAACCGGCCGGCAAACCGCTCAATGGCGTCAAGCGAAATCCCCGCCTCGTTGGGCGTGCAGGGGCCGGGGGATATCACCAGGTGCGTCGGCGCCAGCGCTTCGATCTGCTCGACGCTGATCTCGTCATTGCGATAGGTCACCACCTCGGCGCCCAGCTCGACCAGGTACTGAACGATATTGAACGTGAAGCTATCGTAGTTATCCAGCATCACTACTTTTTGAGCCATAACGAATTGAAACCCCAATAAAATGCCACGCAATGGCCCGCAGGTTAGCCAATCCGTTACCCGGCCCGGTCGTGACCTGCCATTTTCGTCAATCGGCTTCGATTGTAACGCCATGCCGGCTCGTACGTCACGAACTTGTCCTGCTGTTGCCGCCAGGGGCGACAGGAACTGGCAAGGCGGCATGACAATCTTTATTATCGGTTACTTTGCACGACAGCCAGGAGCCTGGGATGCGCTATAAGCTGATGTACGTAAGCTCGCTCTTGGTGGCGTTGCTGCTCGTCAACCTGCCTGCCATGGCGCAGACCCCGCTGCGGGTTGTCGTTTCGTTCTCGGTGATTGCCGACCTGACCGAGCGCGTGGCCGGTGACGACGCAAGCGTTGACGTGATCGTGCCGCCCGGCGAGGACGTCCACCGCTGGGAGCTCACCCCGCCCAACGTCCTGGCGCTGGAAGATGCCGACCTGGTGCTCTATAACGGCTTTGAGCTGGAACCCTGGCTGCGCGACGTGCAGGCCATCGTCGAGGACAAGCTGCCCATGGTGGCGCTGGCCGAACACGCCGACTATCCGACGCTGCCGCTGACCATCGGCCGCTACCAGAACAGCGCCAACCCCCATATGTGGATGGCGCCCCAGGGTGCCGCCGCCTACGTGGACGTTATCGCCGACACCCTGTCGGCGCATGCGCCGGGTCATGCCGAGGCGTTCAAACAGCGGGCCGACGACCTCAAGCAAACGCTCACGGATCTCGACGCCGACATCCAGGAGCGGCTGGACGGCATTCCCCAGACCAACCGGTCGCTGGTCACCAGCGAAGCAGGGTTGGCCTACTTTGCCAATGCCTATGACCTTGAATACACCGCCCTGTGGGGCATGAACCACGAAACGCTGGGCAAGGCGGCGGCGATGGCCCACCTGCAGGCGCAGCTTGCCGACACGCGCCCGCCGGCGCTGTTTTATGAAAGCACGACCCCGAAGATCCACATGGATGCCCAGGCACGCGACGCCGACCTACCGCTGGCAGGCCCCCTCTATGTGGATGCCTTGAGCGCCAGCGACGGGCCGGCCGCCGACTATACCGCCATGCTACGCCACAACGTCGAACTGCTTCACGCCGCCCTCGGTGGTGCGCGAGAGGAAGACTGAACGTCCAGGCGTGACGCAGTCTCAGGCCATCAGCTCGGCCAGCGACGCAATGACCGCATCCGGTTCGCTGTCGCCAATCGGCTCGCCGTGGTTGTACCCGTACGGCAGCGCCAGGGTGACAAAGCCCGCCGCCTTGCCGGCGGCAATATCGTGGCGTGAGTCCCCCACCATGACGCAGACACCAGGGGCGACCCCGCCGACCTGTGCGGCGTGCAGCAAGGGCAGCGGGGAAGGCTTTTTCTCGGCCAGGGAGTCACCGCCCAGACACAGCTTGAAACAGCCCCGTAAGTCGAAGTGATCGAGTATCGGTGTAATGAAGCGCTCGGGCTTGTTGGTGATCAACATCAGCGTAAACCCGGCGTCACGCAGGCCGCTCAGCGCCGCCCGCACACCGGGATACAGGGACGTCAGCTGGTTGGGCGCCGCGGCGTAGTGGTGCAGAAACGCCGCATAGGCACGATCGAATAGCATTGCCTCGGGGGGTGCTCCCTGCGCCCAGGTCAGCGCCCGCTCGACCAGCACTGCCGCGCCGTTACCCACCCAGTCGCGTACGTCGTCCGTCGTCGGCATCGACAACCCCTGGTCGACCAGCGCACGGGCAACCGCCACCGTCAGGTCAGGCACCGAGTCGATGAGCGTGCCATCGAGGTCAAAGGCAATCAGACATTTGCCGTCAAGTAGTGGGTGCACGTAACCATCCTTTTTAACGTGATGCTCAATATTGCTGAAGCGCGCCCCACGGGCCCTCAGCGGGTAAGTTTAGCGCTTGTAAGCGACCGCCTGCATTCGTCAGTATTGCAAGAAACCACTATGCTGAAGACCCTTTCGTCGAGGAGTAAGACATGACCCTTCCCACCATCGTAATCGTTGGCGGTGGCGCCGGCGGTCTGGCGCTGGCGACCCAACTGGGTCGCACGCTTGGCAAGCGCAACCGCGCCGACATCGTACTGCTAGACCGCAACACCACCCACGTCTGGAAACCACTGCTGCACGAGCTTGCCACCGGCGTATTGAATTCCAGTATGGACGAGGTGGATTACCGCGGTCATTCCTCGACGCATCACTACCGTTATCAGCGCGGCTCGCTGGCAGGCCTCGACCGCGAATCCAAGCGCCTGCACCTGGCCCCCATCGTGGATGAAGACGGCGTTGAGGTTCTGCCCGCCCGTGAGCTCGCCTACGACTACCTGATCATGGCGCTGGGCAGCGTATCCAACGACTTCGGGACGCCGGGGGTCGCCGACCACTGCCACTTTATCGACTCGCCGCAGCAGGCCAAAGCGTTCCAGCGCGACATGATCAATACGTTTCTGCGCTACACCGACCCCTCGCTACGCCAGCACCCCCAGCTGACCATCGGCATTGTCGGCGGCGGGGCGACCGGGGTGGAGTTGGCCGCCGAGCTCTTCGATGCCTCGCGTATGCTCAACGCCTATGGCGTCACCGCGGTAGACCACCAGCAAATCAGCGTACATCTGCTGGAGGCTGCACCGCGCCTGCTTCCGGGCCTGTCCGAACGTATCAGCCAGACCGTCCAGCAAGAGCTGGAAGACATGGGCGTCACGGTTCACGTGGGCACCGCCATCAAGGCAGCCCAGGCGAATCGCCTGATCACCGGCGGAGACGAGGTGATCGAGACCGATCTCAACGTCTGGGCGGCGGGCATCAAAGCGCCGCCGTTTCTCGCCGAGCTGGGGCTGTCCACCAATAAAAAGCATCAGATCAAGGTCGAAAAGACGCTGCAGAGCGTCGATGACCCGGCGATCTTTGCCCTGGGCGACTGTGCCGACTGCCCACTGGGTGAAGACGGCAGCGTACCACCCCGCGCCCAGGCGGCGCATCAGCAGGCCAAGCAACTGGCCAAGAACCTGACCAACCAGCTGGAGGGCAAGCCGCTCGCCGAGTTCGAGTACCGCGACCACGGCTCGCTGGTCTCTCTGGCCCGCTATGACGCCGTGGGCAGCCTGATGCGCAGCTCCGCCTCACGCGGGCTATTTCTGGAGGGCTGGCTGGCAAGGCGCGCCTACGCGTCCCTGTACCGCATGCACCAGCTATCGATTCACGGCGCGACAAAAACCGGACTGGCATGGCTGGTGGACAAGCTCAACCGTTATCTCAAGCCACGCATGAAACTCCACTAGGCAACGTTCAGCGTTTGGCCATGGCCGCCCTGAGCTGCTTGATCACCGAGTCATAGCCGTGGGGATCACTTGGGTCATGCGCGCTGAAGATGGCCGACCCGGCGACAAAGGTATCGGCACCGGCGGCGGCAATGTCGCCGATATTGTCGGCTTTCACGCCGCCATCGACCTCCAGACGAATCGGCCGTCCTGAGGCATCGATTCGCGCCCGGGTCTCGCGCAGCTTGTCCAGCGTTCCGGGAATAAATGACTGCCCGCCGAAGCCTGGGTTGACGCTCATCAGCAGCACCATGTCGATTTTATCCATCACGTAGTCCAGATAGGACAGCGGCGTGGCCGGGTTGAAGACCAGCCCGGCCTTGCAGCCCCCATCGCGGATCAGCTGCAGCGAGCGGTCAATATGCTCGGAGGCTTCCGGATGAAACGTGATATAGCTGGCGCCCGCCTCGATGAAATCACTGATCATGCGATCCACCGGCTTGACCATCAGGTGCACGTCGATCGGCGCCGTCACCCCGTGCTGGCGTAGCGCCTTGCACACCATGGGGCCGATGGTGAGGTTGGGCACATAATGGTTATCCATCACATCGAAATGCACGATGTCGGCCCCGGAGGCGAGCACGTTATCGACCTCTTCCCCCAGACGAGCAAAGTTGGCGGAGAGAATCGAGGGGGCAATCAAAAAGTCGTGCGCAGCGGTCATGTCACCTTCCTGCTTAGCTGAAAAAGAGTCAGTTTGCGCCCGCCGCTGAGCGGCGGCAACGCCCGGCGATAACCGTCGCCGTAAATGAAGGCAGCTATCTTAGCAGAAGCTTGCGCCTCAGGTTCAGGTCGGTAACGCTGGCGGGCGGATACCCACCCGCCAGCGTCCTGGATACCCTTATATGCCAAAAAAGAATATAAAACACAATTGTAATTCCACAATTACAGGTTTAATCTTGCTTGCTAACTATCGCCAACGCTGGCTTAGCATTTAAAGGAGCTTGTCATGCCGCTATCCGTTGTTTTCCGCCGCAGCCTGGTGGCCCTGGCCGTCGGCGCTTCGTTGTCCACCCCGGCCGTGGCGCAAGAACGCGAACTGCTGAATTCCTCCTACGATATTGCTCGCGAGCTGTTTGCCGAGATCAATCCCAGGTTTGAAGCCTGGTGGGCCGAAGAGCACGGCGAAGACGTCGAGGTCAGCCAATCCCACGGCGGTTCATCTGCCCAGGCACGCGCCATCATGCAAGGGCTGCGCGCTGACGTCGTGACGTTCAACCAGGTGACCGATGTCAACGTCCTCGCTGAGGCGGGCCTGGTGGACGAAGACTGGCAGGAGGCGCTGGACAACAACGCCTCGCCCTACTATTCCACCACCGCGTTTCTGGTGCGCAAGGACAATCCCAAGGACATCGAAAACTGGGACGACCTGGTCGAGGAAGACGTCGAGATTGTCTTCCCCAACCCCAAAACGTCGGGTAACGGTCGTTACACCTACCTGGCCGCCTGGGGCTTTGCCGACGAGCAATTTGACGGCGACGAAGAGCAGATTCAGGACTTCATGCGTACCTTCCTCGCCAACGTGGAGGTCTTCGACACCGGCGGTCGCGGCGCGACGACCAGCTTTATCGAACGTGAGATCGGCGATGTGTTGATCAGCTTCGAGTCCGAGGTCAACAACATTCGCAAGGAATATGGCAGCGATGATTACGAGGTAATCGTGCCGCCTACCAGCATCCTTGCGGAGTTCCCCGTAGCCGTTGTGGGCGAAAACGCTGAGCGAAACGGTAACAGCGACCTGGCGCAAAGCTACCTGGAATACCTCTACCGTGAGGACACTCAGCGGCTGCTGGCAGGCTTCAACTATCGTGTGCACCATGAGGCGGTGGTCGAGGAATTTGCCGATCAGTTCCCCGAAACCGACCTGCTGAAAGTTGAAGATGTTTTCGGTAGCTGGCCAGAAGCGATGGAAACGCACTTTGAAGGTGGCGGCATGCTCGACCAGCTTCAGCGCCGCTAATTCTTTTCATCCGCCGGATTGAGCCATGAGCCACTTCGCCCTTCGTCACTCCGGCAGCGCGCGCGTGCTGCCGGGCTTTGGCCTTTCTATGGGTATCAGCGTGCTGTTTATTTCGCTGGTCCTGCTGCTGCCCATTACCGGGCTTTTCGGCCAGCTGGCCGGGCTTAGCCTTGCCGAGTACTGGGCCATCATCACCGAAGGCCGGGTGGTCGCCAGCTACATGGTCACCATTGGCGCGGCGGCTGTCGCCGCGCTGGTGAACGCGGTCTTTGGCCTGCTGCTGGCGTGGGTATTGGTGCGCTACGACTTTCCCGGCAAGCGGCTGCTTGACGCATTGATGGACCTGCCCTTCGCGCTGCCCACCGCCGTTGCCGGGATCACCCTGGCAACGCTTTATTCCGGCAGCGGCTGGATGGGCGGCTGGCTCGAGGCCATCGGCTTCAACGTCGCTTACACCTGGGTCGGCATTGCCCTGGCCATGGCGTTCACCAGCATTCCGTTTGTCGTGCGCACCGTTCAGCCGGTCCTTGAGGACATGCCAGCCGAAGTCGACGAGGCGGCCATGACGCTGGGCGCCACCGACGGCGTGGGTTTTCGCCGGGTCATCATGCCCCATCTCTGGCCCGCTCTGGTCACCGGGACCGGGCTTGCATTCGTGCGTTCGCTCGGCGAGTTCGGGGCGATCATCTTCATTGCCGGCAACATGCCCTACGAAACCGAGATCACTGCGCTGATGATCTTCGTCAAGCTCCAGGAGTACGACTACGCCGGGGCGTCTGCCATCGCCTCGGTGGTGCTGTTCGTGTCGCTGGCCCTGCTGCTGGCGATCAATATCTGGCAGGGCCGTTTCGTGCGCCGCCTGCACGGAGGAAACGCCTGATGCAACGGATCGGAGACGCGCCCCTCGTCCGCCGCCTGCTGATTGCCACGGCAGTGGGGCTATCGGGGCTTTTTCTGCTGCTACCGCTGGTCGCCATTTTTGCTCAGGCGTTTTCCCAGGGCGTGGGCGTTTTCTGGACCAACGTCAGCGACGTTTACACGCTCCACGCCATTGGCCTGACGCTGGTGATCGCGCTGCTGACCATTCCGGTATGCCTGGTTTTCGGCGTCGCGCTAGCCTGGCTGGTGACCCGCTTCAGCTTTCCCGGCCGGCGTCTGCTGCAGACGCTGATCGATATTCCCTTTGCGGTTTCGCCTGTCGTGGCTGGGCTTGTCTACCTGCTGCTTTACGGGCGCAACGGCTGGATCGGCGGCTGGCTGGACAGCTACGACATTCAGCTGATGTTTGCCTGGCCGGGCATTCTGATGGTGACCATCTTCGTCACCTGCCCGTTTGTGGCACGGGAGCTGATTCCGCTCATGCAGGCCCAGGGGTCGCGGGAAGAAGAGGCCGCCGTCGTGCTCGGCGCATCCGGCTGGACGACGTTTCGCCGCGTTACCCTACCCAACATCCGCTGGGCGCTGCTGTACGGGATCATTCTGACCAACGCCCGCGCCGTGGGTGAATTTGGCGCGGTGTCGGTGGTCTCCGGCGCCATTCGCGGCCAGACCAACACCCTGCCCTTGCACCTGGAGCAGCTCTACCAGGATTACAACGCCGTGGGCGCGTTTGCCTGTGCGGCCTTGCTTGCCTTCATCGCCCTGTTAACGCTTGCGGCCAAGGCCGGACTCGAATGGCGCGCCGCGCGCCGGGAGGCTTTTTCATGAGTATCCGCTTACACAATATCGCCAAACACTTCGGCGGCACCCGAGCGCTTGAGCCGATCGATCTGGATATCCACGAGGGCGAACTGGTCGGCCTGCTGGGCCCCTCCGGCTCGGGCAAGACCACCCTACTGCGCATTATCGCGGGCCTTGAAACCGCCGACCGGACCCCGACGCCCGGCAAGATTCTATTCGGCGATCGCGACGTCTCGCACATACACGTGCGCGACCGGCGTATTGGCTTCGTGTTTCAGAACTACGCGCTATTCCGCCATATGAGCGTTTACGACAACGTGGCGTTTGGCCTGACGGTGATGCCCCGCGGGCAACGCCCCTCGCGCCAGGACATCCGCGCCAAGGTGTATCGTCTGCTAGAAATGGTCAAGCTGGAAGCCTTCGCCAATCGCTACCCGGCACAGCTGTCTGGCGGCCAGCAGCAGCGCGTCTCGCTCGCTCGGGCACTCGCCGTCGAGCCGGATGTGCTGCTGCTCGACGAGCCGTTTGGCGCCCTGGATGCCAAGGTTCGCCAGGACCTGCGCCGCTGGCTGCGCCACCTCCACGACGAGCTCAACTTCACCAGCGTGTTCGTCACCCACGACCAGGAGGAGGCGCTCGAGCTGTCCGACCGCGTGGTGGTGATGAGCAATGGGCGAATCGAACAGATCGACACCCCGGAAACCCTCTATCGCGCGCCCCAGAACCGTTTCGTGTTTGAGTTTCTGGGCGACGTTAACCACCTGGAAGGCAAGGTGCAAAACGGCACGCTTACCTGTGGTGACGCCCATGTAGCGGTGGATCTGCCGGACGGCGACGAGGAACTGTTGCTGCGCCCCCACGAAATTCGCCTGGCCGAGCAACCCAGTGCCGATAGCCACCTGCCGGTGACCATTACCGCGATCTCCCCGGTCGGCGCGGAAGTCCGCGTGGAGCTGGAAGCCGACTGGCTGGCCAGGCCCTGGCTGGCCACGGTGCGCCATGCCGACTTCAACCGCCTGGCGCTGAAGCGCGGCCAGCGGCTGTATGCCCATCCCCGGCACTGGCACCGCTTCAAGGAAGACGTCGCGGTTCCGGACACGTCACCTGTCGGCGTCACTTAAGGTATACTTGACGGCCTACACGCCCTTAAACATAGCCACAGCGGAGACCCCCATGCGTCGGCGTCAATTGTTCAGTTTATCAGCGATCCTGCTGGCCAGCGTCTGGCTGGCGGGCTGTGCCAGCCCGCATTACCTGCAGCTTTCCCCCGAACGCACCGCCGAGGTCACATCGGTGGGCCAGGGTCAGGAAGTCACCGTCCTGGCGCAGGACGGACGCGACAGCGACGTCATCGGCAACCGTGCCGGCGGCGGCATGTCCACCGCCCAGATTACCGTCAACAGCCATGAAATCATTCCGCGCTTGCAGCAAGAAGCCGAGCGTGCGGTGGCCGACATGGGCTTTACCCCGACCCGCGAAGCCGCCGCTGGACGCCCCAGCCTGACGCTGGAACTGGCCAGCCTTTCCTACGCCCACGGCAACAGCGATCAGCCATTGATCGACGAGGCCCGGCTGGAAGGCGTGCTGCGCGCCATCGCCCGCAATGACGGCACGACCTACACCGGCACCTACACGTCACGGCGCAGCCAGGAATACGCGGTGAAGCCCGACAAGGCCACCAATACCCGGATGCTCAACGACCTGCTGGGTGACGCGCTCAATCGCGCCTTCAGCGATCAGGATCTGGGCCGGCTGCTGGCCCGCTAAAAAGCCAACGACGGCGTTCGCCCTTCTTTCTTTAGTGTGCGTCAGCCGCTGGCTAGGCCAGCGGCCCTCGGCGCACCAGATGCCACACCTTTTCGCAAAGCCCCCGTTCATCCGGCTCGCTTTCCTCCAGCAGGGTCAGCCGGAAGTTGGGTGACAGCAGCGTCTCGACTTCCTGGTTCGGCACGCTGTAAGGAGGCCCGGCCTTCTCCCCGTCGTGGGTCAGGCTCACCAGCAGCCCCTTGGCCCCGGGCGGCACCAGCTGAGCAAGATGGAAGGCATAGCGCTGGCGCGTCGCTTCCGGCAAGGCTATCAGGGCCGCGCGGTCGTAGAACGCTCCGATTTCGCTTGCCTGCTGGATATGCAGGTGGAAGAAGTCGCCGCACCACAGCTCGATACTTCCCTGGCGACAGATTGTGAACCCGGCCTGCTGGTAGCGCGCCACCGGCACCGACGACCCGGCCAGAAACTGCTCGACCGCTTCCGGCGCCAGCTCGATCCCGAGCACGGGGTGATTTGCCTCGGCCAGCCAGCGCATATCCAGGGTCTTGCCACACAGTGGCACCAGCACCTTGGCGCGGTCAGGCACGCCAAGCAAGGGCCAGTAGCGCTGCAGTGCTGGGTGTGGCCTGGGCAAATGAAAGCCGATGCGACCTTCCTGCCACCTGGCACGCCAGAGATCCGTCATACCCGCTCACCCACCGTCAAAACCAACGGTCGCGTTTTTTACGCCGCCGCGGCAGATGCGGCACGATGAGTCCGACCACCAAACCGGCACCGGCGACGCCGCCGCCATACATGAAGTAGCGCAGCAGCAGGTCTTCTTCCTGGGTATCCAGGCGGGCTTGCAGGGCACGTACCTGTTCGGTGGACTCGTCGGCGCGACTGCCCAGCTGATCATTGCGGGTTTCCAGTTCATCAATGCGCTGCTGGCGGGCCTCCAGCGTTTGGCGCATGCTCGCCACCCGCTGCTCCCACTCCTCATTGATGCCATCCAGCTCCGCCGTCAGCGAATCGACCTGGGACTCGAGCTCAGGCAGTTGCTCGGTGGCGCTGGGAGTCTGCTGCAGCTCATCGCTCAGGATCCATACTGCGTCCCCACCTTCGCCGCGGACTCGCGTGTAGTCGCCGCTGGTCTCCAGTACTTGCACCTGCTCCCCCGCCGTTAGCGTGCCGACGATGCGATAGCCGTCGGTGGGGCCGCTGCGCACGAAGGTGGAGAGTTCGTCGGTTACCCAGGCATCGCTGCCTGACTGCGCTGAGGCATTTACACACCAGACACTGACTAGTATACCGGCGGCTACCGTCCGGTATCGGTGACAAAATCGAGCTACTTGCATGACGTAATGTCCTAGTTAATACGCCGCCCAAAGGGCAGCGCTCACATGACTAATCACCGCGCGGGGGGAGTGGAAAGGGACGTGGAAACTCCGCCACCTGCGCGTCACTTTTAACGGCTTTCAAAGGCCCCTCGCGCTCCACTTCATCGATACGCACGATGGCATTGAGCGGTAGGTAGCTTCGCTTGACGCCCTCGAAGGTGTGCCGCAGTTTTTCACTGGCGGGGTCGACCACCACCCGTGAGGCATCTTCAAAGACAAACTCCTCGACTTCAATAAAGCCCCAGAGTTCGCTTTGAAAGATCTCGCGCACGTATAAATCCCAAATTTCACCCTGCTGGTGCACCACCACTCGGTAAATCGGCTTGGCCGCCATCTTGGCCTTTCCCTCTTGCCACTGGAACATTCAATTGACCTCACAGCTTAACATATCCGTATCCACAAGCGTTTGCCCCGCGACAAGCATGCCTGGCTGAATCCAGCGACGGCAGGTAGGGTGGTACCAGGCTGGCTTATGGTACTCGGTGGAGAATGATCTACGTTAGTGATGAGAAGGTGCTTACGCGTCGTGATCGACGAAAACAGCCGGACGATCGCGACTTCCATGTATAATCCCCGCATACCCGGGACAAGGAATCAACGTGACAACCGATCAACAGCCATCGACGCAAGACGCTGAGCTAAACGGGCTGCTGACCCACTTTGACGATGCCGTGCAGCAACTTTTGCAGGCGCCGACGTCGTTGAAACCTGCGCAGCTGCCGCGCGTGCTGGACATGGCACGTCAACTGCTGATGCGCAACGGCGGCGCTCAAGCGCTCGAATACCGGGCCCAAGCGTATGAATCGGCAGGCGTCTTTCTGGGCTCCGATTGGCAGACGCCCCAGTTCCTGGTGCCCACCCTGACCACGCTGTCGCTCAAAAGCACCGACCCCAACGTGGTGGTGATCGAGGCGCTCAGCGAGCTGCGGCTTCTCGCCGTGGCCAAAGGGGATTATCCCCACCCGCTGGTGTCGGAGGAGTTTGCCCATCATTACCTGACACAGGTGATGGCCATCAACCTCTGGCTGCTGTTCACCGCGCCCAGCGAGGCTGAACGCGAACAACAGGGCCGTTTGGCCGTTATCCCCCGCCAGCTTTTCCAATACCTGGCCGAGCGGATTGGCTACGAACACATCATCGATCAGTTGATCGATGAAATCTGGCGGATTCTCAAGCAGCGACCCATCCAGGTCGAGGCCATCAAGCAGATGATCACCCAGATCGCGCTGTGCCAGGTCAACCCCGAGATCGACCTGGGGGCCAGCGGCCAGGGCGCCGACCGGCTGGTCAGCTCGCTTTACGGCCCCACCCAGGCGTGCCGTGAAGACCCAGGCATCGAGGTCTATCGCGAACGCCTCGACGGCATGGACCAGGCTGCCCTCCAGGCCGAGGCCACCGGCTTTGCTCGCGCCATGCACGATACCGGCCTGGTCTCGCCGTACCATGCCGTCCTGCTGCGCCACCTGCTGGAAGAAGGCGACCACCTGGTGAGCGAAGCGCTGGGGCTGTCGTCCACCGGCCGCGACTGCCTGCTGTGCTATCGCGAGCTGGCCCACGCGCTGATCCGCGGCGGCGTCTACCCGGCTACCGCCCAGTCGGTCTACGGCCTGGCGCTGATGCTCGAACGGGGCATTCTCTATCAGCCGCCGGTGGCCCCTGCCATGTGGCGCCAGCTCAACCTGCCGCTGTCCGAATGGTCCCAGTATCGCCTTAACCTTGCCTTCGGCGAGACGGCATCGTCCCGAGCACGTCTGCTGGAAGGCGTGCTGTGCATGCTGGGCCTGCCGCTGGGCGTGGGCCAGGGTAACAACCCCACCTGCCAGTCGGCCCGCGCGCTGTCGATGTGGGCCTACAACGACCCGGACTACCTGCTGCAGATGGTGGCCTGGGCGGCGCGTGATGACGAGATCATCATGCACTTTGAAGGTCAGGCGATCTCCTCCATGGCAAGCCTCTCCGGCGTTGCCACCGAGCTGCCCATGGATCTCGACCCCGTCTCGCTGATCGTGGTGCCTCATCTGGATCGCATCTATGCCGAAATGGGCCGCCGATGCCTCGGCCGCGAGGGCGACCCCCACCGCTGGGTCAACCCGGAGTTCCACGGCTGGTGGTCAGGGCGCGGGTTTCGCATCAACGTTGACGTGGCGTCGGGTCAGCTCACCGAGGTGGACGACTTCATTCGTCATTTCTACGCCTGCTATCACCCTTACTACAACGGCAACCAGCCGCTGATTCATCCTCAGCCGGCGGGTATTGCCGTGACAGACAGCGCGGCACGGTTTATCGGCTGGCACGCCATCACCATCCTGCGTGCGTCCCTGGATCCCAACGACGTGATGCGCGTCTACTTCTACAACCCCAACAACGACAGCGGCCAGGATTGGGGCGACGGCGTCAAGGTCAGCACGGCGGGGCACGGCGAACGCTTTGGCGAAGCCTCGCTACCGTTTCCGCAGTTCGTCTCGCGGCTTTACATTTACCACTTCGACCCGCTGGAAAGGGGCGAACTGGCCACGGTCACCGAGGACGAACTCAGCAACGTCAAACGCTACCTGCGCCAAAGCTGGGGCGCCGAGCGGCTGCCCGCCGCCGAGCTGCAAGCCAGCGAAGCCCCGGATCAACCGCCCTACGACCTATGAGGCGACTCGACCAACTGCTCGTCAGCCAGGGGCTGGCGAGTTCACGCACCCGCGCGCAACGGCTTATTCGCCATGGCCGCGTGTCACTCCCCGGCTGCGTCCAGACGCTCGTCAAACCCAGCGAAAAGTGGCCCGAGGATACCCGTTTTGAGGTCGCCCCGGACCCGGAAGAGCGTTATGTATCCCGGGCCGGGCTCAAGCTCGAAGCGGTGCTGGCCGCCCTCGATCTGCGGCTTGATGGCCTTAACGTACTGGATGTCGGCCAGTCCACCGGGGGCTTCAGCGATTGCGCCCTGCACGCCGGCGCGCGCCATGTAATTGGCGTCGAGGTCGGCCACGGCCAGCTCGATGCCCGCCTGCGTCGCGACCCACGCGTCACCTGTCTCGAGGGCATCAACGCCCGCGCCATGCGCGATGTGCCTTCCCTCCAGGACGCACTCCGCGAGCACCCCATCGACCTGGCGGTGATGGACGTATCGTTCATTTCGCAGACCCTGATCCTGCCCGAGCTGGCCGCCCTGCTGCCCGCTAACGGGCGGCTGATATCGCTGGTCAAGCCGCAGTTCGAGCTGACCCCGAGCGCGCTGGACAAACGCGGCGTGGTGCGCGACTCGGCGAACTATCCCCAGGTGGAAGCCCGCCTGCGCGATGCCTGCCAGTCGCAGGGGTTGATGGTTCAGCATTGGCAGGTGAGCCCGATTACCGGCGGCGACGGCAACCAGGAGTTTCTGCTCTATGCGCAGAAAACCAACGGCCAGACCATGGCCTAGCCACTGAACGGCGCTTCGGGTGGCTTGAAGGATTCCACTTTCACCGCATCGCCCGCATCACGGTGCAGCCAGACATCCATCTGCTCAAACGCCACGCGCACGTCCGCCTCGCGGAACAGGGCGTCCACCCGGCAGTTGACCTCGTCGGCGGCAAACAGCCGATCCAGCAGGTCGTTGACAAAGATGCGCAACTCGAAGTTGAGGCTGTGGGGCCCGTAACTCATGCAGAACACCTGGGGCTCGGGGTCGGTGAGCACCCGAGCGTTTTCATCCGCGGCCTGGCGCAGCAGACGATGCACCAGGGCCAGGTTCGAGCCGTGGGCCACCCCGTAGGTCAACACGACCCGGGTGACGTTGTCGGAGAGCGACCAGTTGATCAGTTGATCGGTGACGAAGGTTTTATTGGGAATGATGATTTCCTTGCGGTCGAAATCGGTTACCGTCGTCGCGCGGATACGAATACGGCTTACCGTGCCGTGCAGATTGCCCAGGGTGATGGTGTCGCCAATGCGAATGGGGCGCTCGAACAGGATGATCAGCCCGGAAATGAAGTTGGCAAAGATCTCCTGCAGGCCAAACCCCAGCCCTACGCTCAAGGCCGCCACCAGCCACTGCAGTTTATCCCAGGATACACCGAGCGTGGCCAACGCCGAGACCACACCCGTGCCGACAATGGTGTATGACAGCAGCGAACTGATCGCGTAGGCGCTGCCCTGCTTCAGCGTCAGGCGGGACAGCACCATGACCTCCAGCAGCCCGGGCAGGTTGCGCGCCATGATGAACGTCAACGCCACTACCAGCAGCGCACTGAACAGATCCGAGATTGACAGCGCATTGTCGACCAGCTCGCCGTCGGTGTTCTCCCACAGCGACACCTGATCCAGATAGCCAAGCACCGACAGCAAGTCCGCCCATACCAGGTAAAGCAATCCGCTGAAGGCAATCAACAGGATCAGCTTGGACAGGCGTAGCGACTGGGTATTGATCTGCTCCATGTCCAGCGGCGGCTCCTCCACCACTTCCAGGCCGCCCTCGGCGCCCTCCTGTACCTGGGCGCGACGTCTGGCAAGGGCCCGGCGGTACGCCAGCCGCCGGGCGGCAACGGCGAGGCTGCGCACCACCGTGGCTTCGACCACCACCCACAGCCCCAGCAGGTAGAGCGTGGCAACAAAGCGGCCGACCAGTCGCAACGCGGTGTATTCATAGCCCCATACCACCATCCCCAGCAAGGCAACGGGCACTGCCGCCATGGCCAGCCCCAGCAGCAATCGAAACAGACGCACCCCAAAAATCGGCACGTGAGCCAGAATCAGGCGCGCCAGGCAGATGCTCATGGCCAACAGCCCCAGGGCCAGGAGCATCAGGGCCACGGGTCGCTGGGCGAGCGGCGTCTGCAGGTTGTCGGCCAGCGTCGAGATTGCAATCACCGGCACCAGCGCCACACCCAGCCAGGCCAGCAGCCCCCGCAGGCGCGCGTTGTAAATCGGTGACCAGGTAAAGTGCTGCTCGGCCACGCCGTTCACCACCAGCAGGCGCCGCCCCAGAGCAATCACCATCCAGCTCAGCGCCAGCTGCACCAACGCCGGTGCCAGGGTCACCGCTAGCGTGCTCTGGGTCGAGGCCACGGCCGCGCCGGCACCGGCCAGCGCCAGGGGCCCGGGCACGGCCAGCAGCGCATTGAGGAAAACGGCTTTGGGCGTGTGCAGCTGCGTGTCGCTCTTGAGACGCCCTATCTGACTGTGCAGGTGCGCCAGACGAGCCTTGACCCGTCGACGCAGGGCGACCAGTACCAGACTGACGGCCAGCAAAGGCGCGCCGCTGAGCATTCCCCAATCCGGGGCCGGCCAGCGTGTCGGCAGGATGGCTCGCCATTCGCCTTCCTGCCATTCGAGACGCAGATGCTTAGGTAATTGGCGCAGCCAGTTGAGATCCAGGGGGCGGCTGTTGGCCACCCAGAAAAGCTGCTCGTCGATGGTGGTACGCAGCGTCTGGGTCGTGGACAGCAACTGCTGCTGATTGAGTTGCAGTTCCACGGCAGCACTCAGCAGGCGTCCGTAAACTTCCTCGAGTTCCTCGACCAGCTCCCGGCGCGACTGATAAAGCCGCGACAGCGACGTGATCAACGCCGGGGTGGCCTCGATGTCAGCGTCATCGAGCCGCTGTCTGGCCAGCTGCTCGGCCTGGCGAAGCTGATCGCGCTGGCGGACCAGATCAAACTGCTTGAGCCGCAGGTCGGCGATTTCATCCTGCAGGTCGCGGCGTGGCAAGACATTGGGCAGCGACTGACGCTGCTCGCGGAGAATCCGCGAGAGCAGCTGGCTGCCGCGGATGGCTTCAATCTGCTCGTTCAGGCTGCGCTGGAGCTGGCGCACGTGCTCAAGCTGGCGCTGCGCATCGATGTTGTCACGCAGCAGGGTGTTATCCCGCTCGCTCGCTTGAAGCAGCGCCAGGCTCAATGCCTGGTTGCGCTCCTGGGCCTGAACCACCACCGGGTGGCCGGCGGCGATCAGCGGATTATCCTGGGCCGCGTCGGCAATCGCCTGCTCGGAAGCCAGGCGCCGCTGCCGGTCGATGACGTTCTGCAGCAGGTTGAGCCGCTGTTCGTGATGGTCGATTTGCTGCATCAACAGGTCGCGGCGCTGCTGAGCGAGGTCACGCAGTCGCCCGTTGGCACTGAGCTGGCGCTGATAAAGCGCCACTTCCCGCTCGGCGACGGCGCGCTCGAGGCGCAGCTGAATCATGCGCGGGTCGCTGAGCGCCGACAGCTGGCGATCGCCGAGCAGCGCTTCACGCTCAGCAGCGTCACGGCGCAAGGACTCCATCCGCTCGAGGGTGACCGCCATGGACTGCTGGGCGCGCTCGGGTAGCGTCTGGGCGGTGAGGAACTGCGAGTTCACTTCCGCCAGCTGGCTCTGCAGCCGCTGCAGGGTCGCCAGCGCTTCGGCCTGCTGGGACTCGAGCGCCGCCAGCGGCAGGTCGCTGAGCTGCTCGATGGACGGCATGTCGTCGCCCTCTTCTGCCTCGTTGAGCTCGCGCTCGACGGCGATCAGCGCATCCGGGGCCTGGTTGACCCGTTTTTCCAGCTCGGCAAGCTGCTGATCGATGGCCCCCAGGCGCTCATAGGCTTCCAGGGCGGCGGTTAGCGCCTGTTGATCCAGCGCCTGCTGTGCGTTTAACGTTTCCTGGGCGCCAAGCTCGGCGAGTCGCTGCTGAAGCGCTGCTTCGTCAGGCTCGTCATCCAGCGTGGCCGCGTTCAAGGCGACGCTACATAAAAGCAGCCCCAAGGCCACTAACCCCTTCATAGCCAAGGGGAAGGCGAATTTCACCACGGGCTGTGCCTCGCTGACGCATCGATGTTGAGCCGCGCCATTGTCGTAGGTTGCCCGTCACCGCGCAATCATAACGGTTGACTTACGCCGACAGCGTGATAGAAAAGCGTTGGCACAGGTACGTGCCTCACCCCCATTCATGTGAGTTCTCGATGGTCATTCGACACCGACGTTTAACACCTTTCATGTTGCTGGCCGGATTGCTGGCCGCTGGCACCTTTGCTCACGCCGATACCCGCGACGATATCGAAACACGCATCCGCGAGCTGAATAACGAGCTGTCCCGGCTCCACCAGCAGTTACAGCAGGTGGATGAGCTCGAGGCCGACGGCGAAACCGTCGTGCCGCCCCCCGAGCTGGTCGCGCTTGAAGATCTCAACGAGCGGCGCCAGTTGGAGCAGGCATCGGGGCGTAATCCCTTCTCGATCACCACGCACCGAACCAATTACCTGTTCCCGGTAAGCTACAATGAAAAGCAGAATCGCGAGAATTTTCGCAGCATCTCATCCGACACTGCCCCCGACGATATCGAGCTGAAGTTCCAGTTCAGCGCCAAGGTCAATCTCGCGGAGGATGTGCTGTGGGACGACGTGGGCGACCTTTACTTCGGCTATACCCAGCGCAGCTGGTGGCAGGCGTATAACACCGATGCATCGTCGCCGTTCCGCGAAACCAACTACGAGCCCGAGGTGTTTATCGACATCGACACCCCCTGGGATGCTTTCGGCTGGGTCAACACGCGCAACCGCGTGGCGATCAACCATCAGTCAAACGGCCGCTCCGACCCGTTGTCGCGCAGCTGGAACCGCGTCTATCTGGAAAGCATTTTCCAGAGTGGTGACTGGGCCGTCACCTTTGCCCCCCACTGGCGTATTCCCGAGTCGGAAGAGGATGACGACAACCCCGACATCGAGCGCTACATGGGCTACGGTGACATTCGCGTCGCGAAACGCCTCGATGACAACCACGAGATCAGCGGTCAGCTACGGGGCAACCCCAGCGCCGGCAATATGGGCACCCAGATCGACTACAGCTGGCCGGCGTTCAACTCGCTGCGCGCCCATGTCCAGTATTATTACGGCTACGGAGAAAGCCTGATCGACTATGACCATCAGGTTCACCGGCTGAGCATCGGATTCAGCCTGAACCCGTTATTCAGCGCCAGCGGCCTGAACCGATAGGCAATTCACTTGTCAGTGTTGATGCGGCTGCTATGCTGGTAGCTGTTCACTTATCGTCAAAGGATGACAACATGGCTAAACGTCAAAACGAAAGCACCGCACAGGCCGATCAGCTCAAAGAAGATCTGCGCCACCTGAGCGACACCGTCGAGGAACTGGTCAATGCCACCTCAAAAGACGCTAGCGGCGAGATGCGCGATCTTCGCGCCCGCGCCGAGCAGCGCCTCAAGGATACCCGTCACCGTCTGGAAGCACGCGGCGAGCGCCTCTACGAAGACACCCGTGAGTCCCTGACCCATCAGGCCGACGCCTGCGATCGCTACGTCCATGACAATCCCTGGACCAGCATCGGCATCGGCGCTGCAGCGGGCGTCATCGTGGGTATGCTGCTCGGTCGTCGCTAATGGCTTTGGGGCCTACCCAACGCGTTTTTTCAGCCGCTAAGCGGCTTCTCAATTCACTGATTGCCAATGGTGAAACGCGGTTACGTTTAGCGGTCGTCGAGCTGGAAGAAGAGCGCTCAAGGCTTTTGGTATTGATGCTGCTGGCCGGTGCCAGCTTGCTGCTTCTACTGCTCGGCGTTGCCACCCTGGTGGTGATGGTGGTGGTGCTGTTCTGGGATACCTACCGGCTTACCGCCATTGCGGTAAGCGCCTTGGTGCTGATCCTGGCAAGCATTACCTTGGGCATCATTGCCCTCCGCCAGGCCAAACGGCACACCCTGCTGAAAGAAACGCTCAATCAATTAGCCGCCGACCGCGCTTTGCTGGAGGCCAAGCATGCGCCCGACCAACGCCCCCGCTAAGCCGCCAGGTGCCGAGACTCGGCCACCTTCCCGGGCCGAGCGAAAAGCACGTTTGCTTGCCGAACTTGAGCAGCAGCGTGTCGATATCCTGGTCGACAGCGACCAGCTGTTGCAGGCAGCGTCTCCCATCGACTCCGGCTGGCAGCGCTTCAAGATGCCCGCCTACTTGATCGGCGGGCTGGTCGCGCTGCGGCTGGCGCGTAACCCGCGGGGTGCCCTTGCGGGCGGCCGCAAGGTGCTGGCCGGCTATATGCTTTTGCGCAAGCTCAAGCTGCTTGCCAGGGCCACCAGCTGAGCAAGCGCCGTCCCCGGTAGCCACACAGCCTGGGTCAGCAGGCCTGGCCGCAGGCCACCCCGCAGGCCCACGCCCATTGAAAGTTATGCCCGCCCAGTTCGCCGGTCACATCCAGCACCTCACCGATAAAGCGCAACTGCGGCAGTCCGTTGACTTCAAACGTCTTGGACGAAATGGCCTGAGTGTCCACCCCGCCCATGGTGACCTCCGCCGTTCGCCACCCTTCCGTCCCCGCCGGCTTCAGCTGCCACCGGTTGAGTCGATCGGCCCAAATCTCAAGCTGGGCATTGCTGTACTGCGCCAGGGGCTGGGTATCTCGACCGTCCGGGTACCATTCGCACAGGGATTGCGCCAAGCGTCTGGGAAAGTGCTCCATCAGCCAGGTAGAGAGCTGGCGTTTCGGCGTCTGCTCGCGAGCATGGCGCAGCAATGCCTGGGCATCCTGAAGGGGCAACAGGTCGATTTCGACTGTCTCACCGGGAGACCAGACGCTGGACGCCTGGAGTATGCCGGGGCCGGACAGACCGCGATGGGTAAACAGCATCGGCTCGCTGAATGCCTTCACGCCGGCCCTTACCGTCACCGGCACGCTGACGCCTGACAGCTCGCTGGCCCGGGCCTTCCACTGGTCGCTCAGCGTGAACGGCACCAGTCCCGGTGTCGTCGGCCGTACTTCCAGGCCAAACTGGCGGGCAAGGTCGTAACCGAAACCGCTGGCCCCCATGGTGGGGATCGACAGCCCGCCGCTGGCGACGACCAGCACGCCCGCCTCGATCCGGCCCATGGAGGTGGTCAACCGCATGGCCTCGCCACAGCGCTCGACCGCCTCGATGCGGGTGGCTAACCGCACGTCCACCCCCGCCCAGTCGCACTCGGTCAACAGCATTGTCACGATGGCGCTGGCGGAATCGGCACAGAAGAGTTGGCCCGGTGCTTTTTCGACGTAATCAACGCCATGGCGCTCCACCAGTTCGACAAAATGCTCGGGGCGATAGCGCTTCAACGCCGAGATGCAGAAGGATGGATTGGCCGAATAAAAATGCTGTGGGGTGGTCGCGAGATTGGTAAAGTTGCAGCGGCCACCGCCGGACATGAGGATCTTTTTGCCGGCTTTCTTGGCATGATCGATGACCAGCACCCGCTTACCCGCGTATCCCGCTTGCGCAGCGCACATCAGGCCGGCCGCGCCAGCCCCGATGATCACGACATCGTAGGTCATTCGTTACCGCCCCCGAGCGTATCAAAAGGCGGCATTCTAGCAGCCCCTCGGGGTGTTTTTGTTGTATCATGAAAATAATAAATACAGCATTTGTACAATCAAGCCGTGTCAATCGCGGCTCGTCACTAGCTGGCCGCTACCCACACTGCTTGACGTCATTATTCAGCGCAGGCGGTATCACGCACTACAGAGAGCCCTATGCCTTTATTCTGTCGCCGCCTGTTCGTCTTGCTGCTGCTAACCACAGCGCCGGGCCTGGCCCTCGCGCAATCCACCCACAGCGTTATCGGCGTGCGTGCCGTTATCGCCCCCTGGTCTGACCCTATCGAGGCGCTGGGTACGCTGCGCGCCGATGAAAGCATGACGCTCTCCGCCACCGTTACCGACACCATTGCCGAGATTACCTTTGAGGATGGCCAGCGTGTGACCCAGGGGGATCTGCTGATCCGCCTTCAGGACGCCGAGGAACAGGCACGCCTGCGGGCCGCCCAGGCCCTGCGCGACGAACAACGCAACGCCCTGGGGCGGGCCACCGAGCTGCAGAACCGCAACCTGGCCGCACGCGCAGACGTCGAGGACAACCAGTCCCGCGTTGACCAGGCCGAGGCGGAGATTGCCGCCTTGCGCGCCCGTCTCGAGGATTACCAGCTCAGGGCCCCGTTCAGCGGCCGGGTCGGCACCCGCAACATCAGCCCCGGCGCCCTGGTGACGCCGGGCATGGATCTGATCACCCTCGACAAGCTGGACGTCATGAAACTGGATTTCAGCGTCCCCGAGGCGTACCTCGGCCGGCTTGCGCCGGGCTTGTCGCTGAGCGCCACCACTGCCGCCTTTCCGGACGCGGTGTTTGACGGCGAGATCGCAAGCCTGGGCACGCGGGTCGACCCGGTGACGCGCAGCATTGGGGTGCGCGCTGAAATCGCCAATCCCGACGAGCGCCTGCGCCCCGGCATGCTCATGGAAGTCGTGGTACGCCAGCAGCCCCGGGAAAGCGTCGTGCTGCCCGAGGCGGCCATTCAGCCCGATGGCAATCGTCACTATGTCATGCTGATCGACGACCACGACACGGCCCCTCTGCTGCGGCGACAAAGCGTCGACATCGGCGAGCGCCGGTCGGGCGAGGTGGAAATTGACGCCGGCGTATCAGCGGATGACGTTGTCGCCGTGCACGGCCTGCAACGAGCGCGGGACGGGCAAGCGGTTCGGCTTCTCGGGTTGATCGACGACGCGACCGGGGTTCGCGACTTGCTCGAGGCGGACCGCTGATGCGTTTATCGGATATCTCGGTCCAGCGTCCGGTACTGGCGGTGGTCATGGCGGCGCTGATCATTGCCTTCGGCTTGCTGGCGCTGGACCGCCTGCCGCTTCAGGAGTATCCCACCGTCGACCCGCCGGTGGTGAGTATCGACACCCGCTATCCCGGTGCATCGGCAAGCGTGGTGGAAACCCGGATTACCCAGGTACTCGAAGACCGCATCGCCGGCGTCGAAGGCATCGAGCTGATCACCTCGGAAAGCGAGGATGGCCGCTCGCGTATCGATATCGAGTTTGCCCTGAGCATGGACATCGACGCCGCCGCCAACGACGTGCGTGACCGCATCGGCGGCGCCCTGCGCAACCTGCCCGACGACGCCGAAAACCCCGAGGTCAGCAAGGCCGACAGCAGCGAGGAGGTGGTGGTCTGGCTGAGTCTTTCCGGGGAAGGCTACTCGATGACAGAGCTCACCGATTACGCCAACCGCTTTCTGGTCGACAGCCTCTCGGTACAGCCGGGCGTCGCCAGGGTGAGGGTGGGCGGTGGCCGCGACTATGCCATGCGGGTATGGATCGATCGCAACGCCATGGCGGCTCGCAACCTCACCGTCGGCGATATTGAAGACTCGCTGCGGGCCGAGAACGTCGAGCTGCCCGCCGGGGCCATCGAGTCCGAGGACCGGCAATTCATCGTGCGTCTGCCGCGTACCTTCGAAACCGCCGATGACTTCCAGGCGCTGCCCCTGATGGAAGGGGATGACGGTTATCTGGTGCGCCTGGGGGATGTCGCCCGGGTCGAGGTCGGCTCCGTTGAAGATCGCACGGTATTTCGCGCCAACGGGGTGCCCATGGTGGGACTGGGCATGATCATGCAGTCCACCGCTAACGTGGTCGAACTGTCCGAGGCGGTGCAGCAGGAGCTCGGACGCCTTCAATCGACCCTGCCCGAGGGCATGTCCCTCAGCTTGAACTATGACACCTCGGTGTTTGTCTCCGGGGCGATCAAGGAAGTCGCCTTCACCCTGCTGGTGGCCATGGTGCTGGTCATCGTGGTGATGTTTCTGTTTCTGGGCAACCTGCGTACCACCCTGATTCCCGCCGTCACCGTGCCCATCGCGATTATCGGCGCCTTTACCGCGCTTGCGGTCATGAATTTCTCGATCAACCTGCTCACCCTGCTCGCCCTGGTACTGGCGATCGGGCTGATCGTCGACGATGCCATCGTCGTGCTGGAGAACATCAACCGGCGCATGCACGACGAAGGCGAAACACCCCTGGTCGCGGCGTTTCGCGGCACCCGCCAGATCGCCTTCGCGGTGATCGCCACCACGCTTGTGTTGATCACCGTGTTCGTACCGCTCAGCATGCTGCAAGGCGATATTGGCCGTTTGTTTTCCGAATTTGCGCTGACCATGGCGGCGGCGGTCGCCATCTCCACCCTGCTGGCCCTTACGCTGACCCCGATGATGGCGTCCAAGATCCTCTCGCCGCGCATGCACGACAGCCGCCTTTCCAAAGCGGTTCAGCGCATCATGCGCAGCGCCCAGCGCGGCTACCGGGCCCTGCTCGAAGCCCTGCTAGCCCGGCGCCACTGGGTGGTGGCGGTGTTCGTGCTGCTGATGGCGATGACCGCCTGGCTGAGCCAATTACTGCCTAACGAATACACACCTCAGGAAGACCGCGGTAACTTCATCGTGCTGGTCAACGGACCGGAAGGCGCCACCTTCAACTACATGATGGATTACATGGACGAAATCGAGGCCCGCCTGACGCCCATGGTCGAAAGCGGCGAGCTCGAGCGGGTGTTGGTGCGCGCCCCGCGCGGCTACGGCAACATTGAAAACTTCAACAGCGGCTTCATCATCGTCAACATGGCCGAATGGGGTGCGCGGCGCAGCGCCTGGGCGATCATGGACGACGTTCGAGCGGCGCTCGGCACCCTGCCCGGCGTTCAGGCGTTTCCCGTCATGCGCCAGGGCTTCGGCCAGCGCACCCAAAAGCCCGTGCAGTTCGTGCTCGGCGGCGGCACCTACGAAGAGCTGGCCGAATGGCGCGACCGGCTGATCGACCATATCCGCGACGACAACCCGCGTATTCGTGCCCTTGAAAGCAACTACAATGAGACCCAGCCCCAGCTCAACGTTGACATAGACGAGCAACGCGCCGCTGACCTGGGCGTCACGGTGAGCGAGATCGGCCGCACCTTGGAAGTCTTGCTCGGCGGACGTAACGTGACACGCTACGTGGATAACGGCGAGGAGTACGACGTCATCGTCGAAGGGGATCGCGCGAGCCAGAACAGTCCGCGCTCGCTGGATAACATTCAGGTTCGCTCGCTGCGCTCGGGTGAGCTGATTCCGCTGGCAAGCCTGGTGACGCTGAGCGACGCCGCCGGTGCCAGCACCCTGAACCGTTTTGACCGCGTACGCTCGATCACCATCGAAGCCAATCTGGCGGATGACTATTCGCTGGGCGAAGCGTTGGAGTACCTTGAGCAAAGCGCCGACGACCTGCTCCCCGAAGACGCCCAGACCAATGTTGCCGGGGCGTCGCGGGACTTCCAGAACGCCAGCGGCGCCACCACCTTCCTGCTGGTGTTCGGCGCGCTGGTGGTGTTTCTGGTGCTGGCCGCGCAGTTCGAAAGCTTCATCCACCCCTTCGTCATCATGCTCACGGTGCCTTTGGCCATGAGCGGAGCGCTGTTGGCATTGTGGATCACCGGCCAGTCGCTGAACATCTACAGCCAGGTGGGGCTGGTACTGCTGATCGGCCTGGCGGCCAAGAACGGCATCCTGATTGTCGAGTTCGCCAATCAGCTGCGCGATGAGGGACACGCATTCCGCCACGCCCTGGTCGAGGGCGCGGTCACGCGCCTGCGGCCTATCCTGATGACCGCGATCACCACCATGGCCGGGGCTATTCCGCTGATCGTTTCCAGCGGCCCCGGCGCCGAGTCCCGCTACGTCATCGGCGTCGTGATCATGGCCGGCGTCGGCGCGGCGACGCTGTTCACGCTGTTTGTCGTGCCGGTCGCCTACGACCTGCTGTCCCGGCATAGTGGCTCGCCCGGTGCCGTCAAACGCCGGCTGGAACGCGAAATGGCCGACGCGCCCCCGGAGCGTTAACCAGCAAGGCGCACAGGATCGCGGATCCTGCATGCAAAAGGGCGCGCCGGTCAGGCACGCCCTTTGCTAAATCAGATCCCGCCTTGGATCAGCAGTCGCCCAGGCGCTCACCGTCAATGCGGGTTTGCATGTTCAGCTCGCCCATGGGCGATTGGGTCTGGATATCGACGGTGCCTTCGATACGCTCGCCCTTGAACTGCATGTCGCCGTCAATGTTGGCTTCACCGCCGTCTGCCCGGCACACCATGCTGTAGGAAAGGCCGTCAGCGCTGGTGTCCTGGTCGAGCAGCTCGCAGCCTTCCTCTTCTTCGATAAAGCCCAGGTTGGCATCCTCCAGGTCTTGTTGGGTAATGCACTGCTGCTCGGTGTCGGTTTGCTCCGGAATCGGCATGTCGCCGCTCACCGTGGTGGTGCTGACGAACTCCCACTCGCCTGGGGTAATGTTGGGTGTTTCCGCCCATGCGGCTACCGGCAAGGCCAATAAGGCCGCTAAGGCCACCTGTCGTAACATCATCGCTGCTCTCCTTTGCGTTTATAAAACGGCGTTTCGCCTACCAGATCCCACACGTCGATGCCTCTTGGTGACACGGCTGTTACACTGAAAAGCCACGCTTAGAAGGATCGCACCATGCAAGAAGATACCTTGGTAGAGTATGACGCCTACTGCCCCTACTGCGATACCTTGTTAACACTATTGATTGATGCCTCCCAGGGTAGCCACGTGACCTGGGAAGACTGCCATCAGTGCTGCGCCCCCATCCAGCTGGCCATCGAGGTATCGCTGGTCACCGGCGAGCTGGAAAGTGTTCGCGTAGGCAGCGACGACGATGTTCTCTGAGCAATGCCTCAGGGAACGGCGCCTTTTAGCGCCTGCTGGCGCTTGGCTTCGTTACGCCGCATCAGGTACCAGGCTAGCAGCGTCGCCAGCGATACCGTCAGAATGATCAGCGTCGCCAGGGCGTTGATCTTGGGCGACACGCCCATGCGAACCGACGAGAACACCACCATCGGCAGCGTATTGGCCCCCGGCCCCGAGACAAAACTGGCGATCACCAGGTCATCCAGCGACAGCGTGAAGGCCAGCAGCCAGCCCGCTACCAGCGCCGGTGCGATCACCGGCAGCGTCACGCAGAAAAAGGTCTTCATGGGTGGCGACCCCAGGTCCATCGCGGCTTCCTCGATCGACGGATCAATTTCGCGCAGCCTGGCGGCCACCACCACGGCCACGTAGGCGCTGCAGAAGGTGGTATGGGCAATCCAGATGGTCGCCATGCCACGGTCGGCCGGCCAGCCGGTGATCTGGGCCATCTGCACGAACAGCAGCAGCAGCGAAAGCCCGGTGATCACCTCGGGCATCACCAGGGGCGCGGTGACCATCGTGGACAGCGCCGTCTTACCGCGAAACCGCCCGTAGCGGGTCATCACGAACGCCGCGATGGTGCCCAGGCACACCGCCATGCTGGCGGACAAAAATGCGATGCGCAGGCTCATCCAGATGGCCGAGAGGATCTGTTCATCGCGGAACAGCTCGCCATACCACTGGGTGGAAAACCCCGACCATACGGTGACCAGCTTTGAGGCGTTGAAGGAGTACACCACCAGCACCAGCATCGGCACGTACAGGAACAAAAGCCCCATCACCAGCATCACGCTGGTAAAGCGAATACGCGGTCTGGCAAGGCTCATTCGTTGAACTCCCGGGACTGATAGCGGTGGAACCAGACGATGGGGATCAACAGCAGCAATAGCATGACCATCGCCAGCGCCGACGCCACCGGCCAGTCGCGATTGTTGAAGAACTCCTGCCAGAGCACCTTGCCGATCATCAGCGTATCCGGTCCGCCCAGCAGCTCGGGAATCACGAACTCGCCGACGGCCGGAATAAACACCAGCATGGAACCGGCAATGATACCCCCCATGGACAGCGGCAGGGTCACCTTGATGAAAGTGTTCAGCTTGCGCGAGCCGAGGTCGGATGCTGCCTCGAGCAGCGCGTTGTCCAGGCGGGTCAGATGGGCGTAAAGCGGCAGCACCATGAACGGCAAGTAGGCATAGACGATGCCGATGATCACCGCAAACTGGGTATTCATCATGCGCAAGGGAGCGTCGATCAGCCCCAGGCCCAGCAGCAGGTTATTCAACAGGCCGCTGTTGCCGAGAATCCCCATCCAGGCATAGATGCGGATCAGAAACGAGGTCCAGGACGGCAGCATCACCAGCAGCAACAGAATCATTTGCCAGCGCGCGCTGGTGCGCGCCATGGCGTAGGCCATGGGATAGCCGATCAGCAGACACACCAGCGTGGCGATGAAGGCGGTTTTCAGCGACCCCCAGTACGCCGCCACATACAGCGAATCCGACGCCAGGAACAGGTAATTGCCCAGGTTGAGGGCAATATTCAGCGTCTGGTCGACGTACTCGACCAGGGCACCGTAAGGCGGCACCGCGATGGCTGCCTCCGAGAGGCTGATCTTGAGCACCAGCACAAAGGGCAGCAGAAAGAACAGCGTCAGCCATACCAGCGGCAGCGCGATGACCGCGCGCCGACCCAGCTGCCAGCGCTTCAGCATGGCGGACAAGCGAGCAGGCATCATCTAAGGCATTCTCCTCGGATCGGTAAGGCATCCACAATTAACGATTCAGCACGATGGCGCTGTGATCTTCCCAGTGCACATACACCTGGTCTTCCCAGGTGGGCCGGTCACCGCGCCGCTCGGTATTGGCCATGCTGACCTTGATGAGCTGACCACTCGGCGTGCGCACGTAGTACAGCGAGAACCCACCCAAGTAGGCGATGTCCTCGACCACGCCCTCGCTCCAGTTATGCGCCGAATCGGGCTGTTCGCGGGTCAGCCAGATCTTCTCGGGGCGCAGCGCGGCCCACACCCGCCGGTCAACGGCCTGGGTGGTAAT
This sequence comes from Halomonas sp. CUBES01, assembly GCF_020991005.1. Classification (GTDB taxonomy): domain Bacteria; phylum Pseudomonadota; class Gammaproteobacteria; order Pseudomonadales; family Halomonadaceae; genus Vreelandella; species Vreelandella gomseomensis. The sequence continues at coordinate 24,234 of NZ_JAJLLW010000009.1, read as the reverse complement.
GCCGTGGTCGATATAGATCGGCCGTTCGAGCAGCGGCGAGACGATTGTGCAGTGGTCGGCGGCGTCTTCGACGATTTCGCCTTCAAACAGATTCACTGTGCCGACGAATTCGGCCACCATGCGGCTCACCGGGCTTTCGTAGATATCGATCGGCGACCCCACCTGCTCGATCCAGCCGTCGGCCATGATCGCCACACGGTCGGCCATGGTCATGGCCTCTTCCTGATCGTGGGTGACCATGATGCACGTCACGCCGACCTGCTCGATGATTTCGACCACTTCCAGCTGCATCTCGGTGCGCAGCTTCTTGTCCAGCGCCCCCATGGGCTCGTCAAGCAGCAGCAGCTTGGGCCGCTTGGCCAGCGAACGAGCCAGCGCCACACGCTGGCGCTGGCCGCCGGACAGCTGGTGGGGTTTACGCTTGGCAAACCGCTCCATGTGCACCAGCTTGAGCATATGGGCCACCCGTGCCTCGATATCGGCCTTGGGTAACCTGTCCTGCTTCAGGCCAAAGGCGATGTTCTGGGCCACGCTCAGGTGCGGGAACAGCGCATAGGACTGAAACATCATGTTGATTGGCCGCTTGTGCGGCGGCATGGCGGTGATATCGTCACCGCCGAGCAGAATGCGCCCCTCACTGGGCATTTCAAATCCGGCCAGCATGCGCAACAGCGTCGACTTGCCCGACCCGGAACCACCCAGCAGGGCAAAGATCTCACCGCGCTTCACCTGGAGATTGACGTCATCTACCGCCAGGGCATCATCAAAGCGCTTGCTCAGCCGCTTGACCTCCAGCACGACGTCATCCGCAAACCGAGGCGTCTTGCCCTGGGCACGCAGCGCCGCGACATTGGCGGAGGGTGTGGATGACGCATCGTTCGATAGGGGCGTAGTTGCCATTCGCCACTCCCATCAAGAAGCCCGGTATACCGGGCAATCAAAAAGCGAACAGCGAGCCCAGGCTGGCGCGTAAGGTGCCTGGACTCGCCGTCGGAGGAACGTATCTTAGCGACCGGATTTTACGCGGTTCCAGATACGGGTGCGAGCGCGCTGGATATCCTGGGGCTTTTCAACCTGAACGTAGAGGTTATCCATTACCTCGGTGTCCGGATAGATGGCGGGATCGTTGAGAATCTCGTCGGACAGATATTCATCCGCAGCGGCGTTGGGGTTAGCGTAACGCACGTACTCGGTAATATCGGCGGCGATTTCCGGGTCGAGGATAAAGTTGATGAAGGCGTGAGCATTATCCGGGTTGGGCGCATCGGCAGGGATCGCCATCATGTCAAACCACAGCGCCGCGCCCTCCTTGGGAATGCTGTAGGCAATCTCGAAGTCGCGCCCGGCTTCTTCGGCCCGGGCGGCGGCCTGGAAGATATCGCCCGAGTAACCCGCCGCGACACAAATGTCGCCGTTGGCCAGATCCGACACGTAGCGCGACGAATGGAAGTAGGTCATGTCATCGCGAACCTTGGCGAGCAGTTCACCGGCCGCTTCCAGATCTTCGCGGCTTTCATTGGTCGGATCCAGCCCCAGATAAACCATTGCGGGCGACAGCATTTCATCGCCGGAATCCAGCATCGACAAGCCACAGCCGGCTTCGCTCAACTGACCGGTAATTTCCGGGTCAAACAGTAGCGCCCAGCTATCAACGGGCGCGTCGTCACCCAGGATGTCCTTGACGCGATCGACATTGTAGCCAATGCCGTTGGTTCCCCACATGTAAGGCACCGAGTACTGGCTGCCCGGATCCACCTGTTCAAGGTTCTCCATCAGCTTGGGATTCAAGTGCTTCAGATTGGGGAGCTTGTCGTGATCCAGCGGCTGATAGACATCGGCTTTCATTTGCCGCGTGAGGTAGTAGGTGGACGGCACCACCACATCATAGCCGGAACGGCCTGACAGCAGCGCTGCGTCGAGGATTTCGTTGCTGTCGAACACGTCATAGGTGACGTCGATGCCAGTACGCTCGGTGAATTTTTCCAAGGTGTCGGGCGCGATATAGTCGGACCAGTTATAGACGCGCACTTCCTCGGCGTGGACAGTGGTTGCCGCTGCGGCAAGTGAAATGGCCGCAACGGCCCCGGAAAGTTTGTGGATGTTCCCCATGGATCTACTCCTTATCCTTAGTGATACGAACGATGACCCCGGACATGCCGACTTCAAGACCCGTCCGTTCGTCGCCCCGAAGCTGACCGTGCGAATTCTGCGGCGCGGGATCCGCTATCGCAAGCCAATGCGCAAAAATTATTGCGCTTGTGTCCGGCCAACCCACCACAAGCGTAGTGCAAGCGGTCGCGTTGGCTGATGGCAAAGGACATGATAGCCCAGCACTATTGCCATCATGGTTTTTTCCAATTTTGACCCTTCAGCATCCACCTTTAGTCTAATTATTAGCTTTATCTACTGTTATTCGTCACCAATGGAGGTCATCCGAATGTCATTGATCAACACTGAAGTTAAACCGTTCAACGCAACCGCTTACCTGAACGGTGAATTCGTTGACGTTTCCGACGCCGATCTCAAGGGTCAGTGGAGCATCTTCTTCTTTTATCCGGCCGACTTCACCTTCGTCTGCCCGACCGAGCTTGGCGATCTGGCGGACAACTACGACGCCTTCAAACAGCTCGGCGTCGAAATCTACAGCGTGTCCACCGATACGCACTTCACCCACAAGGCATGGCACGACAGCTCCGAGACGATCGGCAAGCTGCAGTTCCCCATGATTGCCGACCCCACGCTGCGCATTTCGCGCAACTTTGAAGTACTGATCGAAGACGCAGGCCTTGCCGAGCGCGGCACCTTCGTTGTCGACCCCGACGGCAAGATCCAGATTGTTGAAATCAACGCCGGCAATATCGGTCGTAACGCCGAAGAGCTGCTGCGCAAGGTCAAGGCCGCCCAGTACGTGCGCGCCAACCCCAACGAAGTCTGCCCTGCCAAATGGCAAGAAGGCGAAGAAACCCTGGCGCCGTCGCTGGATCTCGTCGGCAAGATCTAAGCCGGCGCCAGCCCCCCATCGCCAGGTTCCAACTGCGCCAGACACCCGGGCATCGCCCCGGGTGTTGCTGTCTGGCGCTGTGCCTTGCCTGTGCCTGTTGCTCAGCCAACCCAACTGGCGGCGACGTATTAAAGGCTCAGGAAACGGCTGAACCAATCAACGTTACTTACCCTTGTTAGCTACGAGGTCGTCTCGATCATGCTCGACGCCAATCTCAAAAATCAGTTAAAAGCGTATCTGGAAAACGTCACGCAGCCGTTGGAAATTGTCGCGTCGCTGGATGACGGTGACAAGTCACGCGAACTGCTCGGCCTGCTGCAGGAGATCAGCGGCTTGAGCGACAAGATCAGCCTGTCCACCGAAGGCCATGATGCGCGCACGCCCTCCTTCGCCATCAACCGACCCGGCGAAGACACCGGAGTGGTGTTTGCGGGCATCCCCATGGGTCACGAGTTTACCTCGCTGGTGCTGGCGCTGCTTCAGGTGGGTGGCCACCCGCCCAAGACCAGCGACAAGGTGCTCGACCAGATCCGCGCCCTGGATCGCGAGCTGGTCTTTGAAACCTACTACTCGCTGTCATGCCAGAACTGCCCCGACGTGGTTCAGGCGCTCAACCTGATGGCAATCTTCAACCCCCATGTCCGCCACGTCGCCATCGACGGCGCGCTTTTCCAGGACGAGGTGGAAGCCCGCGAGATCATGTCGGTGCCGAGCATCTACCTCAACGGCGAACCGTTCGACCAGGGCCGCATGACCCTCGAGCAGATTCTGGCCAAGGTGGATACCGGCGCGGCCGAGCGCGAAGCCAAAAAGCTCAGCGAAAAAGCCGCCTTCGACACCCTGGTGATTGGCGCCGGCCCCGCCGGCGCCGCCGCCGCCATTTACTCGGCGCGCAAGGGCATCAATACCGGCATCGCCGCCGAGCGCTTCGGCGGCCAGGTCGCCGATACCCTGGGCATCGAGAACTTCATTTCGGTCACCCATACCGAAGGGCCCAAGCTGGTCAGCGCGCTCGAAGAACACGTCAAGGATTACGAGGTTGACGTGATGAATCTGCAGCACGCGACCTCGCTGAAGGCTGCGGACACCAATGGCGGCCTGCACGAAGTCACCCTCGCTTCCGGCGCCACGTTGAAAAGCAAGACCCTGGTATTGGCCACCGGGGCGCGCTGGCGGGAAATGAACGTTCCCGGTGAACAGCAGTACCGTAACAAGGGCGTGGCGTACTGCCCACACTGCGACGGGCCGCTGTTCAAGGGCAAGCACGTGGCCGTGATCGGCGGTGGCAACTCGGGCGTTGAAGCAGCGATCGACCTGGCGGGCATCGTCGGCCATGTGACGCTGATCGAATTCATGGGCGACATGCGCGCCGATGCCGTTCTGCAGAAAAAGCTCAAGAGCCTGCCCAACGTGGATATCATCCTCAATGCCCAGACCACCGAGGTCAACGGCGACGGCAGCCGTGTCAACGGCCTGACCTACAAGGATCGCACCACCGATGACATCAAGCACCTGACGCTGGAAGGTATCTTCGTGCAGATCGGCCTGGTGCCGAATACCGAATGGCTGAAAGGCTCGCCGGTGGAGATGAACCCCCACGGCGAAATTATCGTCGACGGCCACGGCATGACCTCAGTACCGGGTATTTTCGCGGCGGGGGATGTCACCACCGTGCCCTACAAGCAGATCGTCATCGCCATGGGCGAAGGGGCCAAGGCCTCGCTGGGCGCCTTTGACTACCTGATTCGTCAATAACGGTTCTGAAACCGCAAACGTCACGCCAAGCCCGCTACTCGGCGGGCTTTTGCTCGGGGAAGACAACGCTCCCTCCCTGACCGGGCAGCACGCTACCGTTGACGCTTGCCCCCGCATGGCAGGCAAAGCTGCTGGTCGAGATCGTCCCGCGCACCTTGGCGCCCGACATCAGCGTCAATCCCTCGCTGGCGTTGATGTCACCTTCCAGATGCCCCGCGACAACGATGTCAGCGCCCTCCAGGCTGGCATTGACGACGCTGCTTGAAGCAAGCTGGATGGATTGATGTCTCGCCGTGACCGTGCCAACCACCCGCCCCTTGATCGATACACGCTCGTCAGCCGTAATATCGCCGTGAATTTGAGTGGCAGCGCCTAGATGACTGCCGTTTTGCCGGTTCTCGAACGCCGCGTCGGCGACAGGAGCGTGCCGCGCCTGGTCGGGCGTCGACGCAGGCACCGATTCATGATCATGCACGGCGCCAGCGCGCTGGGGTGAGTCCTCGCCTGGCGCCCGGTGTCTTTTCTTTTTGCGCTTGCCGTCCAGTATGATCATCGTCATCACGACAACGCCGCTGGCCATGAGCCATGTTTCCATCACCATGAGATGCAATGCCCTCTGTCTTTAAATGACCATTGCCTGTTATAGACAGTCAGCCACCAGGCCAGCGTCAAGAATACCCGGCGAGTAAGCGGGTATCTTGACGCTTTGACTTGGCGACGCACGGCGTACATTGATATACGCATGCATGCTCATGGCGTCAGCCTCGATGGCGCCGGCACCTTACTGTTTCCAAACCGACAGGAACGTCCCATGTTCAGTAAAACCAAACCCGCTGATGCCAAGCACGACACAGCCTACGGCGACACCAAGACCGCCTCCATCGAGCCGACCAGAAGCCTGCCTGGTGCTTCCCGCCAAAGCAGCTCGGTGATTGGCAGCAGCACCCAGGTACACGGTGATATCAACAGCGACGAAGACCTCACCATCGAGGGCCAGGTCACCGGCACCGTCACCTGCAAGCAACACACCGTCACCCTGGGCAGCGATAGCAGCCTGCACGGCGATGCTTACGCGCATACGCTGCGCGTATCGGGAACCGTCGAAGGGCATCTGGTTGCGCTGCACAAGACCACCGTTCATGCAGGCGCGAATGTTACCGGCACCATCACCACGCCTTGCCTGGTGCTGGAAGACGGCAGCCTTTTCCAAGGCAATATTGATATGAACCCCGATAACGATATCTTTACCAGCGTGTTCACATCACAGCAGCCAGCCAATATGCCCAGCAGGACATCACGAGACCACAAGCGCCCAGCCGAAGACGAGATCACGGCCCACGCTCACGATGCGCAAACCAGCGAAGCCGACGCCGAGGACAGCCACTAGGTCAGCGAGCACATACCGGGCAGGCAGGATCACGCGGCACGTTGAAATGCCGCCATTGACCGTTCAGGGCGTCAAACAGCGACAGCCCCTGGTGCACGGCCCCGGCACCACTGAGCAGCTTGAAGGCCTCGACCGCCTGAAAGCAGCCGATAACGCCCACCAGCGGTGCCATCACGCCGCTTTCGGCGCAGCTAAGAGCCTCGTCACCCTGGCCATCGGGGGGATACAGACATGCATAGCAAGGGGCTTTTGCGTCGCGCGGATCAAACACCGCCAGCTGGCCTGAAAAACGGATAGCCGCCCCGGAAACCAGTGGCACCCCGGCTTTTTGCGAAGCGGCATTGATGGCGTAGCGGCTCGAAAAGCGATCGGTACAGTCGAGCACCACGTCGGCGGTGGCGACCAGGCGCTCAAGCGACTCGCCCTCGGCGTGTTCCGCCACGGCGCTCACCCGGCACTCGGGATTGAGCGCTTCCAGGGTGGCCTGGGCGGACTGCGCCTTGTTCTGACCGAGGCTTGCCTGCTGATGGGCGATCTGGCGCTGCAGATTGGACAGCTCGACGCTATCCGCATCCACCAGGGTAATGTGGCCGACACCCGCCGCCGCGAGATACAGCGCCGCCGGCGACCCAAGCCCTCCGGCGCCGATAATCAGCGCGTGGCTATCGATCAGCCGCTCCTGACCGTCGATTTCCACCTCCGGCAGCATGACCTGGCGGCTATAGCGCAGCAGCGCGGCGTCATTCATCATCGGTCACTTTTCCTCGAATTCCTCGACGTCGGGCACATGCAGGCTGAAGCTTTCCTTCACCTCCTCCATGACCACGTAACTTTTCGATTCTTTGACGCCCGGCAGGGTCAGGACGACATCGCCGAGCAGCTGACGGTAGGCCGACATTTCCGGAATACGGCATTTGAGAATGTAGTCGAACTGTCCCGACACCAGGTGGCATTCCTGGATTTGCGGTAGCTTTTCGACGGCGCGACGAAATTCGTCGAAAACCGCCGGCGACTGGGTTTCCAGGCTGATCTCGACGAAGACCAGCAGGTTGGCCTTGAGGGACTGCGGGTCGAGAATCGCTTGATAGCCGCGCACGATACCCGCCTTCTCGAGCCGCTTGACGCGCTCCAGACAGGGCGTAGTGGAAAGCCCCACTTCGGTGGCCAGATCCACATACGAAATCCGCGCGTTTTCCTGCAGGCAGCGCAGGATCTTCAAATCGATACGGTCCAGCGTTCTATTTTTTGCTTTCATGGCAGGATCCATTGCTGATGAATCAGGCGATTGACGAAAAACATCCTAGCGTAACGCGTTCATGACCCGCCAGGTCACGAAGGCTTTCAACGTTTTGGTAGCCTGCCTGGCACATCGCGTCGCGGAGCGCGGCGGCCTGACCGTAGCCGTGTTCGAGCATCAGCCAGCCGGCGTCGGCGAGATACGCTGTCGCCGTCACGACAAGATGCAGCAGATCGGCCATGCCGCCGGCCTCGGCCACCAGGGCAGAAGCGGGCTCGAAGCGCACGTCACCCTCTCGCAGATGGGGGTCATCGGCGGCGATATAGGGCGGGTTGCTGACGATGATATCGAACGTAACCTCGGCATGGGGTGGGGCAAAGGCGCTGAACCAGTTGCTTTGCAGGAAACTGACATGGCCAAGCCCCAGCTTGTCGGCATTGCGCTTTGCCAGTGCGACGGCATCGGGCATCAGGTCGACGCCGGTAACCTGCCAATGGGGGCGCTCGCTGGCAAACGCCAGGGCAATCGCCCCCGTTCCCGTCCCGATATCCAGCAGCCGTCCGCCCGTCTGCGGGGCGCGGCGCAACGCCGCCTCCACCAGCGTTTCGGTATCCGGCCTGGGAATCAGCGTGTCCGACGAGGTGGCAATGGGCAAGCCCCAGAACTCCCGCTCACCGGTCAGGTAGGCGACGGGGCAACCCTGGGCACGAGCAGCAACCAGCGCATCGAAACGCGCGTGCTGCCACGTTGAGCAGGGCTTGTCGCCCCAGGTATACAGCCAGGTACGATCGCGCGCCATGACGAACCCGAGCAGCACCTCGGCGTCGACCCGGGCACTTGGTGACCCGGCCCGGGCCAGCCGTTCGGTGGCCTTGAAGAGCAGCGCATCCAGCGTCATCAGGCGCTCTGCAGCGCGGACAGCTGCTCCGCTTGATACTCATGGATCAGCGGATCAATCACGTCGTCGAGCTGCTCGCCGCTGACCACTTCGGTGAGCTTGTAGAGCGTCAGGTTGATACGGTGATCGGTGATCCGCCCCTGGGGGAAATTGTAGGTGCGGATACGTTCGCTGCGGTCGCCCGACCCCACCAGCGAACGGCGGGTATCGGCCTGGTCCTGGCGCTGGGCGTCCTGGGCGCTCTGCTTGAGCCTGGCGGCCAGCAGCGACATCGCCTTGGCACGGTTCTTGTGCTGGCTGCGCTCTTCCTGGCATTCCACGACCACGCCGGATGGCAGGTGGGTAATGCGGATCGCCGAGTCGGTGGTGTTGACGTGCTGACCGCCCGCCCCGCTGGAACGGAAGGTATCGACGCGCAAATCACCGGCATTGATATCCACATCGCCCACATCATCGACTTCGGGCATCACCGCCACGGTGCAGGCCGAGGTGTGAACTCGCCCCTGGGATTCGGTGGCGGGGACGCGCTGCACGCGGTGCGCACCCGACTCGAATTTCAGGCGGGCATACACGCCGTCGCCCTTGATCCGCGAGATGATTTCCTTGTAGCCGCCCTGCTCGCCGTGGCTGGCACTGACGACTTCCACGCGCCAGCCGCGCTTTTCGGCGTAGCGCGAATACATGCGAAACAGATCACCGGCAAACAGCGAGGCTTCGTCGCCGCCCGTGCCGGCGCGCACCTCCAGATAGACGCCGCGACCGTCGTCCGGATCCTTGGGCACCAGCAGGCGCTTGAGCTCGACATCCAACGCTTCCAGCTGTTCGCGTCCGTCATCGATTTCCATCTCGGCGAGCTCGCGTATCTCCGGATCGCTGTCGCGGCTCAGCTGTTGCGCCGCCTCGATATCCTTTTCGATCCGGCAATAGCGCTGCCAGGCAGCCACCAGCTCGTCGAGCTCGGCGTATTCCCGCGAGTAATCGCGGAAGCGTTTTTGATCGTGGATTACCTCGGGATCAGACAGCAGCATTGACAGCTCTTCAAACCGGTCGGCGAAACTGTCCAAACGTTGACGCAGTGTTTCTTTCATGCGGGCGTATCATCCTTCTGGCGATTGGCCGTCGGTGCCGGTGGTTTCTCAAAGGCGGGCTTGGGCGGCATCAGTAGGCGCGGCGCCGCCTCCAGTAGCGCATGGTCTTCCTGAGAGGCGGCATCGCGCAGCGTCTGGGTCGGCTGATGCATCAGCCGATTGGCCAGCTGATGGGCAAGACGCTCGACGACCTTGGTGGGATCCTCTCCGCGCGCCAGCCGCTCCAGCGCCTGGTCGCGCGCCGTATCGCGCAACGCCTCTCCGTGGCGGCGATAGCCACGAATGAGCTCGCCGCCATGGCGAATGCGTCGCTCATGCTGCCAGCCGCTCACACCATGCTCAATCAGCGATTCCGCCTGGTCGGCGGCGACCTGACGATGGCGGCGGTTTTCCTGAATGACTTCTTCCAGGTCATCGACGGTATACAGGAACACATCGGCAAGTTCGCCCACTTCCGGCTCGATATCCCGTGGAACGGCAATGTCGACCATGAAGACCGGACGATGGCGGCGCTTTTTCAGCGCGCGCTCGACCATGCCCTTGCCGAGAATGGGCAACGGCGCCGCCGTCGAGGAAATGACGATATCCGCCTCTTCCAGCGCGGCGGGGATTTCCGGCAGGGTAATCGCCTTGCCCCCCAGCGGCGCGGATATCTTCTCGGCCCGCTCGCGGGTACGGTTGGCCACCGTCAGCTTGTGCACGCCGGCTTCATGGAGATGCCGGGCAACCAATTCGATGGTTTCTCCCGCCCCGATAAGCAAGGCTCGGGAGCGTCCAAAATCGTCGAAAATCCGGCTTGCCATGCTAACCGCCGCGTAGGCTACCGATACCGGGTTTTTACCGATGCCGGTTTCGGTGCGCACCTGCTTGGCAACGGCAAAGGTGTGCTGGAAGAGCCGCTCGAGCTCGCTGCCCAGCCCCTGGGCTTCGCGGGCCTGCTGGTAAGCCTCTTTCAACTGGCCGAGGATCTGCGGCTCGCCGAGCACCATGGAATCCAGTCCCACGGCCACGCGCATCAGATGGCGTACCGCTTCATTATCCAGGTAGTGATAGGCACAGCGGGTCAGCTCTTCGACCTTCAACTGATGAAAACGGCTCAGCCAGTCAAGGACGACCTGCTCGCCCGCCGCATCGGTGACGCAGTAAAGCTCGGTGCGGTTGCAGGTCGACAGCACCGCCGCCTCGCTGATTTGCGGCATCGCACGCAGTTCCGCCAGCGCGTGATCCAGCTGCGCCGGTGTAAAGGCCACCTGTTCGCGAACGGCGACGCTGGCGGTGCGATGATTGATTCCCAGGGCAAGAAGCGTCATGGGGTATATGTCTTCGCTAGTGTGTCGGTCTTCACGTCAATTTGGGCTTGCTCTGGCAAGTCTAGGCAGCGATGGTGAGGGCGAATCGCCTCTCAATAAAGTGCGTTATCTTAACACAGCACGGAATGATCTGGCGCACACCACTTTGCCGCAGGCGGACAAGCCGCTATGCTGAGCGCTCGGCCACCTGATTGAGACCCGCATGCCACCACGTTTGCTGCTATGTTCCCTGGCCGCCATCACGCTGACCGTGAGCGGCTGCCAGCTGTCGCCCAATGCCCAGGACGAGCGCCTGCCGTTCACCGACGACCCCATGCGCAACGCCCCACCCATCGAGGATGGCCTGGATGCCCGCGGCCTGAGCACGCTGCTGGAAGCGGAATTTGCCGGCCAGCGCGGCGACTTCAGGCGCGCAAGCCAGGGGTATCTGGACGCCGCCCGGCGCTACGGCGCCGAAGCCCTGGCCGAACGCGCCACCTTCGCGGCCCGCTTCAGCGACGACGACGGCCTGATCGAAGACGCCGCCAAAGGCTGGCAGGCCCTCAACCCCCAGGCCGACACACCCAACCGGCTGCTCGCCGCCCTCGCACTGCAGCAGGGCGACTGGCGGGAGAGTCTGGAGCGGCGACTGGCGCTCACCGCCTCCAATCAGGACGGTGAGCTAACCGCGTTTGCCGAAACGGCGATCGCCGAGCAGGCCCCGCTCGAGACGCTGCTGCAGCGGCTCGCCGAGCACCTGAACCAGACGCCGTCCAGCGACCCCGCGCAGCGCGCCGATGCGCTGCTCGCTGCGGCCCTCTGGGAAGCCGCCCTGGGACGCACCGAACAGGCCGGCCGTTACCTTGAGCAGGCGTCGGGCCTCACCGAGCGGCCATCGCTGCTGCTGACCGAGGGCCAACTGGCGATGGAAACCGGCGACCCCGCCAGGGCACGCCAGGCCGCCCGCCAGGGCATGCAGGACAACCCGGACGACGTGCGCTTCTTGCTGCTGCTTGCCCAGGCCGAGATCCGCCTCGACAACCTGGACGCCGCCCAGCAGCAGACCGATGCGCTGCTGGAACGCCATACCGGCAGCAATGCGCTGCGCGTCTCCCTGGCCCAGCTGTATCTCGATGAGGGCCATGCCGGCCCGGCACAGCGCCTTCTCCAGCCGCTGGTCGGCAACGACGACACGCCCAGCCTGGCCTACTATCTGCTCGGCGTGATCGCCCAATCGGAGGGCGACACCGACACGGCGCTGCTCTACTACCGCCAGGTGGACGGCGGCGAAGCGTTCATCCCTGCCCGCGCCACTGCCGCACAGATGCTGATCGACGACGACCGGCTGATCGACGCGCGTGCCTTCCTGCGTGTCGAGCGCATGCGCCATGAGGATTACTTTACCGAGCTGGTCAAGCTCGAAGTCCAGCTGCTCGACGAACGGGGCCAGACCGCCGACGCCGACGCCCTGCTGGGCCGCGAGCTTATGCGTACGCCGGACGATACCGATCTGCTCTACCTGCGAGCCATGCGCGCCTGGGAGAAGGGTGACGTTGAGCAGATGGAAGAGGATCTGCGCCATATTCTGCGCATCGAACCCGACAACGCCGTGGCACTCAATGCGCTGGGCTATACCCTGGCGGATCTGAACCTTCCCAGCCGTCTCGAGGAAGCCCGCGAATTGATCGAACGCGCCTACGCGCTTGACGGGGATAACCCGGCGGTTCTCGACAGCCTGGGCTGGGTACATTATCGCCTGGGCAATCTGAAAGAAGCCCTGACCTGGCTCGAACAGGCCTACGCCCGCATGCCCGATCAGGAAATCGCCGCGCATCTAGCGGAAGTACTCCACGCCCTCGAGCGCAGCGACGAAGCGCGCCAGGTCATCCACGACCTGCAGCAGCGCACCCAGGATCACCCGGCGATTGACGGCTTGATCCAGCGCTATCCTGAACTCGACCCGGCCAGCCGCCTCTAAAAGGGCCCGGGGCCCGCCTCATGTATGCGCCGGCCCTCGACCGAACCACTGACAAGGAGTCCGACATGCCAACCTCTTCCGCCGCGACAGCAGCGCCCACCCGGTCGCTGCGCCGTATTTCAAGACTGGCGGCCTGCGCGGCCGTCGTTTTTCTGGCCGGGTGTGCAAGCCAGGCTCCCCAGGACGACGGTGGCCGTCAGTCCGGCGACTGGGACGACCAGAAGGCCGAGGTCGAGACCTTCGAGACCTGGACACTGGTGGGCAAGGCCGGGCTGCGCACGCCCGAAGAGAACACCAGCGCCAATCTCGACTGGAACCAGCACCCCTACTATTTTCGCATGTTGATCAGCGGCCCCTTTGGCGGCGGACGCACCGTGCTCGAAGGTCGTGAAGGACGTTTTTCGCTTTCCAACAGCGACGGTCGCTTTGAAGCCGAAAGCCCGGAAGCACTGATGGAAGAACAGCTTGGCTGGGCCCTTCCCGTCAGCGCCATGCCCGACTGGGTGCGCGGACTGCCCGGCGACCATGACAGCTACCAGCTGGAAACCGACGAGCTTGGCTTCCCGAGCCATCTCAAACAGGACGGCTGGGACATCGACTACCGCGACTGGGAACGGTTCGAAGGCATGTGGCTACCGCGCCGCCTGGTCATGAACTATAACGATATCCGCATCACCCTGGTGGTCAACGAGTGGCGCGCCATGGGCGATGAAGACCCGCGCGAAGGCGAATAAGCCAAGTCCCTATGACGACGTTAACGCTTCCCGCGCCCGCCAAGCTGAATCGGCTGTTGCACATCACCGGCCGTCGCGAAGACGGCTACCATACGCTTCAGACGCTGTTTCAGATCGTCGATCTCTGCGACCAGCTGTCGCTGACGGCCCGCGAAGACGGCGAGATCCAACTGGTCAACCGCGTGCCAGGCGTGGCTGACGACGACAACCTGATCGTGCAGGCCGCCCGCCTGCTCCAACGGGCCAGCGGCACACGTCAGGGCGCCACGCTGGCACTGGATAAATCCCTGCCCATGGGCGGCGGGCTCGGCGGCGGCAGCTCCGATGCGGCCACGACGCTTGTGGGACTCAACGCGCTCTGGCAGCTCGGGTTTTCCCTGGAGGAACTGGCCGCGCTGGGGCTCTCGCTGGGTGCCGACGTGCCGGTATTCGTCCATGGCCATAGCGCCTGGGCGGAAGGCGTCGGCGAGCAGCTCACGTCGGTCAGCCTCGATACCCCCTGGTTCGTGATCGTTCACCCCGGTGTCAGCGTCTCGACCGCCGCGGTGTTCCAGGACCCGCAATTGACACGCGACAGCCGCCCCATTACTATGGCGCGCGCACTGCAGGGGGGAGCGCCGGAGTGGCGTAACGACTGCGAGGCCGTGGTCAAACGGCGCTATCCAGCCATTGCGGAAGCGCTTGACTGGCTATCGCAGCATGCACCGAGTCGGTTGACCGGCACAGGTGCCTGCGTGTTTGCGGCATTCGACGATGCGCAAACGGCATACGCAGTTGCCGAGGCGGCGGGCCATCACGGACACGCCTGGGTAGCACGCGGACTCAACACCTCTCCTCTACATGATGCTTTGGGCTGCTGAATCGCCCGGTCATTGCAATAGGTTATTGCTGGGGTATCGCCAAGTGGTAAGGCACCGCTTTTTGGTAGCGGCATTCCCAGGTTCGAATCCTGGTACCCCAGCCAACCTGACGCTAACCAGCGGTTTTCTCCCTGATCCCCAACACTGCAAAGGTGGCTGCGCGTGTCAAAATTGATGGTTTTCGCCGGGAATGCCAATCCCGAACTCGCTCAAAAAATTGCCGAGAGCTTGGACAGCCGGATGGGTAATGCCACGGTGGGCCAATTCAGCGACGGTGAGATCGCAGTCGAGATCAATGAGAACGTGCGCGGTAAGGATGTGTTCATTCTGCAATCCACCTGTGCGCCAACCAATGATAACTTGATGGAGCTGATCCTGATGGTCGACGCCCTGCGGCGCGCCTCAGCCACTCGCATCACGGCCGTACTGCCCTACTTTGGCTATGCCCGCCAGGATCGCCGCGTGCGCTCGGCTCGGGTACCCATTTCCGCCAAGGTGGTGGCCGACATGATGGTCAAGGGCGGTGTTGACCGCGTCATGACCATGGACCTGCACGCCGATCAGATCCAAGGGTTCTTCGACGTGCCGGTGGATAACGTTTACGGGTCGCCGATCCTGCTCGACGACATCGAGCGCCAGAACTACAGCGATCTCGTCGTGGTCTCCCCCGACGTGGGCGGCGTTGTCCGCGCCCGCGCCATCGCCAAACAGCTCAACGCTGACCTTGCCATCATCGACAAGCGTCGCCCCCAGGCCAACCAGGCCCAGGTGATGCACATCATCGGTGAAATCGAAGGCCGTACCTGCGTGGTGGTCGACGACATGATCGACACCGCCGGGACGCTCTGCAAGGCCGGCGAAGCGCTGAAAGATCACGGTGCCAAGCGCGTTGTCGCCTACGCGACGCACCCGATACTGTCCGGCCCGGCCGTCGACAATATCACCAACTCGGTACTCGACGAAGTGGTGGTGACCGACACCATCCCGCTCTCCGACACAGCGCGGCGCAGCGGCAAGATTCGTCAGTTGAGTGTTGCCGGCCTGATCGCGGAAGCCATCCGCCGGGTCAGCAATGAAGAATCCGTCAGCGCGATGTTCCACTGATCGTCTGACAACACGGCCCACTAACGGGCTCCCGGGAACGTCGTCGTCTGGTCGCGGACGGCGGCGTTTCCTTACTTAAACCAAGAGGCACATTTCATGTCCGATTTTAGTTTGAAAGCCAGCGTTCGTCATGACCTGGGGAAAGGTGCGAGCCGCCGCCTGCGTCGTGCGAACCAGCAGGTACCGGCCGTTGTTTACGGCGGTGAAAAAGGCGCGCAGTCGATCGCTGTCGAAAAGACCGCTTTCTACAAGGCGATCGAAGACGAGTCGTTCTTCTCCTCGGTCATCACCCTGTTGATTGAAGGCAAGGAAGAACAGGTAGTCGTGCGTGACCTTCAGCGTCACCCGTACAAGCCGCTGCTGACCCACGCCGACTTCCTGCGCGTTGACGCCACCCACGAAATCACCATGAACGTGCCGCTGCACGTTGTCGGTGAAGACGCCTGTGTCGGTATCAAGGATCAGGACGGCGAGCTGCACGTCCTCGCCAACGAAGTGGCGATCAACTGCTTGCCGAAAGACCTTCCGGACTATCTGGAAATCGACATCAGCAACGTCGAAGTCGGCACTACGCTGCACCTGTCAGACCTGGCCCTGCCGGCAGGCGTCACCTCGGTGGACCTGTCCCACGGTGAAGATCACGACAACGCGGTACTCAGCGTCACCAAGATGAAAGTGCGTACCAGCGACGAAGACGAAGACGGTGAAAGCGACAGCGAAGACGAAGCAGACAACAGCGCCGAGTAAGCTGTCAGCGGGGGCCGTGCGCGCACGGCCCTCGTGAGATGACGATCAAGCGCTTCGGCGCTTGATTTTTTTTGCCGTCTGCACGATACAAAATATCTCCCGGAAATGTTTTTCGACCGTCGGCGTCCTGCCGACGACGCGAGAAATATTCCCGGAAATTTTTTGGAGGTGGGAAATGAGCCAGGTAACGGCCATTATTGGCCTGGGTAACCCCGGGGCGGAGTACGCGGCAACGCGCCATAACGCCGGTTTCTGGCTGGTGGATGCCATTGCCCGCAGCGTGCATGGCGAGCTGCGCCCGGAAAAGAAGTTCCTGGGCCACTATGCCAAGGTTCACCTCAATGACCATGAGGTACACCTGCTCAACCCCGCCACCTTCATGAATCGCAGTGGCGCAGCGGTGGCGGCACTGAGTCAGTTCTTCAAACTCGCCCCCGATAACCTGCTGGTCGCCCACGACGAGCTCGACCTGCCTCCCGGGCAGGCGCGCTACAAAACCGGCGGCGGCCACGGCGGCCACAATGGCCTGCGCGACATCATCAGCGCACTGGGCAACCAGAAACAGTTTCATCGGGCGCGCATTGGCGTGGGCCACCCGGGCGAGGCCAGCCAGGTGACTCACTATGTCCTGGGGCGCGCCGGCAAAGCCGATCAAGCCGCCATCGAGCGAGCTATCGACGAGTGCCTGGCGACCTTGCCCCTGGCGTTGGCCGGCGACTGGTCCCGGGCCATGAACCAGCTGCACAGCTTTAAGCCATAGCGCACCCGCCAGTGGTTGGCAGCGCGCGCATCTCGTAGAATGGCGGTCACTTTCACGCCCTACCACCTTTTTCAGGAATATTTTATGGGTTTCAACTGCGGCATCGTCGGCCTGCCCAACGTCGGCAAGTCGACACTTTTCAACGCGCTCACCAAGTCAGGCATCGATGCAGAAAACTTCCCCTTCTGCACCATCGAGCCCAACGTGGGCATCGTGCCCATGCCCGACCCGCGCCTCAACAAGCTGGCCGAGATCGTCAAGCCCCAGAAAGTACTGCCCACCACGATGGAGTTTGTCGATATCGCGGGCCTTGTCGCCGGGGCCTCCAAGGGTGAAGGCCTGGGCAACAAGTTCCTGGCCAATATCCGCGAAACCCAGGCGATTGCCCATGTGGTGCGCTGTTTCGACAACGAAAACGTTATCCACGTGGCCAATCAGGTCGACCCGCGCGCCGATATCGAGACGATCAATCTCGAGCTGGCCCTGGCCGACCTGGACACCGTCGAAAAAGCCAGCCAGCGCCTGGTTCGCTCGGTGAAGGGCGGCGATAAGGAAGCGATAGCGACCAAGGAAATCCTCGACCGCATTCAGCCGCACCTGGCGGAAGGCTTGCCGCTGCGCAGCGTGGGCTTAAGCGACGACGAGCAGCGCCAGGTGAAGAGCTTCGGCTTTTTAACCCTGAAGCCCACCATGTACATTGCCAACGTCAATGAAGACGGCTTCGAGAACAATCCTTACCTGGACGTGGTTCACGAGATCGCCGCCGAGGAAGGCGCCGTGGTGGTGCCGGTGTGCAATCAGATCGAAGCGGAAATCGCCGAGCTGGATGACGAAGAACGCGCCATGTTCCTGAGCGAAATGGGCATGGAGGAGCCCGGCCTGGACCGCGTCATTCGCGCCGGCTATGCGCTGCTCGGGCTGCAGACTTACTTCACGGCGGGGGTCAAGGAAGTCCGCGCCTGGACTGTCAAGCAGGGCGCCACCGCGCCCGAAGCGGCCGGGGCGATTCATACCGACTTCCAGAAAGGCTTTATCCGCGCTGAAGTGGTCGCCTACGACGACTTTGTTTCCCTGAACGGCGAACAGGGCGCCAAAGATGCCGGCAAGTGGCGCCTCGAAGGCAAGGAGTACATCGTCAAGGATGGCGACGTGGTGCATTTCCGTTTCAACGTCTAGGATCGCTCCCGCTAACAACATGCCCTCTAGCGTTTAACGTGCTGCCTTCCGGGCAGCACGAAACCCTGCTAGGGTTCTGGACATGTCATTTTTACGCCTCCCCATTGGTCAACAGGATCCGCGTCCTGGCTCACGACCTCATCTGCTGATTGCGCCCTTGCTGTCCCTCGCACTTCTCGGTTGCGGCCAGGAGGATCCCCCGGTTACCCAGCTCGACCCGCCCGAACCGGGGGATACCCTCAAGGTGGCCAGCCGCAACAGCGCGACCAGCTACTACCTGGATCGCAATGAGACACCGGCTGGTCCCGAGCACGACCTGGTCGAAGCGTTCGCCGACCGCCATGACTGGGAGGTCGAGTGGACGCTTTACGATTCCACCGCCGACGTGCTTAGGGCCCTGAAAGACGGCGAGGTACAGCTCGCCGCTGCGGGCTTGACGCACCTCCCCTCTCGGGATGAGCACTTCCAGCGCGGGCCTACCCACACCGATATCGTCGAGCAGCTGGTCTGCCACCGCGACATGCGCCCCCTACCGCACCAGGTAGAGGATATGGCGGGGATCGAAATCCGCGTCACGGCGGACTCCAGCTACGCGGAAAAGCTCGAGAGCCTGGTGAACCAGCACACCGGCATCGACTACGAGGAGGATCCTCGTACCACCGAGATATTGCTGGCCGAGGTGGCGCAACAGCGTATCGACTGCACGGTGGCCGACTCGAATATCGTGCAGGTGGTGCGCCGCCACTTCCCGCACCTGGAAATCGCCATGAACCTCACCAGCGGCGACCGGCTGGGCTGGTACCTGCCTCCGGAACAGGCGGCGCTCGCCGAGATGGCGGATCAATGGATGGCGAGCAGCGAAGGACAAGCCAGCGTGTCGGCGGTTACCCAGCACTACTATGCTTATATCGGCGAATTCGACTTTGTCGACCTGCGCGCGCTCAACCGTCGCATCGACGAGCGGCTGCCCGACTTTCTCGACATCTTCCTGGAGGCCGAACGCAACACCGGCATGCCCGCCGACCTGCTCGCGGCCCTGGCCTACCAGGAGTCACACTGGGATCCCCAAGCGGTTTCCCCCACCGGCGTGCGCGGCATCATGATGCTTACCCAGAATACCGCTGAGTCGCTGGGCGTCGACAACCGCCTCGACCCGGCCGCGGCAATCAACGGCGGCGCCCGGTACCTGGCCGACCGTCATGAACGCCTGCCCGACACCCTCCCCGAACCGGATCGCACCTACCTGGCCCTGGCCAGCTACAACATCGGCCGCGGCCACGTACTGGACGCGCGCAAGCTGGCCCGCGAGCTGGGCAAGAACCCTGACTCCTGGGAGGACATGAAAGAAGTGCTGCCGCTCAAGGCTGACAAACGCTATTACCCTCAGACGCGATACGGCTACGCGCGGGGCTACGAGCCCGTTCATTATGTTCAGCGCATCCGCAACTATCAGGACGTTATCCGGGCGTCGATCGACTGGTTACCCCTGACGCGCCCGGACGAAAGGTAATCGCCTCGACGTGCCTTGCGCAACAAACACTTGACGGACACGGCGGCGCTGAGTAATATTCGCCCCCGTTGAACGGCTACGTAGCTCAGCTGGTTAGAGCACATCACTCATAATGATGGGGTCCCCTGTTCAAATCAGGGCGTAGCCACCAACAACCGAATACCCAAAGCCCGCTGATCCTGTCAGCGGGCTTTTTTTTGGGTAGCCGATGGCAATCAGCTTAATATTGCGCGGTTCAGGAACTCCACCAGCGCTCGGGTAAGGTGGTCGACGTCGTGGGTGCCCGCCGTTTCACGTACCGAGTGCATTGCCCACTGCGGCAGCCCCACGTCAATGGTCGGCACGCCGACTTCGGTGGCGGTAATCGGGCCGATGGTGCTGCCGCACCCCATGTCCGAGCGGGTCACAAACGATTGAACGGGCACGTCCGCCGCGCGGCAGATATCACGGAACAGCGCGCTGGTCACGCTGTTGGTGGCATAGCGCTGGCTGGCGTTGATCTTGATCACCGGCCCGCCGTTAAGCGCCGGCCCGTGCTGCTCGTCGTGCTTGTCGCGAAAGTTGGGGTGCAGTCCGTGGGCGTTATCGCAGGAGATCATCAGCGACGACTGGATCAGTTGGATCAGCGACTCTTCGCTCCCCCCGCCGACCTGCGCATTGAGGCGCTTCAGCACATCACCCAGAAACGGCCCCTGGGCGCCGCAGGCGCTGGCGCTGCCCACCTCTTCGTGGTCATTGGCCACGAGCAACGCCCCTTGCTGAGCATCGCTTTCCAGCAGCGCTTCCAGACCCACGAAGCACGACAACAGATTATCCAGCCGCGCGCTCGCCACCAGCTCCTGGTTGACGCCCACCAGCGAGGGCGGCTGAACGTCGTAAAAGCCTAGCTCAAAGTCGACGATATCCACGGCGCGCAGGCCGTGCTCGGCTTCCAGCCAGCGGGCCAGCAGGTCGTGGAGCTTGTCGGTATCGCTTTGCAGCAGCACCGGCGCCATCTGGGTCTGGGGATTGATGCTGCGTCCCGCGTTCGCATCGCGGTCAAGGTGAATTGCCAGGCTCGGAATCATCGCCACCGCGTGATTCACGTTAAGCAGCACGCTTTCCAGCTGACCGTCCGCATGGCGAATATGCACCCGGCCGGCCAGTCCCAGATCACGGTCGAACCACGGGGTCAATAGCGCACCGCCATACACCTGAACGCCGAGCTGTAGCCAGCCCGCCGCATACTGGGTGGCGTTGGGTTTCAGATGCAGCCCAGGACTATCGGTATGCGCGCCGATCATGCGCAGATCGGCAAGCGGCCCGGCAGGCAACTGAAAAGCAATCAACGATGAATCGTTGCGCGTCACGTAGTAGCGCTGACCGGGCGATAACTGCCAGCTGGCGGTTTCTTCCAGCCGCTGAAACCCGCCCGCTTCCAGGCGCTGCACCATGGCAAGCGTAGCGTGCCACGGGGTCGGCGACTGGTGCAGAAAATCGCATAGCCGGGCGATGCGGTCAGCGTTGAACGTTTCGGACATGGAAATCCTCATTAGCGACATGATTGAGTCTCGGCACAGCAGGTGACCTGCTACAATGCCCCTTCGGCCTTCGCAACTCATAGGCCAGATGCGGGTCTTAAACGCATGAGTGTACACAAATCCGGGAGAGCTTGACTGATGAGCTTGTTTGCAACGCTTTCGCGCTCGGTCGCCCTAACGGTCATGCTGGTCATTGCCAGCCCGGCCGCCTTAGCGCAACTGGAGCCGACCGAAGAACAGCGCCAAGCGGCGGTAGAAATTGCCGACTCGCTCCGCTACGGCCACTACGCTGATGTCAACTTTGACGAAGCCTGGTCGGAAGAGGCCTTTGATCGCTACCTGGAAATTCTGGATAGCCAGCGCGCGTACCTGCTGGACAGCGACATCGCCCCCTATCGCCACCTGGAAACCGATCTGGCCGATACGGTATTGGAGGGCGAGCTGGATGAAGCCTTTGCACTTTATGATCGCCTCAGCGAGCGCCACACCGCGCGGCTTGAATGGCTGCTTGATCGCCTCGACGACGACACCACCTTCAACTTCGACGGCGACGGACGTCTCGAACTCGAGCGCGAAGACGCCGACTGGGCCGAGCGCCAAAGCGACCTGGATGCGCTATGGGAAAAGCGGCTGAAAAACGATGCCCTGACCCTCGCCCTGACCGACCAAGACAATGAGCAGATCGTCGACAACCTCCGCCAGCGCTACGAAGGCCAGCTCTCTCGCCTGGAGCAGACCGAAGCGGAAGACGTCTTCGGGCTGATCATGGCGGCGGTGACCGGCACCATCGACCCGCACACCAGCTACCTCTCCCCTCGCCAGGGCGAGTCCTTCGATATTCAGATGAGCCTGTCGTTGGAAGGTATCGGCGCCCTGCTTCAGTCAGACGGTGAATACGTCAAGGTCTCGAGCCTGGTGGCAGGCGGCCCGGCCGAACGCGCCGGCGTGCTCGAGCCCGCCGACCGCATCATCGCCGTGGGGCAGGAAGACGGCGAAATGGTCAACGTGATCGGCATGCGCCTGGATAACGTGGTTGACCTGATTCGCGGCCCGAAAGGCTCGCAAGTGCGCCTGGACGTGGTACCCGCCCAGGCCGTGGACATGACGCGCTCGCAGACCGTCACCATCACCCGCGACACGGTCGACCTCGAAGACCAGGCGGCCCAGAGCGAGGTGATTGACGTTGAGCGCAACGGCACCACCCATCGCCTGGGGGTCATCGAAATTCCGACGTTCTACGTCGACTTTGACGCCTGGCAGGCGGGCGAAGACGACTACCGCAGCACCACCCGGGATGTTGCCAAGGAGATCGAGCACCTCAAGCGCCAGGACGTAGAAGGCATCGTACTCGACCTGCGCAATAACGGTGGCGGCGCACTGCAGGAAGCCAACTCGCTGATCGGCCTGTTTATCGATCGTGGCCCCACCGTCCAGGTGCGCGACGCCGACGGCCGCATCAATCTCTACGGCGACAGTGACGCCGGCACGCTTTACGACGGGCCCCTGGGTGTTCTGGTCAACCGACTGTCGGCCTCGGCGTCCGAGATTCTCGCCGGCGCGATTCAGGATTATGGGCGCGGTATCGTGATGGGCAGCCAGACCTTCGGTAAAGGCACCGTGCAGACGCTGAGCGACTTGAACCATGGCGAGATCAAGCTCACCCGGGCCAAGTTCTACCGCATTTCCGGGGACAGCACCCAGAACCGCGGCGTCGAGCCGGATATCCAATTCCCCTCGCTGCTGGATCCTGAACGCATCGGCGAAAGCAGCCTGGATCATGCCCTGGAATGGGACACGGTTCAGGACGTACAGTACCGTCGCTATGGCGAACCCGAGCGCTACCTGAATGCCCTGGTATCCGCCCACGAACAACGCGCGGACGACAACCCGAACTTCCGCTACCTCGAGCGTCAGTCGGCGCTGTCCCGGGAACTTCGTGAGCAGACTACCAGCGTCAGCCTGAATCGCGAACAGCGCGAACGCGAGAGTCAGGCCCAGGAAGCCGAGCAGCTCTCCCTCGAGAACCAGCGGCGACGCGCCCTGGGGCTCGAGGAACTCGAGGAGTGGAGCGATGCGCGGGATCCGACCCCGCTCGCCGACAATGGCAGCGACAACGGCAATAGCGAAGAAGACGAGGAAAAAAGGCCGGTAGAGCGAGCGCAGGTGCTCGAAGCCGGCGAAATCCTGCTCGACTACGCGCAGCTGCAGAGCGCCCAGCGTTTCGTCAAACGCTAACCACTGGCGGTCGACGCAGGCGTATATAACCGTGACGCCGATGCCCTAGGGCATCGGCGCCGTGTCGTTAGCGACCTAGCACAGCGCGGCACGCCGCGTGGGCCGATCACCCATGGCGCTCAAGCGCTGCGACCGGCGCGACAGCTCTGCCAGACACCCCTGCTGGGCGGACTCGATGATTCGCTGGGCCCAGGGCGGTAGCTGCGGTGATAAATGATAATACACCCATTGACCGTCGCGCTGATCCAGCAGCAGCCCGCACTGGCGCAGCTGAGCGAGATGGCGCGACACCTTGGGTTGAGATTCCTCGAGAGCGTAGGTCATTTCACACACGCACAGCGATTGCTCCCGGGCAATCAGCAGCACCAGCATCAGTCGCGTCTCGTCGCTCAAGCACTTGAATACCTGCAGCGCGTCCAGCGAAGTGGATGTTCCCACGGCGAGTTCCTATCCAATAAATGATCGATGAGGTTAGTTTACGCCACCATGCTGAAGCCTCCAATGCCGCAGGCAGGATGCATGTTACAGACAGGCGTCATCACCCAGGGTGCCGTCAGGCAGCGGGTGCACAAGGGACGAAATAAATGATGCTTGGAAGCTAACAGCAATACGCGTCGGCGGGATAGAACAGTAGACGCGAGATGGCTCCCCGAGCAGGACTCGAACCTGCGACCCAATGATTAACAGTCATTTGCTCTACCAACTGAGCTATCGGGGAACAACAAAACTACCGTAACCGGCAGATACAGAATGTGTTGCGGGGCAATCTGGCTCCTCGAGCAGGACTCGAACCTGCGACCCAATGATTAACAGTCATTTGCTCTACCAACTGAGCTATCGAGGAACGGTTAGACCGCCGTGCTTGAGATGTATTGCGTTGGCTCCCCGAGCAGGACTCGAACCTGCGACCCAATGATTAACAGTCATTTGCTCTACCAACTGAGCTATCGGGGAA
>NZ_JAJLLW010000008.1 GCF_020991005.1 Halomonas sp. CUBES01 | reverse complement strand
GAACTCAGCAGTGAAACCGCTTCGCGCCGATGGTAGTGTGGGGTCTCCCCATGCGAGAGTAGGTCATCGTCAGGCACTTATTTAACAAAGCCCCGGCCAATTGGTCGGGGCTTTGTCTTTAGGGGTCTCCCAAGTAGAGTAGCGGAAGGCCGCCCCCCGGAGCGCCGGCCGAGTCGTCAGGCACCTATACCAAAACCCCGAACACAGCGTGTTCGGGGTTTTTTATTGTGCGGAAAAAAAAGAAACATGAGTAAAAAAGCCGCCCATTGGGCGGCTTCGAATATTGCGATTAACCGTCTCTACGGTGCTGGCACTGCCCGCCTGCCCAGGTTTCATAAATGGCGCGGTCATCCGCCAGCATCATTAACGCAAAGAGTCGCTCGCCGAGGGTGGTGCAGTGCTGGATGCGTCTGGAAAGCAGCGACGTTGCCTGCGGATCGATGACCACAAAGTCCGCCTCGTAAGAAGAGGCAAGCTGGCCAATATGGTGTTCGAGTGAGAGCGCTTTCGCATTGCCGTGGGTCAAGCCATAAAAGCCTTGCCAGGCGGTGAGCGGCTGCCCGCGTAGCTGACCAACCTGGTAGGCGCTTTTTAACGTGCCAAACCCGGATAGGTCGGTGCCTGCACCAATGTCGCTGGCGTAGGTAAACGCCATGCCGGTCTCCTTGGCGGCCTCTCGATCAAAAAGTCCGCTGCCGAGAAATAGGTTGGAGCTAGGGCAAAAGGCAATGTTGGCGCCGCGTTCCGCCAAGCGTTTGCGCATGCCGTGATCCAGGTGAATGCCGTGTGCGAAGGTACTGCGGGGCCCCACCAGACCGGCTGCTTCATACACCGCTAAATAGTCCTGGCTACCGGGAAAAAGCTCAGCGACCCAGTCAAGCTCGCCGCTGTTTTCTGCCAGGTGCGTTTGTAACCAAAGGCTTGGGTCATTGCGGAGCAGGGCGCCGGCGGCGTCCATTTGTATCTGGGTGGATGTCGGCGCAAAGCGCGGTGTGACGCTATAGCCCAGTCGACCCTGGCCATGCCAGTCTTCAATGAGGCGTTCGCTGTCGGCAATCCCTGCGGCCCCGTCCAGCAATCCTTCGGGCGCATTGCGATCCATCAACACCTTGCCGGCCAGCATCCGCAGCTGCCGCTTTTGACAGGCGCTAAAAAAGGCGTTCACTGAACCGGGGTGGCTTGAGCCAAACACCTGAGCGGTGGTGGTGCCCGCACGCAACATTTCATCCAGAAAGGCGTTGGACAACGCCTCGGCGTGGGCATGATTGGCGAAGCGACATTCTTCGGGAAAGGTGTAGTCGTTAAGCCAGTCAAGCAGTTGACGGCCGTATGATGCCATGATGTCCAACTGTACATAGTGCACGTGGGTATCGATGAACCCCGGCATGATCAGCTTGTCACGGTAATCGACAACGTCGGCACCATAGGGAAGCGAGGGCGACAGGTCAGCGTAACGACCCGCTGCATGAATATGCTGCCCTTTCAACCAGAGTAGACCGTCCGGGTAATGTGCCAGGCTCCCCGGCTCAGGGCTATCGCCATCACCGGGGTCACGCGCAAAGCTGACCAGTTCGGCACGAATAAACGTATCGTTTGGGGATGTCATATCAACTCGAGGTCGCAGAGGATTCGTCAAGGAGCCGTTGCAGCGCTTGGGGCGCAAGGCCGCGGGTATCCGGACCGGGAGGGGTGTCCGCAAGCCAAAGCAGCTCGGTGACCGCGGTTAGCGCAATGGCGTAAGGGGTCTTGTTATGCAGCTTCGCATCATGGATGCGACCAATAGGGCAGCGCACACGCTCGATCGTGTCAGCAGCGTACCCTGCGCGTTTTAGACGCCCTTTAAAGCTCGCCCATTTGCTATCGGAGCCAATGAGCCCGATCGAGGCAATATCATCGCGCTCGATGAGGGCGGCAATGAGAGCGTAATCCTCGTCGTGGCTGTGGGTTAGCACAAGCACATGGGAGTTGGGTGGCAAATCGGCGACTTGGACGCGTGCGTCGTCAAGCTTGTGGAAGCTAGTCCGTGGCTGTTGCTGATCCTGATCGCTGAAGATGTTGGGGCGGCTATCGAACCACAGCCGTTGCCAGGGCAGTGGGGCGCTGAGGTTGACGATTTCGCGCCCCACATGACCGGCACCAAAGATGGCGACATGGGCGTCTACGCCGGCAAAGACTTCAAGCAGAATGTTGACGAAGCCACCACAGCACTGTCCGCTGCGACCGCCCAGTGAGAACGCTTCCAGGTGAAAGCCATAGCGCTGCTGCTGGAGGTAGTCCCGCGCGGCGCTGATGGTTTGCCACTCGAATGTGCCGCCCCCCAGGGTGTCAAAAATGCTGTCGCGGGTAATGACCATCCGCGCGCCGGGTTCACGAGGCGTTGAGCCGGCGCTCGTCACTTGGGTCGCTAGCACATGGGGCACGGCGCTGC
The DNA here is from genome assembly GCF_020991005.1 of Halomonas sp. CUBES01. Lineage (GTDB taxonomy): Bacteria > Pseudomonadota > Gammaproteobacteria > Pseudomonadales > Halomonadaceae > Vreelandella > Vreelandella gomseomensis. Next base: position 158,968 of record NZ_JAJLLW010000008.1, on the reverse strand, counting down.
GTTGTAGGCGATCCAGTGCGGCATGCCAGGTATCGGGAGCGGCTGGCGTCATAGTGCTTTCTGCCTGACCGCATTAGCGGCCAACATGACGTGCTCGGGGGTGGCCGGCGTATCGAGGTGCGGTGACGACTGGTAGCCCGTCAGGCTAGAAAGCGCGTCGCGCAGTGCGGACCATACGCTGATGCAGAGCATGAAAGGCGGCTCGCCGACGGCCTTCGAGCGGTAGAGGCTCGCCATGGAATTGGGATGACCTTCCAGCAGGCTGACGTTGAAGACCGGAGGAAGGTCGCCGAAAGTGGGGATCTTATAGGTCGCAGGTCCATCGCTGATCAGCATGCCTTTATCGTTCCACTTGAGTTCTTCGCTGGTCAGCCAGCCCATGCCCTGTATAAAGCCGCCCTCCACTTGTCCCATGTCGATGGCCGGGTTGAGCGAATCCCCGACATCATGAAGGATATCCACGCGATCGACCTGATACTCGCCGCTCAGCGTATCCACGCTGACTTCGCTGACGGCGGCGCCAAAGGCATAGTAATAGAAAGGGCGCCCCTGGCCGCTGGCACGGTTGTAGTAAATCAGCGGTGTGGCATAAAAGCCTTTTTCGGACAGTGAAATGCGGTTGAGGTAGGCGGTCTGGACGAGCTCTCCCCAGGGTATACGTCGCTCACTTTCACCGCGGCCCGCGATGAGCATGCCGTCTTCAAGTCGCATGCCTTCACGATCGAGCCCGTCCTCAAAATGCACGGCGGCAAAGTCGAACAACCGCTCGCGTAGCTTGCTGGCAGCATCGCGGGCCGCCATGCCGTTCAGGTCGGCCCCGCTTGAGGCGGCGGTTGGGGACGTATTGGGCACTTTATCGGTGCGTGTTGCGCTGATGCGCACGCTGTCCAGATCCAGTCCTAGCTCACGGGCGACTACTTGGCAGATCTTGGTGTGCAGCCCCTGGCCCATTTCCGTGCCGCCATGATTGATCATGATGCTGCCATCGGTGTATACGTGAAGCAGTGCGCCGGCCTGGTTCAGATGCTGAGCGGTAAACGAAATGCCGAATTTGACCGGTGTCAGGGCGAGGCCCTTTTTGATAATTGGGCTTGCTTCATTGAACGCCGTGATGGCGCGGCGGCGCGTCCAGTACTCGCTGCTGCTTTCGAGTGTTTCCACCAGGGTATGAAGCAGCTTTATCTGGTCGACTTGCTGGCCGTAATGCGTGACATCATGCCCCTCGCGGTACAAATTCCGCTTACGTATCGTGAGCGGGTCTTCCCCGACGCGACGGGCAATATCATCCATCGCGGCTTCGATGATCATCATGCCCTGAGGGCCGCCAAAACCGCGAAAAGCGGTGTTGGAAGCGGTATGGGTTCTTGCACGATGGCCCGTTACGCGCGCGTTACCTAATGAATAGGCGTTGTCCGCATGGAACATGGCGCGGTCGACAATGGCATCGGACAGGTCGGGTGAATAGCCACAGTCGCCAATCACGGTAATATCACCGCCCTGAATCACGCCTTCATGATCGACGGCGAGCCGGTAGCGGTTATAAAAAGGGTGTCGTTTCCCCGTCGCGCGCATGTCCTCGCTGCGTGGCAAGCGCAACCGGGTAGCTTGACCCGTTCGGCGGGCAATAAGCGCTGCAATACACGCCCAAGGGGAGGCCTGGGTCTCCTTGCCACCAAACCCACCCCCCATTCGGCGAACTTCAACGGTGACCGCATGGAAGGGGATACCCAGCACCTCAGCCACGAGTTTTTGTGTCTCGCTGGGATGCTGGTTGGAGGTATGGACTACGACCCCCTCATCCTCGGTCGGCGCGACGATGCACGCTTGACCTTCGAGGTAGAAGTGTTCCTGTCCGCCCACGAAGAGGTTGCCCTCAATAAGCTGCGGCGCTTGTTCCAGGGCCGACTGCCAATCACCGCGTTCTTGAATGTGGGTCGGGCGAACAAACTCTTCACGCTCGACCGCCGCAACGGCATCGAGACTTGCAGGCTGCTCATCGATGTCCAGCTTGGCAAGCTTCACGGCGCGCCGGGCAGCCGTTAACGAGGTGGCGGCGACGGCAAACAGGCACTGGCCCGCATAGCTGATTTCCCGGTCGACAAAAATCGGGTCACCTGGAAATACCGGACCAATATCCGTATGGCCCGGCACATCGCCAAACGCAATCACATCGACAATGCCAGGCGCTTGCCTGACGGCCTCAAGATCAAGTGAGGTTAACCTGCCATGGGCAACGGGGGATAATCCCAGCGCCACGTGCAGGGCGTCTGCCGGTGTTTTCAAATCATCAATGTAAGCGGCTTTGCCGGTGACATGCTTTTGCGCGCTTTCGTGAAAGCTAGCGCTTCCTGCCTGACGTTGGCTTTGGCTATCGACGGTATGCCGGGCAAGGGGGCCAGACCCTTGTATATGATCTGTTAATTCGCGCCGCGCGCGGTGGCTGTCGCCATCGAGTTTAGTGAGCGTACGCATGGAGCATCACCTCCTGGTTGGGCGCGGAGAGTGTCAGGTATAGGCGCTCCAGCAGATTGCGAGCCGCTTGCTGTCGATAATGCTGACTACCCCGCACATCGCTCATCGGCTGAAATTCATCGTCCAGGGCCTGCTGTGCCGCCTGGAAACCGCTTTTGGATAGTGGCTGGCCCTCCAGGACTGCTTCCGTGTTAAGCGCTCGTTTAGGCGTCGCCGCCATGCCCCCAAAGGCAATGCGAACGTCGCGCATAATGCCGTCTTCCCATCGGTAGCAGAACGCACCCAGCACAGCGGATATATCGTCTTCACGCCGCTTTGAAAGCTTCCAAATCCGCAGTGATGCGTGATCCTTGAGCGCCGGAATGAACACCTTGCTGATGACTTCATCGGCTGCCAGGGCGGTTTGCTTGTAGTCGATAAAGAAGCGATCCAGGGGCAGTTGACGGACACCGTCATCATTGGCCACTTCGACCCAGGCGTTGAGCGCCATCAAGACCGGCGGCGTGTCACCAATGGGCGAGGCGTTGGCAATGTTGCCGCCCAGGGTGCCGCGATTGCGTATCTGTTGGGAGCCCAGCCGATGCAACAAATGCGCAAAGGTGGGAAAGTGCTGCTCGAACAATGGCTCAAGCTGGCGATAGGTCACGCCGGCGCCTACCCACCAGCCTGGCTGATGTTGAAAGGTCGTTTCTGCAATCTGTTGCAGTTCATTGACGCGGGAGACATCGATCAACTGATCCAGGGCTTCAAGCCGCTGGGTGGTTTCCAACCATAGGTCTGTTGCGCCGGCGACCAGACGGGCGTCTGGATAGCGCCGACGCGCCTTGGTAAGCTCGGTAAGTGTGGACGGCTGGGCGAATAGCGGTGCACTGTCTGCGGGCGGCGCTGTCTTGTCTGCTGCTGACAGAGGTGGCGAGGCGTCAAACCACGCGGGCGCTTGCCAGGGCTGTTGTGCCATGCTCAAGGCGGCATCGCGAATCGGGCGATAGCCGGTACAACGACACAGGTTTCCCCCCAATACGGCTTCCAGTCGTTCAGGCGTCAACGCAAAGGGGTGCTGCTGCTGAGCCGTATGCAGCGTAAACAGCGACATGACGATACCCGGTGTGCAGAAACCGCACTGACTAGCGTGGCACTCCACCATGGCCTGTTGCGCTGGATGCAGCTGCTCGCCCTGGGCCAAGCCTTCAACGGTGACTAAATGCCGGCCCTTGAGCTGATGCGCCGGTGTAATGCAGGCATTGACGCTTTCAAAAGCTGATGCGACCTCCGTCGGATGCCGAATGGCGACCGTGCAAGCACCGCAGTCCCCGGATGCGCAGCCTTCTTTGGTGCCTTTCATCCCCAAATGGTCGCGCAATAGCGTTAAAATGCTGGTGTCCGGTGACACGTCACACTGTTTGGGGGTGCCATTGAGCAAAAACTCAATTGTCGCCATGCCAACTCCGTTGTCATTGTTTTGACCAATCGGTCAATATAGCGTGAGCTTGAAACAAAATAGCGTGTCTTGCAAGGCTTTGGTGGCTGCATGCGTTTGGTGCAAGAAAGCGGCAAATGCCTGGTTTTGGATCACTGGATACGCGACGTTGCCATCTTGGAAATTCACGCCTTCTGCACCTATTAAAGGAACCCAGCGAATGACGGCAGACATAGCTAACCAGGAAAATGCCGGTCGAGCGCATATTGAACACACCATATTGCGTGCTGCGGAGCAGGTGTTTGCGCAGTATGGCTATCGGGGAGCCAGCCTTCAGGCGATTGCCGATCAGGCTGGCCTGCCTAAAGCCAACATTTTGTATTACATGGGCAGCAAGCAGACGCTTTATGTCCGGTTGCTCAATCGCATGATGAGCCGATGGAACGCGGTGCTGGAAGACATCACGCCGGAAAGCGATCCAGGTCGCGTGCTCAGCGACTTTATACGCACCAAAATGGTGCTTGGGCAGCGCTATCCCGATGGCTCAAAATTGTTTGCCGCTGAAATTCTAGCCGGCGCGCCTTTTCTCAGCGGCTATCTAGCCGGTGAACTGCGTGAATGGGTCGCTTCCCGGGCGGCAATCATTGGGCAGTGGTCACGTCAGGGCAAGATGGACGACGTTGACCCGCGCTTGCTGATCTTTCTGATCTGGTCGGCGACTCAGCATTACACTGAATATAGCGCTCAGGTCACCGGTATTCTAGGTAAAGAGATGCTTGATAACGACGATATCGATGCCATCTGCCGGTTTCTTGAACACGTGATTCTAAAAGGCTGCGGCGTTCAGCTGTCTTCTGAGCCGCGCCCGCTGTCACCGTGATCTGGCTTGCCCATGCTGCCCATTGAGCCACATTTAGTTTCGCTGCAAGAAGCGTTAAGCGCACACAACCGGCTAATTCTGGTCGCCCAACCGGGGGCTGGCAAAACCACCCGCGTGCCGTTAACGCTTCTGAATAGCCAATGGGCGCAAGGTCAAAAGCTATTGCTATTGGAGCCTCGCCGCGTTGCCGCCCGCCTGGCCGCAAGTTTCATGGCGCAACAGTTAAACGAGCCGTTAGGCCGCACGGTGGGCTACCGGATGCGCGGGGATACCCGGGTAAGTGCAGAAACCCGTTTGGAGGTTGTCACCCAGGGCGTGCTGACGCGCATGCTACAGGATGACCCGCTGCTTGAAGGCGTGGGGGGTATCATCTTTGACGAGTTTCATGAGCGAAGCCTGGAAGCTGACCTGGGGCTTGCGCTGGCGCTGGATATTCAGCAAAGCATTCGTGACGACTTACGCCTTATCGTGATGTCAGCCACCATCGATGTCGTTGCGTTGCAAAAAGTGCTCGGCCCAGAGGTGCCGGTCATTGAAAGCGAAGGGCGTCAGTACCCGGTGGAGACGCTCTATCGTCCTGCGCCGCGCGAGGCTTCATTGCATACACAGGCATGTCGTGTAGTGCGCGAAGCGTTGGCCCAGCCGGATACGCGCGATGTGCTGGTCATCATGCCTGGAGTGGCAGAAATTCATCAGCTGGTGAGCGCGCTGGAAGATGATTCGCGCGACGTCGACGTTCGTGCGCTACACGGCCGCATGACACTTGCGGCACAGCAGGCGGTGCTTGAACGGAATGCCTCGGGTCGACGGGTGATTGTGTCCACGGCCATCGCAGAATCCAGCGTCACGGTGGACGGGGTCAATGTGGTTATCGACGCTGGCTTGGAGCGGGTGCCGCTATTCCAGCCGCGCACCGGGCTCACGCGCTTGACCACGCGGCGGGTCAATCGTGCCAGCGCCGACCAGCGGCGAGGGCGAGCCGGGCGTCAGGGCGCTGGCCGATGCTTCCGGTTATGGTCTCGGGAGCAGCCGCTGGTCGCTTTCGGCGAACCGGAAATCCAGCAGGCCGATCTCGCCAGGCTGATCCTCGAGCTGGCGGCCTGGGGCGTGACATCTCCCGATCAATTGACCTGGATGACGCCACCGCCTCAGGGGGCGTGGAAGAGCGGCCAAGCGCTGCTGCGGAAGCTGGGCGTCATTGATCGAGCGGGCACTCTGACCCCACTGGGCAGGCAAAGTGCTGACTGGCCGTTAGAGCCTCGCCTTGCCGTGATGCTGATCAAATCCGCTGACCTGAATGCATCCGCAACGGCGTGCGGACTAGCAGCGCTTCTTGAGGGTCGGGAACGCGTTGACGGGTCACTCCGTGAGGCATTGGTGCAGCGCTTTAATCAACCCGCCCGTTTTGCCGATTGGCACCGCGAAGCGCAACGTCTGGCTCGCATTGCCGATACGCCACTGCCTCGCCACGTTAACGATTTGCCATTGGGGGTACTATTGGCCCTGGCGTATCCGGAGCGTATTGGCCAGTGCCTCAGCCCCGGTCGTTTCAAGCTGGCCAATGGCAAGACCGCCACCTTGCCGCTCCGCCATATGTTGGCCAGTGAGCCCTATATTGTTGCCGTCAACCTTGAAAGCATCGCCAGTGAGGCGACGATCTATCAGGCCGAACCGCTCGCGCATGACTGTCTCGCTAGTCTTTATCCGGTTACTCAGCAATGGGTAAATCGCATCACCTGGTCAGACGCCCAGGGCAGGTTGGTAGGGGAGCGTGTGCAGTGCCTTGGCGAGCTGGTGCTGGCCAGCCAACCGCTGAATGAGTTGCCGGCCGAGGACGTCACCCAGGCGCTGTTGACCGCGCTCACTCAGCGCTCGGAGGTCATATTCAATTCGCATGTTCAGCAACTACAGGGGCGCATGGCGCTGCTGCGAGAGGTGGTGGGTGACTCCTGGCCGGACTGGTCAGCACAGCAGCTGATAGACACGCTTGATACTTGGCTGGGCCCTTACATGGCCGGCGTCACGCGCATGAGTCAGCTTGAGAAAATGCCCTTTCACACCTTCATGCTCAATGCGCTGAGTTGGGATGAGCAGACGTTATTGGAGCGTTTAACGCCTGTCTCTTTAACGGTGCCCAGCGGTCGGCAGGCGACGCTGGATTATGCCCCTTGCCTTGAAGGAAGGCCGCCAGTGCTGGCCATTAAACTGCAGGAGGCGTTTGGCTGGCAGGCAACGCCCACCATTGCCGAGGGGCGTGTGGCGGTGATGATGCACCTGCTTTCACCGGCCAGGCGGCCGCTTCAGGTCACCCAGGATCTATGCAGCTTCTGGACAAACGGCTATCCGGCGGTACGCAAAGAGATGCGTGGCCGGTATCCAAAGCATCCCTGGCCCGAAGACCCATTTACGGCGCCAGCCACGGCCAGAACCAAGCGTGGACAAACCAAGGCGCCCTAACTCCTTTATTCGGGGATTTCGCCAGGTTTGCGGTATTGGACACCCTGAGCGCGACGCTCTTCCTGCGTCAGCCTTTCGTCCTCAGCCGGTACGCCCAAAACGGTTTCCTTTGAGCCATCTTCCCATGTGTAGGTGGTGCATCCCCCCAGCATCGTGACCATCAGGCAGACGACAAAGACGGCGAGGGTGGGTGTCTTTAACAGACGTGTGTCCATCAGTGGTCTCCTGAGGTTTTGAAGATCAATATTATCAATTGATTATAGAAGCGAGCAGTGAAAAAAGTAAATCCGAAAGCCGCTAGACAGACAACCGTTGAATATACCTTGCGGCATGTCGCTGACCATGAGCTATCGTCAATAATCATGTCACAGCGAAGGGGGCGTGTATGTGGTCGGTAATCAAATCGGTGCTTGCCGCACTCATTGGCGTGCAGAATGACCGCCAACGGCGAGAGGATTTTAGCGCTAAGCATCCCGCTGCCTTCATTATCACTTTTATAATCATCACATTACTATTCGTTTTGGCACTGTGGGCAGTGGCTTCTTATATGGCGGGGTAATAGCCATCGTTTTATTTTTGCCAAATCACGTGAACATTGCCGGGGCTTTTCTATACTGCAGTTGATAGCGTTTTATTAGGCTCTGTCTGAAAGCTTGGCACTTGTGCCGGCTTTTTTGGAAAGCTGGTCATCGACTGTCTCATCTTCTCGCCTTGGGGCATCGTTGCATTTACAGACAACAACAATAAGACAAGGGGGCTTCAATGCGCTTAGGGTGGCCACCATCAGTATTTGCTGCAGGCATGGTCAGCAGCAGTGCCAGCTTTGCCCAATCGTGGAACATGCCGATAGGCGTTACCGATGTGAGCAGCGACATCCACGGTCTGCACATGACCATTTTTTGGATATGTGTGGTTATCGGGGTGGTGGTCTTTGGCGCCATGTTCTATTCGCTTTTTCGCTATCGCCATTCACGGGGCGTAAAAGCGGCCCACTTTCATGAGAACACCAAGGTCGAGATACTCTGGACAGTAATTCCCGTTCTTATATTGGTGGGCATGGCCGTTCCTGCAACGGCGACGTTGAAAAATATGTATGACGCCTCCGATGCGGAGCTGGACGTCATGGTCACCGGCCAACAGTGGCGCTGGCGCTACGAATATCTGGGCGAAGAGGTTGCCTTCAATTCCAATCTTAGTACGCCAAGAAGCCAGATAGGCGGCGAGGAGACCCGAGGTGAGCATTATCTGCTCGAAGTGGATGAACCTCTCGTGCTCCCCATTAATCGTAAAATCCGTTTTTTAATGACCTCCGACGACGTCATTCATTCATGGTGGGTACCTGACCTGGCCGTCAAGCAAGACACCATTCCAGGGTTCATCAACGAGAACTGGGTAAAGATTAATCAGCCGGGTATTTACCGTGGCCAGTGTGCCGAGCTGTGCGGTATCGATCACGGTTTCATGCCCGTGGTTGTCCATGCAATGGAGGAAGAAGCTTTCGATGAATGGCTCGCAGAACGCAGACGTATGGCCGAACAAGAGGCCCAAGGGGTAGATCGTGAGTGGGCCATGGCAGAGCTGATGGAAAGGGGCGAGACCGTTTACGAGTCCATTTGCGCCTCATGCCATCAATCGGGAGGCGAGGGCTCGCCGCCTGCCTTCCCGGCGCTTGCCGGCAACCAACAGCTGATCGACGATCTCGACTGGCATTTGGATAAAGTCATCAACGGGGTATCGGGCGCCGCGATGCCTGCGTTCCGTAATACGCTCAACCCGGTTGAAATCGCCGCAGTGGTTACCTACACGCAGAACGCCTGGGGTAACGATACCGACGCGCAGGTTCAGCCGGCGCGCGTAGCCGAACAAGTCGATCCATAGCGTACGGCAGGCGCAACGCTGACAATAATAATTGGAGACGAATATGGCCCCCAGGATACCTTTGCAGTCGACGATACAGCACAGCGATACGGTGGCAACGGCGGGTGGTATTGCCCATCATGCTTTGCACCCGACGGGATGGCGTCGTTGGCTTTTAACCACCAATCACAAAGAGATAGGCACGCTTTATCTGATCTTTTCCCTGACCATGTTTTTTGTCGGAGGGATTTTTGCGCTTGTCGTTCGCGCTGAGCTTTTTCAGCCGGGCTTGCAGCTGGTCAAACCCGAGTTCTTTAACCAGATGACCACCATGCACGGCCTGATCATGGTCTTCGCTGCCGTGATGCCTGCTTTTACGGGGCTTGCCAACTGGATGATCCCGTTACAGATCGGTGCCCCGGACATGGCGTTGCCCAGGTTAAACAATTTCAGTTTCTGGCTGTTGCCTGTGGCATTTGCGCTATTGCTATCTACCTTGTTGATGCCTGGTGGCGGTCCCAATTTTGGCTGGACATTCTATGCACCGCTATCGACGACCTATGCGCCCGCGTCGACCACCTTTTTTATATTGTCATTGCATATTGCCGGGATCAGCTCGATTTTGGGCGCCATCAACATCATTGCCACTATTCTGAACATGCGAGCGCCAGGCATGCGATTGATGGACATGCCGTTATTTGTATGGACATGGCTGATTACCGCCTTCCTGCTCATTGCGGTCATGCCGGTTCTGGCTGGCGTGATAACGATGATGCTGATGGATATCAACTTCGGAACCAGTTTCTTTGATGCCGGCGGCGGCGGAGACCCTGTCCTCTTCCAGCATCTTTTCTGGTTTTTTGGTCATCCCGAAGTCTACATCATGATTTTGCCCGCCTTCGGTATCGTTTCCGCCATCATTCCTACCTTTGCCCGAAAGCCGCTGTTTGGCTACGCCTCGATGGTCTACGCCACCGCGGCGATTGCGCTGCTCTCTTTTCTTGTCTGGGCGCACCACATGTTTGTCGTCGGCTTGCCGCTGGTCGCCGAGTTGTTCTTCATGTATTCGACGATGCTGATAGCAGTGCCCACCGGAGTCAAAGTCTTCAATTGGGTGACGACGCTGTTTAGAGGGTCGATCAGCTTTGAGTCGCCCATGCTGTTTGCGCTTGCGTTTGTGGTGCTATTTACCATCGGCGGGTTTTCCGGGTTGATGCTGGCAATTGCTCCGGCTGATTTTCAGTACCATGACACCTACTTTGTGGTTGCCCATTTTCACTATGTCCTGGTGCCTGGCGCTATCTTTGCCATCATGGCCGGCGTCTATTACTGGCTACCCAAGTGGACCGGCCACTATCCCAACGAAACCCTTGCCAAATGGCATTTCTGGTTTTCCGTTATTGGCGTCAACCTGACGTTTTTCCCCATGCATTTTGCCGGGCTCGCCGGCATGCCCAGGCGAATACCGGATTACGCACTTCAGTTTGCCGATTTCAATCTGGTCTCCAGTATTGGCGCCTTCTTTTTTGGCACGTCGCAATTACTCTTTGTCCTGGTCATTGTGCTGTGTGTGCGCGGCGGAAAAAAAGCCCCCGCAAAAGCATGGGAAGGGGCCGTGGATCTAGAGTGGACGGTACCTAGCCCGGCACCCTTGCACACGTTTGAGACACCCCCTGAGTTTCGTCCCGTGGACAAGTAAGCATTCAGTCCCGCTATGTGACATCACATGGAGAGGAATATGCACTCATACCAGGCCGATGGTGTTAAAAAGACAGTTACCAGGACGGTGTTTGCGTTGGTGGGTATGTTTGCCTTTGCGTTTGCGCTGGTGCCTCTCTATGACGTTTTTTGCGACATAACGGGGATTAACGGCAAAGTTGATACCACGGCTAAAAGCATCCTCAATGATGGGGTGAATAGCGATCGGTATGTGACGGTTCAGTTTATTACGCGCACGGGTGCCGGCCTTCCCTGGAAGCTGGGCGTCGAAACCCATCAGGTGCAGGTTCACCCTGGGCAAATGACGGAGATAGATTTCACCTTTTCCAATCGTAGCGATATGGCCACATGGGGCCGAGCCGTTCCCAGCGTCAGCCCTTCCACGGCAACGGCTCATGTGCGCAAGGTCAGTTGTTTCTGTTTCCAGGAACAGCGGCTTGGTGCAAACGAAAACCTCACCATACCGCTTGTATTTCAACTGGATAATTCACTACCCAAGGATATAGCCACCGTCACGCTGGTCTATACGCTGTATCCCCTGCAGGAAAATGATGATCGTCAAACCGTGACGTATCTCAATAACAAGAACGGGGGGCTTTGATATGAGTAATGCAAGCTACTATGTTCCGGCCAAAAGCCATTGGCCGATTCTGGGCTCTGTCGCCGTTGGTTTACTGATGGTGGGGCTGGGGTATCAACTGGTTTATGGCTCTGCGACATTGTTGATCGCAATAGGCTTCCTGTCCATTTTAGCGGTGATGGGTTTTTGGTTTCGCGACGTCATAAATGAATCTCAGTTGGGTCTCTACGACAGTCAGATGGATCGCTCATTCCGGTGGGGGATGGGGTGGTTCATATTTTCTGAAATCATGTTTTTTGCCGCTTTTTTTGGCGCGCTTTTTTACGTAAGAACCTTTGCGATTCCCTGGTTAGGGGGTGAAGGCGCCAAAGGCGTTTCTGCGCTTTTGTGGCCCGACTTTATTGCCCAATGGCCTTTGTTAAACCCGCCCGATAGTTCAGTGTCAGGCCCCGATAACGTATTTAGCCCATGGCAACTACCGTTGGTAAATACCTTATTGCTAGTGACGTCCAGTATTACATTGACGATTTCCCACGAGGCTTTGAAGTCAGGGTATCGCAAGCTGTGCAGAAACTGGCTGGCGGGGACGGTAGTGCTGGGCACCTGCTTTATCTTTATTCAAGGCGTCGAGTACTACGAAGCCTATCAGCACTATGGCATTACACTGGAAGCGGGTATTTTTGGCTCTACGTTCTTTATATTAACGGGGTTCCATGGTGTTCACGTGATTATTGGCACCTTGATACTCGTTGCCATGCTGGTGCGAATTATACGGGGACATTTCTCGGATTCGCAGCATTTTGCGTTCGAGGCCTCCTGCTGGTATTGGCATTTTGTCGATGTTGTATGGCTTGGGTTATTTATTTTCGTGTATGTGGTGTGAAGGGTCAGGTGAGCTGGCCGCTGAGAAAGCCATAGCTAATCAGTACTAACAGCAGGATGGCGAAGCCTATGCGCCATTTCAACGAGGTTAATAGCCGTTTAGAGGACGTGTCATCGCGTAACAGGTAGCCAGCGCCTACCGCTAAACTGAGCAACATGGCGATAAAAACAATGATAATGAGTGATTTAAGTAGCATAAATAAACATTCCCTATCTCGCTGGCGTCGTTACGGCTGGTATGTGTTCTGGTTGCTCCTGGCGTTGCTTGGGGCTTTCCTTGGCGCATGGCAGTGGGAGCGGGCCGACACCAAGCAGGTAGCGGCGGCGTTGAGAGACAATGCCCCTGCACTGGTCAACCCCCGGATCGCGCCTGCTGAGGGGGCAGAGCTCACCCTCAACGGTGAGTATATGTCGGAGCATAGCTTTTTTTTAGATAACCGTATTCTTGATGGCCGCTTGGGGGTTGCTGTTCTCACCCCTCTCAAAGACAAGTTTGGCCACTATTGGTTGATCCAGCGTGGTTTTGTCGAAACCGGTACGACCCGTGCACCTCCCAGTGTCTCAACGCCAGAACAGGCGGTGACATTAACGGGCGAATGGCAGCCTGCCAACGATGATGGCTTGCTGTTCGGGCCTAACGTTGAAGGGACGCGGCTTCAAACTATCAGCCTAGCGCCCTGGCAAGACGTCGTGCCCGAGTTTCGTTACCAGGGCTGGGTGCATGCGCAAGCCGGTGACGGTGTCTTTTCGACCTGGTGGCAGGCCAACGTGATGCCCGCCAGCAGGCACCTTGCCTACGCATTTCAATGGTGGGGGCTGGCGTTGGTGGCGTTGATTACGATGTGGGTGGGCAGGCGCTATTTCCATTCCAGCCGTGAAACTGACCGGGAGAATAACCATGGCAGTCGTTAATCATGTTGCACGTCAGCGGATCAAGCTCCTGCTCATCTTCATCATTTTTGCAGCGCCCATCGTTACCGCCTGGGGCATGGTCGAGTGGCGTATCGGCGTTCCTGACGAAACAACGGCGCATGGGTCACCCACCGATCAGGTGCCAAGCTTTGAACTCTGGCCCATTGCGCCGATGTCAGACGCCCCAGTTTCTGAAGGACGCTGGATATTGGCGTTCGATTGCTCACTGCAGTGTGCGGAAAGACGCGATCTCCTTTGGCGCATGCACCGCGCCCTGGGGCGCGACGCCAATCGTTTGACGCGCATGAGCATAGGCGGTGAGGGAGAGCCTCTGCCTGGCGAGGCGTTGGCGGCGTGGCGTGAAACGCCTCGCTGGAGCCAGCCAAATAAGGTGTGGTTGATTGACCCTGAAGGGCGGCCGGCGCTGGCGTTTTCGGCGTCAGTGCCGGCGGCGGACATACTCGATGATACCCAGCATTTGTTCAAGGTGAATGCCAGGTAGGCGGTTGCTTGTGCTCGGTCACGGAGGGTTGCTCAATGGTGGATTATCAGCGTGTGGCCATTGTAAGAGGGCTTTCGTTTGTGGGCGTTGCCTTGACGGCATTGGTGATGCTGGTGGGGGCATGGACCCGCTTGTCTGACGCCGGGCTGGGATGCCCGGATTGGCCAGGGTGCTATGGCCAGTGGGTGGTACCCAGCGCTGACGACGCAGCGGTCAGATTTCCCGCTTTCCCGCTTGAGACGTCAAAAGCCTGGCTTGAAATGCTGCATCGTTATATCGCCACGGTGCTGGGGGCGACCGTCTTGCTGCTCCTCTGGCTGGGCTGGCCGTTGAGAAAAATGTCGGGATACCCATGGCGGGTTAGTCTTTTCTTGATGTTGGCCGTTCTGGTTCAGGGGATATTTGGGGCGTTAACGGTAACGCTCTCCTTATGGCCTCAGGTAGTGACCCTTCATTTACTAGGGGGGATGGGGATTCTTCTACTTTTTGTATGGCTTTATTGCCGTCTCAGGACATTCCCGCGAGGTGTGACGTCGAGCCCGCGCCAGGCCACGGCCTGCTGGTGGCTGGTCGCTGCCCTGCTGGCAGGCCAGTTAGCCTTGGGTGGCTGGGTGTCTAGCAACTATGCGGGTCTGTCGTGCCAGGGGTTTCCGTCCTGCAATGGCCAGTGGTGGCCTCAGATGGACCTGGGTGAAGGCTTCCATTTAACCCAGACAGTGGGGCCGAACTATCTGCACGGACAGCTGCACGCAGATGCCCGTACGGCGATTCACGTCGCCCATCGTGTCTGGGGTGGGCTGTTGGGGGTCGCGATTCTGCTGCTGTGGTGGCGGCAGCGTGTCGAGACGGCGGCTCGAGGTCTGATAGGTGTTTTAAGTATTTACTGTTTCCAGGTCATGCTTGGCATTGCAAGCGTCATCTTCTGGCTGCCGCTCTGGTTGGCATTGCTGCACACCGCCGGCGCGATGGCGCTGACCGTCAGCTTTTTAATTGCCTGGTGGCGGTGGCGCCATGGTCCCCTGACAGGCAGGTCTGTGCGCGTGTACGGTCGCAACATCAGATGGCCGCGTATCTGGGCGCTTGGGGCGTCGTCGGATAACGTGCATGCCCGAGTGGCAGTGACGCAAAGCGACCACCGTCCTCCTCAATGCGACTAACCGGCTGGGGGCGCCCTCGACACGTTTGTCCTGCCGTATGGTTAGCAGGATTGGGCTGGATGGTGTAAGGTCGCCATGGCAAGGTGTACAATTCCCGTAAAGCATTTGCCAAGCTTGGGTAAGGAGTATCATGAGTCTGACGAGCGCACTTTTACTTTTGTTGCTGGCGGTGGTCGTGATCGCTGGTCTGGCTGTCTATGCCTATCGTTTACGTCAGGAAGTCAAGCGTCGCGATGCGTTTCGCGTCGCCGAAGACCAGCAGGCCCAGCTGAAAAGTCTGGAAAACCTTGATTGGGTCACCGCGGCGCTGGTGCAGGAGCAAGTAGACGTGACGGAAGGCGCCTGGCGTTGCAAGGTGTTGCTGGAGATCATTGATCCAAGTTTGACCGAGCGGGCTGATTTTCAAGCGTTTGCGCAGCTCTATGAACAGACGAAGCATCTGAAGACGCATTCGGCCAGGCAGCAGCTCACGCCTCGCGAGCGCATGCAGGAAGACCGCGAGCGTCTTGAGGCCGAAAGACAGATGCGCAGCGACGTGTTAGCGGCCGCGCAGGCAGTAATCGCCTGGCGCAAGAAAGGCGGGCAGGGGTTGCATTGAACTGTTCGGAACGCACGCGGCCATTTTTTTTAAGCATAGCCGTTGGTATTTAGTGCGCTCTGCACTCATTTTGCTATGCTGTAAGGTGTCGTTGTCAGCAAGAAGTTGATAAATCGGCAAGTTGCTGCGGATACAGGTTCAGTACTGCGGTCAACGCTTAACATCGCAAAAGCCCAGCGTATACGATGTTAGGCAGGCGAAAAATGGATGCTCTCGCTCAAAAAAAGAAGCATTGGATAGATTTGGTCACTAATGGCCATTTCAGCATTGGATCAAGAAGGAGTCTTGCATGAAAAAATCAACGACTGGCCTACTAATCGGTTCTGCATTGGTAGTTGGCCTTTCAGGCTGTGCCAGCTCTGCCTCCCAATCTTCTGGGCAAAGCCAAGCGAGCGCTAGTGGGGATCGTAGCTGGTACCAGCACCCCTTCGTGTGTGGCCTGGCAGGTAGTGTGATCGGCGGAAGCGTCGGTTACGCAACCAGCAGCAGCTCCGACGAGGATACAGGTGCCGCTGTTGGTGCAACCGCCGGTGCCACCATTGGTGCTATGCTGTGCGCTGATAATCGCCCTGAGCCCGAAGAGCCGCAATGCCCCAGCTTTGGCGGCGACATCCCGGCAGGCGCTGCGGTCGATGCTGAAGGTTGCCCGTTGGATTCAGATAACGACGGCGTGCCTGACTTCCGTGACCAGTGCCCCGGTACACCTGCTGGTGTAGCCGTTGACGCAGATGGCTGCCCACTAGATTCAGACAACGATGGCGTTCCGAACTACCGCGATCAGTGTCCGAACACGCCTGCTGGCGTAGAAGTCAATTCACTTGGCTGCCCGGATAGCGTCGTGCTTCGTGAAGTAAACTTCGAGTTCGACTCAGCGCAACTGACCTCTGAAGCTCGCAATGTGCTCAACGGCGTTGCAGAGCGCCTGGTGAATAATCCCGACGTGCGTGTACGCATTGAAGGTCACACCGATTCAGTGGGTTCTAACCAGTACAACATGGATCTTTCCCAGGCGCGTGCTGAATCCGTGACGGAATACCTTGCCTCGCGCGGTGTCGATTCTGATCGCATGATGGCGCAAGGCTTTGGCGAAGAGCAGCCCATCGCCACCAACGAAACAGCAGAAGGCCGTGCGGAAAACCGTCGCGTAGAGCTGGATGAGTGGAACTAAGGCAAGCAATTAACGCGCTTATCTTACGGTTTTAAAACGCGTTAACCATGATGAAACGGAGGGCTTGTGCCCTCCGTTTTTTATTTATACGCAAGCAGTCATCTGTTAGCCTTGCAGCCCGTTACTGTTTTTCACCCATTTCTATCTCATTGATAGCGATATGTGATCCTTGGTATGGATCACCACTGCGCTCAAGGACAATTTGCATGCCCATTGTGACACTGCCGGATGGCAGCCAGAGAACGTTCGAATCGCCGCTTTCCATCATGCAGCTGGCAGAGTCCATTGGCCCTGGTTTGGCCAAGGCCTGCGTGGCAGGAAAGATTGACGATGTGCTGGTGGATGCCGCCGATCTCATCGAGCAAGACGCCGACGTTGCCATCCTGACGGCTCGGGATCAGGAAGGTCTGGAGATCATCAGGCATTCCTGTGCCCACCTGATCGGCCACGCCGTCAAGCAGCTGTACCCCAATGCCAAGATGGCGATTGGGCCGGTGATTGAAGATGGCTTCTATTACGATATTGAATTTGGCGACTCGGTATCTTCCGATGATCTGGAGGCGATCGAAGCACGCATGAAGGCGCTTATTGATCACGAATATGACGTCGTCCGCGAATATGTCGACCGTGATCAAGCGATGCTAACCTTTCTTCATCGCGACGAACCCTACAAGCAAGAGATCGTTCGGGATATTCCGGAAGGGGCCACTATCCGGTTGTATCACCACGAAGAATACACGGACATGTGTCGTGGCCCGCATGTGCCCAATACCCGCCATCTCAAGGCATTCAAGCTGACCAAGCTGGCTGGTGCCTACTGGCGCGGTGACGCCGCCAACCCGATGTTGACGCGCATCTATGGTACGGCGTGGGGTGACAAGAAGCAGCTCAAGGCGTATCTGAAACGTCTCGAAGAGGCTGAAAAGCGCGACCATCGCAAGCTGGCACGCAAGATGGATCTGTTTCATCTTCAGGAAGAAGCCCCGGGGATGGTGTTCTGGCACCCCAATGGTTGGACGATGTACCAGGCGCTGGAAGATTACATGCGCCAGATTCAGCGCGAGCATGGGTACCAGGAAATCAAGACGCCCCAGGTCGTGGATCTTTCGCTATGGAAAAAGTCGGGTCATTGGGGGCACTACAATGAACTGATGTTTACCACGGAGTCGGAAAAACGCGAATATGCCGTCAAGCCGATGAACTGCCCGTGCCATGTGCAGGTGTTTAATCAGGGACTCAAGAGCTACCGTGATTTACCGCTGCGTCTGGCAGAGTTCGGCAGCTGTCACCGCAACGAGCCGTCCGGTTCGCTGCATGGCCTGATGCGCGTACGAGGCTTTACCCAGGACGACGCGCACATCTTTTGTACCGAAAGCCAGATTCAGGCGGAAGCAGAAGCTTTTATTGCGCTGACGCTGCAGGTATACAAGACGCTCGGTTTTGACGATGTGGAACTCAAGCTGTCAACGCGTCCTGAAGACTTTCTGGGTGAGGCAGCGATGTGGGATCAGGCCGAACAGGGGCTGGAGGCGGCGCTCAATGCCACGGGGCTTGAATGGGATCTGCAGCCGGGTGAGGGCGCCTTTTATGGCCCGAAAATCGAATTTGCCCTGCGTGATTGCCTGAATCGCGTGTGGCAATGTGGTACGCTACAACTCGATTTCAATTTGCCAGGGCGACTCGGCGCGCAATACGTTGCCGAAGACGGGGCCCGCAAGACCCCGGTCATGCTGCATCGTGCGATTCTTGGTTCCTTCGAGCGTTTCTTGGGGATCCTGATTGAGCATTATGCGGGGGCAATGCCATTATGGCTCGCGCCGCAACAGGTCGTTATCATGACGATCACCGATTCGCAGCGTGATTATGCGCTTGCTTTAGAGCAGCGTTTGCAAAAAAATGGCATGCGAGCAAAAGCGGACTTGAGGAACGAGAAAATCGGCTTTAAAATCCGCGAACATACGTTACAGAAAGTTCCCTATCTCCTGGTGGTAGGAGATAAGGAAGTCGACGCTGACTCAGTGGCCGTGCGAACTCGCAGCGGCGAAGATCTCGGCACCATGACGGTCGATGCATTCATCGAACGTTTTGGCGCAGAGCGAGCAGCCCTGGCGACATCGTCAATTGCCTAAGGAGACGGACCGATCAAGCGAAGCAATCAGCGAGGGCGTCCAGCAGATAAGCGCCCACCAATGAACGAGCGAATTACCGAAGAAGAAGTACGTCTTATCGACAGCGAAGGTGAGCAGTTGGGCGTTGTGCCCACCACCGAAGCGTTGGAGCGTGCTCAAACCGCCGGTTTGGATCTCGTACAAATCTCGAATGCCGATCCCATCGTCTGCAAGATCATGGATTACGGCAAATTCGTTTTTGAGCAGAAAAAGCAAAAAGCGGCTCAAAAGAAAAAGCAAAAGCAAATCCAGGTCAAGGAAGTCAAATTCCGGCCTGGCACCGACGAAGGCGACTATCAGGTCAAGCTTAAAAACCTGACGCGCTTTTTGGAAGGTGGTGACAAGGGTAAGGTCACATTGCGCTTCCGTGGTCGTGAAATGGCGCACCAAGATATCGGCCGAAAGCTGATGGAACGGATCGCGGCAGACCTGGAAGAGATCGGAACGGTGGAAGCATTTCCAAAAATGGAAGGCCGCCAGATGATCATGATCCTTGCCCCGAAAAAGAAGTGATCCAACGGCGAAGTTAACGGGCTGCCTTCTACAGGTAGCAGGCCCTGGATTTTCTAAAAAACATCGAGCGGAGTTATCCTCATGCCGAAAATCAAAAGCAACAGTGGTGCTGCAAAGCGCTTCAAAAAGACCGCCAATGGCTTCAAGCACAAGCAGTCTTTTCGTAGCCACATCCTGACCAAGAAGTCGACCAAGCGTAAGCGTCAGCTGCGCGGCATGAAGCAGATTCACGCGTCAGACAAGGCGCTGATTCAGCGCATGCTGCCGAATCTGTAACGTCGAATTTTCTTATTCTGAGTGCTTTTTGCCTCAGGCCTAATGTCAGGAGTGTGTTATGACTCGAGTCAAGCGTGGCGTAGTTGCCCGTCGTCGCCATAAAAAAGTATTGAAGCAGGCCAAAGGTTATTACGGTGCGCGTTCGCGTGTTTTCCGTGTCGCCAAACAGGCGGTAATCAAAGCCGGCCAGTACGCCTATCGCGACCGTCGTAATCGTAAGCGTCAGTTCCGCGCGCTGTGGATCCAGCGTATCAATGCGGGTGCTCGCATCAACGGCATGTCTTACAGCCGCTTTGTTGGCGGCCTCAAGAAAGCCGGTATCGAAATCGACCGCAAGGTATTGGCGGATCTGGCTGTCCATGAGAAAGCGGCCTTTGCGGCTATCGTGGAAAAAGCCAAGGCTGCCCAATAAGCTTCACCCGGCGCTGATGGCGCCCGTGGATGCCAAGGTCATTTAGTGTGACCCATACAGGGGAAGAGCAGCCGCTCTTCCCCTGTTTTTATGTCACGCTCTTCAGTCAAATGTGACCCATCGCCAGGATGGGAACCGCTTAATTCGGAGTAAACAGGATGGACCACCTTCCGGCGCTGGTATCTGAAGCGCGCGATGCCATTCAAGCCGCGCAGAACGTCGCTGAACTGGATGAAGTGCGCGTACGCTATCTGGGTAAAAAAGGCGAAATGACGGCGTTGCTGAAAGGCCTGGGGAAGCTGTCAGCCGAAGAGCGTCCTGCTGCGGGTGAGCGGATTAACCACGCCAAGCAAACGCTGGCGCAGGAAATCGACGTCAAGCGTCAGGCGCTCGAGCGCGAAGCACTCGACGCACGTCTGGCGGCGGAGCGTATCGATGTCACGCTTCCCGGCCGCACCCAGTCGCCAGGTGGCTTGCACCCAGTGACGCGCACGCTTGAGCGAATTGAAGGGCTGTTTACACGAATTGGCTTTGACGTCGCGGTGGGGCCCGAAATCGAAGACGACTATCATAACTTCGAGGCGCTCAACATTCCCGCGCATCATCCCGCACGGGGAATGGCCGATACGTTTTACTTTGATGCCACGCGTCTGCTGCGCACGCACACCTCGCCTGTTCAGGTGCGCACCATGAAAACGACTGAGCCGCCCATTCGTATTGTCTGCCCGGGGCGTGTCTATCGTAGCGACTCGGATCTGACCCATACGCCCATGTTTCATCAGGTCGAGGGACTGCTGGTTGACGAGGACATCAGCTTTGCGGATCTGAAAGGCACCATCGAAGATTTCCTGCAGGCGTTTTTTGAGCGCGATGACCTGTCGGTTCGCTTCCGCCCGTCGTATTTTCCGTTTACAGAGCCCTCGGCGGAAGTGGATATCCAGTGCGTCATGTGCAGCGGCGATGGCTGCCGGGTGTGTTCGCACAGTGGTTGGCTGGAAGTCATGGGTTGCGGCATGGTGCATCCCGAAGTCTTTCGGCATTCGGGTATCGATGCCGAGCGTTTTACGGGTTTTGCGTTCGGTATGGGGGCTGAGCGCCTGGCAATGCTCCGATATGGCGTTAACGATCTGCGTCTGTTCTTTGAGAACGATCTGCGCTTCTTGCGCCAGTTTGCTTAACACCACGGCCCAACACAGGAACGAGCATGAAATTTTCAGAACAGTGGCTGCGTGAATGGGTTTCACCGCAGCTGGATACCCAAGCGGTAGCCGATCAGATCACCATGGCGGGCCTGGAAGTCGACGCTGTCGAGCCAGTGTCGGCTTCGTTCAGTGCCGTGGTAGTGGCCGAGGTGCTGACCAAGGATAAGCACCCAGACGCCGATAAGTTAAACGTGTGTACGGTGGATGACGGCAGTGGCGCACCGGTTCAGGTCGTGTGTGGTGCACCCAATGTTGGCGTGGGTCAGAAAGTGCCTTTTGCCCAAGTAGGCGGTCTCTTGCCCGGCGATTTCAAGATCAAGAAAGCCAAGCTGCGTGGCGTCGAGTCCCGGGGCATGATCTGCTCCGCCTCGGAGCTTGGCCTTGAGGAAGAAACGTCAGCTGGTATCCTCGAGCTGCCTGGTGACGCGCCCGTCGGGATAGACTTTCGTGCCTTCATGAACCTTAACGACATGACCGTTGAGGTCGATCTCACGCCTAACCGTGGCGACTGCCTCAGTATCAAAGGAATGGCGCGGGAAGTGGGGGTGCTCAATCGCATGGCAGTGACGGGCCCGGAAATAACACCGGTACCTGCTACGACTGACGAGACGTTTGCCGTCGATATCGAGGCGACGGAGCAGTGCCCCCGGTATCTGGGTCGTGTGATCAGCAACGTCGATGTCACTGCGGAAACGCCGCTCTGGATGGTGGAGCGCTTGCGGCGCAGCGGCGTGCGCTCGATCGATCCGGTCGTTGATGTCACCAACTACGTGATGCTGGAGCTTGGTCAGCCGATGCATGCCTTTGATCGGGATAACCTGACGGGGAGCATGGTGATCCGCATGGCGCGCCCGGAAGAGACGCTTACGCTGCTCGATGGCCAGCAGGTTGCCCTGCGCCCTGAAACGCTGGTGATTGCCGACCAGGCTGGCCCGCTTGCCATGGCCGGCATTATGGGGGGCGAGTTATCCGGAGTGAGCGAGACCACCCGGACGATCTTTCTCGAGTCAGCCTTTTTCAGCCCGCTGGCGATTGCCGGCCAGGCACGCTCCTATGGACTGCATACCGATGCGTCACACCGCTTTGAGCGCGGTGTCGACCCGCTGCTGACGCCGCAGGCGGTTGAGCGTGCCACCCAGCTGCTGCTCGATATTTGCGGCGGTCAGGCAGGGCCCGTTGTGGAAGCGAAGAGTGATGCGGCCATGCCCGCACCGCGTCGAGTCGTCCTACGGGAAGCGCGGCTTGAAAAGGCGCTTTCAAAGCGCCTGGGCAAGGACGATGTGACCGATATCCTCGAGCGTCTGGGCTTTGGCGTGGTGGTCGGTGATGGCGACTGGCAGGTTGACGTGCCCAGCTGGCGATTCGATGTTGCTATCGAGGAAGACCTTGTTGAAGAGGTTGCGCGCATCCATGGCTACAACAACCTGCCGGTGCGTCGGCCGGCCGCGCGTCTGTCGCTGCGTGCCGAGGACGAAGCCGTACTTTCGCTGAAGCAGCTGCGCCGCCAGATGGTGGCGCGAGGGTTCCAGGAAGCGATTACCTATAGCTTTGTTGCCCCTGAGCTGCAGTCTGCGCTCTTGCCTGACGCGGTTTCTCCCGTGCTTGCCAACCCCATTTCCGCAGATCTGTCAGTGATGCGCGCCAGCCTGCTGCCGGGGTTGGTGCGAGCGATGGAGCATAACCTGAATCGTCAGCAAAACCGCGTACGACTGTTCGAGACCGGGCTGGTCTTCAACGGCGAGCTGGATGCCTTATCCCAGGTGCCGATGATGGGGGCGCTTGTCTGCGGCGCACGCGACCCGGAAGGGTGGAGCGCGGGCAAGGCAGGCGTTGATTTTTATGACCTCAAAGGTGACCTGGAAAGCTTGCTGGCGCTGGGTGGTAATCGGGATGCCTGGCGCTTTGAACCCGCTGAGCATCCTGCCCTGCATCCCGGTCAGAGCGCCCAGGTATTGTTTGAAGGCCAGCCAGCGGGCTGGGTGGGTACCTTGCACCCTCAGGTCAGAGCGACGCTAGGCCTGAAAGTCGATGCCATCGTCTTTGAGGTGCGCCTCGATCATTTGAGCCAGGGGAGCGTGCCCGCATTCGAGCCGTTATCGCGCTTTCCAGAAGTGCGCCGCGACCTTGCCTTCACGCTGGCCGATGAGCGTCCTGTTCAGGCGTTGCTGGACAGTGCCCGCGTGGAAGCAGGTGAATACCTGAAAGACATAACGCTATTTGATGTCTATGCTGGTAAAGGCGTTGCCGAGGGCCATAAGAGTATTGCGCTGGGGTTGACCTGGCAGCACCCATCGCGCACGCTTAATGATGAAGAAATCAATCAGTTGGTCGAGTCGATAGTGGCGCAGGTACACGCCGAGTTAGGTGCCGAGCTGCGCGGCTAACAGAGCCAGGGTGCGAGCTGTTCGCATGCTTGACGGCGTTTGCTACATGGAGGAGTCCTATGGGTGCGTTGACCAAGGCAGAGTTGGCGGAGCATTTACACACCGAGCTATCGTTTTCCAAGCGTGAAGCGAAGGCCATGGTCGAAGCGTTCTTCGAGGAGATACGGGCCTGCCTACGTGAAAACGAGCAGGTCAAGCTGTCGGGGTTTGGAAACTTCGATTTGCGCGACAAGCGTGAGCGACCCGGGCGTAATCCCAAGACAGGCGAGGAGATTCCTATTTCGGCGCGCCGCGTGGTGACGTTTCGCCCCGGTCAGAAGCTCAAGCAGCAGGTTGAGCATCATCGAGGGCCGGCTGCTTAGCTAGCGCCTTTAGCCGTGCCTTCAAACCATCAGGCTGACGTACCCCCGTGGACATTTGATCAATGTTCACGGGGTTTTGTTTGCGCCCTTTGTAGAAGCTGCCCAAGGGTGTGTTGGCGGATGGGGCGTGTTAATATTTGAGTAAATTCATCAAGTATTCGTCGGCATGCTGTCGGCAGTCCATCAGTCAACATTGAGGAGCCATAATGCCTCGGCTAAGTATCGTAGTGGGTACCATGTACGGCGGTGCGTTGGATGTCGCAGAGCAGGTCAAACCCCTGTTTGAAGAGGCGGGTTACACCGTCGATGTGCTCGAACAGCCGGTGCTTGCAGACATCACCGATGCAGCGCCTGATCTTGCATTATTCTGCGTGTCCACGACGGGGAGCGGTGATTTTCCGGGCAGCTTTGTGCCTTTCGTGCGCGAATTGCAGGCCAAGAGCCCCTCGCTTGATTCGTTGACCTACGGCCTGATCGCACTGGGCGACAGCTCATACGGAGATACCTTCTGCGGCGCGGGACGCCGTCTGGACGAACTGCTGGCCGACCACGGTGCGGTTCGTCTCGGCGAGCGCCTGGAAATCGATGCCATGGAAACGTTCATGGCGGATGATGCGGCCTTGCCCTGGGTCGAGTCCTGGCTCGAATCCGAACAGCTGGCGGTAGGCAGCTAGTGGCGTCCGGTGTGCCTACCTCCGCACAGCGAGTGAGCAGTGCTTTCGGCCTTTGCATCGTGATGCTGGCGACACTGCCGCGCTATATGGCGGGGGGCAACGAGACGCGACTCTCCCTTATCATCATAGCCCTTGTCATTGTGCTGGTGGCCGTTGTCGTCCAGTGGCGAATGTTGTCCGCCGCGGAACGTCACCGGCTTCCGGGCATGTTCAAGCGGCTCGCCGCCATGATGGGGCTTGGCGTCCTGGTGATGGGGGGGTGGCACGCACTTTTCACCGACTGGATCAGCTGGCAGGTGTTCATTTCCCATGCCGCAACCTTTGGGCTTGTCGCCCACGTCATCAGTCTGTGGTGGGCGACAGGCAAGGGAAGCGCTACGTCGCGATAAGCGCCTGGAAATCGGCAGGCGTCAACGGCCGACTCAGGTAGAAACCCTGAATGGCGTCAATCGGATACTGGCTCAGCAGCGCTAATTGCTGCTCGGTTTCGACGCCTTCCGCGACGACACTCAAGCCGAGCTGTTCCGCCAGGCTACTGATGGCGGCGACGATGGGGCGGCTGTCGTGGGTCTTGTCGTCAAGCGCGGCAATGAAACTCTGGTCAATCTTGAGGCTGTTCGCGGCCATTTTGTGCAGATAGCTGAGCGACGAGTAGCCCGTGCCGAAATCATCCAGTGCAATCCGGCAGCCCAGGGCACTCAACTGGCTGAGTACGTCCATGCCTTGCTCGCGTCGCTCGAACAGCATGCTTTCGGTAAGCTCAAAGGTGATCAGCGTCGGGTCGATGTTGGCATCCTTGAGTTTCTTTTCGACCTTGGCAATGAAATCTGCCTGCCAGAATTGCGCCGCCGATAGGTTGATGGCGATAGGTGGCGGGGTGATCCCAGCCTTCCGCCAATGATTGATGTCGCTGAGCACTCGGTCGATGATGTGTTCGCCAAGCGGCAGAATGAGCCCAGAGCGTTCTGCTAGGGGAATGAAGGTGCCGGGTGACACCCAGCCGTGATCCGGATGATACCACCTGGCGAGGCTCTCCGCCGACGCAATGGCGCCCGTGTTGCGGTTGTAAATCGGCTGGTAGTGCATCTCAATGCCGTTATGCCCTTCCAAGGTATTGCGCAGAGCCGTTTCCAGCGACAGATGCTGCTGCGCCTGCCTGTCCATTTCCGCGCGGTATAGTCGATAGGTGTTGCGTCCCTCCTGCTTGGCGCGATACATGGCGGCATCCGCGCTATGCATCAAGGCCGTCGGGGTTTCGCCGTCGTCGGGATAAACGCTGATGCCCAGGCTGCAGCCAACGCGGAACTCATGACCGTCGATAGCATAGGGGGCGCTGATGGTTGAAATAATGCGCTGCGCTACGCCCGTGGCATCGCCGAAGTCGCGAATGCTCGACAGCAGGATAATGAACTCGTCGCCGCCCAGGCGGGCCAGGGTGTCGTCTTCACGCAGCTGGCCGCGCATGCGGTCGGCGGCATGCATCAGTAGCTCGTCGCCCACGGCATGCCCAAGAGTATCGTTGACCTGCTTGAAGTGGTCGAGGTCGATGAAGATCAGGGCAAGGGGTTCGTGGGCGCGATGGGCGTGGTGCATGGCGAGCTTGAGCCGGTCTTCCAGCAGCCGTCGGTTGGGCAGCCGCGTCAGCGGGTCGTAATAGGCGAGGTGGCGAATCTGTTCTTCGTTTTCGCGCATGTGCGTGATGTCGGTAAACAGGCCCGCGTAATGCTGAGTGATGCCATCCTGGTCGGTGATGGCGGTAATCGTCAGCAGCTCCAGGTAAAGCTCGCCGGATTTGCGGCGATTCCAGACCTCGCCGCGCCAATAGCCGTTTTCCTGCAGGCATGCCCACATCTGCTGATAAAAGCGTTCATCCTGGCGGCCGGAGGCCAGGACGCTCGGCGTTTTCCCGGTGACTTCTTCCAGCGTATACCCTGTCATGTGAGTAAAGGCGGGGTTGACGAACTCGATGCGCGTCTGGGCATCGGTGATGATGATGCCCTCCAGTGAAGATTCGATGACGCGTTCGGCAAGCTCAAGATTCTGGCGTGACTTGGCCAGGGCGCTATCGCGCTGTTCCAGAGCGTCGCGCAATTCGTCGAGGTAATGGTGGTCGGCGGTCATCAGAATATCTCTGAAGCCTATCAACCCCGACACCTGGTGGCGCCCGTCCAGCACGGCCAGGTGGCGTATACCGTGGTGGATGAGCAATTCCCGTGCCTGGATCAGCGGGGCGTTCTCGGCGATGGTGTGGAGTGGTCGACTGGCCAATTGGCCGATGGACGTGGTGCCGGGGTGGAGTGCCACAAAGCCGATGAAGTCGCGCTCGGTGACGATCCCGAGGCCGTCACTGGTATTAACGATCGCGGCATCATGCTGGTTTAGACGCATCTTTTCCGACACATCGTTCAACAGCAGTTCGCCGTCAAGCACGAGTGGGTGGGACTGCATGGCCGTATGCACTTCGCGCAGGCGAAGGTAAGGTTCCAGCCCCTGGTGGAGCGCAATGTCCGTCTGCGACACGATGCCCACTGGCAAGTCATCGGCATCGGTGACCAGTAGATGACGGTGGCCCCGTGAGCTCAGCAGCCGCGCGGCTTCATCAACCCGCATGTGCATGGGCGCTGTTGCCACGGGGCTGCTCATGTGCCGTTCGATGGGTTCCTGACGTGTCTGCTGGTTAAAGAAATCGATGCCCAGGGCGTCGTGTTCCGTCCAGATGCCGAGTGCCTGCTGATTTTCGATGACCAGGATGCAGCTGCACTGGCGCTCGGTCATGCGCTGGGCGGCTTCCCGGAGAGGGGTCGCGGGAGCGCAGTGAAGCAGCCCAGTTTGCATCACGTGGGAAAGCGGTAGATCATGTACGTCCATTATCAAAAAACTCGTGTGCTTGACCTTCAAATGAGCGTCAGGAAAAAGCGCACAGCATAACGTAAATGCGTCGTCATTTCGCATTACTGACGGTGGCCGGTATGATTTTGCCCGCTTTCAGCCCCGCGATTCCCTTGTAATTCACATTGATGCCCCCATCTTGCGAGCATGGCGCTTGCCAGCGTGCGCCAGGGTTCTTAAAATCAGCCCTTGGATTTATTTACAGCAATCAACACAACGCCCAGCCGTTAGAGGACAATTCATGCAAGTTTCCGTCGAGACGACCTCCCAGATTGAGCGCCGCATCACGATTCAAGTGCCTGCCGGCGAAATCGATGAGGCTGTCAATACTCGCTTAAAAGAAACGGCGAAAAATGTTCGCTTGAATGGTTTCCGCCAAGGGCGAGTGCCGATGGCCGTGGTTCGTCAGCGTTACGGTCAAAGCGTGCGTGACGAAGTGGTTGGCGAAGTGATGCGCGAGCGTTATGTGCGCGCAATTACCGATGAAGGCTTCAACCCGGCGGGTTACCCGCAGATCGAGCCGCTCGTCAACGAAGCCGGTAAAGACTTCGAGTTTGTGGCGACCATGGAAGTTTACCCGGAAGTCGAGCTGGCCTCGATCGAAGGTACCGAGGTCGAGCGCCCTGTCGTCGAGGTGACCGATGCCGACGTTGATGAAATGATCGACACGCTGCGCAAGCAGAACGCGGCATGGGAAGAGGTCGATGCCGCAGCGGAAGACGGTGATCAAGTGACGATCGATTTTCAGGGCTACCTTGGCGATGAGCCTTTCGAAGGCGGCAGCGCCGAGGGCCACGAACTGGTGATTGGGTCGAACAGCTTCATTCCCGGCTTTGAAGAGCAGCTCATCGGCGCCAAGGCCGGTGACGACAAGACCATCACGGTGACGTTCCCTGAGGACTATCAGGCCGAGCATCTGGCGGGTAAAGAAGCCACCTTCAAGGTCAAGGTGCACAAGGTCAGCCGTCAGACGCTGCCGGAAGTCGACGCTGAATTCATCGAGCGTTTTGGCGTTGAAGGCGGTGATGAAGCCCAGTTCCGTGCCGAAATCAAGAAGAACATGACCCGTGAAGCGGCCCAGGCGGTCGACAACCGCGTCAAGCAGCAGGTGCTAGATGCGCTGAAGCATGCCAACGACATCCCCGTGCCCAGTGCCCTTGTCCAACAAGAGACCGATGGCATGAAGCGGCAGGCCGCTCAGCAGTTCGGGCTTGGCGAAGATTTTGATGTCAGCCAGCTGCCCAACGAGCTGTTTGAAGAGCAGGCCAAGGGCCGCGTTCAGGTCGGCCTGCTGCTGGCCGAAGTCATCAAGGCTAACGAGCTTGACGCTTCCGACGATGAAATCAAGGCGAAGGTCGAGGAGCTTGCCGAGCAGTATCAGGATCCTTCCGAAGTCGTTGACTACTACATGGGCAATGACCAGATGAAGACCCAGGTCAAATCGGCCATTCTCGAAGAAAAGGCGGTCGACACGCTGCTCGAGCAGACCACCGTCAACGATGTCGAGATGTCCTACCAGCAAGTGCTGGCGGCGGCTCAGCAACAGGCTGAAGCAGGTGAGGGCGCGGAGGAAGACGAAACAGCCAGCGCCTAACATCACGACGCAGGCGCACCTTCGGGTGCGCCATCCCTTATCGGACGCAAGGAATCACCGAAATGAGTGAGTTTGATATTCAAAACGCCGGCGGTTTAGTGCCCATGGTGGTGGAGCAAAGCGCCAAAGGGGAACGGTCTTACGACATCTATTCGCGGCTGCTCAAAGAACGCGTCATCTTTCTGGTAGGCCCCGTTGAAGATTACACGGCCAACCTGGTAGTGGCTCAGTTGCTGTTTCTCGAGTCAGAGAATCCTGACAAAGACATCCATCTGTATATCAATTCGCCGGGTGGTTCGGTGACGGCTGGCATGTCGATCTATGACACCATGCAGTTCGTCAAACCCGATGTCTCTACCGTGTGTATCGGGCAAGCCGCCAGCATGGGCGCGCTGTTGCTGACCGCAGGTGCCGATGGCAAGCGCTATTGCCTGCCTAACTCGCGCGTCATGATTCATCAGCCGCTGGGTGGCTACCAGGGGCAGGCATCGGATATTGAAATCCACACCCGGGAAATACTGGGTATCCGTGAAAAGCTGAATCACATTCTTGCCCATCACACGGGCCAGGATTTCGAGGACGTTGCGCGGGATACCGATCGCGACAACTTCATGAGCGCCAACCAGGCTCAGGAGTACGGCTTGATTGATGCAGTGCTGGATAAGCGGCCGACATCCTGATAGCGTGACGGGATACTGCATTTCCAGCAAGCTTACAAGGCGGTGTTCACCGCCGCAGTGAAAGAGGTACGCGAATGGCCGACGGCAAAGGCAAAGACGAGGGTGGCAAGCTGCTTTACTGCTCGTTTTGCGGAAAGAATCAAAACGAGGTAAGAAAGCTGATTGCCGGCCCGTCCGTCTATATCTGCGATGAGTGTGTCGATCTATGTAACGACATCATTCGCGAGGAAGTTCTCGAAGCCGATGCCGAGAGCGATGAAGAGCGGCTACCGACGCCTCGCGAAATTCGTTACACGCTTGACGACTACGTCATCGGACAAGACCGTGCCAAGATGGTCTTGTCTGTCGCTGTGTATAACCATTACAAGCGACTTAAATCCCAAGTGCGTGAAACTGACGTCGAGCTGAGCAAGTCCAACATCCTGCTGATTGGCCCGACCGGTAGCGGTAAAACGCTGCTTGCCGAAACCATGGCGCGGCTGTTGAATGTGCCGTTCACCATTGCTGATGCGACCACGCTGACGGAAGCAGGCTATGTGGGTGAAGATGTTGAAAACATCATCCAGAAGCTGCTGCAGAAGTGCGACTACGACGTCGAAAAGGCGGAGCGCGGCATTGTCTACATCGACGAAATCGACAAGATTTCGCGCAAATCCGACAATCCGTCCATTACCCGGGATGTCTCCGGTGAAGGCGTGCAGCAGGCGTTGCTCAAGCTGATCGAGGGCACCACCGCCTCTGTACCCCCCCAGGGTGGTCGTAAGCATCCTCAGCAGGAGTTCGTGCAGGTCAACACGGCCAATATGCTGTTCATCGTGGGCGGTGCTTTTGCCGGCCTCGACAAGGTGATAAGGGATCGTTGCGAAAAGGGCGGTATCGGTTTCAACGCCAACGTGAAGAGCAAGGAATCTTCGCGCGGTGTGGGTGAGCTGCTGGCCGACGTCGAGCCGGATGATCTGGTCAAGTTCGGCCTGATCCCCGAGTTCGTTGGGCGTCTACCAGTGATTGCAACCCTCACGGAGCTGACCGAAGAAGCGCTAATCGAGATTCTTACCGAACCCAAGAACTCGCTCGTCAAACAGTATGCCAAGCTGTTTGAAATGGAAAACGTGGCGCTTGAGTTCCGCGATGACGCGCTGCAGGCCGTGGCCCATAAAGCCATGGAGCGCAAGACCGGTGCGCGTGGCTTGAGGTCGATTCTGGAATCCGTACTGCTCGACACCATGTATGAAATTCCTTCTCTGGAAGGTGTCAGCAAGGTGGTGATCGAAGCCTCGGTGATCAACGGTGAAAGCGAACCGCTGCTGATTTACTCCCAGCAAGAAGAGGCGCGCGTTGACGGGACTGACGGCTAACATTGTCGCCTGAGATGGCAAGCTTTCTATCGGTTTCTTGGTCAGCGCCAGTCAAGGGGTCGCTCATGCGACCCCTTGTCATTCGTAGCGCAGCGCACCCTTGTGCCCTGACCGCGCCCTTAACGTAGTCAGTTCTCTTCCCAGAACTCATCTGATATATCGAGGAACGTCTGCGATGCAGCAGAGCGCCGAACAGACACAGTGTCTCCCCCTTTTACCATTGCGCGATGTGGTGGTTTATCCGCAGATGGTCATTCCCCTTTTTGTGGGGCGTGAAAAGTCGATCCAGGCCCTCGAAGCGGCTATGGAGACTGATAAGCGCGTCTTGCTGGTAGCCCAGCGTGAGGCCTCCCAAGACGAGCCTGACAACGCCGATCTGTATGCCATGGGGACGGTGGCCGACATCATGCAGCTGTTGAAGCTGCCCGATGGAACGGTCAAGGTGCTCATCGAAGGCAACTATCGTGCGGACGTCACCCGCATCGAAGAGCATGCCGATGGCTATACCCAGGCCTACCTGACCGCCCGCGACAGCCAGCCTCTGACTGCCCGCGAGCAGGAAGCACTGGTGCGCGTGCTGCTCAACCAGTTCGAACAGTATGTCAAGCTGTCGAAAAAAGTACCCAATGAGGTGCTCAACTCGCTGTCGGGCATTGAAGACCCTAGCCGCCTGGTCGATACCATCTGCGCGCACTTGTCGCTCAAGATTGGCGACAAGCAGGAGCTGCTGGAGATGGATCGCGTACGCGACCGTATCGAGCATCTGATGGCGCTTATCGAGTCTGAGATCGACCTGTTGCAGGTCGAGAAACGGATTCGCTCACGCGTCAAGGAGCAGATGGAAAAGACCCAGCGTGAGTACTATCTCAACGAGCAGATGAAGGCCATCCAGAAAGAGATGGGCGAGCTCGATGACGTGCCCAATGAGGCGGAAAAATATGAGCAGGCGATTGCCTCCTCAGGCATGCCCAAGGAAGCCGCCGACAAAGCCACTCAAGAGCTCAACAAGCTCAAGATGATGGCAGCCAATTCCGCCGAAGCCAGCGTGGTGCGTTCCTATCTGGACTGGCTGATCGCTGTGCCCTGGAAAAAACGTACGCGGGTCAAGCACGATTTGCAGAAAGCCCAGCAAGTGCTCGACGAAGACCATTACGGGCTCGAAGAGGTCAAGGCGCGCATCCTGGAGTACCTGGCGGTTCAGAAGCGCGTACGCAAGATGAAAGGCCCGGTGCTGTGCCTGGTGGGCCCGCCCGGCGTTGGTAAAACCTCGCTGGGGCAATCCATCGCCCGAGCGACAAACCGCAAGTATGTGCGCCTTGCCCTGGGCGGCGTTCGCGATGAGTCGGAGATCCGCGGTCACCGCCGGACCTATATCGGCTCGCTGCCAGGCAAGCTGATGCAGCGCATGAGTCGGGCCGGGGTCAAGAACCCGTTGTTTCTGCTGGATGAAGTGGACAAGCTGGGCATGGATCACCGGGGTGACCCGTCGTCGGCGCTGCTTGAGGTGCTGGATCCCGAGCAGAACAACAGCTTCAGCGATCATTATCTTGAATTGGATTACGATCTGTCGGAAACGCTGTTTATCTGCACGGCAAACTCGATGAATATCCCGGGGCCGCTGCTGGATCGTATGGAGATCATTCGCCTGCCGGGCTACACCGAGGACGAAAAACTGGCAATTGCCAAGCGTTACCTGCTTCCCAAGCAGCTCAAGGCCAACGGCTTGAAAACCGACGAGCTGGCGCTCGAGGACGAGGCGTTGCTGGAGCTCATTCGCTACTACACCCGTGAGGCGGGCGTGCGCGAGCTGGAACGTCAGATCGCCAAGGTCTGCCGCAAGGTACTGCGCGAGCGGATAGAGCCGTCGGCGGAAAGCGACGGCGAGCTGCCGCCGGGCGTGCTGGCTGCCACGCACATCGAACACTATGCCGGCGTGCGGCGCTATAGCTACGGGCTTGCCGAGGAAGATGATCAGGTCGGTCGGGTGACCGGGCTGGCGTGGACGTCAGTCGGTGGCGAACTGCTCAATATCGAGTCGGTGGTCACGCCGGGTAAGGGGCGTATCAACAAGACCGGTTCGCTGGGCGACGTCATGAAAGAGTCGGTCAGCGCCGCGCAAACGGTGGTGCGTGCCAGGGCAGAGGCGTACGGCATCGATGCTGAGCGTTTCGAGAAAGAAGACCTGCATATCCACGTGCCCGAAGGGGCGACCCCCAAGGACGGGCCCAGCGCCGGTGTCGCGATGGTCACGGCGATTGTCTCGGCCTATACCCAGCGGCCGGTAAAATGCGATGTGGCGATGACCGGCGAAGTGAACCTGCGCGGTGAGGTTATGCCGATCGGCGGCCTAAAGGAGAAATTGCTGGCGGCCCGCCGGGGTGGTATAAAGATAGTCCTGATTCCGGAAGAAAACCGTCGTGATCTCAAGGAAGTACCTGACAATATCAAGGATGCACTGGATATTCGTCCGGTGCGCTGGATTGACGATGTACTCGCCGTCGCGCTAGCGGATGAGCCCCTGGAGGGCGCGCCGCTACCCAAAACGGATAATACGTTCAGCAGTACCGCTGTCGCCAATACCCACTAGAGGGTCGGCTGTCCGCTAACGTTTATTTGTATTACTGCCCAATGCCGTCATGGCGGGCACATCCAGGCAGGGTTGCTTGACAGTCGTTTCAAGGCATTGCTATAAAACGCTGCTATGCCTTGATCGTCGATTACATCGGTGACCATGCCGTCAGAGCCATTTTTAGAAACAGTCAAGGGGTGAAGTGTGAATAAGTCTGAGCTGATTGAAGCCATTGCCGCGTCTGCCGATATTCCAAAAGCAGCGGCAACACGCGCATTGGATGCCATGGTGGAGTCTGTCACCGATAGCCTCAAGAAAGGCGACAGTGTTTCACTGGTGGGCTTTGGTACCTTCGCGATCAAAGAGCGTGCTGCACGTACCGGGCGCAACCCGCAAACGGGTGAACCGATCGAGATCAGCGCGGCAAAAGTGCCTAGCTTCAAGGCCGGCAAAGCATTGAAAGACGCCGTTAACTAATTTGTACGCGTTTGATGTCATCTATGGGCGCATCGCAACCGCGATGCGCCCATGTTATTTTCTAGCCCACTCATCAGGGGCGACCCGTTTAGCTGTGACTACCTGAGGCCAACATGCTGCAAAGTATTCGAGATGGATCCCGAAGCTGGGGAGCCAAGATTATTATTGGTGTCATGGTGGCCGCCATGGCGCTTTTTGGTGTGGAATCCTTGTTTGGCCTGTTCGGTGACGACCCGAATCAGGAAGCCAGCGTAAACGGCCAGCCGATCATGCGTCAGCAGATCGAGATGAACGTTCAGCGTGCCATGCGTTCGGGGCAGGTGCCGCCTGAGCAGGAGCGGCAGCTACGCAAAGACGTGCTGGATGACCTGATCACCCAAGCGCTGGTGACCCAGTACGCCGAAGGGGGCGGCCTGTACGTATCGGAAGATCAGGTCGATCAACTGATTGTCGGGATCCCCGAGTTTCAGGACGAGGACGGACGCTTCTCGCCCGATGTGTTCCGCAGCCGGTTATCCGGTGCCGGCTATACGCCGCTGTCATTCCGTGAAGAACTGGCAGTGGACGTCAAGCGTCAGCAGCTTCAGCAAGGACTTGCGTTCAGTGATTTCACGCTGGAAAGCGAGCGTCAGCGACTGGCCGAGCTTCAGCGCCAACAGCGCAGCTTTCGTTATGTAATGCTGGATACCGATGACCTCGAAGGGGATATCGAGATCAGCGAAGGCGAGCTCGAAGCCTACTACGAAGATAACGCCGATCGATTCGAGCGTCCTGAACAGGTACGTCTCGAGTACGTGCTGCTGGATCGTCGAGACATGGCCAGCGATGCTGATGTGGACGAAGAGGCGCTACGCGATGCCTGGCATGAGCGAAACGCCGATGCCGATCGCCGCGTTTCTCACATCATGATCACCTTTGGTGATGAGCGTGACCGGGAAGCCGCCCAGCAGCAAGCCGAAGAGGCGCTCCAGGCGCTGGAAGAAGGCGAGTCGTTCGCCGATACCGCCTTGCGCTATTCCGATGATACCGCAAGCGCCGAAGAAGGCGGCGATCTGGGCACGATCAGTCGCGGTTTCTTCGGTGAGGCCTTTGATGAAGCAGCCTTTTCGCTTGATGAAGGTCAAACGTCGTCAATCGTCGAGATGGACAACGCCCTGCATATCATTCAGGTGACCGATATCGATCGCCCGACCTTCGACGAGCAGCGCGATAGCCTCCGTGAACAGGTAGCGCTGGATGAAGTCAGCGACGTGTTCAACGACAAGGCCCAGCAGCTGATCGACGAGAGCTTTGCGGCGGATGATCTTGAAAGCGTGGCGAATGATCTGTCGCTGACCCTGCAGGAAAGCGATTGGCTGGCGCGGGATGCCGACGGCGATGGTGTCCTGTTCGAACCAGGCGTGATGGAGCAGGCCTTCAGCGACGACGTCCTGGAAGAAGGCTACAACAGTGACGTGATCGAACTCGATGAAGATCGCCGGCTGGTGGTACGCGTTGCCGAACATCGCGAGCAGACCCAGCTACCCCTCGACGCCGTTCGTGATGAGGTGGAGGCGGCCGTGCGTGACCAGCGTCAGCGCGAGCGACTGGAGGCGCAGGCACAGGAAATGATCGCCCGGCTGCAAGACGGCGAGTCCGTCGATGTGGAATGGCTGGAAGCCGACGAGGTACGTCGCCAGGATGACGTAACGGCGTCGCAGCTGATTGTCCAGGAAGCCTTCCGGATGCCGCACCCCGACGAGGGAGAGACCACCTATCAAACGGCCATGATGCCCAGTGGCGTTGCCCTGATTGCCCTCGATGAAGTGACAAGTGGTGATGTGGATGAAGAGCGCGAGCGTTTTGTGGCCCGAATGGCCGAGCAGCTTCGCGCCCAGGCCATCATCCAAGGGCTCATCGACGACCTGCGCAGCGATGCCGAGATAGAGCGTTAACCGTCAGGCGCTGTTGTCCACAAAAAAGCCGATCCTTGCGATCGGCTTTTTCATGCGTGATCATCAGGCTGACGGTGGGTCGCTGAGAGCGAATTGGCGCAGCCTTGGGGCCGTTTTGTGATCGGCCTTCTCGATCACGATATCCCAGCCGTGCTGGGCATCCCAGTCACCCAATACATAGCGTTTTGCCGGGACGTCTTCCACCGTCAGGTCGTGAACCTTGGGACGGTGCGTGTGCCCATGAATCATGGTGGTGACACCGTAGCTTTCCATCAGGCTGACCACCTCGTCATGGGTCACGTCCATGATGGCGTCTTCCTTCGTGGCGTTGGCATCCCCCGACTGCATACGCAGGCTTGAGGCTAGCTCCAGTCGCTGATCCAGGGGCAGGGCGAGTATCTGCGCCTGCCATTCCGGGTGGCGGGACTGCTGCCGGAAAGCCATGTAGGCGTTATCCCGGGTACACAGGCTGTCACCGTGGAGAATGACGGCAGGCATGCCCTGGAGCTCGACTTCTTCAATGTCGGCGAGCAGCGTCGCCTGGCAGGCTGCAATGAAGCGCTCGCCGATCAGGAAGTCGCGGTTGCCATGAAGCAGGTACACAGCGGTGCCATCGCTGCTCAATTGATGCAGGCGCGCAATGACCTCGCGTCCCACGGCGCCCAATGGGTGAGGCGAATCGAGGAGATCGTCGCCGATCCAGGCGTCGAACAGATCGCCCAGAATGTACAGGGCGTCGGCGCCGTTGGCGGTTTGCGTCAGATAATCATAGAACCCCTGATTAAGCTCAGGGGTATCATGACTCAGGTGCATATCCGCTACTAGTAGAGTACGCATAGCGCTCCCGAGGCTTATTCAGATTCCTTGATAAAGGCGCGCTCAATAATCACGTCCTCGGCGGGCACGTCGGCGTGCATGCCGCGACGGGTGGTGCTGACGTTTTTAATGGCGTTGACAACGTCCATGCCGTCGACCACTTCGCCAAAGACAGCATAGCCCCAGCCCTGGAGGTTTTTACCGCTGTGATCCAGGAAGCTGTTATTGCCGACGTTGATGAAAAACTGGGCGGTGGCTGAATGCGGATCCTGGGTGCGGGCCATGGCCAGGGTGCCCAGGGTGTTTTTCAGGCCGTTATCCGCTTCGTTCTGGATCGGGTCGCGGGTAGGTTTTTGATTGAAATCCTGGTCAAAGCCGCCGCCCTGTACCATGAAGCCATCAATGACCCGATGAAACAGTGTGCCGTCGTAAAAGCCATCGCGAACGTATTGTTCAAAGTTGGCGGCCGTCTCGGGCGCTTTTTCGTGATTAAGCGCAATCGTGATGTCACCGTGGTTCGTCTTTAATACGATCATAGATAAATTCCTGTTCAATAAAGGCGTTCGCCTTGGCGCTGTGCATCGGCGTCACGTTATAATAACGGTTTTGCCCGGCACCGCGAAGCGCTATACCGTTAGCGTAGACAGACGATACCGGGCACGCCATCCACCACGAGGTTTTCAACACCACCATGACCAACGAGACCACCCCAGCGCCGAACTTCATTCGCAACCAAGTACGCGACGAGATCGAGGGCGGCCAGGTCACAAAAATCGTGACGCGCTTTCCCCCGGAGCCCAATGGTTTCCTGCATATCGGCCATGCCAAGTCGATCTGTCTCAACTTCGGGTTGGCGGAGCAGATGGGTGGTGAGTGTCACTTGCGCTTTGACGACACCAACCCGGCCAAGGAAGAACAGGCCTATATTGACGCGATCAAGGATGACGTCAGCTGGCTGGGGTTTGAATGGACGGGTCCTGTGCGGTTTGCCTCGGACTACTTTGATCAGCTCTACGCCTGGGCGCAGCACTTGATCCGTGAGGACAAGGCCTACGTCGATGACCTGACGCCCGACGAGATCCGGGAATACCGCGGCACGCTGACCGAGCCCGGCCAGCCGAGTCCCTATCGCGAGCGTAGCGCCGACGAAAACCTGGACCTCCTGGAACGTATGCGCAATGGGGAGTTTGCCGAGGGCGAGAAAGTGCTGCGCGCCAAGATCGACATGGCATCGCCGAACATCAATCTACGCGATCCGATACTCTACCGTATCCGCCACGCCAGCCATCATCAGACCGGCGATAAATGGAAAATCTATCCGTCCTACGATTTCACCCATGGCCAGTCTGACGCCCTCGAAGGCGTGACTCACTCCATTTGCACCCTGGAGTTTGAAGACCACCGTCCGCTTTACGAGTGGTTCCTGGATAATTTGCCGGTACCTGCCAAGCCCCGCCAGATCGAGTTTGCGCGGTTAAACCTCAACTACACGCTGACGTCCAAGCGCAAATTGAAGATGCTGGTCGACGAACAGATCGTGGACGGCTGGGACGACCCGCGCATGCCCACGATCTCGGGGATGCGTCGGCGGGGCTACACGCCCGCGTCGATCCGCAAGTTCTGCGACATGATCGGGGTGACCCGCGCCGACGGCGGCCTGGTCGATATTGCCATGTTGACCCACGCGATTCGCTCGGACCTGGAAGACAATGCCCCGCGGGCGATGTGCGTGCTCAAGCCGCTCAAAGTGGTGCTTACCAACGTGCCTGACGACCATGAAGAAGTATACGAGGTGGCCGGCCACCCTGCGCGTGACGATATGTCGGTGCGCAAGGTGCCCCTGACCCGAGAGGTGTATATCGATCAGGACGACTTCATGGAAGACGCGCCGAAAAAATTCTTCCGTCTTGCGCCGGGTAAAGAGGTGCG
The DNA here is from genome assembly GCF_020991005.1 of Halomonas sp. CUBES01. Classification (GTDB taxonomy): domain Bacteria; phylum Pseudomonadota; class Gammaproteobacteria; order Pseudomonadales; family Halomonadaceae; genus Vreelandella; species Vreelandella gomseomensis. The sequence continues at coordinate 120,133 of NZ_JAJLLW010000008.1, read as the reverse complement.
TCTGCGTAACAGCTACGTCATCCGGTGCGATGAGGTGATCAAGAACGAGGCAGGCGACGTCACGGAACTGCATTGCTCGGTGGATTTTGACACCCTGGGTAAAAACCCGGAAGGTCGCAAGGTGAAGGGGGTTATTCACTGGGTCAGTGCCGAGCACGGTATTCCGCTCGAAGTGCGGCTGTACGATAACCTGTTCATGGTCGAACAGCCGGATCGCGACAAGGACGTCGACTTCCTTGACCATTTGAATCCCGAGTCCCTGACCGTCTGTCAGGCAATCGGTGAACCCAGCCTGGCGGAGGCGGGCCCCGAAGCGCGCTACCAGTTCGAGCGGGTAGGCTATTTCTGTGCGGATCGTCACGTGTCGACGCCGGGTCGTCCGGTCTTCAACCGCACCGTCGGGCTCAAGGATAGCTGGGCGAAAATCAAACAGAAAGGTTAAGGAATTCGGCCAATGCAAATCTACAATACGCTGACGCGTCGCAAAGAGCCTTTCACCCCGCTGGAGGCGGGCAAGGTCAGCATGTATGTCTGCGGCATGACGGTGTATGACTACTGCCACCTGGGCCATGCCCGGGTCATGGTGGCGTTTGACGTGATTACCCGTTACCTGCGCGAACGCGGCTACGACGTCAATTATGTGCGCAACATTACCGACATAGACGACAAGATTCTCAAGCGTGCCGACGAAAATGACGAGACGATCACCGCGTTGACCGAGCGTATGATCGCTGCCATGCACGAGGACGAAGCGCGGCTCAATGTGCTGCCGCCCAGCCACGAACCCCGAGCGACGGGACACGTGGGCGATATCATCGCGATGATTGAGACGCTGGTGGAAAAAGGCTATGCCTACCCGGCAGATAACGGCGATGTCTACTATCGCGTTCGCCGTTTTGCCGACTACGGCAAGCTCAATAATCGCCAGCTGGATGACATGCGCGCCGGCGCCCGCGTCGGCGTTGATGTGCACAAGGAAGACCCGCTCGATTTCGTGCTGTGGAAAGCCGCCAAGCCCGGCGAAGCAAGCTGGCCGTCACCCTGGGGCGACGGACGACCGGGCTGGCATATCGAATGCTCGGCGATGTCGACCTGCTGCCTTGGAGAGACCTTCGATATCCACGGCGGTGGGCCTGACTTGACCTTTCCTCACCACGAAAACGAGATTGCGCAGTCGGAAGCCGCCACCGGCAAGACCTATGTCAATACCTGGATGCACGCTGGGGCCGTGCGGGTGGATCAGGAAAAGATGTCCAAGTCCCTGGGCAACTTCTTCACCATACGAGAGGTGCTCGCCGAGCACGACCCGGAGGTTGTGCGCTATCTGCTGGTTGCCAGCCATTATCGCAGTGCCATCAACTACTCGCTGGATTCGCTGGTCGAGGCCAGGAAGTCACTGACGCGTTTTTACACCGCGCTGGATGGCGTCAACGGTGACGACAGCGCAATGGATACTAAGGCGTCGACTGCCCATCGCGAACGCTTCACCGCCGCGATGGACGACGACTTCAACACACCTGATGCGTTGGCCGCGCTTTTTGACCTGGCGCGTGATCTCAACCGTGCCAAACAGGAGGCGCCGGAAAAAGCAGCGCCGCTGGCCGGCGAGTTGAAGCATCTTGGCGGCGTGCTCGGCCTGCTGCAACAGGCCCCCGATGTCTTCCTGAAAGGCACTCAGCAGCATGCCCCGGCGATCAGCGAATTGGCCATCGAGGCCAAGATTGCCGAGCGTCAGGCCGCCAAGGCCAACAAGGATTTTGCCCAGGCCGATGCTATCCGCGATGAGCTGGCAGCACAGGGAATTATTCTGAAAGATTCCCGCGAAGGAACCACCTGGGTGATCGAGTCTGTCTAGGGATAGGCTATCAAGGGATGGCAAGGAATCTGACTTCAACGCACGACGGGCATATACTTTAATGAGTTTCTGCCAAAAGGATGATAACAATGCGCTTTGCCACGAAATCAACCATTGCCCTGGGCTGTCTCAGCTTGCTGCCGTTTGCTTCGGTCAACGCCGACGACGCCGTGGTGGTGTCGTCCAAGATCGACACGGAAGGCTCGGTATTGGGTGAGCTGATCATGCAAACGCTGGAGCGCCATGATATTCCCACCGAAGACCGGCTGCAGCTAGGCGGCACCAGCGTGGTGCGTAGCGCGCTGGAAGCCGGAGAAATAGACCTTTATCCCGAATATACCGGTAACGGGGCCTTTTTCTTCGACATGGCCGACAGCGACGTGTGGAAGGATGCCGAACAAGCCTACGAGACCGTCCGCGAGCGCGATGCCGAGCAGGGCCTGGTCTGGTTGACCCCCGCCAGCGCCAACAACACCTGGGCGATGAGCGTGCGTCGCGATGTGGCCGACGCGCATGACCTTGAAACGCTTGACGACCTTGCCGCCTACCTTGAGGACGGCGGCGAGTTCAAGTTTGCCGCAAGCGCCGAGTTCGTCGAGTCCGCGCAGGCGTTGCCCGCCTTTCAGCAGGCCTACGGGTTCGAGCTGAGTGAAGATCAGTTGCTGGTTCTTTCCGGCGGCAATACCGCGGCGACGATGCGCGCGGCAGCGGAACAGACCAGCGGTGTCAATGCGGCGATGACTTACGGTACCGACGGCGGGCTGAATGCCCTGGGGCTGGTCGTGCTTGAGGACTCAAGGGGCGTTCAGCCTGTCTATCAACCGGCACCGGTGGTGCGTGAAAGCGTGCTGGCAACCTATCCGGATATCGACGGGCTTCTCGAGGAGGTCTTCAACACCCTGGATCTCGAGACGCTGCAAAAGCTCAATGCCGATGTGGCAGTGAACGGCATGTCACCCAATAAGGTCGCCGGCGATTACCTCGATAGCCTGGATAACGACTGAGCATGTCGTTATTGGATGCACTGCCTACCCCGCAGGTGTCTTGGCGGCAGTGGCGGCCGAATCGCGTCCTGTTTGTCCTTTTCAGTGCCATGCTGGCGGCTGTCTGGCTTCTGGATGTGGTCAGTGTCGCCCCCAACCGGATTGTCAGCGGGGAAGGGGTCGGGCTGATCGAGGCCATGGGTTGGATGGGGGCTTCGTTGGTCAGTGCGGTGATACTCACCCTTCTGGCGTTGTCGCTTCAGCCCAGCCGACAAGGCTATCAGGTCGTTCTGGTCGGTGTATCGCTGCTGCTGTTGTTGCTACCCGTTGGCCTGATGGTCGCCAGCCACAGGCTGATCAGCAGTGATACGCCCATGGCACGCCTCAATATGGGCATGGCCTATTGGCTGATGCTCTCGCTGCTGTTGCTTGGCTGGATCGAGCTGCGGCTACGCCTGGCGCTGTCACGGCGACGCTTGCTACTGATGCTGGCGGGCGTGACCGTTGTCTGGGGGCTGTGCGTCATGCTGGGGCTCGAATCGCTTGCCCTGGGGCAAGAGTTTCGCGCCCGGGACGACGAGTTCTGGCGTGCCCTGCATCAGCATGTCACCCTTGTCAGTGCATCAGTGGCCATTAGTATTGTGCTGGGGCTCTCGCTGACCATGCTGATGCGACGCTATACAAGATGCCAGAAAATTGCCTTTGGCGTGCTCAACTTCCTGCAAACCATCCCCAGTATTGCCCTGTTTGGCCTGATGCTGGGCCCCTTGGCGTGGCTTGCCGCAAAGTGGCCGCTGCTGTCACAGTTAGGTTTCAGCGGGATTGGCTGGGCCCCGGCCTTGCTCGCGCTGGTCGCCTACAGCCTGCTGCCGATGGTGCGCAATACCTATATTGCGCTCGAGCAGGTGAGCCCGGAAACCCTGGAAGCGGCGCGGGGCATGGGGATGCGCAACCGCCAGCGTTTCATCCAGGTTCGCTTGCCACTGGCGCTGCCGGTGCTGCTCGAAGGAATCCGCATCACCACCGTTCAGGCGATCGGCCTGACCGCTGTCGCCGCCTTGATCGGGGCGGGTGGTCTGGGAGCGTTTATCTTTCAGGGCCTGGGGCAGGCGGCCATGGACATGGTATTGCTGGGGGCGTTGCCGATTCTGATACTGGCGCTCATTGCCGACGCCGGTCTCGGTGCCCTGGCGGATATTCTGCGGCCTAACGATAGCGTGCAGTCTGGAGACTCCCCATGATCGAACTTGCCCACGTGACCAAACGGTTCGGTGACGTTGCGGCAGTGGATGACATTTCGCTGCATATTCCAAAAGGCACCTTTTGTGCGCTGGTGGGCACCTCGGGCTGTGGTAAATCGACGACGCTGCGCATGATCAATCGGCTTATCGAGCACAGCGACGGTGACATCATCCTCGACGGCCAGCCGGTGGCCGCCTACGACCCGGTCAAGCTGCGTCGGCGTATCGGCTACGTCATTCAACATACAGGGCTGTTTCCGCACTGGACCGTGGCGCGCAATATTGGCCTGGTGCCGCGCCTGCTTAAATGGTCGTCGGCGGATATTCAGGCCAAGGTCGAGGAGCTGATGACGCTGTTGGGACTTCCGGTGGGCGAGTTTGCTACCAAATACCCTCACCAGCTTTCGGGCGGCCAGGCGCAGCGCGTTGGCGTGGCCCGGGCGCTGGCCGCCGACCCGGATATTCTGTTGATGGACGAGCCTTTCGGCGCGTTGGACCCTATCACCCGGGAAAAGCTCCAGGATGAGCTTTCCAGGCTACAGGCCCGGCTGCATAAAACCGTGGTGTTCGTGACCCACGACATGGATGAAGCGCTGAGGCTGGCGGACCACCTCGTGGTGATGCGCGACGGACGCATCGTTCAGCAGGGCTCGCCCCTTTCGCTTCTGCAGCACCCCAACGATTCGTTCGTCGAGTCGTTGCTCGGCGGCCTCGAGCGTGGGCTCAAGCAGGCGGCACTGACGCGGATCAAAGACCATATGTCCCCCATGGGGCCAACGCTTCCTGCCCACTCGCGTATCCCGGCTGCTTTCTCGCTGCGACAGGCGCTTTCCATGATGCTCCGTGATCACACCGATCGTCTTACCGTGGTGGATCAGCACGATGTGCCCGTGGGCGAGCTGACGCTGCGCAAGATCGTCAAGGAAGCCCAGCCCGAACAAGGAAAAGTGCGTGAGTCCTAGCGCCGTGCGTCGCTCCCTTGCATCGCGGGGTGCCAGCCGCGCGATATGGCCAGCAACATGGTTTGTACTCTTGATGCTATGCGTATGGGGTTTCCCCTACGCCGACGGTTTGCTGCGGGTGCTCGAACCCGACGCCAACCAGGTGGTTTACCAGCGGGCGAGTCTGGCCTCGCTATTGCTAAAGCATCTCTTCGTGGTCAGCGTGGCCGCCGTGGTGACCATCGTGGGGGGCGTTCTCGCGGCTATTGTGGTGACCCGCGAATGGGGCCGCGACTTTTTACCCATGGTCGCGCAGGTGGCCTCGCTGGGGCAGACCTTTCCACCGGTGGCCGTGCTTGCGCTGGCGGTACCGGCGCTAGGCTTTGGCACCTTGCCGATCATTGTCGCGCTGGTGCTGTATGGCATGCTTCCCATCGTGCGTAACACCCTGGGCGGGCTGCAGGATGTCGATAAAGACATCAAAAGCGCGGCCACCGCCATGGGCATGACGCCCTGGCAAGTGCTCCGTCAGGTAGAGCTGCCGCTTGCAGCGCCGATAATTCTGGCGGGCATACGCACTTCCATCACCATCAATATTTCGACGGCCGCCATCGGCGCGACGGTGGGGGCGCGCAATCTGGGCGACCCCATCATCGCCGGCATCGTGAACGGCAATATGGCATATATCATCCAGGGGGCACTGACGATTGCGCTGCTGGCGCTGACCGTCGACAGTCTGTTCGAGCGGCTTCAGGAACGTCTGCGCTCGCGTCTGTTTACATCTTAAGTCGAATGCCTAATGTGTCCCGGCTGCGTTACTGTCGCAGGTGTTGCGTTGACCATTGCCAGATAAATCCACTGGCATAAAAGGTCATCACCGACAACACTGCCCTCAAAAGGGGTACGACAAGGACAATAATGATGACACAGCAATCGCACCAGCCTGTTTTTCTGACAGGTGATGAATTCTCGATCCCTACCTTTAGTTTGTTAAGCCCCGAGGGCGAGCTCTACAGCGAGGCGGATGCGCCGCACCTGGAACATGACCATGCCCGGCGTATCTACCACGCCATGCTGGCCACGCGTATCCTCGATGAACGCATGCTGGCGGCCCAGCGGCAGGGGCGGCTGAGTTTCTACATGCAGTGCACCGGTGAAGAAGCCGCCGTCGTGGGCGCGACTGCCGCACTCGACGATGCCGACATGATCATGGCCCAGTACCGTGAACAGGGCGCGTTGATGTACCGGGGGTTCTCCATCGACGAGTTCATGAATCAGCTGTTCGGCAACGAGCTGGATTACGGCAAGGGCCGGCAGATGCCGATTCATTATGGCTCGCGCAAGCTCCACTACATGACGATCTCATCGCCGCTCGCCACCCAGATTCCTCAGGCCACTGGCTATGCCTACGGCCAGAAAATGGCCGGAGACGGCCACTGCACGCTGACTTTCTTTGGCGAGGGCGCCGCGTCGGAAGGCGATTTTCACGCGGCGCTCAATATGGCCTCGGTGCATCAGGTGCCGGTGATTTTCTTCTGCCGCAACAACGGCTACGCGATTTCGACCCCGGCGGTTGAGCAATTTGCCGCCGACGGCATTGCGCCGCGGGCGTTTGGCTATCATATGCATGTCATTCGGGTCGACGGCAACGACGTGCTGGCGGTCTATGAAGCCACCCGTCAGGCACGCAAGTTAGCGGTAGAGCATAATCAACCGGTACTCATTGAAGCCATGACCTATCGGCTGGCTGCGCACTCTTCCTCCGATGACCCGTCAGGCTATCGTTCCAAAAATGAGGAAGAAGCCTGGCGCATCAAGGATCCGCTGTTGCGCATGCAGAAGTGGTTGCTGGCCAAAGGCTGGTGGAGCGAGGACGAGGAAACCCGCGAGCAGGAAAGCCTGCGTCGCGACGTGCTGGATACCATGAAGCGCGCTGAAAAACGCTCGCCACCGCCGCTCGATTCCTTGATCAGCGATGTCTATGCGGATGTCACGCCGGCACTGCAGCGTCAATTCGATCAGCTCAAGCAGCATATTCGCCGTTACCCGGAAGCCTATCCCCGAGGCGCCAAGTCGTTGGACCTTGGCGTAAGCACGGACAGCGACTCACAAAGGGAGGCGTAACATGGCTACAATGAATATGCTCCAGGCGATCAATAACGCCCTCGACATTGCCATGGCGGAAGACGAGAAAGTCATCTGCTTTGGGGAAGACGTGGGGATCTTTGGCGGTGTCTTTCGTGCCACGAGCCATCTCCAGGAAAAATACGGCAAAGCCCGCTGTTTCAATACGCCGCTGGTTGAGCAGGGCATCATTGGCTTTGCCAACGGCCTGGCGGCTCAAGGTTCGGTACCTGTCGCTGAAATTCAGTTCGCCGACTATATTTTTCCCGCCTTCGACCAGATCGTAAATGAGACCGCCAAATTCCGGTATCGCTCGGGCGATCTGTTCAACGTCGGCGGTCTGACCATCCGCACTCCCTATGGCGGCGGTATCTCCGGCGGGCTTTATCACTCGCAATCCCCCGAGGCGTATTTCACCCACACGCCGGGGCTGAAAGTCGTCGTGCCGCGTAATCCCTATCAGGCCAAGGGCTTGTTGCTGGCGGCGATTCGCGATCCCGATCCGGTGCTGTTTCTCGAACCCAAGCGGCTTTACCGCGCGGCAGTGGGTGAGGTGCCGGAAGACGATTACCAGCTACCCATTGGCGACGCCGAGATCATCAAGGAAGGTAGCGACGTTACCCTGGTGGGTTGGGGCGCGCAGATGGAAGTGATCGGCAAGGCGGTGGAGCTGGCGGAAGAACAGGGCATCAACTGTGAGGTGATCGACCTGCGTTCGCTGCTGCCCTGGGACGCCGATACGGTGGCTGAATCGGTATTCAAGACCGGCCGCCTGGTGGTCAGCCATGAAGCACCGCTGACCGGTGGCTTTGCCGGTGAAATCGCCGCGACGATACAGGAACGTTGTTTTCTCTACCTGGAATCGCCCATTGCACGGGTGACCGGGCTGGATACGCCTTTCCCGCTGGTGCTGGAAAAAGAGTATCTGCCCGATCATCTCAAAATCTTTGAAGCGATTCGCGAAAGCGTCAATTTCTAGCGGCGTATAACGCCCAAGCACGCACGGGGAGAAGAACAATGAGCGATTTTATGCTGCCGGATATCGGCGAAGGCATTGTCGAGTGTGAAGTGGTCGAGTGGCGCGTCGTGGAAGGCGATCGCATCGAGGAAGATCAGCCCATTGTCGAGGTGATGACCGACAAGGCGCTGGTAGAAATTACCGCCCCTGAAGCGGGGGTGGTGACCAAGCTGTATGTCGAGCAGGGGCAGATTGCCAAAGTGCACGCGCCGCTTTACGCCTACCAGGCCGAAGGCGAAGCGACCAGCGAAGCAGGCGAAACCAGCGCCTCGCGGGAGGGTGGCGGCGATTCACAGGCCGCTCGCGCCTCCGGCACCGAAACAACCGCGGCGCCGTCGGAGGTAACGTCGCCAGCACCAGCGTCCGCAAAAGGGCAAGGTAAAGTGCCCGCCAGCCCCGCCGTGAGAAGGCTGGTGCGCGAGCATCACCTTAACCTGACGGATATTGACGGCAGCGGCAAAGACGGCCGGATACTCAAGGAAGACGTTCTGGCACACCTTGATCAGCCTGCCGAGGTGGGCCAGCAGACACCGAGAATCGAGGGGGCCAAGGTAGGCGAGAATGTGCCCAGGGTTGAGCCGCTACGCGGCATGCGGGCGGTCATGGCCAAGCGCATGGTGGAGGCGGCGACCACCATTCCGCATTTTCACTACGGCGACGAGATCGACGTGACGGCACTGCTGGCAATGCGCGAGCGCCTGAAGCCCTTGGCCGAGGCCCAGGGCGAGCGTTTAACCTTGATGCCGTTTTTCATGAAGGCCATGGCGCTGGCTGTGGCGGAGCAGCCAATCGTCAACGCGCAGCTGAATAAGGCCGGCGATGAGCTGCATTACTACCCGCAGTGCAATATTGGCATGGCGGTGGATAGCAAGGCGGGGTTGATGGTGCCCAATGTTAAAGGCGTCGAACGCCTGACGCTGTTGGAGATTGCCCGGGAAGTCGGCCGCTTGACCAACGCCGCTCGCGAGGGACGGGTCGATCAGTCCGATCTCAAGGGTGGCACCATCAGTATTTCCAATATCGGCGCGCTGGGTGGCACTTACGCCGCGCCCATCATCAATGCGCCGGAAGCGGCCATCGTCGCCATTGGCAAAACCCAGTGGCTGCCCCGCTTTGATGAACGGGGCGACGTGCAGCGTCGCGCGATCATGACCATCACCTGGGCGGGAGACCACCGGTTTATCGATGGCGGCACCATCGCGCGGTTCTGCAACGCCTGGAAAGCGTTCCTCGAAGCCCCGGAGACCATGCTTCTCCATCTAGGCTAACGCAGGCAACCTATGGCCCAGGCACCGCTTCAGCAGTTCTATATCCCCGAAGAACAGTCGGTCTATCTGCTGAGCCATCACGATGCCCGAAAACTCAAGGACTGGGTGGCGCTGTGCCAGGCGCAGCTCGCCCAGCTTGGCTATCAGGACATCGAATTGATCGGCAAGGGGGCCTACGGATTCGTGTTCGCCGGCAGCGCGCCAGCGGTGGGTGGCGACACCCGCGGCCCGGGGCCGAACGTGCATTATGTGTTTAAATTTTCCCGTATTACCTTGCCGACCCATCTGCAGGAGCGTCTTGAAGAAGAGGCGTTCATGCTCGATCAGGTCGCGCATCCGCGTATCCCCAAGCTGATCACCTACCAGCGGTCGCGCGGGCAGTCCATTTTGGTCATGGAACGCGCGCCCGGCTGGAATCTGGAGCAGATCTCTCTCAGGGAAGGGCGATTGTCGCCCCGCCTGATCATGCGCATTGCCGCTCAGCTTGCGGATATCCTCACCGCCCTGCGCTGCGAGTCGGGCCCCCAGGCGCGGCCGGTGGTGCACGGCGATATCAAGCCCTCCAACCTGGTGTTCGATCCGAACCATGAATCCATCGCGCTGATCGACTGGGGCTCGGCGGTGTTTGCCCAGCTCGATGCCCAGCTGCAGTTCGTCGGCGCTAACGTGATGGAGCTGATGTCGGATAATCTTCAGCAAACCAACGCCCGCCTGGGCGATGTGTACTTTATCGGCGAGGAACAGCTGAACGGCGCGCTTTCCTCGCCGCGGTTCGATGAGCAGGGCGTGGCGGGCACGCTTTATGCACTGGCCTCGGCGCAATCCTGCCGTTTTGGCCACCGTGCGATTCCGGCCAGTTCGTTGGGGTTGCCCATGGAGTTTGCGCGCACCCTCGACGGCATGCTGGATCCCGACCCGCACTTGCGCCGCCGGGCCGGTGACTACTTCCTACAGGCGATGCCGCGCATGGCCAAGGTCGTGATGCTTGATCTGCCCGGCCACGCTCAATCACCGCTGGTGCCGGTGTGGGTTCGTCCTGCCGAGCAGGAAATCGATACGGTGGTGTACAGTTCGCGCAAGGCCTTCCTGCGCGAAGCCAATGCGCCCGAGACCCTGAACGACGTCAACGATGTGCAACTCGACCGTTACTACAAGCAGTTCATGCAGGGCATGGGCGAGACGGAAAAGGCCTTTCTGGCGTCGGTGAGTCGACTCGGTAAGTATCCCGTAGTGGGCGGCCTGGCCGTGCGCTGGGAGCGGGAAGGGGTGTACATAGACTCCTCCCTGAACCTGCACGACCCGTTGCTCAAGCCCGCCTTTATTGAAGCGGTCAACAATATGGTGCACCTGGCGCGGGCGATCCATCGTCAGGGCGTCTTCAAAAGCTGTCTGTTCAACGCCCGCCAAACGCTGCACCTTGAGCGTCGTTCCGCCGAGGCGTCGTTTTACTGCGCTCCCGGCATGGCCATCAGCTATGAAATGAGCGCCGTTCCAGAGCTCGAGGATCGCACCCGGCAACACAGCTATTTTGAAGACGGCCCCGACCCCGAGGAGCTGCTGGCCCTGCCGGATTCGATCATGCAGGTGCTGCAGCAGCTTAACGAGATTCACCACACCGGCATGATCATTTTTGAAGCGCTTCCCGAACATCTCAAGATCCATAGCTACTACCGCCTGCTAGACCCTTCCCGGGAGCAGGAATTTCGCCGTTTGCTGGCACAGATGCTGGCCTCGGTATGCGAGATCGAAGGGCTGGGGGTGTCGGGCTTCATGAAAATGCCTTACAAGGACACGCGTTACTTCACCCATCTTGAACGGCAGCCCGAGCGCTACTATCCCCGCGACCCGCGGGAACACATCAGGCAATCACGCCAGTAGGCGCCATCTTGCGTGAGTTCACTGGGCAAACTCACGCCACGCGGCATAGGTGCTGAGAAACACGCGCCCGGTGAGGGCGTCAAGAAAGTCGCTTTTCTTGAGCTGGTCCATCACCGGCCCTTTGACTTCGGCAAGGTGCAGCTTGACGCTTGAATCCTTGAGGCGGGCATTGATGGCATCCAGGCTTTCCAGCGCCGAGGCGTCGATCAGGTTGACCGCCGAGCAGATCAGCACCACGTGCTCGAGTTCGGGGCGGCTGGCCACCAGGTTGTACAGCGTATCTTCCAGGTAGCGCGCATTGGCAAAGTAAAGGCTTTCATCGATCCGCAGGAGCGCCACGCGGCTGACGGTTTCGACATCGTGACGTTCGACGTTGCGAAAATGCTCGGTCTCAGGCACTCGGCCGACCAGCGCGCTATGCGGACGGCTGGTGCGGTAAAGATAAAGCGCAATCGACAGGGTGACACCCCCCAGGATGCCTGCCTCTATTCCCTCGACGAGCGTGAGCACGATGGTCAACGCCATGGCCGAGAAATCGCTGCGCGAGTAGCGCCACGTCTGGCGCAGCATGGGGATATCCACCAGGGTGAGGATAGATACCGTGATGGTGGCCGCCAGGGTGGCAATCGGCAGGTAATAAAGCCAGCCGGTAAAGGCCATGGTGACCAGCGCAATCCCCAGTGCGGCAAAGGCGCCTGCCGCCGGCGTTTGCGCTCCCGCATCGTAATTGATCACGGTGCGCGAAAGACCGCCGGTGACCGGCATGCCATGGGATACGGCGGCCGCCAGGTTGGTAGCGCCCAGGCCAATCAGTTCCTGGTTGGGTGAAATACGCTGACGGCGTTTCGCCGCCAGCATTTGCCCCATGGAAACAGACTCCACAAAACCGACCAGGCTGATAAGCAAGGCGGGGATGAACAGCGCCCGCCATAACGAGGCGTCCGCCCAGGGCAGGCTAAAAGCAGGCAGCCCGGCGGGAACATCGCCCACGACGTTGACACCCTGGTCGGCGAGCCCCCAATGCCAAGTAGTCAGGGTCGTGGCTACCACTGCGATCACCGGCCCTGCCTTGGCGACCAGGTCAGCGATGCTGCTGGGCAGCCCCAGCCGCCGCAACGTCGATTTGCCATGCCGGCGCAGCCAGACCAGAAACGCCAGCGTACCGACGCCTAGCATACAGGTAGGCAGGTTGGCAGCGGACAGGTTGGGAACGAGTGACACCAGGCGCTCGACAAGCGTAAATCCGCTGCTCTCGATGCCCAGCAGGCTGCCGAGCTGGCTGACGGCAATCAGAATCCCCGAGGCGGTTAAAAAGCCGGATATGACCGGATGGCTCAGGAAATTGCTGAAAAAGCCCATTTTCAGCAGCCCCATGGCCACCAGCATGAGCCCGGAAAGCAGCGACAGCACGAGGGCCGCTTGCAGATAAGTTTCTGAGCCGGGAGCGGCCACCGAGGAAAGGGCGGCTCCGGTCATCAGCGCAATGATGGCCACCGGGCCGACGGCCAGGGTGCGGCTGGTGCCAAACAGGGTGTACACCAGCTGCGGCAGGATACTGGCGTACAATCCCACCACTGCGGGCAGTCCAGCGAGGAGCGCGTAGGCGAGCGACTGCGGGATTACCATGACGGTGACAATCAGGCCTGCAAGTAAATCCGCGCCGAGTAACCGTTTATGGTAGTAAGGCAGCCAGGACAGGATAGGCAAATAGCGCTTTAGCATGGGCTCCCGTGGCGATTCGCCGTCAATCAGCAGGTCGATGAGCTAGGGCAATGGCCTAACACGAACGCAAGTCATTATATTAACGTGTTATAAGCAAAATTACGGCACCTGACACTGATTTCATCTGTTCTCATGGTCTTCTCCCAAAGTGTTACTTATTTAACGCTAATGAACGGGTAAGCTAACCTTGAGCCTGATCAATGGCTTGGGAGCTTTTTATCACGTCAATAACAAGAGTAATGATGATGCGTGTCCTTCGATGGTTAGTTCCCGTAGTGCTGCTGGCACTTGCCGGGTGGCTGGTGTCCTACAGCACGCTGGGAGGGTATATCGCAATTGGCCTGGCGGCGCTGGCGGGCGCGCTGTGTGTCTTGAACCCGTGGTGGTCGCTTTACCAGGCTGATCAGCAGCAGCTCGAGGGCAGGCGCACAGGCCTTCGTCTGATGGCGGACTATGCCTCACTGAGGGCCATGGCGTTCCGGCTGATGCGTCGCGCCAGCAGCACCGCCATCGCCTCGGCTGAAGTCTCTCACTATGCCGACCTGATGGATCAGCGCCTGAGCAAGCAGGAGAAGATGGCCCGCGATTCGTCGGCGAGCATGGGCGCGATCAACACGGCCATCATGCAGGTCAGCGCCAGTGCTTCCCAGGTGGCCGCGCTTGCGGAAAGCGCGCGGGAATCCAGTCACCATAACCAGGCAGCCCTGACCGACATCATCAACGAGATGAGCGAGGTGTCTGCGCAATCCCAACAGTCGCTCGAGATGCTGACCGCGCTCAACGACAAGATCGAGCGCGTGCGTAACGTCACGTCGATGATCGAGGACATCGCCGAGCAGACGCACCTGCTGTCGCTCAATGCGTCCATCGAGGCCGCTCGTGCGGGTGAACACGGGCGCGGGTTTGCCGTGGTGGCGGGCGAGGTGCGTAATCTGGCGCACAAGACCTCGACGGCGACCCAAAGCGTCGATGAGCTGGTCAAGGACATGCACCAGAGCGGTCAGAATGTGGTGTCCTCAATGGGCATCCTGATGAGCCGTATCAGCCATCGTTCGACAGATATGCAGCAAGTAGGCGAGAGTCTTGGCACCATCACCCAGGAGTTCGACCAGGTACAAAGCGAAATCAGTAGCGTCGCCCAGGCCATCGACAACACCCGGGAGCATAGCCAGACCGTTGCCGACACCTTGGATCAGCTGGAAGCCGACGTGGATGAGGGCAATCGCGACATGCACGATCTGGCCAACCAGGCGCGCGCCCTGATGGACGCGGCCGAAGGCGTCGACGGTGAGCTGGCGCAGCAGCGGCTCAACGGCCGTCATCAGCAGGTGTTTCATGCGGCGCGGCAAACGGCGGATCGGATCGGCAAGCTGTTTGAAAGCGCGCTCAAGAGAGGCGAGCTGAGCGAGGCCGCGCTATTTCAGCCCGACTATCAGCAGGTTCCCGATACCCGCCCGCCGCTTTACCGAACGTCCTTTGACGGTTTCACCGACAAGTACCTGCCCGACCTCCAGGAACCGCTGCTGACGCGGTTCGATCTGGGCTATGCGATCACCTGTGATCGGAAAGGCTACGTGCCGACGCATAATAAGGCCGTCAGCCGCCCGCCCACCGGTGATTACGATCACGATCTAAAATTCTGCCGCAGCAAACGCATCTTCGATGATCCCACCGGGCGTCGCTGCGGTGCCCACGAAAAGCCCTTGCTGCTGCAAACCTACAAGCGCGATACCGGCGAAATCATGCATGACCTGTCCGTCCCCATCTATATCAATGGTCGGCACTGGGGTGGCTTCCGTATCGGCTATCAGCCCGAGCGAGAAGCGTCGCCAGAACCGCTGCCGGACGATCAGGCAGCGCTGTCGCTACCCGGCGGCCAACTGGCGAGGACGTGACTGCCAGGCCGACCAGGAGTAAAGCGCAAGCCCTGTCCAGATCATCACGAAGGTGGTCAGCTGAATGGGGCTTAGCGGCTCGTTGAACACCGTCAGGGCAATCAGAAACTGGATGCTTGGGTTGATGTACATCAAGAACCCCAGCGTGGCGAGACGCAGACGCCGTGCGGCACCCGCAAAGGCCATGAGGGGCAGGGCGGTGATAACGCCACTGGCCACCAGCAAGGCCGTTGTTTGCGTATCGCCCAGGAAGTGCGAGGCGCCATACCAGCTGAAGCCTGCCAGCGCGATCAGCGCTATCGGAAATAGCAGCAGGGTTTCCACGAAGAGCCCGGAAAGACCATCAAGTGGCACCTGTTTCCTGAACAGCCCGTAGCTGCCGAAACTCAATGCCAGCGCCAGGCTTATCCATGGCAACTCTCCCAACATGAAAAACTGGATGGCAATGGCAAGGCTGGCCAACCCTAGCGCCACCAGCTGCAGCCGCGCCATGACTTCGCGTAACACCAGCATGCCCAGCGCTATGTTCACCAGCGGCGTCAAGAAATAGCCTAAACTGGCCTGCAGTACCTGTTGGGTTTCCACCGCATAAATGTACAACCCCCAGTTGAAGCCAATCAGCACGGCGCAGGCCAACACACGGCCAAGACGCCTGGGCTCCACCAGCGCGGCGACGACCGGTGGCCAACGCCGTAACAGGCTGATCAGGCCTACCAGAAACAGGCACGACCAGAGAATACGGTGAACAAGCACCTCGATGGCGGGGACGCCATCAAACAGTGCAAAAAAAAGCGGAAAACAGCCCCACATGATGTAGGCCGTCAAACCAAAGCCTACCCCTTTGACGGCTTCTGGATCGCGTGGTGAAGTAGGAAGCATGGCAGCCTCATTATTTAAAAAGGTTAATCTAACACAACCGCGACAACGAGAGCGGCGTAAGGAGTGATTCCATGAGCCAACTCAGAACAAGCCTGGTGCAATGCGATCTGCGCTGGGAAAACCCCCAGGCCAATCACGAGCATCTGGCGCACTTCCTCGGTGAGCTTGATAGCCGAGATACCGATCTGATCGTACTGCCTGAGATGTTTGCCACCGGTTTCACGATGAACTCGCGTGAAATGGCGCAGCCCATGGAGGAAAGCGAAAGTGTGGCGTGGCTGCTGGATCAGGCGCGGTCCCGTGACTGCGTGATTACCGGCAGCGTTGCTATCAAGCAAGACGGTGAGTTCTACAATCGACTAATCTGGGTGACCCCTCGAGGCGAACTCATTTACTACGATAAACGGCATCTTTTCCGCATGGCCGGCGAGCACGAACGCTATGGCATGGGCGAGCGCCGCGAGATCGTCGAGCTGAACGGTTTCAAGATTCTGCTGACGGTCTGCTACGACCTGCGTTTTCCGGTCTGGCTGCGTCAGCAGCCGGCACAGGACGAACATTTCGAGTATGATGCGCTGCTGTGCGTGGCCAACTGGCCGGCACCTCGTCGTCAACCCTGGCGGACGCTACTGCAGGCCCGCGCGATTGAAAACCTCACCTATGTGATTGGCGTCAACCGTGTCGGCGAAGATGCCAAAGGGCTGGCCTACAGCGGCGACTCCATGCTGGTGGACTTCAAGGGCGAGCCACTTATCGATCATTCAGCGCATACGCCGTTCGTTGAAACGGGATGCCTCAATAAAACGGACTTAGATGCTTTTCGAGAAAAATTCCCAGCCTGGCAAGATGCCGATCGTTTTTCGCTGCAGCCAGGAGTCGGCCAATAATGCGTCTTGACCGCTTTTTAAGTGAAACGACCCCGTTGACGCGTAGCCTGGCGAAACGCGCGCTGAAAAATGGCGAGGTCACCTTGAACGGCGAGCCGATTAAACAGCCCGCCACGCACATCGATACCGATACTGATGTGGTGGTGCTCAACGGCGCACAGCTGGCGCTGGTCGGGCTTCGCTATATCATGCTGCACAAGCCGGCCGATGTAGAGTGCACCGCTCGGCGCGGCCTCTACCCGCGAGTGGTTGACTTGATCGACCTGCCCAAGGCGGAGCGATTGCAACCCGTCGGGCGGCTGGATGTCGATACCACGGGCTTGTTGCTGTTGACCGACGACGGCCAGTGGTCGCATCGCGTCACGTCGCCACGCCATCGATGCGCAAAGGTGTATATCGCCGAGCTGGACGAGCCCATGGAAGGTGAAGCGGCTCAATGGGCGATCAATCAAGTCGCCGAAGGCATCACGCTCGACGGCGAAGAAACGCCGACACAGCCCGCTACGTTGCGCTTCCTGTCACCCCAGCAGGCCGAGCTGACCATCACCGAAGGTCGTTACCATCAGGTCAAGCGCATGTTCGTGGCACTCGGCAACCACGTTGTCTCGCTGCATCGACGTTCCATTGGCGATGTGGTGCTGACCGAAGCGCTGGCGCCCGGCGAATGGCGCGAACTTACTCCTGACGAAATCGCCAGTTTCTAATTAGAGATAATGATCTACCGAGGTGGCATGTCCTGCAGTCACCTCGGGATTACTAGGACTATTAACCTTTGCCGGTTTTCAAGACCGGCTCATTCAACTGCTCTGCCATCCTTCCGTTTTACTATTTCACATGGCTAAATATTTATACCGTTATCTTTTTTACCTGGCACATCAGATCAAGCTCCTGAATTGAGATAAAAAAGAGCTAGCCTGCAAATTTCTTTAGATACGCAGCGGCAATCAGTGCCTTGGTATACGGGTGTTGAGGGGAGGCAAGCACGTCCAGACACGGGCCTTGCTCGACGACCTCGCCGTCCTTGAGCACCATGATGCGATGGGCCATGGCGCGCACAACGGCGAGATCATGGCTGATGAACAGATAGCTCAGCTGGCGCCTCGCCTGTAACTCACGCAACAACGTCACCAGCTGTTTTTGAACCGTGCGATCCAGCGCCGAGGTCGGCTCGTCGAGCACCAGGAGTTCAGGCTCCAGGATGATCGCTCGCGCCACCGCGATCCGCTGGCGCTGGCCGCCGGAAAATTCGTGCGGGTAGCGCGCCGCACAGCTTTCCGGCAGGCCGACTTCGCTTAGCGTCTGATGCACGCGTTGGGTAACCTCGTCAGCGGACAAGTGGGGGTAGTGGAAGCGTAAGCCTTCGCTGACGATATCAAACACCGGCATGCGCGGTGACAGCGCGCCATAAGGATCCTGGAACACCATTTGCAGCCGATGGCGCTGGCGGCGTAAATCGTTACCGCTCAGTTGGCTCAACGGTGCGTCGCCCAGGGTGATATCCCCCTGGCTAGCGACCATCCGCATGATGGCGGAGGCAAGGGTGGTTTTCCCCGAGCCCGATTCGCCCACGATGCCCAAGGTTTCACCCGGGGCGATGCTTAAATCGGTGGCCTTGACAGCTTCGAACGCTGGCGGCTGTCGCTTGAATAAGCCTGCTTTGGGACGCTTGAAGCTGACTTTCAGCTGCTTGACCGTCAACAGCGGCGGGCTTGCGGTGACCGGTGCGGGCCGACCTTCAGGTTCAGCCGCCAATAGCCGTTGGGTATAGTCACTCTGGGGCTGCGCGAAGACGCGATCGACAGGTCCGGTTTCCTGAATCTTGCCCTGGAACATGACGCACACCCGGTCGGCGTGCCGGCGCACCAGATTCAGGTCGTGGCTGATTAGCAACAGGCCCATGCCGTGTTCGTCGCGCAGATCCTTGAGCAAGGCCAGGATTTCCTGCTGAACGGTGACATCGAGTGCCGTAGTGGGCTCATCGGCAATCAACAGCGATGGGTGGTTGGCGATGGCCATGGCAATCATGACCCGCTGACGCTGCCCGCCCGACAGCTGATGGGGCCACACATCGAGTAGCTCTTCTGCACGGGGCAGCTTCACCTGCTCGAGCAGGATTTTGGCTCGCGCCCGTGCGGCTTTGCCGCGGAGCCCCTGATGCAGGCGCAGCGACTCACCAATCTGTTTGCCAATGCGGTGGAGCGGGTTGAGCGACGTCATGGGTTCCTGAAAGACAACCCCCACGGTATTGCCGCGCAAACCATTCCACTCGGCCTTGCTGAGCGTGTTAAGCAGCGTGCCGTTCAAGCGACGCTCGCCGCTGACCTGAGCGTTGGCAGGGAGCAGATTCACCAGCCCCAATGCCGAGACGGATTTACCCGAACCTGATTCACCGACAATCGCCAGGGTTTCGCCCGCGTGAAGTGACAGAGAAAGCGACTCGACCACCGGGCTGCCGTCAAAGGCGACGCTCAGGTTGTCGACGCGAAGTAGCGGCTCATGCATGGGGAATGTCCTTGGCAGGAGAGGCGTGCTGCTGAACGTGACGGGGGTCAAAGGCGTCACGCAGGCCTTCGCCGATGAATACCAGCAGCGACAGCATGATGGCTAGCGTCATGAAAGCGGTTATCCCCAGCCAGGGCGCATGCAGGTTATTCTTGCCCTGTGCCGCAAGCTCGCCCAGCGAGGGCGCCCCCGGTGGCAGACCAAAGCCGAGAAAGTCCAGCGCGGTCAAGGTGCCAATCGCCCCGGTGAACAGAAATGGAATGAAGGTCAGGGTGGCGACCATGGCGTTGGGCAGGACGTGCCGCCACATGATCAGCCGAGACGGCAGCCCCATTGCCTTGGCGGCACGTACATACTCAAGGTTCCGCGCCCGCAGAAACTCTGCGCGGACAATATCAACAAGCCCCAGCCATGAAAACAGCAGCATGATGCCCAGCAGCCACCAGAAACCTGGCTGCACGAAGCTGGCTAAAATAATCAATAAAAACAGCACCGGAAGCCCCGACCAGATTTCGGTGATTCGCTGGCCTACCAGATCGACTTTGCCGCCGAAGTAGCCTTGAACGCCGCCTATGACCACCCCCAAGACCAGCGAGCCGGCGGTTAACACCAGGGCAAAGGCCACCGAGAGGCGAAACCCATAGATAACCCGGGCAAGCACATCGCGCCCCTGGTCATCGGTGCCCAGCCAGTGACGGCCGTCAGGGGGCGCGGGGGAAGGCCTGGTCATCTGCATGTCGAGGGTCTGGTAGGAAAACGGGATCAGCGGCCACAGCGCCCAGCCGTTATCCGCGATCTGCTGCTGGACAAAGGGATCCAGGTAATCGGTGCGAGTGGGCAGAAAGCCGTCGAACTCGGTTTCCGGGTAGTCGACCAGCAGCGGCACGTACCACTGGCCGTCGTACTGCATGATGATCGGCTTGTCGTTGGCGATCAGGTCGGCAAACAGGCTCAGCACAAACAGTACGCCAAATACCCATAGCGATACCCGGGCACGCCGGTTCGACCTGAATGCCGCCAGACGACGCTTCGTGATGGGTGAAAATCGAGACGAAAAGGCGGCCATGTTCACGATTCCCGTGTTGCAAAGTCGATGCGTGGATCTACCCACACATACGTCAGATCCGACACCAGTTTGAGCAGCAACCCAATCACCGTATAGAGAAACAAGGTGCCAAAGATGACCGGATAGTCCCGCTGCATGACCGCTTCAAACCCCAGCAGGCCAAGGCCGTCGAGGGAGAATATTACCTCGATCAGTAGCGAGCCGGTAAAGAAGATGCCGATCAGGGCGGAGGGCAGGCCGGCGATAATGATCAGCATGGCATTACGGAACACATGACCGTAAAGAATCCGTTGCTCGTCGGCGCCCTTGGCACGGGCGGTCAGTACGTACTGCTTATGGATTTCATCCAGAAAGCTGTTCTTGGTGAGCATGGTGAGGGTGGCAAAGCTGCCGATCGCCGCGGCAATCACGGGGAGGGTGATATGCCAGAAATAATCCTTGATCTTGCCCCAGTTGGAAAGCTGGTCGAAATCCGGCGATGTCAGCCCCCTGAGCGGAAACCAGTCCAGGTACGTGCCCCCGGCAAACAGCACAATCAGCAAAATGGCGAATAAAAACCCGGGAATGGCATAGCCGACGACCACCAGGCCAGAGGTCCAGACGTCAAAGCGCGAGCCGTGGCGTAACGCTTTACGAATGCCGAGTGGAATCGAGATCACGTACACCAGCAGCGTCGTCCAGAGTCCCAGTGATATCGATACCGGAAGACGCTCGATCATCAGCTCGGTGACGGGGCGGTCGCGGAAGAAACTGGTGCCAAAGTCGAACGTCAGATAGTCGCCCATCATGCCCAGAAAGCGCTCATGGGCCGGCTTGTCAAAGCCGAACTGCTGCTCGAGCTGCTCGATGAAGCGCGGGTCGATCCCCCGGGCACCCCGCGACTCGTCGTTAACCTGGACGTCCGCGCCGCCCATATCCAGGCGCGTACTGGCCATGGCATCGGCGCCTTCGAAGCGCGCCAGCATCTGGTCGATGGGGCCGCCAGGGGCGGCCTGAACGATGATGAAATTGAGCAGCATGATACCGATCAGTGTCGGCATCATCAGCAGCAGTCGACGTAGGGTATAGCGCGCCACAGCGTTCTCCTTGCAGCCGTTCAGCGTCGGGATTGACGCTGCAGTGCGGCCTCACGTTCGGGATCTACCCACCACGCGTCCAGATCCATGGCGTACTCAGGGAAGGGCTCGGGGTAACCAAATTTATCCCAGATGGCGATCCGCGTCTCGCCTGAATGATAGTGGGGAATGACATAGAATCCCCAGCGCAGCACCCGATCCAGCGTCCGGGCGATAGTATTGAGCGATTCACGGTCGTCGGCGCGGATAAGCTGCTCGACCAGGTCATCGACCGCCGGGTTTGCCAGCCCCATACGGTTGCGACTCTGGGGCGATTCAGCCGCCTGGCTGGTCCAGAAGTCGCGCTGCTCGTTACCGGGGTTATTGGACTGCGGGAAATGGCTGATCACCATATCGAAGTCGAAATTGCGCTGACGGTTGAGGTACTGATTGATATCGACAATGCGTAACGATGTCTGCACACCCAGGCGGGCCATGTTGCGCAGCATCGGCTGCACCACCCGTTCAAGCCCCGAATCATAGAGCAGAACCTCTAGACTCAGTGGCTGCTGAGTGTCCTGATGCACCAGCACGCCGTCTTCCACTCGATAACCTGCCTCGCGAAGTAGATCGAGCGCAAGCCGTAGCCGTTCGCGAAGGTCATTGGGATGATCGATCGGCAAGGGCTCGGTGAACAGGCGGTCGGATTGAAAGGCCTCCAGCAGTGCTTCGCGATGGGGCTCGAGTAGCTCGAGGGCGGCCTCACTGGGTGGGCCCTTGGCTTCCATCTCGGAGTTCTGGAAAAAGCTCTCGGTTCGCTGGTAGGTATCGTAGAAAATATTGGTATTCAGCCAGGGGAAGTCAAACGTCAGGCTAAGCGCCTCGCGCACCCGAGGATCCTGGAACTTCTCCTTGCGCAGGTTGAACACGAATGCCTGCATCATGGAAGGATTCACGTCGGGTACCGTGATGCGCTTGACCAGACCCTCTTCATAGGCAGGAAAGTCGTAGCCAACGGCCCAGGTGGCGGCGCGGGCATCGGTGCGAAAATCCGTCAGCCCGGCCTTGAAAGCTTCCCAGGCGATATCCCGGTCTCTATAGTAATCATAGATCACCCGATCGATATTGTGGCGACCCACGTTGACCGGCAGATCTTTTGCCCAGTAGTTGGCGTCGCGCTGATAGACGATTCGCCGCCCTGGATCCACTTCGCCGATCTTGTAGGGGCCGGAGCCGGGGTGAGCGGCCAGTGTGGGAGCGCTGAAGTCGTGCTGCTCCCAGTAGTGTCGCGGCAGGATGGGCAACTGGGCCACGATGAGCGGCAGCTCCCGGGATTCGGTGTCGTTCAGCGTGAAGCGTACCTGATGATCATTGAGCGCGATGGCCTCATCTACCCCCGCATAATAGCTGCTGTAGAAGGGGTTGCCTTTCTCGCGCAACAGGTTCAGCGAAAACACCACATCGTGGGCGGTGACCGGTTCGCCGTCCTGGAAACGCGCTTCCGGGCGCATATCGAACTCGATCCATTCGCGACCGGGGTCAAGGCGCACGCCTTCTGCAAGCAGGCCGTAAAGGCTGAAAGGCTCGTTGGGGTTACTCGCCATCAAGGTGTCATAAATCCGTGACACGCCCGTTGCCGGCGTGCCGCGAATAATGAAAGGGTTTGTCGAGTCAAAACTGCTGCCCACGGCTGTGTGCTTGATACTGCCCCCTTTGGGCGCGTCTGGGTTGACGTGCGAAAAGTGCTCGAAATCGTCATCCAGCGCCGGGGAGCCGTAAAGCGAAAGTGCATGAACCGTTTCGATAGGCGACGTGCCGTCCGTGGCCGTTGGGGCAATATCTGTACCGCTGTTGGCGAAAGGGCTTGCCAGTGACGACAGCACAAGCAGTGCGTGACGGGCAATGCTTAGAACGGGACGCGCGATAACGCCACAGTGCATGGGGCAGTTTTCCTGTTAACAAGGCGGTTAATATTAACGCTCTGAAAGTGTCAGGAGTTGACCCGCTTGTAAAGCCTCCGGACGCTCGATGGCATTCAACCGCATCAGTTCTTGCGCGCTGAGATCATAACGGCTGGCAATGACGGACAGGCTATCACCACTTTCGACGCGATAGGTGGCCGGTGCGCTGCCGTCGGCAACCGTCCGGCGGTCATTGCCACCGTTTGACAGTTCCGCGAGCACCTGTTGATCGACGTCTTCAGGCACCAGCAATGTCTGGGCGCTTGGGGCATTAAGGGTGCCATTAAGCAGACCGGGATTGAGCTCGGCCAACGCCGACCTGTCGACCTCCAGCAGGCGGGAGGCCTCGGCAAGGGTGACCGAATGATCGAGCTTCACCTTGGCAAAGGCGGGCTCTGAATGGATGTCCGGCAGACTGACGCCGTAGCGTTCCGGCGTGTCGATGATGGTGGCGATGGCAAGCAGCTTGGGCAGATACTGCATGGTTTCCTGGGGCAGGCTTAAATCCCAGTATTCGCCTTTCAGTCCCTGGCGTTCGGCGCGCCGTTTGGCTTTGTTCACTGTGCCGGCGCCCGCATTATAGGCCGCCAGGGATAGCTCCAGGTCACCCTCATACCACTGGTCGGCCTGCATTTCGAGGTAGTCGAGCGCGGCTTTGGTCGAGGTAATGACATCGAGCCTACCATCGTAGTGGCCGTTGCGTACCAGGCCAAGAGCATCACCCGTTCGGGGCATGAATTGCCAAAGGCCAGCCGCGCCCCGGTGGCTGCGCGCTACGGGGTCGAAAGAGCTTTCTACAAACGGAATCAAGGCCAGTTCACCAGGCAAACGACGTTCCGTCACCTTTTGGGTGATCCAGGCCAGCCAGGGGGTGGCTCTCCGGGTAATGGCGGCAATATTCTCGGGACTTTCCAGGTAGTAATCGATCCACTCGTCCACGCGCGCCTGAGCCTTGGCGGAAAGTGATTGCTCGCGCCACTGGAAGCTGTCACGCAGTTGGCTCCAAGCGTCCTTGGGTTCGAGCGTCAGTTGTTCCCAGAAATGCATCTGGACGTCGGTATCACGGTTGCTGCCAGGCGCTGCGTTAGCGCTGGAAGCCGCACGCGGCGACGAACCGTAGTCGGTGGTCGACGCCTGCGAGTTGGCGGCGGCGGCCAATAACAGACTCATGATCACCGTGCTGCCGGCGCTCAATAAAAAGCGTTGGCGAATCGTGCGATAGGTCATAATGGTTTACGTCATTGCGATAGCGTTTAGTAACGGTTCTTCCACTCGCGAAGAGTGGCGAACGTTGCGAGGTCATCATCAACCGATCCCTGCTGGCTCGCTGCGGCGCGGACACTTTCGGTATCCACGCGCAGGTAGGGGTTGATCTTCAGCTCGCGTCCTATCGTGCTGGGTAGGGTGGGGCGGTCTAGCGCCCGTGCCTTTTCACATTCCGACAAGGCGTGTTTGACGTCGTCATTGTCAGGGTCAGCGTCACTGGCAAAGCGAAGATTGGCCTGCGTGTATTCGTGGGCGGCAAATACGAAGGTTTCTTCGGGCAGTGTAGCCAGGCGCTGCAAGGCCGTGTGCATCTGCGCGGGCGTGCCTTCGAAAAGGCGACCGCAGCCGGCGCAGAACAAGGTATCCCCACAGAACAACAGCGGGGGAATCCCTGGTGTAAAGTAGCTGATGTGGTCTAACGTGTGGCCGGGGGTTTCGAAGACCTCAAAGAGACGTCCCATCACGCGGATTTCGTCGCCATCGCCCACGCGTTCGTCCACGCCCGAAATGGAAGGGTTGTCAGGACCAATCACCCGAGGCGCGTAGCGCTTGATCAATTCTCCCAACCCGTCAGTATGGTCAGGGTGATGGTGGGTGATCAGGATGGTGCCGAGAGACAGCGATTCGCGCTCAAGGAACTCGATAACCGGAAGCGCTTCACCAGGATCCACAACGCATACTTCCTGGCTGGTGTCCTGGCGGAGCAGCCAAATATAGTTGTCGCTTAAGGCGGGAATCGGTGTCACGCTCAGCATAGGCGAAATCCTTTAACGATGAAGGGGCGCTCATCATTAATGGCGCTTTCGGATTTGATTCAAGACGTCAAAAAGCCGTTACTCTGGAGGGTCGAGCGGTACATGTCAAATTCAACAGCGGCAGAGACACTCGCCAAGAAGCTGTATGCGAGTCGCGCCTACTGGGCATCCGAGGCAGGCAGGTCGCTGTGGGAATCCCAGCGGGCCTGCCTCGGGCCTCTGGTCGATGCGCGTTCGGGTGGCCACAGCCTCGAGATCGGTATGGGGCCCGCCATGATGTCGATGTCGGGGATTGCCCACACTCTGCAATGGGCGCCCACCCGTGCCAGCTCCCCTCACGAGCAGACGCTGGTGTGCCCGGCTGAGCGATTGGCGCTGCCTGATCGGTGTCTGGATGTGGTCGTGGTGCATCACTGGCTCGAACAGATGCCCGATGCCCATCATGTGCTGCAGGACGCCGCGCGGGTCACGTCCGACAGCGGCCTTCTGGTACTGTTCGGCTTTAATCCCGTCGGCGTCAGCGGAATGTTGAAACAATGGCGCAAACGTCAGGGCCAGTACCCATGGGACGGCCAGTGGCGCACGGCCAGGCGAATGGAGGACTGGCTGGCATTTGTCGACTTTGAGGTCGAGCGAGTAGACTATTGCTGCTTCAGAAGCTGGCCGAGCGGGCACTGCGTCGAACGCTGGGAGTCCCTGGGGCGGCGCTATAACTGCCCGTTGGGGGAAAGCTATATGATCGTGGCCAAGCGCCGCCAGCGCCGTGCGCCCACGCAGCGTATCAAGTTTGGCCTCAAGGCGCCCGTCACGGCAAACTCGCTTGGCGCCACGCGCAACGAAAGCGATTAAACGCCGTATTGGGGGCAAGCGTAACCGACGAGAATGACGCCACATCATTGATTCAAGGATTCACGACGTGACAGACACTGACCGGTTGCCAAAAGTAACCGTGTATACCGATGGCGCCTGCCGGGGCAATCCTGGCCCTGGAGGGTGGGGCGTTGTGTTGGCAAGCGGGCAGCATGAGAAAACGCTGTACGGGTACGAAGCCCAGACGACCAACAACCGGATGGAGCTGATGGCCGCCATCATGGCGCTGCGCACCCTCAATACGCCCTGCCAGGTGGCCATCTGGACAGATTCCCAATACGTCCGGCAGGGGATCACCCAGTGGATCCATAACTGGCGGAAACGTCAATGGAAAACGGCGGCTAAGCAGCCCGTCAAGAACGCCGAGCTGTGGAAGCAGCTGGATGCCGAAGCCCAGCGGCACCAGGTCGAGTGGCATTGGGTGAAAGGCCACAGCGGACACCCCGGTAATGAACGGGCCGATGCGCTTGCCAATCAGGCCATAGACGAAGCAGTGCAGAACGCATAGGAGACCAGGATGCGCCAAGTCATATTGGATACGGAAACGACGGGCATCGACCCCAGAGACGGCCACCGGCTGGTTGAAATCGGCGCCGTGGAAATGGTCAATCGGCGTTTTACCGGCCGCACCTACCATCAATACATCAATCCCGAGCGCCACATCGATGCAGAAGTGGTCGCGGTTCACGGGATTGATGACGCTAAAGTGGCCAATGAGCCGGTGTTTGCCCAGGTAGCCGATGACTTCTGGGCGTTCATCGAAGGCGCGGAACTGGTCATTCACAACGCGCCTTTCGATGTGGGGTTCATTGATCACGAGCTGAAAATGCTCAAGGGGCGTGCGCAGCAGCTTGGCCCTGTCGCCGATCACTGCCGCATCCTCGATACGCTGGTCATGGCCAGAAAAATGCATCCGGGCCAGCGCAACAGCCTTGACGCGCTGTGCAAGCGCTACGCTATCGATAACGGCCACCGGGTTCTCCACGGCGCCCTGCTGGACGCCGAAATTCTGGCCGATGTCTACCTGGCCATGACCGGCGGGCAAACCGCGCTGACCCTCGATGCCGACGCGAGCCAGAACCAGCGCAGCGATACCCAGGAAACCTCCGGACTGTCCATCCAGCGCATGACGCTCACGCCAGGGCAGCTAAGGGTCATTGCGCCCAACGAGCAAGAGCGCCAGGCGCATCAGGCAAAATGCGCCACGCATCAGCTGCGCTGGTTCGAGGAAGCCGCGCACGATGCTTAAACGCGAGATTCCTCATCAGGCGCGCGAAGGGCGTGTTCTTTACATTTCACGTAGCCGCCTGGCGCCCGCACCGCTGTCAGATGAGCAGGCGCTGACACCGCTTCACCCCTGGCAGCCGTGGACCCGCGATATGCAGCCGCTATGTTACTGGCACGATGAGCCGGTCGCGTTGCAACTGGCCAGCACCCCTGGTGATGAGTGGATAGACGGTCGCCAGTGGATGGGGGAGTTGCCGGTGGACTGGTACTCGCTACTGTCCACGGCCCTGCAGGTAGGCGCCTGGCTGGAGAATCACCGTTTCTGCGGCCGTTGTGGTGCTGAAGCGACCAAGCTTTCCACTGAATTTGCCATGCATTGCCACGCTTGTGGACACCGCAACTACCCGCGGATTTCACCGTGTATCATTACCCTGGTCACCAGCGGCGAAGCCATGCTGCTGGGGCGCAGCCCGCGCTTTCCACCGGGTCGCTATTCCACTCTCGCCGGGTTCATCGAGCCGGGAGAAACGGCAGAGGAGGCGGTACATCGGGAGGTCTTCGAGGAGGTGGGGGTGCATGTCAGTCAGCTCAAGTACTACCAGAGCCAGGCGTGGCCGTTCCCGCACTCGTTGATGCTGGGCTTTTTCGCCGAAGCCACCACCCGTCGTATACGCATTGATGGCGTGGAAATCAGCGATGCGGCGTGGTTCTCGCCACGCCAGCTACCCGTACTCCCACCGGTTTATTCGATTTCCCGCGAGCTGATCGAAACCCATCTCGCGCGCTGGCGATAATCCGTCGGGCGGGATTGCGATCTACTCGCCGGGGAAGAGACTGGTCAGCTTGGTGGCCAGCATGACGTTGCCGGTGGCTTTCAGCTTGCCCGTCATGAACGCCGTCATGCCGTTGATATCGCCGGTCATGATGCCTTTCAGGGTATCGGTGCTCATGCTCAGGCTTACAGACGGATCATCATGCTCACCCTCATGAATGCCCAGCGTCCCATCCTGAATGTCCAGGTAGTGACTACCGGCATCCGAAAAGTGGAACTGGAAAATCTCGTTCATTCCCTGGGCCGCCTGGGGGTCGAAGCGGGCCTGCAGCTTTTCAAGGGTGTTCGTTGACATAATAGCGTTCCGTTAAATGCGGTATGGAATAAAGGGAAGGCGTGGAACATCGTACCATTGTACAATTTCTCGCCCTTGGTGGAAGAATATTTCAAACGCATGTATCACATCAAGCGCCGTTTTTAATGCATGCATCAACGGTGCCTGCCAGACGCCAATCGATTCAAGGAGATGCAGATGAACGAATGGGTAGTAGAGATAGGTACCTTTATTGTACAGGTGTTCATCGTCGTGGCGGTCATAGGGATTGGTATTCTACTGATTGCACGTGCGAAATCAGACGGTGATCGCGACTTGACCCTGCAGGTGGAACCGCTTCACGAGCGCCGCCGTCGCCGTGCGCGGCGTTTGAAGCTGGCCGCCACCCCTGCAGGCATTCGCAAAAAACTTCTCAAGACCTTCCGCAAGGAGGATAAGCACCGCAGCAAGCAGACTTCGGCAGCCGAAACGCCCAATGTCTGGGTGCTGACGTTCAAGGGCGACATGAAAGCCTCGGCGACCGAGCATTTCGCCCAGGAAATTTCAGCGCTTATCGAAGTGGCCAAGCCCGACGACGAGGTGGTGATCTGTCTCGAATCCCCTGGCGGTCTGGTGCACGCCTATGGGCTCGCCGCCGCTCAGCTCGACCGCCTGAGAGACGCCGGCCTGACGACGACTGTCTGCGTGGATAAGGTGGCCGCGAGTGGCGGTTATCTGATGGCCTGCACGGCGCATCACATCAAGGCGGCGCCATTTGCGGTCATTGGCTCTATCGGGGTTGTCGCGCAGGTGCCGAACATCCACCGCTTACTCAAGCGCAACGATATCGATGTCGAGATGCTGACCGCAGGCAAGTACAAGCGCACGCTGACCGTCTTAGGGGAAAATACCGAGGAGGGACGTGATAAATTCCTCGAAGATCTCGAGAACACCCATCGGCTATTCAAGCAGTACGTGGGTGAGCGTCGCCCGGATATGGACATTGACGCCCTGGCCACCGGCGAGATCTGGTACGGCAGTGAAGCGGTGGCTCGCAAGCTGGTGGATAGCGTCGGCACCAGCGAGGCCTACCTGATGGAGCGCATTGCCCAGACCCACGTCTACCGGGTAAAGCTGGAACCGCCGAAAACAATGGGCCGCAAGTTCGGCCTGGCCGCTGCAAGCGGCGTGGAAAACGCCGTGCTGAAGGGGTTGAGCATGCTGGAAGCCTCTGGTTGGCACCGCCGCTGATCGCGTGCAGGCTTCAGCCCCTTAGCGTTGTCATATGGATTGTCAGCCGCATGCAGCAGACGCTGTCATGCGGCAAAGTGCGCTGCCAGGGTAGTAATGATCGCCTTGGCGCTGTCACTGCTCAACGAATAATAAATCGTTTGTGATTCCCGCCGTGTCTCGACGAGCTGGTCACGCCGCAAAATCGCCAGGTGCTGTGACAGCGCCGACTGGCTTAGCGCCAGCTGCTGGTTGATTTGAGTGACCGACAGCTCATTCCCTGCAAGCAAGCACAAAATCTGCAATCGCTTTTCATTGGCCAAGGCTTTTAACAAGTTCGTTCCCGCCTCAATTGCGCGACCGTTGTGGTCAAGCAGGCGTGCAGCACTGGTAGAAACGGTCATGGAGGTCTCCTGGCCTACCTTGTTGGGGTAGCGTTGTTATCGGTTATTGAAGGCATTGTTGCGCTGTAGGGTCTGGTTATTTAATGATCAGTAATTTAGTGGGGTTTGTCCAAGTCATTGTTTAACGGTTAGTCAATGGTAATCAGCGCGCTTTGTTGACAATAAATTCGAGGAAATGCGGATTAATGGCATATTTAGCCCATGGTATGAGGGAAATTCGCTTGCTTTACGCTTACAGTGTCAACAATCGTTGAAGCCTTACCCAATCACAATAACGATAGGTCTCCCATGCGCCCTTATCAGCAGACATACCACCAGTCGATTGACCAACCTGAAGCATTCTGGGCCGAACAGGCCAGGCGAATTCCCTGGCTGACGCCACCTACAACCATCTTGAGCTACGACGACCAACAGCATGCGCGATGGTTTTCAGATGGCGAGATGAACCTGTGTCATGCCGCGCTGGATTACCACGTGGAACAGGGTCGTGGCGAACAGGCCGCGATTTACTGGGACTCGCCGGTTACCCAGACACAGCAGACCATTACCTACCGCCAGCTATTGGTGCGAGTGGCGACCTTTGCCGGCGCGCTCCAGCAGCTAGGCGTTGAAAAGGGCGACCGGGTCGTCATCTATATGCCGATGATCCCGGAAGCGGTGGTCGCCATGTACGCCTGCGCGCGGCTTGGGGCGATACATTCCGTGGTTTTCGGTGGCTTTGCACCCCACGAACTTGCCGCTCGGATTGAAGACGCAGCCCCCAAGGTGGTCGTGGCGGCTTCCTGTGGCATCGAAGCTGGCAAGGTGGTGCCTTATAAGCCCATTATTGAACAAGCGCTTGCGCAAAGCCCACACCGTCCCGATGCCTGCGTGATCAAGGTGCGCCCCGAATGCACGGTTGAGTTCAACGAGCGGGAATACGACTGGGAAACGCTGGTCAGCCAGGCGTCACCCGCCGAGTGCGTCGCCGTCAAAGGCACCGACCCGCTATATATCCTTTACACGTCGGGCACCACGGGAAAACCCAAAGGCATCGTGCGTGATACCGCCGGCTACGCCGTGGCGCTGGCGTACTCGATGGAGGCCATTTACGCCCTGGCACCTGGCGATGTGTTCTTTACCGCCTCGGATGTCGGCTGGGTAGTGGGGCATTCTTACATCGTTTATGGCCCGTTGCTGCATGGGTGCAGCACCGTCCTCTATGAAGGCAAGCCGGTTAAAACCCCCGATGCGGGGAGCTTCTGGCGGATTATCGAACAGTACCGCGTGACCAGCTTCTTCACGGCGCCCACGGCGTTCCGGGCCATCAAGAAAGAAGACCCGGAAGCAACGTGCCTTGAAAGGTACGACATCAGCAGCCTCAAGCACCTTTATGTGGCCGGTGAGCGGCTCGATCCGCCAACCTACCATTGGCTGGACGACCTGCTCGACGTACCGGTGATCGACCATTGGTGGCAAACCGAAACCGGCTGGCCTATCGCGGCCAATCTGCCGGGCATTGAGCCCATGCCCACCAAGGCCGGTTCGGCCACCGTGCCCGTGCCCGGCTTCAATGTGCAGGTGCTTGATCGTAACGGCGAACAGGCAGGCCCGCTGGAGCAGGGCAGCGTGGTCATCAAGCAGCCGATGCCGCCGGGCTGCCTGACCGGCGTCTGGGGTGATCCCCAGCGTTTTCACTCAGCCTACATGGCGGCGTTCCCTGGCTACTATCTGACCGGCGATGGCGGCTATTTTGACGAGCAGGGTTATCTATTCATCATGGGTCGCACGGATGACGTCATCAATGTGGCGGGTCATCGGCTTTCAACCGGGGAAATGGAGGAAGTGCTCGGCGGGCATCCGGCGGTTGCCGAGTGTGCGGTGATTGGCATTCACGACGACTTAAAGGGACAGTTACCCGTCGGCCTGGTGATCCCCAAGGATGGCTATCGCGAGGCGCCTGAAACCCTTGAGGCCGAATTGATTGCCCGGGTGCGGGAGACAATCGGCCCGATAGCCTGCTTCAAGCAGGTTATTGTGGTCGATCGCCTGCCCAAGACGCGCTCGGGGAAAATATTGCGCAAGCTGCTGCGCAATCTCGCCGACGGTCAAGAAGTGGGCATACCCTCCACCATCGATGACCCGACCAGCGTGGATGACGTGCATCGCGCCATGTGCGAGCACCAGATCGGCAGTGCCAACAAGGCGCCGCCGGTGATCTAGGCGATGGCGCAACCACTTTCAATGCGGTCGAGAAGGCGTATAATGCGCCTCTCACCGCACCTGGGTGCGCCATGCGTTGAGGGTTCCCTAACCCCTCGTCAACATAAAAAGGCCAGCCGCATGTTTGTTTTAAGCGATGCTCAGCACCGCCGTTGTCTCACCGTCATGGTGGCGTTTCATATCGGCATCATTGCTGCCAGCAACTACCTCGTTCAGCTCCCGTTTACCCTGTTTGGTTTCCATACTACCTGGGGCGCCTTCAGCTTTCCGTTCATCTTCTTGGCCACCGACCTGACCGTCCGGCTGTTTGGCAAGGAGCCCGCGCGTGCCATCGTGCTGCGGGTAATGCTGCCCGCGCTGGTGGTTTCCTACGTCGTGTCGGTGGTCTTTCCTCAGGGACGCTATGCCGGGCTCGAAGCGCTCGGCGAGGGCAATCTGTTTGTCGCGCGGATTGCGCTGGCGAGCTTTCTGGCCTACGTCATTGGTCAGTTACTCGATGTCCAGGTGTTCGACCGCTTGCGCCAATGGGTCTGGTGGGTCGCGCCGGTATTTTCCACGGTGCTGGGCAACCTGGCGGATACTTTTGCGTTTTTCTCGGTGGCGTTCTATCAAAGCCCGGATCCGTTCATGGCCACCCACTGGGTGGAAATCGCCGCCGTTGATTATGCCATCAAGCTGGCCATCAGCCTGATGTTTTTCCTGCCGCTTTATGGCTTGCTGCTAGCCTGGTTGACGCGTCGACTGGTGGTCTGGACGGATCAGTCCGACGCTGAACCGCGGACCGCCTAATTCCCCACTTTGAGTGACGAGGAGACCAGATGACAGATCCCGCACCGGTCGAATTGCAGTACCTGGACCAGCCATCGGATGAGCACCCCGACGCCATTCCCCTGGTGGTGATCCATGGGCTGCTGGGTAGCGCCGACAACTGGCGCTCCCATCTTAAAGTGTGGCAAACCTCGCGCCGGGTGATCGCCATCGATTTGCGCAATCATGGCCGCTCGCCCCATGCCGAAGGCATGAGTTACGCGCAAATGAGTGCTGACGTGCTTGCGCTGATGGACAAGCTATCGCTTTCCCGTGTCCACCTACTGGGACACTCCATGGGCGGGAAGGTGGCGATCAGCCTGGCCCGGCAAAACCCCGAGCGGGTGGCGTCACTGGTGGTGGCCGATATTGCCCCGGTAGCCTACGAGCACGGCCACGATGACGTGTTTGCGGCTCTTGCGCGGGTGAAGGAAGGCCAACCGGCTAACCGCCGTGAAGCCGATGACCTGCTGGCGGAACATGTCGATTCGCGGCCGACCCGGCTGTTTCTCGCCACCAACCTGGTGCGCAGCGAGCAGGGCGGTCTGACGTTACGTGTCGGGCTGGATCAGATCCGTAACGACTACGACGCGATCATCGGTCTGCCGTCGGGGGACGCTGCGTACCAGGGGCCCACGCTGGTATTACGCGGTGATGAATCGCCCTACGTCAGCGATGCGATGCTACCGACGCTGCGCGAGATACTGCCCAGCGCGCGCGTGGTGACGTTAAAACAGGCCGGTCACTGGCTGCACGCCGACCAGCCCGCTGCCTTTCAGCAGTCGGTGGATGTGTTCCTCAGCGCGCAACGTACCTGACAACTCAGTCGAGGGGCGTTATCGACAGACCGTGAGCGTCCGGATCGCGCAAAAAGCGTTGCAGGATGCGATAGCTGTCGATATCGAAGCTCGTCGCTGTTGGATCAAGGCGTTGCGCTTCATCAAGCGTTGCGGCACTGCCCTGATAGCACCATTGATGCACCACATGCCAGGCGACTTTTTCGCCGGTTTTTGATGCTTCCCGGATGGCAATACGCCCCGGCCACGGCCAGGTGTTCACCTGCTGCGGATGCAACGCCGCCCGTGCTCGCCGGGTATGTTCGGACAGCGTTTCATTCCCCCAGCAAGCGCCACGACACTTGCCTACCTGACTGCTGAAACAGCGGCCCTTGCCGTTTTCAAGGCCTAGTACCCGAGGGCAAAGCTGGTGCGTCTCGGCCAGCGTGCGTAGCGCCTGCCTGGCATCCCGGGCATTGCGAAACAGCCCGTAGAAAGCGCCTGACGCTGGCTGATCGAGGGCGGCACCACTCAGCAGTTCGGGCTTTGTGCCGTCATCCGGCCAGTGCCAGGTCGTCAGCTTGCGCTGCTTGCGCAACTGGCGATTCATGATCGGCAGCAACGTCTTTACCAACTGTGCTTCCCGCAGCTGGGCGCCCAGGTCGCCTGCGGTTTCTTCCCATTCAACGTGCTGTATCTGCTCGGTCAGGCGCATTTCCCTGTCATCCTGGCGGGCGCGCTGGAAATGGTCACGCACCCGGTCGCGCAGCCGGACGCTTTTGCCCACGTAAAGGGGCAGCCGGTTATGACCGTAAAAGAGATAAACGCCAGGCCCCGTCGGCAGCTGGTTGAGTATGTTGTTATCGAGATGGCTGGGCAGCTGGCCACGTTTGCGCTCTTCATCCAGCAGGGTTTGCCACACGTTGGCGGTAAACCGCTGCTGCCAGGTCTGCCAGACCTGCCACAGCGCGGACACGTCGTGCTCGGCGCGGTGCAGGCCCGGCGTTTCGATCTGGTAGCGATCCAGCAGGGCGCCCAGATGATGGTGCTGCGCACCGGGCTCGATGCGTCGCGATAAACGCAGCGTACACAGCTGGGAGGGACGGTAATCGATACCACAGCGCTGAAATTCATGACGCAGAAAGCTTTCGTCGAAGCGCGCGTTATGGGCGACAAGAACCGCATCGCCAAGCCAGGCGTGAAGCGACTCGGCCATCTCCGCGAAAGGCGGCGCTTCGCGCACCATGTCGTCATCGATGCCGGTCAATTGGGTCACGGGAAAGGGGATACGGCACTCAGGGTAAATCAGGCTCGACCAGCGATCGGTGGGCCGACCCTCAACGATCTTGATCGCGGCGACTTCGGTAATCCGGTCCCGCGTTGCGCGTGTTCCCGTGGTTTCGACATCCATGATGACGTACGTCGTCTGACTCATGCAGTGGCCTTGCTACAGAGCATGGGGATCAACGGCCAGACGCGAGACCGGTAACACCGCCTTGCTGATTCCTTGCTTGAGTAGAAATTCCTCAAAGGCCTGATAGCGGCGATGATCCACTGCGCCAGGTGACAACGCAATTCGCCTGAGCAAATCCGGCCAGTTGGCCTTGTTGATGGGGTTGTCGAGTACCGGCTCGGCGCTGACCATGAGCTCCCACGCCGCATCGGGGTTTTCCAGCATCCAGTGATGCGCCTCTTCCAGCGCAGCCACCACGTGCACCCAGGTGCTGGCACGGCGTGCCGCCCCATCCCGGTTGGCAAGTAGCACCAGGCCATCGTAACGGGGAATGCCCAGCGTCTCATGGCGAATTACCTGAGTCTTGATCCCTTCGCTGGCCATCCGTTCGGGAAATGAACGAAAGGGAGCATCGACCACCGCGTCGACCTGATCCTCAGCGAAGCCTCGCCGGGTATCAAAATTGAGATTGACCGGGGGAGCCACATTGCCTGCTTGCGTCAGTGACTCAGGTATCAGGTAAGGAATAAATACCTCGCGGCCCTCGCGGGTCGAATAGCCATAGCGCAGTCTTGCCAGCTTGTCATGAGCAGGTTCTTCCTGTTCGCCCTTAATGACTAGCGCGGTCAATGGGGTTTCGATCAGTGTCGCGATGCGCACGATAGGGGCGCCATCGTGTACATAAAGGTGCAGCGTCGGCTGGCGACTCAGGGCAAAGTCGATTTCATCTGCCGCGAGCAACTTCACCGCCACGCTGGGTTCTGCCGGCGTCTGGAACTCGACCTGTATTTCCTGGGCAGCAAACAGACCGCGTTGCTGTGCGATGATCAAGCCCGCGTGCTGCGGACTCAAAAACCAGTCCAACATGATACTGATCTGCTGAAGCGGCGGTGGCTCAAGAGGCGGCGGAGGGGTCACGGCAGTGGTAGGCGCTTCCTGTTCGGGCGCTTCCGATTCTGCATCCGAGGCCCACCAGGCAGGAGGCACCATCACCTCGCTGTTCAGTTCCAGCGGGTCGGCGCTGGTATTTTCCTGTGCCGCCGACTCATTTGCATAGGCCATTGATGTTACAAATAATAATGCAACCATTACCAGCAATGAAAAATACCAAGCGCGGCACAAACAAGTCAGCATCGTCAATAACTCCCCGTATACAGACATCGAAGTGTATCTGGCACGCAAAGCATCTGACTAGCCTTCTGTTGCGACTTGTGCACGGCCATAACGCAGTAAATTCAACGGTGCCATGCAATAATGGAAACGCTTTGAGAAGAGACGGAGAGACATGGACGCAATCTATACGTTTTTTTTGATCGGCGGTTCGTTGATGGCGCTCAGCATTCTGGGGAGTCGCCTGTCCGCCATGATGGGCGTGCCACTTCTTCTTATCTTCCTGGGGCTGGGAATGGTGGCCGGCGAAGAAGGGCTGCTGGGACTCGAGTTCGACGACTACTTCATGGCCTTCACGATCGGCCATCTCGCCCTGGCGATGATCCTGCTCGATGGCGGTCTTCGCACACGCCTCAAAACCTTCCGCGTCGGTTTCAGGCCGGCGCTTTCGCTTTCCACCTTCGGGGTGTTCATTACCAGCGCCATTGTCGGCGGCATCGCGATGCTGGTGTTCGACTTAACCCTGGTGGAAGGCTTGCTGGTCGGTGCCATTGTGGGCTCTACCGATGCGGCAGCGGTGTTTTCGATGCTCAGCGGGCGTGGCGTCAACCTCAACGAGCGGGTGGGGGCGACGCTAGAAATCGAGTCGGGTACCAACGATCCGATGGCCATTTTCCTGACCTTGATGCTGGTCGATATTCTGGTCGGCGATATTGGCGGCCCGCTCGAGACGCTGTTGTTTTTCCTCAGCCAGTTCGGCATAGGCCTGGTAGTCGGTATCGGCGGGGGCTGGCTGAGCGGCAAGCTGCTGCGCTGGCTAGACCTGGCGCCGGGGTTGTACGCCATGCTGGCCCTTGCGCTGGGCTTCAGCGTGTTCGGCCTGACCAGCGTGCTGGGCGGCAGCGGCTTCCTCGCCATCTACCTGGCGGGCCTGATGATCGGCAATCAACCCGGGCGTCACCTCAACTTTATATTGCCGGTACACGATGGCCTGGCATGGCTCAGCCAGATCGGGCTCTTCCTGGTGCTGGGGCTTCTGGTTACCCCCAGTGAACTCTGGGAAGTGGCGCTGCCCGCAGGGCTAGTGGCACTTGCGCTGATCTTTATCGCCCGGCCATTGGCCGTGCTGATTACCATCAAGCCGTTTTTCAAGTTTCGCTGGCGGGAAACCTGGTTCATTGCCTGGGTGGGGCTGCGCGGGGCAGTGCCGATCGTACTGGCCATTTTTCCGCTGATTGGCGGGGTAGAGGACGCGTCGCTTTATTTCAACGTGGCCTTCGCGGTGGTGCTGATGTCGCTGCTCATCCAGGGCGGTTCACTCACCCTGATGGCTCGGTGGCTCAAGGTTGAGGTGCCAGCAGGTACGACACCCGACCGGCGCGGGCCGCTCGGTATACTGCCCGAAAACGACTACGAGATGTTCGTCTACTCGGTTGAAAACAAGGATCTGGAGGACGTGCCGATCCGTCTGCTGCGGTTTCCATCCGGGGCGCTGATTTCCGCGCTGTTCCGCGAACACGCCATGCTGCACCCCAAAGGCAGCACGCGCCTCAAGCTTGGCGATGTGATCTGCGTCATTGGTCGCTCGGAAGACCTCAACGCGCTCAACCGGTTATTCAACGGCGATTCCAAGCTCAAGCGGGAACGGGCCTTCTTTGGTACCTTTACGCTGGATGGCAGTGCGCAGATGCAAGATATTGCCCAGGCCTACGGCTTGACCTTGAGCCCTGGCGAAAAGGAAATGACCCTGGCCGATTTCGTGTCGCTACGGGTAGGCGGGCACCCTGTGGTGGGTGACGACGTTGATTGGCACGGCATCCACTGGGTGGTCAGTAATATGGAAGGCGGCAAGATTACACGCGTCGGGCTAAGATTGTACTAAAGGCGTTGACTTCCAAGGAAAAGCTGGTAGTATATGCATCCGTAAGCCGGAGGGATGGCAGAGCGGTTGAATGCACCGGTCTTGAAAACCGGCAAAGGTTAATAGCCTTTCCAGGGTTCGAATCCCTGTCCCTCCGCCACCTCAATAAAAAAGCCCCTGATTCGTCAGGGGCTTTTTTATTGTCTGGGAGTTAATTTATCCAATAATCGCCAGTCGATCTTTCCGGCGGTTGTGTTAAAAACGCCAGCATATAAAAACCACTGATGCATCATTAAGACCATAGCTCAACGCTACGTTCGCCAGCGAACGGTGAGGGCTCGCACTAATGACCATACTGTCGGTGAGCGTGGCAAAGGAAATGCCTGAACAGGGACGTTGCGCTATGCGCTGCAAGGACTGCAGCGCCCCTTTCTGATAGTAGACCGCTGGTTTAATAATATCTCGTTATTCGCTTCGCGTTTTGTTCCGGGCGTTGAAGACCCGCTGTTCTCAATGATTCGCCTGACAGTTGTCGACTGTATGAGCCATCGACTTTTATTACGTATTGGCCAGCGCGCTGGAAGTAAGCGGCGTCGCCAATTTTACCCTCTAAACGACATACATATTCAGCAGTCCCTCGATTCCTCTGCAAGGAAACCGTTATGAAATCCGTCTTTGTCCTGATACTGGGAACGATTGCCCTGTTGCTGGCCATCACCACTCAGGATTTCCTCATTGCAAGATTTCTTCTGTCTGCAGTCGGCATCGCATTGTATGCGGTGGCGCTGAGTCCCGGGTCTGCGCGGGGGAGGTGAAGGTACCCTGGCACCGCTAGCTGAGAAAGCCAACCCGGAACACATTCAGCGCTCGACGCCGGTGAATCAAACCGCGTTCAGGGTCAGGGCTGCTTACAGCGAAACACGAGTGTCACTGGCACCTTGGCGTGATAGGCGAACAACTCCTATGGTGTCGGAAGACTTGGAGATGTAGCCACGTAAGCACTTGCGAGTTTAACTTAAAAGCTTTCCCACTCCGGTTGAGACTGCGTCATAGATTGAGAAGGGCTTTGCGGCTTGGATAAGCGTGCTGAAGCTGGCGTTGATACGGGCTGTGCCTGTTGTCGATTTTGACCAGCATCGGGCAGCTTGAAGACTTCCATCGCTTCTAGCAGACGCTTGGCATTTAATTGTAGGTTTCCCGCCGATTCCGCGCTTTCGTGTACCAGGCTGGCATTTTGCTGGGTCACCTGATCCATCTCAGTCACCGCCTGACCGACTTCTTGCACGCCCGCGCTCTGCTCAGCGCTGGCGTGGCTAATTTCCTTCATAATGTTGGTAACGCTTGAAATAGCGGCAACAATGTCTTCGGTTGATTTACTTGCTTCTTCAGCACGCTCGTTGCCGTGATTGACACGCTCTAAGTTACTGGAAATTAGTTTATTAATCTCGCTTGCCGCATCGGCGCTTCGTTGGGCCAGCTTACGCACCTCTTCAGCTACCACCGCAAAGCCTCGGCCGTGTTCGCCAGCGCGAGCAGCCTCAACAGAGGCATTAAGCGCTAGAATATTAGTTTGGAAAGCAATGGAATCAATGGTTGATATGATGCCGGAAATTTCTTTCGAACTAGTGTTGAGATCGTTCATTGTGGCGACGACTTGATGAACTGCTTCACCGCCCTGAGTGGCCGTTTTAGATGCCCGTGAAGCTTCCTGGCTGGCCTGCTCGGAGTTTTCTGCGTTGAGTTTAACCGTGCTGTTAAGCTCTTCCATTGCCGAAGCAGTTTCGGCAAGCGCGCTGGCTTGTTGCTCAGTGCGCGAAGAGAGGTCGTTATTGCCTTCAACGATTTGCTCGCTGTTGCTGGCAACAGCATCGGCCGATGCGCGCACTTTTGCGACGATGTCCTGTAACTGGCAAGCCATGGCCACCTGCGACGCCATGATACTTTGGGTATCGCCCTTTTTGAGGCGTCCCTGAATGGCTAGCTCTCCACGGCCGATGGCCTCGGCAAAGGCTTTGACTTCGTAGGGCTCGGCGCCTAGCTCCCTCAGTAGTTGGCGGGTTAACCAGTAGGCGATGCCACCCCCAAGGAGCAGGGCGAAGAGCGTGAGTCCCAGCATTTGCATCTGGAAACCTGACGCCGTGTCACGTGCGTCAGCGGTGGTCACATCATTCAATTGCTCCTGAAGGCCAATGAATTGATTGATGCGATTGAGCCACTCGGCGTAGGCAGGGCCCGCTTGTTCACGGAGCAAGGTTTCAGCATCGTCCAATCGACCCGCTTGGCGGTCACTAATCACTTGCTGTGTTAGTGATAGAGCCGTTGCGGCCTGGTCGTCGATGTTGGCAAGTAGGGTCTGCTCATCTTGGCCGGACGAGTATTCCTCAGCCACCTGGTGCTCACCTTCGGACGCAACCGTATAATCACTTTCCAGACGATCCATCTCTGCAAGTAAGCTGCCCAACCGATCCTCGTTTTGGGTAAGCACAATATCGCGCAGGGCGATGGCGCGATCATGCACGCTACCGCGCATATTTACCGCAAAACCCAGCTTGCTGCCGTTCACGTCATTAATCATGGTTAAATCACGGTCAATTTGATTCACCTGATAAATCCCGACCACGACCAGACCCACTAGCAGAGTGAGCAGGGTGGAAAAGCCAATCGCCAATCGAGTACTAATTTTCGCATTGGCCTTGAATGAAGATGCCACTATGTTTTCCTTAAGCGCCATGTCAGGCGCTTTATCGTTTGGTGTGTCAATGCCGTTTTAAGCAGTACTCATGTACTAGACTGGCATGCCACATATATTGAGGGTATGCCGAGGGTACTGATTTACAGGCTGGTTGCTATGCTGAAGTGTCTGGTTGCCATATCACTGCGGGGCGAGGCCTCTAAGGCCACGTCTCTAAAAAATGTAGTGCTTGGTAGGCATCAACTGGACGGCTGAACAGGTAGCCTTGGAGAACATCGCAGCCAAGCATGTAAAGTAGCTTTTGTTGTTCCTGGTATTCGACGCCTTCGCCTACCACCGTCAGGCCGAGGCCGTGAGCAATCCGAATAATGCCGCTCACCAAGTTTATGGCTTTTTCATCATGAGGCAGATCATCGATAAAGCTCTTGTCGATTTTAAGCATGTCAACCGGCAGGCGTTTGAGATAATTCAGCGAAGAATAGCCAGTACCAAAATCGTCCAATGCCAGAGAAATGCCGCGCTCTCGCAGCTTTTCCATGGTCAAAATAGCCTGATCGATATCGGTCAGCAGGCTCTCTTCAGTAAGCTCTAGCGTCAATCGCTCTGGAGGCAAGCTGTGCTCATCAAGCGTATGAAGAATCTGATCAACAAAATTGGGTTGATAAAACTGGTTAGCGGGAATGTTGATCCCGATTTTAAACGGAGGGTCGCTAGGCTTGATGGGCCAATGAAACGCTTTTTCACATACACACCCAAGCGACCACTCGGTAAGTAATCGTGACAGCCGAGCATTTTTTTCGGCAATGGGAACAAACTCGCCAGGGCTGATGATACCCAGCTCGCTGTCTTGCCAGCGTGCTAGTGCTTCAAAACCTGTGACCTTGCTGCCGTCGGCAAGCACCAGCGGCTGATAGTGTTGATACAGCTGGTTAGCAGAAAGCGCCGCGTCCAGGCGCTGCTCGACCTTGTGCCGGCGTAACGCGCTTTCTTCTGTACGCTGAGTGAAGACATGAATGCTGTCGTAGGTCTTGGGGGCTTTCAGAGCCGTTCTAGCCCTCTCCAGCAAGTCATCAGGGTTGACCCCGTCATCGGGCGACACGCTCACCCCGACATCAATGTTCGGATTAATAGTGTGACCATGAAGATCGATGGGAGCATTCAGCTTGTTGATGACGGGCTTGATGACGCCAAAGAGGTCGCGCAATGAGAAGATGGAAACCACCGCGCCAAAGCGATCAATATCGATATTGCCAGCGGTCAGAATACCGACGTCAGGGGCTGTAAGTCGCTCGGCGAGGCATTTGAGAATCGCGTTGCGGTATCGACGTCCATGTAGGCGACTAATTTCATCGAGGTTGTTCACTCGAAGATGCAAGACCACCAGGTGGTATGACTCTGTCTCAGCAAGCTGGACGAGATTGTCCAGAGTTTCTCCCAGGAGGGTCTCATCGGGAAGCCCCGTCCGTGTATCCCGCTGGTGGACACGGCTGGCACGATGTCGCATATCAAGAAGTTGCGAATTGAGGTTGAGCTGCTCTTCAACAATATTGCCAAACGCTTTCAGCCAAGATCGCTCGACCTCGTTGAGCGATCTTGGTGCCGTATCGCTTATGCAGAGGGTGCCAATAGCATTATGGCAAGGATCTCGCAACACGATCCCCGCGTAGAAACGATTACAGGAACATGAAATCAAGCTTTGGCAGGTATCGAGCAGATCAATTTCCTGCGTGTCGGACACCTCAAAATAATCTTGCTCTAAATCTTTTGTCCCGCAGGGGCATTCATATGGGAGTTCCATGCCGTCCAGCCCGACGGACGATACTATTCGCTGGCTTCCATCATCGAATAACGAGATGAAAACGATGGAAGTGTTGAAGACCTGTGAAACCAGGCGGATGTAACAGTCGAAATGTGCAGCGGGAGCAGCCTTCTGGGTCGAGCACGAGCGAGACGCGGCGAGCTGGGTCGTGTCCTCTTGCAAAGGGTCCAGAGGATGACGGTCTTCTTCCATAAGGCGTGCCTGATAATGTTGAGCACGTAAAAAACAGCTGGAAGGGCGTCGCCAGTCGTGTTTTAAACAATGTGGAATGATTTAATCATTTCTGCTGATATCTTTCAAACAACGTCTAGTGGTTTCTTTGTATATGCTAGCTCATGGCGGCGCGTAAAATCATGCTGGCGTTAACATAAGCGATGATCATTCTCATTAAAAAGTCCTAAGATACCCGTTGACAAAGAGCCGCGCCCACCATTGACCGAATATACCGATACACAGGCATTAGCAGAGGTGCGCGAAGTGGATCCACAAGACGTTTCCGGCTCAACGATAAGGGTGCTGGTCATCAATGAAAGCGGCTTCATCCGCGAGGGGCTTTGCAGGGTCATCGAGCGTTTCTGGAGAGTCGAGGTCGTTGGAGGCACCTGTTTCGCTCATGACCTGATAGAGATCGCGGAAGATCTGCGGGTCGATGTTGCTCTGATCGACTCACAATACCCCAGCCAAACGGGGTTTCATGCCGCTCGAAGCCTTCACGAAAGTGGTGTTGAGGTAAGGGTCGTCATCTTATCGGTGAACCCCAGTCTGGCGGATGTAAGGCGAGCGTTCCAGGCGGGAGCAAGCGGTTTCCTGCTGCGGGACGCTGGCATCAGCGACCTTGAATTAGCGCTGTACGCAGCGGCGGAGAGTGAAATATTCCTGTGCCCAACCCTAATTAAACGTCTGCATGATGCCGACGGTTTTCTGAAAGACGTCAACACTTATACCCGTATGCCGCAGAACCGCGATTCGATCGATGATCTGCTTCTCGAGGCACTGCGCTTGGGTATCCTGCATCAAGATTATTGATCAGGGTTTTTACGTATACTGCTTTGTCATTCAGTGAGTTACCTTGCGGCATCGAGTGTGCTTCTGGATTTACGACTTTCCCAGGAACGAAGCGAAGCGCCTAATGACTCCATTGTGCACGATCGGGCCCGTCCTCAAGAGAGAAGGCCGATTTTAGGCTGCACCCTGTCAAAGTTTACAGCATAATCCCATGAAATATAAAGATAACACCATTCAGGTACTGTTGGCGGATGAACATCAGCTGATTCTCTCTGCCATTAGTTCCCTGATCGAAACCTTCGACGGCATGACCGTTATCGCTGAAGTGGTTTCTGAGCGGCATCTCCTGGACGCCGACGGGGTATATAACGATGTCGATGTGGCACTGATTGATGCCATGGTGATTTCTCTGGAGGGTATGTCGTCTTTAAGCCGGATAAGAAACCTGCTCCCCAAAGGTCGCATCGTGGTTCTGTCGGATTACTCCAGCGACTCTTTCATCCGGCGACTTTTCGAAGAGGGCGTCGCTGGTTTCCTTCATAAAAATGCAGACGTTGATGCACTCGAAATGGCCATTCAGAAAGCGGCATCGGGG
The DNA here is from genome assembly GCF_020991005.1 of Halomonas sp. CUBES01. Classification (GTDB taxonomy): domain Bacteria; phylum Pseudomonadota; class Gammaproteobacteria; order Pseudomonadales; family Halomonadaceae; genus Vreelandella; species Vreelandella gomseomensis. Next base: position 75,701 of record NZ_JAJLLW010000008.1, on the reverse strand, counting down.
GAGCGTTTTGTGCTTACTCCTATGGAGCCTGAGCCGTTTGTCGCAGCAGCCCCCGCCAAGGAGAGCTCGATCATTCGAGATAATCCCCTTACACCCCGTCAAAGTGAGGTTCTGGAACTGGTGGCCAAAGGCTTCAGAAGCAAGGCCATTGCCGATCAGCTAAATGTCAGTATAAAAACCATCGAAACCCACCGCGCCGATATCATGCACCGTCTGGGGGTTCGGCATACGGCAGGGCTTGTTCACGAAGCTCTTCGGCTTGGCTTGATGGTTTCACCGAACGAAAAAGATGAAGCTGAGTGAGCGAATGCCTTTGTATATCTCCCCAATGCAATGTATTGATATCGTATCCACTTCTTCATGATCATGACTGTTATTAATGCCTTCATTTCACGTTGCGCACGGGCTCTCCGGCGGCCATCTTCAAACGCTGTATAGCCCGCTTCTTCGACCTGCGCTCTCCCTGCCGCGGCAACGCGAGAGGTTGACGCTCCAGGATGGCGACTTTCTGGATCTCGACTGGCTGGGCGAGGCCAATGACGACACGCCATGCGTGATACTGCTGCACGGCCTCACCGGCAGCTCGTCCTCGCGTTATATTCTGGGTCAGCAGCAAGCGTTGACCTTGCAGGGGTGGCAGAGCGTCGCGGTCAATTGGCGTGGCTGTTCTGGCACGCCTAATCGTCTGGCCAGAGGCTATCACTCAGGGGTGAGTGAAGATCTAGCCGAAGTGGTCGACGTGCTGGCCGCACGCCGACCCGCCCAACCCCTGGCGGCCATTGGTTATTCGCTGGGTGGCAATGTGCTGTTGAAATATCTGGGTGAACAGGGCGGTGCTACGCCATTGATGGCGGCTGCTGCGGTATCGGTGCCGTTTCGTCTCGACCACAGCGCCGAACGCATCAGCCAGGGGATGTCGCGACTCTATCAGGCACGCTTCCTGCGTGACCTACGACATTATATGGCCAACAAGCGTCACCAGTTCGCCATTAACGGCGACCCCGACGAGTACACAAAACTGCTTGAATTGGGGGCGCTCAAGGGGATGACAACCCTGTGGGATTTCGATGACCGGGTAACCGCGCCGCTGCATGGCTATGCCAGCGCCAGCGATTACTATCAGCGCTGCAGCAGCCTGTATTTCCTGTCTTCGATTCGTGTGCCGACGCTGATCGTCCAGTCCCAGGACGATCCGTTTGTGTACCCGCACAGTGCCCCTAAGCCCTCGGATTTACCAGACGATGTAACCCTGGAATATCACCCCAAAGGGGGGCATGTGGGCTTCATTGAAGGCGCACCTTGGTCGCCCGGGTACTACCTGGAAAAGCGGCTGCCCGCGTGGCTGTCAGCGTCGCCGTTGACCGCAAAAAATGGAGAACCTGCGCCTAGAGCCTCTCTTCCAGCCAGGCGGTGAACGCTGCCCAAGAGCGTTCGTCGGCACGCTCATGGTAGGCATCGCTTCCAAACACGCTGAAGGCATGGGGCGCGCCGGAATAAATACCGACTTCGTAGGTAACGTCAGCGCTTTCAAGCTCTTCAGCCAGCGTGGCCACATCCTCAAGGCTCACTGACGTGTCGGCTCCACCATGGGCGATCAGGATAGGCGCGGTATCGCTTGAATAAGTCTGGCCGTCGGGCGTCATTAATCCGCCATGGAAGCTGGTATAGGCGGCAATGCCGTCTGCTTCGCCGGAACGGGCGATTTCCAGCGCGACCGCACCGCCAAAGCAGTAACCCGCAATGACCGTCTGTTCGGCTGCACCTTCTTTCCTGGCTTGCGCCAGGCCACCGAGAGTGAGGGCGCGCATGCGTTCGCGATCTTCATAGAGACGGTGGGTGGCGGCGCGCTTATCCTCAACCGCCTGGGGGCGGTTACCTTCGCCAAACAGGTCAACAGCAAACACATCGTAGCCTTCATCGGCCAGCATATCGGCGCGTTCACGCTCGTAATCATCCACCCCGTCCCAATCGTGAACGATCAGCACACTGCCTCTGGCATCGTCGCCACCTGAAACAAAATAGCCCTGGAAATCTTCGTCATCCACGTTGTACGCAATATCTTGCCCGGCGGGAGAAAACGCCAGCGCCGCCTGGGCGAGGGATAACATGGCGATAGTGCTGGTGGGGAGCAGAATCTTTTTCATGGTATTGTTGTCCTATAGGGTGTCCAGTAAGCATAGTCACTCTTGATAAACTGATACAGCGTTGCAAGAGTGATACAACGTTGAAATTGTATCAGCGTAGAAGACAAAGGCTTGCGTCTGGAACTCGCTAACGGCATGCTTGTCCACTGTTCGACAGATCATTACGGAGCATGAACACATGAGTTACAACGACTCACATATTGCGCAATCAGCCTCTGGCGGTGTAGCCAATTCGGTTAGCACCAACAAAGTGCTGCGTAACACCTACGCGTTGCTGGCGATGACGCTACTGTTCTCTGCAGCCGCTGCAGGGGCCGCCGTCGCGATGGGCGTTCAGCAAATGAACATCTTCGTGTTCTTCATTGGTGCCTATGGGTTGATGTTCCTGGTCCATAAAACCGCCAATTCAGCGATGGGTCTGCTGGCCACTTTTGCCTTCACAGGCTTTATGGGCTTCACGCTGGGGCCGATACTTTCTGCCTACCTGGCGTTGCCCAACGGCGGCGCGTTGATCATGAATGCCCTGGCAATGACCGGCGTCACCTTCATCGGCCTTTCTGCTGTTGCCTTGATAACCAAGAAAGATTTTGGCTTCCTGGCCAACTTCATGGTGGCCGGTGCGATTGTGCTGGTGCTCGCGATGGTCGCAGGGTTGATCTTTAATATCCCCGCGCTGTCGCTGATGGTGTCAGCTGGCTTTGTACTGTTTTCGTCTGCGGCGATTCTTTATCAAACCAGCGAAATCATTCACCGCCAGGGTGAGACCAACTATATCTTGGCCACCATCACATTGTTTGTGTCCATCTATAACCTGTTCATCAGCTTGCTATCGCTGCTCGGGTTCATGAGCAGCGACTAATGGCTTGATGTGCTGACAAAACGTAATATCGCGGCAGACCCTATTCATTTAGGGTCTGCTTTTTTTATTCTGGGCGTCAGGGCAGGGTCACCAGGCAGGTAACCACTGATCAGCGATAGGTGAGCAAGATGGACTATGGACTATTAGTAATGGGCGCCCCCTATAGCGACCCGGCACCTCATTCGGCGTTGCGGTTTGCCGAGGCAGTGCTGGCAAGAGGGCATCGACTGACAGGCGTTTTCTTTTATCATGACGGCGTGCATAACGCATCGTCGCTTATGACCCCGCCGCAGGACGAGCTCAACCTGCGCAAAGCCTGGAAGGCGCTTAACGAACGCCACGGCGTACCGCTGGATGTATGTATTGCCGCCGCGTTGCGGCGTGGTATCGTCAGCGAGGCCGAAGCAGCGCGTCACGGGCACAGCGCCTATAATCTGGAGGCGCCGTTTGAGCTAACCGGATTAGGGCAGCTGTTAACGCTACAGCAGCGCTGTGACCGCTTGATTACCTTTGCCAGTTGAGGCCGCCCATGCACGCATCCGAAGATTTTCTGGTAATCATCCGCCACGCGCCGCATAACGCCAGCTGGCTCCGCGAAGGCCTGGACGCCGCCCTGGTGGCCGCCGCCTTCGGGCAATCCGTCAGGCTTTTGTTCATGGGCGAGGGCGCACTGGCGCTGTGCAAGGCACAGCAGGCCGGCGCGCCGGGGCAAAAAGCCAGTCTGCCGACAATCGACATGCTTGAGATGTACGATATCGATCAATTGAATGTCCCCGTGCGAACGCTCGACGAGCTGAACATCGGGCTGGAATCGCTGGTGGATGGCGTCTCAACGCTGACCGACGCCCAGGTTAATGCGCTGTTCAGCCAGAACCGTCCGATACTCAACTTCTAGAGAGCCTCATGACCCTGCATATTCTGACAACTGCGCCCAACAGCGACCCCGCCCGGCAGGTCGAACAGGCTCTCAATGCAGGCGATACCCTGCTGCTGATCGAAGCAGCCGTCACCGCTGCACTCGACCCCCAGTTGAACTGCTGGACACAACCTGCGTATACGGTATGGTTGCTTGAGGAAGATCTGGTGGCCCGAGGCCTTGGGAACATTGCCAAGAAGCATCGATTGGCGACCGTCAACATGGACGGGTTTGTCGCCTTGACCGAGCAGCATGAACAGTCGGTCACCTGGTATTGAGCCACCTGTGCCAGTCAAACAGACCTTGGTGTACCGATCGACATGAACCTATCGTCATGAAAGAAAGGGCTAACCCGTGAATACACCGATGGAAAACGCCGACGTACAGGTACCACTTGATCCGGAAGGGTATCTTGCCGACCTGAATGACTGGTCTGAAGCCGTTGCCGAACAGCTCGCCGATGATGAAGGGGTCGAGCTGACGCCCGACCACTGGGAAATCATCCGCCTGGTGCGAGACTTTTACGCACGCTACGAAATGGCGCCCGCCATGCGCCCCCTCGTCAAAGCCACACAGCAGGCGCTGGGCAGTGAAAAAGGGCGCTCGATTTATTTGATGCAGCTATTTCCAGGCAGTACTGCCAAAGTCGTGGCCCGAGTTGCCGGCCTGCCCAAACCGACCAACTGCCTTTGACGGCGCCAGGCATCGCTGTGGTTTGGCACCATATGCTGTACCCGGGTTATGATGCCACCGCATAGGGTAGGCCAAGCAGTGCTTTCAGATGGGCCTCTACGCCACTGGCCAGCGAGGTAGGGTTGTAGCCGCCCTCAAGTGACGATACCAGCCGGTTATCGGCGTAGAGCGTGGCAATTTCCATTGCCATGTGGGTGATCCAGTAAAAATCCTCGTCGGTCAGGCAGATATCGCCCATGGGGTCGTCGCGGTGAGCGTCAAAGCCCGCGGATATCAGCACCAGGTCAGGCTTGAAGCGGTGCAGCGCCGGCAGCCATTGATTTTCGATCAGGCGGCGGAATTCGGGCCCCTCAGTGCCGACTTCCAGCGGCGTGTTGACCACGTTCTGCCATTCGCTGCGCAAATACCGCCACGGATAGAACGGGTATTGGAAGCTTGTGCATATCAGCACGCTGGGGTCATTCTTGAAGATATCGATGGTGCCATTGCACTGGTGTACGTCAAAATCCAGCACGGCAATCCGCTGGGCACCGTAGCGCTCCTTGGCGTAAGCCGCCCCCACGGCAATGTTGTTGTAGAAGCAAAACCCCATGGCTTCAGCCGCTTCAGCATGATGTCCGGGTGGCCGAATCGCACAGAATACGTTGTCCGCCTGGCGCTTGAATACCTGATCAATGCCTTTGATAACCGCACCGGCGGCTAGCCGTGCGGCCTTCAGGCTGTCAGGATTCATGAAGGTGTCGTTATCCAGCGGCACAATCCCTTCGTCAGGCAGGCATTTAGTCAGGGCGTTGAGATGCCGCTTGGCGTGAACCCGGCCAAGCGAGGCCTCATCCGCTTCCTTGGCATCGGCCTGCATGGTTTGCTGTAATAGGCCTGACAACGACAGACGCGCGCGAATGGCCTCCAGTCGCTGAGGGTTTTCGGGGTGATCCGGTCCCATGTGATGTAATAAGCAGTCTGGATGGGTAAGGTAGGCAGTGATCATTCAAGCGCTCCAGGATGGGTAGCATCACCTTAATCGCGACACGCTGATGCGCGACAGTGTCCATAAGTCTTACATCGCGCGGCACCGCTCAAGGAGAGGCAAACGTGAGCACACGTTTCTTGCACCATTTTTTTGAACCCCGCTCGCTGGCCGTTATCGGCGCGTCGGAGAATCCGGCCTCGCTAGGCGGCCTGGTGCTGCGCAACATCCATGAAGGTGGCTTCAAGGGACAGCGTTGGGCGGTCAACCTGAAAGGCTATGATCAGGTATTTGGTGACCCCTGTGTCAAACGCGTCGACGACCTTCCCGAGATTCCCGACCTTGCCATCATCTGTTCGCCCATCGAGGGCGTGCCCAAGTTGATTCAACAGCTTGGCAAGTTTGGTGTGAAAGCGGCGCTGGTACTGTCCGGCGGTGCCTACCTGGATCGCGACAAGGGCAACAAGGGATCGATCCGCGAGCGCATGCTGAGCGCGGCCCGCGAATCCGGCATCCGGGTGCTGGGCCCTGAATGCATGGGCTTGATCGTGCCCGCCAAGAAACTCAACGCCTCCTATGCCAGCCAGCCGGTCAAGGCAGGACGGGTGGCGTATCTAGGGCAGTCGGGCATGCTCGCCAATGCCATGATCGATTGGGCCGCCGGGCGCGATGTGGGGTTTTCCCACCTGATTACCGTGGGCAACAGCGTTGATGTCCTGCTGCCGGATATGATCGATTACGTGAACCAATTTTCGCCGGCCCAGGCAATACTGCTCCACCTTGAGCGAATATCCGACGCGCAGCATTTCATGACAGCGGTGCGAGACGCTTCCCGAAATCGGCTCGTGCTGGCCATTAAAAGCGGGCGTACCTTTGCCTCGGACATCTCCGGGATGGCACCGACCCCCGGCATCGCCAATCGCGACGTGGTGTTTGATGCGGCCTTCTCCCGCGCTGGCGTGGTGCGCGTCGACGACTCCGACGAGCTGCTCGACGCCCTGGAAACGCTGTCGCGCATGAAACCGCTGCGCGGCGATCGGCTGGCGGTGGTGTCCAACGGTTTAGGCCCAGCCATGCTGGCGATCGACAAACTGATCAGCGCCGGGGGCAAACTGGCGGAGTTCAGCGACGATACTCAGCAGGCACTGCGCAAGAGCGAGATCGAGGTCAGCAAACCGGGGGAAAATCCCGTTGATCTCGGCGGCAATGCCACCCCTGAGCGATTTGTCGAAGCGCTGCGAATCGTGGCCGCCGACACCAATGTGGATGCGGTTCTGGTGGTGCATGCGCCGACGCGACTCGCCCCTTCGCTGGTGACCGCCCAGGCGCTGATAGCCAACCGCAAGTCGTTCCGGCGTAACCTGTTGACCAGTTGGATGGGATTGAAGGAGGCGTTGAATGCCCGCCACGAATGCAACCTGGCGGGCATTCCTACCTATATTTCGCCCGAAAAGGCGGTCAAAGCCTTCATGCACATGGTGGATTACCAGCGCGTGCAGCAATTGCTCCAGGAAACGCCCCCCAGCCTGCCATTTACCACCAGCGCCACAATCCGCGCTCAATGCCGTACGCTCATCAGTGACGCCAAGGCCGAGGGGCGGCAGACGTTAAGCCACTCGGAAACCGCCCAGGTGCTCGAGGCCTACGGCATTCCAGCCGCCACGAGCATTTACCTTACCCGTCCCGAACAGGCGCTGGAGGCGGCCACTCGGATTGAAGGCCCCAAAGCGTTGAAGGTCGTTCACGAAGGAAATTGTCGGCCTTATCGCTATCGCAAGCACCCGCATAAAATATCGGCAGGGCTGCTCCAGGATCTGGAAACCCCCGAGCAGGTGGCAGATGGAGTACGCCGGCTGGGCGAAAAAGTCAACGAAAAATTCCCTGAAAATGCCATTCATGAGTATTGCTTGCAGCCCATGCAGCGCGGCAAGCATTCCATGCAGGTATGCGCGGGCATCACGAGGGATCCGGTATTCGGGCCGCTGATCGTGTTTGGTATCGGGGGTTACAAGGTTAACATTCTTGCTGACCGGCAGGTGGCATTACCACCGCTCAACATGGGACTGGCCGCCGACGTGGTCAATCGCACCCATGCAGCTTCATTGATACGCGAGCATTCGTCAGACCCTGACCGTGATACCCAACATTTATGCCAACTGCTGGTGAAACTCTCGCAAATGGCCTCGGACCTTGGCGAGCTGCGCGGGCTGGAGCTCAACCCCTTGCTGCTCAACCGGGACGGCATCGTCGCGGTCGACTTCGCCATGGACTTGGGGCCGCCGGCGCGGTTTGCCATCATGCCCTATCCGGAAGAGCTGCGCGAATGGGTCACGCTGAAGAACGGCTGGCAGGTGGAGGTACGTCCCATCCGCGCCGAGGACGCGCCGTTGATCACCAATTTCCACCGCCAGCTGTCTGAAGAAAGCATCCGTTTTCGCTATTTTCATAACAAGTCGAATCTAACCCAGCGCGATCTATCGGTGCTGTCGCATATCAATTACGACCGCCAGATGGCCTTCATTGCAGAACACCAGCGCGACGATGGCAGTAAGGAGATGCTGGGCGTGGTGCGGGTGTGGAACGATCCGGATAACATCCGCACGGAGTTTTCGGTGATCATCCGCGACGACCTTCAGGGGTTGGGGATCGGCAGTCTATTGATGAAGAAAATGATCGACTACTGCACCAGCATCGGTACGCTGGAAATGGTGGGCAAGATCATGGCGGACAATCACCCCATGCGGGCATTGATGAAGCACCTGGGCTTCACCTGCCGCTATAACATGGAAGAACAGGTGATCGATGCCATCATGCGGCTCAACGAGCCCGAGAGCGAATGGCAACGCCATCGCCTGGAAAGCCTGCCTGACTGAAGCCGTTTTGCCCGCCGCTGGCCATTGATAGAACCAGCAATGAAGCACAAGCGGCGGGCAGCGCGTCAGGGAGCCAGGCGGAAAGAACTCCATTCACCGCCGTCGCGACGTTCGTAGCGGATGCGGTCGTGGAGGCGGCTGGGCTGGCCCTGCCAGAATTCGATCATGTCAGGCGAGACGCGGTAGCCGCCCCAATGAATAGGGCGTGGGATATCCTGCCCCTCGTAGGCCTGCTCGAAGCGTTTCTGACGCTCTTCGATCCAGTTGCGGTTGGGTATTACCACGCTTTGGGTGGCAATCCAGGCGCCCAGCTGACTACCCCGGGGGCGGCTGGCGAAATAGTCATCGGACTCTTCTCCAGCGACTTGTTCCACCGACCCTTCGATGCGTACCTGCCTGGAGATGGAAGGCCACCAGAAGGTGAGGGCTGCATAGGGTACGTTGCTGAGCTCGCTGCCCTTGTGGCTATGGTAGTTGGTGAAAAAGACCATGCCGTGCTCGTCGAACCCTTTCAGCAAGACCACACGCGCATGGGGACGGCCTTGGCTATCCACCGTCGCCAGCGTCATGGCGTTGCCGTCTTTGCCTTCCTGCTCGAGTGCCAGGGTGAACCACTCATCAAACAGGTCTAATGGATCATCAGGGGCCTGGGACTCGTCGAGCCGACCTCCTTCATAATCACGCCTGATATCCGCTATGTCGCGTGCCATTGCTAGGCTCTCCGTCAAGAATTTTTACCATGGTGGCGGGTGTGCTGACAAAGCTCAAGTAGCAAGCATTGCAATAAAACATAACGTTTCAATGCGTTATACACCCAGCCAACCAAAACGTTATGCCAGTGCCTACCTCTCATCATAATGGAAATCAGTGGGTCGCGCTGTCGATCCTGGTGTTTGTTGTGGCTATTTCTCGGCGCTGGTTGATACACATCACTGCGGCGCGCGAAGCTGGCGACTGCGAAATCGCGCGTACGCCATGCAGCCAGTAAACAAGGCAAGCGACAGCAGCGCTTCGGCAACCCCGCGCATGACCTGTGTGGGCAGCGTGGCCACCATCACGCCCTGGCTAAAATACAACAGGCTGACAAAGGCCAGCCATGCATGCCCGCGCGGGCGTTTGCCAAGAATGGACGGTAGAAACAGTACCAGCGGCAGCACAAACGCAATCATCGGCCGCCAGTTGAAGACGTCGCCCTGCACCATGAATCCGCGAAGCAACATCATCACCAGCAACAGGCCAAAACTAGTCAGCACCCATTGCCTGGCCCTCAGCGTCAGCAGGTCGATACCGTGGCGTTGCTCAAAGCGCTCCAGCCACTGCCTCATGACGCCTCCTCGCGCATCTTCTGCATGGCCAACGCGAGCTTGGCCAGTCGTTTGCCCTGGGCAACGCACAGGGCACGTTCGTGTTCATCCACCGAGCGGTCGCTGCGCGGCCCGGCAAGGTGACTTGAGCCGTAGGGCGTGCCGCCGCTTTGCGTGGCAAGCAGTTCCGTCGCGCTGTAGGGAACACCTGCATACACCATGCCATGGTGGAGCAGGGGGACCAGCATGGTCAGCAGCGTGCTTTCCTGACCGCCGTGCAGGCTGGAGCTGGAGGTGAAGGCGCTCGCTGGTTTGTCGATCAGGGCGCCGTTGACCCAGAGGCTGCTGGTGGTGTCGAGAAAATACTTCAGCGGCGCGGCCATGTTGCCAAACCGAGTGGGGCTGCCCAGCGCAAGGCCGCTGCAGTGACGCAGGTCGTCAAGCTCGGCGTAAATCGCCCCCTCGTCGGGAATCTCGGGCGTTGTCGCCTCGCTGGTGGGCGACACCGATGGAACGGTACGCAGGCGAGCTTCCATGCCGGCTACCTGTTCGACACCCGCGGCCATCTGCTGCGCCATGGTGGCGGTGGCACCCGAGCGCGAATAATAGAGTATCAACACATAAGGTAATGAACCGGACATAGTAGCTCCAAAATAGTAACGCCAAACGAGAGATGGCCTTAGGGTACCAGAGCAACGTAGGCAGCCGGTAATGGCACGCGCAGGCCTTGTGCATTAGGCAACCGCTGATACACCCAGGCGCGGCTGCCGTCAGCCAGTTGCTTTTCGACGCGCTCGTAGCGAATACCCAGGCGCTCGTAACGGTCGAGGCGGGCGAGCTGGTCGGCGGTGACGCTCAGGCGAAGGCCTTCCACCTGGCTGCCAGGCGAAGGCGATAAATCGAGCCCGTTGCGCTGATGGTCTTCAAGCGTGGCCGACTGGGGGTCGCCCGAGCTGCCCATCACCACCCAACGAACCGGCGCATAACGCAGCGTGCCATAGACAAACACCTGGTGTGCGCGCTGCTCGATATCGGCAAGCTCGTCGGGTCGCTCATAAAACCAGGGGCTGAGCATGGTCAGCCACAGCCAGCCCGCAAGCCCCAGCAGCAGTATTGCACAAAGTGCTAACAGGCGTTTGGCCCAAGCCATGGTGATGTCCTTATGCGACTCGTAAAGCGACTAGCGTGGCGTGACATTGCGTGGAAGACAAGCGTAACAATATGCTTAAGCAATCGATATGGGTTTGTTACGATGTATTGCCTATCCAATCGGAGAGCCTGCCATGAATCAGCAACTTCGTGATGAGATGGATTTTAGCGCGCTCGTCGGCGACGTTAAGCCGCTCCCCCGCCATAATCGTGCGGATACAGGCCCCCGGCGCCAGCAACCCTCCGAGGCGCAACTGGCCAGACGCGAGCGCGCCGAATCGGCAGTTGAAGAGCGTAATTTTCTGTCCGATGATTTTGTCGATCTCGTGCCGGCCTTCGATCCCATCGAATTTCGCCGCGAAGGCATTCAACAGGGGGTGGTCGATAAATTAAAGCACGGCGGCTACCCGGTTCAGGCTCAGCTGCATCTGCTGCGGCGTCCCCTTGCAGAATGCCGAGGGCTGATTTTCCCTTTCATTCAGGATGCTTACGCCAACGACTTGCGTTCGGTACTCATCGTTCACGGGCGCGGGCGTGATATCGACAGCCCGCCCAATGTGCTGCGCTCCTACGTTGCCAAATGGCTCCTTCAGTTTGATGAGGTGCAGGCCTACATTTCCGCCCAGCCCTCTGACGGCGGGCTGGGCGCGACTTGGGTCATGTTGCGCAAGAGCGACCGAGCCAAAGCCAATAACCGCGAACGCCAGCAGAAACGTCGGGGCTGACCGCTGACGCAAAAGGGCCGCCATTTAGGCGGCCCTTTTTGGGGGGAATGACCACGGTTGCGCTGCTTAGCTGTCGGCGTTCAGGCGCTTTTCAAACAGCGCCTGGCGCTCTTCGACATCAGGCTGATAGCGCACGCTGAAGGCATTAAGTGCGCGCAGGGCATCGTCAGGGTGCTGGTCGTCGCGCAGGGCCATGGCATTGAAACCGCAGCGCTGCATGTAATTCAACTGGTCGACCAGCACATCACCCACCGCGCGGATTTCACCGCGATAGCCAAACCGCTCGCGCAGCAGGCGCGCGATGGAGTAGCCACGGCCGTCGGTGAACGCCGGAAAATCAATCGCGATCGCCGGGGCCGCGCTGATGCTCTTGACCAGTTCGGCGGTCAATTCGCAGTCGCTGGGCAGCAGCGGTGCCAGCTCGGTATCCTCCTGATTGGCCTCCCAGAGCGCCAGGGGGACAAACGCCGGGCGCCGCTCGGGGAGCGCCTCTGCATCGTAGGACACGCACCAGGCGTTTTCCGCCGCCAGTTCACCGTCGGCGATCAGATGGTCGACGTGCACCGGAGCCATTGATGGCGCATCGCCCGCCGTGGCATTACTTGGCATAAACGTGCTCCTTGAAGGGTTTCAGGCCAATGCGGCGATAGGTATCCAGGAAGCGCTCGTCTTCGTGACGCTGTGATACATACACCTGGAGGACTTTCTCGACCACACCGGGGACGTCTTCACGGAAGAACGACGGGCCAAGGATTTTACCCAATGAGGCGTCGTCGGTGGCGTTGCCGCCAATCGATACCTGGTAGTACTCCTCGCCCTTCTTGTCGACGCCCAGGATGCCGATATGGCCCACGTGGTGGTGGCCACAGGCATTCATGCAGCCGGAAATATTGAGATCCACAGGCCCCAGGTCGTAGAGGAAGTCGAGGTCTTCAAAACGTTCCTGCAGAGCCTGAGCGATGGGGATCGACACGGCATTGGCCAGACTACAGTAGTCGCCGCCGGGGCAGCAGATAATATCGTTGAGCGTGCCCACCGTCGGATTGGCCATCCCCAGGGCGTCTAGCTCCTTCCAGAGCGCTTCGAGTTCATCCACCGGTACGTCCGAAAGAACCAGGTTCTGTTCGTGGGTCACGCGGACTTCGCCAAAGCTGTAGCGGTCGGCGAGGTCGGCAATCGCATCCATCTGGTCAGCCGTGACATCCCCCGGGGCGTGTTCGCGGCGTTTCAGCGACAGCGTCACGGCCTTGTAGCCGTACACCTTGTGGTCGGTGACGTTATTGGTCACGAAACGCGCGAAGCCACGATCATCCTGGCGTAGGCGCTCGAACGCCGCCACGGCAGCTTCGCCCACCTCGCGACGCTCAGGCTCGGGAAAGTGGGCTTTCGCCGCATCCACGGCGGCTTGATTGAGCGTTTGCGGGCCGTCTTTCAAGTGCGCCCACTCTTCCTCGACGCGGCGGCGATATTCCTCGATACCCAGCGCCTTGACCAGGATCTTGATCCGCGCCTTGAATTTGTTGTCACGGCGGCCAAACTGGTTGTACACCCGCACACAGGCTTCCAGGTAGGTCAGCAGGTGCTGCCAGGGCAGGTCGTCGCGAACCACATCGCCGATCATCGGCGTGCGGCCCAGGCCACCACCGGCGAGTACCCTGACGCGCAATTCGCCTGCGTCGTTGTACCACAGCCGCAGGCCGATATCGTGAACCTGAATGGCCGCACGATCCTGCGCGGCGCCGCTCACGGCAATCTTGAACTTGCGCGGCAGGTAAGCAAACTCCGGGTGCAGGGTCGACCATTGACGAATCAGCTCGCACCAGGGGCGCGGGTCTTCGACTTCGTCGTTGGCGATACCGGCAAACTGGTCACTGGTCGTGTTGCGGATGCAGTTACCGCTGGTCTGGATGGCATGCATCTCCACCTTGGCAAGGTCTGCCAGGATGTCCGGCACGTCTTCGATCGCCGGCCAGTTAAGCTGCAGATTCTGGCGCGTCGTGAAGTGACCATAGCCGCGATCATAGCGGCGGGTGATGTCGCCCAGTGCGCGCAGCTGATAGCCGGCGAGCATGCCATAGGGAATCGCGATGCGCAGCATCGGCGCATGTCGTTGGATATAGAGTCCATTCTGCAGACGCAGTGGACGAAATTCTTCCTCTCCCAAACGCCCGGCGCGGTAACGATCCATCTGATCGCGGAACTGAGCGACACGCTCATCTACCAGCGTTTGGTCGTGAATATCATAACGGTACATGGGGCACGGTCCTGCTAAAGCGAAGTTGTCACGTTGCAACGGGACGAATCAGTGTCGCCACCTTAACGCGGGCGTCATATTCTACAAAAGAATATATAATTATCTTTTTATCTCAAAATAGCATTTAAGCCGGCGACGACGCCCATTGGCGGCGTTGCCATATCCACAAAAAACCAGTTGAATTGATGAGCCGGTAAAGCAGCTGCATCAGCCAAATGCCGAGCAGGCCATGGCCAAGCTTCAACCCGACCCACCATGCCAGCGGTAAAAAGACCAGCCACTGCATGCCAAGCGTGACGATCATCACGGTGCGTTGAGCACCCGCACCCATCAGCGCTTGGGCCAGCACCAGCGCCGCCGCGTCGATTATCATCATCAGGCCGGTCAACTGCAGCGGCAGCGTCCCCAGGTCAATCAGTTCAGGGCTGCTGAAAAACAGCGCCAGCACCCATTCAGGCACCCACAGCATCGGCAGCGCCAACACGGCGAGCAGTAGCCACGCCACCCACAGCGCGTCCATTCCCCAGCGGTGGGCTTCTTGTTCGGCGTCTCGGCCAAGCGCTTCGCCGACCAGGCTCATGGCCGCCACCCCGACGCCAACGCCAGGAAGGATCAATAATAACGACAGGTTGATCAAGACGTGCCCCACGGCAACGCTTGCCGTGCCGAGCTGGCTCAACAGCCAGAACAGCACCGCGTAGCCGGCCGCGAACCAGAGCTGCTGGGCCGAATGCGGCAGCGCTAGCCGGGCGGTGGCGCGTAGTATCTGACTGTCGGGGCGTAATTGACGCCACCGCGCATAAGCGTCACGGCGCAGGGTCACCCATACCCAAAGCAGAAGCCCGACCATGATCGACAGCGTGGTGCCTACTCCCGCGCCCGTAGCGCCCAATCGAGGAAACCCTGCGAGGCCAAAAATCAAGCCGGCGCTGAGTAGTACATTGAGCAGATGCACGGCGACGATAATACGCAAATACAGTTGGGTATGCTGACGGCCGTTCCAATACCCTCTGAAACACAGGGTAAGGGCGATGGCCGTCAGCGCAAGCACGCGCCAGCGAAAGTAGTCGATGGCCACGTCATGCACGTCCGGTGCCGGCGATAGCCACTGCATAAGCCAGGGCGCCTGCCACCAGGCCAGCAAGGTCACCAGCATCCCGCTTAGCAAGCCGAGCCATAGCCCGGCATAAAGCGGGGAGGTGAGGGAAGCGCCGGCCCCCTGGCGTTGCGCGGTTTGCGACTGAACGCTGGAAGAAAGACCGAACACCAATGCCGTCATCATGAACATGGCGTAGCCGCCAAGTCCGACGCCCGCCAAGGCGGTCTCACCCAGACGGCCGACCATTGCCGCATCGACCAGGTTGAGCATGCTCTGCGACAGCATGCCCAGCATGATGGGCCAGGCCAGACGAACCACTTTACCGTGGCGGCGGGCGACGTACGACACCGTTAGCTCGGGTCGTAAGACAGCACCGGAGACAGCCAGCGTTCCATTTCTTCAAGCGGCATCTGTTTGCGCTCTGCCAATACCTTGACCTGATCCTGGGTGATCTTGCCGGTTGAGAAATACTTGGATTGGGGGTGCGAAAAATACCAACCCGATACCGCAGCGGCCGGCCACATGGCAAAGTTCTCGGTCAGCGCAAGCCCGGTGTTAGCGGTGGCATCGAGCATCCGGAACAGGGTGGTTTTCTCGGTGTGGTCGGGGCACGCCGGGTAGCCCGGCGCCGGGCGGATGCCCTGGTATTTTTCGGCGATCAGCGCCTCGTTGTCGAGGGATTCCTGGGGTACATAGCCCCAGAATTCCTTGCGCACACGTTCGTGCATGCGCTCGGCGAAGGCTTCAGCCAGGCGATCCGTCAGCGCCTGAACCATGATGGCGTTATAGTCATCGCCGGCGGCTTCATAGGCCTTGGTCAGCTGGTCGACGCCGTGCCCGGTGGTCACCGCAAAGCCGCCAATCCAGTCGGCTTTGCCGCTGTCCTTGGGGGCAATGAAGTCCGCCAGACTGTAGCAGATGCCATCGCGTCCCTTGGTGGTCTGCTGGCGAATATGGTGCAGCCGTTCGACCACTTCGCTGCGCGACTCGTCGGCGTATACTTCAATGACGTCATCATCGACGGTATTGGCGGGCCACAGGCCGATCACGCCACGGGCCTGAATGCGCTTTTCATCGACCAGCTTGCCAAGCATCTGCTTAGCATCTTCAAACAGGTTGCGGGCTGCTTCGCCGACCACGTGATCGTCAAGAATCTTGGGGTATTTGCCCGCCAGCTGCCAGCTCATGAAAAACGGCGTCCAGTCGATGCGCTCGACCAGCTCGTCGAGGTCGTAGTTGTCGAAGGTCGTGAGCCCCAGTTGGTGAGGCTTGGCCGGCGTATAGCTGGCCCAGTCCGTGCGGAAGCGCCGTTTGCGCGCCTGGGTATAGTCCAGGTCGGCAGCTTTGGGGCGTCGCTTGGCGTTGCGCTCGCGAACCTTCTCGTACTCTTCGCGAATCTCGGCGACGTAAGGCGTCTTGAGCGCCGGCGTCAGCAGCCGGCCCGCGACCCCCACGGCCCGGGAAGCATCGGTAACATAAATAACAGGGTGGTCGTATTGCGGCTCGATCTTGACCGCCGTGTGCGCTTTCGACGTGGTCGCACCGCCAATCAGCAAGGGCAGCTCCATACCCTGGCGCTTCATTTCCTTGGCGACGTGAACCATTTCATCCAGCGACGGCGTAATCAGGCCGGACAGTCCGATGATGTCCGCGTTGTGATCCCGGGCGGCCTGAAGGATCTTGTCGGTGGGCACCATGACCCCAAGGTCGATGACCTCGTAGTTGTTGCACTGCAGAACCACGCCGACAATATTCTTGCCGATATCGTGCACGTCGCCCTTCACCGTCGCCATGACGATCTTGCCCTTGGCCTGGGTATCTTCGCTCTTTTCCGCTTCGATATAGGGAATCAGGTAGGCGACCGCCTGTTTCATGACCCGGGCGGACTTGACCACCTGGGGCAGGAACATCTTGCCCGCCCCGAACAGGTCGCCCACTACGTTCATGCCGTCCATCAACGGCCCTTCGATGACTTCGATAGGGCGTTCCGCTTCAGCGCGGGCCAGTTCGGTATCGTCCTCGATGTAGGCGGTAATGCCCTTGACCAGCGCGTGTTCGATACGCTTTTTGACCGGCCAGCTGCGCCACTCCAGGTCTTCCTTCTTTGCTGCGCCACTGCCGTCGCCCTTGTACTTGTCGGCAAGCTCCAGCAGCCGTTCGGTGCTGTCGTCGCGGCGGTTGAGCACCACGTCTTCCACGGCCTCGCGCAGCTCGGCAGGGAGGTCGTCGTAGACCGCCAGCTGGCCGGCATTGACGATGCCCATGGTCAGGCCGGCACGAATCGCGTGATACAGGAAGACCGAGTGAATCGCCTCGCGAACCGGGTTGTTACCCCGGAAGGAAAACGACACGTTGGATACGCCGCCGGAAAGCATGGCATGGGGCAGGTGCTCGCGAATCCACTGTGATGCTTCAATAAAGTCGACGGCGTAGTTGTTGTGCTCTTCGATCCCCGTGGCAATGGCAAAGATGTTGGGGTCGAAGATGATATCTTCCGCCGGAAAGCCGATTTCATCGACCAGCAGGCGGTAGGCGCGCTCGCAGATCTCGGTCTTGCGCGCGAAGGTGTCGGCCTGGCCTTCCTCGTCGAACGCCATGACCACAATGGCGGCGCCAAAGCGGCGGCATTTGGTAGCCTGCTCGCGGAAGGCCGCTTCGCCTTCCTTGAGCGAGATGGAGTTGACCACGGCCTTGCCCTGAACGCACTTGAGGCCCGCCTCGATGATCTCCCACTTGGAGGAATCGATCATGATCGGTACGCGGGCGATATCGGGCTCACCGGCGATAAGATTCAGAAAGCGCACCATGGCTTCCTGAGACTCCAACATGCCTTCGTCCATGTTGATGTCGATGATCTGGGCGCCGTTTTCCACCTGTTCCAGGGCGACTTCCAGGGCGGTGGTGAAATCTTCTTCGACGATCAGTCGCTTGAAACGTGCCGACCCGGTCACATTGGTACGCTCCCCGACGTTGACGAACAGCGAGTCGGCTTCGATGTTGAACGGTTCGAGCCCGGATAAGCGGCAGGCGCGGGCGCGCTCGGGCACGCTGCGGGGCGCCAGGCCGTGAACGGCGTCCGCCACGGCGCGAATATGTTCCGGCGTCGAGCCGCAGCAGCCGCCAATGATGTTGACCAGGCCGCTTTGGGCGAACTCGCCGACAATCGCCGCCATTTCCTCGGGTGTCTGGTCGTATTCGCCAAATTCGTTGGGCAGACCGGCGTTGGGGTGCGCCGATACGAACGCATCCGCCTTGGTGGAAAGCTCTTCCAGATACGGGCGCAGTTCTTCAGCGCCGAGGGCGCAGTTAAGCCCCACAGAAAACGGCTGGGCGTGGCGAATGGAGTTCCAGAAGGCTTCCGTGGTTTGCCCCGACAGCGTGCGGCCGGAGGCATCCGTGATGGTGCCGGAGATCATCACCGGTAGCCGCTGACCGAGATCCTCGAACAGCTCTTCAAGTGCGTAGATCGCCGCTTTGGCATTGAGGGTGTCGAAGATGGTCTCGATCATGATGAGATCAGCACCGCCATCGATCAACGCCTGGGCCGCTTCGTAGTAATTGTCGCGCAGCTCATCAAAGGTGACGTTACGCTTGGAGGGGTCGTTGACGTCCGGCGACAGCGACGCCGTGCGCGACGTGGGGCCCAGCACCCCGGCGACGTAGCGAGGCACGCCGGTTTCCTTGGCGACAGCATCGCAGACGTCCCGGGCCAGCCGGGCCGACTCGCGGTTGAGCTCGACCACGATGGCTTCCATGCCGTAGTCGGCCTGGGAGAGACGCGTGCTGTTGAAGGTGTTGGTCTCGATAATGTCGGCACCGGCTTCGAGATAGTCCCGGTGGATACGGCTGACGATCTCGGGGCAGGTCAGCGCCAACAGGTCGTTATTGCCTTTCAGATCCGACGGCCAGTCGCTGAAACGCTCGCCACGAAACTCTTCCTCGCTGAGCTCGGCATTCTGCAACATGGTTCCCATGCCGCCATCCAGAATATGGATGCGTTGAGTCAGGCGTTGGGTCAGGGTCGCAATCAAATCACTAGCAGCCATGGCGGGGGAAGCTCTCCAGCGTTTCAGTCAAAAAGGGGGGTTGTTATCGTCGTTACTTCAAGTCCCAACGGGTCAGCGGCGCACTATCATAACAAAGCGACTCAGGCGGGGCAGCAATGTATTGTCTCGAATGCAGGGCGGCATTGGCGAAAGAAAGGGAGTATTATCGGCCAGACAGGGTGAATAGCCCAGTAAAACAGTCGGGATTGTGTCGGCGGCCGGTTTTGCTTACCATAGACACAAATGACATGTGAAGTGGTCACGCCACTGCCACGGGAGGAAGATACCCCTCATGACCGAGACTACCGAAGCCGATACCAACGTCGATACCCAAGGTATTGATATTACAGATAGCGCACAGGATTACCTGGCAGAGTTGCTGGAAAAGCAAAACGTCGAAGGTATTGCCGTGCGCATTTTCATTACCCAGCCGGGGACTCCCTACGCGGAAACCTGCCTGGCCTATTGCCGTCCGGGGGAAGAAGAGCCCACCGACGAGAAGCTGGAACTCGACAAGATCAATGTGTTCCTGGACAAGAATAGCCTGGCGTTCCTGGAAGAAGCCGTTGTCGATTTCAACGCCGATCGTATGGGCGGCCAGCTGACCATCAAGGCGCCCAACGCCAAGATGCCCAAGGTCAATGCCGACAGTCCGATGGAAGACCGCGTCAACTACGTGCTGTACAGCGAAATCAATCCTGGCCTTGCCTCTCATGGCGGCGAAGTCAAGCTGGTTGAGCTCACCGAGCAGAAAATGGCCGTGCTTGCCTTCGGCGGTGGCTGTCAGGGCTGCGCGGCCGTGGACTTGACCCTCAAGGATGGCGTCGAGAAAACGCTGATGGAGCGTATTCCCGAGCTGGCCGGCATCCGCGATGTCACCGATCACTCGGATACGACCAACGCCTACTATCGTTGATCCTTGCCGGTTATACACCTCAAAAAAGCCCAGCAAACGCTGGGCTTTTTTGTATCAGCCCTTTTGGCAGCTTATCTTTATGCCCCCTCTAATCCGGCTGATTGCCCGAACCGTCTTCCTTTTGATGCGACAGCGACGCGGGCAGGTTCGTCAATTGTTGCTGCATGGCGTCCATGCGTGACCACAGCTGTTCCTGCCAGGCGCTTTCCCGTGTTTCATGCTGCTGTGCCTGTCTGGCGAGCGACGCTTCCGCTGCCTCGCGTTGCTGGGTAACTTCCTCAAGGCGCTTCTGTAGGGTTTCCAGCGTTTCTTCTAGGCGGGTCTGCGCCTGACGTTGAGCTTGGGCCTCCAACTGCTGTTCATGCAACGTGCGCTCTAGGGTTTTTACCTCGCCAGCCAGCGTCTCATTACGCTTATCGGCCTGCTTCAAGCGCTGCTGATAAGCGGCTTCTTCCTGCGCGCGCTCCTGTCGGGCACTGTCTAGCAAGCCCATCAGGCGATCTTCGGCAGCTTCGTGGCGCTGCTCTTCCTGAGCCAGACGCGTCTCCCACTCGGCCTGCTGGCGATTCAGCTGCTCGGCATGGCTTGCCTCACGTTCGGCCAGCTGCTGCTGGATCCGCTCATAGGCTTCTTGCGATTTGGCCGCTTCGCTGCGGGCTTCATCAGACTGCGCCCGCCAGTGGGCTTCGTCCGATTGGCTGGCGGCAAGGTCACGGCTGAGCGCTTCCACTCGGGTTTCGGTATGCCGAAGGTGTTCGGCCAGGGCGCTTTCGCGCTGCTCCGCGTTGGCGGCACGCTGATCAGCGTCGCTTGCCTCGCGTCGGGCAACCTCTACCTGTCGGTCGGCTTCTTCGCGATAGTGATGTAGCGCCTGCTGGGCAGCCTCCAGGGCTTCTTTCCAGAGCTCGCCGGCCAGGCTGGCGACGGCCTCGGGCACGCCCTTGGGCGGCGGCACGTCCCGGTTGTTGTCCCGCTCGATGCGCCACTGGCGGAAATGCTCGCTGATGGTGGTGTAGCTGCCGGTACCCAGCACTTCCCGAATGCGCTGCACGCTCGGGGTATCGCCCCGGGTGAGCAGCGTATCGATGGCCTGCTGAACATCGGAATACTGAATGCCGCTGCGCGCCATGGAGAGGCTCCTGTTGCGGGGGTTGATGGTGGTGATTGTGCCGCTATTCACTTCAAGAGGCAATATTACGTAATACGTAAAATGTAATTTATTTATCTTAAACTATATAAATTCAAGATTACCCGCCTTATCTTGAATTTACTGGTGGTGCAAGGCAGACTTAGCGCACTCGCCAACCAATGGATCGAATAAATAAGTAGAAAATGAGGGAGGAGGGAAGAGGGAAGAGGGAAAATAGCAGAAGGCAGAGAGGAGAAAGGCGCCAATGGGAACACGGGATCATACAGCTATCGCCAACGCGATATCGCCGCTGGAAAGCCTCAGCGAGTCGCCGGTTTTGCCACAGATTACCGCCAACACGGACGTGGAGGCGGTGGCGGCGTGGCTTGCCGAGTACCAGGAAAGTCCACAAACCTGGAAATGCTACCGTCGGGAGGCCGAGCGGCTGTTACTCTGGCTGACGCACCAGGGGTTGACGCTTGGGCAGGTCAATCGCGAGGTACTACGCGACTTCGAGCAGTTTTTGGCCGACCCTCAGCCAAGCGCCCAGTGGGTGGGGCCCACCAAGCCACGCCAGCATCCTCAATGGCGGCCGTTTCGCGGTGGGCTTTCGCCCAGCAGCCGCCGGCAAAGCCTGATTATTCTGCAGGGGCTTTACAGCTGGCTGGTCGAAGCCGGCTGGGTACGCCATAACCCGTTTCGCTTGATGCGCGATAAATCACGCCGATTGAACAATCAGACACAGCGAATTGAACGCTACCTGGAGCGCGAGCTGTGGGAGTGGTTCTGGGAGTGGTTGAACCAGTCAGCAGGGCAGGGCGAACGCGGAGCTTACGAACACGGCCGGCGACGGTTTATCTTTGGTTTTGCCTATCTGCTAGCCCCCCGAGTGAGTGAAATGGCCGAGGCACGCATGGGCGATTTCCAGCAAAGCGAGGGGCGTTGGTGGTGGTCGGTGGTTGGCAAAGGAAGCAAGATCGCGCGCATTCCGCTACCGTCGGATATGCAAGCGTGTCTCATCGAGTGGCGACACGCCCTGGGTCATCATGGGATGCCCGCGCATCATGACGACACACCGCTTATTCGCGCGCTGGACGGGCAGCGCGGCATTGGCCACAACCAGCTTTACCGGCTGATACGCGATACCTTCAATGAGGCGGCCGACGCGCTGCAAACCGCCGAAGGCAATCCCGCGCATGTCGCCGCGCTGCGCAAGGCCACCCCGCATTGGTTACGCCACACCTCGATTACCCATCAGGCCCAGGCGGGCATCAGCCTGCGACACCTGGCCGATAGCGCACGCCACTCGCGCCTGGATACCACTGCGCGCTATCTGCATAATGAAGCCATCGAGTGGCACCATGAACAACAGCGCCATCAGATTGCGCCCAAGGCCACCCAAGACGACGCTGACACGTTATAATGGCGATATTTCACGCCTAACGCTAAAGGAATTACCATGAGTACGTCAGGTGCCGAACTCGCCCAGCAGGAACTGATCGAAGAATTCGACATGTTTGATAACTGGATGGATCGTTATCAATACATTATCGACATGGGCAAACAGCTACCCGACTTCCCGGACGAATGGAAAACCGAAGAGACGAAAATTCAGGGGTGCCAGTCCAACGTCTGGATGCACCATGAAGCCCAGGGCGACAAGCTGATCTTCAAGGCCACGTCCGATGCGGCGATTGTCTCCGGGTTGATTGCCGTATTGCTGCGTATCTACAGCGAGCGAACCCCGGACGAAGTCCGCCATACCGAGCCGCATTTCATGGCGGACCTGGGCCTGGATAAACACCTTTCGCCGACGCGCAGCAACGGGCTGAATGCGATGCTGGAGCGCATCTACCAGGTGGCTCAGCAGTCGACCTAGTCGCGGGTAGCCGTAGAAGGGGGGCGAGGGCAAGCGTGATGGTCACCTTCGTCGTCTTCCCGACAAAGTGCTTCGCTACGCCCGCCGGGAACCGGATCCATGCCGCCTTCACTGCCGGGGTGACATTTCAGTATGCGTTTAATGGCCATCCAGGTGCCTTTAAGCGGGCCGTGAACCTGTATTGCCTCGACGGCATACGCCGAACAGCTTGGCCAGAAGCGACAGCGAGGCCCAAGTAACGGACTTAGCGTGTACTGATAGACGCGCACCAGCCCCACCAAGACGTGGCTAGCCAACCAGCGAGGCCACCGAATCAGCGCCTGGCAGCGGCTTTTCACGACGGCTTGCCGTAAAGATCGGCAGGATCGATGATCGGTGCGCTGTTGATCGACACGTCTTCCTGCGTCAGCGACAGATAAAAGCAGCTTCGCCGTCCGGTGTGACAGGCAGGCCCGATCTGCTCGACCTGGAGCAGCAGGGTGTCACCGTCACAGTCCAGCGACGCGCCTTTCAGGTGCTGCTGCTGGCCGGAAGACTCTCCCTTGCGCCACAGCTTGTCCCGGGAGCGCGAGTAGTAACATACGCGATGCGTTTGTAGCGTTTCTTCAAGCGCTTCGCGGTTCATCCACGCCATCATCAGCACCTCGCCAGTGTCGTGCTGCTGGGCAATGGCCGGAAGCAAGCCGTCTGCATTGAACTGCACCGCGTCGAGTACCGTGGCTAATGCGGGCAGGGCGTCGGATGGAGAGGCGGCTTCAAGGTCCTTGAAGAGCTGTTGATTCGCCTGCTGATTCACTGAGGACATGTTACGACTCGCTTTGGGGTTGGCAGCGCTGGCAGAGGCCCAGCAATTCGATCGTTTGCCTTTCCACCTTGAAGCCCTGGCGCTGTGCCAGTCCGGCCAGTTGATCGCTTATTTCATCCAGGTGGAGTTCTTCTACATAGCCGCAATGCCGGCAGATGAGCAGTTGAAACCCGTGGGCGTGTTCCGGGCATGCACAGGCAACGTAGGCATTTTGCGACTCGATGCGATGGACAAGTCCCTGCTCGATTAGAAACTCGAGTGCGCGGTAGACCGTGGGAGGCCGGGCCGCTGCGTGCTCTGTGGAAAGCTGATCAAGCAGGTCATAGGCTTTCAGCCCGCCGCCATGCCGCGCAATCAGCTCCAGCACCCGCCGTCGGATGGGAGTAAACCGCACGCCACGCGTATGGCATTGCGATTCAGCCTGCTGAACCAGCGCATTGGCGTTTGTCATAGAGGTCTCGTTGACATTGTGAGCGCAGTTAACGCTTGAAAGATAAAGTTTACGCGGTTGCTGGCGGCGTGTCAGGCGCGTCCGTCAACTCGCTTGTGCGAGCAAAGTGGTGCTGGGCAAAGGCCACGCGCTTTTCCACGGAGACGCCGTCGGGCTGCCGTTCGATAAGGTCCAGCCGTCGCCGCAGTCCTTCACCGTTGGTCATCTGAATAGCCAGGCCAGGGCGGGCATTGAGCTCGAGCAGCATGGGGCCGTGCTTACGGTCGAGCACCATATCGGTGCCCAGATAGCCCAACCCCGTCATTTCATAGCAGCCCGCCGCCAGATCCAGCAGGGTTTTCCACTGCGGTACCTTCAGGCTCGCCAGGTCGTGGCCGGTATCCGGATGGGCATAGCAGGGGCGATCAAACTGGACGCCCCGCAGGGCCTCGCCCGTTGCCATGTTCAGCCCCACACCGACAGCGCCCTGGTGAAGATTGGCTTTGCCGTCCGAGGCGGCCGTGGAAAGCCGCATCATGGCCATGACTGGATACCCCTTGAAGACAATGACACGGATGTCGGGCACGCCTTCGTAGGTGTAGGCCATCAGGCTTTCATCGAAATTGATCAGCGTTTCGACCACCGCCACGTCCGGCGAGCCGCCGAGAGAGTAGAGCCCCGACAGAATGTTGGACACGTGGCGTTCAATATCGGTGACCAGGAGACGGGCGCCGCTAGGCTTGATGAATTCGTCGCCGTCGACGCTTTCAATCACCAGAATACCCTTTCCGCCGCTGCCCTTGGCCGGCTTGATGACGAAGCCATGGTGGCCGCCCAGCATCTCGCCGATGTGCTTGACGCCAAATTGGGTGGTCACCGTGCCGATCAGCGCCGGCGTGGTGATGCCGTAGCGCTGTGCGAGCAGCTTGGTTTTGAGTTTGTCATCGACCAGCGGGTAAAGCCGCCGGCTATTATAGCGGCCAATGTAGCGGATATTGCGACGATTCATGCCGATGATGCCCTTGTCGCGCAGCCGTGACGGCCATGTCCAATCACTCAGCCAGCTCATGAGGGCTTATCATCCTCGGTAATGGGCTTGAAGCGACGCAGCTCCAGCAAACGGTAGCCAGTGTAGTTACCCAGCAACAGGATCAACGCCATCAGGATGAACTGAACGCCCAGGAAGTTGAAAGTGATATGGCGCACCCACGGGCTGTTCATGGCCAGGTAGGCAATCACCGCGGTGAGCAGGCTGCCGCCGCCCTGAATCAGCACCTGCTTGGGGCCTTCCTCCTCCCACAGGATGGACATCCGTTCGATGGTCCAGGCGAGAATGATCATCGGGAAGAAGGTGATAGTCAGCCCGGCATTCAAGCCCATCCGATACGCCAGTACCGAAAACAACGAAATAATGCCTATCACCGTGATGATCACCGCCGATACCCTGGCCACCAGTAACAAATTCAAATACGACAGATAGTTGCGAATCACCAGACCCACCGCCACGATCAGCAGGAAGCCGATCAGCCCCGTGGCCAGGCTGGTCTGGATGAAGGCGAGGGCGATCAGCACCGGCATGAAGGTGCCCGACGTCTTGATGCCGACGAAAACCCGCAGGAAAACCACGACCAGCGCGCCGATCGGGATGAGCAGGATGGTCTGGAACAGCGCCTGTTCCTCAAGTGGCAGACTATGAATCGAGAAGTTCAGCAGGGTGTCATTGGAGTTGTGGTTACGCACCGCCGCCGACGCGGGCTGGTGATGCGTCAACATCGAGAAGCTGACCCGCGAATTGGTGCCGCCTTGGACTTCGAGCACGGCGTCGCCGGTGGTTTCCCAGAGCAGCAGGTTATCGGGCTTGCCTTGCGCGCCAGTTATCGGATGGAAGAGCGACCAGGTTTCGTCGTTTTCGTCGAACACCTGAATCCAGCTACTCAGCGTCTGCCGACGGCGGCCATCTTCCAGCAATAGGCCACTGACCGCCCGGGCCTTTACCTCGGCCTGATTGAGCAGGCGAATTATCAGCGGGGCCGGATCAAGCTCACCAAGCAGTAGACGCGCATTTTCATCCTGCCGCTCGCCGTTCACATCACGGATCAGCTCACGGGCAAAGGTGGCGTTGTTGGCGCTGCGCTCCCAGGCTTCGTCAATAAGCTGTTCAGCGGCGGAGTCAAAAGGACTTTCCCACTCCACGGCGGGTGGCAGCTCGGGCGCCGTTTGCACCGGCGCCTGGGCATCGGGCGATACCAGCATCTGCACAGAGTAGTAGAGCTGCTGGCTGCCTTCCGCCTCGCGGATGGTCCATTCGGCGCGCCGTCCGGTATCGCCGGCCTGATAAGCCAGTCCATAGCCGGAAGAGGCGGTATTCTCGGTCAGCACACGATAACCGGCCTGATGGGTGGGCAGGGCAAGATCGACCTGAATCGGGCCGCCCAGCGCATCGAAGGTAATGACGGCTTCGATTTCCCAGACCTTGCGTTGCTCACCGGGCAGCCAGGGTATTTCAAACTGCAGGTGGCGATGAACGCTCATCGCGATACCCGCGACGAGCATAAGGCCGACAATAAAATAAAACGGTAGCCGAGACATTCAGATTCCTTTCAAAAGTGACGGCGGTCGCCGTCGTTATTCTTCGCTGTCGTCCGCGTCGGCCGCTTCGTCCTCGGCGGCCTGATCAGCGGATTCGCCACCGGGGAACTCCGGGCGCTCAAAGCGGTAGGTTTCAGCCACATCGATGAGGGCAATATCCAGCAGAAAGCGCCGCCCCAGTAGAACGGGATAATCCAGATGGCTGCGGTCGTTGAGAGTGAATTCCACGTTTTCTCTCAGCGGCCCCAGCGTCAGCAGCAGTGTAATCACCGGCCGGGAGTCGTCCCCGGACGCCTGCAAGATGCGCACGCGGCGTTCAACGGGGGCCTCGATCCACTCATCACGGATATGGTCGACGACCACATCATCGTCGTTGAGGGCCAGCTTGAAGCGCACCCAGTCTTCTCCGTCGCGCTCAAAGGGCGTGATGTCCCGGGCGGACAGCGAGGAGGTATTGGCGCCTGAGTCGATGCGCGCCTGGAGGTAGGTGCCGATACTCGGCAAGCCCACCCATTCATTGCGACCGAGCAGGGTCTTGCCTTCCAGCAGGCCGTTATCGGCCTGGCATTCCTCACGAATAATCACTGGCTCATCGCTGCGCGCGCCGAGCGCCTGGACGTCGCTTCGCAAGTGTCGAAGCAGGCTGCCCACTTCGCGCACATCGGCGGTAAATACCTGTTGCTGATCCAGTTGACGTTGCTGCAAGGCGCTGGTTTCACCGCACTGCTGGGATAGCTGGGCCGCTAGCGTGTCCATCCGCATGTCGAAAGTGGCTTCATCAAGAGGAGGGGGCTCATCGGGCGCAGAGGTTGGTACTGCACAGCCAGTCACCATTACCGCCAAACCTGCCAGCAGCCATACAACACCTGGGCGCATCATTCGCTATATCCTTCAACAATAAGAAGACGAATGATAAGGAGTAGTCAGACCCATTGTCCAACACCGCTTGATGATTTCACTGTCGACACCCTTTATTTAACATAATATATATTATGCGAACTTAAGGCATTGCCAGCAGATATCGATTGGCGTCGGGTGCCACTCCTGGGATAAACTCGACAGTGGTTATACGAGCCGACTTGACCATAAAGGAAATGCTCAATGAAAACCCCTGTTTTAGCGATTGTCTCCGCCCTCTTACTCCTTTTGGTGGCGGGATGCTCAAGTGTCGACGTTGAAGATTACGCCGACAGCGACCCGCGCCTGGATATCGCCGACTATTTCTCTGGCACGACCCGCGCTTGGGGCATGGTACAGGATTACAGCGGCGAGGTTCAGCGTCGCTTCACCGTTACCATCGAAGGCAGCGTCGAGGACGACACGCTGACGCTGGATGAAGCCTTCGCGTTTGCCGACGGCGAAACCGACCGTCGCATCTGGCGCTTTGAGCGGGTTGACGAGCATCGCTGGGTGGGTACCGCCAATGACGTTGAAGGCACCGTCGAGGCGCGCCAGTATGGCCATGTCTTCCACATGAACTACCCGCTGGACGTTGAAATCGGGGATAGAACGATCAACTTCACCATGGACGATTGGATGTACCTGCAGGCCGATGGACGCCTGATCAACCGAACCGCCATGAAGAAATTTGGGTTAACCCTGGGTGAGATTACCCTAGTCTTCGAACAGGACAATTCCTGATCAGCGCTGACAATCCCTATGATTGGCTCGATGACAATGTAAAACAGCCTGCTTCTCAGCAGGCTGTTTTGTATCTCGCACACTGACGGCATCAAGCGTCGGCTTTATTCGTCAGCCGGCGCGTAGGAGCCATCTTCACGGTGGACTTCATTACCCGTGATCGGCGGCGTGAACACACATGCCAGATGCATGGTCTTGTGGGCACGCAGCAGGTGTTCGTCATGCTGGTCCAGAATATAGATATCACCCGGCTTGATCGGCCAGATTTTACCGTCGGCAAGGGTTTCTACCTCGCCTTCACCTTCAATGCAGAACACGGACTCATAGTGGTGCTTGTAATGAATATGCGTTTCGGTGCCTTCAAAGATACGGGTGATGTGAAACGAGAAATTGCCGCCATCGTTAGCCAGCACCAGGCGCGTGCTGTCCCAGTTGCCGTTCTCGGCAGTCACTAGACGGTCTGACTTGCGTGCTTCTTCCAGGTTGCGAACGATCATATTCAAGCTCCTTTAGCAGTGGCCTCCATCAGGCCACCCATGATGACATACTAGCGCGTTGTCACTGGCTAGCGACAGCGTTGACACATTTTTCCAGGATATCCAGCCCTTCCAGCAGGTCTTCATCGCTGATGGTAAGCGGACACAGGCATTTGATCACTTCACCATCCTGGCCGCTGGTCTCGATGATCAAGCCATGCTCGAACGCCATGCCGGTAATCTTGTCGGCAATATCGCCCGAAACGACGTCGATGCCACGCATCAGGCCTCGCCCACGCTCGGTCGCCGGCATGCCGTTTTCTGTCAGGATAGTGGCTAACGACTTGAAGCGCTCTTCCACGATGCGTGCTTTACGCTGCACGTCGCGCTCGAAGGTATCGTTGGTCCAGTACTTCTTGAGGGCTGCGGTGGCCGTCACCATGGCCAGGTTGAAACCACGGAAAGTGCCGTTGTATTGCCCTGGCTTCCACTGATCAAGCTCGGGCTTCATCAGCACGTGGGCAAACGGCATGCCGAAGCCTGACAGCGACTTTGAGTTGGTGATCATGTCCGGCTTGATGCCTGCATGCTCAAAGCTGAAGAACTTGCCGGTGCGTCCGCAGCCTGCCTGAATATCGTCAATGATCAGCAGGATGTCGTGCGCCTTGCAGATATCGGCCAGCCGCTTGAGCCATTCCAGCCCGGCAACGTTGATACCGCCCTCGCCTTGCACCGTTTCGACGATGACGCCTGCAGGCACGTCCAGGCCGCCCGACTTGTCATTCAGCAGCTTCTCGAAATAGTCGAGGGTGTCGGCGTGCTCACCCATGTAGCCATCAAACGGCAGGAAGCTGGCGCCTTGGGTCGGGATGCCGCCGGTGGCTTCACGGAACTTGCGGTTACCGGTGGTGGCCAAAGCCCCCATGGTCACCCCGTGAAAGCCGTTGGTGAAGGTGACAATGTTGTGACGACCCTTGGCCACCCGCGCCAGGCGAATGGCAGCCTCCACGGCGTTGGTGCCGGTCGGCCCGGGCAAGTGGACTTTATATTCCAGACCGCGGGGCTTGAGAATCACGTTTTCCAACGTTTCCAGATAGTCGCGCTTGGCATCGGTCCACATATCCAGGCCATGAACCACCCCGTCTGTCGCCAGATAATCGATCATGGCTTGCTTGAGATGCGGGTTGTTGTGACCGTAATTCAGCGTGCCGGCACCCGCCAGGAAATCAATGTATTCACGACCATTTTCATCGGTTAACCGGGCGTTCTGCGCTTTGCTGAACACCACCGGGAAAGAACGCGAATAGGTACGGACATTGGATTCCATGCGTTCAAGCGTCTGGGTCTGCATGAGCGACCTCTCCTTAAAATTTATCAGTTTGCCAAGCGAAAAAGACAGGAAGGCAACGCGAGCGGGAAAACGTTTTCAGAGGTTGTGGGTATTGAACGGGCCAATACGTACCAGGTTTTCCGGATCGTGCTCGCCCCCCAGCTGTTCAGTGGAAAAGTATTCACGGCTGTTCAGCGGAGCCTGCCAACGCCCCGCAAGCCGTTTAAACAAGCCCCATGAGGCCTGGTTGTCGGGCGTTATCGTCGTTTCAAGGTGATGCACATCGGCAAGCTCAGGGCGCGACATGATGGCTTCAACCAGACGACGTGCCAACCCGGTTCCCCTGGCCTTCTCGCCCACGGCGACCTGCCACAAAAAGTAGGTATCTGGCGCGTTATCCTTGACGTAGCCAGAGACAAAGCCGACAACCTCGCCTTCTTCGTTGGTCGCCACGGCGCAAGTATCACGAAACTGAGTCGCCAGAAGCAGGTAGGCGTAAGCGGAGTTCACGTCCAGCGGCGGACACGCCTTGATAAGTTCGTAGACGCCCCAGCCGTCTTCGGCATTGGGTTTACGAATGTATAGCGGCGTGTCGGCATGACCCACGACGGCGTCAGCAACGGTAGGTCGAGCCAAGTCGGCGGAAGGCGTAAACGGCGGTGTTGGGGTGTTCATGGTTATGCTTCGCTGTTGCGAATTTGGTGGTCATTATAACAGCTGATTATGAGCAGTTCAAAATTAGTGTTATTCAACCACCTGAATTCGATAATTATTCATTATACGAGAAGTATCCATGGGGGGTGATTGATGCCCATTACTTCCCGGCTGGCAGATAAGTTTAGTCCAAGCGGGGCGGCTTCTCTGGAAGATTTGCCACCCCTGCGTTGCGGTTTCAACGGGCGGGTGTTCGCAGTGTGACAAACTCTTCAGCACCGGTCGGATGAATGCCGACGGTGTTATCGAAGTCGCGCTTGGTCAACCCGGCGCGCACCGCGATGGCAATCCCCTGGATGACCTCGCCGGCGTCGTCACCGACCATATGCGCGCCGACCACTCTATCGCTGGCCTCATCGACAACGAGCTTCATCAAGGTGCGTTCCTGGCTGCCTGACAAGGTGTGTTTCATGGCCCTGAAGTCGGTGCGGTAGACACGAATGCTGCCGAATCGCTCCAGCGCCGCCTCTTCGGAAAGCCCCACCGTGCCAATGTTGGGATGGCAGAACACGGCCGTAGGAATACGGTCGTAATCCAGCGGTTCAGGGGTAACGTTACCGAAATGGTGGTCGACCAGCAGCATGGCTTCGGCAATGGCGACGGGCGTGAGTTCGGGCGTATCAATGAGGTCGCCGAGCGCCAGGATCGACGGCACCTCGGTTTCAAAGCGTTCATTGACCGACAGCTTGCCCTGCTCGTTGAGCGATAGCCCGACCGATTCAAGACCCAGTCCCGACACGTTGGCCTTGCGCCCAGTCGCGGCAAGCACGGCATCGACGTCCATCTCATTGCCGGTGGTCAGCGTCACCCGATAGCCTGACGCGGTTTTCTCGATGGCCTCGATATTGGTATTGAAGTGAAGATTGACGCCCTGGCGGGCCATTTCCTGACGCGTGAAGTCGCGCACTTCGTTGTCGAAGCCTTTCAGGAACATGTCACCACGGTAGATAAGATGCGCGTCGCTCCCCAGGCCGTTGAAGATACTGGCGAACTCGACGGCGATATAGCCCCCGCCGAGCACTAAAAACCGCTCGGGTAGGCGATCGAGATCGAAAACCTGGTTGGAGTTAAGGGCATGCTCGCTGCCTGGAAAATTGGGCACCCAAGGCCATCCGCCGGTGGCCAGCAGGATACGCTCGGCGCTAACCCGCTGCTCGTCGCCCTGCTTGCTGCGAATGAGTACCGTGTGTGCGTCCTCAAGGCTCCCCCGCCCGTTATAGAGATTGACCCCAGCGGTCTCCAGCAGGCGCTGATAGATACCGTTCAGACGCTTGATCTCGCTGGTCTTGTTGTCCCTCAGCGTGGCCCAGTCGAAGTGCGCCTCGCCGGGCAGTTGCCAGCCGAAGCCGCTGGCGTCATCAAAGGCGCTATGAAAATGCGCGGCGTAGGCGTAAAGCTTCTTGGGGACACAGCCCACGTTGACGCAGGTGCCGCCCAGATAAAGGTCTTCCACAATGGCCACCCTGGCGCCCGTGGCCGCTGCCATACGTGCTGCCCGTACGCCGCCGGATCCGGCGCCAATCACCAGTAAATCGTAGTCGTGCGCGTTTACTTCTGTCATTTCAAACTCCTGTATCGTCAACACTGCAAATGTTGACCGCATGACGCGAGAAGGTTAAAACCTCCTCCTGCTAATGGATGCGGCGACTGTTACGCTATCGCGCTGTACAGACCCGACGAATATACCCACTGTATTGGTGGGCAACGTGCGTAATGGGAGACCCAATGTCCGACCCGATTGAGACATTACTAGAGAATAATCGCGCATGGGCGGAACGCATGTGCAATGAAGATCCGGATTATTTCAAACGGCTATCCGAGCAGCAAAATCCCGATTATCTGTGGATTGGCTGCTCCGATAGCCGGGTGCCCGCCAATCAGATCATTGCCCTTCCCCCGGGCGAGGTGTTCGTGCACCGCAACGTGGCCAATCTGCTCCATCACACCGACATGAATGCGCTATCGGTGGTGCAGTTTGCGGTGGATGTACTCAAGGTCAGCCATATCATGATAGTGGGACATTACGGCTGCGGCGGCATCAAGGCCGCCGTGACGGGGGGCGAGTGCGGCGTCGTCGACTATTGGCTCCATTCGGTTCGCGAACAGTACAATCAGCACCGCGGCACCCTCGAGCACCTGCCGCTGAACGAGCAGATCGACCGCATGTGTGAGCTGAACGTCATCGCCCAGGTCAATAGCCTATGCCGAACCAAGATTCTTCAACGAGCCTGGCAGCGCGGCCAGCAGATTTCGGTTCACGGCTGGGTGTATGGCTTGACTGATGGCCGCGTCAAAGACCTCAACTGCACCATCAAGGGGCTTGACCAGGTCGAAACCCTGTACCGCATCGACCGCCTGCAGCCCGACGACTGAAAATAGCGCCCGCTCACCAGAATGAGCGGGGCACCACCTGACCGGCGTTAGCCAATGGGGCAGCTGACCCCCGTGCCCTTGATGCCGCAGTAGCCGTTGGGATTTTTATACAGATACTGCTGATGATAGGCCTCTGCATAGTAGAAGGTATCCAACGGCTTGATTTCCGTCGTGATATCGCCCTTGCCTGCCCCGTGAAGCGCCTCCTGGAACGCCTTGGCGCTGCAGATGGCGGCATCATACTGCTCGTCGGTCGTGGTATAGATGGCTGACCGGTACTGGGAGCCGATATCATTACCCTGGCGGTTTTTCTGGGTGGGATCGTGCTGCTCCCAGAAAATAGCCAACAGCGTCGCCAGCGACACTTGGCTCGGCTGGTAAATGATCCGCACGGCTTCGGTATGCCCGGTACGCCCCGTACAGGTCTCTTCGTAAGTAGGATGGGGCGTTTCGCCGCCGGCGTAGCCCGCTGCGGTCACATAGACACCCGGCAGATCCCAGAACAGTCGCTCAACTCCCCAGAAACAGCCCATGCCCACTACCAGCTCTTCAGATCCCGCAGGGAACGGCGGGTGCAGCGGGTGACCGTTAACGGCGTGGTGATCACTGGTGGCAATGGGCTGCTGACGCCCGGGCAGCGTGGACTCTCCCTGACGGGGGGCATTGTTTTGCTCAAACACATGCATGGTGCTTACCTCATTGCTGATCGAAAATGGTCGGGTTACCGGCGCGGCTGAAAGTGTAAATCAGATCAACTGCCTGGTTGGCACCGGAAACCGCCTGTACGTAAAGATTGCGCCAAAGCGTGTAGCGTAACGTTAGTTCCGCAATCGGCGAGAAAATTCCCACTCCGTAGCTGATGCGCAGATCATCGGTCAACTGGCCGCTCAGCGCTACCTGGCTGTCGTCGCCGGCGCCGGCGGTATCCAGCGTCAGGTCATCGATACCAAAGGCCTCGCCGATCGAGCCAACCGCCCCGCCGGTGCGCCCCAGTGACATGCCAATCAGCGCCGTGGTGAGCGCGCTGTCGACACCGCCACCTGCGTCATCCGGCGCGCGTCCACGCAACACATAGGAAAGCGCGCGGGACTCGTTCATTGCCGGCTCGGAAAATATCGAGATATTGGGCTGCTCGGCATTGCCGGTCACCCGCAGGCCGGCAATCACATCGTCTTCCGTCACGTCCGGATTGCGGATCGCTTCAAAATCCAGCACGGGCAACCCGGGCGGCCCGCTGAACAACAGCTGGCCACGGCGAATGAGCAGGTCCTGACCAAACGCCTGGAAGCGGCCGTCGATCAGATTGACCTCGCCAAACAGTTGTAACGAGCCACTATCCTGGCGGATCTCCAGCGTGCCGCCCAGCCCCGATTCCAGGCCATAGGCTTCAATCCGCATGCCGCGGCCCAATGTGAGGGTGATCAGCACGTCCAGTTCCATGCCGCTATCGGCCAATTCATCGGCGGCGCTGGGGGCGTCATCGCCCCGCTCGGCCGCGCGGCGGGCCTCGCGCTCCGCCTCCCGGTCATCGCGCTCGGTAATGATGACTTCATCCGGGCTCGGCGACACGGCCGAAGACGGCAGATCGCCCACCTCGAGCCGGGACCAGGGCAGGTCGACGTTGCCGCGCACCTGAAGACGGTCAGGGGTCACGCGAACGCGGATATCCGGCGCGGCTTCCAAACGCCCGAACTCCGGGAGCACCACCAGAATGGGTGATTGTGTACCGTCGAGGTCAATCCCCAGGCGCCAGTCTTCGTCAGCGGGCCAGTAGGCATCGCCCTCGATATTCAAGCGCCCGCGTTCGGCCGCCAGGAATCCATCGACCGTGCCTTCCTCGCCGTCGAACGTCACGTTGACCTCACCGTCCTGTATATCGACGGGAATATCGGGGCCATTGGCCTGGATGCCCAGCAGCGACAGTTCACCCTGAAGGTCTGGCTGGCGGGTAGTGCCGGCGATATCGACCCGGCCGTTCAGCTCCCCGGCAAGCGCGTCGAGGGCCACCACCATGGGTCGGTAAGGCGCCAGGGAGACCTCGTCGGCGACGAGTGAACCGGAAAGCTCACCGGCGCCGAGCGGATCACTCACCGACACGTCCAACGCTATATTGCCCGCTTCCTCAAGCGATAACACGACATTGCCATCTGCCTGTCCCTGGTTGGCCGTTACCTGAGTATCCAGTGAAATACGCGGCAGTTCAACGGGCTGGCCGTAATCGTTTATCGCTGTGATCCCAAGCTCGCCGAGCACCTCGACGTCCGCCTGCCAGCGCCGGCCACCCTGGCGCCACTGAGCCGCTACATCGGCCGTGGTATCGCCTTCCACCTGCCAGCCTTCCGGCAGCCAGGGTTCCAGCGCTTCAATCGGAATATCACGTACGTTAAGCGCTGTTTGTCCCTGGTCTGGCGAGGCCACCGTTGGATCGTCGGCACACAGCCGACCACCCTGCTCACGGCGCAGACAGAAAGGCGATAACCTGGCCTCGCTGCTGGCCAGGTCATAGTTGATATCAAGGGGCGCCTCCAGACGAATATCACCCGCCTGGGCGTCGATTTCCAGGGGCGTAACCCGGGCACGATAGCGCTGAGCAGCCTGGTCGAACTGGCCGTTAAGGCTCAGCAAGGCACGCTCAAGCGTACCGTTTGGCTGGCCTTCCACGTTGATCGCCAGCTGATGCGAGGACAGCCGGCCGTCCAGCGTCAGATTCGCTGTTTCAAGCGACTGGCCACCCGCCTCGAGGTTCTCCATCGCCAAGGCGACGTCGAGCTGCGGATCGTCGAGGCCCGAGACATTGGCGGTCAGGCGTAACTGTCCGACGCGGTTCTGGGCAAAGCGCAACGCATCGGCGTTGAGGGTTGCCTGAAGCTGTGGCTGCTCGAGGCTGCCCCGCGCGTCGATATCGCCCGTAATGATGCCGGCAAGATTCGGTGACAGCGACTGCAGCTCGCGCAGGTCGATAGTGGCATCGACTGAAAGCTCATCGGGCTGAACCGAGCCGCTGGCAGACAGGCGGTTTTCCCCTTGACGGAAACGGAACCGTTCAATATTAGCCTGCAGGTCGCTGTTGGCGTCGAAGGCGGCCTCCAACTGCAGCGGATAATCACGCAGCTCCCCGTCCAGCGTCAGCCTGGGGACGTCGACCCGCCAGCGCGATGCCTGCTGGCGCACGTTGAAGGCGAGCTCACCGTCAATATCGCCTTCCAGCTGACCGTTAAACAGAGCAGGATTGAACTGCTCAAGCGCCACCTGGGCATCCACCGCCAGCGTGTCGGACCAGTCAACCCGGCCTTCACTGGTCAGCCGGCTGTCGCCTGCCGCCAGGGTCAGCGGCTGCCAGTTGAAATGTCCGGTATCGCCCTGTCCGCTCACCGCAATGTCGGTTTCAGGGATACCCGGCCCCTGCGCTTTCAACCCCAGCCGCACTTCATAGGCGTCGAGATCACCTCTGACCTGGAGGTCGATATTGTCAACGATAAAGGCATCGTCCTGAGCCCCCTCTTCGGCGTCATCTTCCAGGCTGACATTGGCAGAGGGTAGCGGCCACGTAACCTGCTCGCTTTGCAGATTGAGTTGGAACGGAAACTCCGGGGCCAGCGCATCGACTTGGCCTTCCAGCGCTGCATTGACCGCGCCTTGTGCGTCGAGGCGAGCCGTCAGATCACTGAGAGAGCCCGAAAGATCCAGGGCCAAGGTCTGACCGTTCAGGGCTGGCAGCGGCTCTTCCAGAAACAGCTCGGCGTCGGCACGCAGCGTCAACGGATAGTCGTCACGAAGGGTCACATTACCCGCCAGGCTGAAGGTGGCATCCGGGGATACCACCTCAAGATGGTCGATCAATACGTCGCTTCCCTGGGTTTCCACTCCCAGACTGAATCGCTCGACCAGATAGCTGAAACGGCCGATAACGTCGATATCGTTGACCGTCAGCGCGGCAAGCCGAACGTCCACCGGCAGCTGGATGTCAGGCAACTCAATGGACGTGCGTTCAGCGGCGACGTCGCTTTTAGACGCCTCATCAGACGGCGCCGAGAGTGGGTTTTGTAACGCAATAGACGCATCGATGGCCGCTGCGCTGATACCATCAGCGTCGTCAGAAGGCGCCAGGCGTGCTCCTTCGGAAGGCGGTAGGTAAAGCCTTGGGTTTTCCAGGTGGGTCGCGGCTATATCCACACGCCCTCCACTGGCTTCCAGGGACGATCGAAACGCGATCCAGGAGAAGCGACTGCCATCGGGAAGATGCAGCGTGACATCGTCCAGCACCAGCTCGCGCAATGCGACAGGAAAGGGAAAGTTTATTGCCATGGGGCCGCCGGCCGCATCGGGATCGGCCGGCGGAGCCTCATCGGCCACGCCGCCGCTTGGCAGGCGGATATCTGCGCCCTCGACACGCAGCATATCCAGGCATAGCTCACCGGACAACACGCAGTCGTCTGCCCAGGCGAGTTCAAGGTGGTCGATGCGCACCTCGGTACCGGCCACATCGAGGCGGAAGCCGCTTAGCTGGAATTCATCGAGCAGCCCGCCTTGATGATCCTCGACCACCCACCAGCCACGCTCCTGGCCCTGCGAGAGCAATAAGCCCGTCCCCCAGGGGGATAGCGCGACACCCAGCAACAGGGCGACGACGCCGACCAACCACAGCGGAAACACGATAAAGAAGCGCAGCGCACTCCAAATCAGCAGCCACAGGCGGTAGCGACGTGATAACGCCTGGCGACTGGTCGCCGGCGTTGGCTTGGCTTGAGGCACATCGCTCTCCTAGAATTCGGGTCCAATCGAAAAATGCAGACGCCAGTTATCGTCGTCATCGTCAAACGGGTGCGCAATATCAAAACGAATAGGGCCAACCGGTGATATCCACCTGACCCCTAAACCCGCGCTTTTCTTCAAGTCACTCGGCCCCCAGTTGTCGAAGGCATCCCCGGCATCGACAAAGGTGGCGCCCCACCAGTCGCCGGTAACGCGGCGCTGGTATTCTAGGCTTGAGGTAAGCTTCTGCTGGCCACCGCGCAGCTTGCCCTGCTCGTTGCGCGGGGAAAGGCCTTCGTAGGAGTAACCGCGCACGCTACGATCGCCGCCGACAAAGAAGCGCAACGACGGCGGTAGCTTATCGAAATCGTTGGTTTCAATGGCGCCGACGCTAACACGGGCTAAGAAGCGATTATCCTCGCCGTAGGTTCGAATCCATTCGGTATCGCCGGTGAGGCGCAAGAACTGTGCATCGGAGCCCCAAGTTGTATCAGAATACTCCACCGAAAACTGTTGACGATCACCCCATAGGGGGAAGCGCTGCGGTCGGGTCCGGGTTCGCGACCACTGGATACCGGGGTAAAATAGCCAGACTTGGTCGGCCTCACCGCCCTGGGTGAAATCTTCGTAGGTGGTGCGGAAATACAGCGACTGGACCCAGTCATTGTCGAACTCCCAGCGCCGGGCGATTTCCACGGTGCCCTCCAGCGAGTCGGTATCGCTGTCATCCACATTGCGAATACCGTACTGCAGCCGGTAGCTATCGCGCAGCGGGTCGTCGAGCGGCATGTCATAAACGCCGGTAAACCGTTG
This sequence comes from Halomonas sp. CUBES01, assembly GCF_020991005.1. Classification (GTDB taxonomy): domain Bacteria; phylum Pseudomonadota; class Gammaproteobacteria; order Pseudomonadales; family Halomonadaceae; genus Vreelandella; species Vreelandella gomseomensis. The sequence continues at coordinate 36,825 of NZ_JAJLLW010000008.1, read as the reverse complement.
TTCGGGCGCGGATAGATAAAGATCGTGGTCGAGGCTGTGGCCGTACTGATTGATCCAGGGCTGATCCCAGCCGAAACGCAGGCGAGGCCCCACATCGGTGGCGAACCCCAGCCCCACTTCGAACTGATGCCGGTTGGCCGGCTCCACGTTGACGTCAATCGGCAAGGCCGTATCGTTTTGCTGACTCACGCTCAAGACGCTGGAAAGCGCGGCACTGCTCACCCGGGGGCGTTCGGGCTGTGACGCGGTCGCCGATGTCCACCAGGGATCGCCGCCGCCGGTCGGCAAAATGGTCAGTTCCTGCGCGGTTTCCAGGCGCGGCGTGACCGAGACCGAACTGAACCAGCCGGTCTCGGCGAGTTGCTGATTGTAGCGTGCCAGGGATTCCGCCAGATAAGGGTCGCCCACATCAAAGGGACGCATGCGCTGCAAACGTTCGGGTTGGATCTGACTGCCGGTAATCAGCGTTTCACCAAACTGGTAACGGGGCCCACTGTCGAACGCCATGTATAGCCGAGCGCTCTGCAGGTAAGGACGAACCTCCATCCGACGATCGGTGAACCCCCAGTCAAAGTAACCTCGTTCAATCGCCAGGCCAGAAAATTCCCCTCGCAGCCGATCCCAGGGCGCATGTCGCAACGTATCGCCCTCTTTCAGCGGAAACCGATCCAGCGCATCGACAAAAGGGGCATCGTCAGCGGCATCGCCCAGAATATTGATGTCCAGGGTTTCGATGGTCACCTGAGCGCCCGGCTCGATGGTCAGCTTCGGACTGCCGTCGTCAGGCAGGTCGATGGTAATATCCGGCTCGTAGTAACCGTAAACACGCATGGCCGCCTGGGTACGCTGGCGGATCTCCCCTTCCAGACGGTTCTCGGTATATTCGTCTTCTTCGATATTCTGAAGGTAGGCGCGAATATTGCGCGCCACTTCATCGTCAACCCCTTCGAGGTCGGCGCTCAATGCCCAAGCGGATGGCGCCGCCATCCATAGCGGCCACATCAGGACATGGGTCATGACCGATGCTGAAAGCCATTGCCGTTGTCTTCCCATACATTTTTCCTAACCTGATCATCGGCGTGTTGCTTTTCAGTCCTGAGCATCAGTCAACGTAACATTTCCAGCTGGGCGCTGAACGCTAGCTGAGCCTGGCGAACCTGGCGTACATCATTTTCAAGCTCCTTGAGGCGACCCTCGACGCTCTCGAGCGCCTCGGCGTCGTTTGCGCCGTCTTCCAGTGCGCTGATCGACTCATCAACGCGATCCCACTGTGCCTGCCGGGTTTCGCTACGCGCCTCAAGGCGCTGGTCGATATCATCGGCCAGCGATGCAATCGACTCCTCAAGGCCATCAAGGCGCTCGCGGCTTTGCCTCTCGACATGGGTGATCTCTTCCCTCAGCGAATCGCGCCCTGAAGTGCCGGCCTGTTCCAGCGCATCAAGGGACGCGTAGATGGCAGCCAGCTGGCTGTCGCGGAGCGCGGCTCGCTCACGCATCTGTTCAAGCCGCTCAATCAAGGGGTCAACCGTGTCGCTGGCGACGCTGTCTTTATTCTCGGTCAACAGGTCGTAAAGCTCGGTGCGCGTATCGGTCAGGGCAACGGCAAGCTGCTCCTGCTCCTGAAACAGCGTGCCCATCTGCGCTTGTACAAAGGCTAACGTATCTTGTACATCCGTGTCACCCGAGTCCAGGCGCGCGTGCATGTTGGATACTTCACCGCTGACGCGCTGAAGCTCCTCCTGGAGCCTTTCGCGCTCCCAATAAAGACCGACAGCCGCCGCCGCCATAAGGGTCGTCAGCAATACCACACACAGCCACAGGGGCCAGAGCGAGGGGCCCTTGCGGTGTTTGACATGCTGTGACGCGATGCTTTGATCGGCATCCGGCACAATGCGCGAAGACGTGGCGTTATCGGACATGCAGTTTCCTCACAACGATGTTGGATCGGCGCGCCGACCTATTCCTCTGTACTGTAACCCACAGCTGGCAACAAAATCAGGATCGTAGATATTACGTCCATCGAGAATCAACTTATCGCCAAGTTGACTCGCCAGTCTCTGCCAGTCGGGGTTCCAGTAGGTTTTCCATTCCGTGACCAACATCAATGCATGGGCGTTATCACAGGCAGCGTAAGGGCTGTCGACGAACGTGACCAGATCGTCACGGGGCCCGACGGCGGCACGCAATGCGGGCGTAGCCGCCGGATCGTGAAGCTTGACGTGAACCCCTTGCGCCCAGAGCGCGTTGAGCAAAGTGAGTACCGGCGCGTGATCGATACGTGCCGTGCCGGGTTTGAAGGCCCCGCCCCAGATAGCAATCGTCTTGCCTGCCAGTGCGCCGCCGTAGTGAGCCCATAGCTTGCGAAACAACGTCTCTTTCTTCTGTTCATTGATGTCCAGGACATGCTCAAGCAAGGCAGACTGCCGGCCGCTGGCGACCTGCACGTCGGCCAGGCGCATCAAGTCCCGGGAAAAACTCGGCCCGCCAAAGCCGCAGCCTGGATACAGATATTCATAACCGATCCGGGAATCGGCGCCCATCCCCTGGCGCACGTGTTCGACGTCAACGCCGAGGGTATCCGCCAGCCCGGCAATCTCGTTCATGTAGCTGATACGCGTTGCCAGCATACCGTTGATCGCCAGCTTGGTCAGCTCGGCGGCACGCTGAGGCATGACTTGAAAGGCATCCCGACGCCTATTGAAGGCTCGCAATAGCTCTCTGAGCTTTTGCTCCGCACGCGGATCATCGCAGCCCAATAGCCAGCGCGTCGGGCGGGTGAACGACGCCCAGGCGCGCCCCTCCTCCAGCGTATCGGGCAGTGCAGCACTCAGCGCCTGTTCGCCTAGAAGGTGCTGCAACCGCTCGGTATCGCCAACCGGGAACGTCGAGTTATTGACCAGCACGCAATCTGGCTGCCGGGTTAGACGCGAATCCTGCAGCAACGCTGCGGCCGATTCGCGCTGGGCTGGGGACAGCGCTAACCACAGCACATCGAAAGCCATACGGGCGTCAAGTTCGGTGACAACCTCCAGCGCGCCACTTTCTTGTGCTTCCTGTATCTGGGCGGCCAGTTGAGGCTCGCGGCGCAGCCAATCCTCGCCCGCCAGCGTCGTCCAAGGGGCATCGTCGTGGGGTAGCCACTTGACCTCATGGCCGACCGACGACAGCGCCGCTGCCGCCGTCGCGGTGCTCAATTCACTGCCGTACACCAGCACCCGCATGACTTATGATTCCTCGTGATAGCGTGCAAGCAGTGCCTTGAAGCCGTCACCCCATTGCGGATGGCGGCGCGCATAGGCCAGGGTGGCTTCAAGGTAGCCGAGCGGTTGACCGCAATCGTAGGTAGTGCCACGCATACGGTAGGCCTGGACACCCTGCTGCTCGCGCAGCGATTCGATGGCATCGGTCAATTGGATTTCGCCCCCCGCTCCCGGCGACGTCTGTTCGAGAATGGGGAAAATCGCCCCCGGCAAGGCATACCGGCCAATCACCGCCAGGTTGGAAGGCGCCTGGTCACGCGGCGGTTTTTCGACCATGCCTACCAGGTCGGCGGAACGTGACGGTGCGGGAACGTCACCGGCGGGCGCGACAATGCCGTATTTTTCCACCTGGGCCCAGTCGACCTCTTCAACCATCAGCTGCGCGGTAGCGTGCTGGTCGTAAGCCTCGAGCATACCGGCAAGGTCGCTGCGCGGATTATCGCTGTTGTCTACCAGCACGTCCGGCAGCAATACCGCAAAAGGTTCATCGTCACCGATGATGGGGCGCGCGCAGAGAATCGCATGGCCCAACCCCAGCGGCTCGCCCTGGCGTATACTGATGATATTGACATCGTCGGGCACGATGGCGCGCAGCGACGCCAGCAGGTCGTGCTTGCCTTTGGCCTCAAGGCTGGCCTCGAGTTCGGCGTGGGTATCAAAGTGGTTTTCGATGGCGCCCTTGTTGCTGCTGGTAACGAATACGATATCGCGGATACCGGCCGCAATCGCTTCTTCGACCACGTACTGAATCACCGGGCGATCCACAATGGTGATCATTTCCTTGGGAATCGCTTTGGAAGCAGGTAGACAACGGGTACCAAACCCCGCCACAGGCAGTACAGCCTTACGAATCATAAGCAGTCCTTTTCATGCGTTCCGGCTCAGGAGTGGTTAGAATGCCCATCATACTGAACGCGCGGTGGGTTTCCAGTTCGCCGTTATACGGCACCTTGTCGACCACGCCCTCCGCTGTGATTGCTCACTGTTGATGGAGTCAAATATGTCAGCGACAACCAAGGATAGCACTGCTCACCAATATCAAGGCAATGTTGATAATGCCGAAGTCGCGAAATTTGAAGCACTTGCCAGCCGCTGGTGGGATCCACAAAGTGAGTTCAAGCCGCTCCACGACATCAATCCCCTGCGGCTAGATTTTATCGATGCGCGGGCTGGCCTGGCCGGCAAGAAAGTGCTGGATGTCGGCTGCGGCGGCGGCATCTTGAGTGAGGCCATGGCGCGTCGTGGTGCAGACGTCACCGGTATCGACCTGGGCGAGGCGCCGCTGGGCGTTGCCCGCCTGCACGCCCAGGAGCAGGACGTGGCCATCGAGTACCGTCACGTCAGCGTCGAAGCGCTGGCAGAAGAGCAGCCTGGTCACTACGATGTGGTGACCTGCATGGAAATGCTGGAACACGTCCCCGACCCGGCGTCGGTGGTGCGCGCCTGCGCGACCCTGGTACGTCAGGGCGGTTATGTGTTTTTCTCTACGCTCAATCGCACGCCCAAGTCATACGTCTTTGCCATTCTGGGCGCCGAGTACGTGCTCAAATTATTGCCACGAGGCACCCATGACTACGCCAAGTTTATCCGTCCGTCTGAAATGGCGAGCTGGAACCGGCGAAGCGGTCTCGAGGTTCGCGAGCAGATCGGCCTGACCTACAACCCCATCACGCGGCATTACCGTCTCACCGAGAACGATGTGTCGGTCAACTACATGATGTACTGCCGTAAGGTGGATGCCTAGATGTCGGCGCCTTCAACACCCGAAGCGGTGCTTTTCGACCTCGACGGCACCCTGGTGGACACCGCCCCCGATCTGGCCGTGGCGACCAATGCGTTACGCCAGCATCACGGCCTGGCGCCGCTGCCGTTCCCGACGATCCGCGCCCAGGTTTCCAATGGTGGTAACGCCTTGGTCAGCCTGGCGCTGGGTAATGAGTTAAGCACTGCGCATCAGGCCGAGGCCCGGCAGTTTCTACTGGATACCTATGAAGCGGCGGTGGCGATGCACAGTCGGGTGTTTTCGCCCCTCGACGAATGGCTTACCGCCTGGCAGCGGCACCACCGTCCCTGGGGGATCGTGACCAACAAGCCACGACGCTATACCACACCCCTGATCGAGGCGCTGGCGCTTTCACCCGGCGCCCTGCTGTGTGCCGACGACTTGGCCGTCAGAAAACCTGACCCCCTTCCCTTGCTGGAGGCCGCTTCCCGGCTGGGCGTTGCCCCCCATGCCTGCTGGTACGTCGGCGATCATTTGAGGGATATGCAAGCCGCCAGGGCCGCCGGGATGACGGCGGTAGCCGTTGGCTATGGGTATATAGCCGAGGATGACGATTATCACCAATGGCCAGCGCATCTTTGGTACCACCAGTGCGCGTCACTGGTCGATGCCTTGCCGACCATTGGCTGACCGCTAGGGCTGCCTGGGGGGTTGAGCGTCGATTTTCTGCCCATGGGTGCCAGCGCTATCGGGACCCATCAACCACAGGTAAGTGGGCATGATGTCCTCCGGCGTACGCAGGTTCGCCGGGTCTTCACCCGGGTAGGCGTTGCGCCGCATTTGGGTACGGGTGGCGCCAGGGTTCAGGGTGTTGATGCGCAGATGAGGCTCGCTGTCCAGCTCATCAGCCAGCACTTCAACAAAGCCTTCCGTGGCGAATTTTGACACGGCATAGGCACCCCAATACGCACGGCCTTTGCGCCCGACGCTTGAGGAAGTGAAAATCACCGAGGCGTCGTCTGAACGCTGCAGCAGCGGCAACAGCGCCTGCGTCATCCATATCGGGCCGTTGATGTTCACCTGCATGACCTGCTCCCACAGATCCGCATCATACTGCGCAAACGGGGTAATCCTGCCGAGCAGGCCGGCGTTGTGCAGCAAGCCGTCCAGACAGCCGAACTCTTTGTCGAGGGTATCGGCCATGTCGTGAAAATCCTTGAGCGTCGCCCCTTCCAAGTTCAGTGGAAAGATGGCTGGCTGCGAACCGCCTGCGGCTTCGATCTCGTCATATACCCGCTCAAGCTTGGCGATGGTGCGCCCCAGCAGCACAACCGTCGCGCCGTGGCGCGCATAGCTGAGCGCAGCGGCACGCCCGATACCATCACCGGCACCGGTGACCAGGACAACACGATCACGAAGGAGATCGGGCGCGGGCTGATAATCAATCTTGCATGTCATCACAGACTCTCCTGGCGACGGCAATGCTAGCCACCCTGGCGAAGGAAATCATCGGCTAGCCCTGCGGCACTGCTCTGCGGATAATCATCCTGCACCTTTTCGAGCAGCGCGCGGCTTGCTTCCGCTTCGCCCTGGCGCGCTTTGACCAAGCCTAGTTTATACATCGCGTCCGGCACCTTGCTGCTGTCAGCATAGTTGTCGATCACACGATTGAAGGACTGCTCGGCGGCCTCCAACTCGCCTTCGGCGGCATACAGCTCGCCCAGCCAGTAATGACCATTGGCGGTCAGGCTGGTATCGGGGTGCTGCTCGACGAAAGCTTTAAACGCGGCAATGGCCTCGCCAAAACGACGTTCCTGTACGTGCGCAAACGCATCTTGATAAGCCTGCCGCGCCTCTTCGCTTACACCGCTTGGTGAGGGGGTATTAGCGACTTCTTCGGCGGCTTCCGGCTCTACCTCGGGTGTCGACTCCTCTACTTGGCTCGGCCCAATGCTCATCAGGCGGTCTTCGATATCCAGATAGCGCTGCTGAGACTGACGACGGAGCTGTTCCATCTGATGGCGCAGCTCCTCGATTTCGCCGCGCAGCCGCTGAATTTCCTGGCCATGCTCCTGCACCTGGTTGAATAATACCAGGCTGCCGTTCGAACCGGACTGCGTCTGTGCCTGTTCATAGAACCCGCTTCCGGATCCTGATAGATCCTCGACAACGGGTTGCTGGGCCATGCTGACCATAGGCAATACGGATAGCGGGAGCGCTAAGGCTCCCGCACCGCACAGCCTCTCAACAAAACGTTTGAGACCGTGATTCATGATGACTCCCAATGTCTAAAGCGTGCTGACTCTCACCCGGGCCATCAATAACTGAACACGACGCGGCGGTTCTGTGAATATGCCCGCTCGCTGTCACCGCGCACTGCCGGACGCTCTTCACCGTAGCTGACCACGCTCATCTGCGAGGGTGAAACGCCCTGGATGGTCAGGAAGCGCTCAACGGCATTCGCACGACGCTCGCCCAGTGCCATGTTGTATTCACGGGTACCACGCTCGTCGGTATGGCCGTGCAGGACGACGTCGACATCAGGGTTGGAGCGTAGATAGCGCGCGTGGGCCATGACCACGGATTCGTATTCGCTCTTGATGGTGTCGCGATCGTAATCAAAGTAGATGGTCTTGACGTCAGGTATGCGCGAATCGGCCTGCTGACCGCGATCAGCGCCTGATGTGCTGCTGCCGTACTGTCCGCTGGTGCCGGCGCCTGAGGTGCTGCTGGCGCTGCCACTGAGGCCGTCTTGGCTGCCAGATGAGTCACCACTCTGAGTGCCGCCGGTGCTGGAACAGCCCGCCATGACAGCAAGCGATAGCGCGACGGCCAATGAGCGAGCCAAGGGGTTAAGTTTCATAATCAGATTCCTTGCCTGAAAACGTGAATGGAGGTTATTCGTTTAAAAACGGTGACCATGCGGGATCCCGCACATCTCCCTGTGCTGCGGGCAACCTGAATGACGAACGGCCATCGGCGGAAACGGCACTCAGCACCCCGTTGTTACCCTGCTGGGTAGCGAAGATTACCATGGTCCCGTTCGGTGCAACACTAGGCGATTCATCCTGGGTTGAATCGCTTAGCGTGACCAGACGGCCACTTTCGATATTCTGCCGGGCCACTTGAAAGCCACGATCCGAACGGTGGATAAGAAAGATATCTTCACCGTCAGGAGAAAAACGCGCCCGGGCATTGTAATTGCCGGTAAAGGTCATGCGCTGGGTATCGCCGCTGCTGAGGTCATGCTGATAAACCTGCGGACCACCGCTGCGATCAGAGGTAAACAGCAAGCGGTTACCGTCCGGCGACCAGGCAGGCTCGGTATCGATACTGTTGCTGTTTGTAATGCGGTTCAGCGAGCGATCCGCAATGTCCATGATGTAAATTTCTGGCTGGCCGTCCTTAGACAGTGACATCGCCAGGCGACGGCCGTTGGGTGACCAGACAGGGGCACCGTTGATACCCTCAAAGGAGGAGATGCGCGCTCGGTTGCCACTGCTTACTTCCTGAACATAGATTTCAGGCCGACTGCTTTCGAAGGACACATAAGCAAGCTTTTCGCCATCCGGCGACCAGGCGGGCGATAAAATCGGCTGGTCGGAGGTAAGTATCTGTTGGCTGTTACGCCCGTCAGCATCGGCAACGTAGAGACCATAGTCCGTATTATCCCCCACGCCCTGCGCCGTCACGTAGGCGATACGCGTGGAAAAGGCGCCGCGAATATCGGTGATCGCCTCAAAGATCTGGTCACTGATGTAGTGCGCCGCGCCGCGTAGGTCGCCTTCGCTGGCTGTCACGGTTTCACTCATCATTCGAGTCTGCCCGCTGATATCCATCAGGTCATACTGGAGGCGATAGCCGCTGTCTGTGCGCTCGGCCTGCCCCACCACCAGGTAGCGGACATCCAGCGAACGCCAGGTGCTGAAATTGACGTCGTCCGCTTCGCTCGGTTGCTCGAACATTGCGCTACGATCCAGCGGGTCAAAAAAACCGCTGCGCTCAAGATTATCGTGGATGATCTGCGCCACGTCCTCGGGCATTCCTTCGGTACCTTCGAACGGAACCACGCCGATGGGGAGCGCCTGGTCGCTGCCACGGGTGATTTCGATGGTCAGGTTAGCGCTTGCAGCGGTACTCAGCGCAAGCAATAAACAGAATAGCCATACCTTACTTGTGGTGTGCATCAGCGAACATCCCCCGGGGTAAACCGCAGATTGAATTGACGTAAATTACGCTGCTGTTCGGTCGGTAGGTCACGCAGCTCAGCGAAGGGTGCCGCATGCTCTATCGCCTGCATCGCCGACCGATCGAAGTTGCTATCGCCGCTTGAGGCCACGACCGAGGTCGTCAGGACTTCACCCGACGGGCCGAGCCTGACCTGAAGCGTAGCACTCATTGAGTCGCTTGCCTCGGGCGGGATGATCCAGGCCTGCTCGACCGCGCGTTTAACAATGGTCAGGAAGCTATTGGCAGCCTGTTCGGCCTGCCGCGCCTCGGCGGCGGCCTGGGCCTCTCCTGCAAGCTGGCGTTGCATCGCGGCTTCGGCTTCTTCCTGCAGGCGTTGCGCTTCCGCCTCTTCCTGGCGACGCTGCGCTTCGGCTTCGCGCTGACGTTCGGCCTCGGCTTCCGCCTCTTCCTGGCGACGCTGCGCTTCGGCTTCGCGCTGGCGTTCGGCCTCGGCTTCCGCCTCTTCCTGGCGACGCTGCGCTTCGGCTTCACGCTGACGTTCGGCCTCGGCTTCCGCCTCTTCCTGGCGACGCTGCGCTTCGGCTTCGCGCTGACGTTCGGCCTCGGCTTCCGCTGCTTCCTGGCGACGCTGCTCTTCGGCTTCGCGTTGGCGTTCAGCCTCGGCCTGCGCTGCTTCCTGAAGGCGCTCAGCCTGGGCTTCCGCTTCGGCCCTTGCCGCTTCAAGCGCCTCCGCCTGCTCTTCAGCCTGTGCAGCTTCCCTCGCGCTCTGCTCAGCGGCAGCCTGTTCCTGAGCCGCCTCCTCTTCGGAGGGCGCGGGAGCCTCGGCGGCGGGTTCCGGCTCGGATTCTTCAGACGCTGACATCGCCGCTGACTCGGCGTTGGCCTGCTGAGCCTGGTCGGTAAAGGCTTCCGTGCTGACCAGCGTGGCCTGCACGATGGAGGACGAATCCGGCTCTGCGCTGCGCTCGGGCCACTGGATCAGCGAAAACACTACGATCAACAGATGCACCACGATCGCGAAAACCGCTGGCCACAGGTAGCCAACGTCTTGAGGATCACGAGGTGTATTGACTGCCATGCCGTGTGTGCCCTTACTCATTCTGCGGTGGCTCGGAAATAAGCCCCACGTTGGCGACCCCCGAGCGCTGCAGGTTGCTCATGAGCACGACCACCTCACCGTAGGCCACGTTCTGATCACCCCGAACCATTACCGGTGTATCCGGACGTTGTTCCAGAATGGCGGTCACCCGACGGGTGATATCGTCGGGCGACACTTCTGTCGCCTCATCCCCCAGGCTCAGGAAGTATTGCCCTTCGCGATCAATGGAGATAATAATCGGGTCGTTATCTTTCTGGCTGTCGATGGGTTCAGAGCTGACCTGAGGCAGCTCAACGTCGACCCCTTGGTTCAGCATGGGCGCGGTGATCATGAAGATGACCAGCAGTACCAGCATGACATCGATGAAGGGAACAACGTTGATTTCAGCCATGGGCTTACGCTGTCCGCCACGTTTGAACGGTCCTTGCATGGGGCTGCTCCCTTAGCTTGACGCGCTGTCACGCCCTTGCAGATTGCGGTGCAAGATGGCATGGAATTCTTCGGCGAAATCTTCGTACTTGCCTAGCAGGCGACTGGCGCTGTTGGAGAGACGGTTGTAGAAAATGACCGCGGGAATCGCGGCAAACAGCCCCATGGCGGTGGCAATCAGCGCTTCGGCTATCCAGGGCGCCACCGTTGCCAGCGTCGCCTGCTGAGTCATCGATAAGGACTGGAATGACCCCATGATGCCCCATACGGTACCAAACAGCCCGATATAAGGGCTTGCCGAGGCGACGGTGGCCAGGAAGACGAGATGTTGGGTGAGGCGATCTTCTTCACGGGACCAGGCCACGCGCATACTGCGTTGGACGCCTTCCAGAATGGTCGGCGCATTACGCGTTTTGGGCATCAGGCGATTGAACTCACGGAAGCCTGCCTGGAATATATGCTCGGCCCCGTGGCGCGGGTCGTCGGCGGGTATATCGCGGTATAGCTCGTTGAGGTCTACCCCCGACCAGAAGGTCTCTTCAAACTGGGCATATTCTTTCTGGGCACGGCGCAGCGCGATACCGCGTTGAAAAATCACGATCCACGACAGAACGGATCCCACCACCAGCAGCAGCATGACCAGTTGAACCACGACGCTGGCGTTCATGATCAAGTGTGGAATAGACATGGCATTATCGTTCACAAGTGCCCTCATCAATCATCAATAAATGTGGAAATACGTGCCCGCATCGTACCTTATATCAGCGACGTGAGCGCAGACGGCCATGCCATGGGGCGAAGATGCGTAACGCTCAAGCACGCTATCTCGACCGTGGCGGCGCAAAGACGTTCATTTCCCCGCCACACGTGCTGCTCAAACGTCATGCGGCAGCGGCCCATGCTGATGACCTCGGCACTGACCTCGAGCGCATCGTCCAATCGCGCCGGTTTGGTGTAATGGCAGGACAAGCGATATACCACTAGCTGCGTGCCCGCGTCCAGCAGCGATTGCTGGTCAAGTCCCAGCGCTCGCAGCCATTCGCTCCGGGCACGCTCCATAAACTTCAGGTAGTTAACGTAGTAGACAATGCCCCCGGCGTCTGTATCCTCCATGTAAACGCGGACGGGGAAACGCACGCTTTGGCTCATGGCCGCTGCTCTCCCTGGGCATCGCTGGACGCCTCGTGGGGAACCCGCTCAAAGTGCAGCCAGGCTTGCCGGGTAACGACCCGGCCGCGCGGGGTACGCATCATCAAGCCCTGCTGAATCAGATAAGGCTCGATAACGTCTTCAATGGTATCGCGTTCTTCACCGATGGCCGCGGAAAGCGAATCGACGCCGACCGGGCCACCGTCGAATTTATCGATCATGGCCAGTAACAGTCGGCGATCCATGTGATCCAGACCGTGGTGATCGACATTGAGCATGTTAAGCGCGGCGTCGGCAAGCGTCGCATCGACAATGCCGTCGCCCTTCATTTCAGCGTAGTCACGCACGCGGCGCAGCAGGCGATTGGCTATCCTCGGCGTTCCTCTGGAGCGGCGGGCAATCTCCACGGCGCCATCGTGGTGGGTTTCGACGCCCAGCAGACTGGCTGAGCGGGTGACAATTTCGGTCAGCTCGGTCAGGTTGTAAAATTCCAGCCGCTGAACGATACCAAAGCGGTCGCGAAGCGGTGAGGTAAGCAGTCCCGCTCGGGTGGTGGCACCCACCAGGGTAAAGCGTGGTAAATCCAGCTTGATCGAACGCGCGGCCGGGCCTTCACCGATCATGATATCGAGCTGGAAGTCCTCCATTGCCGGGTACAGCACCTCCTCCACGACCGGGGAAAGGCGATGGATTTCATCGATAAACAGCACGTCGCCAGGCTCGAGGTTGGTGAGCATCGCGGCCAGGTCACCCGCGCGCTCCAGCACCGGACCCGACGTGGACTTGAGCCCCACCCCCATTTCCGTGGCAATAATGTTGGCCAAGGTAGTTTTGCCCAGCCCCGGCGGGCCGAATACCAGGGTATGATCCAGGCTCTCTTCGCGCAGTCGCGCGGCACCAATGAAAATTTCCAGCTGCTCGCGCACGCGGGGTTGGCCGATATAGTCTACTAGCCGCTTGGGGCGAATCGCATGGTCAATGCGGACTTCGCCCTGCTCGGGCTCAGCGGCAATCAATCGATCGTGCTCTAGCATAAGCGCTCTTCTGTACGTCCGTCGTTAAACCGCGACCATCTTTCGCGATCAGCCTTTCATCCGCTGTGTCAGTGCCGCCTTGATGAGCGCCTCGGTGGACTGGGAACCATCGAGATCGGCCAGCATTTTGGACGCCTCGGTGAGTTTGTAACCAAGACTCACAAGCGCCGCTTCCGCATCCGCCACGCTATTGCGGTAGCTCGCCGCTTGCCCATTGGCCGCCTCCAGCGGGAGCGTCGCGTCCCCCCCGTTTTCCCACTGCGCAAAGCGGTCACGCATTTCAATGATCAAGCGCTCGGCAGTTTTCTTGCCAACACCGGGCAGCTTGGTCAGTGCCTTGCTGTCATCGTCGCGTACACAACGCATGAAGGCATCTTCATCCATGCCTGACAGAATGGCCAACGCCAGCTTGGGGCCAACGCCATTTACCTTGATCAGGGCGCGGAACAGAGCGCGCTCGTGCTCGCGGCCAAACCCATACAGCAGGTGGGCGTCATCGCGAATACTCAAATGGGTATACAAAAAAACCTGTTCGCCAACCGCTGGCAGTGAGACCAGGGTGGTCATCGAGGTCTCCAGTTCGTACCCCACGCCGTGCACGTCAACCACTATCCAGGGAGGCTGTTTCTCAATCAACGGGCCTTGAAGCCGTCCAATCATAGTTACGCTCACGCTAAACAAAGACAGTCGCCACTATAAAGCGACTCTGTACAGATGACCAGTGGTCAGCAGCTTGCCGTCAGGAAAGTCGCCAGCGGCCTGTTGAACGGCGACGCCCTGCTCCTCGGGTTGAGAGTGCCTGAGGGGCCTGACTAGCGTAGGCGTGGGTCAATGCGATGGCCAAGGCGTCGGCAGCGTCGGCCTGGGGAGCGGCCGCAAGCTGCAGGATGGCCGTGACCATATGCTGTACCTGCAATTTGTCGGCACCGCCCTGGCCGGTCACCGCTTGCTTGATCTGGCGGGCGGCGTATTCCTCAATGGCCAGGCCGTGATTGGCCATACACACCAGCGCTGCCCCGCGTGCCTGGCCAAGCTTGAGCGCCGAATCAGGATTCTTGGCCATGAAGACGCGCTCGATGGCGACGGCGTTGGGCCGATGGAGGCCCACCACTTCGCTGAGCCCGGCGTATATTTGCGCCAACCGCTGCTCCAGGGCGCCCTCCGCCGTCCGAATACAGCCGCTGGCGACGTATCGGGGCACGACGCCTGCCAGCTCAATGACGCCGTAGCCGGTAATCCGCGATCCCGGGTCAATCCCTAGAATGCGCACCGCTGAGGGAGCGGATGACGTCTGCATACGACAATACTCGGGTAGTTCATACAAAAACACCGACGCCTGAGCGCCGGTGTGGAGGGCTGATCGAGCACTTATTCGGCGGTCGAATCCGCCTTGGCTTTCTGACGCAGGCGAATGTTGAGATCCTTGAGCTGCTCTGAGCTCACCTCGCCCGGTGCGTCGGTCATCAGACACGCAGCGCTCTGGGTTTTCGGGAAGGCGATCACTTCGCGAATCGTCTTGGCACCGGCCATCAACATGACCAGGCGGTCGAGACCAAAGGCCAGACCGCCATGGGGCGGCGCGCCGTACTGAAGAGCGTCCAGCAGGAAACCGAATTTTTCCTGTGCTTCCGCATCGCTGATACCCAAAATATCGAACACCGTGCGCTGCATGGTCTGGTCGTGAATACGGATCGACCCGCCGCCCAGCTCGGTGCCGTTGAGCACCATGTCGTAAGCGCGGGAGAGTGCGCTTGCCGGGTCGTCCTTGAGGGCTTCCGGCGAGCAGGAAGGCGCGGTAAACGGATGGTGAAGCGGGCTCAGGCGACCGTTATCGTCCGCCTCGAACATCGGAAAGTCCACTACCCACAGCGGCGCCCAATCCTGGGTGTACAGCTCGAGATCCGCGCCCAGCTTGACGCGCAGCGCGCCAATGGCTTCGTTGACGATGCGTGCCTTGTCGGCGCCAAAGAAAATGATGTCGCCATCTTTGGCGTCGACGCGGTCAAGCAGATCCTCGACGATGTTTTCCATGAACTTGACGATGGGTGACTGAAGCCCGTCCAGGCCCTTGGCGCGCTCGTTGACCTTGATCCAGGCCAGGCCCTTGGCACCGTAGATACCGACGAACTTGGTGTACTCGTCGATTTCCTTACGCGACAGCGAAGCGCCACCGGGGACTTTGAGCGCGGCAACGCGTCCATCGTCGGCGTTCGCCGGGCCTGAGAACACCTTGAAGTCCACCTGCTGCATCAGGTCGTCGACATCGGTCAGCTCAAGCGGGATGCGCAAGTCGGGCTTGTCGGAGCCGAAACGATCCATGGCGTCCTGCCACGTCATGCGCGGGAAGTCGGCCAGCTCGACATCAAGCACTTCCTTGAAAAGCTGGCGAATCATCGACTCGGTAATGCCCATGATATCTTGCTCTTCGACAAAAGAAGCCTCGATATCGATTTGCGTAAACTCGGGCTGACGATCCGCACGCAGGTCTTCGTCGCGGAAACATTTGGCAATCTGGTAGTAGCGATCGAACCCGGCAACCATCAACAGCTGCTTGAACAGCTGAGGCGACTGGGGCAGCGCGAAGAAGCTGCCCGCATGGGTGCGGCTGGGCACCAGGTAATCCCGTGCGCCTTCAGGCGTGGCGCGCGTCAACACCGGTGTTTCGATGTCCAGGAACCCCTGGTTTTCGAGAAACGCACGGACGGTGTGCGAAATACGCGAACGCAGGCGCAGCTTGTCGATCATGTCAGGCCGACGCAGATCGATATAGCGGTGCTTGAGACGCACTTCCTCGCCTACCTTACCGTGCTCGTCGAGCTGGAAAGGCGGTGTTACGGCGGTATTGAGCACCTCAACATCTTTTGCCAGTACTTCGATCATCCCGGTAGGCATGTTGGGATTTTGCGTGCCTTCCGGACGTAGACGAACCCGGCCTGTAATGCGCAGTACAAATTCGCTGCGAGCGCGGTCGGCATTGGCAAACGCCTCGGCGGTATCCGGATCGACCACGAACTGCGCGACGCCATCGCGGTCGCGCATATCGAGGAAGATGACCCCACCGTGGTCACGGCGGCGATGTACCCATCCGCATACGGTGACCGTCTGGTCTACCAATGTTTCGTTAAGCTGGCCGCAATAATGACTGCGCATGTTTCATCCTGTTGTGTTTCGTGGCAAAAGTGTTCGTGAGCCTTTCCGGCCCTGGCGCGGCGGCTAGGCCGCCGTGCCTTTTTTCGATGCAGCGTCACCGGCAGCGTTCTTGCTACCGGCGTCTGTCCCCGCTGGCTTTGCGTCAGCAGCCAGGTTCTTTTTGCTGCCGGTCTTGAAATCGGTTTCGTACCAACCGCCGCCTGCCAGCCGGAAACCTGCCGCCGACACGAGGCGTGACAGGCTGGCACTTTCACAGGCAGGACAGTCCGTTAACGGATCCGCGCTGATTTTCTGCAATTTATCCAGGCGATGGCCGCAGGCCTTGCACTCATATTCATAGATGGGCATGTTGATGACTCCAGAAAGCTCAACTCCGACAAAACAGCGACATAAATGCTGCCAAGCTGCGATATGCGGCCAGTCGGGATAAATTCCAAGGCGATAGTTGATCACGAGACGCTATTATACCCTTTTGTGCCCCCTGCCGAGCAAGGCTATCCACCCTCGGTAGGTAATGGAGATGAGAAAATGCCCAATGCAGTGATACTGGATGCCGAGAGCCTTGGCCCTCAGATCGATCTGGCGGCGATCCGCAACGAGGTATCCAACCTTGAGGTATTCGGCCAGAGCACCACCCAGCAGGCCCGGGAGCGCCTGGCGGATACCGATATCGCGATCGTCAACAAGGTGGTTCTGGATGCCGACACGCTTAAGCAGCTGCCCTCGCTCAAGCTGATCTGCGTACTCGCCACCGGGCTCAACAACATTGACCTGGACGCCGCTAAACACCAGGGCATCGAGGTCAAGAACGTGACGGCCTACGGCACGGCCAGCGTATCGCAACATACCTTGATGCTGATGTTGACGCTGGCCAACCGATTACCGCGCTATCAGCGCGATGTAGCGACAGGCGCCTGGCAGCAAAGCGACTTTTTCTGTTTGCAGGATTACCCGACGCTTCAGCTGGCGGGCAAACATCTTGTCATGGTCGGGCAAGGTGAGCTGGGATCGGAAGTTGCACGGCTGGCCGAGGCCCTCGGCATGCGCATAAGCTTCGCGGCGCGTCCCGGCGATGAAGCGAACGACCCACGGGCATCGCTCGACGACCTGCTGCCCGACGCCGACGTGATCAGCCTTCACTGCCCACTCAACGAAGCCACCTGGCACTTGATCAACGCCACACGTCTTGCCAGAGCCAAGTCGTCGCTGCTGCTGATCAACTGCGCCCGCGGCGGCATTATCGATGAAGAGGCTGCCCTGGCAGCGCTGAGAGACAACCAAATCGGCGGTCTCGCCGTGGACGTCCTGCCCCAGGAACCTCCTCGGGACGGCCATCCATTGCTATCGGCACTAAATGAGCCGCTGAACCTGATCGTCACGCCGCATAATGCCTGGATCACACCGGAAGCACGCCAAAACGTGGTCAGCCTCACCGCTGACAACATCCGGCAGTGGCAAGCGGCACATTAATACGTCGCGAAATGATCCGGGGCGTGGCACTGATCGAGCACGTCGAGTTCGACGTGGGTCACCTGCGCCCCTTCCGGCCCCTGCCATAACCATTCGCTGACGGTCTTGACCGCATCACGGCTTCCGCACAGCAATACTTCGACACGACCATCGGGCAGGTTTTTCGCATAGCCGGTAAGACGGTACTCAAGCGCCTGATGCTGGGTGGAACGACGAAACCACACCCCCTGTACTTTTCCCGTCACCCAGGCGCGTACACAACACTCTGCCATGGCTCTCTCCTATTCCGGGTGGTGTTCTTGATGCTTGACAAGGATGGCGCTATTGCGCGGCACTAACGGACGCCCCCGGCGAATCAACAGTGACCGCGTGAACGCCGCACCAAACAGCAGGATGAGCGATGAGTAGTAAACCCACAGCAATACCATCACCACCGAGCCTGCAGCCCCGTAGGTTGACGCCGTTGCCGTGTAGGCAAGATAGACAGCAATGACGCTGCGGCCGATGGTAAACAGCACGGCGGTCACCAGCGCGCCGATCAACACATCCTGCCAACTCAGCACCACATCGGGCAACACCTTGAATATGGTCGCGAACAGCATCGCCACGACTATCAACGATACCAGGGACTCGGCGAGCTGGCTCAATAAACCGACGTAGGGCAGCAGATTATCGGCGGCCCCCAGCGCGCCGCGAATCGCCACCCCAAGCACCAACGACACCATCAGGATAAAGCCGATGGAGAGCACGACGGTCAATGACAGCAAACGATTTTTAATGAACACCAGCGCGCCATTGGCCGTCGGCTTGGCTGTCACCCCCCAGATGGTATTGAGCGAAAACTGCATTTGCGCAAATACCGTGGTGGCACCTACCATCAGCGCCGCCACCCCTAACAGGGTCGGCATGATACCGGCCTCCTGGATGCGAGACTGGGCGACGGCCTGCTCAACCACCGAGGCAGCCTCGGCGCCCATGGTGCTTTGCAGTTGCGCCACGATCTGTCCCTGCGCGGCTTCTTCACCCAGCACCAGGCCGATCACGCTTACCGCAATAATGATCGTCGGTGCCAGCGAGAAAAGCGTATAGAACGCCAGGGAACCCGCGTAGCTGAAGGCATTACGTTGCAGCCAAAGCGTCGCTGAGTCCTTGATCACATTGCCCCAGAAATAAACGCTGCGTTTGAGCATGACGACTCCCTAATGGATTGATACAGGGCCCACTATCCATGGCCTAAGATAACTAGCATACCCAATCACACCGTTGGCTGCAGAGCCGGATTGCGCCGCCTCGACAAGCCCACCATAATGACCCATCAACTTAACTGCGGATAAAGGACAGCCTGCATGGCAATCGATGCCCCACATCCGACCTCGGCGTATGACTTTGATTGCCTGGTATTTATCGGCCGCTTTCAGCCTCCCCACCTGGGCCACCTGGCGATTATCCGCGAAGCATTGAAGCAAGCACGTCAGGTGATCGTATTGGTGGGCTCCTCCTGGCAGGCACGCTCATTACGCAACCCTTGGCGCTTCGAAGAGCGTCAGGCGATGCTGCGCTCGGGGTTCGACGAAGAAGATAATCAACGCCTGGAAATCACCCCGCTGCTCGATGCGTTGTACAACAACGATGTGTGGGTACGCGATGTGCAACGCAAGGTTCGCGACCTCGCCGCGCCGACCAACGCCAGGCTGCCGCGGATCGGGCTTATTGGAGCCAGCAGAGGCCAGTCCAGCTACTACCTGTCGTTATTTCCCCAGTGGGAATCGGTCAGCGTTCCGCTGGTCGAGGGGATTTCCGCCAGCCATATCCGCGAACGTCTGTTTCGCTCTCCCGGCTCCACCGACGACTATCTCAGCACGGGTGCTTTCCACGACTTGCCGCCAGGGGTGGTTGAACAGGTGCAGTACTTCTGCTGTGGCACTGACTATGAACAGCTTCTCGAGGAGCAGCGACTCCTCGACCAGTATCGACAGGCCTGGCAACAAGCCCCCTACCCGCCGATCTTCGTGACGGTCAATGCCGTCGTGGTGCAATCGGGCCACGTCCTGCTGGTGCGTCGCACCTCGGCGCCGGGAAAAGGCCTGTTGGCGTTACCCGGCGGATTCATCAACCCCCACGAACGGCTGCTGGATGCCTGCCTGCGGGAACTACGCGAGCGTATTCGTTTGAAAGTGCCCGAGCCGGTTCTCAAAGGCTCGCTCCGGGGGCAGCGGCTGTTTGATGAACCGCACCGCAGCTGGCGAGGACGAACGCTGGCGGAAGCCTTTTATTTTGCTCTGCGCCCCGATCAGCAACTGCCGCGCCTGAAGCCGGTCAAGGGCGGGGATCAGGCTCGCTGGGTAGCCCTGGCCGACCTCGAGCCGGACAGCCTGTTCGAAGACCATTTCTTCATCATTCAGAACTTTCTGGGCCTGCCGGCGGATTTCAGCAGTGTTCCCTGAGCCCTAGCCTTGGAGAAAATCCCTTGGCAGCTTCATCATTTGCCGCCACAGACGCTCTACTCCCGGCTTGTGCACCAACGAGCAGCGATATAGACGGATCTCCAGCGGGATATCCCAGTTGGCATCCGCGGCACGTACCAGCCGCCCGCTGTTCAGCTCCTCGCGGATACAGAAATCGGGGATCCAGGCGACGCCCACCCCCTGTAGCACCATGCCTTTCAAGCCTTCCGCCATGGCCGTTTCGTAGACGGTCCGCAGCTTCATGCGTAGCGGATCATTCTTGAGCAACATGCGCACGCTGCGCCCTAGGAAAGCGCCTTGAGTATACGCAAGATACGGTACCGAGCTGTCGCGCTGGAGCGAAAACAGGGGGTTTCCCTGGGCGTCGGGTAGCGACACCGGCAGCATGTTGACGTTGCCGATGGAAAAGGAAGGAAATACCTCGGCGTCCAGTTGCATGGTGGCAAAGGGGTCATAGTAGGCGAGCATGAGATCGCAGTTGCCCTCGCGCAGCACATGGATCGCATCGCCCACGTTCATGGCCACCAAACGCGTAGGCAACTCACCCAACCCCTTTTGCAGCCGGGATATCCAGGGCGGGTAAAAGCTCAGGGCCAGCGAATGAGCCGCCACGATATCCAGTGCCTCATTGGCCATTGAAAGCCCGCGCAAATGCCCCAGTGATTCAGTGAGCTGCTCTACCAGGTTGCGTGCCGTTACCAGGAATAGCTGACCTTCCGACGTCAAGCCGACCGGCGTTGTCGAACGATCCACCAACGTGACCCCCACTGCCTGCTCCAGGGCGCGAATGCGGCGGCTGAAGGCAGGCTGGGTGACATGCCGCTGGCGGGCCGATGCGGAAAAACTACGCGTATTGGCCAAGGCCACGAAGTCTTCTAGCCATTTTGTTTCAAGATTCACCTACGACTCCTTGTCACCCTGGTCGTCTAGCTGGATTTGGCACTGAGCCGTCTGATTACTGAATAGGGGCCGTCAGGTATGCCGCACGCGAAACCACTTTTTTCCACCAGGGGCGCTGAGCAATTTCATCGAGCCCAATTCGCCGACATTGAGCAAAGTCTTTTTCCAGCATCAGCGTGACCTGTGACGCAACCGCCTCGCAGGGCATAAATGCCGTAATTTCAAAGTTTAACCGGAAAGAACGATTATCCATATTGACCGTCCCCACCGTGGCGGCTCGGTTGTCGACAAGCATCACTTTTTGATGGAGAAAACCAGGAAGATAACGGTATATTTTTACACCCGCGCGCAGCATATCGGGTAGAAATGAAAAAGCCGAGAGGAAAACCAGCAGATGATCCGGGCGCTCGGGGATCATGACCCGCACATCGACACCGCGCATGGCGGCCAAGCGCAGCGCATCCTGTACGCCCTGATCTGGAACGAAATAGGGGCTGGTCACCCAAAGCCGCTCCTGGGCGCTCTGAATCACCTGCTGTATCAGCAGACTTGCCGTATCCTGGCGATCCGCCGGGCCTGAAGGCACCACCACCACATGGTGGTTGCTGGCAAAGGTTTCCCGGGGTTGCCAATCCAGCGTGATAACCTCGCCGGTGGCCCAGTGCCAGTCTTCCCAGAAGGCTTCCTGAAGGCCCATCACGCTTGGCCCCTGCAGTTTGAGGTGAGTGTCGCGCCAGGCGCCGCGATGAGGATCTTCCCCCAGATACTCGACGCCGACGTTGAATCCCCCCAGCCACCCTTGCTGACCATCAACCACCATCACCTTACGGTGGTTGCGAAAGTTCAGCTGAAAGGGGTGCTTGAAGCCCCGCGATGAGCGAAAAGCGCTGACCTCGATGCCCGCTTGCATCAAGTCGTTCAAATACCGCGCGCTGAGTTTACGACTGCCCATCTCATCGTAGAGAAAGTAGATGTTCACGCCGCGGCGAGCGGCCTGCTGAAGATAGCCCATCATGCGGCGACCGAGAGCATCGTCGCGGACGATGAAAAACTGCAGCAGAATATAGTGCTTAGCTTGCTCCATACCGGCGAACAGGCTGTCGAAGGTCGCTTCGCCATCAATCAGCAAGCTGGCCTGATTACCATGCGTCATCGGCATCATGGCCAGCTGTTCAACCGCCTGAATATCGGCGCTTTTGGACGTCACGCCATAAGGGTCTATATTGGCACGATAGCGCACCAGCATGCGGCGCAGGATATTGTCGCGCACGCCACGGGCGGTAACATAGCCGTAGAACCGCGGCCGCCCGAACAGCCAATAGGCGGGTACCGCCACGTAGGGAAAGGTGAGCAGCGAGATGATCCAGGCAACGGCCCCCTGGGATGTGCGGCTCGACATCAACGCCATCACCGCTGAAACGATCCCCAGCACATAGGTCAGCAAGATGCCGGTCCCTAGCAACCACGAGGTCATGGTGGTGTCCTTGTCATGGGTGTTCAATCCTGTGCGCCGTACTTGCCGGAATGGATAAAGGCCCCGCCACCGACGGGGCCTTTCAAGCCTAGAACATTCTCGGTCTGCGGGGAACTCAAGCCGTTTGGGCGATGATCTCCTTCCACTTGGCGGGCCCGGTCTGATGCACCGACGTGCCTGCGCTATCCACCGCCACCGTGACCGGCATGTCTTCCACTTCAAACTCGTAAATCGCTTCCATGCCGAGATCTTCAAAGCCGACGACACGGGACTGCTTGATCGCCTGGGCAACGAGGTACGCAGAGCCGCCTACCGCCATCAGATACACCGCCTGATTGTCGCGAATCGCGTCAATCGCCGCCTGTCCCCTTTCGGCCTTGCCGACCATGCCCAGCAGGCCGGTTTCTTCCAGCATGGTACGGGTAAACTTGTCCATACGCGTGGCGGTCGTGGGGCCTGCAGGCCCCACGACTTCATCGCCAATGGGGTCGACTGGGCCCACGTAGTAAATAAATCGGCCTTTCATGTCCACGGGCAACGGTTCGCCCTTGGCGATCATGTCCACCATGCGTTTGTGCGCGGCGTCGCGACCGGTGAGCAACTTGCCATTAAGCAGCAGCGTGTCGCCGGGCTGCCAGGTTTTGACATCTTCCGGCGTAACCGTATCGAGATTGACTCGCTTGACGTTATCGCCCGCTTCGCGGGTGATTTCCGGCCAGTCTTCGAGTTTGGGTGCCGCTAGCGCCACGGGGCCCGAACCGTCCAAGGTGAAGTGCGCATGACGGGTAGCGGCACAGTTGGGAATGATGGCGACTGGCTTGTTCGCCGCATGGGTCGGATAATCCTTGACCTTGATGTCCAGCACGGTGGTCAGGCCGCCCAGTCCCTGAGCGCCAATGCCGCTTTTGTTGACCTTGTCGAAAAGCTCAAGACGCAGTTCCTCGGCGCGGTTGCTCGCCCCACGCGCCTGAAGATCCTGGATATCGATCGGGTCCAGCAGCGCTTCCTTGGCGATTTCCATGGCTTTTTCCGCCGTACCGCCAATGCCGATCCCCAGCATGCCCGGCGGACACCAGCCGGCCCCCATCTTGGGCAGTTGCTCCATCACCCAGTCCACCACGCTGTCCGACGGGTTGAGCATGGCAAACTTGGATTTGGCTTCGCTACCACCGCCCTTCGCGGCCACGTGAATATCGACCTTGTCACCCGGCACAAGCTTATGGTGAATAATTGCAGGCGTGTTGTCCTTGGTGTTCTGACGCTTGCCGTCGGGGTCTGCCAGCACCGACGCACGCAGGATATTGTCGGGGAGCTGATAGGCACGGCGCACGCCCTCGTTGACCATGTCGTCCAGGCTCATGTCGGCGTCCCAGGTCACCTGCATGCCCACGTGGACAAAGACCGTCACGATGCCGGTGTCCTGGCAGATCGGCCGGTGACCGGTAGCGCACATCCGCGAGTTGATCAGAATCTGCGCGATCGCGTCCTTGGCAGCGGGGTTTTCTTCGCGCTCATAAGCCGCCGCCATGGCATCGATAAAGTCTTTGGGATGGTAATAGGAGATATACTGCAGGGCATCGGCAACGCTTTGAATCACGTCGTCCTGGCGAATCACGGTCATGGACAAACAGCTCCTCGGTTATCGTCTTATCGGCAGCCTTAGCGGTCTTTGCCACAAGTGCCTGCTCGGCTTGAAGCATTATACCGTATTGCCCCCTCCCCAGCAGCAACACCAACGTCATTGAAACGAAGGGTTTAGGAAGTTGCCAAATGCCAGGTTATGCAAGATAACGGTATAAACTATGGTGTATTAACCTGACAACCTGGGCACCAATACAGGCGCCTGGACCCCACCATCATGCGCTCGATGACCTCGCCGCAGCGGTGACAGGAAAGCCCCGCGCGCTCGAAAACGCTGAACCGCCATTGGCGACGCGGCTCGCCGGCGGCGATGGCCTGCTCGATCCAGGCCAGGGTATTGGTGACGCCCGCCTGCTGATACGCCTGACGCGTCGTGTCGATAATGCAGGTGGCCAGCTGATAGTGCTGGTACTCGGTCAAGTCAACCGGACGCTGCTTGGGGTGACACTGGGCAAAAAACAGGATTTCGGAGCGCAGGTAATTACCCAGCCCCGCGACAAACCCCTGATCGAGTAACAGGCCACCCAACCGGCGTCGCAGGAAGGCGCGCGAGGTAATCCGTGACGCCACGTCGTCGACGGTCAGCGAGTGGCTGAGCAAATCCGGCCCCAGTCGGGATAAAAAGGGATGTTTCGCCAAGTCTTGCTGATGCCAGAGCGAAATATCCGACGCACTGTACAGGCTTGCTGCTTTACCGTCGGCGACCAGGCGAACACGTAGCGAGCGCTTGGTGGAAGGAGGCTTTGCTGCATCGTGAAGTTTCCAAACGCCATATAGCTGGTTGTGGGAGTACAGCACCTGCTGATTGGCAAAGCGCAGCAGCATGGCCTTCCCCCAGGTATCCACCGCCTCGACGCGGATCCCTTCCAGCGCACTCGCCTGCTTGGCAAGCTCGGGAAAGGCAAACCAGGCCTCATCGATCACCCTGCCGCCGATCTGACGCTGAATACTGTCCGCCGCGCGACGGATTTCCGGACCTTCAGGCATGCCCTACCCCAGCGCCAGCTGTTTTTCTTTCATTTGATTGAGCTGGTCGCGCAAACGAGCGGCTTCCTCGAACTCTAGATTCTGCGCAGCCTCGAACATCGAGTCTTCCAACTTGCTGATCGCCGTGAGGAAATCGTGCTTGTTCATGTTGGCCGTATCGTATTCGGCGGCGCTCTCGGCAACCTTGCGATCGCTGCCGCGCTGACGGCTGTTTTTCTTGCCGGGGGCCTGGGCCGCTTCCATGATGTCGGTTACCGAGCGGGTAATCGTCGTGGGGGTAATGCCATGGGCCTCGTTGTGAGCCTTCTGCTTGTCACGCCGACGCTGGGTTTCATCCATCGCCCGGCGCATGGAGTCGGTCACCCGGTCACCATAGAGAATAGCTTTGCCCTGGGCGTTACGCGCGGCACGGCCAATGGTCTGGATGAGCGAGCGCTCGTTACGCAGAAACCCTTCCTTATCGGCATCGAGGATGGCGACCAGCGACACCTCAGGAATATCCAGGCCTTCGCGGAGCAAGTTGATCCCCACCAGGACGTCGAACTTACCCAGGCGCAGATCGCGGATGATTTCCACCCGCTCGACGGTATCGATATCCGAGTGCAGATAACGCACGCGAATACCGTGATCATCCAGGTATTCCGTCAGGTCTTCGGCCATGCGCTTGGTGAGCGTCGTCACCAGTACCCGCTCGCCCACCTCGGTGCGCAGGCCGATCTCTGACAGCAGGTCGTCGACCTGGGTACTGGCCGGGCGCACCTCGATTTCTGGGTCCAGCAGCCCCGTCGGCCGCACGACCTGCTCGACGATTTGCCCGGCATGGTCGGCTTCGTAGGGGCCAGGCGTTGCCGAGACAAAAATCGTTTGCGGCGAAATCGCCTCCCACTCCTCAAATTTCATGGGACGGTTGTCCAACGCCGACGGCAAGCGAAAGCCATACTCGACCAGCGTTTCTTTGCGCGAACGGTCGCCTTTGTACATGCCCCCCACCTGAGGCACGCTGACATGGGATTCATCGATGAACAGCAGCGCATCGTCGGGCAGGTAATCGAAGAACGTCGGCGGCGGCTCGCCGGGCGCGCGACCCGATAGATAGCGCGAGTAGTTTTCGATGCCGTTGCAGTACCCCAGCTCGAGCATCATTTCGATATCGTAGAGAGTGCGCTGCTCTAAGCGCTGTGCCTCGACGAGCCGCTCGTGTTTGCGCAGCCACTCCAGGCGCTCCTTGAGCTCGGCCTTGATATCATCGATGGCCCCGAGGATGGTCTCGCGGGGGGTTACGTAATGCGACTTGGGGTAGATCGTCATGCGCGGCACCTGACCCCGCACGTCACCGGTCAGCGGATCAAACAGCCGGATCGAGTCGATTTCATCATCGAACAGCTCGACGCGCACCGCCTCCTCTTCGGCGTCCGCCGGGAAAATATCGATCACATCGCCGCGCACCCGGTAGGTGCCGCGACGAAAATCCATATCGTTGCGCGTATACTGAAGCTCCGCAAGCCGGCGCAGAAACGCCCGCTGATCAATCAGCTCGCCGCGGGTAAAGTGCAGGCGCATTTTCAGATACTGGTCAGGGTCACCCAAACCATATATGGCCGACACCGACACGACAATCAGGGCGTCACGACGCTCCAGCAGCGCCTTGGTCGCGGAAAGGCGCATCTGCTCGATATGGTCGTTGATCGAGGCATCCTTTTCGATAAAGGTGTCCGATGACGGCACATAGGCTTCCGGCTGGTAGTAATCGTAATAGGAAACGAAGTACTCGACGGCATTATCGGGAAAAAACGCCTTGAATTCGCCGTACAGCTGGGCGGCCAGGGTTTTATTCGGCGCCATCACAATAGTGGGGCGTTGTTGCTCCTCAACGATATTGGCCATCGTGAAGGTTTTACCCGAGCCGGTGACACCCAGCAGTGTTTGATGGGCAAGCCCCGACTCAAGTCCGCCAATCAGTCCCTTGATGGCATTGGGCTGGTCGCCTGCGGGTTGAAATTTCGATTGCAACCGGAATGGCTTGCTCATCATTGCTCCTGTCGGGTAGGGCGAGCTACTCGGTGCTCGTCGTGATATCCACGGTTGATTGGGTCATCAAGCGCTGAATCGGGCAGCGATGGCTGATGTCTTCGAGCCTGGCGCGCTGCTCGGGGTCATCAATGCCGTGAAAAGCAAGCGTGACCGCGAGCTTGTAGACACCTTTGGCTTCCTGGCTGTCATCGCGCTGCACCGTCACCGTAATACCTTCCAGCGGCCACTGCTTGCGCTTGGCATACATCTGAACCGTGATTGCCTTGCACGTTCCCAGGGCGATATCGAAATAGTCATGCGGATCCGGCGCGCTACCGTCACCGCCTACGACGGGGGGTACATCGGCGTACAAATCTTCCAGGCCGTCCACCTCGACGCGCTGACGAAAGACGCGGTTGCGCTCACTGATCACGGTAATAGGCTTGTGCATCATGTTACCTTTATGCCGAGTTTGAGTTTTTCAACGGCCTTGATCAGCGCCTCACGCTTTACACGGCCGACTACCTCCGCGCCGTAGCGGCCCACTTCGGCACTGTCGACGCCGTCGAGCATCATCAGCGCGGTGGTGATTTTATTGACCTGTTCAGCGGATGTGACGCCGTGAAAGGTTAATGATTGCAGTGCCATCGCCTATCCTTGTTACGCATTCAGGGTATCAATACGGGTCAATGCCAACCGGATTGGCTCGCCGAGCGGTGTGGTGTGGTTTTGCCCTATGCAAAACTGATACAGACGGATGAGTCTAGCATGCAGCGTGCACCTTGCAATCGCCGGTCATCGCCCACATTTATACTCAATATTGATTCGCATCACGATTCAACCACCCCCTTCATCAGGAGTTGTCATGGCGACCGTCCCCTCAGTCGATGCCCTCAACAGCGGTGTTCGCCTTCATCATCTCGCTGCGCTGGACGTCAAAGGCCCCGACGCAGAAACGTTCCTGCAGGGACAAACCAGTGCCCAGGTCAGCCTGGCCGATGGCCGCTTTGCTCCCCTTACCTGCTTCTGCACGCCCAAAGGGCGCATGCTGGCCAACGCCCAACTGATGAAAGTAGGCGCTGAGCACTACCGATTACTGCTCAGCGCCTCACTGCTCGAGTTGCTCACCGCCCACCTCAAAAAGTTCGCGGCCTTCTACCGCGCTGAATTGGTGCCGCTGCCAGCACTCCCGCTGATCGGCATCGGCGATAACGCCCAGGCCCTCGCGGACAACCTGTCGTTGACGTTACCGGGTGCCCCGGGAACGCAAGCAGCCAACCCGCAGGCCAGCGTACTGTGCTACCCCGGCGATACGCCGCGCTGGCTGTTCTGCATGGAAGACGATAGCGACGTCTCAGCGCTCGATGATGAGGCCGGCCGCGCGGCCTGGCAGCTCGCCGACATTCGCAGCGGCCTGGCCTGGCTGACCGAGGCTCAGCAGGATCACTTCTTGCCCCAGATGCTCAACTGGGAAGCCCTTGGGGGTATCAGCTTCAAGAAGGGCTGCTACACCGGCCAGGAAGTGGTGGCTCGGGCGCATTTTCGCGGTCAGGTCAAAAAGCGCCTGGTGCGTGCCGAATTACCGACGACGACACCGCCCGGCGTTGGCGCCAGCATCCTCAGCGATGCCGGGAAAGCGGTTGGCGAGGTGGTACACAGCGCCATGACGGAAACGGGCAAGGTCGAGCTGCTGGCCGTGATGAACACCAAAGTGATAGACGAAGCGACGCCCATCCACCTGGAAGAAGTACCGTTAACCCTGCTGGAACTGCCCTACGCCATCGAGCGACTCGACCCTGAGCAACTTGCCATGGGCGTAGTCAACTAGCTTTCCGGCGGCAAACGAAACAGCCGTCGTGCATTGGCGCTGCTAAAGGCCGCTACCTGCTCGACGGTCTGGTCGCGTAACGCCGCAACGCTGTTGCACACCTCGCTCACCCGGCATGGTTCATTGCGCTGGCCTTGATAGCCGCTGAGCGGCATATCAGGGCTATCCGTTTCCAGCACGAAGCTGTCGTCGGGCAGCGCACGAATAACACGGTGCAGGCGTTTGGCGCGGGAGTAGGTCACCGCACCGCCCAGCCCCAGCAAATAGCCAAGATCGATAAACTTTCTGGCCTGTTCATAGGAGCCGGAAAAGGCGTGAATAAGCCCCGTATGCGCCAGCGCCCGCTGGCGAAGCCGCTTGGCAACGCTGTCGTTGGCCTTGACGCAGTGCACCACCACGGGTAGTTCATGCTGCTTGGCCAACGCCAGCTGGGTGTCAAAATATCGCCATTGCGCCTCAAGGGTATCCTCAAAGCGCCCGTCAATCCCGCACTCGCCCACCGCGACAATGTCGGGGTGTCCACCGATCAGACTATCCAGCTCAGCAAGGTCTGACGCTTGGTGCTGGTCTATGAAGTAGGGATGCAGGCCGGCACACACGCTGAACTGGGCACGCTCGCCGAGCGCTAGAACCGGCTGCCAGCGTTCACGCATGGTGCCCGGCACAATGAAATGCTCGACGCCCGCCCGCCTGGCCGCGTCAATCACCGCCTCTCGGTCGGGATCGAAAGCCGCAAAATCAAGGTGGCAGTGGGCGTCAATCAGCATGCTCGCCTCTTTGTCGCCGGTTCTCGATCAGTCGAAGTACACCGCCTAGTGCTCCCGCGTGGGCTGGAAGCGGATATCCGGCCAGCGCTCCTGGATCATTTGCAGGTTGACGCGGGTCGGCGCGATGTAGGTCAGGTAGCCGCCGCCATCGATGGCCAGGTTGGCGCTTGCCTTGCGCTTGAATTCCTCGAGCATCTTGGCATCTTCACAATACACCCAGCGCGCCGTCTGCACATTGACGCCTTCATAAAGACAGTCAACCTTGTACTCCTCCTTCAGGCGGTGGGCCACGACATCAAACTGCAGCGTCCCCACCGCACCGAGAATCAGGTCGTTATTGTCGATCGGCATGAAGACCTGGGTAGCCCCCTCTTCCGAAAGCTGCTGCAAGCCTTTCTGCAGCGCCTTCATCTTCAGCGGATCCTTGAGCCGCACGCGCTTGAACAGCTCAGGCGCAAAGTGCGGGATCCCGGTGAAGCGCATATCCTCACCCACGGTAAAGGTATCGCCAATCTGAATTGTACCGTGGTTGTGCAGACCGATAATGTCGCCGGGCCAGGCTTCTTCTACCTGGGCGCGGTCGGACGCCATGAAGGTCAGCGCGTCGGCGATCTTGATATCCTTGCCGATACGCACGTGGCGCATCTTCATGTTCTTGTCGTACTTGCCCGAACACACCCGCAGGAAGGCAATACGGTCACGGTGGTTGGGATCCATGTTGGCCTGGATCTTGAACACAAAGCCGGTGAAACGCGGATCGTCGGCGGGCACGTCGCGTACATCGGTTTCACGGGCTTGCGGTGCAGGCGCGTACTCGACAAAACCGTCCAGCATTTCGCGGACGCCAAAATTGCCCATCGCCGTACCAAAATAGACCGGCGTCAACTCACCGCGACGATAGGCCTCGAGATCAAACTCATGGGAAGCGCCGCGCACCAGCTCGACTTCCATGCGCAGCTCTTCGGCTTGCTCTTCGCCCAGGATTTCGTCGACTTGGGGATTATCCAGCCCTTCAATGCGCTTGTCCTCAGGAATGCGGCTGCCCTGGCCCTGAGTATAGAGGTGGATCACATCGTTGTAGAGATGGTAGACCCCGCGGAAATGCCGCCCCATACCGATGGGCCAGGTCATGGGCGCGCACTGGATATTGAGCACCGTTTCGACCTCATCCATCACCTCGACCGGGTCTCGGATGTCGCGATCCATCTTGTTGATGAACGTCAGAATCGGCGTGGTGCGCAAGCGGCACACTTCCATCAGCTTGATGGTGCGATCCTCGACGCCCTTCGCGCCATCGATCACCATCAGGGCGGAATCCACGGCGGTGAGCGTACGGTATGTATCTTCCGAGAAGTCTTCGTGACCGGGTGTATCGAGCAGATTGACGATTCGCCCCCCGTAGGGGAACTGCATCACCGAGGTGGTCACCGAGATGCCCCTTTCCTGCTCCATCTTCATCCAATCCGACGTAGCATGACGGTCATTGCGCTTGCTCTTGACCGAGCCTGCCAACTGGATCGCATTGCCGAACAGGAGCATCTTCTCGGTAATGGTCGTTTTACCGGCATCGGGGTGCGAAATGATAGCGAAGGTTCTTCTAAGCCCTGCTTCCTGGGCTAATTGGGTATCTTTCATCGGGCCTCATCATCAAGGTGTTCCCAGTCGGCCACAGGGCGAGCCGGCGGCGGCTGAGCGATATGCCATGGGCCGCAATTGTACCTTCACAGCGCGCATTCAGCCACAAGCGACAGGCCGTGCAGGTCGCTGCTGTGACTGAACACGCCTAGGCGAACATCCATAAAAAAACGCCGGATTAGCCGGCGTTTCTTCAAAGCATCGTCTGTTTAACCGCAATGCGCTCAGGCAAACGTGTTGACTTGGGTGCCGACATTGCCTTCTTTTGCGAGATCAGGCTGGGCCCCGGTATCGGCGGACGCCATTATCTCGCTGACCTGCTGCGCCTGAGTATCCAATGCTTCCTTGAATACCTGCATTTGCGCTTGCTCGGCCGTTTGCGCTTGGTTCATATAAAGCGATTGGCTTACCGCATTGCTAACGGCTACATCCATAAGGGCACCTCAGTGTAGTGCGAATGTATAAACAGACTAGCAAAGAGCCACTGTACACGCAAAAAAAGGGCTCAAAAACGCTCGGCGCGGAAAGGCCGCATGTCGATTGCGGGCGTTTTACCCTCCATCATGTCGGCCAGCAGATACCCGGTGGCGGGGCCCAGCGTAAAGCCTTGATGTCCATGCCCAAACGCCAGCCAAAGGCCCGCATGGCGGGGCGCTGGGCCAATCACCGGCTTCATGTCGGGTAGACAGGGGCGCGCGCCTTTCCAGGCGGCGGCGTCGCGTCGCTCAGCCAACGGAAAGATCCGCCGCGCGACGTTTTCCGCATCGCTTAGCTGATGCTCGTCGGATGGGGACTCAAGGCGATCCAGCTCGGCCCCGGTGGTCAACCGCACACCGGCGTTCATGGGCGCCAGCAAATACCCCACCTCCGCATCCATCAGCCAATAATGGAGGCGTGCTGGCGACTGTGTTGCATAGTGCATGTGGTAGCCGTGCTTAACGAAGGTAGGAAAATGGTAACCCAATCCTTTCAGCCACTCGCCTGCCCA
Organism: Halomonas sp. CUBES01; assembly: GCF_020991005.1. Classification (GTDB taxonomy): domain Bacteria; phylum Pseudomonadota; class Gammaproteobacteria; order Pseudomonadales; family Halomonadaceae; genus Vreelandella; species Vreelandella gomseomensis. The sequence goes on along the minus strand of NZ_JAJLLW010000008.1, from coordinate 4,625 downwards.
GGGCCCCATGGCCACCGCAACGTCGTCAGCGTCGATGTCCTCGTCGGCGGTCGTGACACGCCATTGTTCACTCTGCTGGCTCACCGAACGGATGTCACTCTGTACGATCCTTCCGCCATTGGCGACAAAAGACGCTGCATAGGCGGCCACCAAGGCGCCAGGGTCTGCCACCGTCCAGGCATCCAGCCAGTGAATTGCACCGATAATGTCTTCGCCAAGATCGGGCTCTTTCGCGAGCAGTCCCGCGCGGTTCAGCACCTGAAACTGCACCGCAAAGCGCTCGCGCGCCTCTTCCGCCTCTTTCACCCGCTTGGCAAGCTTCTCCGGCGTTCGATATATCTCGAGCCAGCCTTGCCGGCGCACCAGGTGCTTTGCATGGGCCGCCTCGATCATCGGCGCGTGCGTCTCTAGGCAAAGCTGAATCAGCGATGCGTATTCGGGCACGATCTGCGCATAGCGACGTGATGCCGAATGGCGCCAATAGCTGAGTAACGGGGAAACCGCTTTGAGCATTCCACCGGTACGGTAGCGAATATCCACGCGCCGATTGGGGAGCACGCTCAAGAGGGTTTTGAGATCACGGGGAAAGGGATACGGCTTGACGGCTTCACGCTGGATAATCCCGGCATTGCCAAACGACGTTTCCTGCCCGGGTTGGCGGCGATCGACCAGCGTGACCTGAAAGCCACGCTGCTGAAGATGCCAGGCAATGCCGACACCGACCATCCCCGCTCCCAATACCACCGCGTGACGCGACATTGATACCACCTCCTCGTTGACCACCCCACGACGCGCAGGCAAACCAGCGCGTTCGTATTAATGATCAGAAAAAATAACACCAACTAAAGAGCTTTAACATAGCCTAAAAAACTGTTTTTAAAATCAAAATTAGATTTAAAACCCTTAAAAACCCGCTAAACCGCAAACCCCACTACTAACGGCATAACAATTGCTTAGTCTCTATATGCCATTGGCGTTTGAAATCGCGCGACGCCTTAGTTAAGTGCTGACTTAATCATCACCTGACGTTTTTCTGCACCAACATAACGCGCCTAACGCACCATAAAAATACCGAGGACATTACCATGCTCGTAACGCCCGCCGCCGATACCCAACTTCTCGATACGCTATGGGTATTATGGGCAGCCGCACTGGTATTTGTCATGCAGGCAGGCTTTTTATGCCTGGAAGCGGGCACGACGCGCAGCAAGAACGCTATCAATGTGGCAATGAAGAATATTGCAGATTTCGCGATGGCGGTTAGCATCTTCTGGCTGGTGGGGTTTGGCCTGATGTTCGGGCTATCGGAAAGCGGCTGGGTAGGCACCAGCCTGTTTGGCTGGCAGCTCAACGCCGCGTCCAGCTGGATTGTCACGCTGTTTATATTCCAGGCCATGTTCTGCGCCACCGCCGCCACCATTGTTGCCGGTGCCGTCGCCGAACGCATGCCCTTTGCCGCTTACTTGTGGACTGCCCTCTGGATTGCGCTGCTGATCTACCCGATTTTCGGTCACTGGGCGTGGGGCGGCCTGCTGGAAGGCGACAGCGGCTGGCTCGCATCGCTGGGCTTTGTGGATTTTGCCGGCGCGACCGTGGTTCACAGCGTAGGCGGCTGGGTGGCACTCGCTGCTGTGCTGGCTATCGGTCCGCGCAAAGGACGCTTCAACCAGCACCAACCCCCGACTGCTTTTCCAGCAGGCAACCTACCCCTCGCCATGCTCGGCGCACTACTGATGATACTTGGCTGGTTTGGCTTCAATGGCGGTAGCACCCTGGCGGTTAACCACCAGATTCCCGGCGTGCTCGCCAACACCGTGCTGGGGGCCGCCGGCGGCATTCTGTCGGGCATGCTGATGGGCTGGCGGAGTCGAGGCTATGCCGACGTAATGTACGCTATCAACGGCGCCATTGCCGGGCTGGTTGCCGTGACCGCCGGGGCCCATGCAGTGTCGATGTCGGCGGCACTCAGTCTTGGCGCGGTCAGCGGTATCCTGATGGTGCTGACCAGCGAATGGCTGCTCAGCCGACGTATCGACGACGCCGTCGGCGCCATTCCCGCCCACTTGGTGCCTGGCATATGGGGCACCCTGGCCCTGCCCTGGCTGGCTGACACCGAGGCAATGGGAACGGGCCTTGGCACCCTGGAGCAGGCAGGCGTTCAACTGCTGGGTGTCACGGTCTGCGGCCTTTGGAGCTTCGGGATTGCCTGGCTGCTGTTCCGCATCTCGGGGCGTTACTTCCCGCTGCGCGTCAGCGATGAGGCGGAGCAGATGGGCCTCAACCTCGCGGAACACGGCACCCACAATGAGCTCACCCAGCTACTTGAGCATATGCGCCGTCATGAACAGCAAGGCGACATGCGGCAACGCATCGAGGCGGATCCGTTCACCGAGGTGGGGGAAATTGCCGCCGGCTACAACCGCGTGGCGGCGGCGCTGGAAAGCGCCATTGGCCATACCCGCGTGATGCTGCATAACCTGCGCGACGGCGTGATTACCTGGCAGGCCGACGGCATGCTGACCAGCCTAAACCCTGGCGCGGAGCAGCTGTTTGGCGTTGACGCCCAGCAACTGGTCGGCACCCCGGTAAGTCGACTGCTTGCCGATCGTCACCTGACGCCCGGCGATCGCCACGAAATCAAGCTGCGCTCGACCAACCAGGACGTTCGCTACCTGGAAATTCAGGTCAGTGAAGGCGCCAGCGGGTCGGCTTCCGAGCGCTCGGGGATGGTGCGCGACATCACCGAGCGCAAGCGCCTCCAGGAGCAGCTCAATCGCGAGCGCGACCTGGCGCGCACCACCCTGGCCTCGATTGGCGATGGCGTGATTACCTGCGACGCCAGTGGCTTGATTACCTTCATGAATGGCGAGGCCCAGCGCCTCACCGGCTGGCAGATAGCCGACGCCCGCGAAAAACCCATTCAGCACGTTTATCGGCTGACCGACGACTTCACCGGCAGCCCCATCAGCAATCCGGCACGCCAGGCATTGACCCAGCACCGGCCGATCCACTCCACCGAGGACGGCTGGCTGGAGCACCGCGACGGCCAACGTACGCCCATCCAGCACAGCGCGGCCCCCATACGCTCGCGCAGCGGCATTACGCTGGGGGCGGTGGCCGTCTTTCAGGATGTCAGCGTCACCCGCCAACTCGCCGACCAGCTCAACTACCAGGCAAGCCATGACAACCTGACCGGGCTGATGAATCGCCGGGCGTTCGAGGCCACGCTAAGCCGGCTGCTCGAGGCCAAGGAGGGCGAGCACGTCCTGTGCTATCTGGATCTCGATCAGTTCAAGATCGTCAACGATACCTGCGGCCACCTCGCCGGGGATGAGTTATTGCGCCAGGTGGCGGCAAAGCTGCAGGCCCATGTTCGCACCAGCGATACGGTCGCACGGCTCGGAGGCGACGAATTCGCCCTGCTGCTGCCCAACTGCCCCATGGATCAGGCCATGCAAATCGCCGATGCCCTGCGCCGCGATATCGAGAACTACCGTTTTGCCTGGCAGGAGCACACCTTTGGTATTGGCGTCAGCATTGGCCTGGTAGCGCTGAACGATCATCACATGCAGTTGAGCGATGCGCTACACGCCGCCGATGCGGCCTGCTACACCGCCAAGGAAGCCGGTCGCAACCGGCTGCACTGCCACCAGGCCAATGACCATACGCTACTCGAACGTCACGGCGAGCTGCGTTGGGTGCAGCGGTTACAAAACGCCCTCGACAATGACCACTTCCGCCTTTTCGCCCAGCCCATCGAGGCGGTCTGCGCGAAGCGACCCGGCTATCAGGAAATACTCTTGCGCCTGGAGGAAGACGGCACCCTGGTGACGCCCGGCAGTTTCTTACCCGCCGCCGAGCGCTATCACTTCATGCCGCGGATTGACCGCTGGGTAGTACGCAATACGCTTGCCTGGCTGTCGGACGTGACCCGCTCGTCACCGCACAAGGCCTGGGGCTGCTGGGGGATCAACCTATCGGGGGCGTCGCTGTCTGATGGCGATTTTTGCCAGGATCTGATCGCTCAGGTAAAGCATGCCCGGCTACCGCCAGGCAGCCTGTGCTTTGAAATTACCGAAAGCGCCGCCATTGCCCAGCTTTCAAGCGTCACCGAACTGATTCACACCCTCAGAGCGCTGGGCTGTCGCTTCGCCCTGGATGACTTTGGCACCGGACTGTCTTCTTTCAGCTACTTGAAACAGCTCCCCGTTGACTATCTGAAAATCGACGGCCACTTCATTCGCCAGGTTCATGAAGACCCGATCGATCGCGCCATGGTCGACGCTATTCACGCAGTGGGCAAAGCGCTCGACATCGAAACGATAGCCGAGTTCGTCGAAACGCAGCAGACACTCGACACGCTGAAAGCGATGGGTATCGACTACGCGCAAGGCTTTTTGCTGGGGCACCCGGCACCGCTCACACAGGCCACCGAACGACCTATCAAGGTCATGCCACGCTGACGGGCAAACGAATAAGCTGAGGATTCAGAGAGATAGATATTGGAGGACAAAGGGGGGGTATCAACGAGTACAAACTGAAGGTTAATGGGGTGGATGATGGGGATCGAACCCACGACCACCGGAGCCACAATCCGGGGCTCTACCACTGAGCTACATCCACCA
>NZ_JAJLLW010000007.1 GCF_020991005.1 Halomonas sp. CUBES01 | reverse complement strand
CGCCACCGCCATGCGGTTGAGCAGCCCCATCCCCACCCACTCAACCGCCGCGTGCACCAGGCGAATGACGATCCCGCACAGCATGATCACCGCAAAGATCACCAGCACGAAGGCCAACACCAGCCGTGCGTCGAAGCTGTCGATGAAACCGCTGAGCAGCTCGGCAACCGGCTCGGCCAGCACGCGCGCCACCATCAACGCCACTACCCAGGCCGCCAGCCCCAATGCTTCGCGCACGAAGCCACGCACAAAGCCCGCCAGCATCGACAGGGCCAACACGGCAAGAAAGGCGGCGTCTATCCAGGTAAGTGCCATCGTCAATCCCGGACTCGAACCAGCAGCCCCTGCACATTGGCCCGCTGCTTAACGTCACCCATCGCGTTTTCGCCCTCTTCCGAGGTCGCAAAGGGGCCGACGTAGACAGTCGTCATCTGATTATCGCGCTCGCGCTGATAGACCGCAAAGCCCTCGCCGCTGAGCTGTTCGCTCAACCGCTGGGCATTGTCGGGGTTACCGAAGCTGCCCACCTGAACGGCCCATTCGCCATTGGGGGCTGACGACGCGGTCGTCCTAGTCTGCTCAGCGGCGGGGGCTTCTTCGGGAGCATCATTGACGGCCTGGCTGTTGGAGGCGATCAGATCGGCGATGGGATCGTTACCCGCCGCAGGGCCGCTATCGCTGGATGACGCGTCGTCACCTTCACCCTCTGCCTGGCGATCGGCCAGCTGGTCGGTATCGGGGCTGGCAGGCTCGACATCAAGCGGCTCGCCGGTTGCCTGCTCGGCGACGCTTGGATCTATCTGCTCGGCGGGGTCGCCAATCGACTCGGGACGCGCCGGGGCCTGAACCTCGCGGCGTTCGACCTCAACGGGCTGCTCAATGACAAAATTCGGTTGTGGTCGCTCTTCACGCGGTGCGGGGTCACTCATCAACCACGGTACGATGATGGCCAACAGCGCAAGCAGGATGACGATACCGCTGATGCGTTCCGTTCTACCGTATTTCATATCCCTCTCCATCAAGCGACGCTACGCCTGTGGCTGCGCCAGCAGGGCCGCCACCGTGAAAAAAGAGCCTGTCGCCAGAACACGATCCTCCGGGCCGAGCCGTCCGGTCAGCCAGTCCCGACCCGCGCAGGGCGTTGCCGCGCAATGATGCACGCGTCCGCCCTGGGCTGCAATCCGCTCGGCAAGCTCATGGGCGTCGCGGCCTCGCTCGCCGTCCAGGCTAACGCACACCCAGTCGCTTATACGGGATGATAGCGCGGCGATCACGCCATCGGCATCTTTATCGTCCAGCATACCAATCAGCCCCCACTGCGTCGCACCGGCTGCCACAGGCGGGAGATGACGCGCCAGATAGTGCGCCGCGTGAGGGTTGTGCCCCACATCGAGGCACCACTGACCTTGCCACTGCATGCGGCCCGGCACTACCAGGGTGGCCAGCGCCGTTCGAATGGCTGTAGCGGTCAGCGACAAGTCGGCTAACGTCAGGGCCTGGAGGGCTGTCGCCGCGTTATCGATGGGCAGGCCAGGGTCGGGCAAGGCATCGAGCGACAGCGGCTCGCCGTTGACTGTCCGCCCCTGCCAGTGCCAGCCAGCCGCGGGTTCAGGGGATTGCTCAAAGTGGCGGCCAAGCTGATAGACCGGCGCCTGCAGCGCCTCGGCGGCGACGGCCACGCTGTCGGGAAGTTCGCGGCTGCCCAGAACGGCAGGCCGCCTGGCGCGGAAGATACCGGCTTTTTCACGACCGATCTGGGCGATATCAGTACCCAGGTAACCGGCGTGATCCAGGGCAATGGTGGTCACGATCGCCACATCGGCATCGACGATATTGACCGCATCCAGGCGTCCGCCTAGCCCCACTTCAAGCACCACCATATCCAGCGGCTGCTGAACCAGGCACCACAGCGCACACAGCGTACCGGCTTCGAAGTAGGTCAAGCTGATCGCGGGAGCAGCCAGTCTAGCGTGCTCGACGGCTTCAAACCCCGCCACCAGACGTTCGTCGCTGACCATGCGACCGTTCACCTGAACGCGTTCGTTGTACTGCAACAGGTGTGGCGACGAGTAGGTGCCCACTTGCAGGCCATGGGCACGTGCCACACAGTCAATCATCGCCAGGGTAGACCCCTTGCCATTGGTGCCTGCCACGCTGATCACCCGCTTGGCGATCGGACACTGCCGCAGGCCCATCCGGTCGGCCACCTGACTGACCCGATCCAGCCCCATGTCGATACCGACCGGATGGAGCGTCTCCAGGTACTCAAGCCACTGCGCCAGCGTTTTAGACATTGCGTGGGGTGTCGCCGCGCTTGGCCGGATCCGTTTCATCGCTGCCGTTGATCGCCTCGATCCACTCGGGATCCTCGGCGTGCTCGGCCACCTGTGGCTCGTCAACCACGGGTTCAAACACCATCGCCTCGTCTTCTTCGGGCTCGGGTTCGCTGCCGGCCAGTGGCTGATGGGTCAGCTTGCGCAGCACACCGCCAACGCGTTCGCGCATGTCGTGACGATGAACAATCATGTCCACGGTGCCATGCTCGAGCAAGAACTCGCTGCGCTGGAAGCCTTCGGGTAGGGTCTCGCGAACGGTCTGCTCGATCACGCGCGGTCCGGCAAAGCCGATCAGCGCGTTGGGTTCGGCAATATTCAGGTCGCCCAGCATTGCAAGCGATGCCGATACGCCACCAAACACCGGATCGGTGAGCACCGAAATATACGGAATGCCTTCCTGCTTGAGCTTTTCCAGGGCCGCCGACGTCTTGGCCATCTGCATCAGCGAGAACAGCGCTTCCTGCATGCGCGCCCCGCCGGAGGCGGCAAAGCAAATCAACGGCACACGCGATTCGAGCGCCAGCGTAGCCGCACGGACGAATTTTTCGCCCACTACCGCGCCCATGGAGCCCCCCATGAAAGTAAACTCAAACGCCACGGCCACCACCGGCAGCCCATTGAGTTCGCCACGCATCGCGACCAGCGCGTCTTTTTCGCCGGTTTCCTTCTGCGCTGCGGCCAGGCGATCCTTGTACTTCTTGGAATCGCGGAACTTTAGACGGTCGACCGGCTCTATTTCAGCGGCGATCTCTTCGCGCCCCGTCTTGTCGAGGAACCAGTCCAGTCGCTTGCGTGCCGTTAAACGCAGGTGATGATTGCACTTGGGGCAAACGCTCTGATGTTTCTCCAGCTCGGGAAGATAGAGTACGGCTTCGCACTTGGGGCATTTACGCCACAGACCGTCGGGAACGCTTGCGCGACGATCCTTACGCTGGATACGCCCCATGGAGGGCACAATCTTGTCTAACCAGCTCATATCAAAAAGACTTCCGTTGTACGTCAACGCTTGGCCGAACCAAGCTTGATGAATGGGGTCAAGCTAATGTCGTTAGTGTAGACGATGAAAGCACCTGTTAAGCATCCATCGCCGCCCGCATGTCGCCGAGCACGTCTTTCAACTGGGCGGCAATGGTCTCCGGGGCGTCGACACTCTCGGCGATCCGATTGACCAGTGCACTGCCCACGATGACACCATCAGCCACCTTGGCGACTTCGGCGGCGGTCGCGCCGTCACGGATACCAAAGCCGACACACAGCGGCAGGTCGGTCATGCCGCGCAGCGGTGCCAGGTGCTCTGCCACGTCGTCGGCGTTAAGCGTCGCCGCGCCGGTCACCCCTTTGAGCGACACGTAATAGAGGTAGCCCTCACCGTGGGCGCATATTGTAGCGGCCCGGGCATGGGAAGTGGTAGGTGCAACAAGAAAAATCGCCGCCAGATCACGTGCTTTCAACAGCGGGCCAAAGATATCCGCCTCTTCCGGCGGCATGTCGACGGTCAGCACGCCGTCAACGCCAACGCTGGCCGCCTTGTCGGCAAAGGCATCGTAGCCGATACGCTCGATGGGATTGAGATAACCCATCAACACCACCGGGGTGGTGGTATCGGTCTGGCGAAACTCGGCGACCATGTCGAGCAGGTCGACCAGCCGGGTGCCCTGCTTGAGTGCCCGTTCGCAGGCTTTCTGGATGACCGGGCCGTCCGCCATCGGGTCGGAGAACGGCACGCCCAGCTCGATGATATCCGCGCCGGCTTCCACCAGGGCATGCATAAAGCCGACGGTGTACCGGGGTGCGGGATCCCCAGCGGTAATAAAGGGTATCAGGGCCTTGCGGCCCTGCTGTTTTAATTCACTGAAACGCTGATCAATACGGTTCATGCTGGCCCTTAGAAAATCACTCGCCCTTAAAATTCGATGCCGTCTATCTTGGCCACCGTCATAATATCCTTGTCACCGCGGCCTGACAGGTTGATGACAATATGCTGATCAGGACGCATGGTCGGCGCCAAGACCTTGGCGTAGGCCAAGGCGTGCGCGGTCTCGAGAGCCGGCATGATGCCTTCCATGTGAGTCAGCTCGCGGAAGGCCACCAGCACGTCGTGGTCGTTGGCGGCCACGTAGTTCACCCGCCCGACGTCTTTCCACAGGGCATGTTCGGGGCCTACGCCTGGGTAGTCCAGCCCGGCAGAAATCGAGTGAGTGTCGGACACCTGCCCGGCTTCGTCGGACATCAGGTAGGTGCGGTTACCGTGCAGGACACCGCGCGGCGCGTTGGACGACAGCGGTGCCGCATGGCGACCGGTTTCCACCCCGTCGCCCCCGGCTTCAACGCCGTACATGGCGACATCGTCGTCTTCGACAAACGGATAGAACAGGCCGATGGCGTTCGAACCACCGCCTACGCAGGCCACCAGCGCGTCCGGCAGACGGCCGATCAGGTCGAGCGACTGTCGACGCGCTTCGCGTCCGACGACGGCATTGAAGTCCCGCACCAACTGCGGATAAGGATGCGGGCCCGCCACGGTGCCAATGATATAGAAGGTATTGTCGACGTTGGTGACCCAGTCGCGCAGCGCTTCGTTCATGGCGTCCTTGAGGGTACGCGTCCCCGACTCGACCGGAATCACCCGGGCGCCCAGCAGGCGCATTCGGTACACGTTCAGCTTCTGACGTTCAACGTCCGCCGCCCCCATGTAGACATCGCACTCAAGCCCCAGACGCGCCGCCACGGTAGCGGTTGCCACGCCGTGCTGGCCCGCTCCGGTTTCGGCAATCACCCTTGGCTTGCCGGTCTTTTTGGCCAGCAGCGCCTGACCAATGGTGTTGTTCACCTTGTGAGCGCCGGTGTGGTTCAAGTCCTCGCGCTTGAGCCAGATCTGTGCGCCACCGAGCGCCTGCGACCATCGCTCGGCGTGGTATAGCGGCGACGGCCGTCCGACAAAGTGGGCAAGGTCACGGTCGAACTCGGCCTGAAAGTCAGGGTCATCGCGCAGACTTAAATAGGTCTGCTCCAGCTCTTCCAGGGCAAAGCTCAAGGTTTCCGACACGAACCGGCCACCGTACGGGCCAAAATGCCCCCGGGCATCCGGCATTTTAGTCAGGTCACTGAAACGTGTTGTCGAAACGGTTTCAGACGCACCAGTTGCTGAGACAGTCACAGGGATACCTCACAAGATCGCCAGAACAGGCAAACAATAAATGAATTCACATCCAGACGCCGCTCGCAGACAGGACGAACCGCGTAGCGCACCTAATCGGCGTCGGCCAGCGCCACCTGACGCACAAAAGCCGTCATTTCTCGAGCGTCCTTAGAGCCCCGCGAGGCTTCAATTCCGCCGGAAACATCAACCGCATAGGGCATTACCCGGCGCACGGCCTGGGCGACATTTTCCGCCGATAATCCTCCTGCGAGAATAACAGGTTTTGCCAGCGTTGCGGGGATTCTCGACCAATCAAATGACTCCCCGGTGCCGCCCGGGGTTCCCGGCCGATAGGCATCCAGCAGCAACGCCTGAGCCTGGGTATAACGCTCGGCCTCAAGGGGCAGGTCGATGCCATCGCGCATGCGCAACGCCTTGATCCAGGGCCGCCCGAATCCGGCGCAGAAAGCGGGCGTTTCGTCGCCATGGAACTGCAATAGATCCAGATGCGGCAGACTCTGCTCGACCGCGTCGGCAGAGGGGTCGACAAACAGCCCGACCCGCGTGACAAAGGCTGGCACTCTGGCCGTAAGCGATGCCAACTGATCAAGGTCGACGCTGCGCGAACTGGGTGACCACATCACGAAGCCAAGCGCATCCACGCCCAGCGCCACGGCATGGGCGATGTCTTCATGGCGGGTAAGTCCGCAGAATTTCACCCGCGTACGAGTCAAGGTCTCAGCGCTCATCACGATGTCTCCTGGGGCTTTTCCGGTGCTTCGCGGGTGATGCCCGGCTTGGGCTTGGTAAAGGTCAGCCGACGCCTGGCTGCCACGCGCTCGGTTTCGGGGAGTTCGCGCTCCCCTGTCCATTCGCCGGAAAAGGCCAGCAGGTTTGGCCCCAGCGGTTCCTTGGGCAGGTCAAAGCGCTCGTCGTAGATCGAATCGACGAAATGCAGGCCGCAGGCAGGCGCGGTGACATCCCCAAGTTTGCGATTCCTGAGCGCCAGCAGGCGTTCGATGTAGCCTTCATCCTGGGCGCCGCGACCGACGCTTACCAGGGCCCCGGCGATATTACGAATCATGTGGTGCAGAAACGCATTGCCCTGGATATCGATCATCACCAGCGGGCCAAAGCGCTTGACGTCGACAAAGTGCATCTGCCGCCAGGGCGTCTTCGACTGACAGCCCGCCGCACGAAAGCTCGAGAAATCGTGCTCGCCGACCAGCGCCTGGGCGGCGCGGTGCATGGCATCGGCATCGAGCGGGTCGCGACACCAGGTGACATTATGCCGCTCCAGCACCGGGCGACTGAGCTGATTGAGCAGCAGGTAGCGGTAACGCCGCCCCAAGGCGCCAAGGCGTGAATGAAAGTCGTCCGACACCGGCTTTACCCAGCGTATCGACACGTCGCGAGGCAGATTGGTATTCGCCCCGAACACCCAGGCTTTCTCGGAGCGCTGCGCCGGCGGGTCCAGATGCACGATCTGCCGGGTGGCATGCACGCCGGAATCGGTGCGTCCGCTGGCATGAATCTGCACCGGCGCACCGGCCACCTTGCTCAGCGCGTCCTCCACCGATGCCTGCACCGAGGCGGCGTGCTTCAGCCGCTGAAACCCGCAAAAGCGCGTGCCATCGTACTCGATGCTCATCGCCAGGCGACCGCTCAGCGGTTGTGTCTCGTCGAAATGGTAAAACAGCGTCATCGCTTCTTATCAACATTGCCAGGGGTGGAAGGCGCGCCATTATCGCGAGGCGCGGGAGCAAATGCCACCTCTTCGATCTCCCATTCCTCTTCGGGGTCGGCCACCGGCGGCGGAGCCGGTGACGCCGGCGCCTGGGCATCGAATTCCACCGTGGGCTGCATGGGAGTTTCCTCTCGCGCTGTGCTGCCCGAGGCCAGCATCGGCGGCTGATAGTCGATCATCCAGGCTTGTTCTTCTTCTGGGCCAGGGGCTGCCTTAGCGGGGCTCGGTTGCTCAGGGCCCTGTACCGTTGCATCCTCCTGACCACGGGCGCCCATTGCCGAGAGCATCGCTGCCACCGCCTGGGGTTTGGCCGGAGGTGCCAGCCACAGCGACGGGTCATGCTCGGCGGTGTAGGCCTGCAACGCCAGTCGCCGCTCCTGACCGATCTCGATCAGCCCGGCCGCCTGGGTATGAGCCATCGCGGCACGATCCAACGGTGCCTCATAAGCCGTTGAAGACAAGTTCTCATCGCGGGATGGCGGCTCTTGGAACGTCTCGCTGGTCACCGGCTCCTCCACCGCTTCGGCCATGGCAGGCGGTGGCTGAGAGTGAGGCACCTGAGAAGGCGGTTCCGGTGGCATCGACGGCGTCACGCGACTCGGGCCAGCCGCCGACGGCGAGGACGCGTAGGCGTTATCGCCACCCGCTGCTGCCATTGCGGGCGGTGCTTCCCACTGCTGACGGCGGCGGCGCATCACGAGCAACAATCCCAGCAGCAGCACCAGCGCGATGACCAGCAGCCACCACTGATAGTCACTGAGGCGCTCGATGAGAGAACGACCTTGATTCTCTACCGGCGCTCTGGATGGAACGGACTGAGCGGCCAGCGCATCGCTGAGCCGCGTCACCTCTTCGCGCAGGGCAGCCAGCTCACCGCGCATCTCATCGAGCTCCTGCTGACGCTGCAGACTGAGCGCAGCTCCCATAGCAGGCGCTGGAGAGGACGCGTCAACAGGTGCAGCAGTCGCCGTTTCCAAGGTGGACGCTGCGGCGTCAGGGGTCGCACGCGGCGCACGGCCAAGCGCCTGCGCCGCACTAAGCGCGGCGGCATCGACACCCGGCGCGCTTTGCTCCACCTGCGGGCTGGGCGCATCGGACGTCGCGTCGTCGGCGACCGCCTCTATCTCGGGTAACGCCACTGGCGCCGGGCCATTTTCATCGCGGCGCTGCCAAGCTGCGTTCATTGCCCGGATGGTCTCGGCCGCCTGCTCTGCCGAACGCGCCATCACCCGCGACTCATCGGGCAACGTCAACCGCTGGGCGGCGCGCATTTCGTGGATATTACCCGAGGGAAAGGCGCTGGGGTTGGCTTCAAGCAGTGCCAGCATCATCTGCTGGACGCTGGCCTGTTCGGGCTTGGTACGCGCCGCAACGCTCCATAGCGTATCGCCGCTGCGCACGTACGCGTCGCCCTGGGCGGCCTTACGGTTTTGCGGCACGGCAGGGGCATCATTCCCGGCGGCAGGATTCTCGGCGGCAGGTTGAGGCGCTACTGACGCTGCCGGTCGATCGGCAGCACCGTAGTCAGCAGGATCAAACAACAGCGTGATGGCCTGGGACTGCCGACCACCGGGGGAATCCACGGTCAGCAGCAGGTCCAGCCAAGGCGAGGTAATCGGCTGGTTGCTGGTCAACACCACCACGGGCTGCCCCTGGCGCTCTTGAATAACGGCCTGGACGCGCCCCGCCATCGGTGTCCATTCAACCCCCGCGTCGGCAAAGGCATCCTCACCGGCGACGCTGACCTCAATCGCTGACGGTGAATACGCGTCGCCATCCACAAGCGGAACCATGGCCTGCAACGGGGCCTCTAGCCGGGACTGCACCTGGGCAGGCCCCAACTCAAGCGCCCAGCCAATTGACCCCACCATGCTTAGCCAAAGCCCTACGGCCAGCGCGCCTAGCTGTTTCATGGATGCCCCTGTTGCCAATTGAACTTTTTTATATAACCCGCCGCTTCATTGTGCAGCGCTTTCATACTTTTTTACCACAAATTTACCCGAGACCCTTTAAACAGCCCTTCATCCAAGTAAGTAAAAAAAGCTTCAAGAGCTTGCTCTGCCTCAGGAAGGTAAATTGGGAAAATTGCCCCAAATAATAGTGAAGAGCCTGTTTTTTGACTTCCAATGCCAAAGTGGTGGGTAACATAACTGTACTTCCTGAATCGATATTTATTGGCTTATAAATCAAGCTGCCGAACTGGCATCAGCCCCATCTGGGCTGCCGCACGCGCTTGTTTACTGTTGCGGGTAATGGCAACTTTGCCACTGGCTAGCCAGTGAAAACGACGCGGGGCATCCAAATTGCCCACCTCGGCATTTTTCATCCACGCCAACAACCATTCTTTTTTCTTGATTACCTGGCTGACTTCCGATGTATAAGCGGGATGTACTTCTACGAAATGCAGTGTCTGCTCATGGGCAATCACGTAGTCCCAACGCGAAGCCTGAGGCTGCTGCACGGCGAGACTGGCGTCAATATCGGCACTGCCAAGGCAGTGACGTGGGTTACCTAGGTTTATAAGCGATCGGTCGGCAGCCTTAAGTGCCTGCAATCCTTTTCTATAAACGCCCTTTCCGAGATCCTTTTCTATTGCCTTCAGAAAACTCTTTCCCAATGTCATTCACCAGCCTCCTGCATCAAACGGCTGATGACATCGGAAGCGCGGCTGCTGAACTGGGTAATGCCCCCCCAATCCGCAATAGAATCATTGGCAGAGAACGGATCAAGCGATGAGATATCCTTGGTGGATACGCCCTGGTCACCCGGTTCAAAATAGAAACTGTTGACTGCTTTATCAGACAAAACCACGCTGAAGACGTCACGCATTCCGGGCGAGTTAGGCAGGTCAAAAAGCTCGAACAAGGCTTCCGGCGTGCCCTTGTTGCCCTGCAGCGTGCGAATGGCCCAAGCAGCTTCCAGCAGCAGCGGCGAATGTGTAGAAATCACCACCTTATAGCCTCGGTACATCAATTCCAGGCAAATGAGCAACACGGACTGAATTGCTTGCGGGTGAAGACCCATCTCGGGCTCTTCAATCACCACCCAGTCTACGCCCTTGCGCCTGGCCGAACCCGCCGAGGGCATCAGCCAGTAAAGGCTGAATAGAAGCGGCATAAATTCACGCTGACCAGCCGACCAAGCCATATAGGGCAAGGTGGCACCGCCTGCATTGATCACAATCCGCTTTTTCAGATCGTGCACTTCCTGGGTAACGGTTGCGCCATGAAAAATACTGTCGTCGATGCGGTCACGGAGTACTTCTTTCAGGCGGCTTTTGATCGGAAACAACTGGTTGTCTTGACCACCCAGCCCTTTCTCCATGAGCCTGCGCAAATTCTCGCTAAAGCTTTTCACCACAAAAGGATCGAGCGCGGCAAAGCTCTCATAACTGCGCGGACGGCCCTGATCCAGCGTCAGCACTCGCTGAGCCGGCACGAAAAACACCGACTCCTGATCTTTGCCGTTACCCTTGCGCAGCCCGGTAAGATCAATCGATTTACCATCCGGTTTGACCAACGATTCCTGACGCCAAATAGCCCCCATACCTTCCCCGAACATCAATGTCAGCAACGGATCACTGGAACTATCCGCAGCGCCGGGCTCGTAACTGTAGCCATACCGCTTGAGAGTCTTGGTGATCGAACCATGATCCTGTACCAGTTTAAACAACTGAAGAAACACACTCTTACCGCTGGCCTGGGGGCCAACGAGCAAGGTGAGGTCGCCAAATTCGACTTCAGCCTTCCTAACCTGAGCGAGCTGTTCAACGTACAATTGTTTCATGGTCACTTTTCCAAAGATTCATTGGTCGTACTGTAACTTACCAGGCGCACGCTGGCATCAGTAAGGCCAAGGCCAGACAACACTCGCTACCTCACACAAGACTGGGATCTGTTCAGCTCCCATTTCACCGGCATCTTAAAGCAGCCGCACATAAAAAACGGGAAGCGTTTGATTCGCCCCCCGTTTTCGTCCGCTTGGGATGCGGCTTTTTCATCCGCTTAGGATGCGTCTTTGGCCTCGGCGGAAACTTACTGCTCGCGCAGGATCATCAACATGCGCTTGAGCGGTTCAGCCGCGCCCCACAACAGCTGGTCACCAACGCTGAACGCCGAGAGATACTCACCGCCCATTTGCAGCTTGCGCAGACGGCCAACCGGCACTTGCAGCGTGCCTGTCGCCGCCGCAGGCGTTAAGCCTTCGTTGGTGGCATCTTTCTCGTTGGGAATCAGCTTGACCCACTCGTTGTGCTTGGCAATGCGGTCTTCGATCTCGTCCAGCGGCACGTCCTGCTTCAGCTTGATGGTGAACGCCTGGCTGTGCGAGCGCATGGCACCGATACGTACGCAAAGGCCATCGATGGGAATCGGGTTGTTGTCGAGACCCAGAATCTTGTTGGTCTCAACGCTGCCCTTCCACTCTTCGCGGCTTTGGCCGTTATCCAGCTTGCTGTCGATCCACGGCAACAGACTACCGGCCAAGGGCGCACCGAAGTTCTCGGTGGGGAAGTTGCCGCTACGCATGGCCGCCGTCACTTTGCGATCGATATCCAGAATAGCGCTGGAGGTGTCTTTCAGTTCTTCGCCAACGCTATCGTGCAGCGTGCCCATCTGGTTGAGCAGCTCGCGCATGTGCTTGGCACCTGAGCCGGACGCCGCCTGATAGGTCATGGACGTCATCCACTCGATCATATCGGCTTCAAACAGACCGCCCAGCCCCATCAGCATCAGGCTCACGGTGCAGTTGCCGCCGACGAAGGTCTTGGCGCCCTTGGCCAGCTGTGCGTCGATCACGCCACGGTTGACCGGGTCCAGCACGATCGTCGCTTCATCTTCCATGCGCAGCGTGCTGGCCGCATCGATCCAGTAGCCTTGCCAGCCTGCACTGCGCAGGTCCTTGTAGACCGGCTTGGTGTAGTCGCCGCCCTGACAGGTGACCACCACATCCAGCGCCTTGAGCGCCTCGATATCAAAGGCGTCTTTCAGCGGAGGGACGTCCACACCGATGTCGGGGCCGGGCTGGCCAACCTGGGAAGTGGTGAAGAACACCGGCTCAATGCCGTTGAAATCACCATCTTCCTGCATGCGCTGCATCAGCACCGAGCCGACCATGCCGCGCCATCCCACGAAACCGACTTTCAACATCTGAAGTCCTCCTGCAAAGAATGAGTACTTGCATTATACACGATTCTTGATGGTGATTTTGAAGCGCGAAGATAGGTTAAGGGCTATCCCTGCGACAGGCCTTCGAGGGGGCGCTGTAAACCCATCCCTGGGCGCTACTTTTTCCATCCCTGGAAAAAGACCCCCTCTACGGCCTGCCCCAGGCTCACTTAACGCAGCCGCATTGCCAATAAACTACTGCTTGGCAAACGCTACCAGCACCGCATCGCCCATGGCGTCAGTACCGATAGTTTGCATGCCTTCGGAAGCGATATCCGCGGTGCGCAGGCCGTCATCCAGCACGCTGCCCACGGCGGCTTCGATACGCTCGGCCATGGCGTTTTCGCCCAGCGAGTAGCGCAGCATCATGGCCACAGAGAGCATCATCGCCAGCGGGTTGGCAATGTTTTTACCGGCGATATCCGGTGCGCTGCCGTGGCAGGGCTCGTACATGCCCTGCCCGCTTTCATTGAGCGAAGCAGAAGGCAACATACCAATGGACCCCGTGAGCATGGCAGCAGCGTCGGAGAGAATATCGCCGAACATGTTGCCGGTCACCACCACGTCAAACTGCTTGGGCGCACGCACCAGCTGCATGGCGGCGTTATCCACGTACATGTGCGACAGCTCAACGTCCGGGTACTCCGGTGCCAGCCGCTCCATGACCTCACGCCACAGAATCGTCACTTCCAGCACGTTGGCTTTATCCACCGAGCAAAGCTTCTTGCCCCGCTTCTGGGCCATTTCAAAGGCCACGCGACCGATACGCTCGATCTCGCTTTCGGAATATACGTAGGTATTAAAGCCTACCCGCTCGCCGTTGCGTTCTTCGATGCCGCGCGGCTGGCCGAAGTAGATGCCGCCGGTCAGCTCGCGGACGATCATGATATCAAGCCCGGCCACCAGTTCCGGTTTCAGGCTGGAGGCGCTGGCAAGCTGGGGGTAGAGCATGGCCGGGCGCAGATTGCCGAACAGCCCCAGGTTTTTACGCAGGCCCAGCAGGCCTTTTTCGGGCCGCTTGGATAGATCTTCAATCTTGTCCCACTTGGGGCCACCCACTGCCCCAAGCAGAATGGCGCTTGCGGCTTTGGCTTTATCCAGCGTTTCCTCGGGCAGCGGGTCACCGTGGGCATCGTAGGCCGCGCCACCGACCAGCGCCTCTTCGACGTCGATATCCAGCCCGGCGCCCTGGCAGGCTTTCAGCAGGCGCGCTGCCTGGGCAGCAATTTCGGGGCCGATACCGTCACCCGGCAGTAATAAAACCTTGTGTGTCATGCAACGTCCTTAGCATTTTATTCAAGCGGTGGCTTAAGCAGGCTGGCGGAACAACCAAGGCCGTGCCTGGCGGTGGCTTTCCTCAAAGCGTCGAATGGCGTCTTCGTCTTTCAAGGTCAGGCCAATATCATCCAGGCCTTCCAGCAGGCAGTGCTTGCGGAACTCATCGACCTCGAACTCAAGAATTTCGCCGCGATGGGTAATCACGCGCTGATTCTCCAGGTCCACGTCCATGCGGTAGCCTTCTTTCGCTTCCACTTCATCGAACAGGCGATCGATCGTGTCTTCGTCGAAGGTGATAAGCAGGATGCCGTTTTTGAAGGCATTATTGTAGAAAATATCGGCAAAGCTGGGTGCCACCACCACCTTGAAGCCAAAGTCTTCCAGCGCCCAGGGAGCATGCTCGCGGGAGCTGCCGCAACCGAAATTACGCCGTGTCAGCAGTATTTCGGCCCCCTGGTAACGCGGCTTGTTCAACACGAAATCCGGATTCAGCGGCCGCTGCGAGCAATCCTGCCCTGGCTCGCCTTCATCCAGATAGCGTAACTCGTCAAACAGATTGACCCCGAAACCGGTCCGCTTGATCGACTTCAAAAACTGCTTCGGGATGATCAGATCGGTGTCCACGTTGGCGCGATCAAGAGGCGCGACGACGCCTTCAAAACGTTCAAACTTTTTCATGGCTTAGGCCTCCTGAGCGTGGGTTGCATCGTTCGCGGGCAAGGTGCGCACATCGACAAAGTGGCCGGCAATCGCCGCCGCTGCCGCCATGGCGGGGCTCACCAGGTGAGTGCGACCGCCGTAGCCCTGGCGCCCTTCAAAGTTGCGGTTGGAGGTCGAGGCACAGTGCTCGCCCGCCCCAAGTTTGTCAGCGTTCATCGCCAGGCACATCGAGCAGCCCGGCTCGCGCCATTCAAAGCCCGCCTCGATGAAGATCTTGTCCAGACCTTCCTCTTCCGCCTGCCGCTTCACCAAGCCGGAACCGGGCACCACCATGGCCAGCTTGATGGAGTCGGCGATTTTATTGCCCTTCGCCACCTTGGCGGCTTCGCGCAGATCTTCAATGCGCGCATTGGTACAGGAACCGATGAAAATCTTGTCCAGCTTGATATCGGTAATTTTCTGGTTGGCCTGCAGGCCCATGTACTCAAGCGCACGGGTGTGGCTACGCTGCACGGTTTCATCCGGCGCGGCGTTGGGGTCGGGCACCTGGCCGGAAATACCGGTGACCATTTCAGGGCTGGTGCCCCAGCTTACCTGGGGTTCGATGTCTTCGGCTTTCAGGGTCACCACGTTGTCGAAGACGGCATCCGGGTCGGATACCAGGTTGCGCCAGTCTGCCACGGCGGCTTCCCACTGCTCGCCGGTCGGCGAATAGGGACGGTTGCCGATGTAGTCAATCGTGGTGTCGTCCACGGCAATCATTCCGACCCGCGCACCCGCCTCAATGGCCATGTTGCACACGGTCATGCGGCCTTCCATGGACAGCGACTCGATGGCGCTACCGGCAAACTCGATGGCATAGCCGGTGCCACCCGCCGTGCCAATCTTGCCGATAATCGCCAGCACCACGTCTTTGGCGGTCACGCCCAGGCCCAGCTCGCCTTCAACCCGCACCTGCATGTTCTTCATCTTCTGGGTCAGCAAGCACTGGGTCGCCAGTACGTGCTCGACTTCCGAGGTGCCGATACCGTGGGCCAGCGCACCAAAAGCACCGTGGGTGGCGGTGTGGGAATCGCCGCAGACGACGGTCATGCCCGGCAGGGTTGCGCCCTGCTCTGGCCCGACCACATGGACGATGCCCTGGCGCGGGTCATTGATACCGAACTCGGTGATGCCGTATTCGACGCAGTTGTCGTCAAGGGTCTGCACCTGGATCAACGACACCGGGTCTTTGATACCGCTATTACCCTGAGAACGCTCTATCAGGGTCGTCGGCACGTTATGGTCAGTGGTCGCGAGGTTGGTATCCAGGCGCCATGGCTTGCGGTTCGCCAGGCGCAGCCCTTCAAAGGCCTGGGGCGAGGTCACTTCGTGAAGCATATGGCGGTCGATATAGATCAACGCGGTGCCGTCATCGCGCTGCTTGACCAGGTGCTGATTCCACAATTTGTCGTAAAGCGTTTGACCTGACATGTGTTTCTCCCGGGCTAGGCCCTGCTAGTTCATAGCGGCAGCTTTTTGGCGCTGCTTTTTTAACGTGTGGTAGGAGTGTCACGCGGCTCGAAGATAAAAGCAATTCATGTTATTCATAGAATAGATTCCAAACTGGAATACATCATCCTGCCGCCACCATGGCTTTGCCTCAAAGGAGGCCTCCACGATGGATACTCAAAGTCTTCAGGCCTTTTTGGCCGTCGCCGACACGCAAAGTTTCTCCCGGGCGGCGGAGCAGCTACACCTGACCCAGCCAGCGGTCAGCAAGCGTATTGCCACGCTGGAGTTCCAGGTAGGCAGGCCTTTGTTCGACCGCATTGGCAGACGCATCGCGTTGACCGAAGCGGGCAGCGTCCTGCTGCCCCAGGCGCGCCAGATCCTGTTCGCGGTAGAAGACAGCCGCCGGGCGCTGGCCAACCTCTCCGGCCACGTGGGCGGGCGTTTGACCCTGGCCACCAGCCACCACATCGGGCTACACCGCCTCCCACCCATTTTGAAGGACTACACACAGCGCCACCCAGAAGTAGAGCTGGACCTGCATTTTCTGGACTCGGAACTTGCCTACCAGGGCGTACGCGATGGCTCGTTGGAAATGGCCGTGGTGACGCTTGCGCCCCACCCCATCGAGCATCTGCACGTGGTGGAGCTATGGTGCGACCGGCTATGCTTTGTCTGCTCCACCGATCACCCGCTGGTCAACGCAGACCAACAAGGGTCGTTGTCGCTGGCAACCCTTTGCGACTACAGCTGCGTAATGCCGGGCGCGAAGACCTTTACCGGCACGCTGATTGCCCAGCGCTTTGAAGAAGCCGGCCTGAAACTCCCGATCAGCATGGCCACCAACTACCTGGAAACGCTCAAGATGATGTGTAGCGTGGGGTTAGGCTGGAGCCTGTTGCCGGAAAAGATGCTCGACCACGACCTTGTCGAGCTAGACGTAGCGACCGCCCCGCTCCACCGCCCACTGGGCTACCTGGTACACACCAACCGCACGCTCTCTAACGCGGCGAGCATGATGATCGAGGCGTTGGAAGGAAAATAGCACGCATAAAACAACGAGCCTCTGCACCAGGGCGCAGAGGCTCGCGTATCGCCGCTAAACGCTAAATGCGTTAAGCATCCTTATCATCGAGGATCATCTGGATCATGGCCTCAAGTTCTTCCACTTTCTCTTCGAGGGCCTGAGTCTTGCCCTCGTCTTCGGCCGTCTTGATATAGTTATCGTTGATCTTCGCCATATGCTCCTCAATCGTATGGGAGTCCATCGCCATGGCAGCGCCGGCCATCAGGCTTGCGAACAGACTGGCGGTCAATAGCATCGTTTTCATGGTCACACCTCGTCGTATCATGTAATGGGTGCGTAAGACCTGTCGTCAGGTTAGCTGCCGTCAGGTCCAGGCATAACTTGGTGGATCATGGCGACGAAAACTTACAGGTAATCATCACGCCAGGGAAATAAACCACCAAGATTGACTACCCTGTATACCCAGGACTATCCAAGCGGAAGGCAATAATAAAGATAACGGTATAAGTGGTAACTGACCGAGAAATGCCCCGCCCAACCCCGACGGTCTCGTCAGAGTGCGGGCCTTCTGGCGCTACTCGGCAAAATGAGCCTGGTAGTTCACCTTCATCAACGAATTATTCTGCCCCATGGTCATCAGAAAGATACCAATCTTGCGGTTACCCTCGATCCAGGACACGTTGGCTTTTCGCATAATGCCGGCCTGGGTGGTTTCTGCATCCGCTTCCTCGCCATATTGCTCGCGCAGGTCTTTCGTCAGCGCCTCTACCAGCCCCAGATTGGTCTCGAAATCTCGCGCGTCGTCCAGCTTGAAGGTGACCTGGGTAAGTTGGCCGTCCATGAAGTAAAACTGCTGGGTAAATATTTCACCAGCGAGCGCCACATCATCCTTGCGCGCTTCCTCTACCGCCGTGGTGGCCAGGCGACCACCGTCCTCTATCCGGTAGGCCCCATCCACCGCGTGCAGCACTTCCTTTACCGTCATCCCGGCGTCGGTCGGTCCCCAGAGCTGCTCAGCAAGGGCAAGGTTGGGTAGCAGTAGCAACAGCATGATGCCCGTGATTAACGAACGCATTGGTGATCCTCCTTGAGTCTTGTTGTTGGTATTCTGACTAACTGCCTTGGCAGGTGGCCGCTTCTCGACGGCAGTGGTCAGGTATTGCCTGCCTGTTCACAGCGCTGGTCCATGCAAATAGCCGGGTGCTCGTTGCCTGGCTTACCGACGACACGTGCCGGAACGCCGACGACCGTTGTATGCGGCGGCACATCCTGAAGAACCACGCTGCCTGCGCCAACCTTCGATCCAGCGCCAATGCGGATATTGCCAAGCACTTTGACGCCTGCCGACAGCAGGACACCACTTTCAACCTTGGGGTGCCGATCCCCTGCTTCTTTCCCCGTGCCACCAAGCGTTACGCCCTGAAGCATGGATACATTGTCGCCAACCACCGCCGTCTCACCGATGACGACGCCATTGCCATGGTCGATGAATATCCCATCACCCAAGACAGCAGCAGGATTGATATCCACAGCAAACACCTCGGAGACCCTGCTCTGCAGATAGAGCGCCAGAGACCGCCGCCCTTTCGTCCAGAACCAGTGGGATACCCGATACACCTGCAAGGAGTGAAACCCCTTGTGATTCAGAAAAGGATTCGCCAAACCATACGCCGCCGGATCACGATCAGCGGCCGCCGCCAGATCATTGCGGATCGCCTTCCTGATGTCGGGGGAATCAGCGAAGACTTGAGAGATCACCTCCCGGAGGCTCATGGCAGGGAGATCCGGAGAGGAAAGCTTGCCTGCAAGCAGGTAAGACAGCGAATCTTCCAGCTCGCAATGGTTGATCACCGTCGCATGCAGGTAGCTCGCCAGGATCGGCTCTGACCCTGCCAGAGCGCGCACCTCTTCACGTAACGTCTGCCAGGTAGCGTCTTCGATCTGCACGTGATTTAACCTCCTGATGTCTAAAACTGACGTATTCCGGATCCTCGATGGCTTGGCAATGGCAGTAGAGCCGACCTGCCTTCAAGCCATTCCCATTTATCGCGGTTTTCGAATACGTGCTTCCCTTTATATTTCAGCGCCTAACTGAGCCAAAAACTGCTTCATAAAGGCGGTTCTCTTGTCCGCCTCTTCCTTGGCAGATTTCGTGTTCATGGTTTCAGCAATGTTAAGTAGCTTGGTATAGAAGTGATCAACCGTATTAACACGGTCATTTGGCGCACGAACATCGCAGAACGGGTCCTCTGGGTCATACAGCCCCACCCCTAAACCTGTGCTCACCTGAAGGCACCTTGCAATCCCGATAGCCCCAAGCGAATCCAGCCTATCGGCGTCTTGTACAATCTGTGCTTCTATCGTTTGAGGGTGTACCTTCGCGCTGTAACTATGCGCGACGATCGCATGCCCTATCTCGCTGTGATATTCAGATGGATAATCGATGGCCGCCAGGAAATCCAGCGCCTTCTCGGAGGCGACAAAAGAACTCCGAGCCCTGTCGGGGTGATTCTTGGGGAATGAAAAGCAATCATGTAAATACGCGGCCGGCAAAACCACTTCAAGTTTTGCCCCCTCCATTTCACATAACGATTTAGCGGTTTTAACGACTCTAAACACATGATTCAAATCATGCGCCGGGTCTTGCTCCATTTCAGCGTTAATGAAGCTGATGAACTGGTGTTCATAGTGCTCTAGCACGCTACATCCTTATTCGTCATTTACCGCTAATGCCTGCACTTATCAGGCAGGTCTATTACCCGGTGAGAATCTCAGGCTCACATCCGACGTCAAAATTGACGGAATTGGCAATAAAGCAGAACGAATGCGCTTTATCGTGCAGGGATGTCGCAAGCTCGCTGTCGTCAGCCGCCCCTATTCGGATGCGTGGCTTCAGCGTTACGCTTTCGAAATAGCCACTGCCATTGGTCGTCTCGATCATTCGACCCGTGGCGTTGTCTATGTACTCCGTTACCGTAATGCCAGCGTTGGCGCACAGATGCAGATACCAAAGCATATGGCATGACGAGAGCGAGCTTAGCAATAGCTCTTCGGGGTTATATCGGGACGCGTCGCCCAGGAAGGCGGGATCTGCCGATCCGAAGATTGTCGGTTTGCTGGCGCACGTTATCTCGTGGTCACGCGAGAAGGCGCGGTAATGTTTGGTACCCTCGCCTGAATTCCCTGTCCAGACAACGGTAGCGGCATAATCGTGCCGACCTTTTTCTGACATTGATGCTTCCCTCTTTAGAAATGACCCGCCTCATCGCTTAAACGGAGACGCAACCGTCGATTGGCCTTTATCCACCATACTGGGCGAACACTTCTTCGCCGGTCAGCTGCTTGGTTTTTTCTGCTAGTGAATAGTAGCGCGGCTTTTGGTCTATGAATATTTGCTCGGTTATTTGCCAATCATCCGAGTCATCAAGAAGACCAACGGGGAGCGCGTAATGACCATCCTGCTTCAAGCGATAGAAGAGATGAGTGCCACACTGCTGGCAGAAACCACGCACGGCCCATTCTGAGGAACTAAAGATGGCGATATGCTCAGTACCTTTGAAGTCAACATCACCAGCAAACTCAACCGCAAACATCGGGCCACCACCCCACTTTCGACACATTGAGCAGTGACAAACGCCGACATGGTTGTTGTTGGTGGTAACAGTGACGCTGACCATACCGCACAGGCAGGCCCCCTGAAGCTGTGTGTTAGATGCCATCTTGGTCTCCTTCAGTTGTGCTCCAATCAACTCTGATTCCCCCACTATTGTCTCGATGAGGGAATAAACGCAGTTGCTAGCCCGCCGGATCGATGGTCAAGCGGTGAGCCAATGCGTCGTGGAGTGTTTGCCGGGCCGCTTCATCGAATAAAACAAAGCGGATCAGGCGCACTTTGTGCAAGGTGGGCAGTACGGCTTCAAGGGTCGTCGCGCACACTTGTGCGGCCTGCTCCGCCGGATAGCCAAAGGCGCCAGTGGAGAGCGCCGGACAGGCCAGCCGCTCAATGCCGTGCTCCTCGGCCAGTTCCAGCGCATTACGGTAGCAGTCTGCCAGCAGTTGACCCTCGGGCTTGTCCACGCCATACACCGGGCCCAGACAATGAATCACCCACCGGTTAGGCAGGTCATGGCCACCAGTGAGTACCGCTTGCCCAGGTACGATAGGCGCCATCGGCCGCCCTTCTTCCGCCAAGCCTGGCCCGGCAGCGCGATGAAGCGCCCCGGCGACGCCACCGCCGGTTCTCAATTGCGCATTGGCCGCATTGACCACGGCATCGACATCGGGCTGTTGGGCAATATCGCCCACCACGCACTGCACGCTGATGCGATTGTCGCTCATAGGCTCCTCCGTCTGTTGCCACGTATCACAAAGCCCCTACTGATGCAGCGCCTTAGTGACTGCGGCAAATACTGAAAGTGTAGACTGAAAAAGCGCTTTGGTTCATGCATTGCCCTGAGTGATCGCACTGGCTTCGCGAATCTCATTAATCGCGGCACCAGCATTATCTCTCCCCGGTATCGGGTGCTTTCATGCCGCGCTGCATGTCGATGATGATGAGAGCAATCGGTTCGTGGATCATATTTTCCAGCGCTAACGCTAGCGGTAACCGGCACCGGAGCGAAGCGCAGGGAACCATAGCCCGCAAGGGATATGGTGTCCGGTTGACCGCCTGGTTAAGGGCCGTTTACCCGTTGTTTTGTTTTGGCACCCAATTCCGAATGCCTACTCCCGATACCTTGTACCAACTTGACCCATTGCGCTAGGAGCCAGAGCACCGAATGACCGAATTTGCCCGGCGGATTCGACGGATTGCCCCGCGACCTGTACACCAGATTACCGGCCAAAACCGTTGTCCGACTGAGGGCTGTTTTCTGCCTGCGGGCAACCATTGAAACCGGAGCCAAACACCATACCCAAGAACACGACAGCCAGGCCTTTAACAGCCCCTGTCTAAAGCCCGCCACATAACATCAATAAACGAGCCTGCGCGGTTATTGATGTTATGTAGCCAGCTAATTTTTATAAGCCACTGTTTTATATCTTATTTATAGAATGCGTGGCAGCATATCCAAAATTCGCGTGCCCGCTCGTTTTGCTCTGTTTCATCATACTCTATTCATAAATTTTGCTTAGGTCACGTACCGCGCGTAAAAATTTACTGGGCGCTACATGCGACGGCGTACCTATAGAAGATGGTGCTTGGTAATGTGCATTTTTTTGGATGTAGGGACGAGGCTTCTGCTCGTCTAGGAACACGGCTGGTGGCTGTGGCCTGTTCATCGCCCGACAAGTCGATCTTCTACATTGGTGTGGTGCCGATAGAGGATATCCAACACCCTCGTCCGGCCTTGAAGGGCGGGTCAGCACTAGCCTTCTCTCGCAAACCCGATTAGCCTGCTAACTCAACCAGTAAGGGATTGAGATGCAAGAGACGACTTCTCGGCAGCGCTTGGCGGGCGTGCTGATTTTGCTTGGTTTGGTAGTGCAAATAGTGGGGTTTAGCGGCTGGGTGGCGACCACGCAGGCGGTGAGTTATGTGCTGTGGGCGGCGGTATTGTTGCTGTGGCGGGATATTCCCAGGCGTTCGCGCATCCAGGCGGGGGTGTTGATTGCCCTGGGCGCGGGCATGCTGTTGGTGGCACGGTTTGTTTACGGCGCTGAGGTCGATTGGCCTGCCATGTTGCAGGGCAACGTGTTTGTGGTGGCGATGCTTGTGGGCGTCAGCTTTATCACGCTGATTGGCAAACAAGGCAGCAAAGGCGCTTCGGGCAGCCGGGTGACCGGTGCGGGTGGCGTGCTGCGCACCTGGTTGGGCGTGCATTTCCTGGGCACGATCTTGAACCTTTCCACCGTTTTGATGGTTGGCGACAAGCTGGCGCGGCGCGGGCCGCTTAAGATGCCGCAGTTGTTGGCGCTTAACCGTGGGCTTTCCAGCGCCGCGCTGTGGTCGCCGTTTTTCGCCTCGATGGGCCTGGTGATCTCGCTGGTGCCGGACGTCGAGTACGCGCACATTGCCCTGGCGGGCTTTCCCCTGGCGATGATGGCGGGGTTGTTCACGACGCTGGAGCTTAGACGGCGATTTGACCTGCGCGAGGTGGATGGTTATTCGCTGGCACCGCGCAGCCTGCTGATGCCCGTGGGCATGGCGGCGCTGGTGATGCTGTTTCACTTCTGGCTGACGCCGTCGCTGAGCATTGTCAGCATTATTACCTTCCTGCTGCCATCCGTTGCCGTGCTGAGCAACCTGCGCGATGGGCCGCGTTTTACCCTGCGGCGAGTTCGCCAGCATACCCTCAGCCGCTTGCCTGCCATGCGCGGCGAGGTGTCGCTGTTCCTGGCGGCGGGGTTATTGACACTGGGGCTTTCCACCCTGGTATCGGCCGCGGCGGGTAGCGACTGGACTCTGTTTACCGACTTTGGCACACCCCAGGCGATGATCAGCTTCGCCGCCATTTCGCTCAGCGCACTGGCCGGGTTGCACCCGATTATCGGCGTGTCGGTATTGGCCTCGATACTCAACCTGGAGGGCGGCGAGCAAACGCTGTTTGCCTTTGTGGCGTTGAGCTCGTGGGCGGTGGGTACCAGCGTGGGGCCGTTGTCGGGCATCAATCTGTCCCTTCAGGGCCGCTACGGGGTGAGCGGCTACCGGATGATGACCAACAACCTGCTGTACGCGGCTGTCCTGAGCCTGCTCTCGCTGGGGGCGATCGCAGGCGTCAGTTGGGTCGTCGGCTAGCGGCATATCAGGTTTCGACGATTTTGCCGGGGAAACGGTAGAAGTAGCGATGGCCGCACTGGTGGCAGGGTTCCAGACGCGCTACATTTTCCAGCATCACCTGGGCATCGCAGTGCACGCAGGCCATCAGGCCGGGAGCGGCCATCTCGCCTTCGCAGTAGTCGGCGCGCGCAGCTTCCAGATCTTCCTCGAAGCGTTCCCGCTCGACCACGCTGCGGTCGGCAATCGATAAAAGCGATTCCGCTACCCGACGGGAAATACCGTCGATGTCGATGCCCAGCCAGTGGGCCACCTGCTTGCCGGTATCCGCCATGTAATAGCGCATGTCTTTCAGGTCGCGCTCGACCCAGGCACGCAGCAGGGCCAGCTCATCCTTGGTGTACTCTTCCAGCTCCGCTTCAAATTCAACGGCGTCGTCCAGGTCCTTTTGCAAGTTATCCCAGGTCAGCTCGTCAGCGCCGTCCTGCATCCGCTCCAGCAAACGTTCGTAGCCTTCGCGTAGGCGATGGTCGTTGTGTTGTTCACTCATGGTCCCTCTCCTTTTGTCGACGCGCGGTGTGACCTATCATGGCCTAGCCGTTCAAGGATACACCTGCATAGGATACAATCGACGCCACTAATCTGACAGTCGTCATCTAACATTCACTTTGCGCCCAACTTGGGCGATACGCCAAGGCATTAAATAAACCGATGGACGCACACTACAGCCCTCGTGAAATTGAACGCGACGCCCAACAATATTGGGATAAACATCAATGCTTTAAAGCAGTAGAGGACGCGAACCGCGAAAAGTTTTACTGCCTTTCGATGTTCCCCTACCCCAGCGGCAAGCTGCACATGGGCCACGTGCGTAACTACACTATCGGCGACGTGGTGTCCCGCTTCCAGCGCATGCAGGGCAAGAATGTCATGCAGCCCATGGGTTGGGATGCGTTCGGCATGCCGGCGGAAAACGCCGCGATTCAAAACCAGGTGCCTCCCGCCAAGTGGACGTACCAGAACATCGATTACATGCGCAACCAGTTGAAAGCCCTTGGCTTTGCCTACGACTGGAGCCGTGAATTCGCCACCTGCGATACCAGCTATTACCGCTGGGAGCAGTGGTTCTTCACCAAGCTGGTGGAAAAGGGCCTGGTGTACAAGAAGATGTCGACGGTCAACTGGGACCCGGTCGACCAGACCGTTCTGGCCAACGAGCAGGTCATCGAGGGCCGCGGCTGGCGTTCCGGCGCCTTGGTCGAGCGCAAGGAAATCCCGCTGTGGTTTTTGAAGATCACCGACTACGCCGATGAGCTGCTGGCGGATCTCGACAACGTCGAGTGGCCCGAGCAGGTCAAGACCATGCAGCGCAACTGGATCGGCAAGTCCCAGGGCGTCGAGTTGTCTTTCGACATCAAGGCCTCCGACGGCTCGAGCGGCGAGCCGCTTTCGGTCTACACCACGCGCCCGGACACGCTGTTCGGCGTTACCTACATGGCTGTCGCCGCCGATCACCCGCTGGCCAAACAGGCCGCTGAAGGCAATGCCGAGCTGCAGGCTTTCCGCGAGGAGTGCGCCCGGGGCGGCACCTCGGAAGCCGAAATGGCCACCAAGGAGAAAAAAGGCCTGGCCACCGGCCACAAGGCGATTCATCCGCTGACCGGCAATGAAGTGCCGGTGTTTGTGGCCAATTTCGTGCTGATGGAGTTCGGCACCGGCGCGGTGATGGCAGTACCCGCCCACGACCAGCGCGACTGGGAGTTCGCCACCAAGTACGGCATCGAGATCAAGCCGGTGATTGCCGATGAACACGGCAACACCCCGGATCTTTCCCTGGGCGCCTACGTCGAGCACGGCACGCTGATCAACTCCGGCGAATTTGACGGCCTGGGCTTTGAGGCCGCGTTCGACGCCATCGCCGCCCGCCTGGTCGAGATGAACTGCGGCGAGGTGAAAACCAACTACCGCCTGCGCGACTGGGGTGTGGCCCGCCAGCGTTACTGGGGCGCGCCGATTCCGGTCAAATACGGCCCTGAAGGCCAGACCGTGCCGCTCACCGATGACCAGTTGCCGGTGGAGCTGCCGATGGAAGTCACCGTCGACGCCTCGGGGTCACCGCTCAAGAAAATGCCCGAGTTTTCCGACCTGGGCGACGGCTGGACCCGGGAGACCGACACCTTCGACACCTTCATGGAGTCTTCGTGGTACTTCGCGCGCTTCTGCTGCGCGGACAACCACGAGGCCATGCTCGATGAGCGCGCCAACTACTGGCTGCCGGTCGACCTTTACATCGGCGGGATCGAGCACGCCATTCTCCACCTGCTCTACGCCCGCTTCTTCCACAAGCTGATGCGTGACTTTGGCCTGGTGGATTCCGACGAGCCCTTCCAGCAGCTGCTGACCCAGGGCATGGTGATTGCGGAAACCTACTACCGCGCCACCGAGAACGGCGGCAAGGAGTGGTTCAACCCCGCCGATGTCGAGGTCAAGCGCGATGAGAAAGGCCGCCCGCTGAGTGCGGTGCTACTCAGCGACGGCCAGCCGGTGGAAATGGGCGGCATCGAGAAGATGTCCAAGTCGAAGAACAACGGCGTTGACCCGCAGTCGATGATCGACAAGTTCGGCGCCGACACCGTTCGCCTGTTCATGATGTTTGCCGCCCCGCCGGAACAGTCGCTCGAATGGTCGGACTCCGGCGTCGAAGGCGCGCACCGCTTCCTCAAACGTCTGTGGCGCCAGGTGCACGACCACCTGGCCGCCGGAACGCCGGATGACCTAGACGTAGTGGCGCTGAACGATGACCAGAAAACCCTGCGCCGCAAGACCCATGAAACCATCAAGAAAGCCAGCGACGACATTGGCCGCCGGACGACTTTCAACACCGCCATTGCCGCGGTCATGGAGCTCTCCAACGCGCTCGCTCGCTTCGATGACGACTCAGCCCAGGGGCTTGCGGTGAGCCGTGAGGCACTGGAAGCCTGCGTATTGCTGCTGGCACCAATCACGCCGCACCTTTGCCATCGCCTGTGGCAGCAGCTCGGCCACGCGACCCCGGCGATCGAGACCCCATGGCCATCCGTCGATGAAGCGGCACTGACCCGCGACTCCATCGAACTGGTGGTGCAGGTCAACGGCAAGCTGCGCGCCCGCCTGGAAGCGCCGGCGAGCGCCGACAAATCCGCCATCGAGCAGTTGGCAATGGAAAACGAAAACGTCCAGCGTCACCTGGAAGACAAAACGGTGCGCAAGGTCATCGTGGTGCCGGGCAAGCTGGTCAACATAGTGGTGAGCGGATGAACCGTCGGTCTTTTTTAGCCACCAGCATGGCCGCCTCAGCGGCCGTGCTCCTCAGCGCGTGCGGTTTTCGACTACGCGGCCCTATGCCCAGCCTGCCGCCGCTGACCCTCGAGGGCGATACCAACAACGACATGGCCCGCCAACTGGCCGCCCGTCTCGAGCAACGTAGTTCCTCGGGCGACAGCGTCGATTGGCGTGTCACGCTTGGCTCGCCGACCCTGGACGAGCGGCGTCTGGGCGGCATCAGCTATGGCAGCCGTGACCATGACCTGACGTTGAGCAGCACTATCTCGGTACAGCGCCGGGATGATAACGCCTATCTGCTCAATAGCGAGACAGTGTCGGTCAGTACGCGCATCCGCGTCAGCGACGATGACCTGCTCAACCGGGAAAGCCTGTTCAGCGAAGCCGAACAGACGCTGAACCGTGAGTTGGCAGAGCGCATTATCGAACGCCTCAGCTCGTTGAATAACGCTTCGTGAAAGTCTTCGCCGATCAATTACCCGCCGCGCTTGCCAAATCACTGCCCAAGGTGGTGATCGTGGCCGGCGACGAACCCTTGCAGCACCGCGACGCCTGCGACGCGGTGAGAGCCGCCGCCCGCAAGGCCGGTATCGAAGAGCGCGAAGTGCTGGATGTCGAGCCCAATTTTGCCTGGGGCCGGCTGCTGGAAGTGGCCAGCAACCTGTCGCTATTTGCTACCAATAAGCTGCTAGAACTTCGCCTCGGCAACCACAAGCTTGGTCAGGAAGGCAGCAAAGCGCTTGCGGAATATGCCCAGCACCTGGGCAACAACGATGACCTGCTGTTGATCAGCATGGGCAAACTGGATGCGAAGCAGCAAAAAAGCGCTTGGTTCAAGGCGCTGGACAAGCATGGACTTTTCGTCCCGGTTTGGCCGGTAGATGTATCGCGGCTGGGGTACTGGCTGCGCGATCGCGCTTCACTCCATGGCCTGCAGATCGATCTGGACGCCGCCCGCCTGCTCGGTGAGCGTACCGAGGGCAACCTGCTGGCCGCCGATCAAGCCATGCAGAAACTGGCGCTGATTCACCCCCAGGGCACACGGCTGGATGCGCATAGCATCGCCCAGGGCGTGGAGGACAGCACGCGCTTTGATGTCTTCACCCTGGCCGATGCCTGCCTGAAAGGCGAGCCTAGCCGTGTCTCGCGGATAATCACCGGGCTGCGCGGTGAAGGCGTGGAAGCGCCCATCGTGCTTTGGGCCCTGACCCGCGAGTTGCGTACCTTGCTGTCGCTTCACCAGCATCTGGATCAGGGGCAAAGCTTTGAGCATGCCTGCAAGGCGCAGAAGCCAATGATCTTCGACAAGCGCCGCCCCGGCTACCAGAAGGCCGTGCAGCGACTGCCCATGAAGCGTTTGCATAAGCTGTTATTGATGGCCCAGCGCCTCGACCTCGCGGTTAAAGGTGCATCCCCGGTGCCGTTGTGGCCTGGTTTGCACGACCTGGCGATGACCATGGCGGGCGTACGCGGCCTGCTCGCGGAATCCGCCTGGACGTATCGCGTTGCCCCCAACGTCTAAGCCCTGACGCCGGACGCCGGACGCCATCATCATTCACTCGAAATAAGCACGAACCGTGAATTATCAGTGCCAAAGCGTACACCTCGCTTAATAAAGTACTGAATTATTCCTATACTCTTTTGACAAGCCTACAGTGCTTGCCTATATCCCTATAAAAGTCTAAGGATCAAGACGATGAAAACGATACGTGCCTACCTCTCGACGCTGCTGATTGCCGCCCTGGTCATTACCAGCCTTCCCGTGGCGGCCGCACCGGCGGCTTCACCCTCGACGGACCTGGTCAGCACCCAATCCGTGTTGGCCAACGATAGCGGCCAGGCCGACCGCGAACGCATCCACCAGCTGCTCAACCGCGCCGATATCCAGGAAGCCCTCGTCGATCAGGGCGTTGACCTGGACGATGTAGACGCACGCGTCGCCGCACTGAGCGATGCCGAAGCGCAGCAGATGGCCAACCAGTTGGAAGAACTGCCGGCCGGTGCCGGCGTTGTTGGCGCCCTGTTTGCGGTGTTCGTGATTCTGCTGGTCACCGACATCCTCGGCCTTACCGACGTCTATCCGTTCACGCGCTAAGCCATGAAACGTTATCGGCTTCAAAACGCCCGCCTCGCGGGCGTTTTACTGTTACTCAGTCTGCTTTCCGCCTGCGCCAGCGCGCCGCAACTGCGCGATAGCACCGAACAACGGCTCCCCCGCCAAAGCGAGCTCAGCGAGGTGCCTTTCTACGCCCAGACCAAATATCAGTGCGGCCCGGCGGCGCTTGCCATGGTGCTCACCCACCAGGGCGTGGAGACCGACGTCGAGACGCTGATCCCCCAGGTATTCATCCCCGACCGCGAAGGCAGCGTCCAGCCGGAAATGCTGGCAACCGTGCGTCGCCACGAACGGCTGGCGTTCCCCATTCGCGCCACCTTCGACGCGCTCCTCCAGCATCTGGCGGCAGGCGACCCGGTGCTCGTTATGCAAAACCTATCGCTTCCAGCGTTTCCCATGTGGCATTACGCGGTGGCAATTGGCTACGACCTGGACGAAGACATCCTGACCCTGCGCAGCGGTGAAATCAAGCGGCACAGCATGTCCTTCAGTCGCTTTGATGCGACCTGGGCACGAACCGATCGGTGGGGGGTTGTGGTCGCCAAACCGGGCACCCTGCCAGAAGGCATTACCGCACGCCACGCCGTCAATGCCATCAGCGCTTATGAAGAGTCACACGGCCCCGAGGCGGCGCTGAGCAGTTGGCAGGCGTTGGTCGCGCGTTACCCCGAGCATGCGTTTGCCCGCTTTGCCCTGGGCAATGGCTACTACGCCGACGGTCAGCCCGACAAGGCGCTGGATGCCTTCAAGGCGGCTACCCGGATTGATCCGGACATGGGAGCAGCCTGGATGAACTTGGGGCTTATACAACGTCAGCAGGGACACACCGCCGCAGCCCGCGAGGCGCTGAGCAAAGCCGCCGCCATTGAAGGCAGCTGGCAAGCACGGGCCCAGTCGTTGCTGGATGAGCGTTAACTCACCACACAGCAAAACGCCGCGGGAATGCCACGGCGTTTCATAGTCATTAAAGTGAGTTAGCGATTAGCGACGGGCGGCGTTATAACCCAGGTCTGCGCCACGGCTCTCATCGCTGCGACGACGCGCACTACCGCGCTTGCGGTTTTCTTCCTCGCAAACGTCATCTTTGCCGCCGCAGATATCGCAGCCGTCCTTCATGCCGATCTGATTTAGACCACCGCAGGAACCGGCAATGGGCTTACGGCCCATGATGACCCCCACTGCCATGACGATCATGATCAACGCCATGAATCCAAAAACCAGTAGCCAGATGGCCATAATTACCTCCTCTCGATGGGGCTACCCCATGGACAGTAAAAAGCCGGATTAGTGCCTCAATACCTGGCGCGAAAAACAACGGGGCCAGCCAGTGGCCAGCCCCGTAACGACTCGATGGTGGAGATTATCCGCCGAAATCATCCAGCATGATGTTTTCCGGCTCCACACCCAGGTCAAGCAACAGCTTGATCACCGAGGCGTTCATCATGGGCGGCCCACACATGTAGTACTCGCAATCTTCAGGGGCCGGATGGTCCTTGAGATAGTTTTCGTAGAGTACGTTGTGAATGAAGCCCGTCGGCCCTTCCCAGTTGTCTTCGGGCAACGGGTCGGACAGTGCCAGGTGCCAATCAAAGTTGGGGAACTCTTCGGCCAGTTGATCGTATTCTTCATTGTAGAAGGTTTCACGCCATGAGCGCGCACCGTACCAGAATGAAATTTTACGATCGGTTTTCAACCGCTTGAGCTGGTCGAAGATATGGCTGCGCATCGGTGCCATACCGGCACCACCGCCGATAAAGATCATCTCGGCGTCGGTATCCTTGGCGAAGAACTCACCAAACGGCCCCATCACGGTAACCTTGTCACCCGGCTTCAAGTTGAAGACATAGGTAGACATCAAGCCCGGGGGATGGCTGGTGCCGGGAGGCGGTGTCGCGATACGAATGTTGAACTTGAGGATACCCTTCTCATCAGGGTAGTTCGCCATTGAATAAGCGCGAATGATTTCCTCATCGTTCTTGTGGGCCACCTTGAAGAGATCGAACTTTTCCCAATCGCCCCGGTATTCTTCCTCAATATCGAAGTCGGAAAACTTGATATCGTAGGGCGGCGCCACGAGCTGGACGTAACCGCCGGCACGGAAAGCAACTTCTTCGCCTTCGGGAAGCTTCAGGTTCAGCTCCTTGATGAAGGTAGCGACGTTGGGGTTGTCGATGACCTCGCATTCCCACTTCTTGACGCCGAACACCTCTTCAGGCACTTCGATCTTCATGTCCTGCTTGACGGGTACCTGGCAAGACAGGCGCCAGCCTTCCTTCTTCTCGCGCATGGTGAAGTGCGATTCTTCGGTGGGCAGGATGGAACCGCCGCCCTCTTCTACCCGGCACTTGCACTGGGCGCAGGAACCGCCGCCGCCGCACGCTGAAGAAAGAAAGATACCGTTGGCCGCCAGGGTGTTCAGCAGCTTACCGCCCGCCTGGGTTTTCAGGGTATGTTCCGGGTCTTCGTTGACCTCAATGGTCACGTCCCCACTACTCACAAGCTTGCTGCGCGCTGCCAGAATGATCGCCGTCAAGCTGATGACGATGACCGTGAACATGACAACACCGAGCAAGATGACAGCTGTATCAACCATGTCGGTTTCCTATTGCTGAAGGGTTTTCTTTGCCCCGGCGCTACCTTGGCAGCGCCGAGAAAACCGGCTCCGATTAAAGCTGAATGCCTGAGAAGGACATAAAGCCCAATGACATCAACCCTACGGTGATAAAGGTGATGCCCAGGCCCTGCAAGCCGCCTGGCACATCGCTGTACTTGAGCTTTTCACGGATACCTGCAAGGGCCGCAATCGCCAGCGCCCAACCGGTACCGGCACCGAACCCATAGACAACCGATTCACCAAAGTTGTAGCTACGCTCGACCATGAACAGTACGCCACCCAGGATGGCGCAATTCACCGTGATCAGCGGCAGGAACACGCCCAGCGCGTTGTACAGCGAAGGCACGTACTTATCCAGGAACATTTCCATGATCTGGACAAGGGCAGCGATGACGCCGATGTAGCTCAGAAGGCCCAAGAACGAGAGGTCAATGTTCTCGGCACCGCTGATGCCAGTCCAGGTAAGCGCTCCTTCCTGCAACAGGTAGGTGAACACCAGGTTGTTGACCGGCACCGTGACGGTGAGTACGACAATAACCGCAATGCCCAGACCAATCGCCGACGATACCTTCTTGGAAACCGCCAGGAAGGTACACATGCCGAGGAAAAAGGCCAACGCCATGTTCTCGACGAAGACCGAAGCAACGAAAAGGCTCAGATAGTGTTCCATGTTACACGGCCTCCTTCGGCTGAGTGTTTTCCTTCATCTTGAACTCGTTCTCCTCAACCTGCTCGGGATTGAGTGAACGCAGCACCCAAATCAACAGCCCGATGATGAAGAACGCAGAAGGCGGAAGGAGCAGCAAGCCGTTGCCGACGTACCAGCCACCGTCCTGAACGGTCGGCAGCACGGTGAAGCCAAACACGCTGCCTGAGCCCAGCAGTTCACGGAAGAAGCCAACGACCATCAGCACAAAGCCGTAGCCAAGACCGTTACCGATACCGTCGAGGAAGGACATGCCGGGCGTGTTGGACATCGCAAACCCTTCTGCACGCCCCATGACGATGCAGTTGGTGATGATCAGGCCTACGAACACCGACAGCTGTTTGGACATTTCATACGCATAGGCTTTGAGAATCTGATCCACCACGATAACCAGCGAGGCAATGATGGTCATCTGAACAATGATCCGTATTGAAGACGGAATATGATTCCGTATCAACGATACGAACAGGTTGGAAAATGCCGTTACGAAAATAACCGCCAGTGCCATCACCAGTGACACACTCATACTGGTCGTTACCGCCAGTGCCGAACAGATTCCCAATATCTGCAGTGCAATGGGGTTATTCTTGAAGATAGGCGCGGTCAACACGCCTTTTGCATTTACGTCCGCCATGATCAGGCCCCCTCAACGTCTGCGAAGTTGGTATCCGTATCGTTGGCATCTTCCGGGGAAGTACCACTGCGGAATTTCGCCAAATACGGGCCGAAGGCTTCTTCACTGAGCCAGAACTGCAGCATGTTGGTCACGCCGTTACTGGTCAATGTTGCGCCCGAAAGCGCGTCAACTTCGTATTTGCTGCTGGCGCCGCCCTTGGTCAGGTGAATTTCCGGCGAAAGATTGCCTTCTTCGTCGTAAATTTTCTTGCCTTCCCACTGTGACTGCCAGCGCGGATTATTCACCTCGGCGCCAAGCCCGGGCGTTTCACTATGCTCATAGTAGGTGATACTGACGATGGTGTTGCCGTCACCTTCCACGGCCAGGAAGCCCCGCATCAGGCCCCAGAGCCCCTGACCCCGAATGGGCAGAACGATCTGATCCGGATCGTTTTCATTGCCAATCAGGTACACGGTTGAATAGTTTTCAACACGGCTGAGGCCGGCAATGTCCTTGTCACCCGATAGCGTGCGGCCGGTCGCAGGATCCCGCGCGGCTTCGAAGCTGTTAAAGGTGTCCGGATCAAATTGATCAGTGTAGTCACCGCTCTCCATGTCGACCACACGAGCGGTAATTTTCTCGTTGAAGGTCTCCTCGACGTCCATGCCGGGTTCATACAGCTTGGCCACGTTCAAGATGTTGGTCTTGCGGTCAAGCTCCTGGTTGAGTTGCTGCATGGGGCGCAACGCGACCGCCGCCGTCGAGACAATGACGGAGCACACGATGCACAACGAAAACGCCACAATCAGGACTTTCTTGATGGAGTTGTTACCTTGTGCCATTAGGCAGTCTCCTCGGCCGGTACGCCCGTGCGCTTGACACGACGCTTGATATTGGCCTGGACGAAGAAATGGTCAATCAGCGGTGCAAAGAGGTTAGCAAACAGGATTGCCAGCATGATGCCTTCCGGGAACGCCGGGTTGACCACGCGGATCAATACCGTCATCACCCCGATCAAGGCACCAAATACCAGACGACCCTGGTTGGTCATTGAGGCGGATACCGGATCGGTCGCCATGAACACCATGCCGAAGGCAAAGCCGCCAACCACCAGGTGCCAGTACCAAGGCATCGCAAACATCGGGTTGGACTCGGAACCGATCAGGTTGAATAGCGTGCTGGTGATGACCATGCCCAGGAACACACCCAGCATGATTCGCCAGGACGCGATACGCGTCCACAGCAACACCGCCGCACCGATGAAGATCGCAAGCGTGGAAACTTCACCGACCGAGCCCGGCACAAAACCGAGGAAGGCATCCCACCAGCTAAAGGTATCGGCCAGGGAGCCCATGCCTTCCTGGAAGGCCATAGACAGCGCCGTCGCGCCGGTGTAACCGTCGGCAGCGACCCAGACGGAATCGCCGGATATCTGCGCCGGGTAGGCGAAGTAAAGGAATGCCCGGCCGGTCAGCGCGGGGTTCAAGAAGTTCTTGCCGGTACCGCCGAAGATTTCCTTGCCGATCACCACGCCGAAGGTAATACCCAGCGCCACCTGCCAGAGCGGGATGGTCGCGGGAAGAATCAGTGCGAACAGCACCGACGTGACGAAGAAGCCTTCATTGACTTCGTGGCCGCGCTTGATGGCGAACAACACCTCCCAGAACCCGCCGACCGCAAAGGTCACCAGGTAGATGGGCAGGAAGTAAGTCGCCCCCAACACGAAGTTGGCCCATAGGCTGCTTGGGTCGTGTCCACCTGCCAGGGTCATCATGATGGCTTCGCGCCAGCCGCCCATCGAAGCATAGCCTGCCTCGATCGCCGTATTGGCTTGCCAGCCCGCGTTCCACATGCCAAAGAACATCGCCGGGAAGGTACACATCCAGACGGTGATCATGATGCGCTTGAGGTCGATGCCATCGCGCACGTGGGCAGTGGTTTTGGCCACGCTGGGGGGCGAGTAGAAAATCGTATCTACGGCTTCATAAAGCGGGTAAAACTTTTCGTACTTACCGCCTTTATGGAAGTGCGGCTCGACGTTATCGAGTGTTTGTCGAATTCCCATCATCAGGCCTCTTTCTCGATCATGGTGAGATTGTCACGCAGAATGGGACCGTACTCGTATTTGCCGGGGCAAACGTAGGTACACAGCGCGAGGTCCTCTTCATCCAGCTCCAGACACCCTAACTGCATGGCAACCTCAATGTCGCCCACGATCAGCGAACGCAGCAGTTGCGTTGGCATGATATCCAGCGGCATCACGGTTTCGTAGACGCCTACCGGCACCATGGCACGCTCCGACCCGTTAGTCGATGTGGTAGGGGCGTAGTTTCTCAGGCCCTTGATCTTGGAAAGGTAGATACCCAGCACGGAATGGCGATTGGCGCCTGGCGACAACCAGCCCATGAAGGAGCGCTTGTTACCCTCTTCAAGCAAACTGATCTGATTGTCGAAACGTCCCAGATAGGTCAGCTTTCCTTCAGCGGTGAAACCTGAAAAGACTGATCCAGAAATAACGCGGGTGTCTTCCGGTTGGATTACATCGCCCGCCAAGAGTTCATCGGTACTGG
The DNA here is from genome assembly GCF_020991005.1 of Halomonas sp. CUBES01. Classification (GTDB taxonomy): domain Bacteria; phylum Pseudomonadota; class Gammaproteobacteria; order Pseudomonadales; family Halomonadaceae; genus Vreelandella; species Vreelandella gomseomensis. The sequence continues at coordinate 203,721 of NZ_JAJLLW010000007.1, read as the reverse complement.
CACCCAAGCGGGTACGCACCAGGCGCGGATTCTCGGCCCGCGGGCCACCGATGGCGACAACACGGCTGACATCCAGCTTACCTTCGGCAAACAGCTTGCCAAAGGCGATGACATCCTGATAGCCAATATGCCATACCTTCTTGTGCAGCGCGACCGGCGACAGGTGATGGATATGCGTGCCTACCAGGCCTGCCGGGTGAGGCCCGGCGAAGCTTTCGGTGGTAACACCCTCTACATCGCCGCCGGGAACGGAGGTGTTGGCACCCGTACACAGAAAAACGTTGCCCTCGGTCAGGCGGGTTAGCACCTTGAGGCCGTCTTCAAATGCCTGGGTATTTTCATTGATGATCAGTGCCGGGTCAGCGCTGAGCGGATGGGTATCCACCGCGGTGACAAAGATATCGGCGGGTACGCTGTCAATGGCTGGCGTCCGCGAGAACGGGCGCGTGCGCAGCGCCGTCCAGAGCCCGGATTCTACCAGCTGATCGACCACGACCTGGCGGTCAAGCTGGCCTAACGAAGCACGCTCGTGAGAGGCAAAGCTGACCGCCTCCTCCTGCTCGTCGACCTTGATCACTACCGATAACAGACGACGCTTTTCGCCACGGTTGATTGCGAGCACTTCACCACCTGCGGGTGCCGTGAAGCGCACGCCGTCGGTTTTCTTGTCGGTGAAGAGCAGTTGGCCCAGTTTGACCTTGTCCCCTTCCTGAACTTCCATTGTCGGCTTCATGCCGACGTAGTCAGTACCCAGGATTGCCACATGGCGCACAGGACGCGCATCGTCGATACGCTGCTCGGGCGCTCCCGTGATGGGGAGATCCAGGCCTTTTTTGACTTCGATCATAGTCTCGCCCAGTTGATGGATCGGATATACGAAGGTAAGGGGTTCGAATGCTTGTGTCTGCTCAGTGAATTGTTGTTTTCTGTTCAGATTGTTACCAGTCAGGTTCAAGCACGCTTGAACCACCCCGAAAAATCTACCGTATTATAAAGACAAGCGAGCCTAATGACTACATCAACTGGTGTCGCCCAAAGTGCTATAGACGTATATGTGGACATGTTTTTCGTCCCCATATACGAACAAAAACGCCACCTTGCGGTGGCGTAGGACGATTCTTGTACAATAAATAAAAAAGTAACGATCAACCTGCCTGATTGGGTAGCTTGAGAAAGCTCACGTTCGACATTTGCTGCAGAATGCGAATCACCTGACAGCTGTAGCCAAACTCGTTGTCGTACCAGACGTAGACCACGGCATTGTGGCCGTTCGCGATAGTGGCCTTGGCATCGACAATCCCGGCGTGGCGGTTACCGACGAAATCAGACGACACCACCTCAGGCGAATCCACGAAGTCAATCTGTTTCTGGTAGGCCGAATCGATCGACATGCGACGCAGATAGTCGTTGAGCGCAGCGGCATCGGTGGTCTTGTCCAGAGTCAGGTTGAGAATCGCCATGGACACGTTGGGAATGGGCACGCGAATCGCATTGCCCGTCAGCTTGCCCTCAAGCTCCGGTAACGCTTTGGCGGCCGCCTTGGCCGCGCCGGTTTCGGTCAACACCATGTTGAGCGCCGCACTGCGGCCGCGACGATCGCCCTTGTGATAGTTGTCGATCAGGTTCTGGTCGTTGGTGTAGGCGTGGACGGTTTCCACGTGACCGGTCACGACGCCGTACTCGTCGTTGAGCGCCTTCAGTACGGGAACGATGGCATTGGTGGTGCAAGACGCCGCCGAGACGATGCGATCCTGCTCGGTGATCGCCTCGTGGTTGATGCCGTACACGATGTTCTTGATGTCACCCTTGCCAGGCGCAGTCAGCAGGGCCTTGGAGGCGCCGGGGCATGCCACGTGCTGGCCAAGACCCGCTTCGTCGCGCCACATGCCGGTATTATCGACGATGACCGCATTATCGATGCCGTAATCGGTGTAGTCGATTTCGCTGGGGCTATCGGCGTAGATCACCTGAACCACATTGCCGTTGACCGTCAGGGTGCGCGCCTCGGCGTCGACCACGATAGTGCCGTCGAAAGGCCCGTGAACCGAGTCGCGGCGTAGCAGGCTGGCGCGCTTCTCGAGATCCTTGGCCACATCACCCCGCCCGCGCACGACAATGGCGCGAAGCTGCAAAAGGTTGCCACCGCCGGCTTTCTCGATCAGCACCCGGGCCAGCAGACGGCCGATGCGGCCAAACCCGTAAAGCACCACGTCCTTGGGCTCGCCCTTGCTCGCGCCCGGCTGGTAGCCGTCGACGATCTGGTGAAGCTCCTTGCGCAGAAAAGCATCGACATCGCCACCGCCCTGGCGTTTGAGCATGACCGCCAGCTTGCCGACGTCGACGTGAGCCGGGCCGAGGTTAAGCTCGCAAAGGGTTTTGACGATCGGGTAAGTATCCTCGACAGACAGTTCCGTGCCTTCGATCTTGCGCACGAAACGGTGATCCTTGAGGATGCGGATGACCGACTGATTGATCAACGAACGCCCGTACATGGTCGCCACAACATTGTGCTGACGGTATAGACGACCAATCAAGGGAATCATCTGCTCCGCCAGAGCTTCGTTGCTTTGCCATTCTTGAAAAACGTTATCGAGCGTTTGCTGACTCACGTGCGGCCTCATTAAGTAATGAATAATTTTCAAGTGTATTATCCTTAGCCGCTTAATAGGCCGCAATGCCTGGATAGTCGCAGACGATGTAGGGGGATTACACAAATGGCCGCCTGACTACAAGCGCGCTGGTTCTGCCTGAAAGCGATGATCGTGTATGATCTAGGCTCCGTTTCAGCGCAGAACGACATCTTTATTATGCCCACTTTTTCTTTACTTGCTCCGCCCCAGCCCGAGGGCGCGCGCGACACGCTTTACTGGACGTCGCCCCCCGGAAGCGCCGCCGCACTGGCCCTGGCTCGGCTCGCCGCTGACGCCCCACTGCTGGTGATCACCCCAAGCACCGCCAGCGCCCAGCGTCTGGAGCAAGACCTGTCGTTTTACAGCGATGTGCCGGTACTGCCCTTCCCCGATTGGGAAACGCTGCCCTATGACAGCTTTTCACCCCATCAGGATATCGTGTCGGCACGACTGCGCACGCTGAGACAGCTGCAGGACGGCGTGCGGGGACTTGTTCTGGTGCCCATCAATACGCTGATGCAGCGCCTGCCGCCGGTCGACTACATTGCCGGGCGCGTGCTGACCCTGAGCGTGGGCGACAAACTCGACCGCGAACCGTTCCGCGAGGCCCTCTCCCGGGCCGGCTACCGAGCGGTGGAAACCGTCTATGAACCCGGCGAATACGCCATGCGCGGCGCCCTGATCGACCTGTTTGCCATGGGCATGGACGCGCCCATCCGGATCGACCTGTTCGACGACGAAATCGATACCCTGCGGCATTTTGACCCGGGCAGCCAACGCTCTACCGACAAGCTCGACGCCATCGAACTGCTGCCCGCCCACGAGTACTCGTTGAGCCGGTCGTCGATTGCCTGCTTCCGCGAGCAGTTCGAGACACTTTTCGATGTCGATCCGCGTCAGTGCCCGCTTTACAACGATGCCCTCAAGGGCATCCCCTCGCCGGGACTCGAACACTATTTGCCGCTGTTTTTCGAACAGACAGCGTCCCTGTTCGACCACCTCACCAAGGACACGCGGGTCGCCATGCTACCCGAGGTCTATCAGGCGGCCGAACAGCACTGGCAGGCAATTGAAAGCCGCTACGCCAACCTGGGCGTCGACCCCACGCGGCCGCTGCTGCCGCCCCACCGCGCCTTCTTCCCGGTCAGCGACGTGTTCGCGGCGATCAAGCAGCGCCCGAGAGTCGAGCTGACCGACGACCCCGACCAGCGCCATGCGCTAGCGCCCATGGCCCAGGCACTGCCGCCCTTAGCGGTAAATCCTCGCGCCAAGCGCCCGCTCGGCGAGCTGGCCGATTTTCTCCAGCGCGAGGACGCCTCCCGCGTTCTGCTGGTGGCCGAGTCCCGGGGGCGACGCGAAGCCCTGGAGGAACTGCTGACGCCGCTGTCGCTGAAGATTCCCCACGTCGACAGCTTTAAGGCGTTTCTCGAGGGCGATCAGCCCATTGCGATTACCGAAGGACTGATCGACAGCGGCCTGTGGCTGACCGAACCACCCCTGGCGGTGATCAGCGAAACGGAGCTGTTCGGCGACGTGGTACGCCAGAGCCGCCGCCGTGAAAAGGCCACCGACGATAACGAGTTTGCCGTTCGCCATCTTTCAGAACTGCGCAAAGGCGCCCCGGTGGTACACCAGGCCCACGGCGTGGGTCGCTACATCGGCCTCGAAGCGCTGGAGGCCGGCGGCCAGGCCAACGAGTTTCTGGCGCTGGAATACGCCGACGGGGCCAAGCTTTATGTCCCGGTGGATAGCCTTCATCTGATTTCCCGCTACAGCGGTGCCGATGACGAACTGGCTCCGCTGCACAAGCTCGGCTCTGACCAGTGGGAAAAAGCCCGCAAAAAAGCCGCCGAGAAAATTCGCGACACCGCAGCGGAACTGCTCGACATCTATGCCCGTCGCGAAGCACAGGAAGGCGTGGTGTACGAAGCGCCCAGCGATGATTACGCCCGTTTTGCGGGCAACTTCCCGTTCGAAGAGACCCCCGACCAGCAGGCGGCCATCGAGGCGGTCATCAATGACATGACCTCGCCCCAGCCCATGGATCGCGTCGTCTGTGGCGACGTTGGGTTCGGCAAGACCGAAGTCGCCATGCGCGCCGCCTTTCTGGCCGTGCAGTCGGGGCGTCAGGTCGTTGTGCTGGTGCCCACCACTCTGCTGGCACGCCAGCACTTCGAGAACTTCCGCGACCGCTTCGCCGACACGGCGGTCAATATCGGCCTTATTTCGCGTTTTACCCATGGCAAGGAGATGAGCAAGACGCTCGACGACATCAAAAACGGCCAGACCGATATCGTCATCGGCACCCATAAGCTGCTGGCCAACAGCGTCGCGCTGCCCAAGATGGGGTTGCTGATCATCGATGAGGAGCACCGCTTTGGCGTTGCCCAGAAAGAGAAACTCAAGACCCTGCGAGCCGAAGTCGATATTCTCACGCTGACGGCCACGCCGATCCCCCGGACCTTGAACATGGCGATGAGCGGCATTCGCGACCTGTCGATCATCGCCACGCCGCCGGCGCGACGCCTGTCGGTCAAGACCTTTGTCCAGCAGCATCAGGACGGCGTGATCAAGGAAGCTCTGTTGAGGGAAATCCTGCGCGGCGGCCAGGTATACTTCCTGCATAACGAGGTCAAGACCATCGAGAATGCCGCCGAGCGCATTCGCACCCTGGTGCCGGAAGCCCGCGTGGCGGTCGCTCACGGACAACTGCCCGAGCGCAGCCTCGAGCGGGTGATGTCCGATTTTTATCACCGGCGCTTCAACGTACTGGTCTGCTCGACCATTATCGAAACCGGTATCGACGTGCCCAGCGCCAACACCATCATCATCGAGCGGGCCGACAAATTTGGCCTGGCCCAGCTGCACCAGCTGCGCGGGCGGGTGGGTCGCAGCCACCACCAGGCTTACGCATACCTGCTGACGCCGACGCCCAAGGTGATGACACGCGATGCCAAAAAACGCCTGGACGCGATCAGCGCCTCCGACGACCTGGGTGCCGGCTTCACCCTGGCAAGCCACGACATGGAAATCCGCGGCGCGGGGGAGCTGCTGGGCGACGAGCAAAGCGGCCAAATGGAAACCATTGGCTATACCCTGTACATGGAAATGCTGGATCGTGCGGTGAAGGCCATTCGCGCGGGCAAGACACCCAATATCGACGCCCCCTTCGATAGCGGCGTCGAAATCAGCCTCAACCTGCCGGCGCTGATTCCCGACGATTATATCCATGATGTCCAGCAGCGGCTGGTGATGTACAAGCGCATCGCCAATACCCAAAGCGACACCGAGCTCAAGGAGCTGCAGGTAGAATTGATCGACCGTTTTGGCCTCCTGCCCGCGCCGGTCAAGCACCTCATCCGCCAGACGCGGCTGCGTCAGCGTGCCGAGCAGCTCGGCATCAAGCGCCTGGAAGCAGGCGAGAAACGTGGCCGCATCATCTTCGATACCCACACCCAGGTGGATCCCTATACCCTGGTGACGCTCATCCAGACGTCGCCCCAACACTACCGGCTTGACGGCTCGGATACGTTACGCTTCGAATTTGACATGGAAACGATCGACCAGCGGTTTGAGCATATCGAGTCACTGTTAACCACACTCAATCAAAAAGTGGCGGCCGCGTAAGGGTTGCGGCAAACTGCGCCTATTGCCATCGCCAGAACCAGCGATGTATTCACTGATTAGGAACACCCATGAACATTCGTCATACTCTTTTCTGCTGGGGCCCTACCAGCCTTGCGGTGCTGCTAGCGGCGAGCCTGTCGGCGCCTGTGATGGCGCAATCGGACGACGAGTCGTCGAACGACACTACCCTCGAAGTCAGCGAAACGGCCATTGAAAGCGCCGAGTTGGTAGCGGTGAAGTCGCCCAACAACCTTCCTCGCGGCGAGTTTCGCCTGCCCGAAGAAGGCGATGTGATTGGTGAGCGCTATACCGTCACTGTCGAGAATCCTGAAGACACGCTGATCGATATCGCGCGGCGGCACAATATCGGTTACGAAGAAATTCGCATGGCCAACCCCGATGTCAGTATCTGGGTGCCGGGGGAAGGCACGGAAGTCGTCATTCCGTCCCGCTACATTCTGCCGCCGGTTGAACGCGAAGGTATTGTGATCAACCTGTCGGAACTGCGTCTCTACTACTACCCTGCCGACAAGTCTGGCATCGTCGAGACATATCCAGTGAGCGTAGGTCGCGAGGAATTTGCCACGCCGGTCGGCAAGACCAAAACCACCATCAAGGTGAAGGATCCGGCCTGGTCGCCACCCGCCTCCATGCGGCGGGAAGCCGCCGAACGTGGCGAACCTGCCCCCTCGGTGGTACCCGCAGGTCCCGACAATCCGCTTGGCCGCCACGCGATTCTGCTCGGCCTGCCAAGCTACCTGATTCATGGTACCAACCGCCCGGACGGCGTGGGAATGCGCGTCAGCCGGGGCTGTATCCGCATGTACCCGGAAGATATCGAATCGCTCTACGAGCGGGTCCCAAGCGGCACCCCCGTGAACCTGATTGACGCGCCGTTCAAGGCTGGCTGGGCGTCTGACGGCACGCTGTTTGTGCAGTCCTACCCGCAGCTCGAAGAAAACCTGGATGATTTCGAGCCGCTGCTAGAAGCCCTCAAGCGTGTTTCCGAACTCACCGACGACAAGGTGCCGGTTGACTACGCCCAGATAAGGCATGCGGTAGAGTCGCCCAACGGTGAGTTTATCGCTCTGTACGGCCCTCAGGCGCCTGCCCCTGAGCCGGAGGAGCCTTCCCCCCTTGAGCAGGGCATCTTTGAAGAGCTTGAACTGACCAAGGCATCCAGTGACGATGACGAGGCGTAAGCCTCTCATTGCCAACGCATCGGCCAGCAAACGCCAGCCACAAAAAACCCCGCCGAAGCGGGGTTTTTTGCATGCCTAGTCGTTGTGAAGAACTTGGCTCTCACAACTGCTAAGTCATATTACTTCTGCATGGAACGCTCGAACATGCGCTCCATTTCAGCACGGTTCTGCTCGGACATCTGCAGGGCTGCTTGCGCGTCGCGCTGAGCCTGGTTGGCAGTGTTCAGAGCTTGAGAAGCCATGCTACGTGCTTCAGCGGCATCAGCTTGTGCTGATTCAGCTGTCATGCGAACTTCTTCCAGTGCGCCGGTAGACGCACAACCAGCCAGGATGGCCAGTGAAGCGGCAGCAGCAGACATCTTCAGAGTTGTCTTAAAAGTCATCGTGTTCTCCTTGGATCTTCCTTGGGTACAACGTTTAAGGGTATGACAAACATCAGGCTACGAAACGAGTCTGAATTTGTCTACCTGCGGTGCAGGTTCTTGACAGTGACTTGTGCCGCAAAGCACGTGAGCCAAACGCTGTTTTATAATAGTCCACAACGCTTGTCTATAGCCACTCGTGTAAAGCCTCGAACTTCCTTCTGCAACACCAGCTTAGCGGATCACCACGCGGGTGCCAACCTCGACCAGCTCGGTAAGGCGCTCGATTTGCGAATTGGTCACCGCGACACAGCCTTGCGTCCAGTGATAGCGGCCATGAATCTCTGGATCGGCCTCGCCCAGGCCATGAATGCCAATGGCGCCGCCCAGCACGGTATCCTGAGGGGGCTGCCGGTGACGTCGGTAGTAATCGAAGTAGGCATCGTAATCGGCCTGAGAGTAGGTGCCGTCTTGTAACGCCATGCGCGCATGGGTCGGGGTCGGGTAATTGACCTCCATGAAGATGTGCCACTTGCTGTCGTGATTGAAACGATTGATGCGGAACTCACCCAGCGGCGTGGCGTTGCCACCACGCAGCCGCTGGGTGCGTGCGCCTCCGCGACCGAGGGAAACCGGACGGAACGCCTCGACCACGCTATTGCCACGATAAACGGTGAGTGTCGCTGCCTTATCGTCAATCAGCACCCACTGCTCACCGGGCTCGCGCGGCCTTGCAGCGCGCTGCAGCTGATCCGCCACCAGGTCAGGGAAGGCTTCAGACGCTAGCGTAACCTTGGCTGCCGCACTGGCAGCCGCAGGAAACCCCATGGCCAAGGCCAGGAAATGGCGACGGGTAAACGGCTTCATGCAAGGCTCTCACACAGGAAATGGGTAACGGCATATTGCCGTGGCAGAAACTTTATACCGTACATCAAGGCTGCCTCCAATAGGCGTTATCCTATTAAACGCCCTGCAGCTCTTCGATGCTCGCTACTATGCGCCGCAGCTCGGCATTGTGACCTTCCGCCAAGGCGTTGAAAAACTCGGCCTCGGGTTCGATCACGGCCCGGTTGACCCGGTGGCGATAGAGCGCTTCCAGGGTGCGATGCGCCTCGACCGCCGATTCCATGACCGCCTCGATGGAGTTACCCAGCGGCTTATCGGCCAGTTGCTGGAGCTCGGGCGGCTGGGGAAAATCGCTGGGATCGTCGAACCACGTCTCCAGCACCTCGCGCTTTTCGTGGCTTTCATCGAAAATAGCGCGCAGCCCGGCCTGCATACGGGTTTCATGATCGGCCAGGTAGCTGAGCACCATCTGCAGACGCTCGCTTTCGCAATCGGCGGCCCGAGCGCTGTACTGACTGGCGAGGCGACCATGATAGGCCTCGACCCAGGCGATCAAATCTTTCACTTGGTTATAGCGCATTGTCGTTTCCTTCTTGCCCTTCTCTTACCGGCCCACGTCTTTCAGGCCCCTCTTTTGCCAGCTACGCGCTTCACACGGCCTGGCCCGCTACTGCGTTACCACTCCTGGCTGGTTTCGCGCAGCGCGGCCACTTCACGCTTGGCGGCGTTGAGCTGCGTCACGAGCTGATCCCCAAGGCTGGCCTGATCGCTCACCGCAATCATCGACGGATTGGCTGCACGTCGCTTGGCCGCACCGTCGCTGCTGTGCAGACTGTTCAGTTGCTCTACTAGCCAGAACAGCCAGCTGTCCGGCTGATGGACGAGATCGCGCAGGCGCTGAAGCTCGGCCATGGCCGGACCGTCGTCGGACAGTAGATAACGCCATTCGTGCTGTGACAAGCGGGCATGCTCCGTCACTTCACGCAACAAAGAGGTTAGCGCCAGCTCAAACAGGGCGAGCGCGCCTTCTTCCTGCGCCATGCGTCGCGCGGTGGCGTGTTCGTCATCTTCGGCGGTCGAAACCGCCAGCAGCTCAGCCTGATAGAGCAACTGGTTGGTGCGCGATTGATCACTCATTTTTTGCGCTTGTCCTCCACGTGCCACTTGCCGCCTTCATAGGTTGCCTTCCAGCCGGTGGCCTTGCCCTCTTCATCGGTCATCACGTACTGCTCTTTGAACTTGCGCGAGTAACGGATCTGCGCCGGGCGTCCATCCGGATCTTCACTGGGCGCATTGAGGATGTAGTGGTACTTCTCGGGCAGCTCGTCGGCATGCGCCTTGAGCTCCTTGACCAGCGGCGGGCGCGTTTCGCGGTTCTTGGGGAATTTGCTCGCCGCCAGGAACAACCCGCTCGCACCGTCGCGCAGCACGTAGTGATCGTCGACCTTCTGGCAGGCAAGCTCCGGCATTGCAATAGGATCCATTTTGGGCGGCGCCACTTCGCCACTTCTTAACAGCTTGCGCGTATTTTTACACTCGCTGTTGGTACAGCCGAAATACTTGCCGAAGCGGCCCGATTTAAGCTGCATGTCGGCACCGCACTTGTCGCATTCGATCAGCGGCCCGTCGTAGCCCTTGATCTTGAACTTGCCAGTTTCGACCTCGTAGCCTTCACAATCCGGACTGTTGCCGCAGATATGCAGCTTGCGAGTTTCGTCAATCAGATAGTTGTCCATCGCCGTCCCGCATGTCGGGCAGCGGCGCTTGGCGCGCAGGGCGTCGGTCTCGGCGGCTTCATCGGCATCGGCAGCCACCGCTTCCTCGCCGGGAATCAGGTCGATAGTGGTCTTGCAGCGCTCCTTGGGCGGCAGGTTGTAGCCACTGCAGCCCAGGAAAACACCCGTGGACGCCGTGCGGATCTGCATTTTGCGGCCGCAGCTGGGGCAGTCGATATCGGTGGGCACCGGCTGGTTGGGGCGCATGCCTTCTTCGCTTTCCGCCTGGACGAGCTCGTCGCGGAATTCAGCGTAGAACTCATCCAGCAGGCCCCGCCAGTTGCGCTCGCCTTCGGCCACTTCATCGAGGCTATCTTCCATGCGGGCCGTAAACGAGAAGTCCATCAGATCCGGGAAGGACTCCTTCAATCGCTCGGTAACGATGTCGCCGAGCTTTTCGGCATAGAAGCGGCGATTCGCCAGCTGCACGTAGCCACGATCCTGGATCGTCGAGATGATCGAGGCGTAGGTCGAGGGACGCCCGATCCCCTGCTTTTCGAGCTCCTTGACCAGGCTCGCTTCGGTGTAGCGCGCGGGCGGCTTGGTGAAGTGCTGCTGCGGGTCGAGCGCTTCCAGGGTCATCGACGTGCCGATGGGGAGATCGGGCAGACGCTGATCTTCATTTTTACCGCTGGGCTTCATGACCCGGGTATAGCCGTCGAACTTGAGCACGCGCCCTTTGGCCCGCAACTCGTAGCCGTCCACTTCAACGCTCAGAGTGCTGGAAAGGTACTCGGCGGGCGTCATCTGGCAGGCGACGAACTGGCGCCAGATCAGCTCGTACAAACGCTCGGCATCACGCTCCATGCCCACAAGGTCGGTTGCCTGGCGGTCTACGCTTGAGGGACGAATGGCCTCGTGGGCTTCCTGAGCGCTTTCCTTGCTGCTGTAGCGATTGGGCGTGTCGGGCAGATAGCGCGGCCCGTACTCTTCGCCGATAAAGCTGCGCGCGTTTTCCACCGCGTCTTTCGACAGGTTGGTGGAATCGGTACGCATGTAGGTAATGTAGCCCGCCTCATAAAGCCGCTGGGCCATGGTCATGGTCTTTTTCACTGAAAAGCCCAGGCGCCCGCTGGCTGCCTGCTGCAGCGTCGAGGTGATAAACGGCGCCGTCGGCTTTGAGCTGGTTGGCTTATCTTCCCGGGAGGTAATCGACAGCTTGGCTTTTCTGAGCTGTTCGATACGTTCCAGCGTGTCTTTTTCCGACGTCGGGCGAAACGCCTTGCCATCCTGGCGCACCAGGGCAAAGCGCACCTGGTCGCCCTCCGGCGAGGCCAGATCGGCATGCACGTCCCAGAACTCCTCGGGGATGAACGCACGAATTTCGCGCTCGCGTTCGACAATCAAACGTACCGCCACGGACTGAACGCGACCCGCCGACAGCCCCCGGGCGATCTTGGCCCAGAGCAGCGGCGACAGCATGAAGCCAACCACCCGGTCCAGGAAACGCCTGGCCTGCTGGGCTTCGACTCGCGGAATATTCAAGGCGCCCGGTGCCTTGAAGGCATCCTGAATGGCGTTCTTGGTGATCTCGTTGAACACCACTCGCTTGTAGCGACTGTCGTCGCCACCGATGGTTTCGCGCAGGTGCCAGGCAATCGCTTCACCCTCGCGATCCAAATCCGTTGCCAGATAAACGGCGTCGGCTTTTTCGGCGAGCTTTTTAAGCTCGGCCACGACCTTTTCCTTGCCGGGCAGCACTTCATAGTTCGCTTCCCAGCCGTTATTCGGGTCGATGCCCATTCGCCGAATCAGTTGGTCCTGCGCCTTGAGCTTTTTGTACTCGGCTTTCTCGTCCGCCGACATCTTGCGTGTTGCCGCGGCTTGGCGAGCGCGCTCCTTGGGGTCAGAGGCTGCCTTACCTGAGCCGCTGGTCGGCAGGTCACGGATGTGACCCACGCTCGACTTTACGATGAAATCGTTGCCGAGGTATTTATTGATCGTCTTCGCTTTGGCGGGCGACTCGACGATGACCAGTGACTTGCCCATAGTGCTCCACTTTCTTAGTGCACACGCTGACGGTGCAATGAATACGTTGCCGCCACAGCCATCACAAGCCGCGCGGTCGGAAAAATGCGCCTACCCTACCCCAGCCCATTGCGAAGCGCCAGTGGTGAGCACAAGGATACCGTCGCGTTGGTGGTGACGAGCATCAGGCTTTTCAATCAAGGCGTTGCTAGACACTAGACTGCCGCTAGCGCAACGGCAACCCAAAATTCCTCAGTCCAGAACGCAAACACCCCCGCCGACCGGCAGGGGTGCAGAGCTCGCGCAACGCCATCACTCGCCTTCGGGCGGGGTCTTGCGTTTAGCTGGTGTGGCTTTTTTGGTACTCGCCGTTGCAGGCTTGGCCGCGGGCTTCTCGGCCACGTCCTTGGCCGCCTGCTGCGGGGCTTGCGGGCTTGACGCCACCTGCTGCTGGACAGCCGGGCGGGCCTGATCGAACAGCTCGCCGACCTGGGTCAGGCGTGATGCGACATGCTCCGACAGCTCACCGCTCGCCGACAGCACATCTTCGAGATGCGACATATGCGCGTCGATCTCGTCGTTGCTTTGCCCCTTCAACAGAGCAGGCAAGGCGTTGAGCGCCTGCTCGCGGTCCAGCTTCAGGATAAAGAACTGCTCACGCACCAACCGCTTGAAGTCGCACAGCTTGGCATTGGGCTCAAGAGCCGCCCGTGATGCGCGTAGCCGCTTGAAGTTGCGCTCGTCGGTGGCCGGCGCGCCGCCCAGGATATAAATCAGCGCCCGCATGACGGCTTCGTGAGAGCCACCCTTGGCAATCTTGGCGCGCAGTTCCTCCTGGCGCTGCTCTATAAAGCGACGGTGCTCGGGCTCCGCGCCGGGACGGCGGCGGTGCACATGAGCGTCGCCGTAGAGACCGACAGCCGCCTGCAAGAGGGGTTGGCCGTAGATATCCATGAACAACCGTTCGGTGGCGCTATCCCGCGCATCACGAAAGGCGTTGAGCCCGGTGACGATCTGATCCGACGCCATGGTTTCCACCGCCTTGAACAGGTTGTCTTCGCCCACCGGGTGACGCGATAGGCGAATCCGGTCGGCCATGACCGGCAACGGTACTGTCATGGGATTGCGGTCCGAAAGCAGCTTGTAGCCCAACCGAATGGGGTGCATGCGACGAATCCAGCGGGCGGCTTCCGGCGTCATGACCGCCTGCAACCAGGGCTGCATGTACAAACGGTACAGGCCTAGGTTGATTTCGGAAATGCGCGCTACCGTGGCAAACCGGCGGTCGTCCTCCGGCTTGTGCATGACCTCGCGATCCAACTCGTCGAAATCGCGCGGGGCAAACTCAAGCAGGTAGTCGCGCTCGATCAGCTCGCCTTCATCGTGATCATCGGCATGCGTGATCGTGGTCTCGTAGAGGCCCGGCGGCATCACATCGATATAATCCATGTTAGCCGTGAACTCGGTATGTTCCTTGCGCGACACGCTGCTCGACACGAAGATGCCCAGGTGACCGGTAGTATCGTGCTGACAGTAAACGATGGTCTGCTCGTTGGCGATAATATCGTTTTCGTCTTCGTACAGATCGCGAATCCAGCCCAGCGCTTGGGGCGGCGGGGTAATATCGTCGCCGCGCGAGCAGAACACCACCACCGGTGAACGCACGTTGCGTAGATCGATGCGGCGACCGTCGCGGGTTACCAGTTGGGCGGTCGACAGGCGATTGCCGACAAACAGGTTATCGACGATGTACTGAATCTCTTCGCCGCCCAGCACCACATGGCCGCCCCACCAGCGCTCGAATTCGAGGTAGCGATTAGACTCGGTATCCACGTTGGCAAACAGGTGGTACTGCTTCTTCCAATAGGTATTAGCCGGATTGAGGCGCTCGAAGTTCTGCACCAGCCAGGCGCCGTCGAACAGGCCATTGCCCAGATCACTGGTCAATGCCGTCACCCAGCTGCCGCCGGTCATTCCGCCGGTATAGCGCATCGGTGCCTTGCCGTGCTCGCCTGCCCAGTAGGACAGCGGGGCACCGGCGATCAGAATCGGGCCGAAGACATCAGGCTCCAGGGCGGCCGCCATCATCAGCTGCCACCCGGCCTGACAGTTGCCGACGACCATGGGCTTTTCCGTGGTTTCGGGGTGGCGCTCGATCACATGGCGCAGAAACGCCACTTCCGACTCGACCACATCCTCGACGGTCTGCCCCGGTTCAGGAAACGGCAGGAAACCGATGAAGTAACAGGGATGACCTGCCCTCAACGCCACTCCCAATTCGCTGTCGGGTTTGAAGCCGCCGATACCCGGCCCGTGCCCGGCACGCGGATCCACCACCACAAAGGGGCGACTAAGCGGATCAGTTTCTACCCCCTTGGGCGGTATGACGCGCAATAGTTCGTAGTTGGTGGGCTGGGGCAAGGTGCGGCCATCCACCAGCACTTCGGTTTCAAACCCCAACACGCTGGGCTTGGTCTGTTCCATGTGGGCCAGGTATTGATTGCCGCGCTCGCGCATCACATCCAGGTAAAGCACGCTACGTTCAACGCTGTCTCGCCAGTAGTCAAAGGCGGCACGACCAAACCCGAAAGGGTCGAACAGCGAGGCCATGGCATCGCTCACGGATGCCGTCGCGTCCTCTTGGCTTGCCGACGGGCGAGCTTGAGTTGGCATTAGAGGGTTAGCGAAGAAGTTCATAGAGTCTCCCATTGGGTTAATGCGGAAGCATCGAACCCGAAAGCAATGATGCTGCAACGCAATATAGTTTAGGACACTCGCTGCGACACGTCGATGCCTATTGCAGACTCATTGGTATAACCTATGGCCGGTGCTCGGTTGCCACAGCCCTGAACCATCGGCCGTCGAAAACGTTCTCACCGAGCAGTCGCCTTTTATGCCGCCCTCAATGGATCAAGGATCGCCATGTCGTTGCTAAACCGCCTCACGTTTCGCCAGCTCCAGGTCTTTCAGGCGGTGCTCGTGCAGCGCTCCTACTCCCGCGCAGCAGCAGAGCTGGGGCTGACCCAGCCCGCAGTCAGCGCCCAGATTCGCCAGCTGGAACAGGCCCTGGGGCAACCCTTGTTCAAATACAGCGGCAAAACGCTGCATGTACTGCCTGCCGCCGAGACCCTCTCGGACTCCACACGAGAAATTTTCGGCCAGCTCTCGCGTCTGCAGATGACCCTGGGCGAACAGAACGGCAAGCTTTCAGGCGAGCTGAACTTGACTGCGGTGTCCTCCGCCCAATACGTGGTGCCCTACCTGCTGGCCAGATTCCGCGCCAACTATCCGGACATCAACGTGCGGCTGCATGTCTGCAACCGCCGCCAGGCCCTCGAGCGCCTGGGCGAACAGCGCGATGACCTGGTGATCATGGCCATGGTGCCCGAGGATGACCGCCTGGTGGTGATGCCTATTCTGGAGAACGAGCTGATTGCCGTGGTATGGCCCCATCACCCGCTACTCTCGATGCCCAACCCCTCTCTGAGCGATTTTGCCCGCCACTACGTGCTGATGCGCGAACCCGGCTCTGGGGTGCGCAATGCGTTCGAGCAGCTCGCCGGCCACAAGGACGTTGCGCTTGCCCACTGCATCGAGATGGGCACCAACGAAGCCATCAAGCAAGGGGTCATGGCGCAGCTGGGCGTCGCCGTACTGCCCCGCCTGGCGGTCAAGCTGGAAATCGAGCAGGGATTACTCACCGAATTGGCACTGCCCGATTTTCCCATTCGCCGCTCCTGGTGCACGGTGTATGCTCGCGAGCGCTACCCCTCGCCGGTCACCGAGCTCTTCCTGCGTTTTGTGCGTAATCACCTGGCCGAGCACCGTGAACATTTTCGGTCACCGCCGAGCCCGCTGCCCAGTCATGGAGTCGCCTGCCTGCCGATGACAGGCAACTAGGCGGCGGTGTCGTGCAAAAGGCAAATTATGTTACATTATGCCTTACTACCTGCGTATCAATCGGCATGCCGTCAGACAAGGCTTACCCGCCAGATGACGTTGTCTGCCGCCCAGTAGAGAGGCTCTCTCGCTATGAGCAATAACACCTCGCCACGTGTCCCCAGCGGTGAAAAATTCCGCAACGAGCACGGCATGACGGTGATCAAAGATGGCATGAAGCAGCGCAAGGCCGAGGCTGAGGCCCCTTCTTTAGATCGCAAGCCTAAATGGCTGCGCGCTCAGATCCCCGGTGGCGAGCGCTTTGAGGCGGTCAAGAAGAACGTCGCCACCCACCGGCTGAGCACGGTGTGCGCCGAATCCCACTGCCCGAACATGGGCGAGTGCTGGAGCAACGGCACGGCGACGATCATGCTGATGGGGTCGGTATGTACGCGTGCCTGCCGTTTCTGCGCGGTCGACACCGGCAACCCGCAAGGCTGGCTTGATCACGAGGAGCCTGAAAACACGGCGAAATCGGTTGAGCTGATGGGCCTTCGCTACATCGTGCTGACCTCGGTCGACCGCGACGATCTGGACGACGGCGGCGCCGGCCACTACGCCAACTGCATTCGCGCCATCAAGGCGCGTACGCCTCACGTGGTGGTGGAAGCACTGACCCCGGATTTCGACGGTGCGCCAGCAGCGATCGAGCAAGTAGCCGATTCCGGTCTTGAAGTCTTTGCCCAGAACGTCGAAACGGTGGAGCGGCTGACCAGCCGGGTGCGCGACCCCCGGGCGGGCTACCGCAAGACGCTGGATGTGCTGGCCCATGCAAAACGCCATCGTCCCGGCGTGATCACCAAGACCAGCCTGATGCTCGGCCTGGGTGAAACCGACGAAGAGATCCTGCAGACGTTTGACGACCTCCGCGAGATCGGCGTCGATATCGTGACGCTGGGACAATACCTGCGCCCGACCAAGAACCACCTGCCGGTGGAGCGCTGGGTGACACCTGAGGAATTTGATCGCTACCGCGAAATCGGCCTTGAGAAAGGCTTCATGGAAGTGCCGTCGGGCCCGCTGGTTCGCTCGAGCTACCGTGCCGACCGGGTGTTTGAAAAGAACAACCTGGGGCTGGCGTCACCGGCCAAGGTGCCTGGTCAGGAACCGGATCCCAACTTGATCCCGGCGCTCAACGTCGGATAACTGCATTGCCCTGCCACCGCTACTCGGTTAGCGGTGGCCGTTCAACGCCCGCTACTAACGACCGCTTTAGCTTCCCCGCCAGCGCCTTGGCAAGCTGCTCACCTACCTGATGATCACCTGGCAGCGATACCCAGTCCGCCAGACGCGTCATCGGCATGCCCGCGTAGCCGCAAGGATTGATGCAGGCAAAAGGCGACAGATCCCCGTCCACATTGAGCGCCACACCGTGGAAGCTCGCCCCGCGGCGAATGCGTAACCCCAGTGAGGCGATCTTGGCCTCGCCGGCATCATCACTCACATAGACCCCCGGCGCATCAGGCCGCGCCCTCGCCGTCACGCCGTAACTTGCCAGCACCTCGATCACGGCGTCTTCGAGGGCGGTGACCAGCGTGCGTACACCGAGCTTCGTCCGACGAACATCCAGCAGCGGGTACAGCACCACCTGACCGGGGCCATGGTAGGTCACCTGTCCGCCCCGGTCGGTCTGCACCACCGGAATATCACCCGGCATCAGGATATGCTCGGGCTTGCCGGCTTGTCCCTGGGTAAACACCGGGTCGTGCTCGACCAGCCAGAACTGGTCGGGCGTATCGGCGTCGCGCTGGTCGGTCAACGAGCGCATTGCCTGCCAGACCGGCAGATAGGGCTTTCGACCCAGCACGTGCAGCTCGATGGGCGGGGCGGCCATTACACCACCATGTGCACAAGGCCAGTGGCTTTCAGCTCGTCGAACAGCTGGCTTAGCTGCTGCTCCCCGGTGGCCGTAATGGTGACACGCACCGATTGAAAACGCCCGTTGCGACTATCAATGACCTGCATGGTCGTTTCATCGAAATCAGGCGCATGGCGAATGATCACCTGACAGACCCGCGCCGGAAAATCCTCGGTGGCATCCCCCACCACCTTGATCGGGTAGGGGCACGGGAAGTTGATCTTGGGCGGCTCTTGCGTCGCCGGCTGACGCAGGTCGCGAAAGCCTTTCTGTCCACCTTTTGTTGACATGTCACACTCACTGATTTGGCAAATGGTAGGTCTATCCACGACAGTAAGACAGTCGCTACCTAGTCAGTAAAATCACTGATCAGGTTGGAGAAGAAACGCCGCACCTGATCAAGAAGCTTCTTGAAAAAGCCGCCTTCTTCGACGTCTTCCAGGGCAACCAGGCGCCGTTCACCAACGACGCGGTCACCCATGTGAATCTCCAGCGTGCCGACTTCGTCGCCCACAGTCAGGGGTGCCTGGAGATCGGCGTTAAGGTTCAATCGCGCACGCAGCTCGTCGTTGCGGTTGCGCGGCAGCGTCATGGTGACTTTCTCATCGACACCGACGCGGACTTCGTTGATATCACCACCCCAGACCCGCGGCGTTGCCAGCACGGCGCCACGGTCGTAGAGGTTCATGGTTTCAAAAAAGCGGAAGCCGTAACTGAGTAGCTTCTGGGTTTCCTGGGCGCGGGCTTCTTCAGAATCGGTGCCCATGACCACCGAGATCAGCCGCATATCGTCACGCTTGGCCGACGACACCAGGCAATAACCAGCCTCTGACGTCCAGCCAGTCTTCAAGCCGTCAACCGAAGGGTCACGCCATAGCAGGCGATTACGGTTGGGCTGTTCGATGCCACCATAGGTAAAGTTACGCTGGGAATAGATCGCGTAATGCTCGGGGTAGTCGTTGACAATGTGCTGTGTCAGCAACGCCATGTCACGCGCCGAGGAGTAATGGTTTTCTCCTGGAAGCCCGGTGGGGTTTTCGAAGTTCGAGTTGTTCATTCCCAGACGCGCCGCGTGCTGGTTCATCAAATCAGCGAACGGCGCTTCACCTCCTGCCAGGTGCTCGGCCATGGCCACGCTGGCATCGTTCCCGGAGACGATGACGATACCGTGCAGCAAGTCTTCAACGGCCACCTGATCGCCGACTTCCACAAACATCTTGGAGCCCCCAGTGCGCCAGGCGTTCTCGCTGATGCTAACCTGGTCGTCGAGGGCAATGCTGCCGCGGTCAAGTTCGCGCTCCACCAGATAGGCGGTCATCAGCTTGGTCAAACTGGCCGGTGGCAGGCGCTTATCAGCTTCATGCTCGGCCAGCACCTCACCGCTGTCAGCATCCATCAGGATCCATGATTTGGCAGCCAACTGGGGAGGCGCCGGTATGAGGGTTTGCGGCTGCGGCACCTCCTGGGCATCGACGGAAGGAGTGATCACCAGCGCGGCGGCCAAAACGCACAGTCGGGCGGAAGAAAAAAGGGTATTCAACACACTCATGGTAACAGTCTCGTTAACTTGAAAAGGACACGACCCGCAGTACGCGTCGACATAAAAAATGGTGCGCAATTATCGCACGATAAACACATCGGTAAAGCCCGCATCGTGCAATGCTTTACGGGCTTCAGCCTCCTGGTCGGCCGCAACCGGGCCCACCTGAACACGATACACATCATCACGGGCCTGAACCCTTACCTGATGTGCTAGTTCGTCGCTCAAGCGTGCTTGCAGCTGCTCGGCGGTCCGGGCGTCACCCAGCGCGGCAATTTGCAGATACACCGTTGAGGCGTCGTTTTCCGCCCCCGATTCAGCTTCGCTGCTGCGCGCCGGGGATGCCTGCGTTGGGGACGTTTCAGGCTCTGGTGCCGACGAGCGGCCGCCTGAACGCTGCGCCCGCCATTGAGCAGGATTAATCGCTTCCACCTTTACCTCGCCGGTACCTTCGTCCAGGATATCCAGACGCGCTGCGGCGGCATAGGACAGATCAATTTCACGGTCGCTGTGGAAAGGCCCGCGGTCGTTGACCCTGACGATCACTGACTGTCCATTGCGCTGGTTGGTCACTCGGGCGTAGGTGGGCAGCGGGAGGGAACGGTGCGCCGCCGACATCTTGTACATGTCGTAGATTTCACCGTTCGAGGTGGCATAGCCGTGAAATTTCTTACCGTACCATGAGGCCAGTCCGCGCTTGCTGTAGCCATCCGCATCCGGCAGTACATGGTAGGTCTTGCCCCATACTTCGTAGGTTGGACGATTGCCCGCACGGGAATAAGGTTCATCACGAGGTTGAGCATCCGGCACGTCAGAGACATCCGGCGGATCGAGTGGATAGGCATCACCACTCATCGCGTACCGCCCACCGGCCGTATCCCGGTCATTACTCTGTTTTGTCTCCATTGCTCCTGCGGAACGGTCGCCGCTCGACTGGCCCACCCCACTCGGCTGCTGGCTGGCACAGCCGCTGATCAGTGCCAGCACCAGGACGGCGCCGCCAAGGCGCTGATAGACACTAGCGTCATGCTTCATAAGTCACTCTCACCCTGTGCCTGTGATGTTGCATCCCCTATTGCCTCGGCCAGTTCGGTCACCGCCATGGCATAAAGATGGCTGTGATTGTAGCGAGTAATCACGTAAAAATTATGCAAACCAAGCCGATAGGAAAGTGTACCGTCGTCTTGGGTTAGCACCAGCGGCGATACCGCCACTCCCTCCTCCAGCGACATACCCGGCGTGATGCCCGCTTTTTTCAACGTGTTCAACGAGGTGCCGGGCGTCGTGATCTGGTTCACCGCAAGACCCTCAGGCGCTGACGCCGGCCCTTCGGCGGAATAGTAAATAGCGCCGTCTTCCTGCCAGCCGTGCTCCGCAAAATAGTTGGCCACGCTACCGATCGCGTCGACCGGGTTATTCCACAGATCGCGCAGGCCGTCGTCGTCGAAGTCCACGGCATAGGCCTGATAGCTTGTCGGAATGAACTGCGGATAGCCCATGGCGCCGGCGTAGGAGCCCGATAGCGTAGCGGGGTCGACCTGCTGCTCATGGGCGATCTGTAGGAAGGCGGCAAGCTCACGGGTAAAAAACTCGCCTCGCGTCGGGTGCTCGAAGGCCAGCGTCGCCAGTGAGTCCAGCACCGGGTGGCTGCCGCGATAGCGCCCGTAATAGGTTTCGACGCCGATAATGGCGGTGATGATGTCACGCGGGACGCCATACACGGCTTCGGCCTTGGCCAGCGCATCGTCATGGGCCTGCTGGAACGCCACGCCTTCTTCAATGCGCTGGTCGGTAATGAAGATGTCCCGATACTCATGCCACGCGAGGTGCCGCTCGGCTGCCCCTGCCATGGCATCCAGCACCGACTGACGAAGCTTGGCCTGGCGCAGCTGGTGATTTGCCCATTCCGCAGGCACTCCCTTGGCTTCAAGCCCTTTCACAAGACGCTGCGCCTGAGGGTAGTCGTCGGGATTAAAAACGCCACTGCCCTCCTCAGCCATGAGGGGAAGCGTCAGGCTGCCAATCAAGGCGCCCAGTATGCCGACACCTGCCATCCTTATGGCTTTACTCATTCGCTCGCTGCTCCTGTGGAATGCGCACTGTTATGCTTGCGCCATCGCTAGCGTGGAAGTAGCCGACGATGCGCATGAATCGACATGAGAATACCGAACCCCACCAGCAAGGTCACGCTCGAGGTTCCCCCGAAGCTGACCAGCGGCAAAGGAACTCCCACCACGGGCAGTATGCCGCTCACCATACCGATATTGACGAATACATAGATAAAAAACGTCAGAATAATACTGCCGGCGACCAAACGACCGAAAGTATTCTGCGACTGGCTGGCCAGCCAAAGTCCACGCCCGACAATCAGCAGGTAAAGAAAAATCACCACCACCATGCCAATGAGACCCAGCTCTTCTCCGAGCACCGCGACGATGAAATCGGTATGCGGCTCGGGTAGGAACTCCAGCTGGGACTGGGTGCCCTGCAGCCAGCCCTTGCCGAACACACCACCGCTGCCAATTGCCGTCGTCGACTGGATGATGTTCCAGCCCGCCCCCAGCGGGTCACTTTCAGGGTTGAGAAAGGTCAGCACGCGCTGCCGCTGGTAGTTATGCAGGTTCATCCACAGCAGCGGACACCCCGCCGCCAGCAGGGCAACGACAAGGCCGATCAGCCGCCAGGACAAGCCGGCCAGCAACACGACGATAATCGCCGCACTGGCCACAAGCAACGAGGTTCCCAAATCCGGCTGGGCGGCGATGAGCGACACGGGCAGACCAATAATCACCGCGCAGATCACGATATCCTTCAACTTGGGTGGCAGCTCGCAGCGGTACAGGTACGCCGCCACCATGATCGGCACCGCCAGTTTCATCATCTCCGACGGCTGAAAGCGGATGACACCGGGAATCTCCAGCCAGCGCTGAGCGCCCATGCCGATATCACCCACCAGCTCCACCGCCAGCAGCATCAGCACCCCGATGCCGTAAACCACGGGCGCCCAGCGCAAAAAGAAAATCGGCGAAAACTGCGCCACGACCAGCATGGCAAATAGCGCGACGGCAAAGCGAATGGCCTGGGCAATGACCACATTCATGCTCTGCCCCGAGGCGCTGTAGATCACCAGCAGTCCGCCCCCCATCAGCACCAGCAGCAGGCCGAGCAGCCAGGGATCCAGATGAATGCGCTCCCAGATACTACGCCGCTTGGGAATACCGCCGCTGGGGCGCACCGGTCGACCGCGCATTGAACGGGCCAAGGCCTGCCATGGCATGATCAGTTACCCTCCACGTTGCTGGTGTCGGTTTCCAGGGTCTCGCGTACTTCGTCGACTTCCGGGGCCTCGTCGTCGAGCAGCCACTCATCGGTCATGGCCCTGGCCAGGTGCGCCGCATGGGTACTGCCGCCCCCGGCATTTTCGACAATCACCGCCACGGCAATCTGCGGGTCTTCGATGGGGGCAAAGGCAATGAACAGGGCATGATCCCGCAGGCGCTCTTCCAGCTCATCGGCGTCGTAACGCTGATCCTGGCCGAGGGAGAACACCTGGGCGGTACCCGACTTGCCGCCCATACGGTACTCCAGCCCCCGCCCGGTTCGCCGAGCGGTGCCTTCACTTCCGCTTACCACTTTCTCCATGCCGCTAAAGACGCTGTCCCACCAATCCTCCTGGGCCAGATTGATATCCTCTGGCGTATCAGGCAAATCCCGCTCAAGAGTTGAGTCGCCAATCTGGCGAGCAATGCGCGGCTTGACCCACTCTCCGCGATTGGCAAGCGTAGCGGTAGCGGTCGCTAACTGCAGCGGGGTGACCTGCCAGTAACCTTGACCGATGCCCACCGACAGCGTCTCCCCCGGGTACCAAGGCTGGTTGAAGCGCTCACGCTTCCACTCGCGGGACGGCATCAATCCTGAGCTTTCGCCCTGCACATCGTGGGCAACGCGCCGGCCAAAGCCAAAGTTGCTCATCTGCTCATGGAGGCTATCGATGCCCATCTCATGGGCCAGCGAGTAGTAATAGGTGTTGTTGGACACTGCCAGCGAACGCTCCAGATCCACTCGACCATGGCCCCAGCGCAGCCAGTTGCGATAGCGGCGTGAATCATTGGGTAACTGGTAATAGCCGGGGTCGTTGATGGTGGTATCTGGCGTGATCGCCCCCTCAGCAAGCCCGCCCAGCGCGAGAAACGGTTTGATGGTGGAACCCGGGGGATAATGCCCGCGAATGGCACGATTGAACAACGGCAGATCGAGATTTTCCTGGAGGGCCTGGTATGAGGCCCTGTCGATGCCGGTGACGAACTGATTGCTGTCGAACCCGGGCGTGGACACCATGGCCAGTATCTCACCACTATCGGGCTCGATAGCGACAATTGAGCCGCGACGACCGTCCATCAGTTCGTAGGCCAACCGCTGCAAGGATTTGTCCAACGTCAGCGTCAGATCCTTGCCCGGCACCGGGTCGATGCGCCCCAATTCACGCAAAACGCGCCCCCGGGCGTTGGTTTCCACCTTGCGCAGGCCCGCCTGACCGTGAAGGTCGTCTTCGTAGAAACGCTCGACACCCGTCTTACCGATAAAGTGCGTACCGGCGTAGCGGGTCGCATCCAGGTTGGCGAGTTCTTCGGCGTTGATACGTCCCACGTAACCCAGCGTGTGGGCCATGATTTCAGCATCCGGGTAATAGCGCAGCAGTTGGGCTTCCACCTCAACGCCCGGGAGCCGGTGACGGTTGATAGCCACACGGGCGATTTGCTCCTCGCTCAGATCACTGGCCAGCAGCACCGGCTGAAAGGGGCGCTGCCACTGTTGGGACCGCTCATAGAAGGTACTGGTTTCTTCGTCGTTGAGGTCGAGAAGCTCAACCAGCAGCTCGAGGGTTTCGTCGACGTCGTCGGCGCGCTCGCGTACCAGCGTCAAGTTATAGGTCGGGCGGTTTTCGGCCAGCAGCTCGCCGTTGCGGTCGTATATCAGCCCCCGGTTTGGTGGCAGGGGCTCGACGCGCACACGATTCTTTTCGGACCGAGTGCTGTAGACATCGTGCTGAACCACCTGCAAGTACGCCAGCCGCCCCACCAGCAGGCTCGTCAAGGCAACGACGACCACCATGGCCAGTAGCGCACGCGCACGAAAAATCCGCAGTTCCTGCTCGGTGTTCTTAAGCTTGTCGGCGCGCTGTGGCATAGCGGTGACTGACTCTCATTCATTCAATGGCGGGCGCCCAATCGCATATGGCGGCGAAACCATCAGCGATGGTAGGGGTGACCGACCAGCAGCGTCCAGGCGCGATAAAGCTGCTCGGCGAGCATGATGCGAACCAGCGGATGTGGCAAGGTCAGCGGCGATAGCGACCAGCGCTGTTGCGCCACCGCCGACAGGCCGGAGTCGAGCCCGTCGGGGCCGCCGACCAGCAGCACGACATCCTGGCCCTGCAGCCGCCAGCCGTCGGCTTGCCTGGCGAGCTGCTCGGTGGTCCAGGCATGGCCGTTTACCTCCAGCGCGACCACATGTTCGTTGCCGCGCAGCTTACCGCGGATGCGTTCCGCTTCCTGCTCGCGCGCCCTGGCAATATCGGCATTCTTGCCCCGCTGGCCAAGCGCTATCTCTTCGATCTCCAGACTGAAGTCCCTGGGCAAGCGCTTGCGGTAGGTGTCGACACCCTCTTCCACCCAGGCGGGCATCTTGGTGCCCACCGCCAACAGGCGGATCTTCATGACATGCTGGCCTGCTCGTCAGTCTCGGAAAGCTCGCGCAGGCCAGTGTCGCTGGGCAGGTCGGCCCACAGACGTTCCAGGTCATACAGAGCACGGGCCTCAGGCAGCATGATATGAACAATCACGTCGCTCAGATCGACCAGCACCCAGTCGGCGTTGTCGCCGCCTTCGACGCCACGAGGCGCCAGCCCGGCCGCTTTGGCCCTTTCAACCACGTTCTGGGCAAGGGCCGCCACGTGGCGAGTTGAGGTGCCGCTCGCAATCAACATGATGTCGGCAACGTCGGTCAGTCCGGCGACGTCTAACTGAGCGATATCGCGGGCCTTCAGTTCTTCCAGCGCATCAAGCGCTACGCTCTTTAATGTATCGATGTGCATATCTCCTAACGAAAACCCCGTGTAATGCGCTTATGAAGCGGGCCATTGTAACGACTAATAGACGGACTGCCAGCGCTGATACAGCCCTTCATGTAAAATGGCGTTTTCAACCGCCTCGGGCACCAGATAGCGAATGCTCTTGCCCTCGCCCAGCCACTGACGGATATGGGTCGCTGAAATGGCCATCGCCGAGGGTAGCGTTACATGCAATAGGCGACCATGAGGCTTGGCCATCAACCGGGACACGCTATCGACTTCGCGTTCGCCCAGCAGTTCCACAAGTGACGATGACGGTGTCTCTTCATGGCCGGGACGTGCAATCACCACCAGATGGGCATAAGCAAACAGCTGCTCGGGGGCACGCCATTGATCAAGGCGCAGGAACGCGTCCCAGCCAATCGCCATGACCAGTCGCGCCTGCTCGCCGTATTCGTCACGCAGCGAACGCAGCGTGTCCACGCTGTAGGAAGGACCGTCACGCTCCAGCTCGCGAGCATCGGCCTTGAGGCCCGGCGTATCGGCAATTGCCGTCTCGAGCAGCGCCAGGCGCTGGCGGGGCGATACCTGGGGGGTGTCACGCAGCGGCGGCTGAGGGGCCGGTATCATATGCACGGCGTCCAGCCCTAGCGCATCGCGCAGTTCCAACGCGCTGCGCAGATGACCGTTATGGACGGGATCAAAGGTGCCGCCGAGCATGGCAATGCGAGCCGGTCGGGTCATTCACGCACCTGGCCGTCACCCATGACCACATACTTCTGGGTGGTCAAGCCTTCAAGACCTACCGGCCCTCGGGCGTGCAGCTTATCCGTGGAGATGCCGATTTCCGCGCCCAGACCGTACTCAAAGCCATCTGCAAAACGGGTCGAGGCATTGACGACGACGGAGCTCGAGTCTACCTCGGCCATGAATCGGCGGGCCAGCGAGTAGTCTTCGGTCACAATCGCATCGGTGTGGTGCGACCCGTAGCGCTCGATATGCGCGATGGCTTCGTCGATATCGTTCACCACCTTGATCGCGAGTATCGGCGCCAGGTATTCGGCGCCCCAGTCCTCTTCGCTGGCCGGCAACGCCTGGGGCAGCAACGCCTGGGTTTGCGCGCAGCCGCGCAGCTCGACGTCGTGCTCGGCATAGCGGCGCGCCAGCTCCGGCAGCAGCAGATCGGCAACGGCCGCATCGACCAGCAGCGTTTCCATGGTGTTGCAGGTGCCGTACCGGTGCGTCTTGGCGTTGACGGCAATCGCCAATGCCTTCGCTGGATCCGCCAGGCTATGCACATAGACGTGACAAACGCCGTCCAGGTGCTTGATGACCGGCACCTTGGCCTCGCGGGAAATGCGCTCGATCAGCGACTTGCCACCTCGCGGAATGATCACATCGATATACTCCGGCATGGTGATCATCGCCCCGACTGCCTCACGGTCGCTGGTGGCGACCACCTGCACGCTGCCTGGCGGCAGGCCCGCGTCAACCAACCCCGCTTGAATGCAAAGGCTGATCGCCGCATTGGAGTCTCGTGCTTCGGATCCCCCCCTCAAGACACACGCATTACCCGCCTTGAGGCACAGACTGGCGGCTTCCATGGTCACGTTGGGACGCGACTCGTAGATAATTCCGATCACCCCCAGCGGAACACGCATCTTGCCCACTTGAATACCGCTCGGGCGATAGCGCATATCGTTGATTTCGCCCACCGGGTCGGGTAGCGCCGCCACTTGCTCAAGTCCTTCGATCATGGCGTCGATACGCGCATCGCTCAAGGCCAGGCGGTCGAGAAGCGCCGCGTCCAGGCCGTTTTCCTGACCGCGAGCCAGGTCACCGGCGTTGGCCGCCAGCAGATCCGGACGGGCGGCATCCAGGTGACTCGCCATGGCGATCAGGGCGCGATTTTTCTGGCCTGAGTCAGCGCGGCGCAATTGGCTCGCCGCCTGGCGGGCGGCTTTGCCCAACGCTTGCATATAGGCCGCGACGTCGCCGGCCTGCAGGGACAGCTTTGCATCGTCGTCTAACGATGTTGTAACGCTCATGCGATCTCCATGGGTTGCTCGGTGGTCATCCGTTCAGCAGCGTGACAATCGGGTTACCAGTGGGGCAGTATACTAAGCCGCTTTAGCGCTATACTAGAGGGCTATTTAACACTGTTTGTCACGTCAATGATGATCATTTTACACCTTTTGTGCTCACCATCACGCGACGCGTCACTCATAGGGTTGATAGTAAGCCACCATGCCAAATAAATACAAAATACGACTGCTGAGGATCAACTTGCTGGCAGCCGCCGTGGCACTTGCCTTATGGACACCGGCGGCATCCCCGCCTGCGGCACTGGTACTGTGGCTTTCGGTAGGCTGGCTGTTCATCACTGCCCTGCTGCTCGACTTCAGCCATCGCTATTCGCGCGGTCGACCGTGGCAGTTACTTCCAGGCGCTCTGCTGCTGGGGCTGATCGCCGTCGCCCCGGAACGCCATGGCCTGTTGATCTGGGCGTGGGCTGCGCTGTTCATGCTGCCGCAAATGAGCTGGGTAGCTGCCTTCAACATCAGTGCCGGTCTGCTCAGCGCGATACTGATCGCGCCGCAGCTTTCGACGCCGGCCTGGCTGCTGATGATCATCTCGCTGACCATTCTATGCGTGCTGGCATTGGCACGCGCCCAGCAGCTCATCGACATGAACGGCGCCATTCGCCAGCGACTGCGGCTGATCCCCGGCTTGAACCTGTGGGCCGGCGAACAGCTGGTTCGCGATATTCAGCGCGAACAGACGCGCTGCGCCCGCGAAGGCATTTACGGCGAGCTGCTGATCCTGCGCATGAAACGCCACCAGCTGTGGCCCACCGCCAAGAAACTCTGCGAGCTGACCCACGACTTCGAGAACGTCTACCGACTTGACGGCACCACGCTGGCTACCTTGATGCTGTCGCGCTCCGCGCCCGAGGCTCAGGAGCGCTATCGGTCGGTGCTCAACGCCCTGCCTGACAACATCAGCATCGATCCTGTCGAATTGATGGACGTACCGCTGAATGCCTCGACGCTCGCATCACTCTGTCGGTGGCAAACAAGCGTGGTTCGGGAGCAGCCATGACGCCGCACCACTTCCCCAGGCAGCTGATGACACTTGCCTACCTGGCAAGCATCGCCTTGATGAGCAGCTATGCCATCTGGCTGTACGCCATGGGCGAGTATCGCGATCTGGTGGTGCCGTGTTTCATGAGCCTGTTGCTGTTGACGGCCTACCTGCTCCATCTGGGCCAGGATATCCGGTCTCACCTGCCCCGGGTGGTACTGCTGGCGTGTGCTTACGGCAGCGTGATTGCCGCGCTCTACTATCAGCCCGAGACGCCGCTGCTATGGGTGGGCCTGCCGATGACCGCTGCTTTTCTGCTGCTGCCGCTGGCCGCCGCCGTGGCCCTGCACCTTGTACTGATTCCACTTTGGTGGCTGCTGCCCTCGCTTGACCAGGCCCCGCCGACGCTGATCATGGGCTATGTCGCCCTGATACTGCTGCTGGCGCTGCCGCGCTGGGAGCATGCCCGACGCCGGGCGCTTTTGCGCGCCACCGACCCCAATGACAGCGAGTGCGATGCCTACCATCTCGATACACTGAAGGAGCGCCTACACAGTGAACATCAGCGTGCCGACATGCTCAACCAGCGCCTGGCCGTCCTGGTGATTCACCTCCCCCAGCGTGACATGGCCGAAGAACAGTTCGGTTCGCGTGCTGCCCAGGCCCTGCTGAACGCCCTGTGTACCGAGGTCTACAGCTGCTGCCGCGATCACGACCTGCTAGGACGCGCCGACAGCGCGACTTTCTGGCTGGTGCTGCCCGACACCAGCGAAAGCGGCGCACTGCTGGTTCGTGATCGCCTTCAGCGCGCTTTATCTCGGCGCGTGCTGGTTGAAACCGGCCAGCTCGAAGCCCGCATTGCGGCCTGCCTGCCTTGCCCCAAGGAAAGTTTCGAGCACTACCTGCAGCGCCTGGAAAACCGGGGCAATGCCCAGGCGGGGCGCTAACCAAGCGCCAGCCAGATGCCAACGCCGATCATCAAGGTCCCCGCGATACGGTTCAACAGCCGCACGTTGCCGCTTTTACCCAGCACGCGGCGCAGCGTTTTACCGCCGGTGGCGTAAACCAGCATGCTGGCAAACTCGATGGTCAAAATAACCCCGATCAGCACGGCAAGCTGTTGGCCGAGTGGACGACCGCTATCCAGAAAAGGCGGCAGCAAGACCATGAAAAACGCCCACCCCTTGGGATTGGCGACCGCCGTGACGAACCCCTGGATAGCCAGCTGCCAGCGTCCTGCCGGTGGCCCGGTATCGAGCTCGCTTGGAATGGCCATGCGCCCGCGAGAGCGCCACATCATGATGCCCAGGTAGGCCAGGTAAGCCCCGCCCACCCACTTGAAGGCGATAAACAGCCCCGGCTGGCGCAGCATCAGAGCGGCCACCCCGGCGCCGGCGGCCGCGGCCACCAGACCGACCCCAATCAATTCACCGATCATCATCCATAGCGTGCGCTTGACCCCCTGGGTCATGCCCAGCACCATCGCCAGCGTCATGCACATCCCTGGCGTTAACGAGACCAGCAAAAACGTCGGTACAAAAACCGAGAGCGTGGCCCATGACATCATTGGCTATCCATCCTTGGTGGTTGTAGCAGGCGCCTGATCTTCTCCCCAGCGGGGCATCAGTTGGTGGTCGATCCCCAACTGATTGAGAATCCGCGCGACAATAAAATCAATCAGGTCATCAATGCGTTGCGGGCGGTGATAGAACCCCGGGGCGGCAGGCAGAATGACCACGCCCAGCCGGCTGAGGGTCAGCATGTGCTCCAGGTGGATCGGCGAAAACGGGCTTTCGCGGGGCACCATGACCAGGGTGCGGCGCTCCTTGATGGCCACATCGGCGGCGCGCTCGATCAGGTTGTTGCTGGCCCCCGTCGCCACCGCAGAGAGCGACCCCGTGGAGCACGGGCAGATCACCATGGCGGACGCCGCCCCTGACCCCGAGGCGACCGGCGCCATCCAGTCCTCGCGCCCGAAGCAGCGTATCTGCCCAGGCGCCGCGCCGGTTCGCTCGCCCAACGCCTCCGCGAGTCGCTCGGGCTGAGCCGGCAGCCGAACCTCAGTTTCAGTGGCGATCACCATGTGCGCCGCCTTGGAGATCATCACCCACACCTCGTGTTCGGCTGCCACCAGCACCTCGATCAGCCTAAGGCCGTATTGAGCCCCCGAGGCCCCGGTCAGCGCCACGGTCACCGGCGGCTTGAAGGCCGTGCCTTTTGCGTTCGTCATCACACCTCCTCCTTGGCGGCCAAGGCGCTTAGCAGGCGCTCGTGCACGCCTTCAAAGCTGCCGTTGGACATCACCACGATACGGTCTTGCGGTGACGCTTGCGTGACCACAGCCTCGACCAGACGGTCAATGTCGTCGAACAGGGTTGCGTGTGCCTGGGCATCGACCAGCGTTTCCATTGACCAGCCCACAGCGGGAGGCTGAAACCAGAACACCGCATCGGCCTCGGCCACGCTTTCCGTCAGGCGTTCGTGCATGGTGCCCAGCCGCATGGTATTGGAACGCGGCTCGATGACCGCCAGCAGCCGCCCCCTGGGGGTCGCGGCCCGCAGGCCCTGAAGGGTCGCGGCAATGGCCGTGGGATGATGGGCAAAATCATCGATTACCTGGATCCCGTTGACCTCGCCAAGGACTTCCTGACGGCGGCGCGGCGTTTCGAAGCGCGCCAGGGCCGCACAGCCCCGCGCCATATCAACGCCGCAGTGCCAGGCCGCGGCCAGGGCGGCCAGCGCGTTGCGGGCATTGTACTCGCCGGTCAACGCCCACTCGACCACGCCGTCCTCCTCACGCTTGCTTTCCGGGTCGCGATAAATCACCTGAAAACGGCTGGCATCCGGACGCTCGAGGCGCAGCTGCCAGGCGCTGTCCGGGTGGTCGCCCAGGTAATCCACCGGGGTCCACACTCCTTGGGCCAGCACGCGTTCCAGTGCGGGCTGGCCATCAGCCACCAGCAAACGCCCCTGGCTCGGCACGGTACGCACTAGATGATGGAATTGACGCTCAATGGACGCCAGGTCGGGAAAAATATCCGCGTGGTCGTATTCCAGGTTGTTGAGGACGGCGATATGCGGGCGATAGTGAACGAACTTGGAGCGCTTATCAAAAAACGCCGTATCGTACTCGTCGGCTTCCACCACGAAAGGTGCGTCAGCCGCTCCCAGTCGGGCCGAGACGTTGAAGTTGCGCGGCACGCCGCCTATCAGGAACCCCGGCGACATGCCTGCGCTTTCCAGCAACCAGGCGAGCAAGCTCGCGGTGGTGGTTTTGCCATGGGTGCCGGCCACGGCGAGCACCCGCCGCCCCGGCAGCACGTCCTCGGCCAGCCACTGTGCGCCGGAGGTGTAGGCGATGCCGCTATTCAGGAGCGCCTCCACCTCAGCGTTGCCGCGGGATAGCGCATTACCCACCACCACCAGATCGGGAGCCGGCTGAAGATGGCTGCCGCGATACCCCTCCATCAAACGGATGCCCGCTTCTTCAAGCTGGGTGCTCATCGGCGGGTAGACATTGGCATCAGAACCGCTCACCTGATGCCCCAACTCGCGGGCCAGCAGCGCCAGGCTGCCCATGAAAGTGCCGCAAATTCCGATAATATGCAGGTGCATCGCTACGCCTCTCAACATGCCTCAAAACAGCCCGCAAGCCTAGCACGCTCCGTCTTTTCGCTCACCTGTCTTGATACGTGGCTAATCCACCCACGCGCAAAACGTATTCACGAACCGGCTTGCTGGACCGCGTGATGCGACGCGGTAACGCACCCGGGGAACGATCCTCAAGTGACAACGTCTGTGAGATATTGCACGATGCCCGCTCAGCCCTGACGCTGACTTTTTCCACCGTCTTACCCTGCGGGTAAGCATCCACACGACGAGGGTTACCTTGATGCGCACCTTGATTCGCTACTTTTTCCGCGGCCTCCGCGTCATACTGGCTCCTATCATGATGGTGTCGGAAAAGCTCTCGACGCCCCAGTCGGTCACGCGCACCCCAGAAGAGCAGGCCCAGGTCGATGAAGCCTGCAAAGACCTGGCACTGTATCAATTCCGCACATGCCCGTTCTGCATCAAGGTGCGCAAGGAAATGGCCCGGCTGGGGCTTTCCATCGAAAAACGCGACGCCCAGCTTGACCCCGAGCATAAAAAAGCGCTGCAGGAAGGCGGCGGCCGCGTCAAGGTGCCCTGCCTGAAGATCCGCCACGCGGATGGCCGCGAAGAATGGATGTATGAATCCGATACCATCAATGCTTGGCTTCACCAGCGGTTCGGTTGATTCTCGACGCTTTCCCTGTCGCACCTGCCCACCCCTTCTTTAGTCGTATTCTCCACCCCTGCGCCTCCCGCACAACCCGCCTCATTCGGCAGATGAATGAGGCCAGTCATTATTTCGATTGTGGAAGGCTATCGCCTCTCACTATGTTAGACGCATAGCTTTCGAGCTGACCGTGTCTGTTTTGTTGCCGTTATGCGCCGCCTGAAGCATCAAGGGTGCGTGGCAGAGCAGCAAAGCGAACAAACAATAATCCTTATTGGGAACAACGATTAGGAATAATGATGACGTTTAAAAAAACGCTACTAGCTTCCGTGATTGGCGCAACGCTTGCCAGCACAGCCCTACTGTCCACTGCCGCACAGGCCGAAAACACGCTGCGTATGGCCTACGATGCCGACCCGGTATCGCTGGATATTCACGAACAGCTGTCGGGCGGGATCCTGCAGCTGTCGCACATGACCCACGACCCGCTCGTGCGCTGGAATGATGCGCTTGAATTCGAGCCGCGCCTGGCCTCTGACTGGGAACGCATCGACGACACCACCATGCGTATGTCGCTTCGCGAAGGGGTTGAATTTCACAGCGGAAACGCCTTCACTGCCGACGATGTCGTCTGGACTATCGAGCGTCTCCAGCGCAGTCCTGACTTCAAAGCGATTTTTGACCCCATCGAAAGCGTCACTGCCGTTGACGACTACACGGTAGAAATCACCACCAAGACACCCTACCCGCTGCTGTTGAACCTGGCGACTTACGTCTTCCCCATGGATAGCGCCTTCTATTCAGGAGAAGCCGAGGACGGTGACCCGAAAGACGAAATCGTCAAAAACGGCAACTCCTTTGCCTCACGTAACGTTTCAGGCACCGGCCCTTATACCGTCGCCGATCGTCAGCAGGGTGTTCGTACCGAGTTCGAGCGCAACCCTAACTATTGGGACACCGAATCACCGGGCAATGTCGATAACATCATCCTCACGCCCATCAGTGAAAACGCTACCCGCGTGGCGGCACTGCTTTCCGGCGACGTTGATTTCATCGCCCCGGTACCGCCCAATGACCTGGAACGCGTTCGCGAAAGCGAAGACGCCCAGCTCGTAACGATGTCGGGCACGCGAATCATCTTCTTCCACATGAACCAGGATCGCGTCGAAGCATTCCAGGATCCGCGTGTGCGTCAGGCATTTGCCTATGCGGTTAACCAGGAAGCGATTGCCGACCGATTGATGAAAGGCTTTGCCACGCCCGCTGCGCAGTTCTCACCGGAAGGTTACGCCGGCCACGTCGAAGATCTTGAGAAACGCTACGATCTAGAACGCGCTAAGGCCCTGATGGAAGAAGCGGGCTACGCCGACGGCTTTGACATCACCATGATGGCGCCCAACAACCGCTACGTGAACGATGCCAAGATTGCCCAGGCCGTGGCAGCGATGCTGGCTCGCATCAACGTCAACGTGGATCTGAGCACGCTTCCCAAAGCACAATACTGGGGCGAGTACGATGACCGCGCCGCCGACATGATGCTGATTGGCTGGCACGCAGACACCGAAGACAGCGCCAATTTCCACGAATACTTGACGGCCTGCCCGGATCCGGACACCGGCGCCGGACAGTACAATGCAGGTAACTACTGCAATCCAGAGCTTGATGCACTGGTGGCCGAGGCCAACGTGGAAGTGGATCGCGCCAAGCGTGCGGCCATGCTTCAGGAAGTCGAGCAAACTCTTTACGACGAAGCCGCGATTCTCCCGCTGCACTGGCAGGACCTGGCCTGGGCGTCGGCCAATCACGTCAACATCGAGCCGGTGGTCAACGTGATGAACTTCCCCTACCTGGGTGATCTGGTCATGGACGCCGAATAAGGCCTCCAGTGCATTAACCCAGCGTCATCCGACAAGCTCGCCCCGAGGTTATCCGCTTCGGGGCGAGCCCTACCTGTTTTACTGACGGAAACGTTCTCATGATCGCCTTTTTGGTTAAGCGCCTTTTCCATGCGCTGCTGGTGATGTTTGTCATCAGCATCATTGCCTTCGCTATACAAGATAACCTGGGCGACCCGATTCAGCAGATGGTCGGCCAGTCGGTACCGGAGAGCCAGCGTGCCGAACTGCGTGAAGAGCTTGGGCTCAACGACCCTTTCCTGGTGCAGTACGCGCGCTTTGCAATCAACGCAGCGCAGTTCGATTTCGGCTATTCGTACGTCTTCAACCAGCCTACCACCGAGGTCATTGCGCGCCACCTACCGGCGACGCTGGAGCTCGTGGCCGCGGCTACCTTTTTGATCATCACCCTGTCGGTGCCGATTGGCGTTTATAGCGCCATCAAACCTCGCGCCTGGCTTTCCCGCTTTTTCATGGGCGTCTCGATTGTCGGCATCTCGATCCCGGTATTTCTTACCGCGATCATGCTGATTCAACTGTTTGCCATCGGCGTTAGCTGGACTCCTTTCCCCGCTGATACCGCCTGGGGCAGCTGGCTCAATGGTTTGATATCCACGGACGGCGGCATGCCTGCTTACGGCCGAGGTGATCCGGTCCCCGTGTTTGGCACCTGGGAAACCAACTTTGCAAGCCTGGAGGGGCTGACCTACCTGGTGCTCCCCGCCGTTTCACTGGCCTCCATCATGCTGCCGCTGTTTATTCGCCTGATCCGTGCCGAAATGCTCGAGGTGATGCAGTCGGACTACGTCAAGTTTGCGCGGGCCAAGGGCATTTCCATGCGTCGCATCTATTTTCTGCACGCCTTGAAAAATACCATGCTGCCGGTCATCACCGTCGGCGGCGTGCAGATTGGTACGCTGGTCGCCTACACCATCCTGACCGAAACCGTCTTCCAGTGGCCCGGCATGGGGCTGATGTTCCTGGATGCCATCGAGCGTTCTGATATTCCGCTCATCGTGACCTATCTCATGATCGTGGGCCTGATATTCGTGATCACCAATACGATCGTCGACCTGATTTATGGCCTGGTTAACCCCACCATCAAACTCACCGGAAAGCCCGCATGAATGCATCTTCTTCCGCGCTTCCCAGCCGCTGGGAACGCTTCCGCGACTCGTATCTGTTTTACAGCTTCAAACGCGACATGGTCGCTCAGGTCAGTCTGGTGGTATTCATCGCGCTGGTCGCCGTCGCCGTACTCGCGCCGTGGCTTTCGCCCATGAACCCCTATGACCTGGCACAAATCGATATTCTCGCCTCGGAACTGCCGCCGTTCTGGGTCGAGGGTAGCGACGCCCAGTACCTGCTGGGCACCGACGCCCAGGGCCGGGATATGCTCTCGACGATTCTGTACGGCGCGCGCGTGTCGCTGATTATCGGTTTTGGCGCCGTGGCTCTTCAGGCGCTGATCGGCGTCTGTTTTGGCCTGCTCGCCGGCTATCTAGGTGGCCGTATCGATGCTTTCCTGATGCGTCTCGCCGATATCCAGCTGTCATTCTCGACCCTGATGGTCGCGATTATCGTCGGCGCGCTGGTCAAGGCGATTTTTGGCGGCGAGACGTTCAGCGCCTACGCCGTGCCGCTGCTGGTGCTGATTATCGGCCTTGCCGAGTGGCCCCAATATGCGCGTACCGTGCGCGCCTCGGTGCTCGCCGAGAAGAACAAGGAATACGTCGACGCCGCCCGCGTCATGGGGCTCAGAAGCAAGCGCATCATGTTCCGCCATGTGCTGCCCAACACCCTGTCGCCGATCTTCGTCATTTCGACGGTACAGATTGCCAACGCCATCATTTCAGAAGCCGCCCTGTCGTTTCTCGGCCTGGGTATGCCCGAAACCCACCCGTCGCTTGGCTCGCTGATCAAATCCGGGTTCGACTATATCCAGTCGGGTTCGTGGTGGATCACGCTCATTCCCGGGGCGTTACTGGTGGTACTGGTCTTGTCCATCAACCTGCTGGGCGACTGGCTCCGTGACGTTATGAACCCGCGACTCTACAAAGGCTGAGGACACCATGGCACTACTGGAAGTGACAAATCTGGACGTGCGCTTCGGCCTGCGCCAGGGCGAAGTGCGCGCACTGCGCGACGTGAACTTTACTCTTGAACGTGGCGAGCGCTTAGGCATTGTCGGCGAATCTGGCGCCGGTAAATCCGTGGCCGCGTTTTCACTGCTCAACCTGATTGCCAAGCCTGGCTTTATTGCCGGGGGCAGCATCAACTTCGAGGGCAAGACGCTCAACACCATGTCCGAGCGTGGCCTGCGCAAGGTACGTGGCAACCGCATCTCGATGATTTTCCAGGACCCGATGATGACGCTGAACCCAGTGCTCTCCATCGGTGAACAGATGGTCGAGTGCCTGAAGGCTCACCGGCGTATTTCCGGCAAGGAGGCGCGCGCGATTTGTCTGGATAAACTGCGCCAGGTACAGATCCCATCGCCGGAAACCCGCCTGGATCAGTACCCCCACGAGCTTTCCGGCGGCATGCGCCAGCGGGTGATCATCGCCATCGCGCTACTGCTGGACCCGGATATCATCATCGCCGACGAGCCGACCACCGCGCTGGACGTGACCATTCAGGCCGAAATCATGGCGTTGCTTCTGGAACTCTGCGAGCAGCACAACGTCGGCTTGATTCTGATCACCCACGACCTGGGTGTGGTCAGCCAGGTGACTCAACGCATGCTGGTCATGTACGCCGGCCGTGTGATCGAACAAGGGCCCACGCGGGAGATCATCAACGACCCGCAACACCCCTACACCCAAGGGCTGATTAACGCCCTGCCGCAGATGGCCACCCCCGGCGAAAAGCTCAATCAAATCCGCGGCAGCATGCCATCGCTTTCAAACCTGCCCAGCGGGTGCGCGTTTCACCCGCGCTGTAACTTTATCAATCGCGCAGACGGAAAGCCCCGCCCCGCCTGCACCGAGCAGGTTCCAGGCTTTGTCGAGTCCGGCAACTGCCGCGTGGCGTGCCACATGGTCGCTGAAATGATTGAAGACCGCCGCTTGAAGGAGGAAACCTCATGACCGCGCCCGCTGAGGCCAAGGCGGCCCACCCGACGCCGACCCAGAACGAGAAAAGTGACGACTCGCTGTTGCAGATTCGAGGCTTGAACAAGCGCTTTTCTTTGTCGGGCGATTTTCTTGAACAATTACGCTTCAAGGGTGGCAAGCTGGTTCGCCACCAGGAATACGTGCACGCCATCAACGGCGTCGATCTCGACATAAAACGCGGCGAAGCGCTTTGCGTAGTGGGCGAGTCCGGCTGCGGCAAATCCACCGTTGCACGCATGGTAATGGGGCTGATTACCCCTTCGGAAGGCGAGATTCGCTACGCAGGCGAGCGCATTGACAACCTGAGTTCGCGGCAACTGCTGCCCTACCGCAAGCGCATGCAGATGATCTTCCAGAATCCCTATGCGTCGCTCAACCCCCGCATGACCATCCAGCAAACGCTGGAGGAGCCGCTGCGTCTTCACCACCCCGACTGGGACCGTGAAAAAATTGAACAGAAGGTCGAAGATGTAATGCGGTCGGTGGGCATTGACCCGGACTGGGGCAAGCGCTTCGGCCACGAATTTTCCGGCGGCCAGCGCCAGCGTATTGCCATTGCCCGCGCCCTGGCCGTTGACCCCGAGTTTATCGTCGCCGATGAGCCCATTTCCGCGCTGGACGTCTCCATTCAGGCGCAGGTACTCAACCTGCTCATGGAAGCTCAGCAAGAGCGCAACCTGACCTATCTGTTCATCACCCACGACCTGGCAGTCGTCGAGCATTTCGGGACCCGTGTTGCCGTCATGTACCTGGGCACGGTATGCGAAATTGCTACCACCTCGACATTATTCGCCAAGCCTCGCCATCCTTATACTCAGGCGTTGCTGTCGGCGATTCCACGCCTTGAAGACGACCGCCCCCAGCACATCCGGCTCTCCGGCGAAGTACCTACACCGGTGAATCTGCCCAGCGGCTGTGTGTTTCATGGCCGTTGCCCCCATGCCAATGCGCGCTGTAAACAGGAAATCCCTGTCCTGCAGACACAGGATGACGGCACGCGGGTTGCGTGCCACGCTGTTGAAGAAGGCCGCCTATGAGGCGGTCGTCGAACCTTAGATGGCGCTATGCATGGAGAGGTAAAGCATGGAAATTCGCTGGCTAGAAGACTTTATCGCCCTGGCCAGAACGCGACACTTCTCCCGAGCTGCTGATGAACAGAACGTCACCCAACCTACTTTTTCCCGGCGTATCAAGCTGCTGGAAGAGGAAATGGGCGTGACGCTGATCAACCGGCAAACACTGCCGCTTTCCTTGACCCCGGCGGGAGACGAGTTCTTGCTGCTGTGCGAGCAGGTAACTGACCGCGTTCGCCTGACGCGAGACCGCGTTCGGGAAATCAGCGCGGGGCAGAAACGACGCATCATGGTGGCCGCCCCACAGAGCCTGTTGGGGCAATTTCTACCCGAGTGGCTGGCCACAACCGGCTGGCAGGAGCGTGTTCAACCCTATCTGCGCGCCACTGGCTGGGTGGCCAGCGACTATTTCCAGGCGCTCCAGCGCGGCGAATGCGACCTGGCGATTTGCTACTGGCCGATTGGGCGCTGCGACCTGGACATCGACACCAGTTCCTGCACCTACCGTGTGATCGGCCATGAACGCCTGATTCCGGTGACCGGTGTTGACGATCACTCGGCGCCAAGAGCGTTATTGCCAGGCAGCCGCCAGCAGCCACTTCCCTGGCTCGCCTACCCACAACGAGGCCTGCTAGGTTCAGCGGTGACCGCCCACCTGGCGCGATTACCCCAGAGCAGCTATTTAAACGCCCAGAGCGAAAACCTCTATGCGGCGGGTATCAAGGAACTGGTGCTGCTCGGCTACGGGATGAGCTGGCTACCCGAACGCAACGTGGCCACCGAGCTACGCCAGGGCAGCCTGGTGCGTGCGGGCGATAGCCGTTGGGACGTGCCCATGGAACTGCGCCTGTATCGCCATCAAGGCCAACACCACGCGGAACTGGATAGCTTCTGGAACGAACTTACACCGGCTCGTACTTACTAGGAATCCTGCATGTCAACGCAACTCCATCAGCTGCAGCAAGAGCACCTGTCACGCTTGCAACGCGACTATGCGGCCTTGCTCGAAGAACACCAACTCGATTGCCTGGCGATCTACAGCGGCCACGCCAACGCCTTCTTTGGCGACGACCAGACGCCGGCTTTTCAGACCTACGGCCACTTCATGCACTGGGTGCCGCTGGCCGACGTACAGCATAGCTGGCTGGTCATTCGCCCCCATCAGCGGCCCCAGCTTTACCTTTATGCGCCGACCGACTTTTGGCACCTGCCCACCCAGCTACCGGAAGAGCCATGGGTATCCGAGTTTGATATTCACCTCTGCAGCGACAAGCGTCAGCCAGCGCTGGAAGGCCACGCCGCCATAATCGGCGATACCACACAGTTGCCCGACGCCCACCAGCATGCCCAGCGCAACCCGGACGCGCTAGTGCACGGTCTCGACGAGCTGCGCATCACCAAATCCGCCTACGAGATCGCCTGTCTGCGCGAAGCCAACCGGCTTGCCATGGCCGGCCACGAAGCCGCCCAGGCGGCGTTCCTTGGCGCCTCGGGCGAGCTGGATATCCAGCTCGCCTACCTGGCCGGCAGCCGTCAGCGCGAATCCGCCGTGCCCTACCAGAACATTATCGGCCTGAACGACCACGCGGGCGTGCTTCACTATCAACACTACGACCTGAGCCCACCCAAGCAGCGCCACAGCCTGCTGGTGGATGCGGGGCGACGCTTTCGCGGCTACTGCGCGGACATTACCCGCACCCATGCCGGACCGGATGCCCCCGCGTTTTTCGCTGAATTGGTTCACGCCCTGCACGGGCTGAAGGATGAACTGGTCAGCGGCGTTGCGACAGGCGCTGACTTCGTCGACCTGCACGAGCAGATGCACCGTCAGCTGGGCGACATTCTCGTCACCCACGACCTGTTTCGGGGCAGCAGTGACCAGGCGGTAGCCGAGGGCGTCACCCGCGCCTTCTGCCCCCATGGCCTTGGCCACTCGCTGGGTCTACAGGTGCACGATGTCGCCGGGCTACGCCAGCCGGACGGCTCCCCGGCCCCGCCACCCAGCGCGCATCCAGCATTGCGCCTTACCCGCACGCTCGAACGCGACATGGTCGTGACCATCGAACCCGGTCTGTATTTTATACCCATGCTGCTGACCCCGCTGCGCCAGCAGGGACTACCCATCAACTGGATGCTGGTCGATCACTGCCTGCCCTGCGGCGGCATTCGGATCGAGGACAATATCGTGGTGACCGACCAGCGGCCCACCAACCTGACCCGCTGATGGGTGAATGCCTACGAAATCGCCCAGCGAAAGCTGGGCGTTGGCAGGTACAAACAGCGTTTCCAAACGTCGGGTAAAATTTTTTTATAAAAACAAGGACGAAATATGGCGTTTCCGCTAAACGACAGGCATAAAAAAAGTCCCCCGAAGGGGACCCAGGTGGAGCACGCCAGCTCACTCGGTGTATCGCTGAAAGTCAGCAGCGATGTAGGTGAAGAAGGGAGAGAAGCAAACTGCCTGAGCTGTTGTTTCTCTATTCAGTCATCCTTTGCCGTATGTGTTGCGATCTGCGTGCCACCTTTTTAAAAAACCAACTAAAACAGTGATTTAATATAATATTGCTTGATTCTCATTACTCTCGCTCGCACTGCAGCAAATAAACTGCACCACCATTGCGCAATTTTTAGCCTTCGTGCATCACAAAGCATCATGCGAGTTTGTGAGCGCTTGGCAATCCCCAAAGTGGCTAAGGTGTCACGATGATTTTTACCTGGGCTTTATCGCTTAGCAGCGTCTCAAAGCCCTCCTCCACGATATCCGCCAGTGGAATACGCTGAGTGACCATATCCTCGGCGCGGAAGTAGCCCCGCTGCATCAATGCCATTACCGCGGGGTAAACATGGCGATAGGCAATAATGCCCTTCATGGTGCGCTCTTTGATGACCAGATCATTAGGCTGAAAGCTGGCCTCTCCTTCCCAGATACTGACCACTACCACTTCACCCCCTTCGTGGGTGCTGTGCAGCGCCTGATTCAGCACGGTAGGAATGCCGGTCACTTCAAACGCCACGTCCACCCCGTCACCGCTCAAGGCTTGTAATTTGGCGACGACATCCTCTTGCTGCGGATCAACCACAGTGGCACCTAGCGCTTCAGCTTTGGCCTTGCGAGACGGCGCCACTTCCACTGCATAAATCTGCGCGGCCCCTGCGGCCTTAAGCGCCTCGATGGTCATCAAGCCAATCGGCCCAGCACCAAACACGGCCGCACTATCCCCCGCTTTCAGGCAGCTTTGACGCACCGCATGCAGCGCGACCGCCGCAGGCTCGACCAGTGCACCCTGCTCGAAGCTGAGATCATCCGGTAGTTTGTGCACCATATGCTCACCCATCACGGTAAACTCGGAAAAGCCACCGCCACCGCCGGATAGACCATGAAAACCGAGCAAGGGCGTCAGGTTATAGCGCTCCATCTGGTAAGCGCCATCCTTGTTGGGCGAGAGAATCGGCTCAATGGCCACGCGGTCGCCTACCTTCACCCGCGTGACTTTCTCGCCGACCTCTACCACTTCCCCAGCGAACTCATGGCCCATAATGATCGGCGCCTGCTCGCCACTGATCGGGTGCGGCTTACCTACCGGAATAAAAATGGGCCCGGCGGCATACTCGTGCAGATCACTGCCGCAAATACCACAGGCAGCCACTTTCACCTTCACTTCATGGGGGTCGCTGATAGTGGGAACCGGCACTTGCTCAACGCGTAAATCTTTTGCTGCATACCATACCGCTGCCTGCATGCTTGACTGACTCATGGGTTACCCTTCCTGTTTTAAGACGTATGGTGAACCGGCTGCAGACCGTAGACAGGCGTTTCCAGCCCCTCCATTCGTGCCTTTAACTGCAGCGCCAAATAGTGTGAGTAGTGCCGCGACTGGT
This sequence comes from Halomonas sp. CUBES01, assembly GCF_020991005.1. GTDB lineage: Bacteria > Pseudomonadota > Gammaproteobacteria > Pseudomonadales > Halomonadaceae > Vreelandella > Vreelandella gomseomensis. Next base: position 160,596 of record NZ_JAJLLW010000007.1, on the reverse strand, counting down.
GCAGGTTGCCGCCGTGGAACCACAGTGCCTCCTGCTGGGTGGGTTTCCACATGTTGCGCAGCTCACCCTCCCAGGGGCCGGGGTCTTTGGTGGTGTCGGAGCCCAAGCCCCAGCACTTGCCGACTTTATCCGCCACTTCCTGAGAGATAAGCCGCGCCGCCCAGCCGTTCATGGAGCCATAGCCGGTGGCATAAACGATCAAATCTGCCGCTAGCTCACTGCCATCGGTAAGCGTGATGGAGTGCGGGTTGATGCGCTCTATCCCTACGCCGCTGCGCAGCTTGATATCGCCGTTGGCCACCAGATCACAGGCGCCCACATCGATGTAGTAACCCGAGCCCCGGCGCAGGTACTTCAAGAACAGACCCGAGTCGTCGTCACCAAAATCGAGCATAAAGCCCGCATCTTCCAGCTTCTGATAGAACTCGGCGTCGCGCTGTTTGATCGCCTCAAACGCCGGGCGCTGAAAGTCCGGCAGCACCTTGTAGGGAATCGAAGCAAAAATCAGATCAGCCTTGTCATGGGTTAAGCCACTCGCCACCGCCTCTTCGGAGTAGAGCGGCCCCAACACCTCTTCCATCAACGAATCCGACTTCACAATATGGGTGGATGAGCGTTGCAGCATGGTGACATCGGCGTCGTGCTCCCAAAGTGCCGCGGCAATATCGTGGGCGGAGTTATTCGAGCCTACAATCACGCACTTCTTGCCCGCGTAAGCATCCGGCCCTGGGTGCTGACTGGAGTGCTGCTGCTCGCCTTCAAAGCTTTCTGCACCGGTAAATGTCGGCACATTGGGCATCCCCGACATCCCGGTGGCCATGACGAGCTGCTTGGGTCGCAAAGTGATCGCTTCGCCGTTGCGCTTCACGTTCACCACCCACTCGCCTGCGGTTTCGTCGAAGTGTGCATTCTGACACTCAGTGGAACTCCAATAATTGAGCTCCATCACCTTTGTGTACATCTCCAGCCAATCGCCCACCTTGTCTTTGGGGGCAAACACCGGCCAGTTTTCAGGAAAAGGAATATAGGGAAGGTGGTCGTACCAGACGGGATCATGCAGGCAGAGCGACTTATAGCGATTTCGCCAGGAGTCCCCGGCACGTTCGTTGCGCTCGATAATAATGGTCGGCACGCCCATCTGCTTCAGTCGCGCGCCCAAGCCGATACCGCCCTGGCCGCCGCCAATAATCACGCAATAAGGCTGCTGTATGTAGCCAAGTTCCGCTTCTTCGCGCTGTCGTGCTTCCAGCCAGGTTTCACGCTGCTTATTGGCGCCGTGCTCAGCGCCTTTGGGGCGGTTGTGATTACGGGGTTCAGGGAAGTCGTGCAGGGACTGCATCGTGGTGAGCAATGTCCAGCACTTCCCCTCTTTCAGCCGCAGGTAGCCTTTGCCGCTGGCGACCGCGGTCTCGAAGGTGAACCACGCATCAAAGATATCGCCATTTTGGGTTGCTTCGCCTTCGAGTTGCCAGTTGGCCGGGCGCGTATTATCCAACGTAGCGTTCAGCATGGCCTGAATCTCGTCTTTACCTTCGCAGGTTTTTAAATTCCAGGTAAAGGTAAGGAAATCGCGCCAATAGCACTCATCACCAAACAGCGAGATGACTTGTTGAATATTCTTGGCTTGCAGTGCGTTGTCAAAGTTAGTCAGCCATGCTTGAACAATGGCCGTGGCAGTTGGCTGTGTCATATCGGTACTCCAGATCAGGTTTGTTATTGTTGAATCAGCCATGATTCAACAATGCCTAAGCACCCGCCGTGCCAAGTGCCTTAATGACCACCTAAGACACTGATAAATCGAGAAATAAAAGGCAGTTATAAAACACCGCAGAGGTGTACACCTGTCACACCCTTTACACCCGGACGTTACAGGTGTAACCCGCGACTAACGGTGTAATTCAGGCGCGTTGACACCTTACCCAAAGCGCATAGTCTGGAAGGACAACAACAAAGCGCGACGTGAGGAATACCATGCCGACCGACTCGCCCCTGCCTGCGCAGCTACGATCCGTTCAGCGCCAGCATATTGAGCATGTGTTTCAGCTCGGCGAAGGCCTGGATTCGCCTTATACACCCGCCCAGGAAATGATTCGCCATTCTTGGCTGCGCTGCTTGAACGAATACCAGTTGGACCCGACCCAACCACGGCCCGCGCGCGTCGTGCCACAACAGACATTGCTGGAACACCGTGAATCGGTGGATGAATTGCTGCACGTAGCCCGGGCGGGGGTAGAGCAGCTTTATGGACAAATTTCCCAGCTTGGCTATGTCCTGCTGCTAACCGACCAACGCGGTATCACGGTCGAGTTTCGCGGCGATCCACGCCAGGATCAGCAATTGCGCAAGGCCGGGCTCTACTTGGGCGCTGACTGGGACGAGCGCTTTGCAGGCACCTGCGCCGTAGGCACCTGCCTGCACGACCGCCAGGCCATCATCTGTCACCGCCAGGAACACTTCGACGCCTCGCATATTTCGCTCACCTGCACCGCCGCACCCATCGCCGACCCCCAGGGCAATGTAATGGCCGTGCTGGATATATCCGCACTGCAATCGCCTACTCAGCGTGAAAGCCAGAATTTCAGTCTCTCGCTGGTGACGCTCTACGCACGCATGATTGAAGACGCTTACTTTTTACAGCGCTATCGAGACTGTCTGATGGTGCGTCTGGATACCTCGCGGGAGTTTGTACACGTTAACGGACGCGGGCTCATCGCCATTGAAGAGAACGGGCAAGTGATTGCCGCCAATGCGATAGGCCGAGAGTTGATCGCCGAACACCAGCGTCGCTGGCCACCCTGGTCAACAGATCCTACGCCCATGCTAGGCGAATTATTCGAGTGCGAAATTACCGATGTCTTAAGCATCAACAGCGCCACCGACGACCAGCTTCGCGCCTTTCGGGCACGCGCCAACAACACCATTTACTTTATCAGCCTGCTGGAACCCAAGCGTCCCCGCTCGAGCCAGCCGACAAAACCCGCCAATGCGTCATTGCCAGCGTCGCTGGCGCGCTTAGGCGCGGATGACCCTGCCATGCGCAAGGTACAGAAACTCGCTGAACGGCTGCGTAATGAAACCAGCGTCAATGTACTGATTAGCGGAGAAACCGGCACCGGCAAAGAGGTCATTGCCCGCGCTCTCCACGAAAGCGGTAACCGCGCAAACTATCCGTTTATTGCGGTTAACTGTGCCGCAATCCCGGAAGCACTCATCGAAAGCGAACTGTTTGGCTATGAACCAGGCGCCTTTACCGGCGGGCGCGCCAAGGGGATGCGCGGGCTAATCCCCCAGGCCCACGGCGGCACGCTGTTTCTGGATGAAATCGGCGATATGCCGCTGGCACTACAAACCCGGCTGCTGCGCGTACTGGCAGAACGGGAAGTCATGCCGCTGGGTGCCAATACGCCCGTGAAGGTCGATATTCGGGTCATTACCGCCACCCACCGCAATATCGATGCAATGATCGAGCAGGGGGAGTTCCGCGAAGACCTCTACTACCGTCTTAACGGAGCTCAACTGCGCCTGCCCCCGCTGCGCGAACGCGCCGATAAGCTCTACGTGATTCGCCAGGTGTTTAACGACGCGGTCAGCGAACGCGGCGGCAGCCCCTCACCCAGGCTAAGGGCCGATGCCATCAGCGCCCTGCTCGCCTACGCCTGGCCGGGCAATATCCGCCAGCTAAAAAATGCCCTGGCGTTTGCCCTGGCCACCTCGGAAAGCGACGAAATCACCGTTCACGATCTGCCCGAGCAGTGCCTTAGCCAACGCATCACGCGGGGCGCATCTCCTCCGCCTTCGGAAACGAATCACGATACCGATCCCACACTGCTGACAACCCTGAAGGAGCAGCACTGGAACATAAGCGCCGTGGCTCGCGCGCTAGGGGTTTCTCGGCCCACGATCTACCGGCAAATGCAGCGCCAAGGCATCGTGCCGCCGAATTGGCAGGGGTAACAGAGAGTGTCAGAGGAGAGTTAAGCCATTTAAATAGGACGAAAGATATCTAACGCCAAACCATCGATATGCCGGTAATGACGATCATTAGCGGTTAGTAAGGGCACGCCCAGCTCCATAGCCGTCGCGGCGATGAGCGCATCCGCCATTTGCATGTTATGGCTAAGCGCATAACTTTCGACCAGGAAGGCGGCACGCGACGAGGTACCTTCGTCCAAATGGACTATTTTTGCCTGCCAATAATGCAGCGCTTGACGCAGTTGATTGAGTTCCTGCTTGTTGCGCATGCCCTGGACCAACTCCATATAACTCACTGCGGACAGCGAAAAGCCCGGTAGATCATCCAGGCGTTCCGCCGCCGCCGTATTACCGCGCAGATTCCAGATCAGTACGTCGGTGTCGACCAGCATCACTCACCCACCTCGAACGTACGCGGCGCACGTAGACGCCGAACCTGTGACTCAACATCGTTGCCGTTCGAGGAGTCCTGATCCGCCCATAACCCGAAGGCAGGGTTACGGGCTGGACGCTTTTCCTGACCGCTCTCATCGAGACCCACCAGTCGAGCACAAGGCTTGCCGCGATAAGTGATGTCGACGGTTTCTCCACGCTGTGTCGCCGCTAAGAGCGCCTTGGTTTGTAAACGCAGTTGCTTTACGTTGGCATGCATGGCGTAACCTCTCGTTAGACGCTGTCATTGTCCCTATTATGGCAACTATGACAGTTGCCGACTCACTAAGTTACTCAAGCAAGTGTAACTTTACCAATTACGCTAAACCAGCCATTGGCCTCGAAGGCGACCCTCACGTACACTTGTTTGAATCCGTTTACCCTTTTATAACCCTGCTTTCGACAAGCCGAGGCTCTCCATGGCGTTTGACTCCACCTCTTCCTACATCGCAACCGATGCGCTCAAGCAAGCGGTGAACGCCGCCGTGATGCTAGAGCGTCCACTGTTGATCAAGGGCGAACCGGGCACCGGCAAAACCCTGCTGGCCGAAGAACTCGCCGAATCGCTCGGTACCCAGTTGATCACCTGGCATATCAAATCCAGCACCAAGGCGGCCCAGGGGCTTTATGAGTACGATGCCGTGAGCCGCCTGCGTGACTCGCAGTTGGGTGTTGAAGGCGTAGAGAATGTCGCCAACTACATCAAGCCCGGCAAGCTTTGGGAAGCGTTCAGTACCGGCGAGCGGGTGGTGTTGCTGATCGACGAGATCGACAAGGCCGATATCGAATTCCCCAACGACCTGCTCCAGGAGCTGGATCGGATGGAGTTTCACGTTTACGAGACCGGCGAAACCATCCGCGCCGAGTATCGCCCGATCATCGTCATCACCTCCAACAACGAAAAGGAGCTGCCGGATGCGTTCCTGCGCCGCTGCTTTTTTCACTACATCGAATTCCCCGACCGCGAGACCATGCAGGCCATTGTCGATGTGCACTTTCCGGACATCGCTCCCCGGCTGGTCAGCGAAGCCCTGGAAGTCTTTTTCGACCTGCGTGACGCCCCGGGACTCAAGAAAAAGCCTTCAACCTCGGAACTGGTGGACTGGCTGAAACTGTTGATGGCGGATGAACTGGCTCAGGAAGCGCTGTATGACCGCGACCCGTCAAAAGCACTGCCGCCCATGGCCGGTGCCCTGGTCAAAAACGAGCAGGATACCCAACTGCTGGAGCGCCTGGCGTTCATGATGCGCCGCCAGAAAGGCAGAGGCCGCTAAGCCATGTTCATCGGCTTGTTTGAAACATTAAAACGCTCAGGCGTGCCGGTCTCGCTGCGCGAGCTGCTGGACCTTCACGCCGTGGTCGAGCGCGGCGTGGTATTTGCCGATATGGAAGCGTTTTATCAGGTGGCCCGAACGGTGATGGTCAAGGACGAGCGCCATTTCGACCGCTTTGACCGGGCCTTCGCTGCCTGGTTTAAAGGCCTCGAGGACATGGACGCCGCCATTGAAGCACTGATCCCCGACGACTGGCTGCGCCGTGAGTTCGAGAAGCAGCTGACGGAGGAAGAAAAAGCCAAGATCGAATCCCTGGGCGGCCTGGAAGAGCTCATTGAGACGTTCAAGAAACGCCTGGAAGAGCAGAAAGAGCGCCACGCAGGCGGTAATAAATGGATTGGCACCGGCGGCACCAGCCCCTTTGGCGCCTACGGCTACAACCCGGAAGGCATTCGCATAGGTCAGGACGGTTCACGCCACCGGCGCGCCACCAAGGTATGGGACGAGCGGCGCTTTCGCGACTACGACGACTCGCTGGAGCTGGGCACGCGTAATATCAAAATGGCGCTGCGCCGCCTGCGCAAGTTTGCCCGCCAGGGCGCGCTCGAAGAATTCGACGTGGATAGCACCATTCGCGAAACCGCCAAGGACGCCGGGCTGCTCAACGTGCAGATGCGCCCTGAACGCCACAACGCGGTGAAGGTGCTGCTGTTTTTGGATGTGGGCGGCTCGATGGACGACCATATTCGCGTCTGTGAAGAGCTGTTTTCGGCGGCCCGCTCCGAGTTCAAGCACCTTGAGCACTACTACTTTCACAACTGCCTTTACGAAGGGGTTTGGCGGAACAATATGCGCCGCAGCAGCGAACGAATCCCCACCATGGACGTCCTGCATACCTACGGCGGGGATTACCAGGTCGTGATTGTCGGTGACGCGGCCATGTCGCCCTATGAGGTCACCCACCCCGGCGGTAGCGTAGAGCACTTTAACGACGAAGCGGGCGGCGTGTGGCTGAAGCGTTTATGCGAAACGTTTCCCCGCCTGGCATGGCTTAACCCCATGCCCCCAAGGGCCTGGGAGTATACCTACTCGACGCAGCTTATCCGCGAGATCATCGACGACCGCATGTACCCCATGACCATGGAAGGCCTGGAAACCGCCATGCGCGAGCTGGCCAAGAAATAGCCCCTGGGGCGGTTACAGCGTCTCGGGAAACTGCGCCAGGCCATCGACAAAGCGTTGCTTGGCGTCTTCAAACGCCGCCGGGTCGTGCTTGAAACGGCGCAGGATCAGCGCTTCGTCCATGGCAAGCGTCGCTGCCAGCTCATCAGCCGTCTGCGCCGGATGCCGCGCACTCAGGCCAATGCGTTTGCCATTGCCATCATCGAACCAGCGCTTGATGGCACAGCGCTGGTAAAAAGCTTCCTGCTCGGCGTCATCCACCTCGACTCTCAGCGGTGCCTTGAGGGTCAGCTCGCTCACCAGCCAGGCCTTGGCCTCGGAGGCATTCAGATCGCATGCGTGGGTCAACGTCATGCCTTCCCCCTGCTCATCGAGCACCAGTAGCGCCAACGCCTGGGGAACGCCATCGCCATCCACAGCGGCGAGCAGCCGTGCGGCTTCCTGGGGCAACAGCACATTGCGGGTACCGGTGAACACGACGAGCGGCGTCAGGCCGGCCGCTTGGCCATAAACTTCTGCGCACAGTTTCGCCAGGCAGGCATCGCGCTGTGCCGGCTCATTAATCTGCATTACCTTCATGGAGTCCCCCGCTCGCCAAAAGCGGCAAGCCTAGTGTAAACGGCGTCATTTTAACAGCGCCAATCGCCGTGAACCTACTCCGGGCAGACGAGTCGTAAAGAGTACAGAAGCGCAATAAAAGGATGAATATGACGACGTATACCAACGACCCCACACTCCCTACCCCGAGTTTTCCCGGCAGCCATATGGTGATTGATGATCGCTACGTGTTCATTTCAGGACTGACCGTTTCTGACCTGTCAAACGGCGAGGCCGCCCGGGGAGACGTCAAGGAAGAAACCCATCTGGTCATGCGCGCTATTGCCCGCATGCTGGAAATGGAAAACGGCAGCGTCGCGGATATACTGCGCGTCGATATTCACCTGACGAACCTGAAGACGATTCACGATCTCGACAGCGTCTACGCCGAGTTCTTCGAGCCGGGCCGCTACCCAGCCAGAACCTGTACCGAATCGCCCAATATCTGTGGTGGCTGCCACGTCGAGATTACCGTGATGGCGACGCGCCAGCTCCCAAAAGAGCAATAAGCGCCTCGATATCCAGGTGCGCTTCTAACGTATCGGCCAGACGGCTCAGCTCTCGCTCGCGATGGGCGCGATAATCCAGGCGCTGTGCTGCTGACAATCCCAGGCGCGCTAACAGCGCCTGGCAAGCCTCTGAATGATCAAACAGGCCGTGCAGATAAGTGCCCATTACCTGCCCATCGTCGCTGACGGCGCCATCACGGTGGGTGCCTAGATCAAACAACGGCTGGGCCAGCGCAGTGCCTTCGCTTACGCCATTGTGAATTTCGTAGCCCGTGACGCTCGCCCCTTCGGCCACCGTCACGCCACTCACATTGCGTAGCTGTTTGCCCGCCACCATACGCGTGGTGAGCGATAGCAGCCCCAATCCCATGACACGCTCGGCCTTGCCCTCCAGGCCGTCAGGATCCTCCACCCACTCCCCGAGCATTTGAAAACCACCGCAAATACCCAGCACCTTGCCGCCGTAGCGCAGGTGGCGCTGAATTGCCCTGTCCCACCCCTGGCGCTTTAACCATGCCAGATCACTCGCCGTACTTTTACTGCCCGGCAGGATAATCACATCGGCCGCAGGAATCGGCTCGTCTGCGCCGACAAAGGTGAGGTTGACCTGAGGATGCAAACGCAATGGATCAAAATCGGTGTGATTGCTGATGCGGGGCAACGCAGGCACCACCACGTTGAGCGATTCTCCCTGGGTGGGCGCGTGGGTCAGGCCGATGCTGTCTTCGGCATCCAGCAGCAACCCTTGAAGGTAGGGCAAGGTGCCCAATACCGGCTTGCCGGTGTGTGCCGTCAGCCAGTCAATGCCTGGGGTTAACAAGCTCATGTCGCCACGGAAGCGATTGATCACAAACCCTTTCATGCGCGCCTGCTCGCTTTCGCTCAGCAGCGCAAGCGTCCCCACCAACTGGGCAAACACCCCGCCTCGCTCAATATCGCCCACCAGTATCACCGGGCAGTCAGCCGCTTCGGCAAAGCCCATATTGGCGATGTCACCCTGGCGCAGGTTGATCTCAGCGGGGCTGCCCGCGCCTTCGGCGATAATCACATCGAAGCGGGTTTCCAACGCCTGCCACGCGGCCATCACGCTCTCTTTGGCGGTGCGCTTGAAGGCGTGATAATCCATGGCGTCCATATGGCCGTAGACCTTGCCGCGTAAAATCACCTGCGAACCGCGATCGCTTTCCGGCTTGAGCAAGACCGGGTTCATATCGGTATGCGGCGTCACCCCCGCGGCCTGGGCCTGCAACGCCGTGGAACGGCCAATTTCGCCACCATCTTCCGTAACGGCGCTATTGAGCGCCATGTTTTGAGGCTTGAATGGCGCCACCGAGATACCCCGGCGCTTCAGCGCACGGCACAGCCCGGCCACCACGGTACTCTTCCCGGCATCCGAGGTGGTGCCCTGGATCATCAATGTGGCCATAGCAGATGTCTCGCCCAGTTGGATAAGAGCGAAACTGTAGCGGGAGGGGTTAGCTAGCGCAACGGGGCCAAGCAACGAAGGGGATGGTTAACTCACTTCAAATTCATGCGTCGTCGTGTTCAACTGCGCCAACTCCCAGGCTTGCACCATCTGCTTTTTCGCCACGCCCCAGCGGTAGCCGCCTAGCGCGCCGCTTTGTTGGATTACCCGGTGGCAGGGAATCCATATCGCGATGGGATTGGCCCCTACGGCATTGCCCACCGCGCGCGAGGACTTGGGCGTGCCCAGTGCCTGAGCAATGTGCGAATAGCTGGCCAGTTGGCCCTCGGGAATGGTCAGCAGCGCCCGCCATACGGCGATTTGAAAGTTGGTACCGGTCACATGCAGCGGCAACGTGGCATAGGCATCGCCTGACCTGTTGAAAAGCGCTTCCACCGCAAAGCCCGTGGCGTCAGGATCGTGATGAAGCGTGGAAAGTGACCACTCTTTGCCAAGCCGGGTCAATAACTCGTCGGCACTGGTGGCATCCACAAACCCCATGCGGCAGATACCCCGAGGCGTGACCGCCACGAACAGGCTGCCCAGCGGCGTGGCATGAACGCCATAAACAATCTCGACGCCCTGCCCCTGGCGCTTGTGCTCCCCCGGAGTGACCGCGTCCAGTTGGACAAAGTGATCATAAAGCCGCGAGCCACCGCTAAGCCCCAACGTATGAGCGATATCCAGCAGCGAGGTAGAAGACTGCATCAGTTGCTTGCCGCGCTCCAGGGTCAGCGCCTGTAAAAAACGCTTGGGGCTGATCCCGACATAACGGCAGAACAAACGCTGAAAGTGAAAGGCACTCAAATGAACATGAGCAGCCACCGCTTCCAGCTTGGGCTGCGCGGCCGCATGGGCCACCATGTAATCCATGGCTTTCTCGATACGCTCATAGTCGTTCATTGTCGTCTCTCACATCGTCGTATTAACCGTTACCTTCACAGCCTATGCGCTCACAGGCGAGTTGCCGACCCGAATCTTGCTGACTGCAACAGCAGACAGCGCCCGCATTTTTCGCTAGGGTTACTGCCCGCCTCAACTGACGGTCACGATACGCCCATGCAAGCCTTGATCGACGACATTGCCGCCACCATGGCGAGCGCAGAGGAACGCGGCAAAGTAGCGGACTATATCCCCGAGCTCGGCCACGTTGACCCAAAACAGTTTGCCATTTCCCTGGCCACCGTGGATGGCAAGGTGTACTCGGCAGGCTGTGCCACTACGCCCTTCTCCATCCAGAGCATCTCCAAGGTATTCACGCTGACCATAGCGCTGGGGCAAGTGGGTGATTCGCTGTGGTCGAAAGTCGGCCGCGAGCCATCGGGCGATCCGTTCAACTCCATCGTTCAGCTAGAGCATGAAAGCGGCAAGCCGCGTAACCCGTTCATCAATGCCGGGGCCATTGCGGTGGTCGATGCGATCATGATGGGCCACGAACCCAAAGAGACACTGGGCGAGATTCTCAGCTTTGTACGCTATATCGCCGATGACGACAGCATCTACTTCGACCACGCGGTAGCTGCCTCAGAGATGGCCCACCGTGACCGCAACGCCTCACTGGCGCATTTCATGAAAGCCTTTGGGCACCTACGCCATGATGTCGATAAAGTGCTGGGCACCTACTTTCACCAGTGCGCCATTGCCATGAGCTGTGAGCAGCTCGCTCATGCCGGGCTATTTCTGGCGTCCGATGGTATCAACAAGCCCAGCGATATTCGGGTGGTGGCTTCCCAGCGGGCCCGACGAATCAACTCGTTGATGATGATGTGCGGCCACTACGACGCCTCCGGCGAATTTGCCTTTCGTGTCGGCTTACCGGCTAAAAGCGGCGTGGGCGGCGGCATACTGGCGATCGCGCCGGGCCACGGGGCGATCGCCGTCTGGTCACCGGGGCTCGATGCCTACGGCAATAGCCTGCTAGGCACCCAGGCGCTCGAAATGTTTGTCCAGAAAACCGGCTGGTCGGTGTTTGGCCATTAACGGCAAGCGTTCAGAAGGCCACCCCATCACCCAGTGCCCAGGCCACCGCACGCTGGGCGTGAATCTCGGTGGTGTCAAAAAGCGCAACCGGGGTATCGCTCTGGTTAATCAGTAAACCAATCTCAGTGCAGCCTAGAATCACGCCTTGCGCGCCCCGCGCTGAAAGCGTCGCCACCACGTCCAGATAAGCCTCTTTCGAGGCGGGGTTGATCGTCCCCCGGCAGAGCTCCTGATAGATCACGCGATGAATGACCTCACGCTGTTCGGGCTCAGGCACGATAACTTCGATCCCCCGCGCCTCCAGTCGCTGCCGGTAGAAGGGCTGCTCCATGGTGAACTGGGTACCTAGCAGGCCAACGCGGTCTATCCCCTGCTGGGCCAGAATATCGGCGGTTGCCTCGGCAATATGCAAAAGCGGTAGGCCTGATGCTGCCTCCACCTCGGCAGCTACTTTATGCATGGTATTCGTGCCGATCACCAGAAAATCCGCCCCCGCTGCCGCCAGCGAGCAGGCCGCATTCGCCAGGATGTCCGCCATCGCCTCCCAGTCGCCCTGGCGTTGAAGCGTTTCGATCTCGGCAAAATCCACGCTATAGAGCACTATTTTCGCCGAATGAAAGCCCCCCAGTTGCTCCGCAACACCTTGATTGAGCATACGGTAATAGGTCTGCGTGGACTCCCAGCTCATTCCCCCCAGCAAGCCGGTGGTTTTCATAACCCTTTGCCTCCTTTCGATAAATTCAAAGCGCCCTTGCCAGCTTTAAAGATACTTAACATTAGCTAAAAAGCTATTTGCAGATCAATTTTGTGCAATCTACTCGCCACACACCACTGCACACTCCTTGTACTACCAAGGAGGATGACAATGAACGCTTCACTACTGCCCTTGCTTCTACCCATGTCCGCATTTGCCCTTGCTGCATCCATTTCGCCAGGGCCGGTCAATATCGTTTGCTTGAGTAGCGGCACGAATCACCCCATTAGCCAGGGCCTTGTCTTTGTAACGGGCGCCACACTAGGTTTCATCGCCCTGTTTTTAGGGATTGGTGCAGGGCTTTACTCGCTGCTGCAAGTGGTGCCGCTACTGGAAGATACTTTACGCTGGGCGGGTATCCTGTTTTTGCTTTATCTCAGCTATCAACTTTTCCAGCACGATGGACGCCTGCACGAGCAAGGCGCCGAGAAAGCGCCAGGGTTTATGTCGGGCGCGATGATGCAGTGGCTTAATCCCAAGGCATGGCTGGCGTCTGCCGCTGGTATTGGTGCCTACACCAGCGGTGACGCCCCCTACCAGCTTTGGCTGTTCGCGGGGCTCTACCTGCCTATTTGCTGGCTATCGCTTGCCAGTTGGGTATACGCGGGCGCTTTTCTCAAACGCTATGTTCACCGCCCCACCATCCTGCTAACGGTTAACCGTTTGTTGGCGGCATGTTTGGCCGCCAGTGCTATTTACTTATTGATTGAGTAGCGGGTAGCGGTACTGGTTGGGTGTTGCTGCCACCAGCAGCTTAAAGGTTCGCTGAAAGTGGGGTTGGTCATTAAAGCCAGCGCTCAACGCCGCCTCAACAATAGGTTGCCCTTGCTTTAGTGCCTGTTGCCCCATCTGGATGCGTTGATTAATCAAGTAGGCATGGGGCGTTAGCCCGTAATGCTGTTTGAACGCGCGGATTAAATGCCCCGCACTGTAGCCGGACTGCTGGCATAAGCTTTCAAGCGAAATGTCTGCGGTGCAATTATTACGTAAATAGACGGCAACCTGCTCTAGCGTGCTGGACGCTTCCGGCAATGCCGCAGGAGGCGCTTGGGCAAGCGCCTGCATAAGGCTAGACAGGTAGTCAGTTAGTACTGCTTGCTTATCGTCAATCGCTAGACGCTCATCCAGCAGGCAGGACGCCATATCGCAATACGCTGCAAAAAGCGCAGGCTGGGTAAGCACAGCGGTGGCAATATCTTGCCAGTCAGGCGCATCCAGCAGCCCCAACTGATAGCGCAAGTTACTCAGCCAGGCGGTATCGACGTAGAGCATCAGGTACGCCCAGGGCTGATTCTCGATGGGGTTACAGGCATGCACCCAATGCGGGTTCATCATCACCAGGTCACCCGCGCTAATCTGATACGTCGTATCCCGGTAACGAAAGGTACTTCTGCCTGCGGTAACAGCACCCAGCGACCAGTGCACGTGACTGTGAGGCGCATAGCAAACTTGCCGCGCATCGCTGATCTTACGCAACTCTACATGGGGCATGCGCTGATCGCGCCAGAAAAGCGGAGAAGACGATGGACTCATGCGCTACTCAAACAATTCAAATAATGGAAAAAGGAAAAGACGGCCCCGCCCCGCTCAACTCGTCAGCAGGGCTTGCTTCGCCTAAGCTGGACAATAGCACGGCGCAGACACAGTATAGTCCCCGCTCATTCAAGTTGCTTATGGATAATTGGCAAAAGCCTTATTGGTCAGGAGGACACCATGGCAAGCTCTACGCCCGCACCCGACCACCGCGATGCCATCAGCGCATTCGCCCGTTTGGGCTATGCATCCCGCGGCGTGGTTTACGTTTTGGTGGGGGGATTGGCGGCGCTCACCGCCATAGATCAGGGCGGCCAGGCGGAAGGCAGCCGTGGCGCGCTGGAAGCCGTGCTGGGGGCGCCGTTCGGTAAGGTGATGCTGGGTATTATCGCCGTGGGGCTGATTGGGTACGCCATGTGGCGCTGCATCCAAGCCTTCAAGGACCCCGACCATCACGGTACCAGCGCCAAAGGGCTGGTGATTCGCGCAGGCTTATTTGTCAGTGCGGTTACCCACACCTTGCTGGCATTTTTTGCCGCCAGCCTTGTCTTCCGCTTTCTTTCGTCCGGTTCTTCGGGTGGCTCAAGCGGGGGCTCGGAAGGTATGGCCAGTTGGCTGATGCAGCAACCCTTTGGCCGCTGGTTGGTGGCTGCCGTCGGCATCGCCATCATCGGTGCGGGTATCGCCCATGCCGTCAAAGGCTGCAAGGCCAAGTTTGACAAGCACTTCACCATGCCCTCGCGCACCCAAGCCTGGGCCTACCCGATATGCCGTTTCGGCCTGGTGGTTCGCGGGCTCGTCTTTGTGATCGTGGGTAGCTTGTTCATGATCGCCGCTTACCAGTTCGACCCCAACGAAGCTGGCGGCACGGCGGAAGCGTTTAACACCTTGCGGCGCCAGGCCTTCGGGCAATGGCTGTTTGGGTTTGTCGCCATTGGCCTGCTGGCGTTTGGGTGCTATAGCGTGCTTACCGCTATTTACCGCCACGTTGACCCTTCGTTATAGCCCTATCAGCAGCGTTTAAGCGTCGTCTTTTGGCGTACCCGATGCGGGCGGCATGTGCTTGGCTTTCATGTCCTTGAAGGCTTCCATGATGTCCATGGGCAGCGGGAAGACGATCGTCGACGCGTTCTTGTTGCTCATGTCGCTCATGGTCTGCAGGTAGCGTAGCTGCAGCGCAGCAGAGTTTTCCTGCATCACGTTGGCCGCCTCGACCAGTTTCTTGGAAGCCTGCAGCTCACCCTCAGCGTGGATGACCTTGGCGCGACGTTCACGCTCCGCCTCGGCCTGGCGGGCAATGGCGCGGATCATGCTCTCGTCCAGATCCACGTGCTTGATCTCGACGTTCGCCACCTTGATGCCCCAGGAGTCTGTCTGAGCGTCGAGGATTTCCTGGATATCGTCGTTGAGCTTGTCGCGCTCGGAGAGCATTTCATCCAGGTCATGCTTACCCAATACCGAACGCAGCGTGGTCTGCGCCAGCTGGCTGGTCGCCTGGGTGAAGTTTTCCACCTGGATAATCGCTTTTTCCGGATCCACTACGCGAAAGTAAAGCACGGCGTTGACCTTCACCGTAACGTTGTCCTGGGAGATCACGTCCTGCTCGGGCACGTCCATGGTGATAACACGCAGATCGACCACCTGCATCTTTTGAATCGCGGGGATCACGATAACTAGGCCCGGCCCTTTTACCTTCTGATAGCGGCCCAGAAAGAACACCACGCCGCGCTTGTATTCCGGCAGTATGCGGATGGAGGCGGCGATGAGTAGCACCACCAGTACGACTGGAACAAGATACGAGAGAATCATGGGGCACCTCGTTTAGCGGATGATCAATTACCTGACGACGGCCACCAGGGCCAGGGTCGCTAGGGATGTGAGACATAGACCGTCAAGCCTTCAAGACGCACGACCTTCAGTGCGTCACCCTGCTTGACGGGAGCATCGCTTACCGCATTCCAACGCTCGCTGTGCAGCCAGACGTGGCCGTTGGTTTCAAAATCTTCCAGGGCAACGGCACTGGCACCTATCATCTGCTCGATACCCGTATGTGCCGGGCGTCGGCGCAGCGTTGCAAAACGCGTCAAGGTCCACAACATCAGTCCGCCGGATACCAGCGCCACGCCGCCAATCAATGGCAACGAAATGGCCAGGTACTCGGCATCCATCAGCATGACCGACCCCAGCACAAAGGCAATAATCCCGCCCACTCCCAGTACACCAAAGCTGGGCATTAACGCCTCGCCCACCATCAGCGCCAATCCCACGATGATAAGCGCCAGGCCCGCATAATTGATCGGCAGCATCTGAAAGGCAAAGAGAGCCAACAACAGCGAAATAACCCCGATGGTGCCAGGGAACAGGCTGCCAGGGCTCGAAAGCTCGAAGATCAGCCCGTAAAAGCCGATGATCAGCAGGAAGTAGGCAATATTGGGGTTGGTAATCAGCGAAAGCAGCTCTGTGCGCCAATCCGGATCAAAGCGCTCGATGGCGAGGTCGGCTGTCTCAAGCGTCCGATCACCACCTTCCATGACCACCGTCGTACCGTCTATTTGTGAAAGTAAATCGTTCAGATCCTGCGCAATCACGTCGATGACGTTCTGCTCCAGTGCCTCATTGGCGGTGAGGTTGACCGCCTCGCGCACCGCCGCTTCGGCCCAATCGGCGTTCCGGTCGTGACGCTCGGCCAGGCTGCGGATAAAGCTCACCGCGTCTTCCATGACCTTGCGCTCCATGGCGCTGCTCTCGCTTCCAGACTCGCTTTCACTCTCGCCTTCCGATTGGCCTTCGGCGTTGTCATCCGCTTCATCAGCGCTGCCGGGAAAGCCGGAACCGCCCATCTGCACCGGCGTGGCAGACCCCAGATGGGTTGCCGGCGCCATGGCGGCGACATGGCTGCCATACAGCAGATAAGTGCCCGCACTGGCCGCTCGAGCGCCACTGGGGGAGACATACATCGCCACGGGAATGTCGGCATTCAGCATTTCACGGATCATGTCGCGGGTCGTGTCGACCAGGCCGCCCGGCGTATCCAGCTCAACGACAATCACCTCGCTGTTCTGCTCACGGGCCTTGCGCAGGCCGCGCTCAAGATAATCCTTGGTGGCGGGGCCAATGGCCCCTTCAATGTTCATGACCAGGGCATTACGCGAAGAGGTCTGTGCCGTGGCCTGCCAGGCGAACGACAGCGCCAGCATCAACAAACCTGCCAGCGATAACCACAGCCAAGGGGATTTGTAAGAAAGGCTTCGCATGTCAGCTCTCCCCGCGCCTCGCGTCCTGAAACATTACTTGGCTACCTTGTTAAGCAGCCGTTATGTCAGCACATCCACTATCGGAATCAACATATACAGAAGCTACACCCTGTATATTTACTGAACAAGTAATATTGCCGCGTTGGTGTACTTTCAACATAGCAGTTGTGGCGGGATTGGTGATGGTGCGGAGCGTTTACTTCCTTACCGGGAAAAATTGACTCGATTTAGCGCCAACCTGGCATTTTTATCCCTATCGGGAAATAAACCTGGGCACGCTGATGCGCCAGGCATGCAGCGCTGGTAGCGGGCAAATCAGGGCGTTTCCACGTAATAGCTGCTCACCCGCCAGGTGCCGTTTTCAAGGTGGGGGGTAACGGTCTCGAGCCGACGTCCGCTGTTCTCGAAGCCGGTTTGGAAGGTGAAGACGATATAGTCGCCGCTCGGCGCACCCGGCATGGACGTCTGGTGGCTGGTACGAACGCGCTTGCGCGAGGCCACTTCGCCAAAGTCCCGGCGTACAAGCTCAATGGTGCGCGCCAACATACCTTGTGAAAGCGGCGCTTTTAAGATCGGCGATGAGGTCTCCCAGGCTTGTTCATAATTACCGTTATCGATCGCTTTCAACCAGGCAAGCGCAGCGGCCTCCGCCTCATTGGCAGTATGGGCCATTACATGCGTACTGAAAGACAGCAGTACGGCCGTGATGATGCAACTGAGTATTTTGGGCATGACTGACTCTCGATACATGGGGACGGTCGAACAACATCGTTCGATAGCGTTCGTCCGATATAAAGAGATATCGGAAACTGACGAGGTTTCTTTAGGGGATTTGAGAGATCAGCCAATATCTTTGCAGCGCCCACGCTTGTTGTTACCCACTACAACCCCTGCAGCCACTGGCGAACGGTCGCGATGCCCTCTTCACTGACCACTAGCCCCAGGTGCGATGCGCCTTCCACCGTGGTGATGTCCGCATGCGGCACAAGCGGACGCAACACGGGTTCGAATTGATCGGCAAAAAACGCCTCGTCCTCCGCACCAGTGGCCACCAGAACTGGCGCCTTCACTGAGCCCAGCGCCTGACGAAAATCGGCCGGACTAAAACCGCTCATCAGCCGGTATGAATAGGCGAGCGTCTCTGAACCATCGCGGTAGTCAGGCGGCAAGTTGAACCGCAATACATCCGCCCCGTTGAAATGCGTGATGCCAATCGCGTTGAGCATGGAGATCGCCACAATCCTGGCGACACTTGGCTCGGCCCAACCACCGGAATTATCCCGAACAGTGGGCGCATCGTGGCCAAGGTAAGGCGCCAGCAGCAGATACGCCGAGGCAAGGTGCCCATGCTGCCCACCGGCAAAGCGCACCGCGAGCCCGCCCCCGGATGAATGACCACCAACGACCACCCTTGAGACATCGGTGTTGGTGTCTTTTATATGGGCGATAAGGTCCGCCAGGTCATCTTCAAGCTGCTCAATGTAGTCGATATCGCCACGGCGCACCGGAGAAGGACCATGCCCGCGGACATCCGGCGTATAGACACTGGCAGCGCCCGACGCGGCTAACTCATGGGCGAGCGCTGCCAGGTACCTGCTGTCGGTTCCAGAGCCATGCACGAGGATCAACGCGGTATGGGCGTCACTTGGATAGTGGCGATACGCAAGCGCTGTTCCGTCCCGCGCTTCATACGTTTGCAGCGCGGGCAGCGGGCGTGATTCTTGCACAGAGACCAGCGCTTCAAAATCAAGGCTGTTCGCGTTTGCACCTGTCGACATCGCCAGCAACGCTCCCATGATGGCGATCACCATGCGTTGTCTCACTTACTCCTCCCACAGCCGTCACATCCAAGCTCGCTGCCACTTTCATGCAGTCATCCAGCGTGTTTTGAGCGTAGCAGAATCCGCAATGAGAACATGTCACGACAACGCCCCATGATGGTGGTGTTAGCGAGATAACACTCTCTATAAATGGCCGAATCTACCCCCTTTGTGACCGGACAACGCATCGTTGGCAGGATACGTAGCAGCTAATCTGTCACCTCACTTCAACACGATGAGATTAGCCATGACCCACTCTAAAACTGCATTGCTATTAATTGATGCACAAGCCTCTTTCCCCGCCCGGGATTACTGGGATGAAGACCTTGCTCATGACTGGCGCCCTAGGCAAAGGGCCGTGCTAAATGCAGCTCAGGCACACAACATTCCCGTTATCCGCATTCTGCATGAAGAACCCGGCAGCCAAGGGCCTTTTGACCCGGATTATGGCCTTATTCGTCCGCTTGATGATTTTAACGATGACGTAGCAGTCACGTATCATAAACGTGCCCATAATGCCTTCACCGATACCTCGCTTGGGGACTGGTTACGGGAGCACGGCATTGAACGGCTTGCCATTAGCGGCATTCGTACCGAGCAGTGCTGCGAAACCACCGCCCGGGTGGCATCAGATTTAGGGTTTAGCGTCGACTTTATCAGCGATGCTACCCTGACCTTCCCCATGACGCGCCACGGCATCACCTGGTCGGCCGATGATATCAAGGCACGCACCGAGCTGGTTCTTGAAGGCCGCTTTGCACGTATTATCAGTACACACGACATGATCAACGAATGGCAAAATACGCGTGAGTGAAGAGCGACCACATAGCCAACCGCCATCCTCTAGAGCCACCACTTTACGGGTGGCGATACTGATGATGCCCGGCCAGGTGCCACTTGACCTGATTGGCCCGCTACAGGTTTTGCAGTGCGCAGATCGGCTCTCGATAGACGTTCAGGTTCACTATATCGGCCCCACTGCGGCCATACAGTGGTTAGGGCCGCTCACCCTTAGCGGCATTGACCCATTACCTGAACAGCTCTCCCCTCAAGATTTACTGCTGATTCCAGGGCAGTATCGCAATAGTCTTGAGCCATTAGCGCAACAGGAGTGCGTCACTTGGCTCAAGGCGAATGCCCACCATGCGGATACGCTGATGACTGTTTGCTCCGGCACGCTATTACTGGCGGATGCTGGCCTCTTGGAGGGGCGGCGCTGTACCACCCACCACACGCTAATCGAGCAGCTACAAGCCAAAGCCCCACAAGCAGAGGTACAACGTGATTGTATCTTTACCGAGGACGGGCGCTATTTAACCAGCGCTGGGATCTCAACAGGGATCGATACCATGCTCTACTGGCTAACCCGTGCTTGCGGCCATTCACTGGCCTTGGCGGTAGCGCGGGAAATGGTGCTGTATCTTCGCCGCAGCGGCCAGGAGCCTCAGTTGGGCGCCTGGCTTGAGGGGCGTAATCATGTGGATGAACGGCTGCATCGCGTTCAAGATGCCATCTGCGCCGCGCCCTCTCAAAGGTGGCCTATCGAAACGCTGGCGGCTAAAGCCGCCATGAGCGAACGCCATTTCCGGCGTCAGTTCAAACGTCTCACCGGCATGCCGGTGGGCGACTACATCACGGGGTTACGCCTGCAGCGAGCCAAGGCATTAATGACCGAAACGACATGGACGCTTGCGCGCATCGCGGAAGCGTCTGGATTCGGTGATGAGCGGCAACTACGGCGCATCTGGGCTCGCCAGGAAAAAGCGCCGCCTAGCGTATGGCGGCGCTCCCAGATATCTTGATTCATGATTTATTCAGCGTTATTGCACCATCGCATCATCACATGGTGTTGATTTGATAGGAAAAGATACCCCGAACGCAATGTCCGTCATGAACGGCCTGCCTTTCCTGAATCTCGATGTTGGTTAAAAAGTAGCAACCAAAGATCAGTGCAGCTCATGGGAAAGATTAAGCGTGGCGATGCTGTGGTCAAGCGTCTGAAAACTCAACGATGGCTTCAATTTCCACCGCAAACCCCTTCGGCAATGAGCCTACCCCAATGGCAGAACGTGCATGTTCACCGCGCTCACCAAGAACGGTAACAAATAGGTCGGAACAACCGTTGATGACCTCAGTGTGAGAGGTGAAATTTGGATCAGCATTGACCATACCAAACACCTTCACGACACGCTGAACCCGATCAAAGTCACCCAGCGCCTCTTGAACGAGCGCAAGGAGATACAGGCCAACCTCTTGAGCGTACATCCGAGCCTGCTCGACAGTGACGTCCTGCCCAACTTTTGGGACAGCAACGCCCTCTTCTCGCAACGGAGCGCCCTTACCTGACAGATAGAGCATGTTGTCCGAAATGGCATAAGAAAGAAAATTGCCCCTTGGCGTGGTAACGACGGGGAGTTCCAACCCCAACGAACGAATGCGCTCTTCCACCGTTGATTTCATTACTGGCTCCACGTATATTCTGTTAATAATTTTGTGACAACGTGCACTGGTATTGATTTATTAAAGATCTAGGCGATAAACACTCCATTTCTTGATCTCACTGAAACCAAAGCTACTGATAAGATCATAGCCAATATTGAACTCTTTAAGAACACGCATCTCCGTTCTACAGCAATTCTCAGACCGTGACACCTTTAGAGCATGCTGTAGTAATATACTTTTATTTTCATCGCCATCAAAACCATCGATAAAATACAGATCCTCAATATAAAGAACACGGGATCCAACGTAACTCGCAAACTTAAAATTATATATATAGAAGCCAATTGGCTGATTGCCTTGATAAGCCAGCAATCCAAAACAAGCAGGTGTAGGTGCTAAAAAAGCGTCAGCATAACTTTGTCTATCAGCAGTAAAGAGGTGCTTTTGACTTTCGGATTCAGCAAGCTTGATATTCAAGTCATACAGATCGTTGATATTTTCGTTATTCACTCTAGCAATTTCCATTGCTTAACCCCTTATTAACTTTCAATAAATTTTAACGACATAGTAATATGTTTATCTCGATTCAGAGCCAGCTAACTCTGTAGACGCAACAATCATCTACAAGCCCTTTACAACCAATCTAGGCCATGCTTGCAGCCACCGCTTGCCCAATATGCGAGCGCTAAAATCCGTTGGTTTTGGCCGCTTGGGGTTTAATGTAATGGTATAGTCAAACAGAGGCTTAATACCAAAGGGAGCCACAAGGATAACGTCTCCACCATCATCCAAAGCAGCACCTACGGCAGTTTCGACCTCGACCCAGTAACTTATGGCATCTGCAGTGGAAGTATACGGACAGTCCCTATTTCTCTCGTGCATTCTTGCCTGGTTCTTTACCGACCAGGGAAACGTTGAGACTTCTCTTAAGTTTTGCTCAATCCGATTATCGCGGGAATCGCTTATATCGTCAGGGTTGAAGTAAATTAAATCGATGTCGTTAAGAGCCGTCTTCGTCTCAAAACCATGTAACTTGTCCCAAACCAAGTTTCTAACGAATCCAGCAGCGAGACACCACCCTGGCAGCCTCTGCCCAGCCGCTATTTTCAGCGCCTCCATACGGGCAGAATCATTCGTCAGCCATTCTTTGATCAGGGCATCATGTTCCATCTCAGTACCTTACTAATGCGCCTATTTTGAGCTGCTACACGGCGAGAACCAACCAAATATGGGCGTGGTAGTTCTCTACCCCTCCTGTTACAGATCAGCTCCAAAATTGATACCGTCGCTAACTGGCAAATCATCCAAGTCAAAGGGTTTCACGTCTTCCGAGCGCCCGACATGAAGCCATAAACACCGCGATTCAAGCGCAGAAAGCGTCTGAATTTACGTCACGTTTTAAACGTCTTGGTTTGGCCGCAACTGACGCTGAACGCCAAGCAAGAAATTGCGCAGCATCTGATCCTTGCACTCACGGTAATTCTTGTGGCTTGGCTTGCGGAAAAAGGCGCTGAGTTCGTGGTGGCTCAACGGTAGTCCGACCAGCGCAAAGACCTCCAGAATATCGTCCGCTTTCATGTTCAGCGCAATGCGTAGCTTCTGGAAGACCATGTTGTTGTTCAGTTGCGCTTCCGGCGCGGGTTGCGGGCCTTCGCGCTTGCCACGCTTGAAGCTGATAAACCCGTTCAAGAACGCCGCCAGCTCCTTGTTCTTCATCGTGACAAAGGCATCGTCGTCATCCTTTTTCAGCCAGGCCGTCACCTGCGGCTGGGTAACGGGCACTTCTGCCAGCGCGAAGATATCCACGATGGTGTTATCTTTTAAATCAAAGGTGTAGCGGATGCGGCGAAAAATATCGTTATTGGTCAAAATTGGGTTCCTGGCCGGTAGTTAGTTTTTCAAGAAGTTCATCGATGTCGGCTTTCAGCTCGTCATCTTCAATGCCCTGCGCACTGATTTCTGCCTGTCGCAAACTGGCGATAGCCGCGTCGGTCTGGCCTGCCTCAGCTTGCAACATCGCCATGGAAAAACCAATGGAAGCCCGATGGTCGTTGGAATCAATGACGTTGGCTTTTTCCAGGGCCTTTTCGTAGCCCGCCAGCGCGTCTTCCAGCTCTTCGGTAAAGTCCGCCAGGGTTTCCCATTGTTCCGGGTGGTCTTTATCGGTGCTCTCGTTATCAACGCAGATTGCCCGCAACTCGGCATATAGCGCATCAAATGTTTCTCTGTCATCCTTGGCGGCAGCCTTCATCAGCTTTTCCGCCAGTTCGTAAACCGCCTTGTATATCTTGGTGTTGATCATTATTGATGACCTTTTGATAAAATCAATTTAATGGAATTAACGATTGGCGGTCTCAAGCCCCAAGTGCAACGTTATTGCAGGGCCTCGTTAGCTTTGCTTATAGACATGTTTTCGGTGCCCCACCTTCACAACCGTGACGACAAGCAATTCATCTACCACTTCATATATGATGCGGTATACCCCTTGCCGAACCCGGTAACGTTCTTGCCCTGAAAGCTTTTCACTGTCAATGGGACGAGTATTATACGGCAGTTCCTCTATACGCTGCATAATACGGGCAACATCCTTATTGGGGATTGACCGAAAATCCTTTGAGACAGATTTTTTGAATACCAGCTTATAACTTGCCATGAGCCTTCAAATCGTCCAGCAAGGCTTCATAGCTCATGGTGGGCTCGGAAACTCGTTCCTCAAATGCCGCCAAATCTTCCTGATCCTCAGCCAATGCCGCACGAACAGCATCGTTGACGATATCCGACAGTGAACGATGCGTATGCGCGGCCTTCAGGCGCAGCGCAGCATGTAACTGCGGATCAAAATAAATCGTAGAACGCTTAGATGTATCGCTCATGGCAATCTCCGAACGAGGTAACGTCTTGACATTATGACGTCACAGCGTCATAGCGTCAAAATAACCCGGTGGCTCAGGCTCGCGAGTCCACGATGCATCTGAACGATTGGCATGAAAACTCTGTCGAGCAAGCCTGGAACGATGAAATTTAAGTAGCGCTAAACTTAAAGGATTGAATTCAGATCCGCCTATTCACCAAAAAAATTGTGAAGAGCGACGGCGCATGCATCCGGTTCTTCTTCGGCCACGAAATGCCCGCAGTCTAGAGCGACCTCGCGTACATCATCAGCCCAATCACGCCAGACGCTAAGCGGCGATTCAGCTTGCCCGGCGAGGAACCCCCTGCCCCAGACAACCATCATAGGGCATTGAATCCGGCGACCGGCATCGCGATCCGCCCGGTCATGTTCCAGGTCAACCGTGGCCCCCGCGCGATAGTCTTCGCACGTTGCCTCAATGACGGATGGCTTATTGAAGTGGTGGATATACTCGGCCAACGCGGGAGCAGTGATAGCTTCCAGTCGGCCTGCCCACTGCGCCAGTAGGTGACGCAAATAAAACTCGGGATCGTGGCCGATCAACCGCTCGGGCAAGGGAGCCGGCTGGGCAAGAAAGGGCCAGTGGTAGGTTCTCATGGCGACATCTTTATTCATCCGTTCCCACACCTCAAGGGTCGGGACAATATCGAGTGCGGCAAGCCGCAAGACCCGCTCGGGATGATCAAGCACGAGCCGGTAGCCCACGCGTGCGCCGCGATCATGGCCCGCGAGCAGAAATTGCTCATACCCAAGCGCCGACATGACCTCCACCATGTCCTGGGCCATGGCGCGCTTGGAATACCCGTGGTGCTCTGGATCGGGTTCCGGCCCCTTGCTCTCACCGTAACCCCGCAGGTCGGGTATCACGAGCGTAAAATGGTGGCGTAGCTGCGTTGCCACCGCATGCCACATCACGTGATTTTGAGGGTAACCGTGCAACAGCAAAAGCGGCGGACCAGACCCGCCGAGGCATACGAATATCTCGGCGTCTCCGGTTTGGATACGGCGCTTCTCAAAATCGTCAAACATGGTCGCGATACCCCGCACTGGTAGAGTTTTGCATGACGCCAGCAGCCCACGCTCGCTTTGTTAGCAAGCGTCTTCTCACTAGCACAAGGCGCTATATACAGGTGTCACTAGGCCAGACACAGTTAAGCATTCGCCCTGATCTTGGCAGCAAGATCCGCTAAAACGTGATCGTCTTCGCGTTTATAGTCATGAGACGAAATGTAGCCTTCATAGCTGTGGAAGTATTTTTCCACGCTTGATGCAATGGGCTTGAACGCTGAATGTTGACCCGTTCCATGCATAGGGAACAGTTTCGCATGCAAATGATCCACGCCATAGCCTTCGAATATCATTCCCGTACGACCAACATCATCCAATGTTTCATCAAGTAACAAAACCACTCGCTTTGAAGCCAATACCAGCGACGTCACTACATCGTCATCTTGGGCGAACAGATAGCTGGAAACATGACGCTTCGGGATGACCACTGAAAACCCAGGCGTATTCGGGTAAATGGAAAGAAAGGCTAAGTGATCGGCGTCCTCCCATATCTTGTGACATGGAACGTTACCGGCCACGATTTCACAAAAAATACAGTTCATATTCAGTCCTTGATATCACTTTATACGCCATTGTCCAGCGACAACTTAATATGCAGGTTAACTCAATAGAGGCCCAGCTAGGCGCTGCTTCTGTGCCTGGATAGCCTCGGTCAAAAAGTCCTTCAAAGCGTGAATTTTAACAACGCCTCTCAAGTCTGGGTGCATAAGAAACCACAGCCCGTATTCCAGTTCGGGAATAGGGTCGCTTAGCTGAATAATATCCGGATCTTCATCCGCCAAATAGCACGGCAGGACGGCGAGCCCCATTCGCGCATGTATCGCGCTGAGTATGCTGACCAAGGTATCCACACGGTAGACACAGGCCGCCTTCAGCTCATTTTTGTCCATCCACTGGTCTAGAGCTGAATCCTGCAATCGTGGCCCTGCACCAATCCAAGGTTGGTTCGCAAGGGTCTCAATGGAGGCCCCTGGGGTTAAGCCGAGGCTGCGATGCCCGTAGACAGCCTGGCCAATCGTGGTCAGCCGTCGACCAATCAAGTTCTCAGGCGGAAGATTGGAGGGACGAATAGCTACGTCCGCTTCCCGGCGAGTCAGGTTGAACAACTGATTAGAGATAGCAACGTCCAGCACGATGGCTGGATATTTATAACGGAATTGCGTAAATAAAGGTGCCAACAACCCCATCAGTAAGGAGTCCGTTGTGGTGGTATAGATTTCACCACTGGGCTCCAGGTCACGACCAGCGACTTTACGCTCCGCCGCCAGGGCTGCTTCATCCATGACCCTAGCCGTATCGGCAAGTTCTTCCCCTGCCAGCGTAGGCCGATAACCGGTACGGCTCCTCTCAAAGAGAGTAACGCCTAGACGCTGCTCAACTTCACCCAGCCGCCGGAAAACAGTTGCATGACTGACACCCAGCGCTCGCGAGGCCCCAGAAAGAGAGCCTTCAGTCGAGATGGCAAGAATAACCTCAAAGTCATTCCACGCCAGGTAACTGCGTGTCTTCTGTGTAGAGATTGAGGGCTGCCTGCTCTTTTTGACTGTTCTTTTTTGCAAAGTCTGCGCTCACATTTATGGAATAGCTTGCGTAATAGAACAATACTAGCATGTCCCTGACATAGCGAGATAACCCAAACGGCCCTGATACCCAGGGCGACGTTATGGAGGTCAGGGTCATGATGGTTTCAAAACACAAGCCGTACTTTAACAGCGGAGATCCGTTAACTCGTCTTAATAAAGAAGACGAAGAAAAACAAGGTGTCGACGACAAGTCAGCCATCCCGCTTAGGTACCAAGATGAGCTGGGAGGTATCGATATTGAGAAGGTGCAGCGGGAACAGCGTCAGGCTAAACAACAGTTTATCCGGGCGATCCTAAGATACCTGTTTCGCCATCGCTGAGAAGTGTTAGTTTCTGCGTGGCCGCTATATGGCTAGTGCCTCCATGCGCTCGGAATCATTCCTCACCCGGTTGGTGATCACTGCTTCATGAACCATTTCGACACCTAACACTGGCCCCTTCTGCTACTGGTCTGCTTCATGGTTGATACCGTCACTGACGGGAAGATCAGGTAAGTCATGCGGGTTAACACCTTCCAAACACCCGACATTGAACCCATATATCTCGGGATTCGAGCGCGTTTGATGGTGCGTGTAGATGCCACAGTTGGAACAGAAATAGTGCTTTGCGACCCCCGAATTGAACTGATATAGCGTTAGCTGCTCAGCGCCGCTGATAACACGAAGACCACTCAAGGGCACATAGGCCATCACCGCACCTTTGCGCCTGCATATCGAGCAATTACACCTTTTAGGGTCGACAAGGCCGTCAGGCAGATCAAGCTCAAGTACCACCATGCCGCAGTGGCACGTTGCCCTATGCTTGGGCTGGATTTCTACACCGCCGACTTGTTCGAGCATTGCATGTTCCCTTTGAGCTGTAGCTGACATCCTGTTGACCGGCTTGTTAGGGCCATTGAATCGGGATAGCATAGCTGAATAAGCACTCGTGGAGGCACCATGACGGCGGAAACATTAGACCACCTACGTTCCCAGATTTCGACGCTCTCCGAGTCGGAACGGGCAGCGCTGGCCCGTGAGCTCATAATGAGCCTCGACGGTCCCCGTGACGATTCTGTCGAGCAAGCATGGAACGATGAAATTGTTCGCCGTGTGTCCAAGGTCAAAAGCGGAAAAGCCACGCTGCTCAGCCGCGAAGAATTTCGATCCAAGATGCGAGTGAGGTTAGGCCAATAACAGTGCGAACGGTAAGGATACTGGAAGAAGCATCGCAGGAAGCGATTGAGGCTGCAGCATGGTATGAACATGAGCAACCTGGGCTCGGAGCTGAGTTTTTCGCTGCTATTGACGCCGCTATCGACGTTATTGAAGAAAACTTTATTCCCCTATCACCTCTTCCTGAAAAAGCTGGAGATACCGGTGCAAAACGCCTTATTCTGGAACGCTTCCCGTACGATTTAGTCTTGATTGAGTTGCCAGCAGAAACAGTTGTCATCGCCATTGCTCATCACTCGCGAAAGCCTGGCTATTGGCTGGAACGAGCTAAGCCATAGCTTATTGACTCAGCCGCCAGTTTGGAGCGGCAGAGGAAACCAGTCAGTTGGAACACCTACGTATTCCATATTGATACAAAACCATCCATTTCCTTTACCGCAAATATTCCTCCGAAAGTTCGCCGCTTTTTTCTCCAGCACAGCCGAAGGGACGCGACATCAGACGCGCCCCTTATCGCTTCTGTGTTTACCAAATATTGACGAATTATCTCAAGGTTCCTTACTGAGCATCACGGTTTAAATTCCGCTCGGATGGAATGTCACTCAGATACTCGACAAACTCTACTTCAAAACCGGCCGGATCGACAAAATAGACATTCTTGCGAAACGGCTCTGGGGCGCCGGGTTTGGCAACGGCATAACCCGCTTCGTTTAATCGAGTAACAACGGCATCGAGGTTATCGGTCACATAGGCAAAGTGGGCCAGCCCAACGCTGTGGCCTTTCAAATCACGGTTCTCCCCTTCCCCATGATCGCTTAGCGCCAGGTAGTGATCATCGTCTCCAAAGTGTATCCATTTGCGTGGCTTGCCATACCACTCGCCATGGCCCTCATCGCGTATCCGCCAGTGCGGGAAGACGGCGCGGTAAAATTTCAGCATGGCATCCATATCAGCAACCACCAAATTAACGTGTTCCAAGTACATAAGCGTCTCCTTTCGTTAAGTGAAATGAAAGGATAGAACCTCAACTTAACTTGAGGTAAAGCGGTTTTTGCGGAAAAATAGTAAAAAATATTCAGGGGTGAGTGATGGCAGAAGCTGTCTGGAGTGTCGGCAAGGTCGCCAAGCGTTGCGGGATTAACGTCAGCACCCTGCACTTTTACGAGCAGCAGGGGCTAATTCATAGCTGGCGCAATGCGGGCAATCAGCGCCGCTATAAACCAGAAGTGCTAAGGCGGATTTCGGTGATCAAAGCCGCGCAGAAAGTCGGTGTCAGCCTGGAAGAGATAAAGCAGGCCTTTGAATCACTGCCCAACAACCGCACGCCGACGGTTGAAGACTGGCAGCAGCTCTCAAAAAACTGGCAGAAGATGCTTGATGGCCGGATTGCCTACCTACAGAAGCTGCGCGATAACCTGGCGGGCTGCATCGGCTGTGGCTGCCTGAGCATGACCCGTTGCCCGCTCTATAACCCAGACGACAAACTGGCCGAATCGGGTAGCGGTGCGGTGCTTCTGGATCAGGCTGAGCAACGGGCTCGGATGGATCGATAGACCAGTCAACGTGCATAAGCCGGCATTGTGCTACTGAATGTTAAAAGTTAGATACCAAAGATGGGCCTCTAACGCCGCAATCAGGGAGTGAGGTCGTAACACTACGACGCTGATTGGATAATTCGAGAAACGAACGGCGGCTCTCGCGCTATACTGCACCACTTTTTATTTTCGACACCCCTCACGACTATCTGTCAGAGCGCCTTATGCCATTTGCAAAACTAGGATTATCCAGTCCTCTTGTTCAAGCGATTACCGAGCTCGGTTACAAAACGCCAACGCCCATCCAGGAACAAGCCATTCCCGCCATTCTTTCGGGTAACGACTTGATCGCCACCGCACAAACCGGTACAGGTAAAACCGCTGCCTTTGTGCTGCCGCTGCTTGAACGCTTCAGTAACGCGGAAACCTTGCGCGGCAAACGCATTCGTGCGCTGATCCTGGTACCGACCCGCGAGCTAGCGGTTCAAGTCGAAGCCAGTGTGGCTCAATACGCTAAGCATACGCCCTTAACCTCGATGGCCGCGTATGGCGGCGTGGATACCGCGCCGCAAAAAGAGCGCTTAATCGAAGGCGTGGATATTCTGGTCGCCACACCGGGCAGACTGCTCGATTTGGCGCATCAGCGAGCGCTGCACTTTGATGAGCTGCAAGTGATGGTGTTGGACGAAGCGGACAGAATGGTCGACATGGGTTTTGTCGATGATATCCACAAAATCATCGTGCGCCTGCCTGAAAACCGTCAAAACCTGTTGTTCACGGCCACCATGACCAATGACGTTCGCGCCATCGCCAACGCTTTTTCAGACAGCAAGATGACCAGCCTGGCGGCTGACATCGCCATTACGCCCAACGTCCGCGCCGCTGCCACGATCAAACAGTGGCTGATCACGGTAGACAAAGACACCAAGTCCGCCTTATTGAGCCACTTGATCAACGAGCAAGCGTGGGATCAGGCGCTTATTTTTGTCGAGAAAAAACACAGTGCGGCCAAGCTGGTTGCCCAACTGGAAAAACGCGGCATCAAAGCGGATTCCATTCATGGCGGCAGAAGCCAGGCCATGCGCGAACAGGTGTTAACTCAGTTCAAAACGGGCGAACTCAAGTACCTGGTGGCCACCGGGGTGGCCGCTCGAGGGTTGGATATTGGAGAGCTGAGCCGTGTGGTGAATTACGATTTGCCTTTTCAGCCAGAAGAGTACATCCACCGCATTGGCCGAACCGGCCGTGCGGGTGCCTCAGGTGAAGCCATCTCGCTTGTAGATATCAGTGACTTTAAAAATCTTTGTGCTATTGAAAGGCGATTGAAAAATACGATTGAGCGCAAAGAAATTGCAGGCTTTCCGGTTAAAAAAGCAGTGCCCGCATCAAACTTGAACCATAGTAAATAAAGCACTCGTTAATACTTAACAAACAAGCCCGCCTCTAAAAAAAGGTGGGCTTGATTATTATTGACATTTCAGGAGGCGGGCAAAAACGCATCCAAAAGCTCGGCATTAGTGGGATACTTCTCCAATAAAGCAAGTAACTTCTGCGCGCCTTCTACTGGCTTAAGCGTTGTCAATGCTCTACGCAATGCCCTTACCTTTTCAATATCTCTTTCATCAATCAAAAGCTCTTCTCGACGGGTACTGCTTTTGGCAATATCGATCGCCGGAAAGAGCCGTTGATTGGCCACGTCGCGGGATAACACGAGCTCCATATTACCCGTGCCCTTGAACTCCTCGAAAATCACCTGATCCATACGGCTTCCCGTATCCACCAGCACGGTGGCCAGAATGGTGAGCGATCCACCGTTTTCGATCTTTCTCGCAGCGCCAAACAGTTTTCGCGGTATTTCCATTGCGCGGGAATCCAGCCCACCCGACATGGTGCGACCATTGCCCCGCTGCTCGGCATTATGAACCCGCGAGAGTCTGGTAAGCGAATCGATCACAATCATTACATCATGCCCCTCGCCTGCCTGTTTACGCGCCGACTCAAGAAGCTTATCGGCCATACGCACATGGTGTGTGTAGGTTTCGTCTGACGACGAGGCATGTACCTCTGCCGTCACACTGCGCTTAAAATCGGTCACTTCTTCCGGGCGCTCATCAATCAGCAAGGCATACAGCTTTATGTCAGGATGGGCCTCGGCCACGGCCTGACAGATATGTTTTAACATCGTCGTCTTGCCAGAGCCTGGCGGCGCAACAATCAACCCTCGTTGCCCCATCCCAATGGGCGTAATCAAATCCATCGCTCGCACAGTAAGCTGCTGAGAGCCAGGCTCTAAATAGATGCGCGGAGAAGGATGAATAGCGACGCCATTTAAAAAACGTTTTTCGGGATCATTAGGGAATTGATCTTCAACTTCGTCGGCGGGCATGGCATCTACTTGCCTTTTTGTTTTCAAGCCTAGTGTTTTTCTGGTCATAATATCG
This sequence comes from Halomonas sp. CUBES01, assembly GCF_020991005.1. Classification (GTDB taxonomy): domain Bacteria; phylum Pseudomonadota; class Gammaproteobacteria; order Pseudomonadales; family Halomonadaceae; genus Vreelandella; species Vreelandella gomseomensis. Next base: position 128,690 of record NZ_JAJLLW010000007.1, on the reverse strand, counting down.
GTGGATCGCCTTGAATAAACTGAATTTATAGAATGACTGCATCATAGGCCAGCAGAACTGTCGCACAGTTGCAGTGCTTGGGATGAAGAACTGACGGGGCGAGATGTACTCAACCAGGTAATGTACAGAGTTTTCAAAGGTGCCTGGGTGGAGCTAATCTTGGTAGTTGATCACCGCAATGGCGTTCTGATCGTAGTTATAAGCCTTGAAGCGCGGCATGCTGACCACTCCTCATCTGTTTCCTCGATCCTACCAAAAATTAGGGATCAGCGGTTTTTTTCTACAGCCTCCACGCCCGCGTAATAGGCGCGAGCTTGCGAGCGTCCTAATTGACGCGATTGTTAGAATTCTTGGCATCACCCAGCCGGATTAAGACGCTTTTCAAATGAATCTTTGCAGTGTAGAAACTGAAAGCATTTATTGACAAAGCTCCAGCGAAACCGACAAAAACCCAAGCCCCAACCAATGTATTCAACGCGCTCAGAAGCCAAACAATAAAGCACGGAATAGTAAACAAGATACTGTTGGTTATGCCGACATCAAAATGGATCCTAAGCTTCCAGTAATCAGGCCATTCGTGCAAAACTTTCTCGTTATTCTCGCCTGGAAAAAGAACCCCCACACCCTCTTTCAAAGTCCATCCTGCGATTCCAACGGGATAAATCATTGCCCACTTAACGGCATCCTCATTCAGCGATGACAACGGGAAGCTCGCTGAAAGAAGCTTTTGCGAGAGCATATAGACAGCTAAACACAAAGCAAGGAATACGAACTCGTAGCTGATGAAAAACACTCTTAAGAAATAAAGCATCTTCATCAGTGCTTCATATTCCGCTCTTTGGAGATCTTTTCAAACTGAATTTTTGTTTTCACCGCAAGCTCTTTGGGGATTGGCTCTTTATCGTGAAGAAAACTCTTTTGCGTATCACTCGTTTTAATCACGACTTCATCGCCATTTTCCATCCCAACTACTTTGCCCCTGCCATAGCCATCAGCAGCCATCAAAATTGCCGCATCTCCAATTGCAGGCGGCTCATCTGGCTCGTACTCCGGAGAACCCATTATTCGGTCCATAAGCTCGATGATTCTAGACTTCAAACCTTTTAACTTAGAAGTCTGCTCTTTGACTGTTACTTCGGAAGCGTTTCTGTTTTCAATGTAGTCGTTGAGACTGCCCCATAGCCTCCCGAAAAGAGGGTTTGGGGGGTGTACTGTTGCCGAAAACTCTGTGAAATGGCTTAGCTTTTTTAGACGTGAAGTGAATGCACGATAATCTGATACGGGCTCCACATCACAAGCCACAAAGAAACCGTCAAAGGCGGCCTCAATTACGGATTTGAATCTTCTTGGAAACACGTCTTCCTGAATACCATTCCACACATGCAAGAATGCAACGCCTGAATACTCCGGCAAATATATAAATGAAGAGCTGGCCTCAAGAAGGTTTGGCACATCTGCATCAACCTGAGAGCGACTGATTTCATCAATTACCGTAGCATGACCTTCCTTTGCATACTTAGACAGCTTACCAAAGACATAAGGGGTTTCTTCGTTTCTATTGTCGGCGACATCCGTTATCGTCCAGTCAAACCTTCCGATAGATACTATAGGAGCGTTGGCAATAGCGTCCATCAAGCTTTCTTGGTCAAGATTTATTTTCACTACTCGGCCAAGATAGTATCTTCCTCTTCTCACCAGAAACTCCCTATGGTCTGTGAAATTCTAACGCCCGGTTACATTATCCGATCTTCTACTTCTCGCACACCTAAGGGGGAAAGTTTACAGCTATCTTGTTCAGTCCAATGCAAAAACTTGGAAGCCTCTAGTTTTTTTACTATCTTCTTGAAATCGGATTTGTTCTTGTAATGAATACGTTGTTGCAGTAGTCCGATATTAATATCGTCTTCTTTATAAAGTGCCACCAAAACCTTATCGGCCGCTTTCATTTTTGCGTCAAGAATCATAAATGTCTCCTCGTCAGACCAGACAAGGTCTACATGCTTATCTGTCAAATCATCTATGATCGAATGCGCCACCTCAGGAACGGTTTGACCGGCGATTCTTATAAACTCTGCCAATACCCATTTAGCGGACGAAAGGATGAACGTAGCATCCATCTTATTAGGCGATATGCTTCCGACATGCCCCACACCACGCTTATTTCTCACGCAATACATTGAGTAAAGGATTCTCGGCATTATTATGCGAAGCGATTCATCCCCTGATGATGACTCATACTTGCCTAAGACAGACGGATTAAACGACCCCAAAGACTTGCTGACCGGCGTGTAGGTGCCAAATAGTTCATGCTCAATAATCCTGCGTGCGACTTCAACGAAATGCCCTGAGTCAAGCTCACTCGGCTTCCAGCTCTCTAGGCGGTAGCTTCTCTCGATTTCTTTGAAATAAGAAATCAAAAGGTCAATTAGTTCATCAGGATAACGACCAACCAAGATATCTCTGGCATTCATGCCTCTAACTCTTTTATCAGTGCTTGGGCTTTTTCTCTGCCATTGAACGTTAGCTTGACTTGCTTATTGCCACCCTTTTTCCCATCGAGGAGAAAGGTTGTATTGTCGTCGAATATTTTCGAGAAGTTTGTTCCGTCCAAAAAACCATGTTCTTCGCAGACGTTCCTGATTTCAGATGACGGAACTTGCTCGTCGCCCATCAACTCTGCTCCATAACAGTAAAGAAGAGCGGCATTGATAGACTTTTCTCTTTTATTGGCCCCAGGAACTTTGCTGATGATCTTAAGTTTTTCATTAATTTGCGAATAAATTTTTGGGTGTGAACCGATTCCATCTGATGAAGGGCCGTCATCTGTTGAACTTGAATCAACGCTGGCATCGTTCCCTGAAGAGGGAGTAGTTTGTTTTTCGGCTTTCGTCGCTATTGGAGTATGCCTTGAAACAACGCGAACCAAATCCGTCAATGTTTCCATGTGTGATGATATAAATTCTTCCGAACCCTCTAGTTCAATAACGCCTTCAAGTGCTGAATAGCGAAATTTTGCTTTTTGTTCCGTCATTTTTCACTCCATTAAGTAGACATAAAAAGTAGATGTAACAGGGTAACTCCTTTCCCTCAATAAGCCCTCTGCCAAGCGTCTCGAATCTGGATGTAACGCCAATATTCAGCGGCGCCCTGACAAGGGCGTCCGGTGCAGGCCCGTCAGGGCCGGAACGAACTGGAATGACTTGTTAGCATTGCTGGCCTGGGTAAATGAAATGGTAGGGGGAATTATCCTGAATCCAGTCTCCAGCTCGTGACCCAATCCTTTTTGCTTCCTCAACGACTGGTTCAAGTGGAATTTCCAGCTTACTGCCATCCCGGTTCTCTGTGATAAAAATGAGTTCTTCACCGAGCAGCACTCGTTTTATACGTTTATTGTCACCGTCAAGAAATTCGTATCCACGTCGGTTTGGCAAAACCACTTCAAGAATTCCACCGCAATCTTTGCCAACCCAATTATCAACCCTTTCGTCAAAATGCTCGATGTTATCGCGAGCTGCCCGGGAAAGAATTTCAGAATCGTCAGCGACCTCTAGAAACCGCCGAAGCGTTCGCTTTCTCTCACGTGAAACACCTTGAGGACGGACAGGTGACAAATATTTGGACATCATCGCAGCATGCGCTAGGCAGGAGGTTAGGTGAAACCAAACTAATCTTTGTTGCCTAGTCTCGGGATTCGAGGCGACTTGAAGCATATTCATGAATTCGTGCTCTACACCCAATGAGTGCATTGAGAGCTCTTGCATATACCAAGTGATCTCGAAATCGTCCATTTAACTCCCTACTGCTAACAGTGAAGCATTTATTCGCCGTGCGGAGCATGGCGGATAAATGCCTGTTGGACTAAGGCGCGTCCATCAGGCGGCTATTTAATAGGGGATTGTATTGACTGGCATGCGGCCTGAGGTACCAAGCCGTGCATAGGCATGTCTGTGGTAATGCTCTCTAATGGTGAGATTAGCCATTATTTCTGTGCCCCCGAACCTAAGTTAACCCAATGTAGCGCGCCTGATGGCTAAAATCCATCACCGGGACGAATGTCGCCGTGACCCGCTAGCGGGCCAGTTAGCCAAGTCCGTTGTCGTCGTATGGCGTTACATCATGCTCGATAGCGTTGCGCCTTGTGGTTAGGGTTAGGCGGTGGATCGTCGATGGGTCGCTGGGGTGTGAGCGTCCCGATCATCCGCAATGTCGGCTGCCGACAGTGTGGACAGGTGTAGGTTGGCTCCGCATCACTGGCGGCTGTATCGACATTCGGGGCTTGCTCAACAACCGCTAGCGCTCGACGGATCTGCACCAGACGTTGCCGACGGCAGCGATTGGCCAGAAAACCGTAGTGACGCACCCGCATCAGTCCCTTGGGCAGGACGTGGAGCAGGAAGCGACGCACGAACTCCTCACCATCAAGGATGAGTGGCTTGTGTCGGTCGTGGTCGCGGTAGTCCTTGTAGCGTAGGGTCACTTGCTGGTCGTCTACGGCGAGGATACGTGCGTTGCTGATGGCGATCTGGCGCGTGTAGCGCGCCAAGTAGCGAACCACCGCATGGGTGTGTTCAAGGCAGTCCTTGCTGTAAACCACCCATTCAGTGGCCATCAGCGTGTTAAGTTGAGCATCGACATCACCGGGCCGGGTGACTCGGTGGAGATCGCCTGCATTGGCGGCCTTGCGCAAAGCGCTCACCATGTGCCCGCGAAAGTGACGTGACAAGGCCCGTACGGGGAACAAGTAGTTGCTATGCGCCCCACGCCAGCGGCCATCGTCACTCAAGGCACCGCCTGGGACTAAACAGTGCAGATGCACATGCTGGCTCAGGTTCTGGCCCCAGGTGTGAAGCACGGCGATCATCCCCATTTCGCCGTCAAGGCGTTTGGGATCTCGTCCAAAAGTGCGCAGCGTTTGCCAGGCACTCTGGAAAAGCAATCGATGGATCACTTCGGGATGAAGCTGAACCCAGCCATTAAGGCTGTGCGGCAACGTGAACACGACGTGGTAATAGCGCACCGGTAGGATATTGGCCTGCTGACGCTCGGCCCATTGTTCCATGGCGCGGCCTTGGCACTGTGGGCAGTGACGATCGCGACAGCCGAAGTAGCGTGGCTGTACTTGAGCGCAGTCGGAGCACTGCAAGATCATCCCGCCCATCGCCTCCGTTCGGCAGGCCAGCAGATGGGTACACACCCGTTGGCGCTGGCGATCAAGACCGGTTGGATCGAGGAAGCGGGTCAGCACCTGTTGCAAGGTAGCGGCCTTAGTCATGGCTCACCTCCAGTGCGGCCACCAGGTCAATATGACACTGATCGCCCCCTTGCTGGCTCGGGAGCCAGTGCAGGTAGCGCATCGTCGACTGGAGGTTGCGGTGGCCCAATAGCCGCTGGAGCTGATGGACGGGTAGACCCTGCTCCAGGACATGGGTGGCGTAGGCATGGCGCAGGCTGTGGATGCCACCGACCCGCTCGACCCCGGCCAGGCGCTTGGCTTGGGTAAAGGCCTTCTGCGGCGCACTGGGGTGCAGTGCCTGGTCGGGAAACAGAGCACTCGGGAACAGCCATGTCATTGGCCGGTAGGCACGCCAGTAATCGCGCAGGCGATCAAGCAGGGTCACCGGGAGTAACACCATACGATCCTTGCCGCCCTTGCCCTGCGTCACACGAAGTTGGTAACGCTGGCTGTCGATGTCACTGACTCGCAGGTGGCAGACCTCGGTCACACGCAATCCGCAGCCGTAGCACAGTTCGAGCATCATGCGATGCTTGGGGTTTTGGCAGGCGGCTAGGATCCGCCGAACTTCGTCACGAGTCAGCAGTTCGGGAATCCGCTGCGGTTTTTTGGGGACGGTGAGCGGCACATCAAACGACGGCCACTGCAACACGTGCAGGTACAGGAACCGGACGCCGTGCAGGTAGACACGGCAGCTAGCGGCGGACAAACCGCGCTCCTGAACCAGGTGGTTGAAGAAGTGTTGCAGGTCGTCGGTACTCAACGTGTCTGGCGAACGGTGGAAATAACGTGCCAGATCAGTGACCACCATCAGGTAGGTGTTGTGGGTACGTTGCGCAAAGCCACGCTGACGCATGGCCGCGATCATCTTCTGTCGCAAGGCAGTCATCGTCGTCACTCCTGTCTATTGACCCACGTGGGTCAATCAACAGTGTGGCCCGATGAGGCGAAAAACGTGGTTCGTCGACAGCTACCGCGAAGCGGTTTAGTTCAACAGTGATTATACGCCCGGCTGCATAATATCAATGAACGTGCCGACGCGTTTATTGATATTATCGAGCAAGCAGCATTCCCATAACCTACTGTTTTACAATAAATCAACCTTGCCGTTCGGCAGCATATACAGAATTTGCGTGCCCGCTCATTTTGCTCGGTTCAAGCATACTCTATTCATAAATTTGGCTTAGGTCACGCGTTGGGAAGGTGAAATTTTGGCGGCGGTGTGTTCAGGGTTGGAAAGGTGAGGAAGGAAATTCTGTACAAGTAATTGTTTTCGTTGGCTGATTTAATGCTGATCGCCCAATGAATTGGGCTCCTACAAGCCCCCTCACCGCGGGCTTGGTGGCACGATGGCCCTTACAGGGCACCGTGCACTTCGCTGGGTGGGCGTATCAGGCTTTTAGGACGTACCGTAGTGTCTCGACTACCTGATCGGTAGTCGTGCACCAGGCTTGGGCGCCTGCGTCGACTTCTTTTAGCGGGTGGACGATATCTTCGCTGTGCAGGGTGATGTAGGGCTTGGCGAGGGCGGCGCAGTAGCCTGCATCGAAGGCGGCGTTCCATTGCTTGTATTTGTCGCCGAAGCGCACGACGACCAGGTCGGCCTGTTCGATCATCGTGCGGGTGCGGATGGCGTTGACCTTGGAGGACTGGTGGTCGCGCCAGAAGCCATTTTCGGGTTTGCCGAGGTGGTCTCCGGCGGCGTCTGAGGCGTCGTGGTCGGTCACCGGGGCGGTGAAGACGATATCCAGGCCTGCCGCGTCGGCGCCGCGTTGGATCTCGTCGCGCCAGTCGGTGTGGATCTCGCCGGATAGATAAACGTAAAAGCTCATGATCGCTCCTGATAACGCAGTCATTTAGTCGATGCAGTTATTTTATGGAAAAACATTCCATATTGATACCGGCGTCAAATCAGCGGCTGTTTAGCCAGCAGGTAGATATCCATAATCCAGCCGTGCTGTTCGCGCAGGCTGGCGCGACGTTGGATGATTTCGTCGCTGACCTCGCTCAGCCAACCTTTGATCAGGCACTGTTTTTCCATGCCCAGGTAGGCGCCCCACCAGATGTAGGTATCGTTGGCTGGCAACGCGGTAAAGGCCCCGCCGCTGTCGAGCATGACGGCGACGGTGGCGGCGTCGCTTGGCCAGCCGCGTTCGCGCAGGCGGCGGCCGGTGGTGATCTGGATGGGCTCGGCGAGCGCATTCAGCGGTATGCGGTGTTCGGCGGTGAGCACCTGCAGGCTGGTGATGCCCGGCACCACCTCCACATCTACTTGTACCCCGGCGGCGCCCAGGCGTTCGGCGATGCGCAGGCTGCTGTCGTAAAGCGAGGGGTCGCCCCAGATCAGCATGCCGACCCGCCCGCCTTCGGGCAGGTGGAGCGCCATCAGCGATGCCCACACTTCAGCGATGGCGTTATGCCATTCATCCACGGCGCCCAGGTAATCGCCCCGCTCGCCGCGCTTAGGCAGGTCGAACTCGACGATTTGGGCCTGCTCGGGCTCGCGCAGCAGGGTTTGGCACAGCAGGCGGCGCAGGTCGACCAGGTCGCTTTTGGCCTCGCCTTTGCGCGGCAGCAGGATCAGGTCGGCGTCGTTGAGGGCGCGCATGGCGGCGAGCGTAACGTGGTCAGGATTGCCCGTGCCGATGCCAATCAGTGAAAGCGTCGTCATCCGTCGCGGCCCTCCTCGTCTGGCAGGTTGGCAAACGGCGAGTCCGCCGACTGTGGCCGAAAGCGGCGATCGTAGCCCACGGCGTACAGCGCGCTTTCCTGGAAGTCCTGGCTCTCGAGCACCGGCCCGACCAGAATCAGCGCCGTGCGCTGCAGTGTGTTGGCGGCTAAAGCCTCAATGGTGGATAGCCGCCCTCTGATGATTTTTTCATCGGGCCAGCTGGCACGCCAGACAATGGCCACGGGGCAGTCACTGCCGTAGTAAGGAACCAGCGACGCCACCACGCTTGCGAGGTTATGAACCGACAGGTGAATCGCCAGCGTCGCGCCGGTTTTAGCAAAGTTGGCCAGGGTTTCGTTGTCCGGCATGGCGCTGGCGCGCCCGGAGGTACGCGTCAGCACTACCGATTGCGCCACCCCCGGCAGGGTCAGCTCCTGGCCCAAACTGGCCGCAGCGGCGGCAAAGGCGGGCACGCCGGGGGTAATGGTATAGGGAATCTCCAGCGTGCGCAGGCGGCGGGTCTGCTCGCCTACCGCCGACCATACCGATAGATCCCCCGAGTGCAGCCGCACGACATCCTGCCCAGCCGCGTGGGCGGCCTGGATTTCCTGAATGATCTCGTCCAGCGACAGCGGCGCGGTGTTGACGATACGCGCCCCTGCCGGGCAATGCGCCAGCAGTTCTTCAGGCACCAGCGAGCCTGCGTAGAGGCACACCGGAATCGCGGCAATCAGGTCGCGGCCGCGCAGCGTGATCAGGTCCGGAGCGCCTGGCCCGGCGCCGATGAAGTGTACGGTCATAATGATGTTCCTATGGCGATGGCCGCCGTTGCCTGCCGGTCAGCGGAAATATGCCGTGGGCCAAGCAGCTGCGCCCCAGGCCCGGCGGCCAATAACGCTACCGCTTCGGCCACGCTACCCGTGCCCCGCGCCTGCAGGCTTTGCGCGGAGTGCGTGAGGGTGGTAACGCCTGGCAGGTGCGCATCGGCGACCAGAATGACATTGAGGCAGCGCGCCTGGCCCAGGCTTTGCACCAGCGGGCGCATGGATTGCGTCGCGGCCAGAGCGTCGATGGCCCCAAAGCGCTGGGTCAGCGTATCGAGCAATCCTGCCAGCGAGACAAGCGACGCACCACTGCGAAAACCAAAGCCCACGACTTTTATCTCCTGCCCGCTCATCGAACGCCCCGCCACTGCACGATGGGGTAGCTGGCCTTCCAGCCCCGGCGGGTGCCCAAGGGCGCGGCGCTGGCAAGCTCCAGGCGCAGCAGCTCGCCGCCTGCCTGCTGGTGCCAGTGGACCAGCAGCGCCTCGGACTCAAGCGTTACCGCATTGGCGACGATACGCACGCCGCTCGGCAGATGTTCCCATAACGCGTCTAACAGTGCCTGAGAGAGCCCGCCGCCGATAAACACCGCGTCCGGCGGCGGTGCTTCGTTTAAGCGCTCAACTGCGCTGCCCTCTTTTACCTCAAGCCAGTCGACGCCCAGTTGCCGGGCATTATGAGCCGCGCGAGCGGCGCGGCTGGCGTTCTGTTCAAAGCCTACCGCCTGATTGTCGGGGTGGGCCAGCAGCCACTCGATGGCAATGGAGCCCGAGCCGGTGCCGATATCCCACAGCCGTTCGCCGGGCTTGGGGGCCAGCGCGGCCAGGGTCATGGCGCGAATGGGTTGTTTGGTGATCTGGCCGTCGTGCTCAAAAAAATCATCGGATAACCCAGGCGTCAACGGCAATGCGGGCCCCTCGCCTGCGACCTCAAGCGCTACGGCGACCGGGTGTTCGATGTCATCGGGAAGCGTCGTCGTTGCCGGAAAGTGGCGCACCCGCTCGTGCTCGCCGCCCAGGGCTTCCAGCACCGTTAGCGTTGAATCCGCAAAGCCGAACTGGCAGACCCACCGGGCAAGCTCCGCTACCGCATCGCCGTCGCGTACCAACACCAGCACGCGCCTGCCGGGATGCAGGTGGGGGCGAACGCGGGTTAACGGCTTGGCGTGCAGGCCCAGGCAGGTGCAGTCCTGAAGCGGCCAGCCCAGGCGGGAAGCCGCCAGGCTGAACGTGGAGGGCGACGGTAGCGCCTGCCATTCCTGGGGCTCAAGGTGGCTAACGATGGAGGTGCCCGCGCCAAACCAGAAGGGGTCGCCGGAGGCCAGCATCACCACGCGGCGGCCGCGTTCGGCGAGCAGTTGGGGGATGCCGTCGGCAAACGGCACCGGCCATTCACGCAGCTTGGTTTTCAAGTCGGCTTTCAGATCGACGCTTTGATCAGTGCTCAGGGGTGCAAGCAGGCGCAGGTGTCGGCGGGCGCCAAACACCACCTCGGCACGCTCGAGCGCCTCGCGGCTTGCCGCCGTGAGACCCTGTGTGCCACTCTCCCCCCAGCCTATTATCGTCAGCCAGGGAACCTCGTTACCGTTAACCACTATGAACATCCTGATTCTTGGCGGAACCTCAGAGGCCAGCGCCCTGGCCAGCCTGCTGGCCGAGCATTCGATCCCGGCCGTCTATAGTTATGCGGGGCGTGTCAGCACCCCCAAGCCGCAACCCTTGCCGACGCGTATTGGCGGCTTTGGCGGCGTTGCCGGCCTTGTCGACTACCTTCAGCAAGCGGGCATTACCCACCTGGTTGACGCGACCCACCCCTTCGCCGAGCAGATGAGCCGCCATGCGCTGGCCGCAGCCGCGCAATGCGATATTCCCCTGATGGCGTTCACCCGCCCGGCCTGGCAACCCCAACCCGGCGATCACTGGACGAGTGCTGCCAGCATCGACGAGGCAGTGAACCAGTTGGACGGCCCGCCCCAGCGCATCATGCTGGCCATCGGGCGTCAGCACCTGGAGGCCTTTGCCGCGATGCCGCAGCATCACTATGTATTGCGGCTGGTCGATCACCCTGAGCTGCCGATACCGCTGCCCCACCAGACTATCACCGTCGCGCGAGGCCCGTTTACCACGGCGGGCGATCTGGCCTTGCTCAAAGACCACGCCGTTGAGCGCCTGGTGTGCAAAAATGCCGGCGGCGACGGCGCGGTATCCAAACTCACCGCTGCCCGCACGCTCGGCCTGCCGGTGGTGATGATCGAGCGGCCTAAGCTGCCCTCACGCCGGGAATGTCACGCCCTGGATGACGTACTGGCCTGGCTTTTTGCGCCCACCGAGCGAGGGGTATAAACCCACGGTTCGCGCTCTTTTGGACCTTGTCTTTCAATGCGCCGTGTCTGGCTGGAGCCCACGACGACCAGGGTGCGCATGTCCGCCATGTCCGGCGTCGCCTCGCCCAGGGTGGTGACTCGAATGACTTCGTCAGGGATCGAGACGGCGCGGGCGAAAACGATCAGCCTTTCCGGCCCGCAGGCGTCAAGCAGTACCTCCAGGGTACGCGCAAAACCTTCCGGCCGCGCCTTGGAGCGCGGGTTGTAGAACGCCATGGCAAAGTCGGCCTCGGCGGCCAGGCGCAGGCGCTTTTCAATCAGCGCCCAGGGCTTGAGGTTGTCGGATAGATTAATGCAACAGAAGTCGTGCCCCAGCGGTGCGCCGACGCTGGCACTGGCGGCCAGCATGGCGGAAATCCCCGGCAGTACCTGAACGTCCAGCGAGCGCCATTGGGCATCGCCCGCTTCCAGGGCCTCGAACACCGCAGCGGCCATGGCGAATACACCAGGGTCGCCGGAAGACACCACCACGACCCTATGACCCTCAAGCGCCAGCTGTAGCGCCTGCTCCGCCCGGCGGATCTCTTCGCGGTTATCCGAGCCGTGGCGAACCAATCCATCACGTGGCGCGACCCGGTTAACGTAGGGTACATAGCCCACCACGTCGGTGGCGTCCTGAAGCGCAGCGGTTACCTCGGGCGTGATCATGGCCTCTGAGCCCGGCCCCAAGCCGACGATTTTCAGCCAGCCGCTCATGGGCGTCTCCCGTGGCCGTGAATCAGCACAATCGAGAAGTAGGGCACGCTCTCGCCAACCTCACTTAATGGTAGCACTCTTTGTTGCGACATGGCGGCGTACTCAATCAGCCAGGCTTCGCCTTCGCGGCCCGCGTGAACCAGGGCCCGACGAAGCTTGGCCAGGTTGCGGCCAATCTTCATCACTACCAACGCATCGGTCTGGGCGATGCGTTCGGCCAACGCCTCTTCGGGTAGCGTGGCCATCAGCACGGTCAGGATGTCATCGCCCCAGGTAATGGGCTGCCCGGTGGCCGTCCACGCCGCCGACATTCCGGTAATCCCTGGCACCACCGAGACGGGCACGCGGTTCAAAAGCCGCGTGTAGAGATGCATAAAGGAGCCATAGAAGAACGGGTCGCCTTCACACAGCACCACCACATCGCACCCGGCTTCCGCCATCTCGATGAGCTGGGCCACGCTGCGTTCGTAGAAAGCCGCCAGTAGCTCATTGTAGCGCGGGTCGTCGAAAGGAATTTCCGTGGTGACCGGGTATTCCATGGGCAGCTCGATTGCGCCGGGCGGGATCATGCCCTCCACGATGGTGCGCGCATGGCCGCAGCGACCCTTTTTACGGAAATAGGCCACGTGGGTCGCCCCGCGTATCAGGCGGTCGGCGCGCACGCTCATCAAGTCTTGGCTGCCGGGGCCCAGCCCAACGCCGTATACCGTTCCCTGGGTCATTCGATGCGATCCGCCATGGCATTGATGGCCGCCACCGTTACGGCGCTGCCGCCCAAACGCCCGCGGACGATGCAGCTGGGCAGTGCCGAATTAGCCAACAGCGCTTCCTTGGATTCGGCGGCGCCGACAAAACCTACCGGGCAGCCGATAATCGCCGCCGGGCGCGGGCACGCCGGGTCTTCGAGCATATTGAGCAGGTGAAACAGCGCGGTGGGCGCGTTACCAATAGCGACCACGGCGCCTTCCAGGTGCGGCCGCCAGAGTTCCAGCGCCGCCGCCGAGCGGGTGTTGGCCATTTCCTGGGCAAGGCCGGGCGTGCGCTCATCGTTGAGGGTGCAGATAATCTCGTTGTCAGCGGGCAGCCGCTTGCGGGTGATGCCTTCTGAGACCATGCGGGCATCGCAGAGAATCGGTGCGCCCTGCTCTAACGCGGCACGGGCCTTATTGACCACGTCGTTTTGAAAATGAATATGCGCGGCCAATTCCACCAGCCCGGCGGCGTGAATCATGCGCACCGCCACGGTCTCTTCTTCCACTGAAAAGCGGCCAAGCTCGGCTTCACTGCGAATAATCGCAAACGACTCCCGGTAAATCGCCGGGCCACTGGTTTCGTACTTATAGGGCACCCAAACTCTCCAAATAAACTAATTCGCAGTTGCTGGTCTGCAAGGCCTCCGTGCCAGGACAGGTTTCCGCGAGGGCGCTGTGAACCCGTCCCTGGGCGCTACTTTCGACGTCCTGTCGAAAGACCCTCGCTACAACCTGCCCTGGCACTCAGCTATCCAGCATGTAAGCCACTATTTTTTTAATATCGATAAACCTAACGGCTTTCGCTGAGCTTTTTTATAACATCCAACGCCTCACTCTCAGTGAGGCCTGTCTTAACCGGCGTGCTATCGGCACTGCCGTTAACAACAACATTAAATCGGCCTGCCTCGCCGACCAGGCATACATCGGCCGGTGAACGGCGGGCGCAGCCTTTAGCGCAGCCGGATATATGTACGCTTCCTTCCACCCAGCCGCTTAGCTTCTCGGCAAGTGGCTGGGTGGCGACACTCGCCTGTTCGCAATAGGGCGCGCCGGGGCAGGCGTCCATCGCTAGCCGCGGGTCGCTATTATGGCGTATCAAGCCATCAATCGCAGGCAGTGTATCGCAATCCTTCAACAACAGGCGCCGCCAGGGGGTGACTTGCACGCTGCAGGCGGTTGGCGAGACAGCAGCACGTAGCGTATTAGTGGCCACCCGGCCAAAAGGCAGGCCAATCACCATGCCTTCGCGATGTTTGCCCATTGCCAGCTTCTCACCGGGGTATGCAGGGGCGGTATCAGTGGGCGCCCACTCAGGCAGCGGTGCGGTGTGCCGCCGCATACGGCCTGACGCCCAGCCGCCGCTGTCCACAAACCAGTGAGTTAAGCGAATCAGCTGCTCGACGGCGGAATCAATATCGCTCACCGCTGTGCCTAGCGCGTAGCCATCGGCGCGTATCAGCAGGTCGCCTTCTGTTGAGCGCTCGATACGAAAATCGGCGGCGCTGTCGCCAAGCACCGGCGCTTTCCCCGCGTCAATGGCGATGCCGACCTTGCCGGGCATAGATGCCAATTCACTGCCCCGCGCCTGCAACAAGCGGGCAATGGTAGGGGTGTCATCGCCCTTTTGCCAGGCAGGCGCCAGCATAAGCGGTGGCTGTCGTTCTGCTTCGGGGGCGTCGCTCACCAGCTGATGCTCGACCAGAAACGCCATCAGTAGCGGCCAGCTTTCGTCGGTCACCCCACGCAGCTGAAAATTAGCGCGGCTGGTCAGTTCGATCAAACCGCTGCCGAAGGTCTCGGCGGCGTCGCACAGTGCCACTAACTGTTCCCGAGAAAGCTGGCCCAGCGGCGGGCGCACGCGCACCAGCAGACCGTCACCGGTGGCCATGGGTTGCCATGCGCCGGGGCACCAGCCTTTAATGCGCGGGCTGGGCGGCATGACCATGGGTCTCTTTGGCTTCGTCCATTTCCAGCAGCAGATCCTGAAGCGCCTGGCCGTGCTCGCCGGGGTCTTGCCACATGCCCCGCTGGGCGGCTTCGAGCAGCCGTTCGGCCATCTCTTCCAGGGCTGCTGGGTTGTGGTCGCGCAGGAACTGCTGATTGGCGGCGTCGAGCACCAGGGCGTCGCTCACCTGGGCGTACTGGTAGTCGGCAATCAGGTCGGTGGTGGCGTCGTAGGCAAACAGGTAGTCCACCGTGGCGGCCATCTCAAAGGCGCCTTTGTAGCCGTGCTCGCGCATGGCGTTGATCCATTTGGGGTTCAGCACGCGCGAGCGAATCACCTTCGCCAGTTCTTCTTTCAGAGTGCGAATCTTGGGCATCGCGGGGTTGGCGTGGTCGGCGTGGTAAATCTCCGGCGCCTTTCCGCTTAGCGAGCGGGTGGCGTTGGCCATGCCGCCCTGGAAGGCGTAATAGCTGTTGGAATCGAGGATATCGTGCTCGCGGTTATCCTGATTTTGCATCACCGCATCCAGCCCTTGAAGCTGCTGCTCGAAGGCGCCGCGAGCGGCCGTGCCCGACTCCTTAAACTGGCCGTAGGCGTAGGCGCCTGCCCCCAGGTAGGCCTCGGCTAAATCGTCGGCGCTCTCCCAGGAACGGTTTTCAATCAGCCGGTTGAGGCCCGCGCCGTATTCGCCGGGCTTGCTGCCGAATATTCGATAGCTCGCTTCCTGGGCGGCCATTTCCGGGCTTAGCCCCTGGTCTTCCAGTTCCTGCTGACGGGAAAGCACCGCCTCGCGGATGGTGTTGCTGTTGCCTGGCTCTTCATAGCTCGCCACTGCCTGCACGGCGGCGTCAAACAGCCGAATTACGTTGGGGAAGGCGTCGCGGAAGAACCCGGAGACCCGCAGCGTGACGTCTACCCGTGGGCGATTGAGCAGCATCGACGGGATCACCTCAAAGTCGCTCACCCGCTGGGAACCCAGCGACCAGATGGGCCGCACGCCCATCAGCGCGAAGGCCTGGGCGATGTCATCGCCGCCGGTACGCATGGTGGCGGTGCCCCAGATGGATAGCCCCAGCCGCCTCGGATAGTCGCCGTGATCCTGCAGGTAGCGCTCGACAAACGCCTGGGCGGATTTTTCGCCCAGCGTCCAGGCGGCGGGCGATGGAATCGAGCGGTTATCGACGCTGAAAAAGTTACGCCCGGTGGGCAGCGTATCCAGCCGCCCCCGGCTGGGCGCACCGCTGGGCCCGGCGGGCACGAAGATGCCTTCCAGGCCGTCGAGCAGCGACTGAAGCTCCATCTTCACGCCGCGCTGCATGGTGACCCACAGCTGGTCGCGCGCGTAACGCAGCTGCGCTGCCGTATCGGGGTAATCCCGGGCGAGGTCATCCAGGCAGCCGTCTGCCAAGACGTAGTCGGCCACCCAGCGCTCGGCCAGCATTTCCAGGCGCTCGCGAGCATCCGCTGCGGTGCGCCAGGGGGTATCGAGCTGCTGGCTTAAAATAGCCGGTTCGGGGCCCTGCCAGGGCTCGTTGCCCGCGGCTAACGGGTCAAAATCCAAGCCTAGATCGCTTGCCAGGTTGTGCAGCAGGCCGCGGCTTGCCACCGTTTCGCCACGGGGTAGCCGCAACAGCGCCACCAAGGTGCCCGCCCGCTTCTCTTCAGGCGGCAGCGTGCCAAGAATATGCAGGCCGTGACGGATCTGCGATTCCTTGATGTCGCACAGAAAGGTATCCAGTTCGTTAAGAATCTCGGCGTCATCAGCGCTATCAACGGCGTGAGCAAGCTCCTGGTCGATACCGGTATCACGCAGGTGGGCGAGGATCTGGCTGCGTATCAGCGCTTCCCGGCGGGGATCCATATCCAGCGCTTGGTAATACTCGTCGGTGAGTGCTTCCAGCTCGGCCATGGGGCCGTAGAGTTCGGCCCGGGCCAGGGGCGGCATCAGATGGTCGATAATTACCGCCTGGCTGCGGCGCTTGGCCTGGGCGCCCTCGCCGGGGTCGTTGACGATAAACGGATAAAAGTGCGGCAGCGGCCCCAGGGCAATATCCGGCCAACAGTCGGCGCTTAGCGCGATGCTTTTGCCCGGCAGCCACTCCAGGTTGCCGTGCTTACCGACGTGGATGACCGCATCGACCTGGTAGTGCGCGCGCAGCCAAAAATAAAACGCCAGGTAGCTGTGGGGCGGCGCCAGCTCCATATCGTGGTAGGACTGGGTGAGATCGTCGATAAAGTCGCGTTCCGGCTGGATACCCACAAAGGTCTCACCCAGACGAATACCGGCGATCATCAAGCGTCCCTGGCGGCACTTGGGGTCTTTATGAGGCTCGCCCCAGCGTGTCCATACGGTTTCCTGCAGCTCGCTGGGCAGGGTTTGAAACCAGGCCAGGTAGTCGTCAACGCTGATGCTCTGCCAGCAGGCGCGCTGGTCGAGGCTGGCGTGATCGTTGGTTACCGCACCCTGAAGCTGGCGGATCAATTCATCGCCGTTTTCAGGCAACTCGCTGAGCGGGTAATCCGCCGCTTTCAGGGCGCTGAGAATCTGCAGCGTCGACTCAGGCGTATCCAGCCCGACCCCGTTACCGATGCGGCCGTCGCGATTGGGGTAGTTGGCCATGATCAGCGCGACACGCTTCTGCCCGTTGGGGGTCAGCCGCAGCGAACAAATACGCCGCGCCAGCTCGGCCACAAAGGCGGCCCGCTCCGGGTGGATCACGTGGTGGGTCACCGCCAGCTGGCAGCGCGGGTTGTAGTGGGCTTCGGCTTTAAAGCCCACCGCCCGAGTGATGATGCGGCCATCCATCTCGGGGAGCACCACCTGCATCGCCACATCGCGACTATGCAGCCCGGCAGCCATGCCCTGCCAGTCTTCACTGGTGCTGCTGGCAAG
Source organism: Halomonas sp. CUBES01 (assembly GCF_020991005.1). Lineage (GTDB taxonomy): Bacteria > Pseudomonadota > Gammaproteobacteria > Pseudomonadales > Halomonadaceae > Vreelandella > Vreelandella gomseomensis. The sequence goes on along the minus strand of NZ_JAJLLW010000007.1, from coordinate 111,293 downwards.
TATTGCCTGGAGGACTACCGGACGCCCCACAAAGAGGTTGTCGGGTAATTCCTCCCCCAGAGCATCCAGCCCATCGGCGTTGCGATTGACCGCAAAACTGGTGGTATTGATCACCAGCATGGCGCCGGTCTGCTCAATCAGGTGATTGATAAAATCAATGCACGGCCCTTCTTTCAGGGACGCCACGGCCACCGCCAACGGCTCAAGCCCCTGGTCTTTCAGCGCCGCCAGCAAGCCGTCGGGTACGGCGGTATTCGCCCCCTGCAAATGACTGCGATAAAACAGCAGCAGACACACCGGCCGCCCCGGCACCTGGCGATCGCGCCACTCGCTGAGGCTGGACGCCTGCTGCTCCTGCGACGCATAAATCACCGCGGGCGGGATGACCTTGGGCTCCTGCCAGTCGCCCAGCTGTCTATCTATACACTCGCTGGCCATATACTCATTGGCGACAAAGCGCAGCAGCTGTTCGGCGTTGTCAGCGCCGCCCTCTCGCAGGTAGCGCCACACGCGGTAAGCGTCATCGAAGGCGATGGTGGAGTCTTCCAGTAGGGCGTCATCCGGGGCATCGCAGCCCGGCACCAGAATCAGCTGGCGCTCGGGTTTGGCCGCCGCCCAGGCCAACAGGCGTTCGTGGCCGTACTGCCAGTAGGCCTTGCCGCCCAGCAGCGAGACGATGACCAACTGAGCCTTTTCCAGCACCCGATCTTCGTAGAGATCGTAGGCGGCCGGTTTTACCAGGTTCATCCAGTTGGCCAGCCGCACCGAGGGGTACGCCTCGCCCAGACGATCGACCGCCTGGGCCAGCGCCGAGAGATTGCTATCGGCGGCAGAAAGTATCACGACCTCGGCGGGGCTCTGTTGCAGGTCGATGATGCCTTCATCATCGACAAAGCCCCCGGGCTTGGCGGCAAATAAGTGCATTAGCTGGCCGTATGCGCCTGTTCAGTATTCATTTCAGCCGCAGCAAGTGCGTCCTGCAGCAGTTGGCTATCCAGCGATTTGCCAATGATCACCAGTTGAGTCTGGCGCGTCTCGTCCTGAGTCCACAGCCGGTCGAAGTAGCCTTCCAGGCGCTCGCCCACCGCCTGAATGACCCGGCGCATGGGCTTGCCGGGAATCGCCGCAAAGCCTTTGGCGCGGTAGATCTCGTGGCTTTTCAGCAGCTGTTGCAGTTTGTCGGCCAGGATGTCGCCATCGACTTCGCCCAGGGTGATCACGCAGGAATCAAAGTTATCGTGGGCGTGGTCGTGATGAGCGCCTTCGGCGTGGTGCTTGTCATGGTGATTGGTGATCAGATCGATACTTGCTTCGCTGGCCGCGCCGATGCCCATCAGCGCTTCCAGCTGGGTGGTGTCGGTCGTCAGGGTCTGATCGATAAACAGCGTTTTCACCGAGGCACTCACCCGCGCCTGAATCACCGCTTCCACCTGCGTGCGCTCTTCCGGGCTGAGCAGGTCGGCCTTGCTGACCAGCACCAGATCCGCCGCGCTGAGCTGGTCATCGAGCAGCTCGCGCAGGCTGGGGTCGTGATCCAGGCTGTCGTCGGCGAGGCGCTGGGCGGCCACCTTATCCACGTCGCTGGCATAGCGCCCGGCGGCCACGGCGGGGCCGTCGATCACGGTAATAATCGCATCCACGGTGCAGTGCTGGCGGACGTCGGGCCAGTTGAACGCCTGCACCAGCGGTTTGGGCAGCGCCAGGCCGCTGGTTTCGATCAGGATGTGGTCGATATCGTCGCGGCGGGCCACCAGCTTTTTCATGACCGGCAGAAACTCTTCTTCCACGGTGCAGCAGATACAGCCGTTGGCCAGTTCATAGATGCTGCCGTCTTCCCCGTCCAGCTGCCCGCCTTCGCTACCCTCGTCACACCCCAGCGCGCAGCTGCGCAGAAGGCTGGAATCGATATCCTGCTCGCCGAACTCATTGACGATCACGGCGATCCGCTTGCCGGTCACCTGACGCAGAATATTGGCCATCAGCGTGGTTTTGCCGCTGCCCAGAAAACCGGTCACGACCGTGGCAGGAATCTTATTCAATTGCATGGGTAAATGCCTCGCTGTGTTGCGGTTCGCAGTACGCCGGGCTGGCAGAAAAGAGCCTTGCCACAGCGTCAGGATTGTTAGGGAAAAACAGATGCAAATAGGTCGCCGTCAGGCGCTTTTGACGGTAAATCGCCTCCCCCGGCGCGGGGTGCCGCTGGCGGCGGCCGTGGCCAATCGGCTCGAGGGTGCCTTCTGCCATGGAGCGGTGGTGCGCGTGGCCGCGAACCGGGCCTTCCGGCAGCTCGGCGGTTTGCATCCCCTGGCAACCCCGCCGCCCGCGCATGGCCCCCTGCCCGGGCAGCAGGCCCAGCATGGTATGGGTGATATCGTCGTAGTCGGCCAGGGTTTCCAGGCAGTACAGCAGCCCGCCGCACTCGGCCAGGATGGGCTTGTCGACGCTATAGAAAGCCTCAATCGCGGATCGCATGGCGCCGTTATCCGCCAGGGTTTGAGCGTGAAGCTCCGGGTAGCCCCCCGGCAGCCAGAGGGCGTCGCACTCGGGCAGGTGGCTATCCGTCAGCGGCGAGAAGAAGCGCAGCGTGGCGCCCATCTGCTCCAGCAGGTCGAGGTTGGCCTGATAGACAAAGCTGAAGGCGGCATCCCGGGCCACGCCAATGGTGTGGCCTTCGAGCAACGGCTTAACGGCCGCAAGTTGTTCCTGGGGGGCGGTAAAGGTCACGGGTGAAAGCGCCGCAAGCGCATCCAGCAGCCCGGCGGCTTCCAGCGCCTTGGCGCCTGCCTCGAAGCGGGCTTCAAGATCCTCGCGAATCTCCGCCGCCTGCACGAGGCCCAGGTGGCGCTCGGGGAGCGACAGCGCGGGGTCGCGGGGCATGGCGGCCAGCAGAGGAATCGTCGGCGGCAGCGCGCCTTCGATCAGCTCGCGGTGGCGCTGCGAGCCGCAGGCATTGGCGATCAGCCCGGCGATATGAATGTCGTCGCGAAAGCCGACCAACCCCGAGACCAGCGCGGCGGCGGTCTGGGCCATGCCTTTTACATCCATGACGACCGCCAGGGGAATATCGAACAAGGCTGCCAGATCGGCGCTTGAGGGCTCGCCGTCGAAAAGCCCCATGGCGCCTTCCACCAGGATCAAGTCCGCTTCACAGGCGGCGTCATAAAAGCGCTGGCGGCAGTAGGCCTCGCCTGCCATCCATAGATCCAGCTGATCCACCGGCTGGCCGGAGGCCTGGGCGAGTATCTGCGGGTCCAGGTAATCCGGGCCGGTCTTGAACACCCGCACCACCTTGCCCTGATTGCGAAGCAGGCGCGCCAGCCCCGCCGTGACGGTGGTTTTGCCCTGGCCTGAGGCCGGGGCAGCAATAAATAGCGCGGGGCAGCTAACGGTCGGTGTGCTCATCAGTATTCGATCCCCGCCTGTGCTTTGACGCCGCCGCGAAAGGCGTGGCGCTCGTCTTGAACAACGCTGATGGTATCGGCGATTTCCTGCAGCGGCGTGGCCATGGTGCGCCCGGTAATGATGACGTTCTGGTGCGCCGGGCGGCGCTTAAGCGCTTCCACCACCGGCTCAGGGTCAAGATAGCCGTACTTGAACATATAGCTCATCTCGTCCAGCACGATCATATGATAGGCGGGGTTCTCCAGCAGTCCTTTGGCGACTGCCCAGGCAGCTTCGGCGGCCTCAATGTCCCGCTCACGGTTCTGGGTTTCCCAGGTAAAGCCGTGGCCCATGATGTGCCAGTCAAGCTTGGGATGATCGCGAAAGAACAGGTACTCGCCGGTTTCGCGGCGGCCTTTGATGAACTGGATCACCGCGCACTGCTGGCCGTGCCCCAATGAGCGCACCATGGTGCCGAAAGCAGAGCTGCTTTTGCCCTTGCCGTTGCCTTTGAGCAGAATCAGCACGCCGCGCTCTTCCGTGGCGCGGCTGATGCGCTCATCGACCACGTCTTTTTTGCGCTGCATGCGATCTAAATGGCTTGCGTCGCTCATGAGAAGTTCCCAGGTTGATGTTCAGAGACTGCCATAGAGGGTCTGCCAAACGAAGCCGGCCAGTAACGCGCGCCCAGCTGCTGGGCGATGCGTGCGCCCTGCCCGCGCTTGACTTTGGACTGTTCGGTATCGATCAGCAGGCAGTCGTCCAGCGGGGCGAGATCGTCAACGGTTTCCCGGGTGCGGCCATCGGTAATCAGATAGGTGCGCACCTTCAGACCGGGCTCGCGGCGCTGCCACTGGCGGATCAGCCGCTTGGCTTCAATAATCGCTTCCCGCAGCGGGGTGCCGCCACCGCCTTTGGCCGCCTCAAGCGTGCCTCTCGCGTTTTTGGGCGCTCGGCGACGGGAGAGTATCGGCACGACACCGCCGTTGCCAAACCCCAGCACCGCCACCTGCTCCCGCGCGGCGTAGGCTTGGCTGACCAGCGATTCGACCAGCCCCTTTGCCTGGCCCAGCAGGCGTTGTCCCAGGGTGGAACCGGAGGTGTCCAGCAGCACTAGGTGTGCCGTCGCCTGCCCGGCGCGGGACTTGCGCATCTTTAGCTGCTGCCAGGGCCACTGGCCACGATTGGCGATCAGCGTCGCGAATCCGTCCAGCCGCGAGGTCTCTACCTGAGAGCGGCCACGCCCTTGCGTTTGGCCGCTGCCCGACGTCGCCGGTGATTCGGCGCTGCTGGCGGCCCGTTTTGAAGCCTTGCTCGAAGGCGCGTCCGGCCAGGGCAACGCAGGGGCGCTTATCACCTGCTGAGCCTGGGGCGGCATGGCGCCCCACTGGCCTGACCCGCCGTTTTGAGAGTCTGACGGGCCAGCGCTATTGCGATGTTCTTCGCCGCCGCCCGACGACCGATCAGGCAGTGTGGAAGGTGGCGGGCTTGAGGAACCCCGGCTTTGCTCGGGAGGCTCGGCGTCTGAACCCGCGTCTGATGAACGCGTCCGCCGATGAGCCAGCACCCAGGGTTCAACCGTATCGATATCTGCCTGACTAACGCTCGCCGCACCGCGCCAGGCCGCATGGGCCTGGGCCGCCCGGTGCCAGGTAACGTCCGCCCGCAGACCTTCAACGCCTGCGGCTTCGCAGCGCTGGGCAATCGTCGCGTAGACCCAGCTTTCGGTCGTCACCGTTGCCAGCGCCTGCTGGGCGTCTTCCAGCTGCTGCATCAGCGCGGCCTGCTCGGCCGCAAACTGCGCTTTATAGGCCTCGGGGTCGCGGTCAAAGGCGTCGCGCTGCTGGACGATGGCAATGCGCTCGTCGATGCTCATGGCCCCCGCCTGCTCGAGGCAGAGGCCGAAACGGTCGAGTAACTGTGGGCGCAGTTCGCCCTCATCCGGGTTCATGGTGCCGATCAGGCTGAAGCGTGCCGGGTGGGAGTGGCTGATGCCATCGCGCTCGACCACGTTGACCCCGCTAGCGGCCACATCAAGCAGCAGATCCACCAGCATATCCGGCAGCAGATTGACCTCGTCCACGTATAGCACCCCGCCGTGGGCCTTGGCGAGCAAGCCATCATGAAAAGTGGCTTCGCGCTCGGCCAGCACCTTGTTCAGATCGAGGCTTCCCACCAGGCGATCTTCGCTGGCGCCGAGGGGCAAGGTGACAAACGGCGGCTTTCTGCCGTTGCCATCCTTGGGCAAAACGGCGGCCAGCGCCCGCGCCAGGGTGGATTTCGCGCTACCCCGGGGGCCGCTGATCAACACACCGCCAATCCGGGGGTTAATGGCGTTCAGCAGCAAGGCAGTTTTCAGCGGTTCCTGACCGACCACCGCCGCAAACGGAAACTCACTCACCTGCATCTCCCGTGCTAGGCAAGCCTGCCCACCGGCCAACCCTGGTTGACCGATGCGAAGACCACCGGGCTTGAGTCTGATTCATGATGGCTGACAGGTAAATAACAAAACCATTCATGGAAACGTGGATAAATATGAGGGGGAAGTATAGAGGAAGGCAGGGCGACGAAGCCAGCTTGGCACCCAGCCCGCAGCCAAGAGACAGGCCCGATGACCATAAGGTAAGATACGGCTATTCTTTGACAAGCACCTAATACAAAATGTTATAACATAACATTTTAAAGAGGCGCTCTCGAGCGTCATCCGATCCGTTGACGGAAGCCAGACATGAAGACCGCCCCTTACCTGCTGACCGCAGCAACCCTTCTGCCCGCCGCTAATGCGATGGCCGATGCCACCGACTACCCCTTGAGCTTAACCAACTGCGGCATGGAAATAAGCATCGCGTCGGCACCCGAGCGAACGGTGACGGTGGGTCAATCGGCCACGGAAATCCTCTATTCGCTGGGGCTCGCTGATCGAGTTACCGGCACGTCGGTCTGGTTCAACCCGGTCTTACCACCGTTTGCTGAGGCCAATGAAGCGACCGAGCGGATTGCTGACGACGACCCGAGCTTTGAAGCCGTGGTCAATAAACGGCCGGATCTGGTGGCGGTGCAGTATGAATGGCACGTAGGCCCCACCGGCAGTGTCGCCACCCGTGAGCAGTTTCATGAACTGGGCATCAACACTTACATCATACCCGCCGATTGCGACACCAAGGATAACTCTACCGGCGGCGATGGCACCCGCACGGCCGCTTTCTCTACAGATTCGGTCTATAAAGGGATCACCGAACTAGCCCAGATATATGATGTGCAAGACGCTGGCGAGACCCTGGTAGCCGACCTCATCGACCGCGAAGAGCGCGCAATAGCACTAGCGAACAGCCTGGACTTACCGGACGATTTATCCGCGGCATTCTGGTTCTCATCGACAGACCTGGGGGTTAGCCCTTTCGTGGCGGGTCAACTCGGCGCACCGGGCTATATGATGGACAAGCTCGGCATTCGCAATGTGATCGAGTCCGATGAGGAGTGGCCCACGGTGGGCTGGGAGAGCATCGCCAGGGCTGACCCCGATGTGCTCGTGATCGCCAGAATGGATCGCCGCCGCTTCCCCGCCGACGATATTGAAGCCAAGCGTGAGTTTCTGCGCAGTGACCCGGTCACCCGCGAAATGACGGCGGTTAAAAACGACCACATCATAGAGATGGATGCCCACGCCATGAGCGCCACGATGCGCACTATTTACGGCCTTGAAACACTGGCCGAGGCGCTAGCGACAATGGCATTTGAAGAATGAGCATTGCGTTAACGCGGCGATCTACGGCAGGTTTTGCACTGCGCTGGTTATGGATCACGCCGCTGGTGCTCGTGGCGGCGCTGATCGCGGGCACCGCCATCGGCGAGACACCGATTCCCGTTGATACCATTCTCAAAGTGCTCGCCAATCAGCTACTGGGCGCTGATTATGCGGTTGACCGGATCGATGCAGGCATTATCTGGAACTACCGGCTTAGCCGCGCCGTCGTCGCTGCCTGTTGTGGTACTAGCCTGGCGCTTGCAGGGGTCGTGCTTCAGGCGCTGCTGCGCAACCCCTTGGCCGACCCCTACTTGATGGGCATTTCCGCTGGGGCCTCTACCGGCGCGGTGGCCGTTGCCGTCGCTGGCATTGGCGCGGGGGCGCTTTCGCTCTCCCTGGGTGCATTTGTGGGTGCCCTTCTCGCCTTTGGTATCGTGGTGATGCTCGCCCATGCGGCCAACAGTGGCGTCGGTGGTGGCCGCGGCGTTCAGGCAGCGGGGGCGATTATTCTGGCAGGCATCGCAGGCTCACAGCTGTTCAATGCGCTGACCGCGTTTATCATTACCAAGTCGGCGAGCGCCGAGCAGGCCCGGGGCATCATGTTCTGGCTGATGGGCAATCTTTCCGGCGTGCGCTGGGCCGATGCGACCTTGGCGGTGCCTGCCGCACTCTTCGGGCTACTGGTTTGCCTGTGGCATCGGCGCTCCCTGGATGCGTTTACCTTCGGCGCCGACAGCGCCGCCTCCATGGGTATCGCGGTGCGCCCGGTGCGCGGGATACTGATTATCGCCATGGCACTGGTCACGGCGGTGATGGTGTCTATCGTGGGGGCCATCGGCTTCGTCGGTCTGGTAATCCCCCACGCCATGCGTTTTATCGTGGGTAGCCGTCACACCCGGCTGGTGCCGGCGACGGCGCTGGCCGGCGCGGTGTTCTTGATCGGCTCGGATATTCTTTCCCGAGTGCTGGTCTCCGGCCAGGTACTCCCCATCGGGGTAATTACCTCGCTGATCGGCGCGCCCGCGTTTGCGCTGATCCTGGTTCGCGGCAAGAGGTCCTGATGCGCTTATCGGCTGAAAAGCTGGCCTGGTCAGTTCACGGCACGCCACTGCTGACTGACGTCAATCTCACCGTCGAGCCCGGCCAGACCTTTGGCCTGGTGGGGCCTAACGGCTCGGGGAAAACCTCCCTGCTGCGTCTGTTGGCGGGATTGAACAAGCCCAAAGCAGGACGGGTGTTGATGGATAGCCAGCCCCTGCACACGCTCAAGCAACGTGCTATCGCACAATACGTCGCCTTGGTGGAACAGCAGGCCGATACCACCGACCGTATTACCGTGCGTCAGGTGGTCTCGCTGGGCCGCACCCCCTTCCTTTCCGCGTTGAGCCCCTGGTCGAAGGAAGACGACGCCATCGTGGCGCAGGCGCTGCGCGACGTCGATATGGCGCACATGGCGGATCGCCTTTGGCATACCCTATCGGGCGGTGAGCGCCAGCGCGTGCACATTGCCCGGGCGCTTGCCCAGCAGCCTAAAATTCTGCTGCTAGATGAACCCACCAACCACCTGGATATTCGCCACCAGCTGTCGATTCTTGAACTGGTTCGGCAACTGCCCATCACGGTGGTGATCTCACTGCATGATCTTAATCACGCCATGGAGTGTGATCGTATCGGCGTGATGGATAACGGCCGCCTGATCGACAGTGGCCTGCCCCAGGAAGTGCTCACCGCCGCCAGGCTCCAGCAGACCTTCGGGGTGCACGCCCATGTGATCGATGACCCGGTGGATGGCAAGCAGATCATGCGTTTTCGCAACTCAGTTTAACCCCTGAGAGCCTGACGGCTTACCCTTTTACCGGCACAAACACCGGTGCGCCCTCGACATCGACGACCGCCAGCCGCTGTTGATAGAGGCTTTCCAGGGCGCTGGGCACAAGCATGTTCTCTCTGGGTCCCCAGCAGGCATCGCCATTGGGGTACAGCAACAGGATATGGTCGCACCAGCGGGCGGCCAGGTTGAGGTCGTGTAGGCACATCATCACCGCCTGCCCTTCCCTCGCCTGTTCCGCCATCAGTGCCATGACGGCGCTTTGGTGATGCAGGTCGAGATGGTTGGTCGGCTCGTCGGCAAGCCAAATGGCCGGCCCCTGGGTCACTACCGTGGCAATCGCCACCCGCTGACGCTCGCCGCCGGATAGTGTATTCACCAGGCGGTCGCGCAGGTGCGCCACATCGAGACGCTCGAGCGCGCGTTCGGCGCGGGCGACGTCATCGGCGCCTTCCATCTGCCAGGGTGATAGATAAGGGTGGCGACCAATCAGCGCGGTCTCCAGCACCGTAGCGGGAAAGCCGTCCTGGCGGTCCTGAAATACCACACCAAGCGCCTGGGCTATGTGTCGACGGCGCAGCGACGCCAGTGGATTATCGGCAAGCGCGATGAGCCCCGAACGCGGCGGCTTGAGCCCGGCCAGGGTGTGCAGCAGCGTTGTCTTCCCGGCCCCGTTGGGGCCCAACACGCCCCAGCTCTGGCCCGGCTCAACGGTAAAATTAAGCGGGGTGCCGCCCTCGCGACCGGGCACGTCGATGATCAGGTCTTGGGTGGCCAGACGACTCATCAGCGGCTCCGGTAAAGCAGCAACAGGAAGGTCGGTACGCCAAGCAGCGCGGTAATCACGCCTACCGGCAGCTGTTCGGGGGCGATAATCGTACGCGCCAGAGTATCGGCGAGCACCAGCAGCGTGCCCCCCGCCAGCGCACAGGCGGGCAGGATCAGCCGCTGGTCGTTGCCCAGCAGCAAACGCAGCATATGGGGAATCACCAGGCCGACAAACCCGATGCTGCCGGCGGTGGTCACGGCGGCGGCGGTCAGCACGCTGGCCAGTACATAAATACCCCATTCCAGCGGACGCACGTCGACCCCCAGCGCGGCTGCCTGTTGAGGGCCACGGGCAAGCACGTTCAGGTTACGGCCGAGTGGCACCAGCGCCAGGCAGATCGCGACCAGCAGCAGCAGCGGCGGCCAGGGCGTGCGCGCGTAAGATAGATCGCCCATCAGCCAGTAGAGCATCCCCGGTAGGCGTTCGGCGGGGCTCAGCGCCAACATCAGCGTAATCACCGCGCCCCACCCCGCCGCGATCACCACGCCGGTCAACAGCAGCCGCGAAGGCGTCCAGCCGCCGCGACCGTGGGCAAGGCCAAACACCAGAAAGGTCGAGAAAAGCGCCCCGGCAAACGCCGAACCAGACATCAACACACCGCCGACGCCCGCAAGCATTGCCCCCAGCGCGCCAATCGAGGCACCACCTGAGAGCCCCAGCACGTAGGGATCCGCCAAGGGATTACGCAGCAGCACCTGCATCAGCGCACCGGCTACCGCCAGCAAACCGCCTACGGCAAACGCCGAGAGCGCCCGGGGCAGGCGCAGGTCGAGCACCATGGTGCGCGCCAGGCCTTCGCCTTCACCACGCACGACCGCCCACACATCGCCCACCGACAGCGAGGCGCTACCCACCATCATGGCCATGCAGACGGCGGCCAGCGCCAGCAGGGCCAATAACACGAGCGGCAGGCTCAATTGGCGAAACATAGACACCCTGGGTTAGCGCCGCTCACGGGCGGTCTCAAGTTTTTCGCAGAGCAGCGCTGCGCCCTCCAGTAGGCGGGGCGTGGGCCGCTGAATGAGCGAAGGCGGCACAAAGAACAGGTTGCCCTGAGCGACCGCTTCCAGCTCGGTGTACTGCTCCCAATGAGTCAACCAGTCGCGGTTTTCCTCGCCCATACCCCCGGCAATGATCACCTCGGGGTTGGCAGCGAGCACCGCTTCATCATCCAAGCGCGGCACCAGTCGCTGCTGCTCGCCGAACGCGTTGGTGCCACCACACAACCGCACCACCTGACCAATCAGGTGTTCATCGTTGATGCTCATCAAGGGCTCGTCCCACACCTGGTAGAACGTCGATACGGCGTCACGATCCCGGTAGCGATTCTCCAGGTCTGCCATCCCCTCGCGAAATGCATCGGCAACGTTTTGCCCCGTTGCTTCGGTACCCGCCAGCCGCGCCAGCCGCTCGATCACGCTCGCCACGCCGTCGACCCCGCGAGGTTCGATATAAAACACCGGCATGCCCAGTGAAGCGAGCGTTTCCAGCTGTTCGGGCGGGTTGCCGGTAGTCCAGCCGATGACCAGGTCGGGCGATAGCGCCACCAGCGCTTCGAGATCAACGCGGGTATGGCTGCCAACGGAAGGTATCTCAAGCGCCTCGTGGGGATAATCACTGTAGTCGACCACCGCCACGACCTGGTCGCCGGCGCCGGCCGCGAAGGCCAGCTCGGTGGCGCCGGGCGATAGCGTGGCAATCCGCTGGGCAGCCGCATGCAGGCAGACTTCCCGGTCGCGGTCATCGATCACGCAGCGCGAGTGGGTACCCGGCACGGTCTCGGCTGCGGCTAGAGTGGCGACCGACAGCAGCGCGGGGCACAAGGCCCAGCGGATCCGCCTGGCGACGTTACTGGGCAAAGTGAACACTGAGGAACGCCGCTCGACCGGCATTGATGTAGTCAGCCGCTGTTTCATACGTTTTATCAAAGGCATTGTCGACGGTTAACCGCGCCGTCCACATCGGCGCAAACGCCCAGCCAGCGCGCAGATTCACCAGACCATACCCGCCGAGACGCGTTGCATTGTCGGCATCTTCGTAACGGTGATTCTGGGCGACCAGTGAGCCGCCCAGCGTCCAGTCGCCCAGTTCACGGTCGATATCCAGGCGCAGACTTTCGCTGGCACGCCGACGCAGACGGTTGCCGGTGTCACGATTTTCAGGATCGGTGTAGGTCAACGCCGCTTGAAGGGTCCAGGCGTCCAGTTCAATACCGCTGGATAGCTCAGCCCCGCGAATACGGGCATTTTCCACGTTTTGCGGGGTATCGACAAAGCCGTCCCCCGCCGTATCGACGTTGATAATCAGGTTATCAATGTCCGACTGATAGAGGGCTAAATCCCAGTACCAACGAGTGTATTGAGCACGCAGTCCCACTTCGCCAGTCGCCGAACTTTCCGGCTCAAGCGCTGGGTTGCTGAACCCCGGGTAATAGAGCTGGTTGAAGGTGGGGGCCTTGAACGCCGTCCCATAGCTTGCCCGCAGCGTATGAACATCATCAATGGCATAGCCAGCCGCTAGACTGCCGGTGACCTCATCGCCGTAGGCCTCGTTATCATCCAATCGCACGCTGGCTTGCAGCGTAAGCGGAGCAAAATCCAACAGCCCCTGGGTAAAGACCGCCCGGTTATCTCGCGCTTCCTCGGCGTAGCTACCAAACCCCGTATCGCTGCCGCCGATGCTGTCATGCTGGTATTCAGCGCCGGCAATAAGCTCATGGGCACCGTAGGAAAACGTATTTTCCCAGCGAGCGGTGCGCACCCTGGTGTTGAAGACCGAGTCGCCGAAGTCGGCCACATTGTCGCTCTCGTCGCGTGATTCACTGAGCGTCAGGCGGCTTCGCCAGTTGTCCATGATGGCAAGCTCGCCGTAAATACCCGCGACCTGCTGAACAAAATCATTCTCGCCATCATCGTACTCGTTATTGCCGCGTGCGCGCAGCGCCAGCACGCCGATTTCAGTCCCCTCCTCGAAGGTATGCGACACCCTGGCGAGCGCCGAGGTGTTGTCGTAGCCTTTATTGTCACCGCCACGGCGAATGGGCTGGCCATCGGTATTGAAGTGGCTGCTCGCAAAGCTGTAGCGCGTGCCGCCTTCGCGGCCGCTAATACCGGCGCTCAAGCGCTGGATATCGAACGAGCCACCGCCTATCGAAAAGCGCGGTTGCGGGCCTTCTTCTTCCCCTTCAGGGGTAAACAGCTGGATGACCCCGCCGACCGCATCGGCACCATAAAGACTCCCGCGTGGGCCCCGCACGATTTCGGCGCGGTCGAACATACGCGGGTCAAGGTATTGAAAAGCGGCACTGCCCGTCGTCGCCGAACGCAGACGAATGCCATCTATGAGTAAAACGTTCTGCCCGCTGCCAGTGCCGCGAAGATAAACACTGCTGTTTTTACCAAAGCTACCGTTGGTAGAAACATCCACCCCGGGCTGGCCGCGGAATAAATCGGTCAGGCTGGTCGGATCCTTGCGGCGTAGCGTGGCTTCGTCAAGGACGGTCACCGACGACAGGCTTTCATTGGCGGTTTGCGGCGCGAGGGCGGCCGTGACGACAACCGGGTCAAGCGCGGCCGCACCGGGATTCGTATCAGCGCCCTGGGCGTGAACAGCGAGAGGCAGCGCCGCCAGGCTGAGCGTTGCCATGGCGGCACCGGTATGCAAACGGTAGGACATGAGGATTTTCCTTGCGCGCTGTGCTCACCCGCACAGCGTGTTTTTAGGGCCAAGGGGCGGCCTTGCAAGGAAGTCGCGCGCGATGGAAATACGCCGATAACTGCCCCGGGAGCGCCCACCGCGCTTGGCATGTATTGGTTGGATTCACAACCATGCTCTCGGGCCGGTCTCCGGGCTGACGAGCGAAAATGGCAGATGGCCCTTTTCCGAACGACCGCCTTCCCGTGCTGGGCACAGTGGCAAATGGCCGTTCTTGTCTCGATCACCGTTGCGGGGGCAGCGCTGGGCTTACGCTAGGCGTTCACCAGCTTCCCGTTTCACCCTCAGCGCGGTTCGCTGAGGGCACCTGAGAGTGCGCGTAAGCTAGCAAGTTGCTGTGGGGAGGTCAATTGACGATGAGCTGCTAGAGTAAAGCCACCCCACCGACAAGGAGACGCTGATGGCCGATTCTTCGGCAGCCGTTGTGCCGCGTTGGCTAAAGCTGGCCTTTACGCTGTGGATACTGATCTGGGCGCCGAGCTACGTAGTGCTGCTGGGGGCGCAGAACTTCTTCTGGCTATGCAATGTGGCGAGTTTTCTACTGCTGGCGGCGATGTGGAGGGAGCAGCGCACGCTGATGTCGATGCAGTGGTTGGCGGTGGCAATGGTCGGTAGTTTGTGGAGCCTGGACGTCACTACGGCGGCGCTGACTGGCGTGCATCCCATCGGCGGCACCGAATACATGTTCGACACGGAGCACCCCACCATGGCAAAGGCCATGTCGCTCTACCATGTGGTGCTGCCACTGGTGGCCGGCATCGGCGTCGCCAAGCTGGGTTATTCGCGTCGCGCCCTGCGATGGCAAACCCTGCTGACCTGGGTAGTGGTGGCGTTGAGCTACCTGCTCACCGAGGCCGAACGCAATATCAACTGGGTTCACGGCCCCTTCGGCCAACCCCAGGACAGCCTCGACCCACTGCTGTATCTATTCCTGCTGATGCTGATATGGCCGGCGGTGGTCTACCTGCCGGTGCATCTGCTGATGATCGGCGGGCAGCGTTGGCGGCGACAAGCGTAGCTGATTACTTGATCGCCATCACCAACCCATGACGCACATACCAGGCCTGGTCAGATTGGGCGGCGGCGTCCTGGCAGAACCAGCCATTGAGGTCGCGCAGACGGCGCGCCTCGCGATCCATGGGCACGATGCCCCGGCCAATCTCGTTGACGATCATCACCAGCGCGGCGTCGTTCGTTTGCGCCGCGTGCCTCAGGCACTTCAGATCGTCTTGCCATTGGCGGCGCGTCTCGTCATCGTCTTGCAACGGATCGACAGACGCCGCCAGCCAGTCGAACACACTGTGAACGACCAGCGGCGTGCCCTCCGCCAGCCCATCGGCGGCTGATATAAGCCGCTGGCCGGGCGTCAGTCGCCACCAGGTCGCCTGGGGAAAACGCGCGGCTACGGCGTCGTGCTTGCCGGCGCGGGCACCGCCGATGAACAGCTGCATTGCCATTCCCCTTGTCCATGGTCGTCTTGCTGATAAATAAGCTGCCAGCGCCTGCCTTGCGCCTGGTGCACCGTGCCCTGCCAGAAGTCGATGGTTTCAAAGCGGCGGCGCAATTCACGAATCACCCCGCCGTGGGTAACCACCAGCACTTTTTTATAACCTTCCTGCTGGGCCTGCCCGGCCAGGGCCTGAAGCCAGGCTTCCAGCCGTTCACGCAGCTGCGCCGCCGACTCGCCGCCGGGGATTTGCAGCTCGCCGACGCTATCCACCCAGGCGCGGTAGTGCGGCAGGTCTTTCAACTCGTCGTAGACCTTACCTTCGTAGTCGCCGAAGTCCAGTTCACGCAGGCGCGACTCCAGGTGTACCGGAATACCGGGCTTGGCGGCCTGGGACCACTCCAGCGTTTGCTGGCAGCGGTTCAGGTCGCTTGTGTAGATGGCATCGAAACGCTCATCCACCAGGGCCTCACGAAGCGCCATCAGCCCTTCTTCCGCTTCAGGTAATAGCAGCGGGATATCGCGCTGCCCCTGGTAGCGACGCTCTAGATTCCAGGCGGTGATACCGTGGCGAACTGCCACCAGCTCCACATCATGACCAGTAGCCAAAGCTCCCCTCCTTCAATGGTGGCACCGACCATATCGCCGTTAATGCCGTTAAATGAACGTACCAGCGCCCACCGCGCCGCCGCCACGAACAGCGCGACGACCGCCAGCCAGCCAATGAGCGCTGGATAAACCAGAGCCATTGGCGCGAGGGGCACCAGGGCAAGCGCCACCTCGCGCGGGCGTAGCGACTGCTGCCAGCTCCACGCCAGGCCTTGTGGCTGAGCGCAGGGCGCAAGCGTCAGCAACGCCACGCCTGCCCAGCGGCCCAGGGCAGGCAGTACGACCAGCCACCAGAGCGGCGCCTGGTAATGAACAAATGCCCAGAGCAGCATGCCTTTCCACGCCAACAGGAAAATAAGCGCCAGCATGGCGAAACTGCCAATCTGTGAATCCTTGAGAATTTCCCAACGCCGCGCCAGGGGTTGATTGCTGCCCATCGCATCAGCCAGATCCATCACGCCATCGAGGTGCAAGCCACCTGATATTGCTACCCATAAACTCAGCAGGATCAGCGCGATGATCGGCGTCGGCGTGGCCAGCGCGACGAGCCCGTGCGCGGCAAGCGCGAGCGCAGCGCCCATCGCCAGCCCCACCAGCGAATAAGCGCGCACCGCCCAGCGTCGCGTTGCCGGCGTCCACGGGCAGGCCACCGGCATCGGCAGGCGGGTCAAAAACTGCAGCGCCAACAAGCCGCCAAACAGTACGTCTTTCATTGCGGCTCCTTGGCCATTTTCCATTCGACGGCGCGGCCCGCCACCACCTCCAGCACCGAATCCGCTTCAGCGGCCAGTTGAACGTGCAGCCGCTGCAAGAACGCCACATAGCGCCATGTTTCGGCGTTGTCGGTTAGCAGGTCTTCGTTGATATCGTTGGATACCACCACCAGGCTGACGCCCCGCACGCGAGCATCGCGCAGCGTGCTGGCCAACAGCGCCATGCCGGCCTCCTCGCTGAGGTCGCTTGCGTAAAGTACCTGGCTTGCCCACAGCGTCAGGCAATCCAGCAGAGCCCCGTGGCCATCGGTCACCTGGGCCACGGCCCGATCAATGGCTAATGGCGCTTCAAGCGTCTGCCACTGCGCGCCCCGGGATGCCTGGTGGCGGGCAACCCGATCGGCCATCTCGCCATCGTAAACGCTCGCCGTGGCGATATAGTAGCGCGGCTTTTCCGCCGACAGCCGCTTAACGCACTGTTCCGCCACGTCGCTCTTGCCGCTGCGCGCCCCGCCGCTAACGAAGACAATCATGTAGCCCCTCCAGCAGTCGCGTATTCCCCGACTCGTCGCGCAGCGCAAGCCTCAGCCAATTGCCCTCAAGCCCGGCAAAGCCGTGGGTGTGGCGGGCCAGGATACCGCCGCGCAGCAGTCGCTCGAACAGCCTCGCGCTATCCACCCCCCGCCGCTGTGCCTCACCCGGGCGGGCAAGAAAAAAGCAGGTAGTGCTTGGCACCACGTCCAGCCCCAGCGCTGATAACGCTTGATACATTCTCGGCTGCTCGGTGGCGAGCCAGGCGTGGGTGCGGTCTGCAAACGCGTGGTCGTCCAAGAGCGGCTCGACCAACTCAGCGGCCAGGTGATTGACGCTCCAGGGCGGCTGGTGCCTGGCCAACGCCTCGATGACCGCACTCGAGGCCAGCACGTAACCCAGGCGCAGGCCCGGCAGGGTATAAAACTTGGTCATCGAGCGCAGCAGGATCAGGTTGGGATAACGCGCCAGCAGAGGCATTAGCGCCTCGGCTCCCAGCGCCATGTCGATAAACGCCTCATCGACCACTACCTGCGTCCCCCGGGCCAGGGTCGCGGCCAGCAAGGCGTCTATCACACAGCAATCTATTAACGTGCCGGTCGGGTTATTCGGGCGACACAGGAACACCACCTCCGCGTCAGCGGCGTGTTCGAGCAGCGTTGCCTGGTCAAGCGCAAACGACGGCGCGGATAGCGGGATTTTTGTCACCTGGAGCCGATGCGCCGCGCAGGCGCGGGCGTACTCGCCAAAGCTTGGGGCCAACACTGCCGCGCGCTTGCCGGCATGGAGCGCGGCGGCAAGAAAAATCGCCTCGGCGCCGCCGTTGGTCAGCAGCACCTGGTCTGGGTGTAGCTGGTGATGAGCGGCAATGGCGTGCCGGGCGGTCGCGTAGCTTGGCTCCGGGTAGCGGCCCAGCCCGCCCAGACGATCCGCCAACCAGCCGGAGACCCACTCAGGCGGCCCCAGCGGGTTCAAGTTGGCGCTGACATCGTCAACCACATGATCGCCGGGCAGCGCGAAACGTTCCAGCAAGGCCTCTGCCTGGCCACCGTGGCTCGGCCATTCGGGCATGGTCATAAAAGCCCCCAGACGATGAATCCAAGTGCCGCAATCACGGCAAACAGCAGCCATGTGGTATGCATCAGCCGAATGGAGGCGTTGATATGCGCCACCTGAAGCGTCTCGAGCGGCTCGCCCAGCGTCGCACGATTAGACGCAATGCCCTGATAAACATTGGTGCCGCCGAGTTGCACGCCCAGCAGTCTTGCCATCATGGCCTCCGGCCAGCCAGCGTTGGGACTTGGATGAAGCGGCGCATCGCGACACGTGGCGTGCAGGGCGCCCTGCCAATGCAAGGGGCGCGACCCTGCAAGACTCAGCAGCAGGCCCGCCAACCACAGGCAAAGCACCGTTAACCGCGCCGGCAGCCAGTTGGCCACATCGTCCAGCTTGGCGGAGGCGTAACCGAAGTCGGCATAACGCTGATTGCGATAGCCCACCATGGAGTCCAGCGTGTTGATAGCCTTGTAGGCCAACGCCAGCGGTGCCCCGCCGATCAACGCAAACAGCAGCGGCGCGGTAATGCCATCTACGGTGTTTTCGGCGATGGTTTCAACGCCGCCACGGGTAATTTCCGCCTCGTCAAGCTGCTCGGTATCGCGGCCGACCACCATGGCCAGTGCCCGACGCGCCGCCGGCAGATCGCCCTGGGCAAGCGGTTTGGCAATCGCACGGCCTGCGTCAGCGAGGCCTTTGATGGCAAGCGTGGTGGCGAGAAGCCCTATCTCGGCGACGATACCCAACCAGGGATGCAACGCAGTTAACAGCGCAAGCGCCAACCAGGCGACAAAGAAAGTGCCTGATACGATCGTTACGGTGAGTAAAAAGCCCGACCGCCGACGACACTTGTCGCCACCCTGATTCCAGCGGGCGTCCAGCACGCTTATCCCACGACCGATGATCACCACCGGGTGCGGCCATGAACGCGGATCGCCGATAATAAGGTCGACCACGATGGCCACGGCGACCATTATCAGGCTGGCAGGGAGATAATCGCTGAATGCTGTCATGGGCTGGTTTTATCGCTAATGCCCGCATCGGCAAAGGTCGCCATCTCATTGAGCATGGCCGTGGCTGCCTGAAGCAGCGGGTACGCCAGCGCCGCCCCACTGCCCTCGCCCAGGCGCATCCCCAGGTTGAGCAACGGCTTGGCCTCCAGCGCTTCCAACGCCGTCAGGTGACCTGGCTCTTCCGACTGATGGCCAAACACCAGGTAGCCGCGCACCGCAGGGCACAGCCGGCAGGCGGTGAGCGCCGCCACCGTGGCGATAAAGCCGTCGACGATGGCGGGCAGACGGTGTAGCGCGGCGGCGAAATAGGCGCCCGTCATGGCGGCGATTTCCAGCCCGCCCAGCTTGCCAAGCACCGCCAGCGGGTCGTCGGGATCTGGCTGACGAGCGTCGATGGCCTGTTCAATCACTGCGACCTTGTGCGCCTGCTGCGCACCGGTAATGCCCGTGCCCGCGCCGACGACCTGGGCGACCGGCACCGCACAGAAAACCGCCAGCATTGCACTACTGGCGGTGGTATTGGCAATGCCCATTTCCCCCACGATGATGGTTCTCGCCCCGGCGTATCGAGCACGCTCGACGGCGGCGACGCCCGCGCCCATGGCCGCCAGAGTTTCATCGCGGCTCATGGCATCGGCCTTGGTGAAGTTGGCAGTGCCGGCGCGTACCCGGGCATCGATGACGTCCGGTAAATCCAACGGCGCTGCAACGCCCACATCGACGACGTCGACACGCGCGCCTATCTGGCGGGCAAAGACGTTGATCGCCGCCCCGCCATTGGCAAAGTTGGCCACCATCTGCGCGGTCACTGCCTGGGGAAACGCCGAAACGCCTTCTTCGGCGACACCGTGGTCGGCGGCAAACACCACCACGCTTGGGGATGATACGCTGGGGGTGGCCGTCCCGGTAATGGCGCCCAGCTGAATCGCCAGCGCTTCCAACTGCCCGAGGCTGCCAGGCGGCTTGGTGAGCGTATCAAGGTAGGCGCGGGTGCGCTCGCCGGCGCGGGCATCGACGGGCGTGATGCGCGAGACAAGGGACAGGACAGCATCGGTGGGCATGGCGGCTCCAGCGTGGTCAACTTCGAACGAGGCCAAATGGTAGCAAAACCAGGCCTGCTATACTTGCGAATTGCACGCTTGAACGGCGACAGTCGGTTGTGACGCCTATGCTGTCATCAAAGCGCCATCGTCTACCGCGATAGTCATTAGCCATTAGGGTAATAAAATTACAATTGCAGTTTTTATTGCCGTAAAGTCTCCTCTATCGACGTCAATATATGTAAAATAACTACAAGTTTGACTCACCGTCTCTACCATGCAGAGGTCTCTATGCCGAGCTCAACACCCGCCACTTTAAATCCGACCGTTGCCGAGGTTACTCAACGCATTCGGGAACGCTCTGCCGAGCGGCGTGCCCTCTACGAGCGCCGCATGGCCGACCAGCACAAACGCGGCGTGCATCGCGGCGAACTCTCCTGCGGCAATCTGGCCCACGGCTTTGCGGCCTGTAGCCCGCAGGAAAAAGACTCTCTCAAGCTGATGAACAGCGCCAACCTGGGCATCATCTCCGCCTACAACGACATGCTCTCGGCCCACCAGCCGTTTGAAACCTTCCCGGAAACCATCAAGGGCGCGGCTCGCGCCATGGGCTCCACCGCGCAGTTTGCCGGTGGCGTACCGGCGATGTGCGATGGGGTTACCCAGGGCCAGCCAGGCATGGAGCTGTCGCTGTTCTCCCGGGATGTGATTGCCATGGCCGCCGCCGTGGGGCTTTCGCATAACATGTTCGATGCTGCACTTTACCTGGGCGTATGCGACAAGATTATCCCCGGGCTGTTTATCAGCGCCGCACGCTTTGGCCATCTACCGGCGATGTTCGTGCCGGCCGGCCCGATGCCCAGCGGCCTGCCCAACAAGGAAAAGGCCCGCATCCGTCAGCTGTACGCCGAAGGCAAGGTGGGCCGCGAAGCGCTGCTGGAAGCAGAGTCCGAGTCGTACCACAGCCCGGGCACCTGCACCTTCTATGGCACCGCCAACTCCAACCAGCTGATGATGGAAGTAATGGGCCTGCACCTGCCCGGCACCTCGTTCGTCAACCCCGGCACCGAGATGCGCGAGGCCCTGACCCGCTACGCCACCGAGCAGGCGATTCGCAACACCGAAACCGGCGGCGACTACCGTCCGTTCTACAAGCAGATCGATGAGCGCGCGATCGTCAACGCCGTCGTCGGGTTGCTGGCCTCGGGCGGCTCCACCAACCATACCATGCACCTGATCGCCATGGCGGCGGCGGCGGGTATCACGCTCAATTGGGACGACTTCACCGATCTCTCGGCAGTCACCCCCAGCCTGATGCGGGTCTACCCCAACGGCCAGGCGGATATCAACCACTTCCAGGCGGCGGGCGGCATGAGCTTCCTGTTCCGCGAGCTGCTGGGTGCGGGCCTGCTGCACGGCGATATTCCCACCGTGTTCGGCACCGACCTGACCGCCTACACCCAGGAGCCTTTCCTGGAAGACGGCAAGGTGGTCTGGCACGAAGGTCCCGAGAAGAGCCTCGACGAAGCCGTGCTGAGCACCGTCGCCAACCCGTTCGCGCCCACCGGCGGCCTGACGGTGATGAAGGGCAACCTGGGCCGGGGTGTGATCAAGGTCTCGGCGGTTACCGAAGAGCACCGCATCGTCGAAGCGCCGGTAAAGATCTTCGAAGACCAGAACGAGATGAAGGCCGCTTTCGAATCAGGCGACCTGGATCGCGACGTGATCGTGGTCGTCCGCTTCCAGGGCCCCAAGGCCAACGGCATGCCCGAGCTGCACAAGCTGACGCCTTACCTGGGCGTTCTCCAGGACCGTGGCTACAAGGTCGCGCTGGTCACCGATGGCCGCATGTCAGGCGCCTCGGGTAAAGTGCCCGCGTCTATCCATATGAGCCCCGAAGCCCTGGACGGCGGCCCCCTGGCCAAACTGCGTGATGGCGACATCGTTCGCCTGGATGCCAACGCCGGCAAGCTCGACGCCAAGGTAGATCCGGTCACCTGGGGCCAGCGTGAACTGGCCATCGGCAATCTTGACCACTACCACGTCGGTCTGGGTCGCGAGCTGTTCTCGGGCTTTCGTCACCTGGCCATGCGCGGCGAAGAAGGCGCCGGGGTGTTCGGTGGTTTCGAGGCCGACGACCTGGCCCGCCAGGAAGGACAGATCTTCCAAGAGGATGCCTGATGCGACCGGCCCTGATCGGCGATATCGGCGGGACTAATGCACGCCTGGCGCTGGTGACGCCAGGCGATATCACCCCGCACGACATCATCAACCTGCCCTGCGCCGACTATCCCGGTGTCATCGAGGCCATCCAGGACTACCTGTCCCGGGTGGGTGCGACCGGCGACAACGCCCCTCGCGAAGCCTGCCTGGCGTTTGCCTGCCCGGTTCACGCCGAGCGGGTCAAGATGACCAACAACCACTGGGACTTCATGAAGCGCGATGTTCGCGAAACGCTGAACCTATCGCTATTCAAGGTTATCAACGACTTTACCGCTCAGGCCCTGGGCGTGCCCCATGTGACCGCCGATGACCTCGTCGAGGTTCAGGCCGGTGACGGCCAGGCACATTCCACCCGTCTGGTGATTGGCCCTGGCACAGGGCTTGGCGTGGCCGGGGTCTTCCCTGGCCAGCACGCCTGGATACCGCTGCCTACCGAGGGCGGCCATGTCACTTTTGCGCCCACCGACGACACCGAACGCGCGCTACTGGGTGTATTCTTGCAGCGCCACACGCGGGTCAGCGTCGAACGCATCCTGTGCGGCCAGGGGCTACTGGAGCTGTATCAGGCACACTGCGTGCTCGGCGAGCAGCTGCCACGCTGCACGACACCGGCTGAGGTCACCCAGGCCGCCAACGATGGCGACCCGACCGCCACCGCCACGCTGCTGCGGTTTTTGAAAATCCTCGGCGATGTATGCGGCGACGCCACGCTGACCATGGGCGCCCGCGGCGGGGTTTACCTGTGCGGGGGTATTTTACCGCGCCTGCTGGATTGGCTGCCGAACAGCCAGCTGCGCGACAGCTTCGTCAACAAGGGCCGCATGGGCGCCTACAACGCCGACATTCCCGTTTGGGTGGTGACCCACCCGTGGACGGGGCTGCTCGGCGCTGCCGAGGCACTGCATAACGAAGAAGTGTTTTAAGCCAACCGACAGGAATCTCCTATGCCTGCGTTAACGTTCGACGTGCCGTTTGTACTGGGCATGATGCGTCTGCACGAAAACGACGCTATGCATCAGGCCGGCAAGCTTGCCGACTGGATTGAGGCACGCCTCGAGCAGGGACTGCACTGGTTTGACCACGCCGATATCTATGGCAACGGCGCCGGCGAAACGCTCTTCGGCCAGGCGCTGCGCGCTCGCCCCGCACTTGCCAAACGCTTGAACGTGGTCACCAAGGCCGGCATCGCCAATGACAACCCGGCACCGGGGAGCGGCAAGGTCAAGCACTACAACGCCAGCCCGGCGTACCTGGGCCGCGCCATCGACGAAGCGCTGGCCCGCCTGGGTATCGCGCACATCGATCACTTTCTGATTCACCGCCCCGACCCGTTGATGGACGCCGAGGCCACCGGTCGTGCCCTGGATGACGCCATTGCGGCAGGCAAGATTGGCGCGGCCGGGGTTTCCAACCACCTGCCCGGCCAGTGGCGCAGGTTGCAAAGCGCCATGCACTACCCGCTGCGCGCCAATCAGATCGAGCTGTCCATCGCCCATAGCACACCGCTGTTTGACGGCAGCTTCGACGATTTATGCGCCGACGGCCACGCGCCGATGGCTTGGTCGCCGCTGGCAGGCGGTCACCTGATGCAGGGCGCAGTGCATAAGGTGCTTGACCGTTTGGCAAGCGAGTACAACAGCACGCCCGGCGCACTTGCCCTGGCATGGCTACGCACTCTGCCCAATCGCCCTGCGCCCGTGGTAGGTAGCGTGAAGCCCGAACGGATTGCCGATATGCTGGCAGGCCCAGATACCCTCCCCAGGGAAGCCTGGTATGAACTGTTGGAAGCCGCCCGGGGCCATTGCGTGGCCTAGTTCAAGGCTTCTCTTCTGATCAATAATGACAAGGAACCGATCATGACACCGATCATTGCGTTTGGTGAAGCCCTGGTGGATATGCTCTCCAGCCGCCTGGGTAACGACGACACAGGACCCGAGACCTTTACCCCCTACGCCGGGGGTGCTCCCGCCAATGTGGCGGTTGCCTGCGCCCGGCTCGGCGTGCCCAGCCAGTTTCTGGGCATGGTCGGCGACGATACCTTTGGTCACTTCATCATCCGTGAGCTGCAGCACCACGGCGTCGATACCCAAGGCGTGGTACTCACCCGAGAGGCGCGCACGGCCCTGGCGTTTGTCTCCCGAGACAGCGATGGCGAGCGTACCTTTGACTTTTACCGCCCACCCGCCGCCGACCTGCTCTACCGGCTGGAGCATCTACCCCAGGGGGTCTTTGAAAATCCCGCCATTCTGCACCTGTGCAGCAACAGCCTGACCGACCCCGAGATCGCCGACACCACCCTGGCGATGGCGGCGATGGCCAAGCGCGCAGGCTGCCTGGTGAGTGTGGACGCTAACCTGCGCCATAACCTGTGGGACGACGCCGGCGCCGACATTGGGCTGGTCACGCAACTGCTGGATAGCGCCGAGCTGGTCAAGGTATCGCTCGACGAGCTTGATTACCTGCGCGGCGATCACCCCCAAGACGCCTGGATAGCAGAGCGCCTTGCCGCAGGCGTGAAGGTCATGCTGGTGACCGACGGGCCCAATAGCGTGGCGGTGAAAGGCGTGGGTATTGATCAAACCATCGCACCGCCCAAGGTTGAGGCCGTGGACACCACTGCGGGCGGCGACGCCTTCATCGGCGGGCTGCTGGCCGAGCTGTCACATCACGGTATCGAGGAAGGCTGGCATCAGGATATTGACTTCCTCTCCCGCGCGGTGGACCTCGCCTGCCGCTGTGGGGCTCACGCCGTAACGCGCCCCGGCGCCTACTCAGCGCTGCCCACCCACGCCGATATCGAAGCGTTGCGCAACGCTTTCTAAATACCATTCCCTAAATAACAGCCATTTGCCCAGGGCGCACCGATATGCGCCCTGCATTGCCGACAAAGGTCGTACCGCTCCGGCTTGTCTAAATGTCAGACATTTACTACCATATCGGCACTATCGTTAATAAGTGACCGCTATGACGCTGGAGACCCTTCCCCGCCATAAAGGGGGTGCGGACGAGTTAGCCCGCCTGCTGGCACGGGCATTACTGGCAGGCCACTGGCAGCCGGGTGACATCTTCCCCAAGGAAATGGACATCGGCACACACTTCGATGTGAGCCGTAATCAGGTGCGCAATGCGCTGACCCGCTTGACCGCCGCAGGGCTTTTAGACCGCACCGCCGGGCGTGGCACCCACGTCCGTGAAATGAGCGACTGGCACCTGCTGGATCCGCTGATGAGCGAATGGATGACGGGGCTTACCGATCTCGACCCGCAGCTCACGCGCGCCATCTATGCGTTTCGCTTTTCGGCCGAGCCCGTCGTGGCGGGCCTTGCCGCCGAAGCGGCCGATTCGAACGATATCGCCCGCCTGGAAGCCGCCTTTGAAGGCATGCAGAAAACGGCCCGGTCACCCGCCGCTCGCGCCCAGCACGCCGAGTACGACGTGATGTTTCACGATGCCGCCTATCAAGCCAGCCATAACCTGGTGTGGCGGCAAATGGGACACCTGTTGCGCCCTTCAATCATGGCCCTGGTTCATGGCTCTCAGCACCGTACCGACACTTTCGACGACAGCCTGTCACGGCATCGCCGAGTGCTTGAAGCCATTATGCGCCGGGATGCCGAGGCGGCGTCTCGCGCCGCACGGGAAGTGCTTCGCCGCACGGCGATCGACCTGGGTATCGTCAATTAACCGGCCATCGACCACTGACTAGGATCTGACCCTATGAAAATTACCCGACTGAAAACCTGGCAAGTACCGCCCCGCTGGCTGTTTCTCAAAATCGAAAC
This sequence comes from Halomonas sp. CUBES01, assembly GCF_020991005.1. Taxonomy (GTDB): domain Bacteria; phylum Pseudomonadota; class Gammaproteobacteria; order Pseudomonadales; family Halomonadaceae; genus Vreelandella; species Vreelandella gomseomensis. Next base: position 85,382 of record NZ_JAJLLW010000007.1, on the reverse strand, counting down.
CGACGAAGGCTGCTACGGCTGGGGCGAGCCGGTCATCGAAGGCCGCGCGGCGACTGTCGAGGCTGCCGTTCATGAGCTTTCCGACTACCTAGTTGGCCAGGACCCGCACCGTATCGAACACCTGTGGAATACGCTGTATCGCGCCGGATTTTACCGCGGCGGGCCAATCTTGATGAGCGCCATTGCCGGTATCGACCAGGCGCTGTGGGACCTTAAAGGTCGCGATCTGGGTGTGCCCGTGCACCAGCTATTGGGCGGCGCGGTGCGCGATAAAATGCGCATGTACGCCTGGACCGGCGGCGACCGTCCTAGCGACGTGGGTGCAGGCGCAAAGGCGCTGGCCGACAAAGGCTTTACCGCCTTCAAGATGAACGGCACACCCGAGCTGCAAATCGTCGACTCCCACCGCAAGGTAGACGAAGCGGTCGCCCGGGTGGCCGAAGCGCGCCATGCGGTGGGCCCGGACGTGGGCATCGGCATCGATTTTCACGGTCGCGTGCATCGCCCCATGGCCAAGGCGCTGCTGCGCGAGCTGGAGCCCTACCACCCGATGTTCGTCGAGGAACCGGTTGCTCCCGAGCACTTGCCCTGCCTGAAAGACATTGCCGGTGGCCTTGGGTACCCGCTCGCCACCGGCGAACGGCTGCATACCCGCTTTGAGTTCCGCGACCTGCTCAAGGACGGCATGATCGACATTATTCAGCCAGATATCTCCCACTGTGGCGGTATCAGCGAGGGGCTTAAAATCGCCGCCTTGGCATCCGCCTACGATGTGGCCCTGGCGCCCCACTGCCCGCTCGGCCCGCTGACCCTGGCCGCGTCATTACAGCTGGATGCCGTTAGCCACAACGCCTTTATCCAGGAACAGAGCATGGGCATTCACTACAATCAGGGCAACGATGTTCTCGACTACCTGGTCGACAAATCGGCGCTCAGCATTGAAGACGGCTTCTGTGCGATTCCCCAGGGCCCAGGGCTAGGTGTGGAGATTGACGAGGCCTTCGTTGAAGAGCGCGCCAGGGTCGGCCACCGCTGGCGCAACCCCGTCTGGACCCATGAAGACGGCTCGATTGCGGAGTGGTAAAACCTCTCATCAACGGGAGACGTCCCTATGGGCGCAAGTGAACTGACACGTCCTTTAGCGTGGATTGCGGTGGACTGGGGGTCGAGCAACCTGCGCGCCTGGGCAATGGATGCCCAGCATCACGTCATGGCGAGTGCCTCCAGCCCTCGCGGCATGCTGTCGCTGACCCCCGCCGAGTACGAGGCCGAGCTGCTTGGGATCGTCGACGACTGGTTACCCGACAGCGGCCAAACGCCCGTGATGGTATGCGGTATGGCGGGCGCGCGGCAGGGTTGGCAGGAAGCCGCCTATCTGGCGACGCCCACGCGTCTCGATCAACTCTCTCGTGGCGCGGTGATGCCGCCCCTCGCCGACCCTCGCCTGCGGGTTTATTTACTGCCAGGATTAAGCCAGACCGGCAGCACAAACCACGACTATGATGTCATGCGCGGGGAGGAAACCCAGCTGGCTGGCCTGTTGTCGGATACATCGCGTTTTAGCGGCCTTGTCTGCCTGCCCGGCACCCATGCCAAATGGGCACGCTTAACCGATGGTGCCGTCACCGAGTTCGCGACCTACTTGACTGGCGAGCTGTATCAACTGCTCGCTCATCAATCCGTACTGAAGCACTCCGTAGGGCAGGATGACCTGCAACACGACGGCTGTCGCCAGGCGTTTACCCAGGCGGTCAAGGCAACCTATCAGGCGCCCGAACGCTTCAGCCAGCGGCTATTCGGCGTCCGCGCTCAGGACTTGCTGGCTAATACCTTGCCGAGCGGTGATGCCCGAAGTGCCGTGCTTGCCGCACATCTCTCGGGATTGACGATCGGCCTGGAACTGGCCGGTGCCTGCCACGAGCTGACGCCAGGAGAAAACGTGACCCTGATCGGCAACGAGGCGCTCAGCCACCGCTACGCACTCGCCCTGGAAACCCTCGGCATCGACACCCAGCGCGTTGACGGTGACACAGCGGTATTGGCAGGGCTGACCCTCGCCTACCAAGGCACCCGGCAATAAGCACCAGCTAAACAAGGAGAGCGCTATGACACTGCCTTTAATTGGCATTTTACGTGGGGTGACGCCCGATGACGCGGTGGCCGTTGGCGGCGCCTTGCTTGAGGCGGGCATCACGCAAATCGAGGTGCCGCTTAATTCCCCCGACCCATTCACCAGCATCCAGCGCCTGGCGGACGCCTTTGGCGACAAGGCGCTGATCGGTGCGGGAACCGTATTGAGCACTGGGCAGGTACGCGACGTCCATGCTGCAGGCGGTCGATTGATCGTCTCGCCCAACTGCCGACCTGCCGTCATCGAAGCATCCTGTCGCCTCTCCTTGGCCAGTTGGCCAGGCATTGTGACGCCTTCCGAAGCCTTTGATGCCCTGGATGCGGGTGCGACCGGACTCAAGCTCTTCCCGGCGGTCCAGGTGGGCATCGAGGGTATGAAGGCTGTCCGCGCCGTGCTGCCCCTTAACACATTGCTATATGCGGTGGGAGGTATCGGTATCGACAATTTTGCCGCCTGGCGCGCCGCGGGCGTGGATGGCGCAGGCTTGGGTGGCGCGCTTTACCAACCGGGGCAAACGCCCCAGCAAGTCGGCAAGCAGGCCCAGGCACTGGTAGACGCCTGGCAAGCCGCAGGAGATCGTTTATGAATCACAACAAGATGGCGGAACTGGCGGTGGATTGCCGCTGCGAGCTGGGCGAAGGCCCCCAGTGGGACGCCGGGAGCGGACGGCTTTACTGGTGCGATATTCTGGGCAAATGCCTTCACTGGCTGTCACTTGAAAACGGCGAGCATGGCCATTACCCGCTTGAGCAAAGGGTATCGCTCGCCACACCACTGAACGATGGCCGACTAATGCTGGTCGGCGAGCACAGCCTGAGCCTGTTGAATCCGGCGACGCAACGCCTTGAGCATTTTGCCGACTTTGAAGCCGACAACCCCGTTACGCGCAGCAACGATGCCCGCGTGGACCGCCACGGCAGCCTCTGGCTTTCCACCATGGGCAAGACCGCCGAACCCGGCGCGGGCAGCCTTTATCGCCTGCATCGCGGTAAGCTGACCCGAGTGCGCAGCGGGCTCACCATTCCCAACGCCATCTGCTTTTCACCTCAAGGCGACGCGGCGTATTTTACCGACACAGCCGCCGGGGTCGTGATGCGCTGGGCATTGGATAGCCAAGGCTGGCCAGTCGGCGAACCGGTTGCCTGGGCGGACTTCACGGCGGTTGACGGCAATCCGGACGGCGCGGTGATCGACAGCGAAGGCTGCCTGTGGCTTGCCCTCTGGGGCGCGGGTAAGATCGTGCGGCTCGATACCGCAGGTCAGGTGATTGACGAAGTGCATGTGCCGGTCAGCCAGCCCTCCTGCCCGGCATTTGCAGGCCCGGAGCTTGAAACGCTCTATATCACCACGGCGCAAGAGGGATTCAGCGACGCACAGCGCCGCGAGGAGCCGCTGGCAGGCGGGTTATTCAAGGCCAACGTAGGCATTCATGGCCTCGCCGACCCGCTACTGACGCTTGAGTAAAAAAAGCCCCGGCGCAAGTCCGGGGCGATTCAGGTTAGTGGTGGAAGCGTTCGGCGGCCTGGCGGGCCAGTTCGCGGACGCCGTCCCAGTCTTCCGCCTCGACCATCGCCTTGGGCGTGAGCCAAGAGCCGCCCACGCACATGACGTTCGGCAGCTTGAGGTACTCTTCGGCGTTATCCACCGTGATACCGCCGGTCGGGCAGAAGCGTGCTTCCGGAATCGGCGCGCCAAACGCCTTGATCGCTTTTGAGCCACCGCTGGATTCCGCCGGGAAGAACTTGAACCGACGGTAGCCGTACTGCCAGCCGGTCATCAGCTCCGAAATGGTCGATACGCCAGGCAGCATCGGCACCGGGCTTTCCACGCCGTAGCGGTAAAGCGCCTCGGTCGCCCCTGGGGTGACCACGAAATCAGCACCGACCTGCTCGGCCTGGCGATACTGGGCAGGGGTCAATACCGTGCCTACGCCGATACTCGCCCCGGGCAGGGCGTCTTTCATGCGCTTGATGGCGTCCAGCGCGCACTCGGTCCGCAGGGTAATCTCCAGCACGGTCAGGCCACCTTCGACCAGGGCACGGCCCAATGGCACGGCGTCTTCCAAGCGGTCGATGGTAATCACCGGGATCACTTCGGCTTTCAGGCAAATGCTGTCCAGCTCTGCGGTGCGCGTCGACGGCAGCTGTTTATCGATGGTCATGCGTGAGTCTCCAAGCAAATTATTATCTGTGAAACCTGGCGCTAAGGCGCCCAGTAAATCGCCAAGGGGCAGGATAGAAAGGCACGGATGGGCAGTTGACGCATGTCGTCCCCGCTCAGTGCCTTGGCCAACACGGCCCGCTTATCGTCGCCGGTAATATGTAAGATGTGACGGCGCGCCTGATGCAGCCGGTCCGCCGAAAACGTGATGCGTGGCTGCGGTTGGCTGGGCGTTCGCACGGCGACCAGCGGCTCCTCCGTGGCGAGCGCCAGGCCAAGCTCCAGGCTGTCAGGAAACAGCGAGGCCGTATGGCCGTCGCCGCCCATGCCCAGTATCACCACACTTGCCGGCCAGCTTAGCGATAGCGCACGCTCGCTGACATCAGGCACGCCTTCTTCAGGTGTGCCTGCATCGCTGGTCAAGGGTTCAAAATGGGCCGCCGCCGCTGCCCCCTGAAGCAGGTGCTCGCGGACCAATTTAGCGTTGCTGTCATCACTCTGTGCATCCACCCAACGCTCGTCCGCCAGCGTGATCTCCACCCGCTCCCAGGGCAGCGGCTTGGCCGCCAGGGCTTTGAAAAAGGGGACTGGCGTCGAGCCGCCGGAGACCACCAACAAGGCGTTTTCCTGGTGTTCCAGGTCGTCGTTCAAGGCCTGAAAAACGGCCTCGGCCAGCTGTTCGGCAAGCTGTGTGCGTGCATCGCTCATGTTAATAATCCTCGTACCAGCTGCGACCATCCTGGGTAATCATGGCAATGGAGGCGACCGGCCCCCAGGAACCTGCCGGATAACGCCGCGGTGGGGTTTCCCGGGCCTTCCAGCCATCAATCAGTTGATCACACCAGCGCCAGGCGTGCTCGACTTCGTCACGGCGCACGAACAGGTACTGCTGGCCTTTCATGACTTCCAGCAGCAACCGTTCGTAGGCATCAGGGATGCGCGACTTGGGGAAGGCGTTATTGAAATCCAGGTGCAGCGGGCCGGGGCGCAGGCGCATGCCCTTGTCCAGGCCGCTGTCTTTGGTGAGTACCTGGAGCGCGATACCCTCTTCCGGCTGCAAGCGGATGATCAACTTGTTGGCCGCGATATTGCGCTGGTCCGGGTCAAAGATGTAGTGGGGCTGCTGACGGAAGTGAATCACGATCTGCGACAGCTTCTCCGGCATCCGCTTGCCGGTGCGCAGATAAAACGGCACCCCCGCCCAACGCCAATTGGCGACTTCGGTTTTCATGGCGACGAAGGTTTCGGTCTGGCTATCGGTATTGGCACCCTCTTCTTCCAGATAGCCTGGCACCTGCTGGCCGTCGCTGGTGCCCGCCGTGTACTGACCGCGTACCACGTCGCGACCCAGCGCTTCGCCGGTAAACGGCTTGAGCGCCTTGAGCACCTTAACCTTTTCGTCGCGAATGGCGTCGGCGTCCAGGTTGGAGGGCGGATCCATGGCAATCAGGCACAGCAGCTGCAGCAGGTGGTTCTGCACCATGTCGCGCAGCTGACCCGCTTCGTCGAAATACCCCCAGCGGCCCTCAATGCCGACTTTTTCGGCCACGGTGATTTCCACATGGGAAATATGGTTCTGGTTCCACTGGGTGCCGAACAAGGGGTTGGCAAAGCGCAATGCAATCAGGTTCTGAACGGTTTCTTTGCCCAGGTAGTGGTCGATCCGGTAGATCCGCGACTCAGGGAAAACCTCGCCAATCGCATCATTGATGTCTTCGGAAGACGCCAGGTCAAACCCGATCGGCTTTTCGACCACCACCCGGGTCTCTTCATCCAGGCTGTCGCTTGCCTGCAGGTGGCGACAGATATCGCCGTAGATTTTCGCCCCGACCGACAAATAGACCACCATGGGGCGCGGCGAGCCCTCGCGCCATTGGCGTATGGCGGCGTAGCCGTCAACGCTGGTAAAGTCAAGCTGCAGGTAGTCCAGGCGATCGAGAAAGCGCGTCAGGCTCTCCTTGTCCTGCTCGTCTTTCTTGAGGCGCTTCTGCAATGCGCCGCTGACCAGCTGACGAAACGCCGCCACATCGTGCTCCTGGCGCGCCAGACCTAGGATGCGCGTGCTTTCGGGCATCAGGCCTTCACGATCCAGATGATAAAGTGCGGGGAATAGCTTGCGCAGCGCTAGATCGCCAAGCGCCCCGAACAGCGCAAGGTCGATGGCGTGTTGAAGGTCGCCCAACGGGGCACCTTGTGAAGCAGATGACGGGCTCATTTCAGCTCCCATTGTAGTTAGATTACCTAAAATCTATCTGGAAAAGGCCATTATACGCAATAATACGTGTAATTTTACTACAAAAATACCTCCAGCGTTATCATTTGCCGCCCCCCCCCTATCCTTATCAAGCATCTCGCGACGATGACTACGCCCCTGATATACGCCACCTCTACGCCCCGCAAGGATGAGGTGGCCGACAGGCGAATTGGCGAGGCTGATGCTGTTCAGGTGGCAAGCCCACCTCTCTGATAACAACAATCGAGGTTTTCATCATGATGGCAAGACATTGGCCAGGATTCACACCTTTATTGACCACTACCCTGCTTGTCGGCGTCGCCGTGCCGGCGCTGGCTTTCGACGATGACCGTCTGACGATCTGGATGGGTGACAACAAAGGCCAGGAAGGTATCCAGGACGTTGCCGAGCAGTTTACCCGCGACACCGGCATCGAGATGGACGTGGTGTTTCCCGACAACCTGACTGATCGTTTCCAGCAGGCGGCGGGCAGTGGCCAGGGGCCGGATATCGTAATCTGGGCCCACGACCGTATGGGCGAGTGGGCCCAGAGCGGATTACTGAAGCGCGTTGCCCCCAGCGACGATCTGCGCGACGATTATTTCGACTTTACCTGGGACGCAGCGCTTTGGAACGGCGAACACTACGGCTATCCGATATCGGTCGAATCGCTGGGCTTGATCTACAACAAGGCGCTGGTCGATGAAGCCCCCGCGAGCTTTGCCGAGCTCATGGAACTGGACGCCGAGCTGGCCGAGCATGATAAAAAAGCCATCCTGTTCGACTACAGCGAACCCTACTACGGCTGGACCCTGCTTGCGGCCAACGGCGGCTATCCGTTCAAGCGCACCGACGAGGGCTACGACGTGACCGATATCGGCGTCAACAACGCAGGCGCGGTTCAGGGAGCAGAACTGCTTGTGGAGCTGATCGACAGCGACGTTGTGCCGCGGGGAACCGACTACAGCATCATGGACAACCGCTTTAACAAGGGCGAAGTGGCGACCATGATCAGCGGTCCCTGGGCCTGGCCAAATCTTGAGCGGAGCGGCATTGATTACGGCGTCGCCTTGCTGCCCAAGGTGGGCGATGAACGTGCCAAACCCATGTTTGGCGTCATGACGGCAATGATCAACTCGGCCTCACCCAATGACTTCCTGGCCGTCGAATTCCTGGAAAACTACCTGCTCAGCGAGGAGGGTATGCGCACCTTCAACAGAGATGAGTCGCTGGGGGCCGTGGCCCATATCGACTATCAGGCGGAACTGGCCGATAACCCCAACATCGCAGCCACGCTTGAAAACGCTGAAGTCGGCATGCCGATGCCGAATATTCCCGAAATGGGTGCGTTCTGGTCGGCCATGGAACCCGCGCTGCAGAACATGGGCAGCGGGCGCCAGTCGCCTCAGGAAGCGCTGGATGACGCCGCGCGGCGCATGCGTCAATAATCGCTCGCCTTACCTTCACTGCCCGACCATGACAATACGTTGGCAAGGCCGGGTGGTTTCGCAGGACATCGTTCATGTTTACCACGAATGCTTCGCGGGGCCTGCCCCGCCACCGTTCACGCCATGTGACCGAACGCTACACCCGCTGGGCCATGCGCAGCGTGACCGGACTGATCGTATTGGCCCTGCTCTGGCTGGTAATGGCGTTTTACCTTCACGGCCAGTGGGTATTTGCGCTGCTGTTTCTGGTGCTAGGCGCGTCACTGGGGATCGTCTTCAGCCGACGCTCACTGATGAGCCACCGGTATATCTTCCCGGCGGTGGCCGGGCTTGGCGTTTTCGTTATCTTCCCGCTGGTGTACACAGTGGGCATCAGCTTCAGCAACTACAGCTCGGACAACCTGCTCAGCCAGGAGCGCGTACGCGCCCAGCTCACCGATCAAACCTACCAGGCTGAAGGCGCCGCCTTTAGCTATTCGCTTTACCAGGAAGGTGAGCTGGTTCGCCTGTATCTGGAAAGCGACGCCCCTGTCGGCGACAACGACCGCCTGCTATCCGCCGCGCTCAATCTGGACAATAACGAAGCCCGCCGCGCCAACACCCAGGCCGTTGACGGCCCGCCTGACGGTGAGCCGCTTCCCATGCGCGCGGCCATTCAGGCCCGCGAGACCCTTCAGGCGCTGCGCCTGCAAACGCCCGGCGGCACCGAACTGCGCATGTCGGGCCTGCGCCAGTTCGCACCGATGATCGACCGCTATGACGTTCGCGATGACGGCACCCTCTACGACCGCGAAGAGGATCAGGTGCTGACGCCGGATAACGCTATCGGCTTCTTCGTCACCGACGACGGCGAGCGTATCACCCCGGGGTGGCCGGTAAACGTGGGCTTCACCAACTACGCCCAGATCTTCACCGACCCGGATATTCGCGGGCCGTTCATGCAGATCTTTATCTGGACTTTCGTGTTTGCCGGGCTCACCGTGCTTTTCACGCTGGCCGTGGGGTTTGTCCTCGCCTCGTTGCTGCAGTGGGATCAGCTCAGGGGCAAGGCGGTATACCGCACGCTGCTGATACTGCCCTACGCGGTTCCGGCGTTCATTTCGATCCTGATTTTCAAAGGCATGTTCAACCAGCATTTCGGCGAAGTGAACATGATTCTGGAGGCACTGTTCGGTGTCAGCCCGGCATGGTTTACCGACCCCTGGCTGGCGCGAACCATGCTGTTGATCGTCAATACCTGGCTGGGCTACCCCTACATGCTACTGCTGTGCATGGGGCTGATCCAGTCAATCCCCGATGATCTCTATGAGGCCTCGGCGGTGGACGGCGGCGGGCCGATCACCAACCTGATGAAGATCACCCTGCCACTGATCATCAAACCGCTCACGCCGCTGCTGATCGCCGCCTTTGCCTTCAACTTCAATAACTTCGTGTTGATCGCCCTGCTCACCGGGGGCAGCCCGGACATTCTGGGCGCCAGCACGCCCGCGGGTACCACCGACCTGCTGGTGAGCTATACCTACCGCATCGCCTTCCAGGATGCCGGCCAGAACTTCGGCCTGGCGGCGGCGATTGCCACGCTTATCTTTCTGCTGGTGGTGGGTATGTCGGTCATCAATCTGCGGCTTTCCAAGGTCAAGGTCTAGGAGGTGTCAAATGCCCATGGTTCAACCCCGCTCCATTCGCGCACGACGGTTGGGCGCCCACCTGGCGCTGATCGGCTTTGTGTCACTGGTCGTCTTCCCGCTGCTGCTGGTGATTTCGATCTCGTTTCGCGAGGGCAACTTTGCCTCGGGGAGCCTGATCCCCGAGCGTTTCTCCCTCGAGCACTGGTCGCTGGCGCTGGGCATTCCCTGGGAGCGCGCCGATGGTAGCGTGATCCAGCCGCCCTTCCCCGTGCTGCTGTGGCTATGGAACTCGGTCAAAGTAGCCGTGGTGTCGTCGCTGCTGATTCTGATGCTCGCCACCACCAGCGCTTACGCCTTTGCCCGCATGCGCTTCAAGGGCAAGGAGCCGATTCTGAAAGGCATGCTGATTTTTCAGATGTTTCCCGCCGTGCTCTCGCTGGTGGCCCTCTACGCCCTGTTCGACCGGCTGGGTCAGTTCGTCGGCTGGCTGGGGATCAACACCCACGGCGCGCTGATCGTCGCCTCGCTCGGCGCGGTGGCGCTGCACATCTGGACGATCAAGGGCTACTTCGAATCCATCGACGGGTCGCTCGAAGAAGCGGCGATGGTGGACGGTGCCAGCACCTGGCAGGCGTTTCGCTACATTTTGCTGCCGCTGTCGGTGCCGATTCTGATGGTGGTGTTCATCCTGGCGTTTGTGATGAGCATCATGGAGTACCCCATGGCGTCTGTACTGCTCGTGGATGAGCACAAGCTCACCCTGGCGGTAGGTGCTCAGCAGTACCTAGCTGACCATAATCAACGTTGGGGCGACTTTGCCGCCGCTGCCGTACTTTCCGGGCTGCCGATTACCATCGCCTTCCTGAACTGCCAGCGCTGGGTTATCGGCGGGTTGACTGCCGGAGGCGTCAAAGGCTAGCGCCTAGTGACGGCAACGCTATCCTCGCTTGAGCGGCTTGCTCATAACCGGCACCTCGGTCGCCGGTTTTTTTATAGTCAACGCCAATTTTTCAGGAGAATTTTACAGACTTTTGCCTTTTGCCATGGTGATATACCCCGCTGAACACTAGGGCAATTCAAGAGCGAAGTTATGACCACTTTCCCCGGCGCACTTTACTATCGGGATGCTTACCGTAACTGGGCACAAATCTTCAAAATCATGTCAGTGCTCTGGCTGGTACTCGCACTGTTCATGGCGCTACCCCTGGCTGTTCTCCTGGTGGAAAAAGACCTTGACGCTCCTGCTTTCGGGGTGTCTTTATTTATTGTTCTTGGTGCAGCCCTCACCACGTGGTTACTTACCCGCAGGGTGTCATTGCAACTGAAGCCCTGGCAAATGTTCGTGCTTACCTCCGCCAGCTGGGCAAGTATAACCGGCTTTGCAAGCCTGCCGCTGATCTTGGGAGCTCCTCAACTTAGCGTGACCAATGCGGTGTTCGAATCCGTCTCTGCCATCACCACGACCGGCTCGACGATACTGGTGGGCATCGAGGATCTCTCCGACGGACTCAAACTCTGGCGGGGAATCATGCAGTGGATGGGGGGTATCGGCATTATCGTCATGGGGATCGCCATCCTGCCGTTTCTTAAAGTCGGCGGGATGCGGCTTTTCCATACGGAATCGTCCGACTGGTCGGACAAGGTCATGCCCCGAACCGGGGGCATCGCCAAGGCAACGCTGAGTATCTACGTGGTGATGACGCTAATGGCCATGCTCAGCTACTGGTTGGGCGGCATGAACCGTCTGGATGCCGTCGTTCATGGCATGACGTCGCTTGCGACCGGCGGCTTCGCGAATTCAGACGCGTCGTTTGGCGCCTATGCCGATCAGCCATGGATACTCTGGATGGCCAGTCTGTTCATGCTCAGCGGTGCGTTGCCTTTCGTGCTCTATATCCGTTTTCTTCGCGGTTCCCGAAGCGCCCTATGGAAAGACCAGCAGGTTCGGGGGCTGTTGGGCGTCCTCGCCATCGCGATTGCCCTGCTCACCTTCTGGCGGGTAATGAAGGGCGACTCTGGATTTGAATCGCTTACTCACGTCACTTTCAACGTCATCTCCGTTGTCACAACCACCGGCTACGCATCCGACGACTATACGCAATGGGGTGCTCTGGCCATTGTCGCGTTTTTCTACCTGACCTTCGTGGGCGGCTGCAGCGGCTCCACCAGCGGTGGCATGAAAATCTTCCGCTTCCAGATTGCCATGCTGATGCTGCGTGACCAACTCCGCTACCTGATTCATGCCAACGGCGTTTTCACTACCCGCTACAATCACCAGCCAGTGACCAGCGATATCTCCAGAAGCGTCGTGGCTTTCTCGTTTTTCTTTTTCATTACCATTGCCGTGCTAGCGCTGGGGCTTTCGGTGCTGGGCCTGGATTTAGTCACCGCCCTATCCGGGGCCGCGACCGCCGTTGCCAACGTCGGCCCCGGTCTGGGCGATACCATTGGCCCGTCCGGCAACTTTGCTACCTTACCGGACGCCGCAAAATGGCTGCTGTGTATCGGCATGCTGATGGGTCGCCTGGAAATCCTGACGGTAGTGGTACTGTTGACGCCGATGTTCTGGCGCCGCTAGTGATTCACGTCATCTATCACCACCTGTCGGGGGCAGGCGCTGCCGTCTGCGGTGAACAGGTGGCAGCGTTCGCCGTGGAGGCCAAAGGCAACGTCCTGGCCTTCCTTGAGCGGCGTCACCCCGTTCAGACGCAGGGTGACCGGGTTCTCGATGCCGTCCACCCGGCAGTGCGCCAGCGTTTCGTACCCCAGCTTTTCGGCAACCGACAAACTGGCGGCCAGACACGCCTCGGCGTCTTCACGGCTGACAACGTCTTCCGGGCGCACACCCAGGGTCGCCTGCTCACCGATCGTCAAGGCACGCCCGTCTACCGACACGCTGAGCGTTTCCCCGTTGGGCAACCGCACCTGCGTTAGGCTGGCGCCGGGTTCGATCACTTCCACGGAGAAGGTATTGATCCGCGGCGAGCCGATAAACTCGGCAACCTCCAGGGTCTTGGGGAAGTGATAGAGTGCCAGCGGCGCCCCTACCTGGGCAATCCGCCCGCCGGAAAGCAGCACGATACGGTCCGCCAGGGTCATGGCTTCCACCTGATCGTGGGTCACGTAGATCATCGTCGCTTGCAGACGCTTGTGCAGCTCGGCGATCTGCACGCGCATATCCACCCGCAGTGCGGCGTCGAGGTTGGAAAGTGGCTCATCAAACAGGAACACGGCGGGCTCCTTGACCAGCGTGCGGCCAATCGCCACCCGCTGACGCTGCCCCCCGGACAGATCCTTGGGCTTGCGCTCCAGCAGCTCGGTCAGATGTAGCATCTCGGCGGCGTGCTGGACGCGGCGGCGAATCTCGCCTTTTTCGGTCCGCGCCAGCTTCAGGCCAAACGCCATGTTGTCGGCCACATTCATGTGCGGATACAGCGCGTAGGATTGAAACACCATGCCGATATCCCGTTCCTGGGGCGGAATCTCATTGATGCGTGTACCGTCGAGCTGCATATCACCCTGGGTAATCTCTTCCAGCCCGGCAATCATGCGCAGCAGCGTGGACTTCCCACAGCCCGACGGACCTACGAAGACCACAAACTCGCCGTCTTCGATGGTGAGGTCGATATCGCGGGAGATCTCCACGTCGCCATAGGATTTGCCGATGCCGGTCAAACTTAAACGTCCCATGGGGCCTCCTCCGGTGTCATCTCGCAGCGAGCGATGGCGATGCCATAAGGCGGCAACGCCAAATGCCCTTCACGCCATTCGCCATTGATCCACGCGGGCGCATCGGCCAATGCGGCCGTCTGTTTCGGCGCGGCGAGGCGCGCAGGCTGATCGCTGAAGTTCAGGGCTACCAGCAGCCGCGTCTGCTGATAGTAGCGCTCGAAACACAGCACGTTATCGCGCACCGGCCGGAAGCTTACCGCCCCTTTCACCAACGCTGGCTGATCGCGGCGAAAGGCCAGAAAGTCCCGGTAGGCATTGAGCAGCGAACCGGCATCGTGCTCCTGCTGGTCGACGGCCAGCGCCCGGTGAACCGCCGGTATGGGTAGCCAGGGCACTGCCGAGCTGAACCCGGCCTGCCTGGCGTCGGCTTCCCAAGGATGCGGCGTGCGGCAACCATCGCGGCCTTTATAAGCCGGCCAAAAGGTAATGCCTGCCGGGTCGACCAGCTGGTCGAAGGTCAGTTGCGCTTCGGGCAGGCCGAGCTCCTCACCCTGGTAGAGGCACACGCTGCCGCGCTGGGTGAGCAAAAACGCCATGAAGAGACGTAACTTTTCGAGCTGACCTTCACCCTGCCAGCGGGTCGCCAAGCGCGTGACATCGTGGTTGCCCAGCGCCCAGCAGGGCCAGCCATCGCCAATCCGGGCTTCCATTTCAGTGAGCGTCTCGTGCAGGTAGCCGGGATCGGATTTGTCGGTCAGCAGGTTGAAGGAGTAACACATGTGCAGGCGATGGCCACCTTGGGAGTACTCAGCCATCACGCCCAGTGCGTCGTCATCGCCGACTTCGCCTACGCTGGTGGTGCCTGGGTATTCGTCGAGCAGCGCGCGCAGACGCTCAAGGAAGCGCAGGTTTTCCGGCTGGGTTTTATCGAACTGATGTAGCTGGTAGCCATAGGGGTTGTCCGGGCGCACCCCAAGAAAGCTTTCGGTGATCTCCTGACGCGGCGGATTGTCCTTGAGCTCGCCGTGGGTGCAGAAATTCACCGCGTCGAGGCGAAAGCCATCGACCCCGCGCTCCAGCCAGAAACGCACCGATTCGAGTATCGCGTTCACTGCCTCGGGGCAGTGAAAGTTGACGTCGGGCTGGCTGGCGAGAAAATTGTGCAGGTAATACTGACAGCGACGGGTATCCCACTGCCAGGCACTACCGCCAAAGACCGACTGCCAGTTGGTGGGCGGTGCACCGTCAGCCTTGGGGTCGGCCCACACGTACCAATCGGCCTTGGGGTTGTCGCGACGCTGGCGGCTTTCTTCAAACCAGGCGTGTCGATCCGAGGTATGCGACAGCACCTGGTCGATGGTGACTTTCAATCCACGCACGTGGGCCGCTTCCACCAGGCGATCAAAATCCTCGAGCGTGCCGAACATTGGGTCGACATCGCAGTAATCGCTGATGTCGTAGCCAAAGTCCTTCATCGGCGAGGTAAAAAACGGCGACAGCCAGATAGCATCGACATTCAATGAGGCAATGTAGTCGAGCCTGTCGATCACGCCCTGCAGGTCGCCAATGCCATCGCCGCGGCTATCCATGAAGCTGCGCGGGTATATCTGGTAGATCACCGCACCGCGCCACCAGTCGGCGCCTTGCTTGCCTACGTAGCGCGAGGTTGCCGCGCCGTCACCTGTGTTCATCATGCGGTTGTCCTTGTTCGTGGCTTTACCGAACATGATGCGATGGGCGCGCGGCGATAAAATCCTCCCCCGGCCGCCTGGTCAGGCGTAGCCGTCAGGCGTAGATACCGGCATTGCCCGCCTTACGTTCACTCGGCTTGGATATGCGCCAACAGCTGGCCTGCGAGATGAATGGCCTCTTCGCGACGCCGGATATTCTGCTTTTGGTACAGGCTGCGGATATGCGTCTTGATCGTGGTGGGCGCCACCGACAGCTGCTCGGCGATCTGCTCGTTGGAAAGCCCGGCGTGAATCAGGCCGAGGATCTGCCACTCACGGCGCGTCAATGGGGAGGTGCGAATCAGCTCCGGCACCTCCGGCCGCGAGACGATATCGGCAATCACCGACTCATCCAGCATCAGCTGCACGGCGCTGCCAAAATCGCGCTGACGCGTCGCCAGCACCAGCAGGCGCTCGAGCCGGGATTGCTCCAGGGGCGCCAGCGGCGTGGCCGCCGCCAGGCGCTTGAGCATTGGCCCAAGCGGTTTGCCAAGGCGCAGAAAGCTGCCTGTGAGCCCGGTTTTGGACGCTAGCTGCAAGGCGGTGTGAAGATGTCCGGAGGCGGCGTCGGTATCACCCGCTCCCCAGCGGGCGGCGGCCAGGCACAGCTGGTTGCGGTTGGCGTCGGTCACCAGGCCAAGCCTGACCGTATGCTGTTCAAGCGCCTCGAGCAAGGCACTGGCATCATCGCCTCGACCCAGCAGCGTCAGCGCGCGGGCATGATTGCGCACGTTGCATTGGGAGAAGTGGTTAGTAGCACTCTGCAATGCGGGCGGTGGCGCCTCCTGCTGCCAGCGCGCCACCGCATCCAGGTCGTTGGTCGATTGCCACCATGCCAGTAGCGTGGCATGGGCGTTGGCCACCCAATCAATATGGTAGTCCCCCTCGGCGAGAATCTTGCGCAAACGGCGGATGTGGTCGGCACACTGGGCCTGGTCACCGCGGCTTTGGGCGACCTTGGCCAGTTGGATATGGCACTGAAGCGTCCAGCGCTCACCCTGGTTATCGAGCACCGCAATGCCCTTGAGCGCGGCCTGCTCGGCTTCATCCAGACGCTGCCATTCCCAGAGCACCTGGCTGCGTATCCGATTCAGAAACTCCGCCACCGGCAAGTGCTCGAGCTCGGCGTGTTCCAGATGGGCAAAGGCACGTTCCTGGATATCGTAGGCCGCCTGCAGACGCCCTTGGGCTACCAGGATTTCGGACTGGTGGCAGAAGGCCCACAGCAGGCGCTGATGGTCCTCACGCTGGCGAGCTTCACGCTCCACCTCACGCACACGGGACAACGATTCGTCCAGATAGCCCTGCACGAAGCGCGCCTCGCTGAGGATGGACGTGGCGGTCAACGGCGTGGTGGCCAGGTAATGGGCTGGCGACTGAAGCGCCGCTTCGGCCAGGGGCGCTGCGCGCTCGGCGTTTCCCTGATTGATCGCCAACTGTGCACGAAGCGTGGCAAACTCAGCGTTCAGCGCCTGCCACGGCGGCGATTCCAGCTGCGCTTCTATCCAGCCAATCGCCCGCGCCGTGCGCTCAAACTGGAACTGGGCGTGGCTCACCCAACCATACATCAGGGTGAGCGCGGGCACCGCGGCAATGCGCGGCTCGCCAAGTAGCGCAAGCCCCTGGGCCATCAGGGCATAGGCGCCGTTGGCCAGCAGCGACGGTCCTTGCTGGGCTATCAGTTCGGCTACATCGTCGCGTGCATCGGCGAGAATCGCCTGGCGCAGCGCCATGGCCGGATCTTCAAGCGCCAGCCAGGCCTGACTCGCCTGGCGGTGAAGCGCACGCTGGGTCGCCACGCTCAGCTCATGGCGGCGATGACGCAGGTACTCGGCAAACAGCCGGTGAAAACGGAACCACTGAGCGTGAGGGTCGGGACGCTCGATAAACATACCCGCCTGCTCGAGCGCGGCCACGCGCTGGGTCAGGCGCTCCCCCTCCAGCAGGCGCGCGACCAGGGCGGGCGAGAAACGCTCCAATACGCCAAGCTGAAGCAATAATGAGCGGTCCTCGTCGGCCACGTCACTTGCCAGCCGGTCGTCAAACCAGGCAACGAAATCCGGATGTGCGCCGCTCAACCGGTCGACCAGCGCATCGAAGCCGGCCCGGGTAGTGGTCCGCTCAACCAGCCAGTTCAACGCCAGGGCCCAGCCTCCCGAGCGGCGCAGGGCGCGCTCGAGGCTGACCCGCGTGGGCGGGAAGCTCAACTGTTCGGCGCACAGCGTGTGGGCCTCTTCGGCATCCATGGCCAGCGCCGTCAGATCGATTTCTTCAAGCTCGCCGCGCAGACGCAGGCTAGCAAGGCCCAGCGACGGGCGCGAGCGGGTCAGCAGGGTCAACGTCAGCCATGATGGCTGATGACGCAACCAGTAGACCAACCCTGCCAGCAGGTCGGGGTGATTGATATGCTCAAAGGCATCGATAACCAACCGGCACGCCTGACGAGAAGACGGCAGCTCGCTGAGCCACTGTTCAAGCTGGCTCGTGCAATCGCCGTGCGTTGCCAGGGGCGATAATGGTTCGGCTATTAACGCATTGAGCGCTTCACGCCAGTAGGCCAGAAAACGCTCGGGCTGGTTGTCCTGGGGCTCGAGACATAGCCAGGCGGCCTCCTGTTCGAGCGCCGGCAAGCGCTCTGCCACCAGGGTCGTCTTGCCGTACCCGGCCGGTGCCTGCACCAACAGCAGACGCACACGGGCATCGAGTCCGAAATGATCATTCAAGCGCGGCCGAGCTACCACACAATGGGGCATGGGGGGCGGGACAAGCTTGTCGTGGAGTAACGGCATGGGCGGCTCCTAACCTGACGATTGGACGAA
This sequence comes from Halomonas sp. CUBES01, assembly GCF_020991005.1. GTDB lineage: Bacteria > Pseudomonadota > Gammaproteobacteria > Pseudomonadales > Halomonadaceae > Vreelandella > Vreelandella gomseomensis. The sequence goes on along the minus strand of NZ_JAJLLW010000007.1, from coordinate 67,561 downwards.
CGGGCCGGCAAGAGACGAAAAAGCCCGCGATATCTCGCGGGCAAACAGAAACGTAGAAACAACAAGCGGCCTGGTCGTGGACCAGGCCTGCCGGCTTAGAACCACACTTCGCTTTGCACACCAAAGGTCCACTGGCTGCCGGTAAACTCATCGGCGCCGAATGAATCGCTTGCCGAGTAATCGTTAAGCTCGTCATCCCAGTCGCTCCAGCTGGCAAACAGGCGGACTTCAGGCCGCTGCCAGAAACCACCTACTTCCGGCTTGAAAGTCGGCGCAACAGTGAACTTGGTATAGTCACCGTCAACCTCGTTGCGCCCCGCATAGCCTTGAGGATCGAGATCCATCATTTGGTAGCTGGCTTCATACTGCATTTCGAAGTTTTCAGTCAGCTCGTTGGCCAAACGTACGTTGAGCGTGGCCCAGTCATACGAATCGCCTTCCGCAAAACGGTCTTCGCTGGTTTCTGCCAGTACGGAAGGCGCAATACGCCATTTGGGTGCAAGATAGGTAGTCCCATAAAGCGCTAGACGGGTTGAGCTGGCATCATCGGTCAAATCACCGTTGGCGCCGATGTTTTTCGTCTCGGCGCCCAGCCCCTGGCCATGCAGCACCGCCGCTTTATAACTGCCCTCGCCCATGCCGAAGAAGCTGTCGCCGTGATACGCCACCATGGTGTGGAAACCGTTTTCGGCGGCTTCCTGCCCGGCGCCGATATCACGGGTATCGTTATCGGCGGCGGACATGCCGTTGACCATCCACTGCCAGTTACCAAAATAGTTGTTGGAGGTCAGGATCAGGTTATCGGTATCGCCTTCGAGGCCCGGGTCTTCACTGCTGACCACATCAAAATCGGCAAAACTGCGGCCATAGATTGAAAGGTTTGATTTCCAGTTGTCGGCCAGTTGCATATCGTAGATACCGCCACCGGTACCGGCTAGAAACACCACGTCGCTGTCCAGCCAATGAATGTCAAAGTTGTCGCGGTCGAAACGCTTACCGGCCCAGATGGAAGCGTTTTCAAACGCGCCGGTAAAGCTCGGCAGGTCGCTGAATTCGGCAAAGACCTGACGCACATTGATGTCGGAGTCGCCGCCGGTCCAGTCGTTGCTCGAGGTGGTGCCGTCGGCAATCATGGTGCGGTACAGCGCCTTGGCGCCGTTGTCGAAGCGCATGCGATAGTTGAAAATCGCCTCTGCGTAGGTGTCAGGCTCGTTACCCAAACGACCGACGGCACCGCCTTGTGGGCCGGCGGGCGTGACGTAGGGGCCGCCTTCGGCGCTTTTGCCGTCTTCACCGATCAGCAAGCCTGAACGGGCGTAGACGTTGAACGAGAAACCTTCTTCGCCGTCTGCATAGCGCTCGACGCGGGCCAGGCGCTCCTCGATTTCGGCATCGCTTTCAACCTCGGTGGCAGCATTACGCTGCTGCTCGGCCTGGGCGGCACGTTGTTCAGCGGCCTCGGCACGCTGCTCGGCCGCCACGATCCGCGCTTCGAGTTCGGCCAGGCGCTCTTCCATGGTCGCGTCCGCCATGGCCGCACCGCTGACGCCCAGGCTGGCGGTGGCAATGGCAATCGCCAGCGGTGTCTTGAATGTCATTTTATCCATTGTTTTAAACCCTGTTGTTGTTAGACGCTCTGCTCTCACTGCCGTCGAGCCGATGCGCATGAAAGCGATAGCGCTTGAATCGATGATTGTGGAACGTAGTCATCTCGCCGATTGGTAAAGCAACCAACATTGCTTCTTTGCATAGCGGGACAGGCAAAACTTAATCGATTAAGGGCAAGTAAACCAACCAGCAATTACTAATTATCGACCAATGTCTAAATGCCAAGCGTCAAGTTAGTAAACGCTGAATGAATCATTAGACAAAAGTCGCTATTGAACTTGACGGTCAGAGACGGCTAACTGAGCGCACAAACTTAATCGTTTAAGTGCAGGCTCCGCCGCCCTTCAGCGATGCTTAACCCGACAACAACAACCATCGAGGAATCACCATGAAAAAGACACTGCTGACCACCGCCATCACCCTCGCCAGCGCCACTGCTGGCATCAGCCAGGCCCAGGCGGCAGAGCTGACCATTTCCTGCGGGGCCGTGGGCGCCGAGCTAACGCTTTGCCAGGAAGGTGTGGAAGCCTGGGAAGAGAAAACCGGCCACGAGGTCGATGTGGTCTCGACGCCCAACTCGTCGACCGAGCGTCTCTCGCTTTACCAGCAGATACTCTCCGCCAACTCGAGCGATATCGACGTCATGCAGATTGACGTCGTCTGGCCGGGGCTGCTGGCCAATCACCTGCTCGACCTGCGCGAAGTACTGGGCGATGACGCCGCCGAGGGCCACTTCGACACCATCGTGACCAACAACACCATCGACGACCGCCTGGTCGCCATGCCCTGGTTTACCGATGCGGGCGTGCTGTATTACCGCGAAGACCTGCTTGAAAAACATGGCTTTGACGTCCCCACCACCTGGCAGGAATTGACCGAAACTGCCCGCGCGATCAAGCAGGCAGAGCGCGAAGCAGGCAACGACCGCATGCAGGGCTATGTCTTCCAGGGCCGCGCCTATGAAGGCTTGACGGTGAATGCCCTTGAATGGGTGGCAAGCCACGGTGGCGGTAATGTTGTCGAGGCTGACGGCGAGGTCAGCATCAATAACCCGCAGGCGGCCGAAGCGCTTGACCTGGCGGCCTCATGGATCGGCGACATCTCGCCCAATGGCGTGCTCAATTACACCGAGGAAGAAGCCCGCGGTGTCTTCCAGGGTGGCAATGCCGTCTTCATGCGCAACTGGCCTTACGCCTGGGCGCTGGCGCAAAGCGAAGACAGCGACGTCCGTGGCAATGTCGGCGTCACCCAACTGCCGGCGGGCGGCGAAGACGGTGAAAGCGCTGCTGGCCTTGGCGGCTGGAATCTGGCGGTATCCCGCTACACCGAGAACCCCGAGCTTGCCGCCGACCTGGTGGCCTTCCTGACCGGCGAGGAAGAGCAGAAACGCCGCGCCGTTGAAGCCTCCTACAACCCGACCATTGACGCGCTATACCAGGACGACGAGGTACTGGAAGCAGTGCCTTTCTTCGGCACTCTTTACGACACCTTCACCAATGCGGTCGCCCGGCCGTCGGCGCCCACCGGCGATGCCTACGGCCGGGTCAGCAACGCCTTCTTCAGCGCTACCCACGAGGTGCTCTCGGGTACCAAGGATGGCGCCCAGGCCGTTGAGGACCTGGAAAACGAGCTTCTGCGTTTGAAGCGTCGTAACTGGTAACGCTGGAGAGCCTGATGACGACTTCTCACTCAAGCGCGCCCGTTGGGGCGCGCACCGCCCCATTGACGGCGCGGCGCTCGCGCGGCACCAAGGTGCGCCGTCAGCGGGTCAAGGCGGCCTGGTTATTTTTGACCCCCATGCTGGTGGCGCTAGCGCTAGTGGCTGGCTGGCCTTTATTTCGCACCTTCTTTTTAAGTTTTACCGACGCCTCACTGTCTGACCTGGGCACCGCCAACTTCATCGGCTTCGAGAACTACCTGGTTCACGATAACGGCCGCTGGTTTGGCATCATGGCCGACCCCGTGTGGTGGCAGTCGGTATGGAATACCGTCTACTTCTCAGTGGTGTCGGTATCGCTTGAGGTTGTCTTTGGCGTCATCGTTGCGCTGATTCTCAATGCGGAGTTTAAAGGGCGCACCATTGTGCGTGCCGCCGTGCTGATTCCCTGGGCGATCCCCACCATTGTCTCGGCACAGATGTGGGCGTGGATGCTCAACGACCAGTTCGGCATCATCAACCACATGCTGATGGGGATTGGCGTCATCGACGACCCCATCGCCTGGACCGCCAGCGCCACCTACTCCATGTGGGCGGTGATCATGGTCGACGTCTGGAAAACCATCCCGTTTGTTGCCCTGCTGGTGCTTGCCGCCCTGCAGATGCTGCCCAAGGATTGCTACGAGGCCGCCGAGGTAGACGGCATTCATCCGGTACGGGTGTTCTTCAAGGTGACCCTGCCGCTGATCACGCCCGCGCTGATGGTCGCGGTGATTTTCCGCCTGCTCGACGCACTGCGGGTGTTCGATGTCATCTACGTGCTGACCTCCAACTCCACCAGCACCATGTCCATGTCGGTGTACGCCCGCCAGCAACTGGTTGAATTCCAGGACGTCGGCTATGGCAGCGCGGCGTCCACCCTGCTGTTCCTGATTATTGCTCTAGCGACCGTCGCCTACCTGTATGTCGGCCGCAAGCAACTGCAACTGGGAGGTGACGCATGACCCAACGTCAGCTGGGCAAAGTAGCCAAACGGGTCGGTTTCTGGGCGCTGATCGCGCTGATCATGGTCTACGCCGTCTTTCCGTTTTATTACGCCGTGATTACGTCGCTCAAACCTTCCGGCGATCTCTTCAAGGTTGAACTCTGGCCCTCCACCTGGCACCTGGGCAACTACGCCCAGGTACTCACCCAGTCGAGCTTTCTAAAGGCGATTTTCAACTCCATTGTGGTTGCCGTCAGCGTGGTGTTCATCGCTCTGCTGCTGGGCATTACGGCCTCCTATGCGCTGGGCCGCGTGCGCTTTCGCGGGCGCTCGACGGTACTGCTGGTGATCCTCGGGGTGTCGATGTTTCCCCAGGTCGCGGTGCTTTCCGGGCTGTTTGAGGTCATCCGTACGCTCAACCTTTATAACAACCCCGCCGGCCTGATCCTGAGTTACACCATTTTCACGCTGCCCTTCACGGTGTGGGTGCTGACCACCTTCATGAAACAGCTGCCCATGGAGCTCGAGGAAGCCGCCATCATGGACGGCGCCACGCCGTGGATCACCATCACCAAGGTGTTTCTGCCGCTGATGTGGCCCGCCATGGCGACGACCGGCCTGCTTGCCTTCATTGCCGCGTGGAACGAATTCCTGTTTGCACTCACCTTCACCCTGACCGACGCCCAGCGCACCGTCCCGGTGGCGATTGCCCTGCTGTCCGGCGGCAGCGCCTACGAGCTTCCCTGGGGGCCCATCATGGCCGCTTCCGTGATCGTCACCGTGCCACTCGTGGTGCTGGTGATCATCTTCCAGCGGCGCATCGTGTCAGGGCTTACCGCCGGCGCGGTCAAGGGCTAAGGACTTTTCATGTTATCAACGGACTCAACGATGCAAGATACCCACGACACGAACAACTGGTGGCGCGGCGGCGTCATCTATCAGATCTACCCGCGCAGCTTCATGGACAGCCGCGGCGACGGCGTTGGCGACTTACGGGGCATTACCGAAAAGCTCGACTACGTCGCCTCGCTCAACGTCGACGGTATCTGGCTGTCGCCGTTTTTCACCTCGCCCATGCTCGACTTTGGCTACGACATCAGCGACTACTGCGATGTTGACCCGATGTTCGGCACCCTGGACGACTTCAAGACACTGCTGGCCCGCGCCCACCAGCTGGGTCTGAAGGTGATGATCGACCAGGTCATCAGCCACACCTCGGATCAGCACCCCTGGTTTCAGGAAAGTCGCCAGGATCGCACCAACCCGAAGGCCGACTGGTTCGTCTGGGCCGACCCAAAGCCCGACGGCACCCCACCCAACAACTGGCTGTCGATCTTTGGCGGCCCGGCGTGGACCTTCGACTCGCGCCGTCAGCAGTACTACATGCACAACTTTCTGACCAGCCAGCCGGATGTCAATTTCCACCACCCAGAGGCTCGTCAGGCCCAGCTCGACAACATGCGCTTCTGGCTGGATCTGGGCGTCGACGGCTTCCGCCTGGATACCGTCAACTTCTACTTTCACGACCCCGAGCTGCGCGACAACCCGCCGGTGCCCAAGGGGGAAGCCAAGACCCTGGGCGCGCCGGACACCAACCCGTATACCTGGCAGCGCCACGTCTACGACCTCAGCCGCCCGGAGAACCTCGACTTTCTCAAGGATCTGCGCGCGCTGATGGACGAATACCCCGGCACCACCACGGTGGGGGAAATCGGCGATGACAACCCCCTCGAACGCATGGCGGAATACACCGCCGGGGGCGACAAGCTGCACATGGCCTACACCTTCGACCTCCTCAACAAGCCGCATTCCGCCCAATACCTGCGCGAGGTGATCGAGCGCTTCCAACGCCTGGCCGGCGATGCCTGGCCTTGCTGGGCCACGTCGAATCACGATGTGGTGCGCAGCGCCACACGCTGGGGCGATGACGAGCATGCTGAGGCCTACCCGAAGATCGCCCTGGCAATGCTCTTTTCCCTGCGCGGCAGCGTCTGCCTTTACCAGGGTGAAGAGCTGGGGCTACCCGAGGCCGACGTACCGTTCGAGCGCATTCAGGATCCCTACGGCAAGGTGCTATGGCCCGAGTTCAAGGGCCGCGACGGCTGCCGCACGCCGATGCCCTGGGACAACTCGGCCCAGGCGGGCTTCTCAAGCGTTGAACCCTGGCTGCCGGTGGCCCCGCGCCACCGCGAATTGGCCGTCAGCCAGCAAGAGGACATTTCCTCGTCCACGCTCAACGCCACTCGGCGGCTGCTGGCGTTTCGCCGCCGGCATGCCGCGCTATTTGACGGCGACTTGACGCTGGTCGACGTCGGCCATGACCTGCTGGGCTTTACTCGCCAGCACGGCGACGACACCCTGCTGTGTGTCTTCAACCTGACCGGCCACGAGCAGCAGACCACCCTGCCGGTCACGGTCTCTGCGGATCTCGACGGCCACGACTTCACCTATCAGCGCGATGACGACCGACTGACGCTCCCTGCGTACCAGGCGGCCTTCATGCGCGTCGGCTAAGCGCTACGTTTAACCACAACAACAGGCCAACCCAGGCCCAGATGTCTGAGGTTGGCAAGGAGTCACCCATGGCAAGTGTAAAGCTTGAAAAAATCAACAAGGTGTTTGGCCGTGACCACATCATCGACGACGTCGATCTCGACATCGGCGATGGTGAATTCGTGGTCTTCGTCGGCCCGTCAGGCTGCGGCAAGTCGACCCTGCTTCGCCTGATCGCCGGTCTGGAATCGATCACCGATGGGGATCTGCGCATCGGCGACACCGTGGTCAACGACCTCCCCCCGCGCGAACGCGGCGTTGGCATGGTCTTTCAGTCCTATGCGCTTTACCCGCACATGACCGTCTACGACAACATGGCGTTTGGCCTCAAGCTTGCCAAGACGTCGAACGAGACGATCCACGACCGGGTGATGAGCACCGCCAGAATCCTGCAGCTGGAAGAGCTGCTGCACCGCAAACCCAAGGCCCTCTCCGGCGGCCAGCGCCAGCGGGTCGCCATGGGCCGCGCCATGGCCCGCGAGCCGCGCATTCTGCTGTTTGACGAACCGCTCTCCAACCTGGACGCCTCACTCCGGGTGCAGATGCGCAACGAAATCGCCCGGCTGCATAATCGTCTCGGCTCCACGATGATCTACGTGACCCATGATCAGGTAGAGGCCATGACGCTTGCCGACAAGATCGTGGTCCTCAACGGCGGCCACGTCGAGCAGGTGGGCAGCCCTCAAGAGCTTTATCAGCGCCCAGCTACCAAGTTCGTTGCCGGGTTTATCGGCTCACCCACCATGAATTTCATGCCCGCCCAGCTGTTGGCCAGCGACGACCAGGGCTGCCGGATACACGCTGCCGGCGTGGGCGAGCTAGCCCTGCCCCAGAACGCCCAGGGGCTGCCATCAAGCGCGGCACTGACGTTGGGCGTGCGCCCTGAGCACCTGCGTCTGGCAGAGCCCTCGGGCGACAACCGCTTTGAAGTGGTCAACGTCGAATACCTGGGTAACGAAGTTTACGTTTATCTGGATCCCAAGGAAGGTGATACGCTGCTGATCCATCGCAGCGAAGCGCCAAGCCAATGGGAAGAAGGCCAGTTTGTCGCCCTGGTACCGGACACCCAGAATGTTCACCTGTTCGACGAGCACGGCGCCGCGTTAGACTTGCCTGCCCAGCGGCACGCCGCTTAAGCAGCGCGCCCTGACCATCGTTCACCATAGCGCCACGCGCCTCGGCAAGGTGTCTTGTGTCTACCTTGTCGTGGCGCGGCGTGTGTCGGTATTCTTGCGCGTGGACGCTTAACAATTAGCCTGCATAGGATATCCCGTGACACCACCACGCCGAATGACGCTCAAGGACCTTGCCCGTGAACTCGGCGTCTCGACTGCCACTATTTCCAACGCGTTCAACCGGCCGGACCAGCTTTCCCCCACACTTCGCGAGCGCATCCTCAGCGAAGCTTCCCGCCTGGGCTATGGCGGCCCCGACGCCAAGGCCCGCAGCCTGCGCACCGGGCGCTCACGCATCGTCGCCGTGGTGCTGGCGGAAAGCCTCACCTACAGCCTGAATGACGCCGTCGCCAGCGAATTTCTATCCGGCGTCGCCGAAGTACTCGACGCCCATGGTCATACACTCCTGTTGCTGCCGGGGCGCGGCCACGACTCGCAGCCCCCAGGCTCGGCCAACATTGCCGACGGTTTTATCGTCTACGGCCTGATGCCCAACAATCAGCTACTGCAACGTTTACCGTTCCAGCGCCCGCTGGTGTCGGTGGATTTTGACGTGGAAGGCTGCCCGACGGTGCATATCGACGACACCGAAGCCAGCTACCAGATTGCCAGCCACGCGCTGAAGCAACGCCCTGAGCGCCCGGCGATCATCAACCTGAGACTGACCGTCGAGCCCTGCAATGGCCGCGTGACGGCCGCCCATACCATGCTGCCAAGCACCAGCACCATCAGCCGCGCGAGGCTGGCAGGCTTTTATGAGGCGCTTGAAGAACACGGCATAACGCCCGGCGCGGTGCCGCTATGGAATATTGAGGAGAATACCTTCGAGGTGTGCAGCCCGGTGCTGGCCGAGCTGTTCGATCAGCCCGCGCACCTGCGCCCCGACCTGCTGCTGTGCATGTCGGATCGCATTGCGCTCACGGCGCTGACGCTTGCTGAGCAGCGCGGCATTAGGGTGCCGGAGGATTTACGCATTACCGGCTTTGATGGCATTGCAGAGGGCCAGTACCGGGCGCCACGATTGACCACCGTGCGCCAGGATAGCGTGGGCAAGGGCCGAGTCGCGGCGCAGATGATTCTGGGTCACCTGCCTGCCGAGCAGCAGCTGCTCAAGACGGAGCTACTGCCCGGCGACACCTGCCCTTGAGAGGGAGATGTTACTTGGCGGCGGCCTGCATGGCTTCGGCGGTATCCAGCATGCGGTTGGAGAAGCCCCACTCGTTGTCGTACCAGGCCATGATTTTCACCAGCCGCCCGTTCACGCGGGTATGGTTGGTATCAAACGTGGACGAGTTGGCGTCGTGGTTGAAATCAATAGACACCAATGGCTGGGCGTTGACCGCCATGACCGGTGAATCGACAGCCGCTTTTTCAACAACCGCGTTGATCTCGTCTGCAGTGGTGTCACGGCCAGCGGTGAAGGTCAGGTCCACCAGTGAGACGTTGATCACCGGCACGCGAACCGCCAGGCCATCGAATTTACCTTCAAGCTCGGGCAGCACCTTGCCGACGGCAGCCGCGGCGCCGGTCTTGGTCGGAATCATCGACTGGGTTGCACTGCGCGCCCGGTAGGGGTCAGTGTGATAGACATCCGATAGATTCTGGTCATTGGTATAGGCATGCACCGTCGTCATCAGGCCATTCTCGATACCCACGGCATCGTTCAACGCTTTAGCGACCGGCGCCAGGCAGTTCGTTGTGCAGGAGGCATTCGAGACCACTTTATGGTCGGCGGTGAGCGTCTCTTCATTGACGCCGTACACAATCATTGCATCGGCATCGGGGCTAGGGGCCGAGATCAATACGCGCTTGGCACCCGCCTCAATATGCTTGGCTGCCGCTTCACGCTTGGTGAATAAGCCGGTGCATTCCATGACGATATCGATGTCCATCGACGCCCAGGGCAATTTAGCAGGATCCCGCTCGGAGGAGATGGCGATGCGGTCGCCGTCGACGCTGATGCTTTCCGCGTCATGATCAACCGCATAGGGGAAGTGGCCGTGAACGCTATCGTGGCGCAACAGGTGGGAATTGAGCGACGGATCGCCCAGATCGTTGATGGCCACTACCTGCAGGCGATCACGGTAGCCGTTTTCGTACAGGGCGCGAAGGACGTTGCGGCCGATGCGGCCAAAGCCGTTAATCGCTACTCTTACTGTCATGAAAGCACCTCACATTTGCAGAGAACGTTTACCGGGATCTAACGGAACTTCCTGCCATGCATTCAATTCCACTCTCGGCAAAAATTACTAAAAATACGTACTTAAGCCTCTTAAGGGGATATTTGGAACGATTTAGATCCTCCGAAAGGCGGCTTATCGAGCAATATGTAGTAAAATTACTATATAAACGCTATCGTAGTCCACAACTTAATTGCCCGCAATTTCAACGCCCGACGCGGTGCCAACAACAACCATGGCCGACCCAGGAGAATGTCCAATGACGAGCCAAACCCTCTCGCTCCCCCTACGCCGCACCAAGATCGTGGCCACGCTAGGCCCGGCCAGCGACCGCCCCGGCGTACTTGACGCCATGCTGAAAGCCGGTGTCGATGTCGTTCGCCTGAACTTCTCCCATGGCGCCGCGGACGACCATCGCCGCCGCCTACAGGAAGTTCGCGAGATCGCCCAGCGACTGGGGCGTAGCGTCGCCGTACTGGGCGACCTTCAAGGCCCTAAAATTCGCATTTCGCGCTTTCAGGGTGGTGCCATCCACCTCACCCAGGGCCAGCCGTTCATCCTCGACATGGCGCTCGACGCCGACCAGGGCAGCCAGGAACGGGTCGGCTGTGACTACAAATCGTTGATTGACGATGTCACCACCGGCGACCGCCTGCTGCTCGACGACGGCCGCGTGGTGCTGGATGTCACTCAGGTAGTTGACCAGGAAGTGCACACCCGGGTTCACGTCGGCGGCAAGCTGTCCAACAACAAGGGCATCAACAAGCAGGGCGGCGGCCTGTCAGCCCCGGCGCTGACCGAAAAGGACAAGGCCGACCTGACCACCGCTGTCGATATCGGCGTCGACTACCTGGCCGTTTCGTTCCCGCGCAGCGCGGCGGATATGCAGGAAGCGCGAACGCTGCTCGGCGAGGCCGGCAAGGAAATCGGCCTGGTCGCCAAGCTGGAGCGCGCCGAAGCGGTGGCCGATGACGCCACGCTTGACGGCATCATAGAGGCCTCGGAAGCGGTCATGGTGGCACGCGGCGACCTGGGCGTGGAAATCGGCGATGAAGCGCTGATCGGTACCCAGAAACGCATCATCAAGCACGCCCGCACGCTCAACCGCGCAGTGATTACCGCGACCCAGATGATGGAATCGATGATCGAGTCGCCGCTGCCCACCCGTGCCGAGGTGTTTGACGTCGCCAATGCGGTGCTGGATGCCACCGACGCGGTGATGCTGTCCGCCGAAACGGCCGCCGGTGATTATCCGGTGGAAACCATCGAGGCCATGAACCGCGTCTGCCTGGGTGCCGAACGCGAACGCATTGCCCAGGAGTCTGGCCACCGCATCCACGAAGGCTTCGAGCGGGTTGACGAAACCATCGCCCTGTCCGCGATGTACGCGGCCAACCACCTTGCAGGCGTCAGCGTGATTGCCTGCATGACCGCTACGGGCTATACACCATTGATTGCCTCGCGCATTCGCTCCAAGCTGCCCATTGTCGGCCTGGCGCACAGCCCCATTGCGCAGCGGCGCATGGCGCTGTACCGGGGGGTCGTCTCGATTCCGTTCGACACCACCCATATGCAGGCAGAAGACGTCAACGGCGAGGCGCTGGCGCTATTGAAAGCCCACGGCTTGGCGGACCCCGGTGAGCATGTCATTCTCACCCGAGGCGACCACATGAATGCCCATGGCGGCACCAACACCATGAAGGTGCTGGCCGTCGAGGCCGAATAACCACCCTTCTGTCCGGGAGAGTTCTGTCATGAACGATGCGCGACCACCCCGCCAAGCCATTCGCACGCTTCAGGCCCGCAAGCGGATTGCGTTGATTGCCCACGACGGCAAGAAAACCGAGATGCTCGAATGGGCAGCACGCTGGCAGGAGACGTTGAGCCGACACGAGCTGCTCGGCACCGGCACGACGGCGGGGCGTTTGCGCAGCGAGTTGGGGCTGCCGGTGGAAGGCCTAATGAGTGGCCCGCTGGGCGGGGATCAGCAGATTGGCGCGCGCATTGCCGAGCAGGCGCTCGACGTGCTGATTTTTTTCTGGGACCCGTTCGCGCCACAGCCCCACGACCCGGATGTAAAGGCCCTTCTGCGCCTGGCCGCGCTGTGGAACGTACCCGTGGCATGCAACGCCGCCAGCGCCGACTTCCTACTTTCCTCACCCTACCTCGACGAACGCTACGACATGTCGATTCCCGACGCCAACGCCTGGGCCGACGCGCGCAGCGTCTGACATGCCAGGCTAGCCGGGGCCTAACCGATCTTTTGCGCACCGGCATGGCGGGTGCGCAAATGCCGCGCGACGACCTGCTGACCACATTCAGACTTGCCGTCCATCGCGACCAGAGCGCAGCTCAATGTCAGTTCGGCGATGCGATCATAATCCTGGAGCGCCGAATTGATCGGCTGGGGCAGAAAATCCAGCAGCCGGTGATCACCAAAGGTCGCCAGCCGCATGCCGTCAGGCAAGCCGCCGCGCTCCAGAAACACGTCGAACACCCCTTCCAATAGCGTATACGACGCCGTTACCAAGGCGTCCGCGCCACCCTCCTCATCCAGCAATTGCGCCGCCAGCCGCGCCCCTTCGCTGCGCTCATAAAGCGTGCCACTCAAATACAGCGGGGTAATCGTGGTATCCACAAGCGCTGCCTGAAAACCCGCGCGCCGCTCACGGCTGGTGGATAGATCAGGCATGGCTTCAAGCCAGGCGACCCGCCGGGTCGCCGGTTCAATCACCGACCGGGTCAGCGTCAGCGCCGCCTGGCGGTCGTTGCTGACGACACTGGCAAAGCGAGACGGATCCAGCCCCCTGTCCATGCCCACCACGCTCCAGCCCTCGGCCACCAGGTCGGCATAGAAAGGATCGTCACCCGCCAGACAGCTTGCCGTAATCAGCACCTCACAGCGCTGGGCGCGCAGCGCTAACGCCAGGGCACGCTCGCTGTCGGGGCAGTCATCGGAGCTGACGATCAGCAGCTGGTAACCGCGCTCGCGGGCACCGCGTTCGAGACGCTTGGCCAGCCGCGCGTAACTGATGTTTTCCAGGTCCGGCACGATCAGCCCCAGCAGCCGACTGGCCCCACGGCGCAGCGCGGCGGCCTGGGGGTCGATGTGATAGCGGTGCTGACGGACTACCGCCATGACCTTCTCGATGGTCGACGCACTGATGCGCCGCTTTTCAGCCTGCCCATTGATTACGTAGCTGGCGGTAGTGCGTGATACCCCGGCAAGCCGGGCGATATCGGCAAGTGTCATGCAGTTTCCCCTGTGGTTGCCGCGACATGTTATCAGGCGCTCGCCGCTCATCAGACCAAAGTCTAGGCGCGTAACCCTTGTGTCCGTCAGTGAATCGATTCAGCATAGCCAACTATACAGAGATGACACGATTCATCCAGCTCACTTCGGTGTGCTACGACCATCGTTCTACAGGAGACACCTATGCTGACGCTTGGCTCTGATGACATCTTGCTGGGCTGCCACGCTGACGACTGGCAGGCAGCACTGAACGGCGCTGCCGACGCGCTGGTGGAGGCAGGCTTCGTCGAGCCTGGCTACCGCGACGGCCTTCACGCCCGGGAGGCCCAGTCCTCGACGTTTCTCGGCAATGCCATCGCCATTCCCCACGGCACGCCGGAGAGCCGCAAGTTCGTCAAGCAGACCGGGGTGCGCGTGCTGCAGTTTCCCGACGGCGTGCAGTGGCACGATGGCCAGCACGTGCACGTCCTGGTCACCATTGCCGCCCAGAACGATGAGCACCTCGACATTCTTCGCCAGCTCACCCATGTGTTGGATCGCGAAGGCGTCGCCGAGCAGCTGGCCGAGGCGTCGTCCGCTGCCGATGTCGCCCGGCTGCTGTCCAAGCCGGCGGTGATGCCCCGCCTGGACAGCGACACGCTATGCGTCGGCTTCCCCGCCCAGGATATCGAAGAACTGACTCTGGGCGCGGCGGCGCGGCTGCGCCAGAGTGGCTGCGTGGACAACGCCTTCATCGGTGCCATTGCCACCAGCGCGCCGACCTGGCTGGGCAACGGGCTATGGCTGGCAAGCCATGCCCACGGCGTGGTGCAGCCCGCCCTTGGGGTCGCCACACCGGCGAACCGCGGGCTCAGCCATCATGGGCACCCGGTTCACGCCCTCTTCTGTCTGGCCGCCAGCGGCGAGAGCCACCGCTCGCTGCTCGATCAGCTGCTACCGTTGCTGGATCGCGGCGAGAGCGAAAGCCTGGTCACCCAGACCAGCGCGCAGCTGCTGGCGACGCTTGCGGGTGAAACCGCGAGCACCCAGACCCGGCGCGCCCGGGTACTCAACCCCCACGGCCTGCATGCCCGCCCGGCCAAACAGCTGGTGCAAACCGCCCGCGCGCAGCCGATGCCCGTCAACGTACGCCTGGAAGAAGGCAGCGCCACGCCGGTGTCCGCCGCCAGCCTGACCAAGGTGATCGGCCTGGGCGCCCGGCGCGGTCAGTGGCTGATATTTTCTGCCGACGGCGAGCAGGCCGCTCAGGCGCTGGATGCCGTATGCCAGGCCGTCGACGACGGCCTCGGCGAGAAGGTTGCCCCGTTTGACGGCGGACGCGAAAGCGAGGCTCCCGCGGCCCACAACGCCAAGCCCGCCGCTGAGCCTCTGGCCGACGATACGCCGCACACCGGCGTGGCTGCATCGCCGGGGCTTGCCATCGCCCCGGTGTTCGTCATCCGCCCGCCCAACTTCGAATACCCGGCCGACGCCGACAACCCCGAGCAGGAAATCGCCCGCCTGCAGGCAGCGCTGAAAGAAGGCGCCACCCAGCTCGAAACCCTTGTGCACAATGCCCCGGGCGGCGAAGTCGCCGACATTCTGTCCATGCACGAAGAAATGCTCGACGACCCGGAGCTCCACCAGGCCGCCATCGAAGCCATTCGCGAAGGGCGCTCGGCGGAGGCCGGCTGGTGGGAGGCCATCGATACCGCGGCCCACGCCCAGGAAATGCTTGCCGACCGCCTGCTGGCCGAGCGCGCCGCCGACCTGCGCGATGTCGGCCGCCGGGTACTGGGCGTACTGTGCGACGTCAAGCTGCCCACGGCCCCCGACCATCCGTATATTCTAGTGATGGACGATATCGGTCCGTCCGACGTGGCCCGTCTGGACACCTCGCGGGTGCGCGGCCTGCTGACCGTGCGCGGCGGCGCCACCGCGCACAGCGCGATTCTGGCCCGCGCCCTGGGTATTCCCGCGGTGGTGGGTGTCGGCGACGCCGTCATGGCGCTACCTGACGGCGGCATGATGATTCTCGACGGCGAGCGCGGCCGGGTCACGCACCAGCCGTCGGAAGACCGCCTGCAGCGTGCCGAGCAGCAGTTGCTGGATCAACAGCAGCGCGAAGCCGACGCCTGGAAAACCCGTTTCGAGTCCGCCCAGACCCGCGACGGCCACCGGGTAGAGGTCGCCGCCAACCTGGGCAATACCGCCCACGCCGACGATGCCGTTGAACGCGGCGCCGAAGGCGTTGGCCTGCTGCGCACCGAATTCCTGTTCATGGCTCACGCCAGCGCACCGGATCTGGCCACCCAGATCGATGAGTACCGCCAGGCGATTGACGCTCTCGGCGGCCGCCCGCTGGTGGCCCGCACGCTGGACGTCGGCGGCGACAAGCCGCTGCCCTACTGGCCCGTTCCCCAGGAAGACAACCCCTTCCTTGGCCTGCGCGGCATCCGTCTGGCGCTGACCCAGCCCGAGGTGCTGGAAACCCAGCTGCGCGCCTTATTGATGGCCAGCAAGGATAGCCCCTTGCGCATCATGCTGCCCATGGTCAAGGACATCGCCGAGTTCCGCGCCGCCAAGGCGATCTATAACCGGCTGCTGAGCGAGATTGCCCCGTCTCAGCGGGCCACTGACGTCCAGCTCGGCGTGATGATCGAGGTGCCGTCAAGCGCCCTGCTGGCGCCCACGCTTGCCGCCGAGGTCGATTTCTTCTCGGTGGGCACCAACGACCTGACCCAGTACACCCTGGCCATCGACCGTGGCCATCCGGAGCTTTCCGCCCAGGCCGACGGCCTGCATCCCGCGGTACTGCGCTTGATCCAGATGACCGTTGACGCCGCCCACGCCCAGGGCAAATGGGTGGGTGTCTGCGGCGAACTGGCCTCGGACGCCATGGCGGTGCCGGTACTGGTCGGCCTGGGCGTCGACGAGCTGTCGGTCAGCGCGCGCCAGATCCCGCTGGTCAAGGCGCGGCTGCGCGAGTTTGACCTTGCCGACGCCAAGGCCAGCGCCCAACTGGCCCTCGCTCAAGCCACCAGCGATGACGTGCGTGACGCGCTGGAGGCCCGCTGATGGCCCGCGTGCTGTGCATTACGCTCAACCCGGCGCTGGATCTGGCGTTCAGCCTGGATCAATTGACCCTGGGGGCGGTCAACCGCCCCCACCGCGCGCAGCTGGAAGCCGCGGGTAAAGGCGTCAACGTCGCCCGGGTGCTTGCAGGGCTGGGCCACGAGGTCACCGTCAGCGGGTTTCTGGGCGCCGCTAACGACGCGCCTTTCGCGCTGGCCTTTCAGAACGCCGCGCTGCGTGATGACTTTGTGCGCGTCGCTGGTGAAACGCGCATCAATGCCAAGCTTGCGGAACACAGCGGTCGCGTCACCGACATCAACGGCCCGGGTATGCCGATCGCACCGGCCGACCTTGAACGCTTGATGGCCAGGCTCGCTGCCCTGCTGCAAAGTGCGGCCCCGCCGCACGCGGTGGTGGTAGCAGGCAGTCTGCCCCCCGGGCTCAGCCTGGAGGGTTTTCGCGCCCTGCTACGCCAGCTCAACGCCAGTGGCGTGCCGCTATGGGTGGACACCAGCGGCGACGCGCTGAGCGCCGCCATCGAGGTACATCCCAGCGCCGTCAAACCCAACGAGCATGAGCTTGCCGAGTGGGCGGGTACGCCACTTGACGGCATCAGCGCGCGCGCCCAGGCCGCCCGGCGGCTGCATGACAGCGGCGTGGATCACGCGCTGATCTCCGCGGGCGCCGATGGGGTGTTATGGGTCAATGCCCAGGGCATGTGGCAGGCGACACCGCCCCCCGTCACCGCGACCAACACCGTGTGCGCCGGCGATACGTTCGTGGCGGGCATGCTCCACGGTCTGCTCAGCGGCCACGCCCCTGAACACGTCCTACGTTTTGCCACGGCGCTTTCCGCCGAGGCCGTTCGCCACGTCGGCGTGGGCACCCTCCTCGCCGACGATTTTGATTCACTCCAACAACAGACCCGGGTACGGCGTCTTGACGACACCATCACCGAGGGAGCAACGCTATGAATGTCATTCTGATTACCGCCTGCCCCAGCGGCATGGCGACCACCTTCCTCGCCGCCAAACGGCTGGAGCAGGCCGCCGAGCGCCAGGGCTGGCACGTTCACGTGGAAATGCACGGTGAATTGGCACCGCTTCAGGCAGCGACCGCCGAGCAAATCGCCAACGCCGACCTGATCGTCGTCGCCGCGGACCATGTGCCGGCGCCCGAGCGGTTTGAAGGCAAACGGCTTTATCAGGCGCCGATTGCCGAGGCGCTCCCCGACCCCGGCGGTTTTCTGGCCACGGCCAAGCGCGACGCACCGCTCTTTCAGGCGCCCGCCGCCGCGGCGACTAACACCGCGTCATCAGGCACCGCTGAAGGCCAAAAGATTGTTGCCGTCACCGCCTGCCCCACCGGCGTTGCGCATACGTTCATGGCCGCCGAGGCCCTGGCGGAAGCAGGCCGCGCCATGGGGCACGCGATTCGCGTGGAAACCCAGGGCTCGGTGGGCGCCCAGGATCAACTGACCGAGCAGGAAATCAATGATGCCGATGTGGTGGTACTGGCCTGCGATATCGAAGTCGACCCAACGCGCTTTGCCGGTAAACGGGTGTATCGCACCTCCACCGGCAACGCGCTGAAAAAACCGCGCCCCACCCTGGAAGCGGCCCTGGCCCACGCCAGCGTAGAAGACGGCAGCCAGGCCGAGGCCAGCGATCAGGGCAGCAAAAGCATCAAGGAAAAAGGCGTCTACAAGCACCTGTTGACCGGCGTTTCCTTCATGCTGCCGATGGTCGTGGCCGGTGGCCTGCTGATCGCGCTGTCGTTCGTGTTCGGCATCAATGCCGCCGAAGAAGAAGGCTCGCTGGCCGCCGCGCTGATGCAAATTGGCGGCGGCACCGCCTTCGCACTGATGATTCCGGTTCTCGCGGGTTATATCGCCTACTCGATTGCCGACCGCCCAGGTATCGCCCCCGGCATGATTGGCGGCATGCTGGCCGCGAACATAGGTTCCGGCTTTATCGGCGGCATTTTGGCGGGCTTTCTAGCCGGTTACGTGGCCCTGGCCGTTACCCGGTATGTCAAGCTGCCTTCCAGCGTCGAATCGCTCAAGCCGATTCTGATCATTCCGCTGATCGCCAGCCTGGTCACCGGCCTGGTGATGATCTACATCGTCGGTGAACCGGTGGCGGGCCTTCTCACTGCGCTGACCAGCTTCCTTGAGACCATGGGATCGACCAACGCCGTGCTGCTGGGCATCCTGCTCGGCGCGATGATGTGTTTCGACCTGGGCGGACCGGTCAACAAGGCCGCCTACACCTTTGGCGTAGGCCTGCTGGCCTCGGAAACCTACGGTCCCATGGCGGCGATTATGGCGGCGGGCATGGTGCCCCCCATCGGCATGGGCATTGCCAGCTTAGTGGCGCGCAACAAATTCTCAGCGCCCGAGCGGGAGGCAGGTAAAGCCTCCTTTGTGCTGGGCATGTGTTTCATCAGCGAAGGGGCGATTCCGTTTGCTGCCAAAGATCCGCTGCGGGTGATTCCTGCGTGCATGCTGGGCGGTGCCGTTACCGGTGCGTTATCCATGCTGGTCGGCGCCAAGCTGATGGCGCCCCACGGCGGCATCTTCGTACTGCTGATTCCCAATGCCATCACCCCGGTATTCCTCTACCTGGGCGCTATTGTCATCGGCTCGCTGATTACCGGCCTGAGCTATGCCATGATCAAACGCGGCGCCACCCAGGTCGCCGTGGCGACCTGAACGGCAGCAAGGCGGGCGCCAGCCCGCCTTTTTATTGCTCATCCTGTCAGTTCTATTACCGTCGAGCGTGCTTTTATCCGCCGGCGGTTGCCACAGCACGCATTTTATGTAGTATTTTTACACACATAACATCAAGGCCTCCCGCCGACCTACAACAACGGATCTCTCTATGTTTCAGCTGACCCGCAGTGTGACGTGGCAGGCGCTCGAACGCCTGCGCGACAAAACCGCTAACGATCGCATTCGTGACTATTTCACCAATGACCCGCAGCGCTTTGACAAGATGAGCCTGCGGGTGGGCGGTCTGTTTCTCGACTACTCCAAGCACCACGTGTCCGATGACGTGCTGGCCAAGCTGATCGAGCTCGCCGACCACTCCGCCCTCGTCCAGCGCCGGGCACAGATGTTCTCGGGGGATATCATCAACGTCACTGAAGACCGTCCAGTTCTCCACACCGCGCTGCGCAACCTGAGCGATGAGCCGGTCTATGTGGACGGCGAAGACGTGATGCCCGAAATCACCCGCACCCGCGAGCAGATCAGGCTGTTTTCCGAGGCGGTGCGCAGCGGCGAGTGGAAAGGCTATAACGGCCAGCGCATCAAGGACGTGGTCAACATCGGCATTGGCGGCTCGGATCTGGGGCCCAACATGGCGGTACGCGCGCTATTGAAGTACCGCCATCCGGATCTGCATTTCCACTTCGTTTCCAATGTGGACGGCACCCATATCCAGAAAGTGCTGTCGCGGCTCGACCCGGCCACGACGCTATTTATCGTTTCCACCAAGACGTTCTCGACCCAGGAGACCCTGCTCAACGCCAAGACGGCGCGGCGCTGGTTCCTGGAAAACGCCGGTGAAGATGCGGACGTCGGCGCGCACTTCATTGCCGCCTCCACCAATCGCCGCGCGGCAATGGAATTCGGCATTCGTGAAGAGAACGTCTTCGAATTCTGGGCCTGGGTCGGCGGGCGCTACTCCATGTGGTCATCGATTGGCCTGCCCATCGCGCTTTCCATCGGTTTTGAAGGCTTTATCGAGCTGCTGGAAGGCGCCCACGAAATGGACCGCCACTTCATCGAAGCCCCCTTCTCGGAAAACATGCCGGTGCTGATGGCGCTGATCGGCATCTGGTACATCAACTTTATCGGCGCCGAAACTCAAGCCATCGTGCCTTACGACCAGGCACTGAACCAGCTGCCGTCGTTCCTCCAGCAGCTCGACATGGAATCCAACGGCAAGTCGGTGGACATCTTTGGCCACCCGGTCAACTACAAGACCGGCCCGATCGTATGGGGGCAGACCGGCTCCAACGGTCAGCACGCGTTTTTCCAGCTGCTGCACCAGGGCACCCGTTACGTGCCCATCGATTTCATTGCCTCGCTGAAGCCCGAACCCGGCGTCGAGGATCATCACTTCGCCCTGCTCACCAACATGCTGGCCCAGGCCAACGCCTTTATGGAAGGCAGCCAGGGAGACGCCAAGGAGCTCAGCCAGCACGATCCCTACAGCTGCCCCGGCAACCGCCCGTCCAGCACCCTGCTGCTGGACGAGCTGACGCCGAAGAACCTGGGCGCGCTGATCGCGCTCTACGAACACAAGGTGTTCGTGCAGGGCGTTATCTGGAACATCAACTCCTTCGACCAATGGGGCGTGCAGCTGGGCAAGCGCATCGCCGGCGAAATCAGCGAGCGCATCGACACCAACGCCGCCGACTTCGACGCCTCGACCCAGGGCCTGCTGGAGCTGCTACGCGGCCATTTCCCCGGCAATGGGGGAAACACAGAGACCGGCGACGATGCCCAGACCGAGAAAAAGCCCGCCAGAAAAAAGCGCTAGATTGTCGTAATAAAGCGTAGGCAAGCAAAACGCCTTGGCTTTCAGCCAAGGCGTTTGCGTTAAAGGCCGCGCTAGCCGCCACTGCGGTCGCACGAATGACCGACAAGCGCTATCGCAACCAATAAGCGGCCTTGCACGACGCACCAAACGCCATATACTGTATATATAGCCATATATTAGTGAGGTGGCCAATGGGAACGTCTTATCAAGCAAGCGGCTCGACCGTGCATAAAGGGCGTGGAGCGACGTACGACCCGCACAATCGTTTTGCGCCGACCCGCAGCGAGTCAGAGGACGACGGTTGGTGGCAGGAAGAAGCCGCCACGACCATCGCCACCGAAGTACGCGAGGAACCAAGCAAGAGCGCGCTTTCCTGGAACCGCTCGCCGGATCTGCCCTTTGATCGCTCGCTGAACCCTTATCGAGGCTGCGAGCATGGCTGCGTCTATTGCTATGCCCGCCCCTCCCACGCCTACTGGGATTTATCGCCGGGACTGGACTTTGAAACCAAGCTGATTGCGCGCAGCGGACTGGTTGAGCGGCTCACCGAAGAACTTTGTCATCCGAGCTATGTGTGCCGGCCCATCAACCTGTCGGGCAATACCGATTGCTACCAGCCGTTGGAAGCCAAGTACCAGACCACCCGGCACTTGCTGGAACTGCTCCAGCAATGCCGACACCCCGTCACCATCGTGACCAAAAGCAGCCTGATACTGCGCGACCTGGAATTGCTCTCGGAAATGGCCGAGCACCGACTGGTGCGGGTTTTCGTGAGCCTGACGAGCCTGGATGCCAACCTGAAACGCACGTTGGAGCCGCGCACGGCTTCACCCCAAGCGCGCCTGAAAGTCATCCGCGAGCTCAATACCGCCGGCATTCCCGTGGGCACGCTGGTCTCGCCGATTATTCCAGGGCTCACCGACCATGAGATCGAGCGGATTCTGGAAGCCGCCAGCCGCGCCGGTGCACGAACCGCGACCTGGATGCTGTTACGCCTGCCCCACGAAGTGGCACCGCTGTTTGAAGCCTGGCTGGGAGCCCATTACCCCGAGCGGGCCGCCAAGGTGATGAGCCTGATCCGCCAGTGCCGAGACGGGCAGAACTACGATGCGCGATTCGGCAAGCGCTTTCGCGGCGAAGGGGTCTTCGCCGAGTTGATCGCCCAGCGATTCAACCGCGCCAGCCGCCAGTGGAAGATGCAGCAGCGCACCGAGCAGGGCTTGAACACTCGGGATTTTCGCCCGCCCCGCGCGCAGGGCGATTTATTCATTTAGACTGGCGAGCGATACTTTTACTATGCAGAAGGATGCAAGATGTCCGCGCCGTTGAGCAAAACCAAATCCAGCTTTTATCGTCGCCTTTACGTTGCGTATTTGATCGATCAGGGAAACGCCAGCGTGCCTGCGCTCATCGAGGCCACTGGCATGCCGCGGCGTACCGCGCAAGATACCATCGCATCGCTCGCCGAGCTGGATATTGACTGTGTGTTCAGCAAGGATGAGGGCGAACGGCACAACATCGGCCGCTATCAGATCAAGGACTGGGGCGCCATTGACCCCAGTTGGGTGAGCCGCCATGCATCGTATCTGCAGCAGGCATTAGGCTACGGTGACGCATAGACACGACCGTAAAGCCCGCGATCACGCCACGCTAACCTCATAACCGGTAAACTTACGCAGATTGATCACGCCGGTATCCAGCAGTAGATACTGGCCTTTAATCCCCTGCAAGATACCGCTGACCTCCGGCTGCTTGTCAAAGTTGTGCGAGACGATCTTTCCCGGAAAGGTCGTCACCGGATAGTGAAACGCATAATGCTGTGAATCCAGTTCGCGAATGGCATCCACGCCGTGCTCGCGTTTCAGCTGACCCAGGCCGCTGGCCGTTGCCGCCATCAGACGGTCTCGTTCGGCTTTTAAATCAAGTGCCGCCACATCACCCTTGAGCATGGCCCGCCAGTTGGTGCGATCGCCCACATGCTCCTTGAACAGCATTTCCACAAAGCCAGCCTGCTGGCGGGTATCGACTTCCAGAATCGGCAGCGCCTGGATCGCCCCCTGATCCAGCCAGCGGGTGGGCATCTGGGTCTTGCGTGTGATACCGACTTTCAATCCCGACGAGTTGGCCAGGTAAACGATATGCGGCTGGAAGCAATGCTGCTGCGCCCATTCGGGCTCGCGGCAGGTTCCCTGGAAATAGTGACAGGTCTCGGGTTTGACGATGCAGGTATCACACTGCGCCAGGCGCTTGAAACAGGGATAGCAGTAGCCCTGGGCAAAGCTCTTCTTGGTAGCCCGACCACAGTGGGTACAGGCAATCGCCCCGCTCCAGCGTAGCTGTAACGGAGCGCCCAGCCGTTCGTTCAGGTCAATGCGGTGGTCCCCGGCGCGCAGCTGGTAGCTGACGGGCTGCGCCTGGGAGGCGCCCGGCACGACGGCCATCTTGCGCAGACAGCCTTGGACGAGGGCCTCAGTCACGCGCGGCGTCCTTGGCAAGACCGGCCATCTCGGGCGAGACACCCTGCCCCGTCGCCCCGGCGCCGCAGGTACGCTGTTCCAGGTAGCCCACGCGGTTTTCTTCAGGCACGTTGTTTTCCGCCTCGAAGCGCATTACCGCTTCCAGGCAGAGCTCGGTCTGCTCGTCCGTCAGGCGGCGTCCGTCCGGCCATTTGCGTAACGACACGGCCTGCTTGAGGCTTTCGTAAATCGCCGGGGTCATCTGTTGAATCATTCTGTCGAAGGTCATGTCGCTCATGCCAAGCTCCTCAATTAAGACCGTAAACGCCGCACACTATAATACCAGCCAGTGACCAGGCCGACGACCAGCCCACCCAGATGGGCCTCGTTGGCCACATTGCCGAAGCCAACCAGTCCCGCCATGTCGGTCATGGTAAATACCATCCAGCCCAGCATGAAGACGACGAGCATTTGCGGGACAAAAAACCCACTGCCCGGCACGCGACGCGACATCAGCCATACGTGACCAAGCAAGGCGTAAACCACCCCGGACATGCCGCCGAACAACACCGTGCCGGTGGCGTACTGCGCGAGATTGGCCAGCACGCCCGCCAAAACCACCAGCAAGAGCAGCGTGCGTCCGCCCTGCAAGGCTTCCACCTGGCGACCGAAATACCATACCCACATCAGGTTGAAGATCAGGTGCATCCAGCCAAAATGCAGAAAAGCCGGTGAGAGCAGACGCCAGACCTGGCCGCTGGCCAACGTATCCACCAATGAACCGTACGACAGCTCGCCGCCGACAATACCGATCGGCACGATCGTAAGAGCCACGACCATCAAGTCGCCGAACACGCCCATCAAGGCAAAAATCACCAGGCTTATCGCCACCAAGGCCACGGTAACCGGCAGCTGCTTGAGCGTGGCAAACAGCGCTGGGGTCTGCCCCGGTGAGGCATGCTCGGCAAGCTCGAGGGGGTCGCCCTGCTGCCAGCGTGCTACCAGCGCCAGCAGTGCGTCACGTTGACCCGGGTCGGCAATCCAAAGCACCTGGCCATCATCTTCAACGGTGATCCGGTGCCCGATCCGGTATCGCCAAAGCGCCTTGCGCAACGCCTGGGTATCCGCGTCGGGGGGTAAACGCATCACTGGGTGCATAGCTTTCCCTCATGGTAACCGTGTCGGCGTGACGACGCGTTCAATACAACACGCACAGCGTGCCAATAAACTGACTGGCATTTCCAGCAAAAAAAACCGGCGGTAGGGGCCGCCGGGCAAATAGCAAGGGATCATTCAAGGGAACACCTATTCTGACGGGCGGCGGTGGGGTTAGTTCATATGTTTTGCAAAAATTATGTAACGCATTGTATACAAGCATAAGCCCGCTTAATCATCGTCATCCAGCGGCCTGTTCAAAACGTTTTGCTCATCTCTATCTACCTGAATCCATAAAAAATGATCAGCGTTCAAGCGCTCTTCGCCCTGCCAGCGATAAGCCACCAGGCGGCCATACTTCACGGCGCTGTAATCCAGACAGGCGATATTGCCGGTCGGCAGTGCGGGAATGCCTTCACACCAGTAGTGGCCCACAAACAGAGGCGGCTGATCCGGCCCGTAGTAGCTCAGCTGGCGGCGCTCTTCAGCGGTAAGCGGTCGCCGCTCCAGATCACCGGGCAGATTATCGGGCTGGAAGGCAACATCTCC
This sequence comes from Halomonas sp. CUBES01, assembly GCF_020991005.1. Classification (GTDB taxonomy): domain Bacteria; phylum Pseudomonadota; class Gammaproteobacteria; order Pseudomonadales; family Halomonadaceae; genus Vreelandella; species Vreelandella gomseomensis. Next base: position 42,386 of record NZ_JAJLLW010000007.1, on the reverse strand, counting down.
CCAGCACTGCGGCGATGCCGCCCAGAAGTGGGTGCGAAAGCTGCGTCGGGTAAACCCGTCTCCCGAGTGGATCGCCACGTTATGGGGCAGCTGCAGGTGACTGCCCCGTGTCAGCCGATCCAGAATGCGATACGCCTGGGTCGACGGGTTCGTCGACGCCACCAGAAAGGCGTCATCCAGACAGCCGTCCGGGTGCTGCCCCTTGAATTGCGCAACCAGATCATGATCCCAGCAGGCGTGTACCACGCGTATACCGTCCTGCTCAATGAACAGCGGCATCGTCTTGAACCAGGCAAGGGTATCTTCCCATTCGTTGGTGTGGTCGCGATACTGATCAAGGGTATCCTGGATGATGCGGTTATGGCGCGGCGTATGCTCGCGCAGCCAGCGTTTGTCGCTACCCGGCGGTGCGGGATGGGTATACGCCAAGGCATTGTATTCATGGTTGCCCATGACGATCTGGGCTTCACCCGATTCGACCATTCGCCGGGCGATGGTCACGGCCAGCCGGATACGTGGCCCGCGATCAATGAGATCCCCGAGGAAAATCACTCGACGTCGCGGGTGGCGATACACGCCGCCACGTTGCCGGTAACCCAGCTTCTCGAGGAGCGCGGCGAGCGTGGCGCCGCATCCGTGGACGTCGCCAATCAGGTCGTAGCCTTCAATCCCCCGCCTGGCAGTCATTCGATTGGCCATGCTCAGTCTCCCAACCGGTTGCTCCAGCCGAGCTTGCTACGCAACACCTCATAGAAATTGTGCCCAATGGGGTGAACCAGCTGAACCCGTTCTGGCTTGCGCGTAATGACGACGACATCATCCGGCTTGGCGACCGAGCGTGTCTGCCCGTCGCAGCTGACGTGGGGGTAGGACTGGTTAGTTTCGCCGATGTGCAAACGGATCTCGCTGGCCGCATCGATCACGATGGGCCGGCTGGAAAGCGTGTGGGGGAACATCGGCACCAGAGTCACCACATCCAGCTTGGGATGCATGATCGGCCCACCCCCGGATAACGCATAGGCGGTCGACCCCGTGGGGGTGGCGATAATCAACCCGTCGCTGCGCTGGCTGTAGACGAACTGGCCGTCAATAAACAGCTCGAACTCAATCATGCGCACCGCTTTGCCCGGGTGGACGACCACTTCATTGAGCGCTTCGCCAGACCCCACCATCACCCCGTTACGGTAGAGGGCCATATCCAGCAGGAAGCGCTCTTCACGCTCGAACTCACCGGCCAGTACTTCGCTGACGCGGGTTTCCAGTTCGTCCGGGGAGATATCGGTCAAGAAGCCCAGTCGCCCACGATTAACCCCCAGAATCAGGGTTCCGCTGCGGCACAGGGTACGAGCAGCGCCCAGCAGGCTTCCATCACCGCCGATCACGATCACCAGATCACACAGCTCGCCCAGGGCACGACGGCTGGCTTCGGGCTGGCCGTGGTGAGGAATCACCGTGGCCGTACGGTCTTCGACGAGTACGCGATAGCGATGCGCGACCAGATAGTTGACCAAGCGCTGCAGCGAGTCGACGACTTTATCACTGCCCAGTCGGCCAATTAACCCGATGGTGTTAAATGGCCGCCGTGAGTCCTTTGGCGTATTCGATGGCACAGCAGCTTCCTGAACATGAGGGGGCGTGAGCCCACTCGGATAAGATAGACGCATTATGGCGAGAGGACACCGCCCGGGCAAACCCTAGGCAGGCTGCATACGCTGACGCTGGCGCCACCAGTGATTCAGCCACAGCGAGGCCGCCATGATAGCAGCCCCCAGCAGCAGCCGGGACAGCTCGGCCTCGCGGTTCCAGATCAGCAGATTGACGGCCAGACCCGCCGGAATCAGCGCATTGTTCATGATCGCGAGCGTGCCCGCATCCACCCGGGTTGCGCCCTGATTCCAGGCAAAATAACCCACGCCGGAGGCCGCAAGTCCCAACCATGCAAGCACGCCCCACTGCACGCCGGTGGTTGGCAAGGCGGCACTATTACCAAAGAGCAGGAATACCGGTAGCGCAATGACCAAGGCGCCGATGAAAAACCAGCCAAACACGTTGTGCCAGGGTAAGTCGGCGGGCAGATCCGCGGCGAGGCGACGATAACCCACTTGCCCGATGGCGAAGCACAGGTTGGCGCCCTGAACGACCAGAAACCCCATCCAGAAGCCACTGTCGACGCCGTCGTAGCGAATCACCGCCGCGCCGACCACCGCCAGCACCGCGCTCAGCAGATAGATGGGGGTAAAACGGCCAAACATCAGGTCATCGAGCAGGGCAATGTAGATGGGCGTAAAGATGGTAAACAGCAGGACTTCCGGCACCGATAGCAATACAAACGACTGGTAGAAGAAGGTATACATGATGCCGAGCTGCACCGCCCCAAGCGCCATCAATGCCAGGCGCTGCTTGCCTTGTAAAAGACGCGGCCGCAGGAACGGCAGAAACACCAGCGTGGCAAGGCCGACCCGCAGCAGTACCGCGAAATAGCTATCGACCTGGCCCGCGAGGTAGACACCGATCAATGAAAAGGAGAACGCCCACAGCACGGTGACACCGACAAGATACGCCATCGTAAACCCCGGTTATTATAAAAAGTTAACCGTAATTATACGTAGCGTGGCGGCGTTGCCAATGGCCGATCAACGAAAACCCGCCCTCGGCACGAACTGACAAGCGCTCGATGCCCGTTAGAGACACTTGGGTCACTGTCGGCGAAGCCATACCAGCGCGAAGGCCACCCCCGGCAGCCAGACACAAAGGGTCAGCAAGGTGGCGATGACAATGCGCCGTGACCCGCCGCCGGTGAGCGCCACCGCCAAGGGCGGAAACAGCACGGCCAGCGCAAAATACGCTGCCTTGACCGACGACGGCATGGCCGTCAACGGGGGTGGTTCGTCGCTGGGCGACGCCTGGGCTGGCTTTTCAGGAGTAAAGTGTTCAACGCTATTATCGACCTTGGGTGTCGCCTTTGGCGATCCCGGCTTGTCAGCCGTCGCGGTGCGATGGGCGTCCTTGTCGATTTTCTGGGTGATCTCGTCGGCTTCCGGCGCCAGGTCGTCGTGATAGCGCTCCCACTCCTCCCAATCATGCGGGGTGCCCGACTTGGGGCGCTGGTGCCCGGCTCCCCGAGCCCGCTCCCAGGCTTTCTCTTCCAGGGTGTTGGGGCGGTCGGCGTCACGCTCTAGCGGCACGCCCTTGCGATTCAGATATTCACGTGCGTCCATATTGTCTCCTCCCCTTCATCATTGGGGTTATCCGCGCAGATTAAAGGCAGCCCTGCGATGTCCGCTACGCTTAGTAGGCGCTTTTAAACCGTTGAATGGCCTTGATGGATGATCATCGCATCTGCAGGTGAATCACCTAAAGTGAAGAGAGCGACGGTTCATTAAACGTTCGCCACGCTCACGCCAAAGGAGAGCCACCATGTCAAAACCTACGCCTCACACCGTGCGCGATATCATGTCCCGGGATTGTTATCGCGTATCGCCGGAGATGTCGATCACGACGCTGGCCCAGGGACTTGCCCTGCATCGCCTGCCCGGCGCACCAGTGGTGGATCGTCACGACAACCTGATCGGATTTATCTCCGAGCAGGATGTCTTGGGGCGCGTGCTCGACAGCATTTACCATGACGATGAGGCGCCTCTGGTCAAGGAAATGATGCGCAATGAAGTGCTCAGCGTTACCCCTGCCAAAAGCATTACCGACCTGGCCCAGGAAATGCTTGGGGCAAAACCCAAGATCTACCCGGTAGTCGAACAACGCCGCCTGGTAGGAATTGTCACACGCCGGGATATCCTTGTCTCGCTGCTGACCATTCGTCGCCACTGAAATAGTCCGACACAGTGGGCCAAGTGTCTTCACGCTCCGAATGCCATGCAAAAAAAAACCGCTGCTCATGGAGCAGCGGAAGCAAGGGATCAAAACAATAAACTAAGCAACACCATTAACGACTGCTATCGCTGCATTGCTTGTACTTACTCTGACACGCTGTTCAGAAAAAGTTCGTTAATCAGCAAAATTTTCGTATCAAACGCCGTGAGCGGTATACTGAACGCCTGAAATTCTGGCGCTCAACCCCGGGAGCACGGCATGGCACTTTATCTTTTGGTATTTGGGGTGTGTTTTCTGGTGATCGGCAGTGTCATTGCGGTACTGATGAGCTCGCGCACGCCCAGATACCGCACCGAGCCGAAAGACCTTCTGGCGCTTTTCGACAAGGCGCTGGCCAGCCAGGTGAGCGAAACCGAGTGGAATGCCCTGATTGGCTATCCCATCCGGCATGACGACTACCTGGAGGGCGTTCGTCGACGCGCTTCCCACTTGATGGATGAACACGGCCGGCACTGGCAAATTGCCCAGGGAAAGCCCCTGCTCAGCGCCGAAGGGCAGGCCGAGCTGAAGGCACTGCGCGACCATCTGGCCGCCCATACCGCCCTCCATGCACGATAACGCCGGTGGCGACGGAGACTCCCATGCCCAGCACCATTCGTCGAATCCCCCTGGAAAGCGCAACGCTCCATCACTCTCACGACTTTCATCAGATCGTGATCACCCTGTGCGGCACGTCAGACTTTGAAATAGAAGGACTTGGCGGCCGAGTCAACGCGTTCTCTGGCTGTATCGTGCCGGCCAATCATGAGCACTACTATTCGGGCAGCGGCTATAACCGCCAGTTGATTCTGGATCTGCCCGAAGATGCTCCGGCGCTCACCGGTGAACAGCGCGAACTGGTGGCCCTGTTCGATGCGCCGCGCTTCTTTGCCCTGGATGACTCGCTGCGCCATTTCCTGGCGTTCATGGAAAGTGAACTGGCTCAAACCGCTCACACGCCCGCGACCTCCTTCCAGCACGATCGTCTCGCCGCCACCTTTTTGGGGGCGCTGAAGGCGCGTCTGGGCCAACAGACCAGCCCGCCGACGCGGCGCCTCAATATTGGCCATCTGGATCGCTATATCCAGCAGCATCTGGCCGACGACCTGCGGGTGGCCGACCTTGCCAGGCTGGTCTGCCTGAGCGAAGCCCACTTCTCTGAGCGCTTTCGCAAGCAGACAGGCCTATCGCCTTGGCAGTACGTGAAGCGCCAACGGCTACACGCGGCCCACCAGCTTGTCGTGCAGAGTCATCTATCGCTCACCGATATTGCACTGCAGACTGGTTTTGCCAATCAAAGCGCCCTTTCCCACGCCTTTCGCCGCGGTTATGGCCTCTCTCCCCGCCAGCTTCGCCAGACACATTCGCCCATCGGCGCGTTGAAAAAGCGCCCCTCCGGCTCCCTGGCAGAGCCTGTCAAACTCAACTAAAGTCTAAAAACTAGTGAACTTGCCACGAAATTGACACGTTTTTCCGCGAAACCGGCATACACCAACCGCTAGTGCGCTCTACATTCGAGCGTTAGCTCAGGCTTAACGTCTGTTACCCATCTGTTCCGACTTTGGGGGGCTTCGATGCTCAACGCCAATACTCTGCGTGACCCGGCCATCTGGCAAACCGACCTCGACACTTTGCTGACCCGCGTCAGCGAGCATTATGTGGTCGATGAAGAAAGCTTCGTTGGCGAATTGATGACACTGCTCGACGTTGACCGCGACGATTTCAACCGCATCGAAGCCAATACGGCGGCGCTCGTTCGTGACGTGCGCAAGATGGACACGGCCGTCGACACCATCGACGAACTGCTTCAGCAATACAGCCTGGATACCCACGAAGGGCTGATGCTGATGTGCCTGGCCGAGGCCATGCTGCGCATTCCCGACAAGGCGACCGCCGATGCGCTGATTGAAGACAAGCTGGGCCCGGCCGACTGGCAGTCCCACGTCGGCAAGAGCGAGTCGTGGATGGTCAACGCTTCCACCTGGGGCCTGCTGATGACGGGCCGCGTCCTGAAAATGGATCACCCCCGCGAAGGGCAGCCTGCAAACTTTATCAATCGCATGGTCAACCGCATGGGCGAACCGGTCATTCGCCGCGCAATGTATGAAGCGATGAAGATCATGGGCAAGCAGTTTGTCCTGGGCCGCGACATTAGCGAAGCCATCAAACGCTCCAAGCCGCTGTTCAACAAGGGCTACACCTACTCTTACGACATGCTCGGCGAAGCGGCTCGTACCCAAGACGACGCGAAGCGCTATTTCGACGATTACGCCCGTGCCATCGACCAGGTGGGCAAGGCGTGTCAAAGCCTGGGTGACAAAACCCCGTCGCCGTCGATCTCGATCAAGCTCTCCGCGCTTCATCCTCGTTATGAATTCGGCCGTCGCGAGCAGATCCTCGCCGAGCTGGTCGACACCGTCGTGCAGCTGGTATCTCGAGCCCGCAAGCTGAACGTTGCCGTCACGATTGACGCCGAGGAAATCGATCGCCTCGAGCTGTCGCTGGAAGTCTTTCGTGCGGTTTATGAAAGCGATGCCGCCAAGGGCTGGGGTCACTTCGGGCTGGTCGTTCAGGCGTACTCAAAGCGTGCGCTGCCGGTACTGCACTACGTCAATCGCCTGGCGGAACAGCAGGGCGACGAGATTCCGCTGCGTCTGGTGAAAGGCGCCTACTGGGATACCGAAATCAAGGAATCCCAACAGTTGGGCGTCGAAGGCTACCCGGTATTTACCCGCAAAGCCGCGACCGACGTCGCCTACCTGGCCTGCGCCCAGTTCTTGCTATCCAGCGACACCAAGGGACGTATTTTCCCGCAGTTCGCGACCCACAACGCACACACGGTCACCACTATTCTGGAACTGGCCAACCACGACAGCCGTCCGTTCGAATTCCAGCGTCTGCACGGCATGGGCGAGGCGCTTTATGACGCGGCGCTCGAGCGCGCCCCGCAGGGTACCTACTGCCGCATTTATGCTCCGGTGGGTGCGCATAAAGACCTGCTGCCCTACCTGGTACGCCGCCTGCTCGAAAACGGCGCCAATTCCTCGTTCGTGCATCAGCTTGTCGACCCGGACGTGCCGATTGAATCCCTCTGCCAACACCCGGTGGACACGCTCCGCCAGCAGCCGTCACTCGCCAACCCGCTCATCCCCATGCCCCGGGATATCTACGGGAAACAGCGGCTCAACTCGCGCGGCGTTAACCTGAATATCCGCAGCCACTTCTATCCGCTCAAGGACGCCATGGCGGCTTTCATGGATAAGCAGTACCCGGCCAAGCCGCTGCTCGCCTTCAACGTCGAAGACGACGCCGCCAACACGCATCAGGTCACCTCGCCCTACGATCGCCGCAAAACCGTGGGCAGCGTGCAGTGGACCAGCAAGGATCAGGCCGCCAAGGCAGTGGATGCCGCCTGGCAAGCTTTCCCCCGCTGGGAGGTCACACCAGTAGCCGAGCGCGCCGCCATTCTGCGCCGCCTGGCCGATCTCATGGAAACGAACATGCCGGAGCTCATGACTCTCTGCTCCCGGGAAGGGGGCAAGCTGCTCACCGACGGCGTGGACGAAATCAGGGAAGCGGTGGATTTCTGCCGCTACTACGCCATGCGCGCGGAGGCCTCGTTTGGCGAACCGGTTGAGTTACCCGGCCCCACCGGTGAATCAAACCGTCTGATGATGAGCGGCAAGGGCGTGTTTGCGGCGATCAGCCCCTGGAACTTCCCGGTGGCGATCTTCTGCGGTCAGGTGGTGGCGGCAGCCGTGGCGGGTAACACCGTGCTGGCGAAGCCCGCCGAGCAGACCTCCATCGTTGCCCACCGGGTCATCGAGCTGCTTCATGAGGCCGGCATGCCCCGCGACGTCGTCCAGCTGTTACCGGGCGACGGCCCCACCGTGGGTAGCGTACTGACCTCCGACCCGCGGATCACCGGTGTGGTATTCACCGGCGGCACCGATACGGCACAGATCATCAATCGCGCGCTGGCGGCACGGGAAAACGCCCCGCTGCCCACTCTGATCGCCGAAACCGGCGGTATGAACGCGATGATTGTCGACTCTACCGCGCTGCCCGAGCAGGTCGTCGTGGACGTGATCCAGTCAGCCTTCCAGAGCGCCGGGCAGCGCTGTTCTGCACTGCGCGTCCTTTACCTACAGGATGACGTCGCTGACCGTGTCATCGAGATCCTCAAGGGGGCGATGGACGAGTTGCGTATCGGCGATCCCCGCGACCTGGGCACCGATGTCGGGCCGGTTATCGACGAAGATGCCCGCAAAGGCCTGCTTGAACATATCGACAAGCTCAAGGCTGAAAATCGCCTGGTCGCCGAGACACCGATGGCTGCTGAGCATACACAGGACGGCACTTTCGTGGCGCCGGCCGCCTTTGTCATCGACAGCATCGACGCGCTCACCCGCGAGCAGTTCGGCCCGATCCTGCACATCGTGCGCTACAAGGCCAGCGAGCTGGACAAGGTCATTAACGACATCAATGGCCGCAACTATGGCCTGACGTTTGGCGTGCACAGCCGTAACGAGTCCTTTGCCACCGAGATCGCCCAGAAGATGCGCGTCGGCAATGTCTACATCAACCGCAATATCATTGGCGCCGTGGTCGGGGTTCAACCCTTCGGTGGCCAAGGACTGTCGGGCACCGGGCCGAAAGCCGGCGGACCGAATTACCTGCTGCGGTTTGCGACCGAGAAAACCATCACCAATAATACCGCCGCCCTGGGCGGTAACGCGTCGCTATTGGCGCTGGGCGATGAGTAGCCACTCATTACATCGATGACCTGAACGCCTGACAAGGAAACGACTGATGGGGAACAATAATAGAGGGATCGCCGGTTGTGCGCTCCACCTGGGGAACGCTGCGCACCGCCGTGCCAACACCTGCGCTGGGAACATCACCGCAAGGCACTCTCCGGGGCGCCTGGCGTGAATGCGAACCGGGGTGACAACAACAAGACTGCGCCGCTGCCAACGGATCGTTGGTAAGCGCATCAACCTGTCGGCGCTACGCCCGACTCAATAACTAAGAAACAGGAGACGTTTTTATGGCCATTGGCGTTTGGATCAGCCTTATAGCTTACTTTGTGCTAATGATCGGCATCGGCCTCTATGCCATGCGCAAAGCCACTTCCACCTCCGAAGACTACATGCTGGGCGGCCGAACCCTCAGCCCCAAGGTCGCGGCGCTGTCAGCAGGCGCATCGGACATGAGCGGCTGGCTGCTGCTGGGTTTGCCCGGGGCCATGTTCGTGTCGGGCCTGGGGTCGGCCTGGATCGGTATCGGTCTGTTCGTCGGCGCCTTCTTCAACTGGGTGCTGGTCGCACCCCGGCTGCGTGAACAGACGGTTCACTACGGCAATGCGATCACCATTCCGGCCTTCCTGGCTAATCGATTCCCGACCCGTTCACTCTCCCTGCGCACGGTGTCGGCCATCGTTATCGTGATCTTCTTCTCTGTCTACACGGCATCAGGCCTGGTAGCCGGCGGCAAGCTGTTTGAAAGCGCCTTTGCCGGGATCGTCAACATAGGCGGCATGAGCGACTACGGGGCGGGCGTGCTGATCACCCTGGGCGTCGTACTGGTTTATACCGTGGTCGGCGGCTTCCTGGCGGTCAGCATGACCGACTTCGTGCAAGGCTGCATCATGATGCTGGCGCTGGTGATCATGCCGGCAGTGGTACTCTTTGGCGAAGGCGGCGGCGGCTACAGTCAGGCGTCACAAACCCTTAATGAAGTTGATCCCACGCTGCTGTCGTGGACGGAAGGATTGACCTTTATCGGCTGGCTGTCTGCGGTCACCTGGGGGCTTGGTTACTTCGGCCAGCCGCACATCATCGTGCGCTTCATGGCGATCCGCACGCTCAAGGATGTGCCGATTGCCCGCAACATCGGCATGAGCTGGATGGCCATCTCGCTAATCGGTGCGGTATCGCTGGGTATTTTTGGTCGCGCCTATGCGGTTCGCAACGGCATGAATGTCGAAGACCCGGAAACCATCTTCATTATCCTGGCGGAGCTGCTGTTCCACCCGCTGATCACCGGCTTCCTGTATGCGGCACTGCTGGCGGCGGTCATGAGCACCATTTCAAGCCAGCTCCTGGTGGCGTCTTCGTCGCTGACCGAGGACTTCTATCGCCTCTTCCTGCGTAAAGAAGCCACGGACAAGGAGTGCGTGAACGTGGGCCGTGTCAGCGTCGTCCTGGTGGGCTTAATCGCCGCCGTGATTGCGTCGGATCCGGACTCCCAGGTACTCGGGCTGGTCAGCAACGCCTGGGCAGGCTTCGGCGCCGCCTTCGGCCCGCTGATCATCCTCTCGCTGATGTGGTCGCGCACCAATGGCGCTGGCGCCATTGCCGGCATGGTCGTGGGTGCCGCCACCGTCATGATCTGGATTGCCTTGGGCTGGAACGCATCCTTCATGGGTGGCCCTGGCGTGTACGAGATCATTCCTGGCTTCATCGCGGCCTTCATTGCCATCCTGGCGGTAAGCAGCGCGACGGCCGATGCCGGTGAATACCAGCATATTGCTCGCTAACGGCGTATCAATAGGCTAGCCATCTAGCCGGTAGGCTGACCCTGAGGCCTTCCCGTGACAGATACATCGTCACGGGGAGGCCTCTTTCGTTTGTGCGGGACGACCAGCGCCCTCCTGTGGCGGCCTTCTCCGATCTATACTGCCTTGCCCTGGATCAATATCCCGCCCGACGCGCTTCGTTAGACTGTTGGTGTCGTCGAGCAGCCAGTGAATGGCCGCTCAGTTTGCAACCAGGAGTGAACCCATGCGCCACATCAATTCTCGCCAGCTTGTCGCCCTTGGCCTCTCAACCGCCATGCTTGCCTTCAGCAGTGTCAGCCTTGCCTATGGAAAAGGTGATGTCTACACCCGCCTTGGTATCGCCAAGGTTGCGCCCACCAGTGATAACGGCGAGCTGCTGGGCGGCGCGGATGTCCATGTGGATTCGGAAAGTGGCCCCGCCTTCACGCTGGGCTACCGTTTTCATGACCACGTCGGTATTGAACTGCTGGCGGCTCTGCCGTTCGAGCACGATCTCCAGGTCGATGGCGTTACCAACGGCTCGACCAAGCACCTTCCGCCCACGCTGACCGTACAATACTATCCTTTCGGTGGCAGCGATGCCCGCGTTCAGCCCTACCTGGGAGCGGGCATCAACTACACGCACTTTTCCGACGAAAAGACCGATATCGGGGCCTCGCTGTCGCTGGAAGACTCATGGGGAATGGCGGGGCAAGTCGGCGTTGACCTGCTGATTGACGAACACTGGGCGCTGAACGCGGCTGCCTGGTATATCGATATCGACAGCGATGCCACGATCAACGGCGCGTCCGCCGGTAGCGTGGAAATTGATCCCGTCGTGGTCATGGGCGGGGTCAGCTACCGTTTCTAGATAGACAGGTCGCGTCCCCTTACCACCATCGCCCTCTGGTAACCACCAGGGGGCGATGTCATTAGTTATTGGTAACCAGTTGATCGATCCGCTCGACGGCCCTGACCACCAGCAGATGATCGCTGGCACGCACGTTTTCCTGCTTAAGGTGTTCTGCAATGGCTGGGGCCACGTCACACTGGGCGGGCAACGCCCCGCCGGCGTCGGCTAGCGCATACAACCGGGCAATGAACACGAAACGCAGCCATTGAAGTAACGACATGGTGTCGATACAGAACGGCTGCTGACTCGTGAACGCCGACGCGTCGGGTGTCGGCATGCGCCAGAGATTGGCGGCCTTCAGGGTAGCTTCAAGCTCGAGAAGCGCGGTATGAAGCTGTTGATGGACGCTCATAAACCACCTACGTTAGTTCTGAAATATGGACGAGTATTATCCCAACTCTATCACCGAGTTGCCACACGTCCACCGACATGCCGTTGTTATTCACAGATACACAGAAAACCTGCAAGAGACTGTGGATAAGCTATGGAAAGGTGTCGCAGCCGCGTTCCCCATGCGGGTTGCCGGTGACTGTTTAATTTTTAACCAGACAGTAAAAAAGGCGTGATATTATCAATGCCTACGGCTGACAGGCTGCTATCCGCAAGGTAGAGTGCAGGCTTGCAATGGGAAAGGACGTTATGCAACCAATTCGCACCCTCGACGAGTTCTTTCAGCGCAGCGGCGCCAGCGTGTCGTTCTATCATATGGGGCGTCATGTGACGGCGTGCCCGAACGATGCGCTGCGCCAGCTGGAAAACACGCAAAGCCCGTGGCCTGCTCCCTGGCAAGGCCAGGCGCGCCTTGCCATCGTGTTTCGACTTGGGGATATGCCGGAGCCGGCAATCTGGTTCCTGGCCCTGCCGCTGGATGAAGAAGGCCACCTGGTGCCCGCCCAGCGTGACGCCTTTCTGAACCGGCTGCTCGAGACCCTCGGCCGCAACGTCAATCAGTTGGGCCAGGAAAGCGCCTCGGACGTTGACAACCTGATGCAGGACAACCCGCTCGCCTTTACGCCGAGCGTTCACTTTCAGGCAATGCTCAATGCCCGCGCCACCCACGATCTGGGCTTGCCCGCGAGCCGCCACCTTGCCGCCGTGGAAACCTACCTGCGCCACCCTGATACCATGGACTGGCAGCAGTTGGGCCTCCAGGGGATTGCCGACGCCGCAGTGCGCCTTGACGACGACCTGGCGGCACAGATGGCAACGCTGGTAGCGCGCACCCTGCCTGGCGTGGTTCAGACATTCTGCTACTGCCTGGAACACCAGGCACTGCCTGAGGGTCTGGTGAACGCACTTCGCGATCGCGGCGAGCAGGCAAGGGTCGAGGGCGACCTGGAAACACTCTGCGCCTGCGTACGCGCGGTGGGCGCCACTCCGAGCCCTATCGTCGGCGATTGGTACAGTCAGCTATTGCACGACGATACAGCCTGTGGCCCCGACGTGCTGGCCGCGATGGCAGGAAGAGGTTGGGCGCATCTGGAAGACGGCGAACGTCTGCCACTGTTTTTGACACGCCTGGCGGATGACACGCGCACCGATTTCATTGCCGTGGTAAAAGACCTGGCGCTGATTCCCCGGCTACGCTTACCCTTACTGATGGCGCTGCGTGACGCGCCTGAGGCGTCCACGATCAGCGCTCGCCTGGCCGACCTGACGGCAAGATAGCGGCGAACCCTTGGTTTGATTATCGAAGACGCATAAGGAAAGCCCGATTGATGCGAGGCACACGCCCATCGGTCACCGACTTCCTAAGGAGTGGTTGTGAAAGAACTCCCTTACCAGGCCAAAGCAGTGATTGGCCGCCGTGAAATGGTCTTTTTGCCGGACCTGGCGCTTCATCTGTGCTGCAAGGCTGACACGGGCGCGCGTACCTCGGCCCTGCACGCCGAGGAGATTGAAACTCATGAAGACGAGCAGGGTCAGCTTTGGGTCAGCTTCATTACCCATAGCGGCGGGCCGGAAACCCCGGCCCACCGTCTCAAGGTGCATCTGCACGATCGTCGCCGCGTGACCAGTTCGAACGGTCATGCCGAATGGCGTTACGTGATCCGTACCCCGATGCGCCTGGGGGATCTCAACTTTCCGGTTGAGCTTTCCCTGACCGACCGCAGCAACATGCGTCACCCCATGCTGCTGGGACGCCGCGCCATGCGCCGTTTGCTGGTGGCCCCCGGGGCGGCGTTCTTACACGGCGAACCCTAAGGTTCCACGCTATTTTTTCCACGACGCCCCTCGACTAGGCTTGGAGTTTCGCATGCATATTGCTTTGCTTTCCCGTAATCGCAACCTCTACTCTACGCGCCGCCTGGTGGAAGCGGCAGAAGGTCGTGGACATACGGCGCGGGTGGTCGACACCTTGCGCTGCTACATGAGCATCGCCTCCCACCATCCTTCGATTCACTACAAGGGGGAAGAAATCGAGCCGTTCGATGCGGTCATTCCCCGCATCGGCTCTTCGGTGACCTTCTATGGCTGCGCGGTACTGCGCCAGTTCGAAATGATGGGCACCTATGTGATCAACGATAACGTCTCGATTACCCGCTCGCGGGACAAGCTGCGCTCGTTACAGCTCCTGTCACGCAAGGGACTGGGCCTGCCGATCACCGGCTTTGCGCACTCCCCGGACGATATTCCTGACCTGATCACCATGGTAAAGAGTGCCCCGTTGGTCATTAAACTGCTGGAAGGCACCCAGGGAATCGGTGTGGTGCTGGCGGAGACCAACCAGGCCGCCGAATCGGTCATTCAGGCCTTCATGGGCATGAAGGCCAACATCATGGTGCAGGAGTACATCAAGGAAGCCCGTGGGGCCGATATCCGCTGTTTCGTGATCGGTGATAAAGTCGTGGCCGCCATGAAGCGCCAGGCGGCTGACGGTGAATTCCGCTCGAACCTGCACCGCGGCGGCACCGCCAGCGTCATTCGCATCACGCCTGAAGAGCGCTCCACCGCCATCCGCGCGGCCAAGGCCATGGGGCTGAGAGTCGCCGGGGTGGATCTGCTGCGCTCCAACCACGGGCCGGTGATCATGGAAGTCAACTCCTCGCCCGGCCTGCATGGCATCGAGAGCGCCACAGGCAAGGATATTGCCAGCATGATCATCGAGCACATCGAAAAGAATGCCATGCCGGCACGCAAGGCACCCCCCAAGCCCAAAGGCTAAGCATCTGCAGCAAAAATAATTTGTCAGGGGGGTGGCAAATCCAACGCACCCCCGCCACAATCTGCGTCACCGAAGGAGGTAGACGCTCATGTTTCTCGATAATCGCCAAGTGGCGATGGATAGCGCACTGGAAGCGCTAGCCGACAGCATTGATTATTTTCAGGACAATATCGAACGCCTGCGCCCTTCCCTGCGCGAAGCATTGAAGCCGCATTACACCGCACGCCTGGACAGCATGCACCAGCTGCAAGAGCTGGCCCGCACCCACCTGAAGATGCTGCCCCGCGACGCCGATGTCGAGCGGGACGATTTCCTGTGGCTATGGAGCCGCCTGAAAAGCTTTGTCGGCAACGACAGTCAGGTGCTGATCAACGAGCTGCTGGAGCAGGAGCGCGTCTTGATGCAGGCGCTGTCGACGCTCTTTACCCACCCGCTGCCGGAGCCCATCGAGCCGGTCGTCGACCAGTGCATGAAAGGCTGCCGCCAGCTGATTCGCGAGCTTTACGAGCTGCAGAAGCGCAAGACTCGCCGTTAGTCAGTACGCGGGGGCAAGGTCTGAATAGGCTCCGCCGGGCCCAGAAAGTAGGGCTCGCGACCCCAGATATACAGGTCGCCAAGCGTTGCCACCCTGGCGGCCCACTCACGCAGCAGCACGTGCCAGCCACCGGCGCCCTCGCGCTCCTCCGCTACGCAGCCTGTGACCTGCATACCCAATGAACGGGCGATGAACACGGCGCGAGGCAAATGCCAATCCTGGGTGATCAACACCGCTTCATCAAGCTGAAAGACGTCGCGCGCCCTCGCCAGCGTGTCGTAGGTGCTGAAACCAGCAAAGTCCATCGTCAGCTGTTCAGGCGCCACGCCACGGCGTGATAGATCACGCCACATCGCGCGCGGTTCATTGTAGGCCTGGGTACGGTTATCGCCCGACAAGAGCAGATGTTTCACTTTCTGCTGGTCGACCAGCTGTGCCGCCGTGCGCATTCGCGCCTGGAAATGCGGATTACGCATGCCGCTACGTGTCCAGTTGGACGTGCCGAACACCACGCCGACGTCGGCGGACGGGCACTGGGCGACAGGCGCGTGGATGTAAGGCGCGGTGCGCGCCACCACCCAGAAATTAATGCCCACAAACAGCAATGTCGCCAGCAGCAATAAGGCTCCTAGCGACATTAACAGGCGGGATAACCATGTGATCAGCGGACGACGCATCTAGCGTACCAGCACACTGTCAGAACATACCCAGCTCAAGCTTCGCCTCTTCGCTCATCATGTCACGACTCCAGGGCGGGCTGAAGACAATCTCGGTATGCACCTTGCTGATTTGCGGCGCGCCCAGGATCTTGTTGCGCGCATCAGCGGCGATCACGTCGCCCATGCCACACCCCGGGGCGGTCAGCGTCATGCGAATGGTCACCATCCGCTCACCGCTGATCAACCGCTCGATCCGGCAGCCATACACCAGCCCTAGATCGACGATATTGACCGGTATTTCCGGATCAAAGCAGGTCCGCAGCTGATCCCAGACGAACTGCTCGATTTCCTCTTCCGTGGCGTCTTCATGCAGCGTAGGACGCGGCAGCGGCGGCAGCCCCAGGGCGTCCAGATTACTGCCTTCAATCAGAAATAATCGCCCCTCAAAGCCGACGCTGACCGTGCTGCCCTTGGCCTGCATGACGCTGACCACGCTATCTTCCGCGAGTTGCTCTGTGCTTCCGAACGGAATCGCGATGGCCTCTACATCGCGCTGAAGCGGCAGGCTCTGCCCGCGCTGCAGGTTGGCTACTTGCTCGATATCCATAGGCTTCCTTAACGCACCATACCAATGACGCGGTTCAACGCCGTCACAAACGCATCCACTTCTTCAAGCGTATTATACGCGGCAAACGATGCTCGGCACGTGGCGTCCACCCCGAAATGGTGCAGCAGCGGTTGAGCGCAGTGGTGACCCGTGCGGATCGCCACGCCCAGCTGGTCGATGAGCAGGCCGATGTCTTGGGAATGTGCACCGTCGACCACAAAGGAGACTACCCCAGCCTTGTGCGGTGCGGTGCCCAAGATACGCAACCCATCCACTTGACCAAGGGCCTGGGTCGCATGCTCGAGCAACACGGCTTCCCAGGCACCAATGGCATCGACCCCGACGCCTTCCAGCCACTCAAGCGCGCGCCCCAGGGCAATCACTTCGGCGATCGCCGGGGTTCCGGCTTCGAACTTGTGCGGGATGTCGGCGTAGGTCGTCCCCACATCGAAGGACACCGTGTCGATCATTTCGCCGCCGCCCTGCCAGGGCGGCATGGCCTCGAGCAGGGCTTTCTTGCCGTACAGCACGCCGACACCGGTCGGCCCATAGACCTTGTGCCCGGAGAAAGCGTAGAAGTCGGCGTCGATCGCCTGGACGTCGACCCGCTGGTGGGGCGTAGCCTGGGCACCGTCAACCATGATCAACGCGCCGTGCTGGTGCGCCAGCGCGGCCATTTCCTTGACGGGGTTGATTGTCCCCAGGGCGTTGGATACATGGTTGACGGCCACCAGCTTGGTACGCTCGCTGAGCAACGCCTGGTAGGCGGCCATGTCCAGCGCGCCTCGCTCGTCAACGGGAATCACCTTGATGGTGAACCCCCGCTCTGCCGCCAGCAGCTGCCAGGGCACGATATTGGAGTGATGCTCCAACATCGAGATCAATACCTCATCGCCAGGATGCAGCTGGGTACGCCCCCAGCTTTGCGCCACCAGGTTGATCGCCTCGGTGGTGCCCCGCGTGAAGATGATCTGACGGGCATCGTCCGCATTGAGGAACGCCTTGGCACGCTGGCGGGTGCCTTCAAAGGCAGCGGTCGCTTCGTCTGCCAGCGTATGCAGGCCACGGTGAATGTTGGCGTTATAGCGCGAGTAATAATCGCTGAACACATCAATCACCGCCTGCGGCGTCTGGCTGGTGGCCGCGTTATCCAGATAGATCAGCGGCTTGCCATTGACCTGCCGGTCAAGCACCGGGAATTCCCGGCGCAAGGCGGCCACGTCAAAACGTGCATGGTCTTGCTCCAAGGGCGTCTCAATCACGGTATGGGGCATCGATAGCTCCTTGATTAGTCGTTGAGCGCAACCGCTGCCTCGACAAGCCCGGCAAGGTTGAAACGCTCGGGCAGTTTACCGGCAACGGCAAGCTCCACACGCTCGGCAATGGCATCCAGTGCTACTTCCTCAAGCACCTCACCGGCAAACGCCAGGGTCAGCAGACCGCGAGCGGTGGCTTCGTCGATGCCCCGGGTACGCAGTGCGTAGATGGCTTCTTCATCCAGCTGGCCGGTGGTGGTGCCGTGAGAGCATTTGACGTCATCCGCGTAGATTTCAAGCTCGGGCTTGGCATCGATATGCGCGCGGTCGGAAAGCAGCAGATTCTGGTTACTCTGGAAGCCTTCGATCTTCTGGCTGTCGCGCTTGACGTAGACCTTGCCGTTGAACACGCCGTGGGCACGGTCATCCAGAATGCCCTTGTAGTTCTCGTTGGAGAACGTCAGCGGCGCATTGTGGTTGACCTTGGTGTGGTTATCGACGTGCTGGCGACCCTGGCCGAAGAACAGGCCGAGGAAATTGGTTTCCGCGCCTTGGCCGTTCAGATCGCTGATCAGGTCGTTGCGCACCAGCGCACCGCCCAGGTTCAGGTTGTAGGAGCTGTAGCGGCTGTCGCGATTCTGCTCCACATGGATACTGGCCACGTGCATATCACCCAGCGGCGCTTCCTGAAGCTTGTAGTGATTCAGAATGGCGCCACGATCCAGCATCAGCTCGGCCACCACATTGGTGAAATTGGTGGCGTCGCTTTCACCGGCGTAATGCTCGATCACGGTGGCTTCACTGCGCCCCCCCGCTTCCACCAGGATGCGCGGATGACACATCACCGGCGATCCCGCGCGCGACAGGAACTGCAGCAGGATCGGCTTTTCGACCACGCTACCCGACGCGATGCGAACCACCGCCCCTTCTTCCATGAAGGCCGTGTTGAGTGCCGCAAAAGCCGAAAAGTCGACGCCTGTCAGACGGCCAAGCGGCCCACCGACGGCTTCGTGGTTGTCGGTCAATGCCTTGGAGAGTGGCAGTACCTGAACACTTTCCGGTAACGCCTCCAGGTCGGACAGCGCCGAAGAAAACACGCCGTCGACAAACGTCAGGCGGTACGCGTCCAGGGGGAGCGTCAGCGCCGCAGCCTGGGCCTTGGAAAACTCGGCGCTTTCCGCCAGGGCAAAGTTACCCTGGGCGATGGTGCGCACATCGGTGTACTTCCACTCTTCATCGCGACGCGTGGGAAAACCGACCGCCTCGAAGCGGGCCGCGCCGGCCTGGCGGCGCGCCGCGATCCAGGTGGGCTCTGCGTCGCGCGTCTGGCTACGCGCTTGCAGCGTGTCCAAGAACGTTTGCGTATCGCTCATGCCGCAGACTCCTCGATACCTTCGTATCCGTTGGCTTCCAGCTCTTTGGCGAGCGCCGCATCGCCGGACTTGACGATACGGCCATCGATCAGCACGTGCACCTTGTCGGGCACGATGTAATCGAGCAGGCGCTGGTAGTGAGTCACCAGCAGGATCGCGCGGTCTTCGGCGCGCAGGCTGTTGACCCCGTCGGCGACCACTTTCATGGCGTCGATGTCGAGGCCGGAGTCGATCTCGTCCAGCATGGCGAGCTTCGGCTGCAGCACCAGCATTTGCAGGATCTCGTTGCGCTTTTTCTCGCCGCCGGAGAAGCCTTCGTTCACGGCACGCTGCAGGAAGCTGGCATCCATCTTCATGTAGCCCAGTTTCTCTTTCACCAGCTTCATGAACTCAGGGGCCGGCAGCTCGCTTTCACCGCGCGCAGCACGCTGAGCGTTGAGCGCCGACTTGAGCAGGTAGATGTTTTTCACCCCGGGAATCTCGACCGGGTACTGGAAACCCAGCAGCAGGCCGGCCTGGGCACGCTCCTCGATCTCCATTTCCAGCACGTCCTGGCCCTTGAAGGTAATGCTGCCCTGGGTGACCTCGTAGCCATCCTTGCCGGCGATGACCGCCGACAGAGTGGATTTACCCGCACCGTTGGGACCCATCAACGCGTGGACTTCGCCTTCGTTAATCGTCAAGGAAAGCCCCTTGAGGATTTCGGTGCCTTCGACGGTGACGTGTAAATCGTTAACTTCCAACATGGTAATAACCCTTCAAATGCTAACCGATCGCTTGCGCGACGCTTATAAAAGTTGTCTGGTGTGGACGGGGCCGATCAGCCCACCGCCCCTTCCAGGGTCACGTTCAGGAGTGCTTCGGCTTCTACCGCGAACTCCATAGGCAGTTCCTGGAACACATCCTTGCAGAAACCGTTAACGATCATGCTGACCGCATCTTCCTCGGTGATACCCCGGCTCTGGCAGTAGAACAGCTGGTCTTCGCCAATCTTGGAGGTCGTCGCCTCGTGCTCAATCTTGGCGGTGCTGTTACCGATTTCCTGGTACGGGAAGGTGTGCGCGCCACAGGTATCGCCGATCAGCAAGGAGTCACACTGGGTGAAGTTGCGGGCGCCCTTGGCCCGGGGGCCGATTTTCACCAGACCGCGATAGGACTGGTCGCTCCTGCCGGCGGAAATCCCCTTGGCCACGATATACGAGCGCGTGCCCTCGCCGACGTGGATCATCTTGGTGCCGGTGTCGGCCTGCTGGCGACCGTTGGTGACGGCAACCGAATAGAACTCGCCGATGCTGTCCTTGCCACGCAGAACGCAGGAAGGGTATTTCCAGGTAATCGCCGAGCCGGTCTCGACCTGGGTCCAGCTGATCCGCGAGCGCGCGCCGCGGCACTCGCCGCGCTTGGTCACGAAGTTGTAGATACCGCCCTTGCCATCTTCGTCACCCGGGTACCAGTTCTGCACTGTGGAATACTTGATGTAGGCATCGTCCAGCGCCACCAGTTCGACCACGGCGGCGTGGAGCTGGTTCTCGTCACGCATGGGTGCGGTGCAGCCTTCCAGGTAGGACACCTGGGCACGGCTCTCGCAGATGATCAAGGTACGCTCGAACTGACCGGTATTGGCCGCGTTGATGCGGAAGTAGGTCGACAGCTCCATCGGGCAGGTCACACCTTCGGGCACGAAGACAAAGGACCCGTCGGTGAACACAGCCGAGTTCAACGCCGCAAAATAGTTGTCGTTTTGCGGCACCACGGTGCCCAGATACTGTTTCACCAACTCCGGATAATCACGGATCGCCTCAGAGATCGAACAGAAGATGACGCCAGCTTCGCCGAGCTGCTTCTTGAAGGTGGTGGCCACTGATACCGAGTCAAACACGGCATCTACTGCAACACCGGCAAGCGCTGCCCTCTCATGCAGCGGAATACCCAGTTTCTCGTAGGTTTCCAGAAGCTTGGGATCGACTTCGTCGAGACTCTGGGGACGATCTTCGGGGCGCTTCGGGGCACTAAAATAGGAAATCGACTGGTAATCGATAGGCGGATAATCGAGATGCGCCCAGGACGGCTCTTTCATTTCCTGCCATTTGTGGAACGCCTCCAAACGCCACTCCAGCATCCACTCCGGCTCGCCTTTCTTCTTGGAAATAAAGGCAATGGTGTTTTCATCCAGGCCAGGTGGCAGGGTGTCGCTTTCGATATCTGTTACAAAGCCTTCTTTGTAATCGCGACGAACCAACTGTTCCATTTCTTCGCTTGCCATGGTCATTACCCTCCGGGCAGTTGGGTGGCGAGGTTAGCTCGCCGTCAATAGGGGATAGAGGCCTGCATCGGTCATATCCATCATGCGGTGACCGCCGACAGGCTAATACTTTGAATAGGCAGTTGAACGGGCAGCTTGATCGGCGTGGTATCCGCCAGATGCGCAAGCGTGACGCTTTCAAGCAGCGTGCGGATCGCCAGCGACACGCGCTGCCAGTTATCGGCAACCCCGCAGGTGGCAACCAGCTCGCAGTCGCCTTCCGCCTGACTACACTCGGTCATGGCCACGGGGCCTTCGATCGCCGCGATGATGTCGGCGGCGGTGATATGAGAGGCGGGCCGAGCGAGCCGGTAACCCCCCTGGGCACCGCGCTGCGACTCGAGCAGCCCTGCTTTCACCAGCATCTTGAGTGTTTTACTCACCGTGGGATGAGGCAACTGAACCGCGTCCGCCAGATCCGCTGCCGCATGCGACGCCTGAGGCTCGCGGGCAATTTGCGCCATGACCACGGCGGCATAGTCTGTCAGTCGTGAAAGCTTGAGCATGCCGACTCCTATTCGCCGTTGCATTGGGCTTGACCGTTAATTGGGTACCATTTTAGTCCTGTATAAATTTGATGTGAAGCCCTTACGCAAAATCCTTATCAAATAGCGCGATTTCGTGACACGTTCGCGACCGATGCCATCAAAAAAGCCAATCATTATCATTTGCGAAAACTATGAAACACCCTAAAACAAAAAAGCCTGCGAAAATTTCGCAGGCTTTTGCACATTGCGTGTAGCGCCCATGAATGCCATCAGGCTTTTGTTGACGAAGTGGGTCACTGGCGAGGCAAGCAGGCAGGTTACTCATTGACGACCGGAGACCGATGCTCCAGCCGTTTGAACCACATCAGTGGCGCTGGTAGGTGCCGATCAGGCGATTCATGCCCAGCAGGTTGGGCTCGACCTCACGCAGCAGCTCATCCAGCGTCAGCCCTTCGGGCAGGGCCGTTTGATGGTCAAGCGCCAGCACCCAGAAATAGTAATGGTGCGTGCCGTGGCCTTCCGGCGGCATAGGGCCTCCATAGCCTTGATTGCCGAAGTCGTTGGCACCCACCGTTCCCAGGGCAGTGTTTTCCTCCAGGCTGCTGATATCTCCCGGCAGGTTATACAGCACCCAATGAACAAACCCGTAGGTGCCTTCCTTGACCAGCGGCGCATCCGGGTCGTGACATACCACGGCGAAGCCTTGAGTGCCTTCCGGCGCGCCCTGCCAGGCAAGCGCCGGAGAAACGTCGTCGTGGTCGGCCGCGTGCTTATCGGGAATCGCCTGATGGTTGGCAAAGGCGCTACTGGTAACGAGCATCGAGGATAGGGCAAACGCCATCTCTGTCTCCTTGATCATCAAGTGAAAGTACGGGACAAGCCTTGTCAAAAAGCGCGGCGCTGTCAATAAGTCGAGCGCTACTGGGGTGGCCACCGCCCCTCACGCTGCAAACGCTTTTTTACCCAGTGGTCGTAGTAACGACGCAGGCCCTGCTTGATACCCGGCAAGCCGATCAGCCAGGCACCGGGATACAGCAGCGGTATGCGCTGCATGAGCAACCGGTAGGCATCGATCCCTTCGATCATCGTGCCGTCATCAAGCTCGATGTGCAGCGAACGCAGAGCAGCCTCCGGGGAGACGCCCTTGTCGCGCAGTTGATCCTGATGCTCGGTCACATCAAGCCAGGCAATCTCCGCTGCCCGCTTGCCGGCCCAGCGCTCGAAGCGCCGCCGTTCCTTGCGACATATGGGGCAAATCGCATCGTAATACACATTGATCATGGCAGTCGTCGACATATAGATTCTGCTCAGTAGGCGAGCGGCCAGTTTGGCACGCCCCGCCAACGACGCAAACCTCAACCGCGCGGGTTACTCCCCATGAAACAACTGCTCATTGTTGCCCATACCCCTTCGCCCAACACCCAGGCGCTCTGCGACGCTGCCTGGCGAGGTGCAACCCATCCCGAGCTTGAACACGTTCGCTGCGTGGTCAAGACACCCTTTGAGGCCGGCCCTGATGATGTGCTGGCCTGCGATGGCATCTTGCTCGGCACGACGGAAAACCTGGGGTACATGAGCGGTGCCCTCAAGGATTTCTTTGATCGCAGCTACTATGGGGTCATCGAAGAACAGCAGGGACTGCCCTGTGCGCTGTACATTCGCGCGGGGCTCGACGGCACCGGCACGCAACGAGCGGTAGACAGTATTGTCACCGGGCTACGTTGGCGATGGGTCCAGTCGCCGCTTATCCTGCGCGGCGACTGGCAGGACGATTTTGTGCCCCAGGTGGAAGAACTAGGGCTATATTTAGCGTTCAGCTTGGAAAACGGCATTGTATAACGCCGCCAAGCCTGCCTTACTGTAAAAAAGCATGTCGCGCCGGCCGTGTCATACAAGTACCTGTCAACACGAGGCGTGCGCTTGCCCTTAGCCATTGCCAATATGTCAGGTAGCCATTTATGCACAAAGTCATCGCGTTTTATGACGACCGCGTACTTGCCCACGAGCCCAATATTGATGCCGATTTTCTACCTGACCGCATCGATAAACGGATTCGGCAACTGCTGTCGGGGCTCTCTGTTCCCTGGAAATACCCGGAACACCCCGGTCGGCTAAAAGCTATCCAGCAGCTACTCAACAAGGCGCCGATCGAGGGGCTCGTCGTCGAGGGTGGCAAAGCCGCCACCCACGAACAGCTGGCCCGGGTGCATACCACCTCCTACCTGAGCGACATCTTTCATTTGAGGGGCAAAAATGCCTGGCTGGATGTGGATACCACCGCCGTGTCACCGGGCAGCGTGGACGCCGCCGAAGTCGCTGCCGGCACCGCCATTGCCGCCGTCGAGGCGGTCATGGAAAAACGTACCCAGAGTGCCTTTGCGCTCGTTCGGCCCCCGGGTCACCATGCCGAGCCCGTGCGGGCGCGTGGCTTTTGTCTGTTCAATAATGTGGCAGTCGCGGCAGCGCATGCGCGCAGCGCCCTGGGGTGCGAAAGGGTCTTGATCGTCGATTGGGATGCCCACCACGGCAACGGCACCCAGGATATTTTCTGGGCCGAGCCCGACGTGATGTTTTTTGATATCCACCGCGCCGCGCCCTTCTATCCGGGCTCCGGCCATCTGCAAGACGTAGGCGCGGGCCTGGCCGAAGGCACCACCGTCAACGTGCCGCTACCGGCAGGCGCCGGAGATGAAGCCTATCTCAAGGCGTTTCGTGACATCCTGGCACCGGCAGCCGACTGGTTCAAACCCGATATCATTCTCGTCTCCGCCGGCTTTGACCCACACTGGCACGACCTGGCCCTCAATGTTTCCTACGACGGGTTTGGCGCCTTGACCGGCTTTTTACAGCAGTTGGCCGAAAAACACTGCGACGGCCGCCTGGTCTTTGTGCTCGAAGGCGGCTACAACCTTGAATCGCTGGCCAACGGGACGCGCGCTGTGCTTGCCGTCCTTGCCGGCCAGACAATCCCAGTCCCGGACAGCTGCGGTATTGCAGAGGTCGAGGCAGCGGCCAATTTCCACCGCAGCGCCTTTCAGGCCGATTAGTCGATCTACCCTCTCGCTCGCGAACAAAAAAAGGCACCCCGAAGGGTGCCGTTTTACGTTCTGACTAACGCCATGGTTATCTAAGGCGTTCAAATACCGTGGCAACCCCCTGCCCCATGCCGATACACATGGTAGCGAGGCCGAGGGTGGTGTCGCGCTGCTGCATGACGTTAAGCAGCGTTGTACAGATGCGCGACCCCGAGCAGCCCAGCGGGTGCCCCAGCGCAATGGCGCCGCCGTGCAGGTTCACCTTTTCGTCCATGACATCCAGGAAACCGAGGTCTTTCAGCACGGGAATGCCCTGAGCGGCAAAGGCTTCGTTGAGCTCGACGGTCTGAATGTCGGCCGCGGAAAGCCCAGCGGCTTTCAGCGCCTTCTTGGACGCTGGCACCGGGCCATACCCCATGATGGATGCATCGCAGCCCGCTACACCGGTGGACACCACCTTGGCAATCGGCTCAAGGCCCAGGGCCTGGGCACGCTCATAGCTCATCACCGCCATCGCCGAGGCACCTACCGACAACGCCGAAGACGTGCCAGCGGTCACGGTACCATTGCGCGGATCAAACACCGGCTTGAGGTTAGCCATGGATTCCAGGCTGGCATCGGGACGAATCACTTCGTCATTCTTGACCATCACCTTGAAGCCTTGCTGGTCGTGGCCTTCGACGGCGATGATTTCGTTGTCGAAGTAGCCGTTTTCCATCGCCGCCTGGGCGCGCTGGTGGGAGCGTACGCCAAACTTGTCCTGGTCTTCGCGGGAGACGCCGTGCATTTTACCCAGCAGCTCGGCGGTCAGGCCCATCATCATGGCGGCTTTCGCGGCGTGCTTGCTGGCTGCGGGATTGACGTCAACGCCGTGGGTCATGGGCACATGCTCCATGTGCTCGACGCCGCCGATGATGTAGAAATCCCCCATACCGGCCTTGATATTGGCCGAGGCGATATGCAGCGCGCTCATGGAAGAGCCGCACAGGCGGTTAACGGTCTGCGCCGGTACCGAGCGCGGAATACCAGTCATGATGGCGGCGTTGCGCGCAATGTTCATCGACTGCTCGAGGGTCTGGTTAACACAGCCCCAGATCACATCGTCGACTTCTGAGGCATCCAGGTTGGCGTTGCGCTGAAACAACGCCTGCATGGCGGCAGCTGATAGATTTTCTGCCCGCACGTTACGAAACGCGCCGTTCTTGGCTTTTGCCATGGCGGTGCGTACGGCGTCGACCACCACGATATCTCTCGGATTCAAACTCATCATATTTCTCCTGTACGTGGTGACTTAGGCCTGAGCGCCTGCGGTGTAGAAACGCTCGCCGCTTTCGGCCATCTGGCGCAGCTTGTCGGTGGGCGCGTAGAGTGGCCCCAGTTCGTCGGCCAGGCCTTCGGCCAGCTTGACGAACTCGGCAACGCCCATGGCGTCGATGTAGCGCAGGGCACCACCGCGGAAGGGCGGGAAACCAATGCCGTAAATCAGCGCCATGTCGGCTTCGGCGGGCGTCGCGACAATACCGTCTTCCAGGCAGCGCACGGTCTCCATGCACAGCGGCACCATCATGCGGGCAATGATGTCCTCGTCGGAAAACGCTTTCTGATCGTTGACAACGTCTTTGATCAAGGCATAGGCCTGATCGTCGCTGACTTTCCTGGGCTTACCTTTTTTATCTTCCTCGTAGGCGTAGAAGCCCTTGTCATTCTTCTGCCCGAGACGCTCGTTGTCGTACATGACCTGGATGGCGGTCTTGCCATCCCGGGCCATCCGATCGGGGAAGCCTTCGGCCATGACCTCGTTGGCGTGAACCGCCGTATCCATGCCGACCACGTCCAGCAGATACGCAGGCCCCATCGGCCAGCCAAACTTCTCCATTACCTTGTCGACGTGCTGGAAGTCGGCGCCCTGCTCGACCAGGAAGCTGAAACCACCGAAGTACGGGAAAAGCACCCGGTTGACCAGAAACCCTGGGCAGTCGTTGACCACGATCGGCGTTTTGCCCATGGCACGCGCGTAGGCGACCGTGGCGGCTACCGCGGCATCCGAGGTTTTCTCACCGCGGATTACTTCCACCAGCGGCATACGGTGCACCGGGTTAAAGAAGTGCATACCGCAGAAGTTTTCCGGACGCTTCAGGTTCCTGGCCAGGCGGTTGATCGAAATGGTCGAGGTGTTGGAGGTAAGAATCGTATTCTCGCTTACCATACCCTCTACTTCGGTCAACACGGCGTCCTTGACCTTGGGGTTTTCGACCACGGCCTCGACCACCAGGTCGACATTGCCGAAATCGCCGTAGGAGAGCGTTGGACGAATATTGGAGAGCTTTTCGGCCATTTGCTCAGTGGTCAGCTTGTTACGCTCGACTTGCTTGGCAAACAGCTTGCGAGCTTCCTTGAGGCCCAGCTCGATGGCGTCATCCTTGATATCTTTCATCAGGATGGGCGTGCCTTTCGAGGCGCTTTGATAGGCGATACCGCCGCCCATGATACCCGCGCCCAGCACTGCGGTCTGGTTGACCGGCTGCGCCTGCTTCTCGTACTGGCTGCCTTTTTTCTTGACCACCTGATCGTTGAGGAACAGGCCCACCAGGTTGAACGCCACGCTGCTCAGTGCCAGCTTGGCAAAGGCCTTGGCCTCGATCGCCTGAGCCCGACCACGTTCCTCACCAGCGCCCTTCTGGATTACCTTGATGGCTTCGACCGGCGCGGGATAGTGCGGCCCCGCCTTGCCTGCTACATAACCCTTGGCGGTTTCAAAGGCCATCATCTGCTCGATGGCATTGAGCTTGAGCGGGCTGGTCTTTTCGTCGCGGCGCGCTTGATAGTCGAGCTCGCCGGCATTAGCGCGGTCGAGGATGTCCAGCGCGGCGCTTTCGAGCAGCTCGTGAGCGACGACGGCATCGACGGCTCCCATCTTGAGTGCAGCGTCGGCACGGTTTTCCGTACCGCCGGCGATCCATTCAATCGCATTGTCGGCGCCGATCAGCCGCGGCAGACGCACGCAACCGCCCCAGCCCGGCAGAATGCCCAGCTTGGTTTCCGGCAGGCCAATCTTGGCCTTTTCGCTCATCACGCGGAAATCGGTGGTCAGCAGCACTTCGCAACCGCCGCCCAACGCCAGCCCGTTGATCGCCGTGACCGTGGGGAAAGGCAGATCTTCAATGGCATTGAAGATGTCATGTACCTTGAGGTTCATTTCCACCAGGTACTCTTCGCCTTTATCGAACAGGGTGTGGAACTCGGTAATGTCGGCGCCGACAATAAAGGCTTCTTTGGCACTGCCAATGACCAGCCCCTGCAGCCCGGTTTCTGCCTGAAGGGCTTTGACGGCCTCTCCCAGCTCAGTCACCACGGCGCTGGACAGCTTGTTGACGGACTCATCTTTCAAATCGAAAGTGAGCATTGCGATGTCATTGCCACCTTGGGTGTCACGACGTTCCACCGTGATGGCATTGCCTTGATAGATCATCCGCGCTCTCTCCACAAGTTCGGGCGAACCCCAGCAAAGGGACGCGCCTCGCATTTCATACGGTCGTTTGATTGCGTAAGCTTGGTTGAGTTGCCCAAGAACGTCAAGCCCTGACTTTCGGCTAATTCGCTAATCATATACGACCAGCGCTCCCCGCCATACGTTCAGGCTGATAGGATCATGGCACCTTGATCACCTGGATTATGTTGTTATGAGCACGCTGCTCACACAGACACGCATCGCCGCGCTGCAATCGTTTGTTGAACGCCTCGTCGTTCGTTTAAAACCTTGGGCCTGGCTCTGGCCACCTCTGGCGTTTGCGGCGGGCCTGGGCAGCTTCTTTCTGGTAGATCGGCAGCAGTGGCTGGGGGCCGCCTTGGCGCTGGGATTGCTGTTTGCCTGGCTGTTACTGCTCTCGGAAAGCCTGGTCGGGCGCTGGCTCGCCAACCGCGGCTATCCCACGCTACCCAAGGGGGTCGCGGCCTTTATCGCGCAGATGATCCATCAGGAAACGTTGTTTTTCACCCTGCCGTTCATCCTGATCACCACCGTCTGGAACAGCGGCCAGAGCGTCTTTGCCGCGAGCGTGATGGCGATGGCCGTCGTGTCGATCATCGATCCGCTCTACTACAGGATCGCCGGCAAATGGCGCAGCCTGTATTTCCTGTTTCATGCGATGTGCGTATTTCTGGTAGTGCTGGTGACACTGCCCATCATGCTCCACCTGACCACCGGCGAGAGCCTGTTGCTGGCCATTGCCATCACCCTGGTGACCGCTCTGCCGAGTGTCTGGCACCTCCTGAAACAACGCTCATTGGGCGGCTGGCTATCGTTGCTGGCGATGATGGCACTGCTGGCGAGCCTTGCCTGGTTTGGCCGCGCGTGGGTGCCCCCCGCCAGCCTGTGGATGACCGGGACCGCGCTATCACCGGCACTCAACATACAGCAGCGCGAGCCGCGTGGCTCAACGCCATTGACCCCACAGGCGGTTAAACAGGAGGGGCTGTATGTATACACGGCGATTCGTGCACCGCGCGGGCTGAGTGAAACGATTTCCCACGTGTGGCATCACAACGGCGAACGCCTGGACGTGGTCGATCTGGATATCAGCGGCGGACGCGAACAAGGCTACCGCGCATGGAGCCACAAGCTGAACTTCCCCGAAGACCCCAGCGGGCGCTGGCGTGTGGACATCATGACCGACAGTGGTCAACGCCTGGGGCTGATTCGGTTTACCGTCAGCGATGATGTGAGTAAGGCGACGCTGGCCGATAGCAAGATTCGTGCGGCGGGGATGAGCAAGCTCAACCTTCAACGTTTCATTGCCGGCCGTGACCGCGATGCCGACCCAGACGACGAGGAAGACTGATCACGTCTTGCATTAAGCGCCCGAGATTATGACAATCCCACTATTAACTTTGACTGGTAACTAGCTGATCATGGCATCATCAATTGGTTTTCGCATTGCTCGCCTGCCCCACCTATGGCGTTCGATATTGGACCGACGCTTGGCGCCGCTTGGCCTCACGCAAACGCGTTGGGTGACGCTGTACCATCTCTGGCGTCTGGGCGATGGTCAGCCTCAATGCGACCTGGCCCGCGCCATAGGCGTTGAAGCGCCGTCTCTGGTGCGCACGCTCAGCCAGCTGGAAGAACAGGGCCTGGTGGAGCGGCGCGCTTGCGACAGCGACCGCCGAAGTAAACGTATCTACCTGACGGCTGCCGCCATGCCACTGCTCGAGCAAATCGACAGTGTCGCTCAGGAGGCCAGAAAAGAAATGTTCGAAGGCCTGTCGGAGGCTGACTTGGAGCAGCTGGGCGAATGGCTCGAGCGCATTGAGCAGAATGGCCTTGCCATTCAGGCGCGGGATCTACAGGAAGCGGCTTCCTGACAGATCGGGGGATTGTGAGGCACGATCCGCCTGCCCGGAGAGCTGGTCGCGCAGCTGATTAAAGTCGTCCAGATACGTATCGAAGCGTGTCGCATCTTGAGACTCCCACCACCATAGCGTCAGGGCGTTGGGCGTTGATTCGAGCAACATGGCATCCAGCGGCAGGCGTTCGAGCAGCGCCTTGAGCGGCGCTGCGGCGCCAGGGGGAATCGGCTTCAACGGCGCGACACGCCACCGCCAGCCGGCGTGATAGGGTTCTAGCGCTGCGCTGGCATGCTCGTCACGCACCAGCACGAAGTCCGGACCCGGCTGCTGTTTGGGAAAATGCCAGCGATACGCCGGCATCGTGCCCTTGAAGGCGTGCATCGGCGGCTTTTCTTCCTTGACCGTTACCCCTTTACGACTTGCGTGGTTACGCATGGCCATGGTTCGCTTCTGGCGGGGACTGGGCTTGAGCCACATCACCGGGGCAAACACGAACAGCATGATAAACACGATAATTAACCATTCCATTTCTACATTTCCTTCAAACTGAACCACACTTGAATAGCGAGATCATAAAAACCATGATCCAGGTCGTTGTTAAGATTGGGCATGCCACCTAAAGTAGAGCACATTAGCGTTAGAACACTGCTTGTTACTCACTGAGGAGATACGCCATGAGCTATCACCATATATTGGTTGCCGTCGACTTGACCAAAGACTCGCACAAGATCCTGGAGCGTGCCGTGGCGATTGCCGAGCGCAACGACCAGGCCAAGATTTCCATCATGCATACCCTTGAACCGCTTGGCTTTGCCTACGGCGGCGATATCCCGATGGACTTGACCAGCATCCAGGACCAGCTTGACGACCACGCCAAGAAACGGCTGGCTGACATTGCTGCGCCCCACATCGCTGAGGAAAATCAACACGTGGTGGTGGGCATGCCGGACACCGAGATTCACCGCTTTGCCGAGGAGCATGGGGTCGACTTGATCGTCGTCGGCTCCCACGGTCGCCACGGGTTTGCGCTGCTGCTGGGCTCCACCTCCACCGGCGTTCTGCACGGTGCGCAGTGCGACGTGCTGGCAGTTCGCGTCGGCAAGAAAGGCGAAGAAAGCGACGAATGAGCTAGCACCTTCTATCGCTCAGCCAAAAGGCGCCCCAGCGGCGCCTTTTTATTGTTCAGCCCTGTTCGCCGTTGGCCATGGCTTCGAGCGCCATCCAGCGCTCCATCGCGGCTTCCAGCGCTTCCTGTGCCTGCTCCAGCGCCTGCAGCCTAGCGGTCACAACCGTCGACTCCTGCTGATAGAACGCTGGATCACCGGCTTCTTTTTCCAGTGCTTCCACGTCGCTTTCCAGGCGCTCGATCTGCGCGGGCAGCTCATCCAGCTCCCGCTGCAGTTTGTAGGAAAGCTTGACGGGTTTAGTCGCCGGCGCGGCCGGCGTGCTGGGCTTTTCTTTTGCAACGCTCGAGGTGGGCTCGGTGTTTTGCCGGGCCGCTCCTTCCCAGGGCGCGGGCGGCAGCTTGCCTCCCTGACGGATCCAGTCGGTATAGCCACCCACGTATTCGCGTACCACGCCGTCGCCTTCAAACGCCAACATGCTGGTGACCACGTTATCCATGAAGGTCCGGTCGTGGGACACCAGCAGCAACGTGCCCTCGAAGTTGAGCAGCAGTTCTTCGAGGAGTTCGAGGGTCTCCATGTCCAGGTCGTTGGTGGGCTCATCAAGCACCAGGACGTTGGCCGGCTGGGTAAACAGCTTGGCCAGCAACAGGCGGTTTGACTCGCCCCCCGAGAGCGCTTTCACCGGCTGGCGTACGCGGTCGGGCGTGAACAGGAAATCCTGTAGATAGCTCATCACGTGGCGGTCCTTGCCGCCTACGCTAACCCGGTCGCTACCTTGGGCCACGTTATCGTAGACGGTTTTTTCAAGCTCGAGCCCCGCGCGCAGCTGATCGAAATAGGCCACCTTGAGATTGGTACCCAGTTGCACCGTGCCTTCAGTGGGCTCGATTTCGCCCAGCAGGATCTTGAGCAGCGTGGTCTTGCCCGCCCCGTTGCGCCCCAGGAAGCCAATCCGGTCGCCGCGCATCACTTCAAGATTCAGATCACGGATAATGGTGTCATCGCCAAACCGCTGACTGACGCCTTTCAGCTTGACGACGCGCTTGCCGGTTCGTTCACCGCTATCCACCGACAGATTGGCGGTGCCTTGCCGCTCACGGCGCTGACTGCGCTCATTGCGCATTGCCTCGAGCGCCCTCACCCGGCCTTCGTTACGCGTCCGGCGCGCCTTGATGCCCTGGCGAATCCAGACTTCTTCCTGCGCCAGCTTTTTATCAAACTCGGCGTTTTCCCGCGCTTCGACTTCCAGTTCGTGCTGTTTACGCGCCTGGTACTCGGCATAGTCACCGGGATAGCGCCCCAGCTTACCGCGATCCAGTTCCAGAATATGGGTCGCCAGTTTGGAAAGAAACGCCCGGTCGTGGGTGATCAGCAACACGGCGCCGTTAAAGGCCAGGAGCTGTTCTTCCAGCCAGGCGATGGTATCCAGATCCAGATGGTTGGTCGGTTCGTCTAGGAGCAGCAGGTCGGGTTCGGCAACCAGTGCACGGGCCAGCGCTACGCGCCGCCGCCAGCCGCCGGAAAGCGCGCTCATCTCGGCCTCGGGGGGTAGCCCCAGACGGGTCAGTACAACATCGATGCGCTGGTGAAACGACCAGCCGTCAATGTCTTCCAGACGGCTTTGCAGGGTCGCCATGCGATTCATGTCGGGGTCGGGGTCGTTGATCAGATGCTGATACTCGGAAAGCAGCTCCCCCGCCTCCGGCAACCCTTGGGCGACCATGTCAAAAATCGTCATGCCGGAGGAGTCGGGCAGTTCCTGAGCGAGCACACCAATCTTCAGGCCAGGCGCGCGCCAGATCGAGCCATCGTCGGCCTGAATATCACCGGCAACCAATTTCAG
This sequence comes from Halomonas sp. CUBES01, assembly GCF_020991005.1. Classification (GTDB taxonomy): domain Bacteria; phylum Pseudomonadota; class Gammaproteobacteria; order Pseudomonadales; family Halomonadaceae; genus Vreelandella; species Vreelandella gomseomensis. The sequence continues at coordinate 9,328 of NZ_JAJLLW010000007.1, read as the reverse complement.
CAGAGTGGACTTACCGGTGCCATTGCGCCCGACTAGTGCCAGCCGCTCGCCTCTCTCAACCGTGAGATCGGCGCGGTCGAGCAATACCTGGGTGCCGTAGGCAAGTTGCAGCTGTTCGAGTCGTAACAGGGTCACGCAGTGTCCTCCTTCATTATGAGGCGCACAGTGTAACGTATGCGCGCCCCCGGTGGGGGAACCATCGATGCCTTGATCACACGCCAGACGAACACTGGTGACTCATGCGCTATATGTCGCTGCGTATACGTTTCTTGTCCAGTTTGCCCACGCTGGTTTTGGGGATTTCATCAACGAAGCGTACCACTTCGGGAATGGCCCAGCGATTCAGTTTCCCCTGCTCGACAAATTGCGCTAGAAACGCCTTTACGGCATCGCTGGTCGGCGGATGATTCAGGTCGGTCGGCACGACCAACGCAGCGGGACGTTCGCCCCACTTATCGTCCGACACCCCAATAACGGCCACTTCCGCGATGCCCGGACACTGGCTGATATAGCTTTCCAGCTCCAGCGACGACAGCCACTCGCCGCCGGTCTTGATCACGTCCTTGATGCGATCGCTGATGGCCAGAAAGCCATGCTCATCAATCGAGCCGACATCACCGGTGTGCAGCCAGCCTTCGCGCCATAATTCAGCGCTGCGGGCTTCCTCTTTGTAATAGGCCTGGGTCAGCCATGGGGCTTGCACACGCACTTCGCCGACGCTATGGCCGTCATGCGGCAATGCCTGGCCGTTTGTATCCGCCACCTGTAACTTGACGAAGGGTATCGGCAAACCGGCCTTGCAACGCCAGGGCAGCTGCGTTTCGATATCGGCCTGCGTGACGTCCCCGGGCAAAATACCGGCAGTGAGCAATGGACAGGTTTCCGACATGCCGTAGGCGCTGCGGGTATCAATCCCCAGCCCCCATGCTTTACGCGCCAGCGATTCGGTTAGCGCACTACCACCCACCAGCACTTTCCAGCCCGACAGGTCAACTTGTTGCGAGGCAATGGCGTCTGCGCTGACCACCATGTTGAGCAGCGTCGGTACACAATGGGAAAAATCGACGTTTTCGCTGACCAGCAGCTTGATCAGCATATCCGGCTCGTAGCGACCCGGATAGACCTGCGTTGCCCCCAGCAGCGTTGCCGTGTAAGGCACCCCCCAGGCGTGCACGTGGAACATGGGGGTAATGGGCATATACACTTTATCGCGATTGAGCAGCTCAAAACCTGGCGCCTGGAACGTGCTGGCCTCGGCCATGGTATGCAGAACCAGCTGACGATGGGTGAAGAAGACGCCTTTTGGATTTCCCGTCGTACCGGTGGTATAGAACAGTGTGGCGACAGCATTTTCATCAAAGCTGGGAAAGTCGTAGTGCGTGGGCTGCTGACCGAGCAAGTGCTCGAACTCGCCGACTAGCGGCAAAGACGTCTCGAGGGGCTGCGGCGTCTCTTGGCAAAGCAAATAGCCACGCACTTGTGTCAGCTCGTCGGCCAGCAGCTCAAGCAGCGGCACAAAGTCTTCATGCACGATCACGAAGGCGTCTTCGGCATGCGCCATGGTATAGAGAATCTGCTCAGGCGCCAGGCGGATATTCACGGTGTGAAGCACTGCACCGATCATGGGAATGGCAAAAAAACATTCCAGGTAGCGATGACTGTCCCAGTCCAGCACCGCCACCACGTCACCGGCCTTGACGCCCTGCAGGGTTAATGCATGGGCAAGCTGGTGCACCCTCGCCTGAAATTGCCGGTAGTCATGGCGACGCTGATCACGGTAGACGATCTGGTTGTCCCCGGCCATGCGAACCCCGGCTTCCAGCAACTCCCCAATCATCAAGGACGGATTGGTTGCGGAAGCCGCAGCGGGTAATATCTTCGGCGTCACTGCGGGCATAAATACTCCTGCGAACTTGTTGTTGTCGAGTGCGATAGCATCCATTGCGCCCACCGTCAGAAAGGCCATGCATTGACGATAACCGACGTAGGCATCATCGGCCTTACAGCGCTACTTGATTCAATCACATCGCTGTCGCGGTTGGTAAGCCCTGTATTCCAGGCGTCGCTGACGGCTGTTCCCACACCATTAGTCGATATCCACGCATACCGTTACAATAGCGCTTTACGATTCTGGACGGGAGTGACCCTTGGCTAGCCCATATGTGGACGACTTTTTACCCGAGGCATTGCAGTTTCGCCCCAGCGTACCGCTGGTCGACATCGGCGCGAACCTGACACACGACAGCTTTGATCGCGACCTCGACGCCGTTGTTCAGCGGGCTCAGGCGGCCCAGGTGAGCACCATGATCGTGACCGGCACCGATATTGCGCACGCAGAACAAGCCGTTGAGCTGGCCAAGCGCTACCCTGGCCTCTACGCCACTGCCGGGACACACCCCCACGATGCGAGCCAGTGGAGCGACGAGGTAGCCCGTCGCATGGCCTCGCTGCATGCCCTGCCCGAGGTCGTTGCCGTCGGCGAATGCGGGCTGGATTTCAACCGCAACTTCTCAACGCCCCAGGAACAGGAAAAGGCCTTTGAGGCCCAGCTTGCCCTGGCGGCAGAAAGCGGCTTACCGCTGTTTCTCCATGAGCGCGATGCCGGGCCACGCATGCGCGACATACTCCAAGCATGGCGGGACGACATCAGCCAGGCGGTCGTGCATTGTTTTACCGCTGACCGGGATACGCTATTTGGCTATCTCGACCTAGACTTGCATATAGGCTTGACGGGCTGGATCTGTGACGAACGGCGCGGCCACCATCTACGCCCGCTGGTCGGCGAGATACCGCTGAACCGGCTGATGGTGGAAACCGATTGTCCTTACCTGCTGCCGCGGAACCTGCCGGCCAAGTTGAAAGGGCGTCGGCACGAGCCCGCCCTGCTTCCGTGGATAGTGAGGGAGCTTGCCGAATGCCTCGGTATCAGCGACGCTGAGTTGGGAATGGCAACCGCCGCAACCGCCCAGCAATTTTTCCGAATCGATACAGAACGTTAAAAAGGAGTTACCGCGTGGCCGACTACCCAGGATTTATTGCCATTGAGACGGGCGACGATAATGGCTTGCCGCTGGCTATTGCCTGGTCCCTGCCAGACGGACGTATCAAGCAGACCCTGATTCAGCCGGACGATAGCTGGATCGATGAAGATACCAACGTGATGGGCGCCTACAGCATCGAGGAGCTTGAAAGTCTCGGCCTGAGCCCGCTGGACGTCATCCGCGAGCTGGAAAACGATCATTTTTCCGAGACGCTGTACACCAGCGATAACGGTGATGATGAAGCCGCCCTTGCACGGCTGTTCGATACCTACGGGCTTGACCCCTTTGTCGAACTGGCGCCCGCCCCGGTGCTCTACGAGCGTATCGGCGCGAGCGAGTGGCATCGTTTGAGAAGCGATACCTTTAGTGATCTCGGTCTGGAACCCATGCGCCCCGAACATGAGGTTGAGGTCATGCTGTCGCTGCACCACCGACTGACGGAAGAGGATTAAGGGTCGGCGTCTTGCAGGCTCTTGTCGAGAATCGCTTTACCCTGGCGAATCGCCGCCTCGAGTGGATCCTGGTGGCGATAGTAACGTGCCAGTGCCCAGCAGAAGGCGTTGGCCCTTAACGGCAGCCCCTGCTCCCTGTAGTAGGCTGCGCGCGCGCTCACTTTTTCAGCAAAGGCGTCACGATCGACCGCAACATCGCCACCGAGGTTATCGACGCTGACATGGAATTCGCGACCGCTCGCGTCGGCAAATAGTGACTCAAGGGCTTGAGGGGCGATTTCAGCCTTTTCAAAGGCAAGCTGCTGCTCGGCATTACGCCCGTCCGGCAGATACCAGTAACCATAGTCTTCCTGTTTGCGCCGCTCGGCGCCGGCAATGCACCAATGGCTTATTTCGTGCAAGGCGCTGGCGAAAAAGCCGTGGGCAAAGATAATTTGATGGTAAGGCGTCTGCTCATCCGCCGGGCGGTATAGCGGCTCATCCTCGCCTTTCACCAGACGGGTCTGATAACGCTCGAAAAAAACCCCGTCGAACAAGGCAATCACCTCGCCAAGCGTCCATAGCGGTTGAGTAATGCTCACATTTGCCTCATTAACAGCATAAGTTTATTCATTATACCTGCTAATCTAACGGGTTTTGAGGGCCATATTGCTCAGGAGTCCAGGTGTGGGTCGTGTGTTGAATAGATTCCGTTCTGTTTACTGGTTTGAAACGCGTCAGCTGGTGAGGCTCGCGCTACCTATCTGCGGCGCCCAGCTCGCCCAGGCGGGCATGAGCGTGGTCGACGTGATGATGACGGGCCGCCATAGCGCCACTTCGCTGGCGGCGGTATCGGTCGGCTCTAGCCTGTGGATGCCACTGATGCTGTTCATGACGGGTACGCTCATGGGACTGACGCCCATTGTGGCCCAGTTGCTGGGCGGGCAGCGTCATGGCGCAATTCGACCGGCAGTGCACCAGGCGCTCTGGATCGCTCTCGTGCTCGGTCTGCTTTCTGCCCTGCTGCTCTGGTCAATGGTGAGGCCCATCTTTGGCATGATGGACGTACCTGGCCAGGTCGCCCACGCGTCCGCCGGTTATCTTGCCGCAGTGGCATTTGGCATGCCTGGCATTGCCCTCTTCCAGGCGCTCAGGGCGTTCTCAGACGGCATGAACCATACCCGTCCCGCCCTGTGGATCAGCTTGATTGGCCTGACGATCAACATCCCCGCCAACTACGCGTTGATCTACGGTGGCGACGGCCTGGTGAGCCTGCTGGGGCCATGGTTACCCGATGGAGTGCAGCAGCTGCCTGCCTTGGGAGCGCTGGGGTGCGGTATTGCCACGGCACTTTCCATGTGGACCATGGCCATCGCCATGGCGATCTACACCCACCGCACCCGTCACTATCAAGGCATTCAACTGTGGCAACGACTGGCGCTTCCCAAATGGCGCGGCATTCGCGAACTGCTGGTAGTCGGTGTTCCCATCGGCGTGGCCATCTTCGTTGAAGTCACCCTATTCACCTTGATCGCGCTGTTCATCGCCAGTTTTGGCGAGGTCACGGTCGGTGCTCACCAGGTCGCGCTGAGTTACACCACCATTCTGTTCATGCTGCCCATGTCGCTCAGCATGGCGCTGACGGTGCGGGTCGGCAATACGCTGGGACAACAGCGTATGCACCATGCGCGCCTGGTTGCCTGGAACGGCATCGGGGTCAGCGTTGCGGTGGCTGTCCTGAATAGTCTGGTACTCTGGATAACCGCAGCGCCAGTGATTACGCTTTATACCTCCAATCAGGCGATACAGTCCCTGGCGCTGTCGATCATCGCGCTGGCAGCCATCTTTCAGCTGTCCGACTCGCTTCAAGTGAATCTGGCAGGCGCGCTGAGAGGTTATAAAGATACCCGCGTGGTGATGGCGATTACGGTATTGTCCTATTGGCTGGTGGGCCTGGGAGGTGGCCACTGGCTGGGTGCCCAGGGAATGGGCGGTTTCTGTGCGCCCCTGGGGGTTCACGGCTACTGGATCGGCCTCATTGCCGGCTTGAGCACGGCGGCCATTCTGCTGGCTTGGCGTCTGCACGCCATTAGCCGTCGGTACATCAGCGATCAGGAATCAGCATGAAACGTTATTCTCGAGCAACGCTGCAATGGCTATTGCCGTTGGCGCTGTTAGGTTGTGGCGGCCACCAGGCGGAAGCACCCTGGGAAACTTACCATCAACAGCTGGCAGACACCCTGGGCAACGGGCCGATCGCGTCATCCTCACCGCCCAACATTGCGGCTTTTCCCGAGCAGGAAGCGCGCTTGTTTGAAATCGACGAAACCCGCGATTCGCTGCTCAACGTCTATGCATTGCGCGAATGTGAAATCACCTCGTTAGTGGCCGCTCGCAATAACCAACTAGGCAAGGTCGCACCGCCCAGTCAGCAATGGCTATATGAACGGACACTTTGGCAACGCCTGACCTTATGCGAGACAAGTGAGGTGCCTGACACGCTAAGTGAGGAAAACCGTGAACGGCTGGAACGTTTGACAGCGGTCAAGACGGCGCAGCTACCTTATGTCAGCTGGAATGCTATTTTTGACTCCGACGAGTGGAAAGACAGTTTTGCGCGCGCCAGTCACCCGTTGAATATCGATGCCTTACCGGATATCGACCCCCAGCTGAATGCCCTGCGTTACCTGCAGCGCATGGTCGACAATCAGTTCAGCCTCGCCTGGCATCAGGATTCAGCGACCCTCGAACAACACCTGAACACCCTTCGGGCACGCCCCCTGACCGCCGAAGTACTGCGTACCCTCATGCTGGCAACTCAGCGATTGAACGAGGCCAGCGACTACCTCAACCAGCACTCGGCGCCAAATGGGGCTTGCCTGCCGAACTGGAATCAACAGCGCCTGGACGCCCTGTCAGATGTAGCACAACGCTGGCTGACGGCCGTCAATCGTTTAATCACCCGGCAGCCCATTTCGCCACCGGAAGCAATTCAGGCATACCGGTCAGAGTGGCTGTCGCTTGAGACTTCCAGCGCTCCCTGGCAACAATTCCAGACGGCCAGGGCTACGCACGAACGCGCCAGATCGGAAATTTCCAATTGCGCGCCTGATTAAAACGCTGTTTTCCTCTTAACCTTCGGGCCAACCTGTGCTATTGGTAATTCATGCGGCAAGCATCGATTCACCTGCTTTGCCAATGTCGTGGCCACGCAGCACTAGGAGGGACATTATGGGCGTACCCCTGTCACCCCGCTCTGCCCAGGTCATCGACCTGGAATCTGTTCGTCAGCGTCAACAGGCGCGTAAAACGCTTGTCCGCCTGGCACCGGAGTTGGATGGATTGGAAATGGTGTATCAGTTGGCGTCCGACCCGGACAGCTACTACGGTATGCCGCTGCTTGCCTGGGGCCTTAGAGAAGATGGGCACATCGTCGGGTTGGTGCCCTGGATGGAACAGCTCACCGATTGTCAGACGCTCCACAGCCATGAAAATGGACGTTTTATTGGCTATCGTGACCCCGAAACGGAAGAAATCTTCGATACTCCGCCCGACCATAAAGCCGATGAGCTTGCCTCTGCCGCTGACTATTTCGAGTATGAACCCTCTGGCGACGTCACGCTTATTCAGCAATTACCCGATACGTTGGGCACTCATGCGCTGTGCATGAACCGCTCCGACGCCCCTTGGCACATGAAACCCGTCTACGGCTGGCGACTCTACAGCGATGGCAGCGTCGATGCGCTGCTTGCGGATGAAGATAAAGCCACAATGACGCCCATTCTGCTGGGGGATGACTGCCTGTACAGCGCCAAGTCCATGCATCAAAGCGTGTACTTCTTTCAGCGTCATATTGCCAACCGCATCATGGAAGAAGACCCGGCAACGCTTGACGCACTGTCAATGGTCGTTTTAACGCAGCAGTAAGCCCATGCACGGGTTAGCGCCCTAGGGCCTGACCCGTGCTGCCTACGCATTCATTATGCCAAGCGTATAAAATAATAATACTGCTCGGTGTCTGAAGCCTGACTGACCAACTCATGGCCCAGGAATTGGCAGAATTTAGGCACATCACGCGTGGTTGCAGGGTCTGTTGCAATGACTTTTAATATATCCCCAGACGCCATGTCGCGTACTTTATTATGCATCAACATAATGGGTTCAGGGCAATACAGGCCGCTTGTGTCCAGTACCGCATCATGGTGTGGCGCATCGTTTATAACGTCAGACATCGATATCCTCAAAGCTGAGATTTAACCTATGATCAAAATCATCATTGAACGGCGTATTATGCCCGGTCTTGAAGAAGAATATGAGCAGGCCGCCCGCGAAGCCATGCGTATCTCCCTGGGGGCACGCGGATTTGTTACCGGCGAAAGCCTGGTGGAGATGGGGCATACGGATCGTCGCTTGATGATTACCAAATGGCGTGACTTGCGCGCCTGGAACGAATGGCACGGCAGCGAAGCGCGAGCCAGTGCCATGCAACGAATTCTACCGCTACTGACAGAAGACGAAACCATCCGGATCTACGAAGCCAGTTACTGAACATTAATGCGTCAGCCTTACATGCACCGTCACCTCTTCACGATCATGATAAAGATGCCGACAGGCGATATCTGCCGATACGTTGGCTTCAGACAATGCCTCGGTTAACGTCGCCAGACAGCGTGATACTTCTTCCCAGCGCTTTTTCATGGGCAGCTTCAGATTGAAGATGGCTTCCCGACACCATTTTTGCGTCAGCCATCGCTCAACCATGGCCAGCACCCGCACCGGCTTATCAACAATATCACACACCAACCAGTCCAGGCGCTGCGGGGGCGCCCACGTAAAGCCATCTTCCTTTAAATGATCGATTTGCCCCGTCCGCATCAATTCGGCATCCATAGGCCCATTGTCGATGGCATAGACGTACATCCCCCGCTGGACGAGCTGCCACGTCCAACCGCCTGGTGCGGCCCCCAGGTCGGCTGCCTGCATATGACCTGCCAGACGAACGTCCCATTCATCACGCGGTATGAACTCGTGCCACGCCTCCTCAAGCTTGAGGGTGGAACGACTGGGCGCCCTTGAAGGAGAACGCAGGCGCCGGATGCCGTTGATCAGCTCGCTTCTGTTGCCGGGAAAGCTGATCCCCAGCTGCACACGGTCACCTTCGGTCCAGAAAATATGCAGCCGACGCCCACCGGCTTTACGCCTCAGCGCGCCACGCTTTTTCAGAATGCTTTCCAGCGGTTTTGTGAGTGCTTTGATCAAGCCTGACAGCGCTTTACCATCATTAGTGTCCGGCGTTTCGTGCCAGATCTCCTCAAAGTTCCAACGGCTGGCTTTCACCTGTTCAACCATACTGGAAAGACGGTCATCTCGGGACAGGTTGAGTGCCGGTAACGCCGCAAGGCTCTGCCGCGCAAAAATCAGCCTCTGAAACGCAGCTTGGCGATGCAGCATATTCACTGGCTCGCCGTCCAAGCGGGTAAGACACGCCCAGCCATCGCCACAAGACGGCTCGCAGGAGACACCCTGCTGATCCGCGTGATGCTGCATCTCCGCAAGCGTGTCGCTCTCGAACCCTGGGCGACAGTAAACTAACCACGACGTGGGGACTACTTCCGTCACTTAGACCTTCCTATCCAACCGGTTGAACATGCCTGCACAGTATTCCGCTAAACCCCGTCATCATAACCCATCTCACTGTCAGACTCGCGCCCTGCGTCCCGCTAACGCGGTTCCCACTTGCCGAGGGCAACCGAGTTTATAAAGACCTTTTTGTGTCTTTCGCACAATAAAAAACCCCGAACACGCTGTGTTCGGGGTTTTGGTATAGGTGCCTGACGACTCGGCCGGCGCTCCGGG
>NZ_JAJLLW010000006.1 GCF_020991005.1 Halomonas sp. CUBES01 | reverse complement strand
TCCACCGCTGGCAACGCCTGGCGTCCCCGGCAGCGGATGCGTACTTTACGGTGTTGCTGCCGGGTTGGCAAGGGGGCGGGCGAAAAAATTAGCGCAGTGTCACACGGGCGTAACGTTTCTTGCCCGCCTGGATAACGTACGCCTTGCCGGTGGGTAGCATGGTGTCTTGCGCTACCACCTCGCCATCTACTTTGACGCTGCCATTTTTCAGCATGTCTTTGGCCTGGGCGCTGTTCTTGGTTAACTCCGACCGGTTCAGCACTGCAGCAATCGGCGCATCGGCACTGCCTTCAAAATCCACCTCGACCTCTGGCAGGTCGTCGGGCAGCTCACCATCCGCCAACTGATTGCCGGCGGATTTATGCGCGTTGGCCGCCGCTTCGTCACCGTGGTAGCGAGCAATCAACTCGCGCGCCAGCGCCATTTTGACATCGCGCGGATTGGCTCCTTGCTCAACGCTCTGCTTGAGTGCTTCGAGGTCTTCGTTGGACTTCAACGACAGCAGCTCGAAGTAACGCCATATCAGGCTATCCGGCATGGATACCAGCTTGTTGAACATCGCGCCGGGGCTTTCATCGACGCCGACATAGTTGCCAAGCGACTTGGACATCTTCTGAACGCCGTCCAGCCCTTCCAGCAACGGCATGGTGATCACCACCTGCGGTTCCTGGCCGAAATGCTTCTGGATTTCACGGCCCATCAGCAGGTTGAACTTCTGGTCGGTGCCGCCAAGCTCGACATCCGCCTCCAGCGCGACGGAGTCATACCCCTGAACGAGCGGGTAGAGAAATTCGTGGATGGCAATCGACTGATTGGCTCTGTAGCGTTTTTCAAAGTCGTCCCGCTCGAGCATGCGCGCGACGGTACTCTGCGCTGCCAGCTCAATCATCTTGGCTGCGGAGAGTTCACCAAACCACTCGGCATTGAAGCGCACTTCGGTCTTTTCAGGGTCGAGGATTTTAAACACCTGCTCCCGGTAGGTATCGGCGTTGGCTTTAACGTCGGCTTCGGTGAGCGGTTTTCGGGTCACGTTTTTACCGGTGGGGTCGCCGATGCGGCCGGTAAAATCACCAATCAGGAAAATAACCGTGTGCCCCAGATCCTGAAATTGACGCATCTTGGTCAGCAACACGCTATGCCCTAAATGAAGATCAGGGGCGGTGGGATCAAACCCCGCTTTGATACGCAGCTTGCGTCCGGAAGCCAACTTTTGGCGCAGCTCGTCCTCGACCAAAATCTCATGCGTTCCGCGCGATAACAACGCTAGCGCCTGATCCACCTCACTCATTGCTTTTCTCCACGTAAGCATCGCCTTGCGGGCGTTCGGATGATAAATAGTGAGCGATGTTATCATGCTCGCTCGCCTTGGTTGAGCCTTCGTCTTACTTTGGATACCACTGCAATGACAACTTCAACGACTGACACGCCTGTTTACTACATCGGCTTGATGTCGGGGACCAGTCTGGACGGGATTGACGCGGCACTGGTGGCCATTGCCTCCAATACCCCGCCCACGCTGGTGGCCAGCCACGCAAGCGCCATGCCGGAGGCGCTCCACGATGAACTCTTGCAGCTCTGCCACGCTGAGAAGGTCAGCTTTGCCACCTTGGCCAGGGCGGAAGCGGCGTTTTGTCAGATGCAGGCGGACGCGGTTAAGGCCTTATTACGTCAGCAGGGGGTATCAATCGACCAGGTGGCCGCCATTGGCAGCCATGGACAAACCATCGAGCACGCACCGAGCGGGCATGCGGGCGGACCGGCTTACACCCTGCAGCTCGACAACCCGAGCCTGCTGGCCGAACTGACCGGTGCCACCGTGGTCGCCGACTTCCGCCGCCGAGACCTGGCGGCCGGCGGTCAGGCAGCACCGCTTGCCCCGGCGTTTCATCAGGCGCTTTTCGGGCGCCGGGAAGGCGAACAACTCGTCTTGAATCTGGGCGGCTTTGCCAACCTCACGTGGCTACCCAGCGATCCTGACGCTCCCGTGACCGGGTTTGATACCGGGCCGGCAAACGTCTTGCTGGACGCCTGGTTTGCCAAGCATCAGCAGGGCCGGTTTGACCGCGACGGCGCCTGGGCCGCCAGCGGCAGGGTCGACCCACGCCTGCTGGAGCGACTGCTGGCAGCGCCTTTCTTTCATCAGCCACCGCCGCGCAGCACGGGAAGAGAGCTCTTTCACCTGCCATGGCTGGCAAGCCACTTGACCGGCCGTGAGGCCCCCCACGACGTGCAGGCAACGCTTGCCGAGCTCACGGCGGCCAGCGTGGCCCAGGGCATTGAGCAACTACCCCTCAGCCACCCCGACGTCACGCTGATCACCTGTGGAGGCGGGGCGCATAACGCGCACCTGATGGCCCGGCTTGCGGCCTACTTACCCAATATGACCTTTACATCGCCATCGGCCTACGGCTGGCCTGAAGACTGGATCGAGGCCGGGGCATTTGCCTGGCTGGCCCACCAGCGTCTCCATCAGCTGCCCGGCAACCTGCCCTCGGTGACCGGCGCCAGCGGGCCACGCATACTCGGCGGCATTTACGCTCCCTGAGGTCACACGGGGTCGTCACGGTCACGCAGGGTCAAATGCGACGGTACGCGCTCTTCCAGCGAGTGCTGCCGCGACTGGTCGCCCCCCAGCTTCAGCATCAGCCGCAAGTCGTTGGCCGAATCGGCGTGGGCAAGCGCCACCTCCTGACTGATCTGCGAGGCCTGATAGAGGTCAAACAGTGCCTGGTCAAAGGTCTGCATACCGTGATCCCGAGACGCGGCCATGGCGGCCTTTATATCGGCAACCCGGCCTTTACGAATCAGATCGGCAATCCGCGACGACTGAAGCATGACCTCAACCGCCGCACAACGACCGCCGCTGCGCATCGGCAGCAGCTGCTGAGCGACGACCGCTCGCAGGTTGAGCGAGAGATCCATCCAGATCTGTTCGTGGCGCTCGTGGGGGAAGAAATGAATAATCCGCTCCAACGCCTGGTTGGCATTGTTGGCGTGCAGCGTGGCCAGACATAGATGCCCGGTTTCGGCGAAGGTCAGCGCGTGCTCCATGGTTTCCCGGCTGCGTATTTCACCGATCAAAATGACGTCGGGCGCCTGACGCAGGGTGTTTTTAAGCGCCACTTCAAACGACTCGGTATCAATGCCCACTTCCCGCTGATTGACGATGGCCCGCTTGTGCGGGTGCAGGTATTCGATGGGGTCTTCAATGCTGATGATATGACCGCCAACGTGCTCGTTGCGCTCCTGCACCATCGCCGCCAGGGTGGTGGATTTCCCCGTCCCGGTGCCGCCCACTACCAGCACCAGGCCTCGCTTGGCATGCGCCAGGCCGCTCAAGGAATCCGGCACGCCGAGCGACCCAAGGGTGGGAATCTGCTGGGCAATCCGGCGAATCACCATGGCGGGCTGATTGCGCTGCTGAAAAGCACTGACACGAAAACGTCCTTTCTCGTCCAGGCCAAGCGCAAAGTTGGCTTCCTGTTCGTGTCCGAAGCGCTCGCGCAGCCCCTCGGGCACCGTATGCGCCACCAGCTCGTTGACCTGGTGCGCGTTCAGCGACTGCTGCCCCAGCGGCACCAGGCCGCCGTTCATCTTGAGGCTGGGCGGTGCGCCGACGGTAATCAGCAGATCAGAGGCCTGCTGCTGCACCATGATATCCAGCAACTGATGCAACCACTGGGTGGGGGTCAGCGCTGCGGCGTCGTCACGTGCCATCGCTACGTCTCCTGTGAAGCAAGCGTACCCTTGGCTCGCGCCTGGGCGTCTTCCATGCTGACGTGACCGTCGCTGACCAGCTGCTTGAGCGAGGCATCGAGCGTTTGCATCCCCAGGCTGCCGCCGGTCTGAATCGCCGAGTAGATCTGCGCCACCTTGTCTTCGCGAATCAGGTTACGCACCGCCGAGGTGGCAATCAGGATCTCGTGGGCGGCCACCCGACCACCGCCCTGACGCTTCAGCAGCGATTGCGAGACCACCGCCTGAAGCGACTCCGATAGCATGGAGCGCACCATGGCTTTTTCTTCGCCCGGGAAGACATCAATGATCCGGTCGATGGTCTTGGCAGCCGAGGTGGTGTGCAGCGTCCCCAACACCAGGTGCCCGGTTTCCGCCGCCGTCAGCGCCAGGCGGATGGTTTCCAGGTCGCGCAGTTCGCCGACCAGAATCACGTCGGGGTCTTCGCGTAACGCGCTGCGCAACGCCTCGGCAAAGCTGTGCGTATCGCGATGAACCTCACGCTGATTGATCAGGCAGCGCTTGCTGGCATGGACGAATTCCACGGGGTCTTCGATAGTCAGAATATGCTCAAACCGATGATCGTTGATGTAGTCGATCATCGCCGCAAGGGTGGTGCTCTTGCCCGAGCCGGTGGGCCCGGTCACCAGCACCAGCCCGCGGGGCAGCATCGACAGGCGTTCAAACACCTCGCCAAGCCCCAGCGCCTGCATCGACAGCACCTGATTGGGAATGGTGCGGAACACCGCCCCGGCACCGCGGGCCTGATTGAAGGCGTTCACGCGGAAACGCGCCACGCCCGGCACTTCAAAAGAGAAATCGACTTCGAGGTGTTCTTCATAGTCGCGGCGCTGACGATCGTTCATGATGTCGTAGATCAGCCCACGCACGGCGGTGTTATCCATGGCGGGCACATTTAGCCGACGGATATCGCCATCAACCCGTATCATGGGAGGCAGGCCAGCGGACAAATGCAGGTCGGATGCATTCTGCTTTGCCGAGAATGCCAGCAGTTCGGTAATATCCATCTCTCTTCCCCAGCTGCGGTAAGGTGCTTGAGTATGACAGATAACGCGCTTTCAGCGTCACTGACCCATGCGCGTGAACGTCTGACGCATGCGTTGATCGACGCCCAGCGTCCGGAAAACGATGCCTCATTGCTCGCCGTGAGTAAAACCAAGCCGGCCGCGATGATTCGTCAGGCCTGGTCTCTGGGCCAGCGGGAATTTGGCGAAAACTACCTGCAGGAAGCGCTGGACAAGCAGGCGGAGCTCGTCGACCTGGACGACATCGTGTGGCATTTCATCGGCCCCCTGCAGTCGAACAAGACGCGTGCCGTGGCCGAGCACTTTGCCTGGATGCACAGCGTCGACCGCCTGAAGATCGCCAAGCGGCTCAGCGAACAGCGCCCCGAGCACCTGCCGCCGCTCAACGTCTGCATCCAGGTCAATATCAGCCGCGAGGAGAGCAAGTCCGGCGTCATGCCCGACGACGTCGCCCCCCTGGCCGAGGCAATCGCCAGCCTGCCGAATTTAGCGCTGCGCGGGCTGATGGCCATTCCCGCGCCCGCCGAAGGGCTGGACGCCCAGCGGGCGCCCCTGGCCCAGCTGCGTGAATTGCTGCAGGCGTTGCAGACATCACTGCCCGACGCCCCCCTGGATACGCTCTCCATGGGCATGACCGATGACCTGGAAGCTGCGGTACTGGAAGGCGCCACCCTGGTGCGCCTCGGCACGGCGATTTTTGGCGCGCGCAACACGACCTGAACCGCCACGCATCGTCCGGCCGATGCCATTACGCTGCCAAGCGCAGCCCATTTTTAAAAGAGGATACCCACATGGCGAACAAGATCACCTTCATTGGCGCAGGCAATATGGCGAGCGCCATCATTGGCGGCCTGATCGACAGCGGTGTCACGCCTTCCGACATCACCGCCACGGCACCACGGGAAAGCGAACTGGAGAGCCTGCGGTCGCGCCTGGGGATCACGACGCAAACCGACAATAACGCCGCCGCGAGCCAGGCCGACGTCGTGGTGCTGGCGGTCAAGCCTCAGATCATGCGCGAAGTGTGCGAAGACCTCAGCGACACGATCGGCAAGCATAAGCCCCTGGTGATGTCGATTGCCGCCGGCCTTGATGCTGCCACCATCGATCAATGGCTGGGCGGTGATAACGCCATGGTGCGCTGCATGCCGAATACGCCCTCGCTGGTAGGCCGTGGGGCGAGCGGTCTGTATGCTAATGCGCGGGTCAGCGATGATCAGCGCGCACTCGCAACCCAGCTCATGGAAGCGGTGGGGATCGTCGAATGGGTCGATGAGGAGCCGCTGCTCGACGCCGTGACGGCGGTCTCAGGAAGTGCACCGGCCTACTTCTTCCTGATGCTGGAAGCCATGGAGGACGCCGGCGTGACGCTGGGTCTGCCCGCTGACACCGCGCGTCGCCTGGCCATCCAGACGGCGCTGGGCGCGGCCACCATGGCGCAGCAAAGCGACAAGGATCCGGCCACGCTGAAACAGAACGTGATGTCGCCCGGCGGCACCACCGAACGGGCGATCCAGCACATGGAAGATGCAAAGCTAAGGACGACCATCGCCGATGCGATGCAGGCCTGCGCCAAGCGAGCCCAAGCGATGTCCAGGGAACTGAGCGGTCACTAATCAATGCGGATTTTATAGGAGAAACAGCCATGGGCAACGAATTGGGCAGCGCCGGGTTAATGCTTGTTAACTCGTTGATCAACATTTACTTGTTTTTACTCATGCTGCGGTTTTTATTGCAGGCATCGCGGGCCGACTACTACAACCCGCTGAGCCAGTCGGTGGTCAAGATTACCCAGCCGGTGGTGGGGCTTTTCCAGGGCTTTCTGGGGCCGGTTGCCGGCCGCTTTGACCTCGCGACCCTGGCGGCAGGGTTCGTCCTCAAGGTCGTCAGCATCGTCGCCATTTTCATGGTCATCGGCGTCGGCATGCCACCTATTCCCGGGCTGCTGGTTGCCGGCATCGCGGCGCTGGCCAACGCCATTCTGAAGATCTACTTCTTTGCCATGATCGTGATGATCATCCTGAGCTGGGTCGCGCCCAATGCCAGCCACCCCGGCGCGCTATTAATCATGCAGCTGGTGGAACCCATCATGGCCCCGGTACGCAAGGTGATTCCACCACTGGGCATGATTGATTTATCTCCCATTGTGGTGTTTATCGCTATTAATCTGGTGGATGGGCTGCTGGTCGGCTCGCTGATTCGCGCCGCCGGCATTTCCGGCGCGCTGGTCGGCCTGTAATGATCAACGCCAAGGCTTACTCATTCCGATTGACTCAGCAGGACTAACGCTTTCGATGCCCGATTCAGACACGCTTGCTTTTGCTGACCGACCGACGGATAGCGTCGGCCTGGTCACCCCGCATGTCGCCAAGTTCGACATGCCGCTGCCGCTCGCCTGCGGCAAAGTGCTGCCCGAGTACGAGCTGATCTATGAGACCTACGGCACCCTCAACGCCGAGCGTAACAATGCGGTGTTGATCTGCCATGCGCTATCGGGCCATCACCATGCGGCCGGTTTTCACAGCGAAGACGACCGCAAACCCGGCTGGTGGGATGCGCACATCGGCCCTGGCAAACCCATCGACACCAATCGCTTTTTCGTCGTGTCGTTGAACAATTTGGGCGGCTGCCACGGCAGTACCGGCCCGGTCAGTCACAACCCGGAAACGGGCCGCCAGTGGGGCCCCGACTTTCCGATGGTCACGGTGAGCGACTGGGTGGCCAGCCAGGCCCGCCTGGCCGACCATCTGGGGATTGAACGCTGGGCGGCGGCGGTCGGCGGAAGCCTGGGCGGCATGCAGGTGATGCAGTGGACGATGACCTACCCGGAACGGGTGGGCAATGCGGTGGTGATTGCCGCCACGCCGCGCCTTTCGGCGCAAAATATCGCCTTTAACGAGGTGGCCCGTCAGGCGATTCGCTCTGACCCAGACTTTTTTGATGGCTGGTACGCCGAGCATGACACCGTGCCCAAGCGCGGGCTCAAGCTGGCGCGCATGGTCGGTCATATCACCTACCTCTCCGAAGACGCCATGGGCAGCAAGTTTGGCCGCGACCTGCGCAGCAACGACCTGAATTTCGGCTTCGGCGTCGAGTTTCAGGTGGAATCCTACCTGCGCTATCAGGGCGATACCTTTTCCACCGCCTTTGACGCCAACACCTACCTGCTGATGACCAAGGCGCTGGACTACTTCGACCCGGCGGCCACCCAAGGCGGGGATCTGGCCAAGGCCCTTGCCCCGGCGCAATGCCCGTTCCTGATCGTCAGCTTTACCACCGACTGGCGCTTCCCGCCGCCCCGCTCCCGCGAGCTGGTGGATGCCCTGACGCGAGCGGGTAAATCAGTCAGCTACGCCAACATTGACTCACCGCACGGCCACGACGCCTTCCTGCTACACGAGCCCCGTTACGATGCGGTATTCGGCGCCTTCATGAACCGCGTGGCTCGCGACCTCAAGCTGACCCCGATAGCCGCCGAGGAGACCCCATGATGCGCGCTGATCTGGAACTGATTTATGACTGGGTCCCCGAGGGCGCGCACGTGCTGGACCTCGCCTGCGGCGATGGCGTACTGCTCGAGGCGCTGGCCAGGGATAAAAACGTCACGGGCTACGGGCTGGAAATCGACCACGACGGAATTACCGGCTGCGTGACCCGCGGCGTCAACGTCATCGAGCACAACCTCGACGATGGCCTGGGCAGCTTCTGCGACAACAGCTACGACCAGGTGATCATGACCCAGGCCCTGCAGGCCCTGCGTCGCCCCGACAAGATGCTCGATGAAATGCTGCGCGTCGCCGAGGAAGGCATCATCACCTTCCCCAACTTTGCCTACTGGCGTCACCGTATTCATCTGGGGCTGCGCGGCTACATGCCGGTATCCAAGTCGCTGCCCCACGCCTGGTACGACACGCCCAACATTCATCTTTCGACCTTCAACGACTTTGAACACCTGTGCCGTGAAAAAGGCCTGATGATTGTCGACCGCGCCGTAGGCGTGGGCGACCACCGCGGGCACTGGACGTCGCGCCTATGGCCCAACCTGTTCGGTGAAATCGCCATTTTCCGCGTGCGTCGCCGCTGAGGGCACCGGCCAGCGTATCGGCAAGGCTCGCGTCAGACGCACTGCTGCGGGCTTGCCGGCGGCCCACTGCACGTCTACTCCGTACGCCAGTACCTCGACCCCCGCCCTGGCCGCTTCCACAAGCGCCGCCGCGTAAGCCGGGTCGATATGCGCGGCGGGCGCCACATCGCCAATGCCCTCATGGGCCACGCAGAACAGCAACACCGCCCGCTCGCCCTGCTCGGCTAATGCCTGCAGCGAGCGCAGATGCTTGGCGCCGCGCACGCTGACCGAATCGGGAAAGTAGCCGTGCCCGTCGGTTTCCTTCAGCGTCACCTGCTTCACTTCAATGAAGACGGCGCCACGGCCAGGGTCGTCCAGGCGGAAATCGAGCCGCGCGTCGGCCACTTTCACCTCGCGCCTGAGCGTTTGATACCCCGCCAGCGGCAAGATATCGCCGGCATTGATGGCCGCTTCGACGATGCGGTTGGCGCGCCCGGTGTGCACCGAAGCCAGCGCTAGCGTGCCATCCGGCTGCGGCAATTCGATCCATTCCCAAGTCCAGGCCAGCTTGCGCTTGGGGTTATCGCTTTGCGACAGCCACACCCGACAGCCGGGGACGTTGACCGCTTTCATCGAACCGGTATTCGGGCAGTGGGCGACGACTTCCTGACCGTCGTCCAGGCGCACATCGGCCAGAAAGCGCTTGTAGCGACGCAGCAGCGTGCCCGGCACCAGGCCGTTGTAGGCGAGGCTCATAGCCGGCTCACAAAGCGCGTGATGCGCACCACGGCTTCTGCCAGCCGCTCGACGTCGTTGGTGAAGGCAATACGCACGTGGTGCTCGCCGCCCTGGACGGCAAAATCAATGCCGGGGGTAATCGCCACGTTCTCCTCGCGCAGCAGCCGCTCGCAGAACGCTTGGCTGTCGCGGCTATAGCGGGAAATATCCAGCCACAGGTAAAACGCGCCCTGGGGCGGCAAGTCCGGCGCCAAGCCGAGCTGCGCCAGGCCCTCCAGCAGCACCTGGCGGCGCTGTTTCAGGGTGGCCCGGCGGGTTTCCAGAATATCCCGGCATTCGGGCGTAAACGCGGCCAGCGCGGCATGCTGCGAGGGCGTGGCCGCGGCCAGGAAGACATTCTGCGCCAGCCGGGTCAGCGGCTCGACCGCATGCTCGGGAGCCACCAGCCAACCCAGGCGCCAGCCGGTCATGCCGAAATATTTTGAGAAACTGTTCACCACAAAGGCATTATCTGACAGCGAGGTCGCCGACAGCGGCGCATCGTCGTAGTTGAGGCCCTGATAGATCTCGTCGACCAGCACCTCGCCGCCACGCTCGGCCACCGCCGAGAACACCTCGTTGAGCGACGCGGCATCCAGGGTATGCCCGGTGGGGTTGGAGGGCGACGCCAGCATGGCAAGCCTAGTGCGGGCTTGCCAGTGCTTGCGAATGAGCGCAGCATCCAGCTGCCAGCCGCTGTCACGCCCCACGGCAACGGCATCCACCTCGGCGCCGGCCAGGGCCATGAAGTGGCGGTTACACGGATAGTTGGGGTCGGCCATCACTACCCGGTCGCCCGCCTCGATGAGCAACTGGCTGGCCAGCAACAGCGCTCCCGACGCCCCGGGCGTGACCAGAATGCGCGACGGATCCACCGCGGCATTGAAGTGCTCGGCATAATGCCCGGCAATCGCCTCGCGCAGCGCGGGCAGACCGGCGGCTGGGGTATAGCGCGTCTTGCCCTGCGCCAGCGCCTGCTGGCCGGCCGCTACGATAGGCTCAGGGGTGGCGAAATCCGGCTCGCCCACTTCGAGATGGATCACATCGTGTCCCTCGGCTTCGCGAGCCTGGGCCATTTCCAGCAAGTGCATCACGCGAAAGGGGGCGACGTGATCGACACGCGTATTCCAGGCCATAGCGGCTCCTTCACCTAGCGGTAGTAAAAACATGACCTTGGTCGCACTGGGAGCAAGATCATGGTAGAAAGCAATCCATTATGCTTGCAACGCAGCCAATTTTCAGCTAAACAAGCATCCCTTTGGCGTGAGATCTTGATACACACTCATGGTCGATCAGCAGTCACATACGTAAGAGGCACTCCCATGCCAGTAGCGGAAAAAAAACCGGAAACGTCCAAGCCCTTCACTCCGTATGAACCGGCAGCGGGTGAAGAATATATGAACGATCAGCAGCTCGCGCACTTCCGCCAGCTGCTGCTGGACTGGAAACAAGACCTCATGGAAGAGGTGGACCGTACCGTACGCCACCTGCAGGAAGATGCTAACAACTACGCCGACCCCGCCGACCGGGCGACCCAGGAAGAAGGCTTCAGCCTCGAACTGCGCACCCGTGACCGCGAGCGCAAGCTGCTCAAGAAAATCAACGAAACCATCGAAAAGATCGACGAAGACGATTACGGTTTCTGCGAGGCCTGCGGTGTGGAAATCGGCATTCGCCGCCTTGAAGCCCGCCCCACGGCCACGCTGTGCGTTGACTGCAAGACGCTGGCCGAACTCAAGGAAAAACAGCTCGGCGGCTAAGCCGGCGGCAAGACTGTACGCGATGCTTGACTGCGGGCACCCTCAGGTGCCCGTTTTGCTTTCTGGAAGGCTTCGATGACGCAATCAACTCGCTACCGTGGGCGCTTTGCCCCCACCCCGTCAGGGCCGCTACATTTTGGTTCGCTGGTGGCGGCGTTGGGTAGCTATCTTGACGCGCGGGCGGCAAACGGCACCTGGCTGGTGCGGATTGAAGATATTGACCCTCCGCGCTGTCCGCCCGGCACCGACAGCACGATCCTGCGTCAGTTGGAGGCGTTTGGGCTCACCTGGGACGCCACCGTTCACTGGCAGCATGACCGTCACGCCGCTTACCAGCAGGCGCTGGATCGTCTGGCCGCCCTGGGCCTGGCCTACCCGTGCAGCTGTTCGCGCAAGCAATGGCAGCCTTTCCCGGTCTACCCCGGCTGGTGCCGCCAGGGCCTGCGCGACCCCACCAAACCGGTCGCCTGGCGGCTGCGCAGCGATCTGGCCACGCGTCCCATCGGCTGGCAGGATCGCCTGTTTGGCTGGCAGCAGTTCGATCCTGAAACGCTCGGCGATGTCGTGCTCAAGCGCAAGGATGAGCTCTGGGCCTACCAGCTTGCCGTGGTGGTGGACGACGCCGCGCAGGGGATCACGGATGTGGTCAGGGGCTTCGATCTGCTCGACAACACCCCCTGGCAGCGCCAGCTACAAATTGCCTTGGCGCTTGATGAACCGCGTTACCTGCACCTGCCGCTGGTGGTCACCCCGCAAGGCCAGAAGCTTTCCAAACAGAATCTCGCGCCGGCGCTCGCCGATGACGAGCCGGGCATTCGCCAGCAGCTGTTTCAGGCGCTTCAGGCACTCGACCAGGCGCCGCCCCATGAACTGTCGCGTGCCCCTGTCACGACCCAGCTAGACTGGGCGGTAGCGCACTGGTCGGTAGCCCGTCTGGCACCGTCAGCACATCGCGAACTGCCCCAGGAGTCCTGACATGTACGTCTACCGCATCATGCTGTTTCTGGTGTTTGGCGGCTACCTGCTATCGCCCTTGCTGATGGACGGCTGGAGCGACCCGACGGTGGCCTGGTACCGCCCCTTTGTCATCTGGGGCGGGCTGATTGCCCTGACGCTGTGGCTTGAACAGAAGAGGAAGCTGGATGAGCGTTGAGGTTGTCGGTGTCGTCATGTTGGGCCTGGGCTACCTCGCCCTGCTGCTCGGCGCGGCGCTGGCCGTGGAGCGTGGCTGGATACCGCTGCGTATCAGCCGTCACCCTGCCGTCTACACCCTGTCACTGGGCGTCTATGCCAGCGCCTGGGCGATTTATGGCAGCATTGAGCTTGCCGCCAACGTCGGCTTTGGCTATCTCGCCTACTACCTGGGCGCCGCCGGGGCGTTTCTGCTCGCGCCGGTGCTGCTCGTACCCATCCAGCGGATTACCCGCACCTATCAGCTTGCCTCGCTGGCCGACCTGTTTGCGTTTCGCTTTCGTTCCCGCTGGGCGGGCACCCTGGTCACCGTGGTCAGCCTGCTGGCGGTGCTGCCGCTGCTGGGCATTCAGGTCAAGACCATGAGCGAGGCGGTCAACCTGTTCACCCAAACTCGGGCGGGGCCGGTGGTGTCGCTGATATTCTGCACGGCCATCGCCGCGCTGGCGGTGATGCTGGGGGCCCGCCACAGCCATGGGCACAGCCGGCACAACAGCCTGTTAAGCACCATCGCCATTGAATCGATCGTCAAGTTGCTGGCCATGCTGGGGCTCGGCGCTGTGGCCTTGTGGCTGGTGTTCAGCGGCCCCGGCGACCTGCAGCAGTGGCTCGAAGGGCCGGGGTACCTTGCCCAGGCGCACACCGCACGCTTTGACCCCGCCCAGTGGCGCACGCTGTTGCTGCTGTTCTTTGCGGCGGCCTTCATGATGCCGCACCTGTTTCATATCATCTTCGCCGAGAGCCTGTCGCCCAACACGCTGCTGCAGGCCAGCTGGACCCTGCCGCTGTTTCTGCTGCTGATGGCGTTGCCCGTCCCGCTGATCTGGTGGGCCGCCCAGTCACTGGGTAATGACATCCCCGTGGCCGCGTATGCCGCCTATGTGCTGAGCGAGCACTGGTGGGTCGGCACGCTGGCCTTTATCGGCGGGCTTGCTGCGGCCAGCGGTACCATGATGCTGATTGCGCTGGCGCTTTCCGGCATGGTGCTGAATCACATCGTGCTGGTAGCCCGCCCCCCCGAGGCGCGCAGCGACCTTTACGGCTGGCTACTATGGCTGCGTCGCGGGCTGGTGGTCGGGGTCATTCTAGGTGGCTGGCTGTTTTACCAGTGGGTGGGGCGGCATTATCCGCTGACCAGCCTCGGGCTGGCCGCCTTCGTCGGCATGGCGCAGTGCTTGCCGGGTATGCTGGCGCTGCTCTACTGGCCGGGGGCTAATCGCAAAGGCATGGTCGCCGGCCTGATCGGCGGTATCGCGGCCTGGCTGTGGTGGCTATGGCTTCCCCTGGTCGCTGGCTATGCGCCGCCCGCGCTGCCCTTGACGCCGCTGACGCCCGGCGACGCGCCTATCTGGTATAGCGTCACGTTGCTGTCGCTGGCGACCAATATCCTGCTGCTGATCGTGGTATCGCTCTTCACACGCACGTCCGACGGCGAAAGATCCGCCGCCGAGGCCTGCTCGGTGGATGCGGTGATTCGTTCAAAACGTTTACCGCTGGAAGCCGCCACTGCGGCTGACTTTCCCCCCCATCTGGCGCAGGCGCTCGGCGATGACGCCGCCCATCGCGAAGTCGACCGCGCGCTCAAGGCCCTCAACCTGACGCCTCAGGAACGTCGTCCTTACGCCCTGCGGCGACTGCGCGACCGGATACAGGCGAACCTGTCCGGCCTGATGGGCCCCTCGGTGGCGCGTGATATCGTCGACCGCTACCTGCCCTACCGCCACGACGACGCGCCGATTACCGATGACATTCATTTCGTGGAAAGCCGTTTGGAGGCCTATCGCTCGCGGCTCACGGGGCTGGCCCGCGAGCTCGACGGCCTGCGCCGCCACCACCGCCAGACGCTTGCCTATCTGCCCGTCGGGCTTTGCGTGCTGGGTGACGACGACGAGCTGGTGATGTGGAATCAGGCGCTTTCACAGCTGTCCGGCATCAGCGGTGAAAGCGTCATCGGCTCGCGCCGGGACAGCCTGCCCGCCCCCTGGCCACGCCTGCTGGGCAGCGTGCTGAGCGAAGGGCCTTCGCCGCTGTACAAACAAGCTGTGAGGCTCCACGGCAAGGACTACTACCTCACGCTGCATAAAGCTGAGCTCAGCGGTCACGATAGCCGCGGCGGCAGCGTCATCCTGGTCGAGGATCACACCGAGATGAAATGGCTGGAAGACGAGCTGGTGCACGCTGCGCGCCTGGCATCGATCGGTCAGCTGGCGGCGGGCGTGGCCCACGAGATCGGCAATCCGATCACCGGCATTTCGTCGCTGGCGCAAAACCTGCGCTACGACACCGAGGATCCCGCCCTGCTGGAAACCGCTGACCATATCCAGCAGCTGACCGGGCGGGTCACCAGGATCGTCAACTCGCTGGTCGGCTTTGCCCATGCCGGAAGCGCGTCTCAAGCGCTGCCACGTTCCCCCGTTGCGCTTAGCTCGATCACCGACGATGCCTTACACTTGATCCACCTGGCCCGCTCGGGCGAGGATGTTACGTTCACCAATACCTGCCCGGAAGCGATTATCGTGCAGGGTGACGCCCAGCGCCTGACGCAGGTCATGGTCAACTTGCTGAGCAACGCACGCGATGCCTGCCGGCCAACGGGCAGGGTGAACATCGCAGCGGGCGAGCATTCGGAACAGGCTTGGTGGCGCATCACCGACGACGGCCAGGGCATTGACCCTTCGGTGCGTGACCACCTGTTCGAGCCCTTCACCACCACCAAGTCAGCGGGTGAAGGGACAGGACTCGGATTATCACTGGCCTATCAAATTATCAATGAGCACCAGGGCAGAATAGAGGTGGCGTCGCCACCGCCCGGGACGTCTCGCGGAACGGCCATTACGCTCTGGCTACCGCTTTACCAACAGGATGACCAGCTGCCCCATGTCCAGGATTCTGATTGTTGAAGATGAAGCGATCATTCGCAGTGCACTCAAGCGGTTGCTCGAACGTCACGACTACGAGGTCAGCGAAGCGGGCAGCGCTGAAGAAGCCGGCAAGCTTGAGCTGGCCGGTTTTGACCTGATCATCAGCGACCTGCGCCTGCCTGGTGAGCCGGGCACCCAGCTGATTGAGGCCGCGGCTCCGGCACCGGTGCTGATCATGACCAGCTATGCCAGCATGCGCTCAGCGGTCGACTCCCTCAAACAGGGCGCCGTGGATTACGTGGCCAAACCCTTTGACCACGCCGAACTGCTGGAAACCGTATCGCGCATTCTCCACCAGCAGTCCATGCAGCGCAGTCCGCCCCCCGACGTCACCGATGACGGCGGCGGTCGACAGACCATGATCGGTAACTGCACCGCCATGCAACTGGTCTACTCGCGCATCCGCAAGACAGCCCCGGCCGACGTCACGGTATTGATTCTGGGCGAGTCCGGCACCGGTAA
This sequence comes from Halomonas sp. CUBES01, assembly GCF_020991005.1. Lineage (GTDB taxonomy): Bacteria > Pseudomonadota > Gammaproteobacteria > Pseudomonadales > Halomonadaceae > Vreelandella > Vreelandella gomseomensis. The sequence continues at coordinate 238,042 of NZ_JAJLLW010000006.1, read as the reverse complement.
GGAACTCGTTGCCCGCGCGCTGCATCAGCAAAGCAAGCGTGCCCAGGCCTCGCTGATCTGCGTCAACTGCGCCGCCATTCCCGAAACGCTGATCGAGTCGGAGCTCTTCGGCCATGAAAAAGGCGCCTTTACCGGTGCCAGCGCCGCCCGCACCGGGCTGGTAGAAGCCGCCGATGGCGGCACGCTGTTCCTGGACGAGATCGGCGAGCTGCCTCTCGACGCCCAGGCCCGGCTGTTGCGCGTACTTCAGGAAGGCGAGATCCGTAAGATCGGCTCGGTGGAAACCCGCCACGTGGATGTTCGACTGATCGCAGCCACCCACCGCGACCTGCGCGCGCTGTCCAAGAGCGGCGATTTCCGCCTGGATCTGTATTACCGCCTGAACGTCATGCAAATAGAGCTGCCGCCGCTGCGCGAGCGTGAGGACGACGTGCTGGAAATTGCCGACATTCTGCTCGACAAGGCCTGCCAGCGGCACGAACGACCGGGGCTACGCCTGTCCCGCGCGGCCCGCCAGGAACTCCGCGACTACCCTTGGCCCGGCAACGTCCGCGAGCTGGAGAACGCCCTGGAGCGCGGCGTCATTCTGGCCGAGGGGCACTTGATCCACCCGGATGATCTGGGGCTGGCCCCGGTCGCCCACCGACCGGGGCCGACAGCAAGTCCGGCGCCCCCGCCGAGCAGTGCCGATGCCTCCCAGCCCGGCGGAGAAGAGGACGACCTGTCGCTGGAGGACTACTTCCAGCACTTCGTGCTGGAGCACCAGGATCAGATGAGCGAGACCGAGCTGGCACAGAAGCTGGGCATCAGCCGCAAGAACCTCTGGGAGCGCCGTCAGCGCCTGGGCATCCCGCGCAAGAAGACGGCGAGGCGTCCTCAATGAGTCCGCGACGCCATCTTCGACTAACGTCTAATACACTGATTTATTTGAAAAATATCCCGAACGCCGTTACCCGCACACTGTTACCTTCCCACACAGCAATGCGCCCAAAACGGGTAACACTTTTTCGCCTCGATAGTTCCCTGGCATGACCAAAAAATGCCAACTTGCTGAATTTAAAACGCTATCAAACAGCTGGCACGGCGAGTGCAATATATCTGGGTAAGAAAAACAAACTGGGCAACGCGGTAAGTCGCCAACAAAAACAACATGACACCGCTTAGACCTGAGCCACAACAAGAACAACATGGCCAGGCAGAGATAACGGCACCAACAAGAACAATAGGCTTGCATCTCGATACTTGCTTGCGTGGAGCACGATAAGCGCACCGAACAATAATAATGTCATAGCAAGTGCCCAAAATGGACGCGACGTACACCGAAAGATCTGCGCCCCAACAAGAACAACAGCAGTGAGTGTGTACACCCCGGAAACAACAACAACGCGCCGGGGAGAGAAAAGTTCGCGGTTGGATTATTGTTTTGAATACGAGGCGGTCGGAATCCACGTGATTGCCACGCCTACCGACTGCGGTGCGTATTCAGGGCGATGTGCCATCATGAAGAAAAACAGCAGCAACGGAAGCTGATTATCTACCTGTACAGGGGAGGCCCTTTTAGCCTCCCCTTTCCGTATCTGGCGGTTACACAACCCTCCCGAGACTTTGCAAGCGTCAAGGGGTCGGCTACACTCAGCGACTTATCGCTTACGTTACGGCCACTTTTTCGATACCCTGCGAGTCGATATCGTCGCATGTTCAAAGGATTTACCCGTTTCTTACATAGCCCGGGAGAGCAATTGAAATCCCTGCTCGAACCCCAACAAAGCACCGCCAACGTGCTTAGTCCTCGTGTCATACCTCGCTCCGAGCATCCCGTTTCTCGCAAGCAGATCAGCGAGGCCGCTCTCAAGGTGCTTTATCGCCTCAACGGGGCGGGCTTTGATGCCTATCTGGTAGGCGGCTGCATTCGCGACGCATTGCTGGGCAAGATGCCCAAGGATTTTGACGTTGCCACCAATGCCACCCCTGAACAGGTGCGCGACCTTTTCCGCAACTCTCGCCTGATCGGACGCCGCTTCCGCATCGTGCATGTGCGCTTTGGTCGCGAAGTCATCGAGGTCACCACCTTCCGGGGCAAGCCCCAGGACGAACACGGCGACCACATTGCCCAACAGTCGGACGACGGCCTTTTGCTACGCGACAACGTATGGGGCAATATCGAAGAAGACGCCCTGCGGCGTGACTTCACCGTCAACGCGCTGTACTACAATATCGCCGACTTCACGATCCACGACTTTGCCAATGGCGCGCGGGATATCGAAGCAAGGACGCTGCGCCTGATCGGCGACCCCGCCACGCGCTACCGCGAAGATCCGGTGCGCATGCTGCGAGCGGTCAGGTTTGCCGCCAAGCTCGGCTTTACCATCGAGGCAGAGACCGAGGCGCCCATGTACGACCTGGCGCCACTGCTGCTGAGCATCCCGCCGGCGCGGCTATTCGACGAGGTCCTCAAGCTGTTCATGTCGGGTCACGGGCTGGTCACTTTCAGGATGCTGAGTCACTACGGTCTGTTTGGCATGCTGTTCCCGGAGGCGGAAGAAGCCATGGCGGATGCCGCCTGGGCCGAAGAGCTCATCGAACAGGCGCTGGCCAATACCGACAAGCGCATTGCCGAAGAACGCCCGGTGACTCCCGCTTTCCTGCTGGCGGCGTTTTTATGGGCGCCCGTCGCGCACCGCCAGGCCGAGCTCGAAAGTGACGGCATGCCGTCCATTCCCGCGCTGCAGACCGCCGCTCAGCAGGTGGTAACACGCCAGCTTCAGCATATCTCGATTCCCAAGCGTTTCGGCATGCCGATGCGCGACATCTGGGAACTCCAGGGGCGGCTCCCGTTGCGGCGCGGCAAGAAAGCGTTTCAAACCCGCGAGCACCCACGCTTCCGTGCCGCGTACGATCTGCTCCTGCTGCGCGAACAGGCCGGCGAAATACCGCGCGGCCTGGGCGACTGGTGGAGCGCCTTCCAGCAGGGCGACGAGCACGACCAGCGTCGCCTGCTGCAAAAGGTGGGAGGCGATCCTGCCAGTCAGGGCGACCGCCGCCGCAAGCGCCGGCGTAAACCGCGCAAGAGCGAGGAGTAGAACGGCGCATGGCGCTTTGCTATATCGGCCTGGGCAGCAATCTGGAGAATCCCGTGAACCAGCTGCGCCAGGCACTGCAGGCGCTGGCCCGGCTGCCGCTCAGCCACCTGGTCAGCGCCTCGTCACTGTATGCAACCCCGCCGGTGGGCCCCCAGGATCAGCCCGACTTCATCAATGCGGTCGCGGCGCTCGAAACCCGGCTATCGCCGCTTGCCCTTCTTGACCAGCTCCAGGCGCTGGAACAACGTCATCGACGCCGGCGGCAGCGTCACTGGGGCCCCCGTACGCTCGACCTGGATCTGCTGCTCTACGCTCAACAACCGTGCACCTCTCCACGCCTGCGGGTACCCCATCAACACATGCACGAACGCGCCTTTGTGCTGGTGCCGCTGCACGAACTCGCCCCGACCCTGACGCTGCACCACCGGCCGCTCAGCGACTGGCTCACCGAGGTGGATAGCACCCTAATCCGTCGCCTGAGCGACGCAGAGGTAACAACGACTGCTACCATCTGACACAATTCTCGACACCGAGCCCGCATTCAGGTAACAATTGCCGGTTACGCCACTCAGCATCCGCCGCACGGCGGCGTTAACAATGGCCGAACGCCGATGCCGCGTCGGCCTCACGTAGACAATGAGAGCACGCCATGAAAACCGTCACCCTGAGCACGCTGCAGGCGCATAAGCGCGCCGGCGAAACGTTCAGCTGCCTGACCGCTTACGATGCCTCCTTTGCCCACGCCGCCAGCCACGCAGGGATCGATGTGTTGCTGGTCGGCGACTCGCTGGGCATGGTCTTGCAGGGCCACAACAGCACCCTGCCGGTGACCATTGACGATATCTGTTACCACACCCGCTGCACGGCGCGCGGCAAAGGCCATAGCCTGCTGATGGTCGACCTGCCGTTCATGAGCAACGCGACCACCGCGCGGATGTTGGATGACGCGGCCGCCCTGATGCGCGCCGGCGCCGAACTGGTCAAGGTGGAAGGCGACGCCTGGATGGCTGACGGCATTCGTGAACTGACGCGACGGGGCGTACCGGTGTGCGCGCACCTTGGTTTGACGCCGCAAACGGTTTATCAGCTTGGAGGCTACAAGGTGCAGGGCCGGGAAGCCGTCCAGGCCGAGCAGATCATCAACGACGCGAAAGTGCTGGTTGAGGCAGGCGCGTCGGTCATTCTGCTGGAATGCGTGCCCGCAAGCCTGGGCAAAGCAGTGACCGAGGCCCTCGACGTACCGGTGATCGGCATCGGCGCCGGCCCCGACACCGACGGCCAGATCCTGGTCATGCACGACGTCCTCGGCGTTACCCATGGCCGCACACCACGCTTCGTGAAAAACTTCATGGCAAGCGCAGACAGCATTCAGTCGGCGTTTCAGCACTATCACGAAGCGGTCAAAACCCGGACTTTCCCCGCGCCGGAACACTGCTTTTAAGCGGTGTTCCAAGGCAGGAGTCATTGCAACGCCCGTGAAAGACGACATGACTGTTATGCATACATTGCGAGATATCTCCGAGCTGCGCCGCACGCTGCGTGAGCACCGGCTGCGCGGCCAGCGGATTGCCCTGGTGCCCACCATGGGCAACCTGCACGCCGGGCATCTGGCCCTGGTCACCCGCGCCCGTGCCAATGCCGATGTCGTGGTCGCCAGCCTGTTTGTCAACCCGCTGCAGTTTGGCCCCGGCGAGGACCTGGATGCCTACCCGCGTACCTTCGAGGCTGACCAGGCGCAGCTTGTTGAGGCGGGCTGCGATATCCTGTTCGCGCCCGCGGTCAGCGCGCTGTATCCCAACGGCCTGACCACCCAGACCCGGGTGCATGTACCCGAGGTGGGCGCCGGGCTGTGTGGCGGGTCGCGACCGGGCCACTTCGATGGCGTTTCCACCGTAGTCAGCATGCTGTTCAACCTGGTGCAGCCCGACATCGCCTGTTTCGGCCAAAAGGACTACCAGCAGCTTGCGGTGATCCGCAAGCTGGTCAGCGACCTGCACCTGCCCATCGAGATCATCGGCGTGCCCATCGTGCGCGCCGATGACGGCTTGGCACTGTCTTCACGCAACGGCTACCTGAGCCCGGAGGAGCGCGCCATCGCGCCCACGCTGTATCGTACGCTGTGCACGCTGCGCGACGCCCTTGAACAGGGCGAATCGATCGACCAGACACTACACCAGGGCAAAGCGGCGTTGTATGATGCCGGCTTTGTGCCCGACTACCTCGAACTGCGCGACCCAGCGCTTGGCGCCGTCCGTGACGCCACCCGCGACGCCGTGTTGCTGGCCGCCGCCCAGTTGGGCCCCGCCCGGCTGATTGATAACCTGAGCGTGCGGCTTCCCGACGCTGCTCGCGCTTCTGGCCGCTAAGCGGCTCGCCTCATTTTCAGGAGTTTCCATGCATACCATCATGCTAAAAGCCAAGCTGCACATGGCCCGCGTTACCCATGCGGTGCTCAACTATGAAGGATCCTGCGCCATCGACGGCGACCTGCTGGATATGGCCGGCATCCGCGAGAACGAACAGATCCAGATCTACAACGTAGAAAACGGCGAGCGCTTCACCACCTACGCCATTCGCGGTGAAGAAGGCTCGCGGCTGATCTCGATCAACGGCGCCGCTGCGCATCTGGCATCACCGGGGCACCGCATCATCATCTGTAGCTATGCCCACTACTCGGAAGCCGAGCTGGACAACCATCAGCCTGCCCTGGTCTACCTCCAGGAAGGCAATCACGTCAGCCATACCAGCAACGCCATTCCCGTCCAGCTTGCCTGACCCATCGGACACGCCGGAGAACCTTGAATAACGGGCCATACACTGGCCCGTTTTTATTTGGTTCAAAAAGCGTATTGCCGCCATGCGCACCCTTCCCCTATGCTGAGACCATGACAGTAACAACAACGCTAGACACGAACGCTGACGCTTTTCCGTCGACGTTCCTCAGACCAGGAGTCTTGTTATGCAAGAAGTAGTGATTGTCGCGGCTCGCCGTACCGCGGTCGGTGCCTTTGGTGGCTCACTCGCCGGCATTGCGGCCAGCGATCTGGGCGCGCTGGTCATGAAGGATATCCTTTCCTCCACAGGCGTTGCCCCCGACCAGGTAGATGAGGTGCTACTGGGCCAGGTGCTGACCGCCGGCGTCGGCCAGAACCCTGCCCGCCAGGCATCCATCAAGGCCGGTCTGCCCGAAGCCGTTCCGGCCATGACCATCAACAAGGTCTGCGGCTCTGGCCTCAAGGCCCTTCACTTGGCCACCCAGGCGATCCGCTGTGGCGATGCCGAGCTGATTCTGGCCGGTGGCCAGGAAAACATGTCGGCGTCTCCCCACGTGCTGCCCAACTCGCGCAACGGTCAGCGCATGGGCGACTGGAAGGCCATCGACTCCATGGTCCACGACGGCCTGTGGGACGCGTTCAACAACTATCACATGGGCATAACGGCTGAGAACCTCGCCGAGAAGTACGGCATCACCCGGGAAGCCATGGACGAATTTGCCGCCGCCTCCCAGCAAAAGGCCGCCGCCGCCATTCGGGAAGGCAAGTTCAAGGGCCAGATCGTGCCGGTGGAAGTTCCCCAGCGCAAAGGTGACCCGCTGGTGTTCGATACCGACGAGAACCCACGCGAAGTCACCGCCGAAAAACTCGGCGGCATGCGTCCGGCGTTCAAGAAAGACGGCACCGTGACTGCGGGCAACGCGTCGGCACTCAACGATGGTGCCGCGGTGGTCATGATCTGCTCGGCGGAAAAAGCCAAGCAGCTCGGCCTCGAACCGCTGGCGCGTATTGCCGGCTACGCCAACGCGGGTGTCGACCCGGCGATCATGGGTATCGGCCCGGCACCGGCCACCCGCCGCTGCCTGGAAAAAGCCGGCTGGAGTCTTGACGACCTCGACCTCGTTGAAGCCAACGAAGCCTTTGCCGCCCAGGCGCTGTCGGTCAATAAAGAGCTCGGCTGGGATACCAGCAAGGTCAACGTCAACGGCGGCGCGATAGCCCTGGGCCACCCCATCGGGGCCTCGGGCTGCCGCGTGTTCGTAACGCTGCTCCATGAGATGATCGCCCGCGATTCGAAGAAAGGCCTCGCGACGCTGTGTATTGGCGGCGGCCAGGGTGTCGCCCTGGCGATTGAGCGACCCTAACGGCGGCAGGTCATTAACGACTCGTTGTCTGCATGTATGCCCCCGCCATTGGCGGGGGCATTTTTTTACCGCCTAGCGCCGACGATCCGCGACGGCGTTCGCAACACCAGCAGCGTACCCAGCAAAAACAGCCCCGACGCGGCCCACATCGCCACCGGCAGGCTGGTGCCGTCGACAATCCGTCCGCCGACCATCGCTCCAAACCCGATCGACAGGTTGAAGGTAAACGCCATCAGCGCGGTGGCCGCCTCGGTGTTCGGGGCCGTGCGCAGAATCCAGGTTTGAATGCTCACCGACACGCTGCCGAACACCGCGCCCCACACCATCAACAACGCCACGCCACTGGTCGGCGTCACGCCCAGCCAGGGGAAGGCCGCGACGACGAGCAGCAACACGCAGGGGATCGCCAGCACGGCGCGATAAGGATGACGCCCGGCATAGAGTCCCGCAGCGATATTGCCCAGTATCCCCGCGGCACCGTAAAGCAGCAGCAGGCTGCCCACATGGCGCTGGGCAATACCACTGATGTCCTGGAGAACCGGGCTGATAAACGTATAGGCGGCGAAATGCCCAACGACAACAAAGCCGGTGGTCAGCACCGCCACACGCACCCCTTGGCTGCCGAACTGCTCGGCCAGCACGGCCAGTCGCACTGGCTCTCTGGGCGGCAGCGGCGGCAGCCAGACCCAAAGCGCGGCCGCCGTCAGCAGGCTCAGGCCGCCAAGCGTCGCAAAGGCGACCCGCCAACTGCTGAAGTCACCCAGCAACGTGCCCAACGGCACGCCCAGCACCGACGCGGCGGCGACGCCGCCAAAGATGATGGTCATCGCCTTGGAGACCTGACCCGCCGGCACCAGGCGCGGCGCGATACTGCCGGCGACCGCCCAGAACCCGCCGATGCTGACGCCTACCAGCACACGGGATGCCAGCAGCAACACGAAGCTGCTGGCCAGCGCCGTCAGCACACTGCCGACCACCATGACGGCCATCAACAGCGTCAGCATCACTCGCCGGTCCAGCCGCCCCACGGCTACGGGCAGCAGCGGCGCCGAAAAGGCCGCCACGACGCCCGGCACGGTGACCATCAAACCCGCCATCCCGGGGGTCACGCCCATGCTCGAGGCCACTTGGGACAGCAGGCCAATCGGCAATTGCTCGGCGGTCACAAGCAGAAAGATGCCCATCATCACCGCCACCACGGCCCACCAGCGTGGCGTTTCCACCTGCTCCATTACGATTGCTCCCTGCTGAAACGACGCCGCCCCCGACGCCATGGGCGACGAGGGCGGTGTCAGACACCGAAAGGGCGAGTTAGATCGTCGCTTCGGTTTCCGCTTCCTGCGCTTCGAACGCCGCTTTCTCTTCTTCGGTGATTTCTTTCATCGACAGCTTCACGCGATTGCGATTGTCGATATCCAGCACCTTGACGATGACATCGTCGCCTTCATTCAGGAAGTCGCGCACGTTGTTCACCCGCTCCTGGATAATCTGCGAGATATGCACCAGGCCATCGGTGCCGGGCATGATGTTCACAAAGGCACCGAAGTCGGCAATGCGTACCACCTTGCCTTTATACAGCTTGCCGATTTCCGCTTCGGCGGTAATCGCCAGCACGGTATCGATGGCTTTTTTCGCGGCCGCCTTGTCTTCGGCATAAATCCGCACGGTGCCGTCATCGTCCAGGTCGATGGACGCGCCGGTGTCTTCGCAGATTTTACGAATGGTGGCGCCGCCTTTACCGATCACGTCACGGATCTTGTCCGGGTCGATCTTGATGGTCGCCATGGACGGGGCGTTATCCGATACTTCGGTACGGCTCTGGGCAATCACGGCATTCATCTGCTCGAGGATGCCAAGACGTGCGGCATGGGCCTGCTGCAGCGCCTTTTCCATGATCTCTTCGTTGATGCCTTCGATCTTGATGTCCATCTGCAGGGCGGTCACGCCCTCTTCAGAACCGGCAACCTTGAAGTCCATATCGCCCAGGTGATCTTCATCGCCCAGGATATCGGTCAATACGGCGTAGCCGTCCGCATCCTTGACCAGCCCCATGGCAATACCGGCGACCGGGGCTTTCAGGGGCACACCGGCGTCCATCAGCGCGAGGGAGGAACCGCACACCGACGCCATCGAGCTCGAACCATTGGATTCGGTAATTTCCGACACCACGCGAATGGTATAGGGGAAGGCATCTTCCGCGGGCAGCATGGCCTGCACACCCCGGCGAGCCAGGCGGCCATGGCCGATTTCACGGCGCTTCGGACCACCAAAGAAGCCCGCTTCACCTACGCAGTACGGAGGGAAGTTGTAGTGCAGCATGAAGCGGTCTTTGCGTTCGCCTTCCAGCGATTCGATAAGCTGCGAATCGCGCAGCGTTCCCAGGGTGGCAATCGCGATCGCCTGGGTCTCGCCGCGGGTGAAGACGGCCGAGCCGTGAGTTTTCGGCAGGGTGCCCACTTCAATGTCCAGCGGACGCACGGTGGCATTGTCGCGGCCATCGATGCGCGGCTCGCCCTTGATGACCCGCGAGCGCACGACGCGCTTCTCGAGACCGGCAAACGCGGATTTGACGTCATCCTTGGCAAACTTGCCGTCAGCATCTTCGTCTTCAGCAGCAGCCAGCTGCGCAACCGCGTCGTCTTTCAGTGCAGAGAGCGCATCCTGACGGGCCATTTTATCGGTAATGCGATAGGCTTCGCCGACCTTGGCTTCGAAGGCGTCGGCCATGGCGGTTTTCAGCGCCACGTTTTCTTCGGGCGGCTGCCAGTCCCAACGCGGCTTACCGGCTTCAGCGACCAGTTCGTTGATCGCACTGATGGCGACCTGCATTTCCTGGTGGCCAAACAACACGGCGCCAAGCATCTCGTCCTCGAGCAGTTCCTGGGCTTCCGACTCCACCATCAGCACGGCTTTATCGGTACCGGCCACGACCATGTCCAGTTCCGAGCTCTTCAGTTCTTCGACGGTCGGATTCAGGAAGTAGCCCTGCTCTTCGTTAAAGCCCACCCGGGCACAGCCAATCGGTCCGCTGAAGGGGACGCCCGAAATGGACAGCGCCGCTGAGGTGCCCAGCATCGCCGCCACATCCGGATCGTGATTGCGATCGGTGGACAGAACGGTACAGATGACCTGCACTTCGTTCATGAAGCCCTTGGGAAACAGCGGGCGGATCGGACGGTCGATCAAACGCGAGGTGAGCGTCTCTTTCTCGGTGGGACGGCCTTCACGCTTGAAGAAGCCGCCAGGAATCTTGCCGACCGCGTAGGTCTTCTCCTGGTAGTGCACCGAGAGCGGGAAAAAGGGTTGATTGGGGTTGGCTTCTTTCCTGGCCACGACGGTACACAGGACAACGGTATCATCCATGGTCACCATAACGGCGCCGGTGGCCTGGCGAGCAATGCGCCCAGTTTCTAGCGTGACGGTGCTGCGACCGTATTGGAACGTTTTCTTGACCGGATTCACGGCGGCTTCCTTTAACATTAATTGCTACTTGTCTTTTCGTTTGGTCGTTTTGACTCGCCACTATTCTAGGCGTTGCCGCGCGATAGGGCTACCAGTAACAAAAAAACGGGCAGCTCGCATGGAGCTGCCCGTTTCTAGACCTTCGCCAGCAATAACTTAGCGGCGGATACCCAAGCTCTGAATCAGAGACTGATAGCGTTCGAAATCTTTACGCTTCAGGTAATCCAGCAGCTTACGACGCTGGTTTACCATGCGGATCAGACCACGACGCGAGTGGTGATCCTGCTTGTTGGTCTTGAAGTGGCTCTGCAGGCCGTTGATGTTGGCGCTCAGCAGGGCTACCTGTACTTCAGGTGAACCGGTGTCGTTCTCGCCGCGGCCGTATTCGTTGACGATTTCGGCCTTCTTTTCAGCGGTTAATGCCATCTGTCTCTCCAGTAAGCAATATGCCTAACAATGAATGGGTGAGACCACGCATATTTGCAGTCTCAAGTCGCTATTTTCGCGTAAATCGCAGCATCCATGCAACGTATTACGAGATGGCGACCGTACTTAACAGTCGCTTGGGCGCCACTTCCTGGGCCCCTTTCACCACGCCGAGCCCAATGAACGCCTCGGCGTAATAAAGCCTTGCCAGTGCCTCGGGCGGCAGTGCGTCACCGATGGCCAGGCGGGCCGACTGACCGTGGGCCAGCCGTCCATAGCCCGACTCATCCACCACAAGCGACGGCAGATGATCGACCAGCACATCGACCGGCATCAGCTCGGCTTCGCGCGCAGTTTGGTCGGCCAGCGCTTCAAGGGCTTCCAGCGTCCACATGGCATCGCCATCAAAAGGACCTGTCTTGAGCCTTCTCAGCTGACTGATGTGACCACCACAGCCCAACGCCTTGCCGATATCTTCGGCCAGGGTGCGGATATAAGTGCCTTTGCTGCAGCTGACTTCCAGCTCGAAGGCGGTGCCTTCAAATGACAGCAGGCGGGCATCATACACGCTTACCCGGCGGGCTGCACGCTCAACCTGCTTGCCTTCGCGGGCCAGCTCGTAGAGTTTTTTACCCTGGTGCTTGAGCGCCGAGTACATCGGAGGCACCTGATTAATCTCGCCTCGAAAGCGAGTGAGCACCGTTTCGATGTCCTGTGCCGCCAGCTCGGGGACATCGTGGCGTTCGATCGCCGTGCCTTCTGCATCGCCGGTATCGGTGATCACGCCCAGCTCGACCCGGGTGCGATAGACCTTGTCGGCTTCCAGCAGGTGCGCGGAGAACTTGGTCGCCTCGCCCAGGCAGATCGGCAGCAGGCCGGTGGCCATCGGATCCAGCGTGCCGGTGTGCCCCGCTTTTTGCGCGTCGAACAGACGCCGCACCCGCTGCAAGGCATGGTTGCTGGACAGACCTTTCGGCTTGTCCAGTAGCACAATGCCGTTAACCGGCAGACCACGACGGCGACGCGCCATTAGCGGGTCTCCTCACCCGGCTCGTCAACGCCCTCATCGTCCTGAGATTGGCGAGCGCGGTCGGTCGACACCGCTTCCTCGATCAACGAAGAAAGCTGCTGACCGCGGACGACGCTTTCGTCGAAATGAAAGCGCAGCTCCGGCACGTGACGCAGTTTGATGCGCTTGGCAATCTGGCTGCGCAGAAAACCTGCTGCACGCTTCAGCACCTGCAGGTTTTCCTTGATACGCTCGGGGTCTTGCTCACCCAGCAGGGTGACGTAGATATCGGCGTAACCAAGGTCACGGCTGACGGTGGCCCCGCTGACCGTGACCATGCCCAGGCGCGGGTCTTTCACTTCGCGCTGGATCAGTACCGCCAGCTCCTTCTGGAGCTGGTCGGCTACTCGGTCGGTACGCTTGAATTCGCGCATGATTGCTCCTCGCGGCCTTAGAGGCTGCGCTCGACCTTCACTTGGTCAAAGACTTCGATCTTGTCGCCGACCTGAACATCGTTGTAGTTCTTCACGCCGATGCCACACTCGACGCCGCTACGTACTTCCTGAACGTCGTCCTTATAGCGGCGTAGCGATTCGAGCTCGCCTTCGTAGATCACCACGTCATCGCGCAGCACGCGAATCTTCTTGTTCCGGTGCACGGTGCCTTCGACCACCATACAGCCGGCGATCGCGCCGATCTTCGGCGCGCGGAAGACATCGCGTACTTCGGCAATACCGACGATTTCTTCTTTCCACTCGGGCGCAAGCATACCGCTCATCGCCTGCTTGACCTCGTCGATCAGCTGGTAGATGACGCTGTAGTAGCGCAGATCCAGGCCTTCACGTTCGATGATTTCGCGGGCGGCAGCATCGGCACGCACGTTGAAGCCGACCACGATGGCTTCGGAGGCGAGCGCCAGGTTGGCATCGGTACCGGTGATACCGCCCACACCCGAGGACACAACCGCCACTTCGACTTCGTCGGTGGAGAGCTCTTCCAACGCACCCTTGATGGCTTCCAGCGAGCCCTGGACGTCGACTTTCAAGACGATGTTGACCTTGGCCACTTCGTCTTGGCCCATCTGGCTGAACATGTTCTCCAGTTTGGCCTTTTGCTGACGCGCCAGGCGTACTTCGCGGTACTTGCCTTGACGGAAGTTGGCCACTTCGCGGGCTTTCTTCTCGTCGGCCACCACCATGAAGTCGTCACCGGCGTCCGGCGTACCGTCCAGGCCCTGGATTTCGACCGGCATGGCCGGGCCCACCTCGTCCACTTGCTTGGCAAGTTCGTTGGTTAGCGCCCGCACGCGACCGTAGTGCAGCCCGGCCAGGACGATATCGCCTTTCTTGAGCGTACCGTTCTGAACCAGCACGGTCGCCACGGGGCCACGGCCTTTATCCAGGCGCGACTCAACCACGACACCTTTACCCGGTGCTTCAGGCACGGCTTTAAGCTCGAGCACTTCAGAGACCAGTTGGATCGCTTCCAGCAGCTCCTCAATGCCATCGCCGCTCTTGGCAGACACGTGGACGAACTGAGTATCGCCGCCCCACTCTTCCGAGATCACGCCGTGCTGCGAGAGCTCGTTACGAATGCGGTCGAAGTCAGCCCCCTCTTTGTCGATCTTGTTGACCGCCACTACCATCGGCACGCCCGCCGCTTTGGAGTGCTCGATCGCCTCGACCGTCTGGGGCATCACACCGTCATCCGCCGCCACGACCAGAATGACAACGTCGGTCGCCTGGGCACCGCGGGCACGCATGGCGGTAAACGCCGCGTGGCCTGGCGTATCCAGGAACGTCACGCCGCCATGTTCGTCTTCCACATGGTAGGCACCGATATGCTGGGTAATACCACCCGCTTCGCCGGTCGCCACCTTGGCCTTACGGATATAATCGAGAAGCGACGTCTTACCATGGTCAACGTGGCCCATCACGGTCACGACCGGTGAACGGGTGATTTCGTCGCCTTCGTAGGAGATGCCCTCGAGCATTTCCGTTTCCAGGGCGTCATCTTTCACCAGCTTGACCTTGTGACCCATCTCTTCCACCACGATCGCTGCAGTATCCTGATCGATGGTCTGGTTGATAGTCACCGCCGCGCCCATGTTGAACATGGCCTTGATGACTTCGTTGGCCTTGATCGACATCTTGTCGGCCAGATCCGCCACGCTGATCGACTCAGGAATCGAGACTTCGCGAACGATCGGCTGGGTCGGCTTCTGGAAGCCATGCTTGCCATTGCCAGCGCCGGCACCACCGCGACGGCCGCCGCGACGCTCGGCACGCTTGGCTTTCTTGCCGCCGCCGCGCTTGCGCTCTTCGCGATCGCCACGTTCCTCTTCGTCACGACGACCTTTATTTTTTGCCGCTGCTTTCTTGGGTGGCGCCGTACGACGATCAGAGCGGCCTTCTTTCGGCGGCGCTGGCGGCATATCGTCATTGGACGGCGCTTCTTCGATCTGCAGCTCCGGCACGTCCACGTCGGCGGCTTTCGGCGCCGCCTGTGCAGCTTGCTCCGAGGCTTTTTCAGCCTCTTTGCGAGCGGCCTCTTCGGCGGCCTTGGCTTTTTCCGCTGCGGCCTTTTCTTCCGCTTCACGGGCTTCGCGCGCCTTGGTTTCGGCTTCGGCTTCCGCCATATCGCCTACCAGCTGGCGCGGCCCCGAATGCTGGGGTTCCGGCGCCTTGGGCTTGTCCTCTTCTTCAGACCGCTTGACGTAGGTTTTCTTCTTGCGAACCTGAACCTCAATGGTCTTGCCGCGCTCCCCGGTCTTGATCCGGCTGCGCGTCTTGCGCGTCAAGGTAATACGGCTTTTGCCCGTATCGCTTTCATCGCCACCGTGACTCTTCTTTAGAAAGTTAAGCAGCGTGCGCTTATCTTCTTCGGAAACGGCATCGTTTTCAGAGGCATGCTGCAAACCGGCTTCTTTCATCTGTTCTAGCAGGCGGGGCACATCGCGGCCCACCTTTACTGCGAAATCTTTAACTGTCATATCTGACATATTGACCCTCCTCAGCCCGTGACCTGTTTACTGTGTGTTCGAATCCGACGCGTCATCGTCTTCAAACCAGGGCGCACGGGCAGTCATGATCAATGCCGCTGCGCGCGCTTCGTCCAACTCCTCGATATCGACCAGATCGTCGACAGACTGCTCGGCGAGATCTTCCATGGTGACAATGCCGCGGCTGGCGAGGATGAAGGCCAGATGGCGCTCCATTCCGTCCATCGCCAGCAGGTCATCTGCCGGCTGGGCACCGTCCAGCGCTTCTTCCGAGGCAATGGCCATCGTCAGTAGCTCGTCTTTCGCCCGTGCACGTAACGCTTCCACTAGCTCCTCGTCGAACTCTTCGATTTCGAGCATTTCTTCCAGCGGCACGTAGGCAACTTCTTCCAGGGTGGTGAACCCTTCTTCCACCAACAGGCGGGCAACATCGTCATCGACCTGAAGATGGTGCACGAAGGAATCCACCAGACTATCGATTTCCTGATCGCGCTTGGCGTCCGCTTCGTCTTCGGTCATGACGTTGATTCGCCAGCCGGTCAGCTCAGAGGCCAAGCGTACGTTCTGGCCGCTACGGCCAATCGCCTGCGCCAGGTTGTCTTGAGCAACGGCAACGTCCATGGCGTGAGCATCCTCGTCGACAAGGATAGACGCCACGTCGGCCGGCGCCATGGCATTGATCACCAGCTGCGCTGGGTTGTCGTCCCACAGGACGATATCGACCCGCTCGTTTTGCAGCTCCGTCGAGACGGCCTGCACGCGGGAGCCGCGCATGCCGACGCAGGCACCCACCGGGTCGATGCGACGGTCGTTGGTTTTCACGGCTATTTTAGCCCGCGAACCGGGATCCCGGGCGGCTCCCTTGATTTCGATCAGCTGCTCGGCGATTTCCGGCACTTCAATCTTGAAGAGCTCGATAATCAGCTCGGGGCAGGTCCGCGACAGCTGTAGCTGCGCACCGCGCGCGTCGGGGTCGACTTTGACCAGCAGCGCGCGAACGCGCTCGTTCATGCGGTAGCGCTCGCCGTGAATCATTTCGTTGCGCGGCAAGAAAGCTTCGGCGTTGTCGCCCAGATCAATGATCAAACCGTCGCGCGTGGTTTTCTTGACGATGCCTGCAACCAGTTCGCCTTCGCGGTCGGCGTATTGACGCACCACTTCGGCGCGTTCAGCTTCGCGAACTTTCTGGACGATGACCTGCTTGGCCGTTTGCGCAGCGATCCGCCCGAACACGGCATTCTCGATTTTCTGCTCGACCACGTCGCCCAGCTTGAGCGGCGGATCACGCTGTTCGGCAATGGTTTCCTTGATTTCGTAATCCGGCGTTTCGAATTCGTCGTCTTCAACCACCGTCCAATAGCGGAACGTTTCGTAATCACCCGTGCGACGGTCAATATGCACCCGCACGTTGGCTTCTTCGTTATCAAACCGTTTGCGTGACGCGCTCGCAAGAGCAGCTTCCACCGCTTCGAAAATAATGTCGCGGGGAACACCTTTTTCGTTAGAGATCGCGTCAACGACCATTAAAATTTCTTTACTCATGCGTTTGCCTCGCCAGAAAACCTGTCCTTATGTGCATCGTGCCAGCTGCCTGCCGGCCACCACGCCACCCGGTTAATCGTCGAACTGCGGTACGATGTGCGCAGAATCAATGCCTTCGACAGGAAAGCAATATTCTTCGCCGTCTATCTGCAGCAGTATTTCGTCGCCTTCGACGCCTGCCAGCAGTCCCTGAAACTTGCGCCGCCCGTCAAAAGGAGCGCGCAGCTTGAGGGCGACATGATGTCCTTGAAAACGGGAAAAATGATCCAGGGTATAGAGCGGGCGCGCCATGCCCGGCGAGGAAACTTCCAGGCGATACTCACCTGGAATGGGATCCTCAACGTCCAGAATCGCACTGACTTGGCGGCTGATATCGGCGCAGTCTTCAACATTCACACCGCTGTCGCGCTCAATATAAATCACCAGGCGCGAGTGCTTACCCTGTGAAAGATGGTCGACGCCCCATAGTTCAAAGCCCATGGCAGCGACAACAGGTTCGATCAGCGCGTGCAGCGCCGCATGTTTTGTGGCCACAGACAGTGCTCCTATAGCCGTTGCATCAGGCACCTGGCCAGGAGACATATGAAAAGCTAGGTGGCTGATTGGCGTTACCCGGAAATGTGTCTCCGGCTAGCCGATGGGCGTCCGCCCTTGAGACACGCTTGTTAACGAAAAGCTGCTAACAAAAAGCCCCTTCACAGGAAGGGGCTTTTTGAAAGAAACCTGTTACACCAACATGGCGGCAAGCAACGGGAAAACCCTTAATGGTGGCGTCACCTCTTGTTTCATGAAACGCTCACACATACGTGCTTATCGCCAGAAAGTGGTAGCGGGGACCGGATTTGAACCGATGACCTTCGGGTTATGAGCCCGACGAGCTACCAGACTGCTCCACCCCGCATCAATCTAGGTGGCAGATAATAGACGCTTGAACATCGTTCGTCAAGCTGACTTTTATCGTAACCAGCGCACTCACTGTCTCTGGCATCGCCTGCGTCATTCTTGCCTGACGGTAGCGATAAAACAGCTTCTTCACGCTTAGTGCATACTGCTCTGGAGAACTGGCGAACCAGTACATCAGATGGTGCCGAAGGCGGGACTTGAACCCGCACGACCGTAAGGTCACTACCCCCTCAAGATAGCGTGTCTACCAATTCCACCACTTCGGCATCGGGGGAGGCTCGAGAAAGCGAAATCAAGCAGTTACTCGCCGCTTTCCTCTAGCACTGGCGCAGCATTATCCGCACTTTCGCTGCCCTCGTCAAGCATTGGTGCATTTTGCTGCTGCTCGATGAGATTGGCATCGGGAATACCGGCTTCCGGCGCCTGGCCTGCCTGGGTCGCAAAGTACGCCAGCGCCATCGAGGTGACGAAAAAGCCTGCGGCCAGAAGCGCCGTGAAACGGGCCAGAAAGTTACCGCTGCCGCGTGACCCAAATACCGTTTGCGACGCACCGCCGCCAAAGGCCGCGCCCGCTTCGGCACCTTTCCCCTGCTGAAGCAGGATGAGCACAACCAGGGCGATCGCAATCACCACATGAACCATAAGAATTGCAACTTGCATGGCGTTATCCTGCTGACTGACAAATGGCGTAAAAATCGTCGGTTTTGAGCGAAGCACCGCCCACCAAACCGCCGTCGATGTCCGGCTGCGCTAGAAGCTCAGCCGCGTTGTTTGCATTCATGCTGCCGCCGTAAAGCAACCTGAGCTGCTCGGCAAGCGAGGTATCGAAGGACGCCTGATAGGCGCGAATGCCTGCCATGACGTCCTGAGCCTGCTCGGGCGTGGCGGTACGCCCCGTCCCGATGGCCCATACCGGCTCGTAGGCGATAATCACCTCGCAGCGCTGTGCGGCTTCCAGGCGCGCCATGACATGCCCCACCTGGCGCAGCACCACGTCCATGGTATGGCCCGCGTCACGCTCTTCCAGGGTCTCCCCCACGCACAGGATGGGTGACATTCCGACCTCAAGCGCAGCCATCAGGCGTTCAAACACCTGCTCGTCGGTCTCCCGATACAGCTGCCGCCGCTCTGAGTGACCGACGAGGGCGTAGGCCACGTCAAACTCCTTGAGCATGCGGCCGCTTACCTCGCCGGTGTGCGCCCCGGAGTGCAGCGGATTGAGCGTCTGCGCACCGAGCCGTAGCGGGGTGTTGCTGAAGGCATGCCGCGCCGCATCCAGGTAGGGAAACGGCGGAATCACGACCATATCAACGTCCGCCGGCAGCTTTGCGTCGGCGAATACCTTACCGAACGCTTCAACCAGTGCCGCCGAACCGTTCATCTTCCAGTTGCCGGCGATTAAGGGCCTACGCATGGACTCTCCTCACTCAAGGTGGAGCGAAATGGTATAGGAGCGGACTTGTCAAGACAACCGCTGTTATCTGCCCGCCCGGGCTATTAAAGCAGCGCCCTGACCTGTTCGGCCAGTCGACCTGCCAGCTGATCCACGTCAAGATGCGCACGACCTTCGACCATCACGCGGATCAACGGTTCGGTGCCCGACGCCCTGAGCAGGACACGCCCCTCGTCGCCCAGCTCGCGCTCGAGCGCGGTGATCGCCTGCTGAAGCGGCTCGGAGGCCATCACCTCTTTGGCATCGGTACCGGGGGGCAACCTGACATTGACCAGCGACTGCGGAACCTTCTCAAGCCCCCTCAGCAGGGCAGGCAGCGACTGCTGCTCGCGCATCATCAGGGCGAGCACCTGTAGCGCTGACACGATGCCGTCGCCGGTGGTCTGCACATGGCTGCACACAATATGCCCCGAGGATTCGCCGCCCAGCTCCCACTGGTTGGCCGCCATGCGCTCCATCACATAACGGTCACCGACCTTGGCACGCTCGAACGGGATACCCATCTTTTCCAGCGCCATGGCGAGGCCGAAATTGCTCATCAGCGTACCCACCACGCCGCCTTCCAGTTGGCCCCGCGCGCGGCGATCCCGGGCAATCAGATACAGGATGTCATCCCCGTCCACTTCGCGACCGTCCGAGTCGACCAGCAGCACCCGGTCACCGTCGCCGTCAAACGCAATCCCCAGATCAGCGCCCTGCTGGATCACCGCGGCGCGCAGCGCCGCGGGGTGCGTCGAGCCCACCTGCTGATTGATATTCAGACCATCAGGCGAGCCACCGATCACGCTCACCTCGGCGCCAAGCTCGCGGAAAACGCTGGGGGCAATGTGGTAGGTGGCGCCGTGGGCGCAGTCGAGCACAATGGTCAAGCCATGCAGGCTGAGGCGGTCGGGCAGGGTCGACTTGCAGAATTCGATATAGCGACCGGCCGCATCATCAATCCGCGTGGCCTTGCCCAACTGAGAAGCATCCGCCGTGGTCAGCGGAGCCTCGAGCATGACTTCGATACGGTCTTCGATGTCATCGGCCAGCTTCTTGCCTTCGGCCGAGAAAAATTTGATGCCGTTGTCTTCAAAGGGGTTGTGCGAGGCTGAAATCACGATGCCCGCATCGGCGCGAAAGGTACGCGTGAGATAGGCGATCCCTGGCGTGGGCATCGGCCCAAGCAATGCCACATCAACCCCTGCCGCCGAGAGCCCCGACTCCAGGGCCGACTCGAACATGTACCCCGAGATACGCGTATCCTTGCCGATCAATACCCGCGTGCGGCCTTTTTCGCGACGCAGCACCTGACCTGCGGCCCAGCCCAGTTTGAGCATGAAATCGGCGGTGATCGGCGACTGACCGACCGTTCCACGAATACCGTCGGTGCCGAAGTAACGTCTGCTCATGCGCGGTTTTCCTCATGTAAAGGGGGCTCGCAGCCTTCCTGGAGCACTGCCCAGGCCATGTTGACGGCGTCTACCGTAGGCCCTACATCATGCACGCGCACGATGCCGGCGCCGCGCTCAACCGCCATGGCCGCCAGCGCCAGGCCACCGGGAAGCCGCTCGTCAACGGCGCGCCCCAAGACTTTACCGATCATGCTCTTGCGCGACATCCCGACCAGCACCGGCAGGGAAAGCGTCTGGAGCGCGGCCATCTGATTCAGTAAGCGCAGGTTATGCTCGACGGTCTTGCCAAACCCAAAGCCGGGATCCACCAGCAGTCGATGGCGGCGCAGACCTGCGGCTTCACACTCGGCAATACGCGCCGTCAAATACTCGATCACTGCCTCCTCGATCGGCTGCTCGTAGGCAGGCGCCTGCTGCATGTGCTGGGGCTCGCCCTGGCGATGCATCAGACTCACCGGCAGACCGCTTCCCGCTGCGGCGGCAAGAGCCCCCTCCCGCTCGAGGGAGCGCACGTCATTGATCATGCCCGCCCCCAGAGTACTTGCTTCGCGCATCACCGCCGGGCAGCTGGTGTCCACCGAGACCAGGGCGTCGAGCTCGCGCACCAGACCTTCAATGACCGGGGCGACACGGTCAAGCTCTTCCTGCTCGGCCACCGGCGACGCCCCGGGGCGCGTCGATTCACCGCCGACATCGATGATGGAGGCACCTTCGGCGATCATCTGCTCCGCACGCCGCAGCGCATCGTCCACGGCCACATGCTGACCGCCATCCGAAAAGGAGTCAGGGGTTACGTTCAAGACCCCCATGACGCGGGGAAAGGAGAGGTCGAGCAAGTGCCGCCCGCAGCGAAGCTGCGAAGACGTCGGGGTCACCGGTGCCGAAGGAGTAGGACGTGCCGTAGAAGTCATGCTGCCGCCTGGTCGAAAAAACGTATCGCTATTGTAGCCACACAGCATAACAAAAAGGCGTCCCTTTTGGGGACGCCTTCTCAATAGCCGAATGGCCGGATGCTGCGTTATGAGCCAGCAGGCCCGCCCAGCGGATCCGAAGGCCGACGGCGCGGCTCTTCATCGTCTGCATCGCCGTCGTCACCTGACGCGTCGCTGCTGCGGTTATCGCTGGACGAGGCGGTGGACTGATCGTCACCCACAGGGGTTCCGCCACCCGAAGAGTCGCCATCGTTCCAGCCTTCCGGCGGACGCGGATCACGGCCATCCATGATGTCCTTGAGCTGGTCGGCATCGATGGTCTCATACTTCATCAATGCTTCCGCCATGGCATCCAACTTGTCGCGGTTGTCGGTCAGGATCTGACGCGCCTGTTCGTAGCAATCATCAATGATCTTGCGCACTTCTTTATCGAGGCGCGTGGTGGTTTCGCCCGACTTCATCTTCGAGCCGCCCTGACCCGGACCGCCGAGGAACTGATGAGACTCGTCCTCGTCGTACATGATCGGCCCCATTTCGTCCGAGAGCCCCCACTTGGCGACCATATTGTGGGCCAGCTCGGTAGCACGCTTGATATCGTTGGATGCACCCGTGGTCACACCGTTCGCACCGAGCGTCATCTCCTCGGCGATACGGCCGCCGAACAGCGAACAGATCTGGCTGAGAATCTGCTGGCGAGACAGGCTATAGCGGTCTTCTTCCGGCAGGAACATGGTGACACCCAGCGCGCGGCCACGCGGAATGATCGTTACCTTGTAGACTGGATCGTGATCCGGTGCGACCAGGCCGATAATGGCGTGGCCCGACTCATGATAAGCCGTATTCAGCTTTTCCTTGTCGGTCATGACCATGGATTTGCGCTCGGCACCCATCATGATCTTGTCCTTGGCCAGATCCAGCTCTTCCATGCTGACCAACCGCTTGTTACGGCGAGCGGCGAACAGGGCAGCCTCATTGACCAGGTTAGCCAGATCGGCGCCGGAGAAGCCCGGTGTACCGCGGGCAATGATCTGCGGTTTCACGTCGTCACCCAGCGGCACCTTGCGCAGATGGACGCCCAGAATATGCTCGCGGCCACGAATGTCTGGCAGGCCAACCGTAACCTGGCGGTCGAAACGGCCGGGACGCAGCAGTGCCGGGTCGAGCACGTCAGGACGGTTGGTCGCGGCAATCACGATGACGCCTTCATTGGCCTCGAAACCATCCATCTCGACCAGCAACTGGTTGAGCGTCTGCTCGCGCTCGTCGTTACCGCCACCCATGCCGGCGCCCCGCGAACGGCCCACGGCGTCGATCTCGTCGATAAAGATGATACACGGCGCCTGCTTCTTGGCCTGCTCGAACATGTCGCGAACGCGCGAGGCGCCCACGCCGACGAACATCTCGACGAAGTCCGAACCGGAAATCGAGAAAAACGGCACCTTGGCTTCACCCGCAATGGACTTGGCCAACAGCGTCTTACCGGTACCCGGCGGGCCCACCATCAATACGCCACGGGGAATAGTGCCGCCCAGACGCTGGAATTTGGTGGGGTCACGCAGGAAGTCGACCAGTTCCTCGACTTCCTCTTTGGCTTCGTCGCAGCCCGCGACATCCGCAAAGGTGGTCTTGATCTGATCCTGCGAGAGCAGCTTGGCCTTGGACTTGCCAAAGCTCATCGGGCCGCCCTTGCCACCGCCGGCACCGCCCTGCATCTGGCGCATGAAGAACATGAAGATGGCCAGGATCAGCAGAATCGGGAAGCTGGCGATCAGCAGGCGTGTCCAGATACTTTGCTGCTCCGGCTCCTTGCCGATAACCGTCACGTCATTGCTCAGCAGATCGTCCATCAGCTTGGGGTCTTCTGCCGCCGGACGAATCGTCTGGAACTGTGACCCGTCCGAACGCTCACCGGTGATGGTATAGCCATCAATGGTGACGCTGCGTACCTGCTGTTCCTGCACCTGCTCGACGAACTGGGTGTAGTTCATCGTCTGAGGCGCGCTTTCAGTACTGAAATTATTGAACACTGTCAGTAGCACGGCCGCGATGACCAACCACAGAATCAGGTTCTTTGCCATATCATTCAAGGGGCTACCCTCATTACAAGAATCTGTCAGTTAAACCCTGATAGTGAGACCTTACATCAGCCTCAAGCGTTCAACCATTGCCAAGACGCCTAATGTCTTGGGCCATCTGTGCCACGCTCGCCTATCGGCCCAATGTGACACACTTTGCAACTGTCTGTCTGGCTATCGCGGTGATAAATCCTGGCGATAAGCCGGCGGGCGGTCACGAACCCCGAAACCCCTCCGCCAGTAGATACACTTCCCGTGAACGTGCACGAGAAGCACCGGGCTTGCGCGTTACCACCCGCTTGAAACTGTTACGCAGCTCTTTCAGGTAGCTGTCGAACCCTTCCCCCTGAAATACCTTTACCAGCAAATTGCCGCCCGGCGACAGTGTTTCCCGGGCAAGCTCGAGGGCCAGTTCCACCAGATACATGGCTTGCGGCTGGTCAATCGCCGCCATGCCACTCATATTGGGGGCCATGTCCGACATCACAAGGTCGACCGGGCGATTTTCGAGACGCTCGAGGATGGCGTTCAGCACCGCTTCTTCGGTGAAATCCCCCTGGATGAACGTCACATCCGCAAGGCTGTCCATCTCCAGGATATCGGACGCAATCACCCGGCCCTGCGACCCCACTTTCTCAGCGGCAATCTGGCTCCAGCCACCCGGTGCAGCGCCCAGGTCAATGATCGTCATGCCGGGGCGCAGCAGCTTGTCTTTTTCATCGATTTCCAGCAGCTTGTAGCTCGCCCGAGAGCGATAACCATCCTGCCAGCTCTGCTTGACGTACTGATCGTCAAAATGCTCTTTCATCCAGCTTGCGCTGGTTTTACTTGATGGCCGTTTTCGGCCCGGAGGCGTTTGCTGCATACAATCTGACACTGAAGGAGCGATGGGCGCTTTCACACGATGGCTTTCACTCGGTGACGTTTCACCGTAAGATGGAACGTTAAGCGCAAACTGGGATACCGCAAGATACCATGAGCTTGTCACAGGCACAAAAGAAAGCATTTCGCAGCATTGGCCACTACCTCAATCCGGTGGTCACCGTTTCCGAAAATGGCGTTTCCGACAATTTACTCGCTGAACTCGGCCGGGCACTCAACGACCACGAGCTCATCAAGGTGAAGCTCGCACTGCCCGAGCGCGATGACCGCGCCGCAATGCTTGAAGAGCTGATCAACGACAGTCAGGCGGAACTGGTGCAATCCATCGGCAAGACGGCGCTGCTCTACCGCCCGAACCCGAAGGGTAATCCCAAGCTGTCCAACATCAAGCGCTTCGAAAACCATCACGGCCGTCGCTGAGCATTTATTCAGCGACTGCGCCGGAGCGTTAAAAGCCCGCGACACCGTGTCGCGGGCTTTTTTTGGCCATGCGGGCAGTGAAAGGCGGATCCCCGCCTTTCACTCGCTTACAGGTGCTCGACGCTCTCGATTTCGTACTCGACGTCGCCGCCCGGCGTCTTGACGCCGACCACGTCACCTTCTTCCTTGCCGATCAGCGCGCGGGCAATGGGCGACGTGACGGAAATACGCCCCGACTTGATGTCAGCCTCATCTTCGCCAACGATGCGATAAGTCACCCGCGCGTCGGTATCCAGATTGAGCAGTGACACGGTCACGCCAAAGATCACCTTGCCGGTCTTGGGCAGCTTGGTGACATCGATCACCTGGGCACCCGAGAGCTTGCTTTCGATCTCCTGGATACGCCCTTCGATAAACCCTTGCTGCTCACGCGCGGCATGATATTCGGCATTTTCCTTAAGGTCGCCGTGCTCACGTGCTTCGGCGATAGCCGCAATCACTTCGGGGCGCGCTTCGCCCTTGAGCTGATTCAGTTCATCGCGAAGACTTTTTTCGCCCGCTACCGTCATCGGGACCTTATTCATTGACTTGCTCCTGCATGCAGATCCTGAAGGCGCCGCACCGTAATCTCCCTACCGTACTCAAGCGCCATGCAAACAGCATTAGCGCCCGCCAAGGTGGTCGCATAGGGCACCTTGCGCGCGAGAGCAGTACGGCGAATGACCGAGGAGTCATTGATGGCCTGACGACCCTCGGTGGTGTTCACAATGTAGGCGATTTCGTCGTTCTTGAGCAGATCGACGATATGGGGACGACCTTCGTAGACTTTATTGACGTGCTCCACTGCCAGGCCAGCCGCTTCGAGAGCCGCTGCCGTGCCACGCGTCGCACAAAGAGTAAAGCCTAATGTTAGCAGAGAACGGGCCACTTCGATAATCCCCTGCTTGTCCGGTTCACGTACCGACAGAAATGCCTTGCGCTCGCCGGTCAAGGCAGGGATCGCCTCGCCCGCGCCCAGCTGCGCCTTGAAGAACGCCTCGGCAAAGGTGTCGCCCGAGCCCATCACTTCGCCGGTGGACTTCATTTCCGGCGACAGGATCGGGTCCACGCCCTGGAACTTGTTGAACGGGAACACCGCCTCCTTGACGCTATAAAAATGCGGCACGATCTCGCGCTCGAAGCCCTGCTCGGCCAGGCTCTTGCCCGCCATGCAGCGCGCGGCAATCTGGGCCAGCGACGTACCGATACACTTGGAGACAAAGGGCACGGTACGCGAGGCACGCGGATTGACCTCGATCACGTAGATCTCGCCGTCCTGCCAGGCAAGCTGCACGTTCATCAGGCCTTTGACGCCCAGCTCCACGGCCATCTTCTTGACCTGATTGCGCATCTCATCCTGGACGTCGGCGGGCAGCGAGTAAGGCGGCAGCGAACAGGCCGAATCACCGGAGTGCACCCCTGCCTGCTCGACGTGCTGCATGATGCCGCCGATGACCACCTGCCGGCCGTCGGAGACCGCGTCGATATCGATCTCCACCGCCGCGCTCAGGAAGTGATCCAGCAGCACCGGCGAATCGTTGGACACCTTCACCGCGTTGGTCATGTAGTTCTCGAGCTCGGAGGCGTCGTAGACGATCTCCATGGCCCGGCCACCCAGCACGTAGCTTGGCCGCACCACCAAGGGGTAGCCAATGGCTTCGGCCTTGGCGAAAGCATCGTCAAAGCTGCGCGCCGTGGCATTGGGCGGCTGCTTCAGGCCGAGCTTGTCGATCATCTGCTGGAAGCGCTCGCGGTCTTCGGCGCGGTCGATGGCGTCGGGGGTGGTACCGATAATCGGCACGCCCGCCGCCTCGAGCTCGCGGGCGAGCTTGAGCGGCGTCTGGCCGCCAAACTGGACGATCACGCCCGCCGGCTTTTCTTTGTCGGCGATCTCCAGCACATCTTCCAGAGTCACCGGCTCGAAGTAGAGCCGGTCGGAGGTGTCGTAGTCGGTGGAGACCGTCTCGGGATTGCAGTTGACCATGATGGTTTCATAGCCGTCGTCGTGCATTGCAAACGCCGCGTGCACACAGCAGTAATCAAACTCGATACCCTGACCGATCCGGTTGGGGCCACCGCCCAGCACCATGATCTTCTGGCGGTCGGACACCTCCGCCTCGCACTCCTCTTCGTAGGTGGAGTACATGTAAGCGGTATCCGAGGCGAACTCGGCCGCACAGGTATCCACGCGCTTGTACACCGGGCGGATGCCGGCGGCCTGGCGTGTCTTGCGGAAGTCTTTCTCCGCCACCCCCAGCACCTTGGCCAGGCGGGCGTCCGAGAAGCCTTTGCGCTTGAGCTGATACAGCTCGCGGGCGGAAAAGTCGCTCAAGGAGCGCTTAGCTATCGCGGCCTCGGTCACGATCAGGTCTTCCAGCTGGACCAGGAACCAGCGGTCGATATTGGTCAGCGTGAACACTTCCTCGACGCTCATCCCGGCACGCAGGGCATCGGCCACGTAGAAAATACGCTCGGCACCGGCGGCCTGGAGCTCGCCCTGGATAATCGCCATGTTGTCCGGCGTGAAGTCGGTGATAATCGGGTCGAGGCCGTCGTTGCCGGTTTCCATGCCGCGCAGGGCTTTTTGCAGCGACTCTTGGAAAGTCCGGCCGATCGCCATCACTTCGCCCACCGACTTCATCTGGGTGGTCAGACGGTCGTTGGCCTGG
Organism: Halomonas sp. CUBES01; assembly: GCF_020991005.1. Classification (GTDB taxonomy): domain Bacteria; phylum Pseudomonadota; class Gammaproteobacteria; order Pseudomonadales; family Halomonadaceae; genus Vreelandella; species Vreelandella gomseomensis. The sequence continues at coordinate 210,617 of NZ_JAJLLW010000006.1, read as the reverse complement.
GGGAATTTCTCGAAGGTGAAACGCGGAATCTTGGTGACCACGTAGTCGATGGACGGCTCGAACGACGCGGGCGTACGGCCACCGGTAATGTCGTTCTGCAGTTCATCCAGGGTATAGCCCACCGCCAGCTTGGCGGCGATCTTGGCGATCGGGAAACCGGTGGCCTTGGAGGCCAGCGCCGACGAACGCGACACCCGCGGGTTCATCTCGATCACCACCAGGCGGCCGGTCTGGGGATCCATGCCGAACTGGACGTTGGAGCCGCCGGTTTCCACGCCGATCTCGCGCAGCACCGCGAGGCTGGCGTCACGCATGATCTGGTACTCTTTATCCGTCAGCGTTTGCGCCGGGGCCACGGTGATGGAGTCGCCGGTATGCACGCCCATGGGGTCAAAGTTTTCGATCGCGCAGACGATGATGCAGTTGTCGTTCTTATCGCGCACAACCTCCATCTCGTACTCTTTCCAGCCCAGCAGCGACTCGTCGATGAGCAGCTCGTGGTTGTTGGAGAGCTCGAAACCACGGATACAGATTTCCTCGAACTCTTCCTTGTTGTACGCCACGCCGCCGCCGGAGCCGCCCATGGTGTAGGACGGGCGAATAATCGTCGGGAAGCCAAGCTCCGCCTGGATATCCCAGGCTTCTTCCATGGTATGAGCGACTTTGGCTTTCGGGCATTCCAGGCCAATCCGCTTCATGGCCTGGTCGAACAGATCACGGTCTTCGGCCATATTGATGGCATCGGCGTTGGCGCCGATCATCTCGACGCCGTGCTTGGCCAGCACGCCATGCTTTTCCAGATCCAGCGCGCAGTTCAGCGCGGTCTGGCCGCCCATGGTGGGCAGGATGGCGTCGGGCTTTTCGGCTTCGATGATTTTCTCGACCGCCTGCCAGGTAATCGGCTCGATGTAGGTGGCATCGGCCATGGCCGGGTCGGTCATGATGGTGGCCGGGTTGGAGTTGACCAGAATAACCCGGAAGCCCTCTTCGCGGAGCGCTTTACACGCCTGGGCGCCGGAGTAGTCGAACTCGCAGGCCTGGCCGATGACAATCGGGCCAGCGCCAATAATGAGAATGCTGTTGATGTCGGTACGCTTGGGCATAACGGTTCCCGCTGAAAAAGTGACAATGAGCGAAACATTCGGCGATGCGGCAATCGGCGGCGTTAGCGGCGCGCCTGCATCATGGCGATAAAGCGATCAAATAGCGGCGCCACATCGCGCGGGCCGGGGCTGGCTTCCGGGTGCCCCTGGAAGCTGAACGCCGGTCGGTCGGTACGCTCAATGCCCTGCAGCGTGCCGTCGAACAGCGAGCGGTGCGTGGCCCGAACGTTGGCCGGCAGTGTCGCTTCGTCCGCCGCGAAACCGTGGTTCTGACTGGTGATCATCACCGTGCCGTTGTCCAGGTCCTGCACGGGATGGTTGGCACCGTGGTGGCCGTGGCTCATCTTGACGGTTTTCGCCCCCGAGGCCAGCGCCAGCAGTTGGTGGCCCAGGCAGATCCCGAATACCGGCGTGTCGGTTTCCAGCACGTCCTGAATGGCTTTGATCGCGTAGTCGCAGGGCTCCGGGTCGCCCGGACCATTGGCCAGAAAGACGCCGTCCGGGTTCAGCGCCATGACCTCGGCGGCAGGCGTTTGCGCAGGCACCACCGTCAGGCGGCAGCCGCGCGCGGCCAGCATGCGCAGGATATTGAACTTCACCCCGTAATCGTAGGCCACCACATGGTAAGGGCGCTCGCCCTGGGCCGCATCGGCGTAGCCGTCACCCAGGGTCCATTCGCCTTCCGACCATTCATAGGCTTCTTTACACGAGACGTCTTTGGCCAGATCCATGCCCTTCAGCCCTGGAAACGCCTTCGCCGCCGCCAACGCCCGCGCCACGGCGTCTTCACCCTCGGCCTCAGCGCCCGCCAGAATGGCCCCGTTCTGAGCGCCTTTATCGCGCAGGATGCGCGTCAGGCGGCGCGTGTCGATATCGGCGATGCCCAGGACGTTCTGGCTTTTCAGGTAATCGGAGAGGGTTTGCTCGGAACGGAAGCTGCTGGCCAGCAAAGGGAGGTCGCGAATCACCAGGCCCGCCGCCGCAATCGAAGCGGATTCCACATCCTCGGCGTTGACGCCGGTATTGCCGATATGGGGATAGGTAAGCGTGACGATCTGGCGGGTGTAGGAGGGGTCGGTGAGGATTTCTTGATAGCCGGTCATGGCCGTATTGAACACCACCTCGCCGCTGGTTAATCCATCCGCCCCAATGGCGATGCCGTGGAACACGCTGCCATCTTCCAGGGCCAATATTGCGGGTTTGCTCAATGCGGGGTTATTCAAAACAAGATCCTCCCATGCTGGTGGGAGCCTGTGGGCGCAGGCTCAGCAATGTCTTCGTTATCCACGACGCGTAACACTATCGCGACCAAAACCATTCATTATCAAAACTGTTTATTAATAAAACTGGGGCCGTAAAAAAGCGGGACGAAGCCGATAAAAAATAAATCGGATTCATCCCGCTTGTTGTTCTCATCCATGGCTAACCGTCATGGTGCAGCGATTAGCTATCTCTCTAATCTGGGGCCAGTGCAACAAGCGCGGTGCTTTCGCTGCAGACATTTGCTGCCTGAAGACAGCCAATCGGCCAAAATTTTTGGAATTTTACAGGAATTTCTGGCCCAAGACTACCCCTCAGTGACCGGAGGGCCCTATCGCAGGCGCGTGGCTTATCTAGTTCAACGCCAGCACATCCTGCATATCGTATCGGCCGTTCTCTTTTCCCGCGACCCAGCGCGCCGCGCGCACGGCACCCTTGGCAAAGGTCATCCGGCTTGAGGCTTTGTGGGTAATCTCGATGCGCTCGCCTTCGGTGGCAAACATGACCGTGTGCTCGCCGACGATATCGCCTGCCCGCACGGTGGCGAAACCGATCTCTTTATCACGGCGCGGACCACACTGCCCCACCCGCTCGAACACACCGTGCTCCTTGAGCGTGCGATCCAGGCTTGCCGCAACCACTTCGCCCATCTTAATTGCCGTGCCGGAAGGTGAATCGACCTTGTGCCGGTGATGGGACTCGATCACCTCGATGTCGTAACCCTCATCGCCCAGCGCTTTGGCGGCGGTTTCCAATAGCTTGAGCGTCAGGTTCACGCCCACACTCATGTTCGGCGCGAACACCATGGCAACGCGATCGCAGAAGCTATCCAGTTGAGCCAGCTCGTCATCGTTCATGCCCGTGGTGCCTATCACGATGCGCTTGCCATGCGCGGCGCAAAACGCCAGGTTGGCAAGCGTCACCTGAGGGGCGGTGAAATCGATCAGCACGTCAAAATCGTCGACGATATCGCTCAGGTCATCCACCGCCGCCACGCCGCGCTTGCCAATGCCCGCCAGCTCGCCGACATCAGCGCCAACCAAGGAACTGCCCGGCTCCACAATACCGCCCGCCAGGGTCGCATCCGTCTCTTGTTCAACAGCATTTACCAGCGTGCGGCCCATCCGGCCGGCGACGCCTACAATGGCAACTCGGGTCATCGAAACTCCTGCGCTTGCGTTTTTCAGCATCAAAGTGGGTATCTAACGTGGCCGCGATTATAGCAGACGCGCGGCGGGAATCCGCGCCGTCGGAGGCGGTTAGTTCTCCCAGACGATGACCAGTTCTTCATCGCCGGCCATCCGCACCAGATGGCGCTCCACGACGCCCTCCAGTTCATCCAGGTGCTCTTCTTCTAGGGTCTCGATCGCCACCGCCAGCGACGCCGCATCGGCGCGCATCAGGCAGGTGCCCGTGACAAAGGCAATTCTTGCCTCTTGCCCCGAGCGTTCAACGTCAAACTTGTGCGACCAGTGGTTGCACAGGCGTTTCATCAGGCGTTCACCGGAGGGCGTGGCGATTTCAGCACGGGATAAAGGCATGGGGCGTCTCCGCGTCGGTAGCGAGTTAGTACCCACTAGCGTAATGCGCGCAATGCCCGGCGCCAAGCAACGAATGGTCGCTGGCCGCAACAGCGCGTTCAACGGCGTGCTTGGGCGACCCCCAATCCCATGGCGAGACGTATCGACAGGCGGCGGCGTTTCGGCAATAATAGCGCCTTCTGAGAATGCGAATTATACGCACAACAGGTTTTGTTACCCGCCCACTCCTCCGCTGGGCACCCCTGTGCGACTCCACCACTTGTTACTTAACCGGTTGATGAAGGGAAAGGGATTTATGGCTAGCCACGTTTCCAAACTGTTACTGGGCGCACTCGCCGCCTTGAGCTGCAGCGCCGCTGTCGCCGACGATATCACCGTCACCGACGTTACCGGTCGCCAGGTTACCCTGGACGCCCCGGCTGAACGGGTGATCCTGGGCGAAGGTCGGCAAATTTATCTGCTGGGCCTGCTGGAACCCGAGGCCCCCTTTGACCATGTAGTGGGCTGGCGGGAAGACTTTTCCCAGGCGGACCCCGATAACTATGCGCGCTACGCCGAGCGTTTCCCGGAAATCGAAGACCTGCCCACCTTCGGCGGCTTCAAGGACGGCACCTTCGATGTCGAGCAGGCAGCGTCCCTCACGCCGGACGTCGTGCTGATGAATATCGAAGCCAAGGCGGCCACCGAAGATGCCGGCTACGACGACAAGCTGGCCGAGCTGGATATTCCCATCGTCTATGTGGATTTCCGCGAAGACCCTATCGCGCACACGATCCCGTCCATGCGCATCATCGGCCAGCTGATGGGCGATGAAACCGCCGCCGAGACGTTTATCGACTTTGCCGAAGCGCAGATGACGCGGGTCACCGACGTTATCGAAGACGCCGACCCTGAACGCCCCAGCGTCTTTATCGACCGGGCGGGCGGCTACTCCGACGAGTGCTGCATGAGCTTCGGCCCGGCCAATTTTGGCGAATATGTCACCCTGGCGGGCGGGCGCAATATCGCCGAGGGCATTATCCCCAATAGCTTCGGCAACCTGAACCCTGAACAGATCATTGCCGCCGACCCGGAACACGTGGTGGTCACCGGCGGCAACTGGGACGCCTATGTGCCTGGCGGCGACTGGGTCGGCATGGGCCCGGGCGCGGACATGGATAAAGCCCGCGCAAAGCTCGAGGCCCTTACCGAACGCACGGCCATGACCGGGATTCGCGCGGTCGAATCAGACAACGTCCACGCCATCTGGCATCAGTTCTACAACAGTCCCTACTATTTCGTGGCGGTTCAACAGCTGGCCAAGTGGCTGCACCCCGAGCTGTTTGAAGACCTCGACCCGGAAGCCACCATGCGTGAGCTGCACGAGCGCTTCTTGCCCATCGACTACGAACCCGGCTACTGGATCTCATTGAATGACGAGTGACACCATGACGGCCGCGCCCGACTCCCAGGGGCGCGCCTTCTATCGCAGCCAGGTCTTCCGCCGCCAGATGATTCTGGCGGTACTGGTCGTTGCGCTCTTCTTCAGCCTGTGTGTCGATCTTGCTCTGGGACCGGCGCGTTATAGCCTGGGCGAGGTCATGGCCGCGCTGTTTACCCCTGACAGCGTCAGCCAGCAGGCACGCGTCATCCTCTGGGAAATTCGCATGCCGGTGGCCCTGATGGCGCTGGTGGTAGGCGCCAGCCTCTCGGTGGCTGGGGCGCAGATGCAAACCATCCTGAGCAACCCGCTGGCCAGCCCGTTCACCCTGGGTATTTCGGCGGGCGCCAGCTTTGGCGCCGCTCTGGGACTGGCGTTTGGCGTGGCCATCATCCCCGCCGCCATCGAGTACGTAATACCCATCAATGCGTTCCTGATGGCCATGGTCACCGCCTTTCTGATTCACGCCCTGAGCCTCAAGCGCGGGGTGACAGTGGAAACCATCGTGCTGCTGGGTATCGCCATGGTGTTCATCTTCAACTCGCTGATGGCGCTGATCCAGTTTTTCGCCAGCCAGCAGGCCGTGGCGGCGGTGGTGTTCTGGACCATGGGCAGCCTGACCAAGGCGACCTGGCCGAAATTCTGGATCGCGCTGAGCATCCTGGCCATGGTGATGCCGCTGCTGGCACGTCACGGCTGGGCGCTCACCGCCATGCGACTAGGCGATGCCAAGGCCGAAAGCATGGGCGTGAACCCCCGCGCGCTGCGCCTGGAAGTGCTGGTGCTGGTGTCGCTGCTCGCCGCAATTGCCGTCGCGTTTGTCGGCACCATCGGCTTTATCGGCCTCGTCGGGCCGCACATTGCACGCATTCTGCTCGGCGAGGATCAGCGCTTCTTCCTGCCCGGCTCGGCGCTGTGTGGCGCACTGATCCTGTCGGTGGGCTCGGTGATTTCCAAGATCATCATTCCGGGCACCATTATTCCCATCGGCATCATTACCTCGCTCGTGGGCATTCCCTTCTTTCTGTTCCTCGTGCTCAACCACAAGAAGGCCTCATGGTAACCCTACAGCTGAATCGCGTTTCCGCTCGCTACGGGCGTCAATCCATCATCGAGGACATCACCACGCCGTGCTTTCAGGGCGGGCAGGTAGTCGCCCTGCTGGGGCCTAACGCCGCCGGCAAGTCAACGCTGTTCCGGCGCATTCTCGGCCTGCTGAAAGGCGACGGCGACGTGGTTATCAGCGGCACCAGCGTCGAGCGCCCGGTGGCCTACATGCCCCAGGAAACCGGCGCAAGAGCGGTGCTCACGGTGTATGAGTCGGTGCTGCTGGCGCGCATGCAGGGGCGTAGCCTGAAAGTGCAGCCCGACGACCTGGCCCAGGTGGACCGCGCGCTCGAGGAATTGAACATTACTGGGCTTGGCGAGCGCGATATCGGCGACCTCAGCGGCGGGCAGCGCCAGCTGGTGAGCGCCGCCCAGGCGCTGGTTCAGGAACCCGAGATCCTGATGCTGGACGAGCCCACCTCGGCGCTGGATCTCAACCGGCAGATCAACCTGCTGGGCGTACTCAGGCGCCTGGCCGACGAACGCAACATGCTGATCATGGTCGCCCTGCACGATCTGGGACACGCGCTGCGCTTCGCCGATGCCGCCATGATGCTGGAAAACGGTCGCCTGATAGCCTGCGGCGATACCGCCGAGGTGATAACCCCGGCGCTGTTGCGCCAGGTCTACCGCGTGGAAGCGCGCATCGAGCCGTGCTCAAGGGGCCGTCCTCAGCTTATTGTCGAAGAAGCCGTTTAGCCCGGCGGCCTTCCAGGGTCGCCAGCCCCACCCCGCCAAGCAGCAGCGGCAGGGCCAATATAAAGCCGCTGGACACCGGCAGGCCAAACAGTAGCCAGTCCGCCAACACCGGCCACACCAGTGCGATGTACTCATAAGGCGCCAGACGCGAGGCTTCGGCGTAGCGGAGCGCCAGCGTCATCGCAATGTGCGCCGCCCCGCCAAACAACCCCGACAGCACCAACAGAGCAAACGCTGTCTGCGTCAGCGATGCCCAGCCCAGCGGAAGGGTTGCCAGCCCCGCCAGCGCCGCCACCAGAATGAAGTAGAACGCGATGGACGCTGCCGTCTCGGTGCGTGAAATACGCCTGACGGTCAGCAGCGCGCCGGCAGTCAGCAGTGCGCTCAGCCCGCCCAGCGCATAGCCGGCCAGCTGGCCATGCGCGCGGCTCGCTTCGAGCCCCGGCAGCACCAGCACGGCCACCCCCGCCAGCGCCAACCCCAGCGCGCCCGCGCGATAGAACGAGAAGCGCTCGCCCAGCAACACCACCCCGCCAACAGCCATGAACACCGGCGTCAGCTGCGCGAGCAGCGTGGTTTCCGCCACGGGCAACAGTGCCACCGCCGCAAAGGAGGCAAACATGGCGGCAGCCCCCAAGCCGGAACGCAGCGCATGCCCCAGCGGCCGACGCGTGGCCAGCCCGCCGGGAAACTCCCGGCGCAGCACCAGAAACACCACGATGGGCACGAGCGCAAACAGCGAACGATAAAACACCGACTGCCCGACCGGCACCTCATCACTAACGGCCTTGATGCACACCAGCATGCCGGTAAACAGCGCCCCTGACAGCACCCTGAGCAAGATACCCCTGACGGGTCTTTCCTGACGGTTATCCATGGCGATCACTCTTCCCAAACGGCAAAAACCCCCGGACGAACCGGGGGTTTTTGAACCCAACACTTAGCTAAATGGCACTCGCTGAGCCTTACGGCTTCATCTCTTCAAAAAACTTCTTCACGCTGTCGAAGAAGCCGGTTTTCTTGGGCGAGTGGCTGTGGCTGTTGGTGCCGTCCAGGCTCTTCTGCAGCTGACGCAAGAGGTCTTGCTGCTCGTCGTTGAGGTTGACCGGCGTTTCCACCACGACCTTGCACAGCAGGTCGCCCGGGGTACCGCCACGCACGGGCTTGACGCCTTTACCGCGCAGCCGGAACAGCCTGCCGGTCTGGGTCTCGGGCGGAATCTTCAGCTTCACACGGCCGTCGAGCGTCGGCACTTCCAGCTCGCCGCCGAGGGCGGCATCAACGAAGTTGATCGGCACGTCGCACTGCAGGTGCTTGCCGTCGCGCTGGAAGATATGGTGCGGCTTGATAGCCACCTGGACATACAGGTCGCCGGGCGGGCCACCGTTGATGCCGCTTTCGCCTTCCGCATTGAGACGGATACGGTCGCCGGTATCCACGCCGGGCGGAATCTTCACCGACAGCGTACGGGTCTCGCGCACGCGCCCTTCAGCGTTACACTTATGGCACGGCACCTTGATGTGCTGACCTGAGCCATGGCACGTGGGGCAGGTCTGCTGAACCGCGAAAAAGCCCTGCTGCATGCGCACCTGGCCGTGGCCGTGGCACGTGGGGCAGGTATCCTTGCTTGACCCCGGCTCGGCACCGCCGCCGTCGCAGCGATCGCATTCGATATGACGCGGCACGCGGATATCGACGGTGGTACCTCCCACCGCGTTTTCCAGATCCAGCTCTAGGTTATAGCGCAGATCGGAGCCGCGTGCGGGCGCATTGGGGCCACGCCGGCGTCCGCCGCCACCAAAGATATCGCCAAACACATCGCCGAAGATGTCGCTGAAATCGCCGGCGCCACCGCCGCCGAAACCACCGCCACCAAAGCCACCACCCTGACCGTCGACGCCGGCATGACCGAACTGGTCGTAGGCCGCGCGTTTTTCGCTGTCGGTGAGGACTTCGTAGGCTTCCGATACCTCACGGAATTTTTCCGCCGCGGTGTCATCGTCGGGGTTTCGATCGGGGTGATACTTTTGCGCCAGGCGACGGTAGGCCTTCTTGATCTCTTTCTGATCAGCCCCTTTCTCGACACCCAGGACTTCGTAATAATCGCGCTGGGACATGGGTCCTACGCCTCCTGGTTAGCTATGCATGCAACTGCACATTTAACTGTGTGCGTGTTGGCCGCGGAAACAGCAACGCGGGAGTTAGCTCCCGCGTCACCGCTTTCCTTGGCAGAAAGAGGGCTTACTTTTTCTTCTGCTCGTCGTTGACTTCTTCGTACTCGGCGTCAACCACGTCTTCCTCGGGCTTGCTAGCCTGCTCAGCGCCCTCTTCGCCTGGCTGCTCGGCGCCTTCAGCCTGCTCGGCGTACATCTTCTGCGCCAGCTGGCCGGAGGCTTCGGTCAAGGCGTCGAGCTTTTGCTGGATAAGCTCTTGGTCGTCGCCTTTGGTGGCTTCTTCCAGCTCGGTGATGGCCGTTTCGATGGACTGCTTCTCGTCATCGGTGGCCTTGTCACCCGCTTCTTCCAGCGTCTTGCGCGTGGCGTGAATCATGCCGTCGGCCTGGTTGCGCAGCTGCACCAGCGCCTCGAACTTCTTGTCCTCGTCGGCGTGGGCTTCGGCATCGCGCACCATCTGTTCGACTTCTTCCTCGGACAGGCCACTGGACGCCTTGATGACGATCGACTGCTCTTTACCGGTCGCCTTGTCCTTGGCCGAGACGTTGAGGATACCGTTGGCATCCAGGTCAAAAGCCACTTCGATCTGCGGCACACCGCGCGGCGCCGGCGGAATGTCGGCAAGATCGAAACGACCCAGCGACTTGTTCTGCGACACTTGCTTGCGCTCACCCTGAACGGCATGGATGGTCACCGCCGTCTGGTTGTCATCCGCCGTGGAGAAGGTTTGCGTCTTCTTGGTCGGGATGGTGGTGTTCTTCTCGATCAGCGGCGTCATGACGCCACCCAGAGTTTCGATGCCCAGGGTCAGCGGGGTCACGTCGAGGAGCAGCACGTCTTTCACGTCACCACCCAGAACGCCGCCCTGGATCGCTGCACCGACGGCCACGGCTTCGTCCGGGTTCACGTCTTTGCGTGCGTCCTTGCCGAAGAACTCAGCGGCTTTCTGCTGAACCAGCGGCATGCGGGTCTGACCACCGACCAGGATCACGTCGTCGATTTCAGACGCCGACAGACCAGCATCTTTCAACGCTACCTTGCACGGCTCCATCGAGCGCTGCACCAGGTCGTCCACCAGCGATTCCAGCTTGGCACGAGTGACCTTGACGTTGAGGTGCTTCGGCCCGGTGTTATCCGCCGTGATGTACGGCAGGTTAACGTCGGTTTGCTGGGCGCTGGACAGCTCGATCTTGGCTTTTTCGGCCGCTTCTTTCAGACGCTGCATGGCCAGGTTGTCGCCGGACAGGTCGATACCGCTGTCAGACTTGAACTGGTCGACCAGGTAGTTGATCAACGCCAGGTCAAAGTCTTCGCCGCCCAGGAAAGTATCGCCGTTGGTCGCGAGCACTTCGAACTGGGTTTCACCGTCGACATCGGCCACTTCGATGATCGAGATATCGAAGGTACCACCACCCAGGTCGTATACCGCGATAGTCTTGTCACCGCGCGACTTGTCCATGCCGTAGGCGAGCGCCGCTGCGGTCGGCTCGTTGATGATGCGCTTGACGTCCAGACCGGCGATACGACCCGCATCCTTGGTGGCCTGACGCTGGCTGTCGTTGAAGTAGGCCGGTACGGTGATGACGGCCTCGGTGACGGTTTCGCCGAGATAGTCTTCCGCAGTCTTCTTCATCTTCTTGAGCACTTCCGCACTGACCTGCGGCGGCGCCATCTTCTGGCCTTTCACTTCCACCCAGGCATCGCCGTTGTCGGCTTCGGTGATCTTGTACGGCACCATCTTGATGTCTTTCTGTACGACGTCGTCCTTGAAACGACGGCCGATCAGACGCTTGATGGCGTAAAGGGTGTTTTCCGGGTTGGTCACCGCCTGGCGTTTTGCCGCCTGGCCGACCAGCGTCTCGCCGTCTTCGGTATAGGCGATGATGGACGGCGTGGTACGACCACCCTCGGCGTTTTCGATAACTTTTGCACTGTCTCCATCGAGCACCGATACACAAGAGTTGGTGGTGCCCAAATCAATGCCAATAATGCGTCCCATAATTTAGAACCTCGGATTCGGTTGATTCACTACGTCAAACTGATTGCGGGTTATCCCGCGGGGTTGCCCCTTTATCTGGGGGCCACCTGAAAGTTTTCAAGGCCTTTTTATGCCCGGATCGCCTATGACTCACTCGCTTTCTGGCTGACCACGACCATCGCGGGGCGAACGAGGCGCCCGTTCAGCGAGTAGCCCTTCTGCATGACTTCCATCACGGTGTTGGGCTCGACCTCGGGATTCGGCACCATGGCCATGGCCTCGTGAACCTGGGGATCAAAGGGCTCGCCCTGCGGGTCGATGCGCTCGACACCAAACTTGTTGAGCACGTCGAGCTGCATCTTCAGCGTCATCGAGACCCCTTCGCGATGCACCTCGGAGGCGTCTTCCTGCATCGACTCGAGAGCCTTTTCCAGGCTGTCGACCACCGGCAGCAGATCCTTGACGAACTTTTCCAGGGCAAATTTGCGCGCCTTTTCGGCTTCGTGCTCGGCACGCCGGCGTACGTTCTGCGCTTCAGCAGCGGCCCGCATGGACTGGTCATTGGCTTCAGCCAGGCGCTGCTCCAGGTCTTGCACTTGGGCGGCCAGGGCGTCAGCTTCGGCGCTGTCACCAACTTGATCGACGACGGCTTCATCATCGTCGTTGATCAGGCCTTCCAGCTCGCCTTCGGCCAGACGGTCTTCCGACGCCTGCTCCGGCGTTTCGGCCTCTTGCTCTTGGCGAGCCAGTTCGTCATCCAACGGGGTTTGCGGTTCTTTTGCCATGCCTTGCTCCTGCATCGTTCGGGGGGCTGTTCGAATGCCCAATAGTAAGTAGCAATCAAATTGGCTATGCACGGTATATGGGGATCTTGAAAGCCATCTCAAGTGGGCATTGAAGCGCGTTTTCGACTACTGTATAAAACAACAATACTCCAGCGCCCTGGCGACGCTGGCTCCGCTGCGCCTCAGGAGGCCCCCATGCTGACTCAGCTTGCTATTCGAGATTACGCGATCGTTGAGCACCTAGAGCTCGACCTGACCCATGGCATGACCGCCATTACCGGCGAGACCGGCGCCGGCAAGTCGATCCTGCTGGGCGCCCTGGGCCTTTGCCTGGGCGAGCGCGCCGACGCCGGTAGCGTGCGCCACGGCAGCGAACGCACCGACCTCGCGGCGCGCTTTGACATCCAGCACCTGCCGGCGGCCCGCGAATGGCTCAGCAGCCGCGAGCTGCCCTGTGATGAATGCCTGCTGCGGCGGGTGGTGACGGCCAACGGCCGCTCCAAGGCGTGGATCAATGGCCAGCCGGCCACTATCAGCGACCTGAAATCGCTCGGCGAGCGGCTGGTGCAGATTCACGGCCAGCACGCCCATCAGGCGTTAATGCGCGAGGAAACTCACCTGGCGCTGCTGGATGATTACGCGGGACTGCGCGACACCACTCAGCAGCTGGCCGAGACGTATCGCGAATGGCGCAGCGCCAACCGGCGCCTCAAGCAGCGCAAGGAAGCGGGCAGCGAGGTGGAAGCCAAGCGCCAGCTGCTGCGCTATCAGGTAGAAGAGCTCGATCAACTGGCCCTGGCCGAGGGCGAGCTGCAAACCCTGGAAGACGAGCAGCACACCCTGGCTCACGCCGACGAAACCCTACGCGAAACGCAGTTCGCCGCCGATTGCTGTGCCAGCGACGAAGGCGGTGCGCTGTCGCTGCTCAACCAGGCGCACGCGCATCTAAGCGCCCTCCCCGGCAGCGACAAGGGCACGCTGGCCAATACCCTCGCCATGCTCAGCGATGCACGCATTCAGGTCGAAGAGGCCGCTGGCGAACTCCACCGCCTCGCCAGCACCACCGAGCTCGACCCCGAGCGGCTGGCGTGGGTGGAAGAGCGCCTGGCCGACGTGCACCGCATCGCGCGCAAACACCACGTCGCGCCGGAGGACGTCTGCGCGCTGCACGCCGAGCTGAGCCGTGAAGTCGCCGAACTGGAGAGTGGCGATAACGATATCGAAGCCCTGGCCGCCCAGGTGGCGGAGCTGCGCGAGCGCTATCGGCGCGACGCCAAGCGGCTGAGCGAAGGACGCCAGAAGGCCGCTGTGCGGCTGGGTAAGGAGGTTCAGCAACAGCTGAGCTTTTTGGCCATGGGCAAGGCACGTTTCGAGGTTGAGGTCACCGCCCGCGACACCCCGGGGGTGGAAGGCCTCGACCAGGTTCATTTCCTGATCAGCGCCAACCCCGGCCAGCCTGCCCGACCGCTCACCAAGGTAGCGTCCGGCGGTGAGCTTTCGCGTATCAGCCTTGCCATTCAGGTGGTCGCCGCGTCCCACTCCACAATTCCCAGCCTGGTGTTCGACGAAGTAGACGTCGGCGTATCCGGCGCCACTGCCGAAATCGTCGGCCAGCTACTGCGCAAGCTGGGCGAAAACGGCCAGGTCATGACCGTCACCCACCTGCCCCAGGTCGCTGCCCAGGCACATCAGCACCTGCATATCGAAAAACGCGCCAAACGCGACAGCACCCTTACGCATATGGCACTGCTGGATGAAAGCGGCCGGGTAAGCGAGCTGGCCCGCATGCTAGGGGGCGTCAAGCTATCCGACCAGACCCTCGCCCACGCCCGGGAGATGCTCAACGCCAGTCAGCGGCAGCCGCACTGACGACCAGGCAGGTCGTGCTGATAGACATGAAAACGCCCCTAGGCCACTCGGCATGGTCTGCCGGGTAGCCCAGGGGCGAATCTCGCAATACCAGTCGCACTGGCAGGCACCCTACTTCTTGTTAGTAGGCCCGCTGTCCTGGCGCGTCATGTCTGACCCACGGGGGCGCACGTACAGCACCAAGGCATGGTCAACCAACTCGTAGCCGTGCTCTTCGGCAATTTCTTGCTGGCGGCGCTCGATGATCTCATCGACAAACTCGACGATCTCACCGCTTTCCAGACACACCATGTGGTCATGATGGTCTTCTTGCGTCATCTCGAATACGGCATGCCCACCGTCGAAATTGTGACGGATCACAAGGCCGGCTGACTCGAACTGCGTCAGTACACGGTAAACGGTCGCCAGCCCCACATCTTCGCCCGCATCTATCAGTGTTTTATACACTTCTTCTGCGCTAAGGTGGTGCTGACCCGAGGCATTTTCGAGAATCTGCAGGATTTTGACACGCGGCAGGGTCACTTTCAGCCCGGCTTTGCGTAATTCATGGTTCTGATCGGCCATGGTTGCTCTTCGCAGTAACAGGTTAGGTCGGGTATGATCGACCGAAACCACGATAGTGAAGAATAGGCTCAAATGCAAAAATTGACTCGAATCATCGCGCTCTCCGTTTCCATTGTCGTGATCAGCGGCTGTAGCTACGTAGGCGTGTACAAACGCGACATTCCCCAGGGCAATCTGGTCACCGAAGACATGGTCGATCAGCTGCAGCCGGGCATGACTCAGGAACAGGTCACCTACGTAATGGGCAGCCCGCTACTCGAAGCCCCCTTCGATGCGCGCCAGTGGGACTACGTATTCCGACTCGACAAGGCCTACGCAGGCGTTGAGCAGCGCCGGGTCACGCTGACCTTTGATAATCAGGGAAGGCTTGCCGAGATCGACAGGGAAGGCGACTTGTCCGAGGATATTCCGCTCGACGTTGAAGGCGGTGGCGGCCCGGCCACGGATACCGTCGCGCCAGGCGACACTATCCCCAACGAGCGCATACAGAATCCGACGCCTGGCCCCACCAACTTCTCACCCGACGCTCAGCTCTGATCGGCCGTGCCGCTCGCCTGGCGCTTTGCGCGTTCACGGCGAGCGGCCTTGGGGTCGATCAGCAGCGGCCGGTAGACCTCTACCCGATCACCCGGCGCAAGGATATATTGCGCCGGGTCACGCAGCGCCTGGCCAAAAATACCCAGCGGTGCCCCATCGAAGGTGTCACGGGGCAATTCGGGAAAAAGGTTAGGTAGGTCCGCAAGCGCCACGGCCTCTCGAGCGGTGGTGCCCGGTGGCACATCCAGCGCGACCAGGCGCTGTTTATACGGCAGGCCGAATGCCACTTCGACCGCGTGGGTGTCAGCGTCCATGAAGCTCGTCAGCTCGCCGGGTGAACGCATCAACAAGCTGTCCGGCTATCTGCTGGAACAATTTACCGAAGGCCATGCCCAACAGGCGGTTGGCGAACTCGAACTCCATGTGCAGGCTCACCTTACAGGCGCCGTCGCCCATGGGGATAAACTGCCAGCGGCCGGTCAGACGCTTGAAGGGGCCACTGACCAGCGACATCTCGATACGCTCCGGCGCGAAGAGGTCGTTACGGGTCGTGACCGTCTGCTCGACGCCTGCACGCCCCAGGGTCATTTCACCGATCAGGTGATCGTCATCATGCTCGAGCAAGCGCGCACGCCGACAACCCGGCAAAAACTCTGGATAGCGTTCGAAGTCATTGACCAGATCGAACATTTGTTTGGGGGTGTGCCGCACCAAGGCGGAACGATTGACGGTTGGCATTGACCTCTCCGCTGACTTCACAGTGCCCAAGGCGTATCATGGGTATCATAGTTAAGACCTTGAATGGTATCACGCCTCCCCATATAACGAAGGGGGTGTCACAGACAGATCGAATATGAGGTTTCATGGCCACGAAAAAAGGGAAGAGCAAAGGCCCTACCAGCAACGTCATTGCCCAGAACAAGAAGGCACGCTTCGAGTACCACATCAACGAAACCTTCGAAGCAGGCCTTGCGCTGGCAGGATGGGAAGTCAAAAGCCTTCGCGCGGGTAAAGCCCAGCTCACCGACACCTATATCCTGATTCGCAACGGCGAAGCCTGGCTGCTGGGTAGCCATATCATGCCGCTGAATACCGCCAGCACCCATGAAATCGCTGACCCCACGCGCACGCGAAAATTGCTGCTGCATCGCAAGGAGATTGCCAAGCTGTTCTCGGTCACCCAGGACAAGGGCCACACCTGCGTGCCGCTAAAGCTTTACTGGAAGCGCAACAAGGTCAAATGCGAGCTCGCCCTGGTGACCGGCAAGAAGATCCACGACAAGCGCGCCACGGAAAAGGATCGCGATTGGAACCGCCAAAAAGGACGAATCATGCGGGAACATAACAAGGCGTAGCTGGTCAATTAAGGGTGAGCACGTTAGAATGCTCGCGTAGTTAAGGGGGCGACATGGTTTCGACGCCGGTGACAACCCCTGCGGTGCATGCCGAGAGCGTGATGTATCTCGTAAATACCACATCACGAAAAATAGTCGCAAACGACGAAAACTATGCTCAGGGCGCGCTAGCAGCGTAAGCTGGTAGCTTCTTGTCCGGCCCCAAGGCGATGTGCCTATTCATCGCTGAGGGGATACGAGCTAAAAATGATAGGATCGCGGTTGACGGTGTCTTCTCGTCAATCGTTAAACCTTAGAAGACTCGCGTGACTGAATCCTGATCGTCGGAGTCAGCCGCGCTAAAGCAAAAGACGAAATCTAAGCATGTAGAGCCAATGGGCGAGTGCTGGCGGACGCGGGTTCAATTCCCGCCGCCTCCACCAGACATCCCTTCAAATCAAGCACCTACGGGTGCTTTTTTTGTGTCTGCCGTCCTCATAAAACAAAGCGCTACCCTTTTGGCCAGCGCTTTGTCGTCACTCGAACAGGCTAAACGGTGTGTTGCTTCGTCCGCTGCCGTTTTAGTGCGAGAGCATTTCTTCGACGATTTCCTGACCGCTCATTGACGAGGGGTAGTACGTCGGCCAGTGGGTGACTTCTTCCAGCAGCGCGCCGCGGTCATCCCCCCAGTAGAGATGGTAGTGATGCGCATCGGTGGGGTAGATGCTGTGATCGCTGAACTGGATGTATTGGGGCAGATTATCATCAGCCGCGTCTTCGAGTTCGTAGATGAACCGCACCCCGCGATTGCCCGCCTGGTAGGTTAAAATCTCATAGCCATCGTACTGGTAGTCCCCTGACATCTCCTCGCCGTTCTCGTAAAAGGTGACGTTGTTGCCGTCAATGACGATACGCGCTACCTCCGTTTGGTACCCGGTATCGTAATAGGCTTTGTATTCTTCGGCGGTTTTGTCACCCTCCGCTGCCTTGTGTGCAAACACCTCGTCCAGAGTGCCGTCTTTCAGGTACGGATAAACGGATTGCCAATCGCCCTCCCAATCGGTGAGGTCGCGATCTTCAACCTGGTGATCATCAAAATAACCGGCGTAGATATCGCTATCTTGGTCATGACCATGGTCGTGGCCGTGATCGTGATCGTGATCGTGATGAGCATGGTCTTGATCATGCTCATGGTCGTGTTCATCGGCGCTGACGCCTTGGGTACTCGCCAATATCAAAGCGCTCAAGGCGATTGCGCTCAAGCTTTTAGATGATAATGCCGTCATGTTCGATAGCTCCTTATGCTGGTTGGGGGTCACTTTAAGACGCATAAGGTATAATATAACATTTCATTTATCAACGACGTTCTATTCGATGAACCTGGCCTGAGCAGACACAACGACCCGCTAACCAAGCAGATACTCCACGATGGCGTGATAAACAGGAATCCCCAGCGTCACGTTGAGCGGGAAGGTGATCCCCAGCGATGCCAGCATGGCCAGACCGATGTTGGCCTCGGGAATGGCGGCACGCATGGCCGCAGGTGCCGCAATATAGGAGGCACTGGCGGCCAGCGCGGCCAGTATCACCACCGACCCGGTCGGCAGCCCCAAGGCAGCGCCCAACAGAATCCCAAGCAGCGACAGCAACGGCGGCGTCACCAGCGCAAAGGTGACCAGGCGCCAATGATGCCAGGGCATCGGCCTGAGCGTTTGCGCAGCGGTGAGGCCCATTTCCAGCAGGAACAGCGCCAGCACGCCCTTGAACGCGCTGGTAAACAGCGTAGTGACTTCCTCGCCCTGGAAAGGCCCATAAAGCGCACCGATCAATACACCGCCCGCCAGCAGAATGACGCCGCGATTGGTCAGGGTTTCATGCCAAAGCTTGCGTGTACTCTCCTTGACCGCGGCGCCCTGGTAGCGCCTAAACAGCGCGATGGCGACCATGATCGCGGGCAGCTCCATCGCCACCAGGTAAAGCGTGACTTCGCTGCCCACCAGCAGATCGCGCGCCTCCACGTAGGCGAGCGCGACCGCAAAGGTGCCTGCGCTCACCGAGCCGTAATGGGCGGCAATGCTGGCACTGTCGACGGCGGACAGGCGTACGAGGCGCCGTAACACCGACATCAGCATCAACGGTATCAGCGCCGAAAGCAGCGCCACGCCCAACAGCTCGGGCACCAGTCCCCAATGCAGGTTACCGTAAAGCGCCATGCCGCCCTTCAAGCCAATGGTCAGCATCAACAGCAGGCTCAGGGTGTCGTAGGTGGCCTTGGGCACTTCCAGATCCGACTTTACCGCCCCGGCAACAAGCCCCAGCAGAAAAAACATCACCACAATATCCGGCATCGCGCTAGCTCCCAAGCATTAAAAGAGGCTGCATCTTGCGATGGCGACAGCAAGTTAACTAATCATATATTTAAAAAATTATATAGATAATTATCTATACTATTAAAGATGCCGATCTTCTCACGCGCCAAGCGAGCCCTGCCATGAACATTCGTCAGCTGACCTTCAGACTGCTTCAGGTTTACGTCACGGTGGTGCGCTGCGGCTCGGTGAGCGAGGCCGCACGGCAGTTACACCTGACGCAGCCGACGGTATCGCAACAGCTCAAGCGGTTGAGCGAAGCCGTTGGCGGGCCGCTGCTGGAGTACCACACCCAGGGCTTGACCATGACCGCCACCGGTCAGGCGCTGTATCACGCCAGCTGCGACGTATTGGGCCGCTTCGAGGACTTTGCCGACCAGCTCAGGGCGCTTCACCAGGGCAGCAAAGGACGTTTCAGCATTGCCCTGGTGAATACCGCCCAGTACGTATTGCCGCGCCTGCTTGGCCCGTTTAGCCAGGCATTTCCCGAGGTGGACGTGACCGTGCATATCGGCAACCGCCGTCAGGTGCTGGCGCGCTTCGAACGCCACGAGGACGATCTGTATGTATTCAGCCACCCGCCTGCGCTTTCTCACGCGGTGGCCGCACGCTTCATGCGTAATCCACTGGTCGCCATCGCCGCCGCCGGCCACCCGCTGGCCCAGCAACCGTCGGTTACCATGGAGCAGTTGCTCAACGAGCGACTGTTACTGCGCGAACCGGGATCCGCCACGCGCATGCTGCTGGAAAGCTGGCTGCAGGAACACGGGCTCGCCATGAAAACGACGCTGCAGATGGCCAGCAACGAAGCGATCCGCGTCGGTGTAGCGGCGAGGATGGGCGTTGCCGTATTATCGGAACACGTGCTGCCCAACGAACATCCCGAGCTTGCGGTGCTGCCCATTGACGGGCTGCCCATTGAAAGCCACTGGCAATTCATCGTGCGCAATGACCAGCGGCTACCACAGTCCGCCCAGCGCTTCCTGCACTACGTCGACGAGCACCTCGACCAGTGGATTGAACCGCGCTTTGTATGCAATGAACTGCCGGCGCTCTTGCGCTTGTACCCAACCTTTCCACTCCGCCGCTGACGGCATGCCATTAAACGGCTGCGGCCATTACCTTTTGAACGACTGTTCACCACCAGCGGGGCACGATGCCCCGCCCCCTGTAAGGAACACAATATGCTGTATGCCTTGAGTTTATTGGTGGGAATCAGCTTTCTGACCCTGGGCGGCGAGGCCTTGATACGGGGCGCCGTAGCAGGGGCACGGCGGATGGGGGTTTCCCCCCTCCTAACAGGGCTGGTGGTGGTCGGGTTCGGCACCTCCGCACCCGAACTGGTGGTCTCGATAGACGCTGCTATCAACCAGCAACCGGATATCGCCGTGGGCAATATCGTCGGCAGCAATATCGGCAATATTTTATTGATCCTGGGGTTATGTGCGCTGATCTGCCCGATGACCGTTCAGCCCCAGGCGCTGCGCCGTGACGGTGTGTTCATGGTGGCGGCCACGGTGCTGTTTATCGGCTTGGCCTTTGGAGGCGCCCTGGGCCGCCTGGATGCGAGTATTTTCCTGGCCGGGCTGATCAGCTATCTCATCTGGGCGTACCTGAGCGAACGACAGCAGACAATCCCCGCCGCCGAAATGCACGCCGCAGAAGCGGATGAGGTGACTGCCCTCCCCAAGACGACTATAAGCATTGTCATGGCACTGGGCCTGGGCCTTGGGCTATTGATTGGGGGCTCTCAGTTGCTGCTTTACGGTGCGATTGGCCTGGCCCAGGCGATGGGTATTTCAGAAGCGGTGATCGGCCTAACGATCGTGGCGGTGGGCACGTCACTGCCGGAAATGGCGGTGTCGGTGATCGCGGCCCTGCGCCGGCATGCGGATGTTGCCGTGGGCAATATTCTGGGCAGCAATATCTTCAACCTGCTCGGCATCCTTGGGATATCGGCGTTTTTACAGCCGCTGCCGATCGCCGACCGGGTCGCCGCTTTCGACCAGTGGGTCATGCTTGGGGCCGCCGGTGTGCTGATGATCTTCCTCTACACCAGCATGCGGCTTTCGCGCCTTGAAGGCGGCCTATTACTGGCCGGCTATGGAGTGTACTTAACCTTGAGTTTTAGCGTGATTGGCGCTTTCTAAAACGCAAGATGCGCCAAGTTACTATTACCTAAACGATTAATTTGCTAAAAAATGATCTTTAGCGGTTAAGAACCGCTAGGTTCATTCGTTTTAATTACGTATTGCATCGCAATACGGACTGATAGACTGACGCGGCTTTCAAATCCTTCCTATACATCTGCCGAAAGGAAACGCATCGTCATGCCTTGTTTTCGACCCCCATGCCAGCCACGATTCGATCGTCGCTGGCTTTTTTTGTTGGCAGCCCTGCTGCTGGTATTCAGTCCCGCCGTGCTCGCCGTGACAGGTGAGCTGGATCTGACCCAATCGGTCGTCGGCTTTTTCGCACTGGGTATTTTTGTCCTGGCCTATTCGTTGGTCATGGCCGAAGAAAAAATCCACATGCGCAAGTCAAAGCCCGTACTGGTCGCCGCCGGTATCATCTGGAGCCTCATCGGCTGGGTGTACGTTCAGAACGGCATGTCGGAGGCGTCTGAGCACGCCTTCCGCGTGACGCTTCTGGAGTTCACCGAGCTGATGCTGTTCCTGCTGGTAGCCATGACGTATATCAATGCCCTGGAGGAGCGTCGAGTCTTTGACGCGTTGCGCTCGTGGATGCTGCGCATGGGGTTCAACTACCGGTCGCTGTTCTGGTTGACCGGTGGCCTGGCGTTCGTGCTCTCACCGATTGCCGACAACCTGACCACGGCCCTGCTTATGTGTGCGGTGGTGACCAAAGTGGCAGAGGGTGACAAGCGCTTCATCAACGTTGCATGTATCAACATCGTGGTCGCCGCCAATGCCGGCGGTGCCTTCAGCCCCTTCGGTGATATCACGACGCTGATGGTCTGGCAGGCTGGCATCGTACCGTTCCAGGACTTCTTCATTCTGTTCTTCCCGGCGCTGGTCAACTTCCTGATCCCCGCTGTCATCATGAGCTTGTTCATTCCCAACAAGAAACCGGAAAGCGTCCAGGAAGACGTGTGGATGAAGCGCGGTGCGCGGCGCATCGTGGTGCTTTTCCTGCTGACGATTACCACGGCGGTGCTGTGTCACACCTTGCTGCACCTCCCCCCGGTGCTGGGCATGATGACCGGCCTTGGCTATCTGCAGTTTTTTGGCTATTACCTGCGCCGCAGCCTGCCGCGTTCGCTGGAGCGCAAGCGCGAGCGCTACAGCCGTCGGGGCGACAACAAGAAACTGGAGCAGCTGGGCAGCGTCGTGCCGTTCGATGTCTTCAACCGGGTAGCGCGCGCCGAGTGGGATACGCTGCTGTTCTTTTACGGGGTGGTAATGTGTGTGGGCGGACTTGGCTTCATGGGCTACCTTGGCCTGCTCTCGGAAGCCCTATATCTCGGCTGGAACCCCACGGCGGCCAACATTGTGCTCGGCGTCGTCTCTGCCGTGGTCGATAATATTCCGGTCATGTTTGCGGTGCTGACCATGGAGCCCGACATGTCACACGGGCACTGGTTGCTCATCACCCTCACTGCCGGGGTCGGCGGCAGCCTGCTGTCGATTGGCTCTGCGGCGGGCGTAGCCGTCATGGGCCAGGCGCGCGGCGCCTATACGTTCATGGGCCACCTGAAGTGGTCGCCGGTCATTTTGCTAGGTTACGCTGCCAGTATCCTGGTTCATATGTGGCTGAATGCGGAAAGCTTCGCCCTGTTTGGCTGAGGCCACGCTGGTCGATTGATCAATGCCCCGCCGTTACCCCGGTGGGGCATTTTTCATTCAAACAGGGCGTCAACAGGTTTGGGGCGGCCCAGCAGATAGCCTTGATAGCGGTAACAGCCGTGGCCTTTCAGCCAGTTCAACTGGGCCTGGGTTTCCACCCCTTCGGCCACCACCACCAGCCCGAGACTCACCGCCAGCAGAATGATCGTATCGACAATGGCGGCATCCGCCTTGTCGGTCAGCACCTCGCGGATAAACGACTGGTCGATCTTGAGCTCATCGAGGGGCAGTCGCTTCAGATAGCTCAATGATGAATAGCCAGTGCCAAAGTCATCCAGCGCAAAGCGAATGCCCTGTTCACGAAGCT
The DNA here is from genome assembly GCF_020991005.1 of Halomonas sp. CUBES01. GTDB lineage: Bacteria > Pseudomonadota > Gammaproteobacteria > Pseudomonadales > Halomonadaceae > Vreelandella > Vreelandella gomseomensis. The sequence goes on along the minus strand of NZ_JAJLLW010000006.1, from coordinate 187,704 downwards.
TGAGCATGGTATGCCGCACCCGGGTCGGCTCACGCATCAGCAGGCTTTCGGTGACTTCCAGCACCAGCCGATCCGGTGGCGCCTGGGTCTGCTTGAGGTGGTATTCGACGCGATCGATGAAGTCAGGCTGCTGGAACTGGATCGAGCTGACATTGACCGAGATGGTCAGCGCCGCATGGGCGGATTGCCGCGACCACCTGGCCAGCTGCTGACAGGCCTGGGTCAGCACCCAGTCGCCGATGGGAATAATCAGCCCGCTCTCTTCGGCCAGGGGAATGAACTCGGCGGGCGAAACCCAACCACGCTCCGGGTGATGCCAGCGCAGCAGTGCCTCGACCCCGGTGGTCACGCCGGTCTGATCCACCTGTATCTGATAGTGCAGCGCCAGCTCACGACGCGCCAGGGCATGGTGGAGGTCGGCTTCCAGGTTCGCCCGTTCCAGCACGCTCGTCTGCATATCCGGGTTGAAGAAACGCAGCGCATTGCCACCCTCTGCCTTGGCCTGCTGAAGCGCCATGTCCGCCTGCTGCAGAACCACATCCAGCGAGCTCGCTGCGCCGTTGAACAGCGAAAGCCCCACGCTTGCGCTGATCGGCAGCGAGCGACTGTTGCGCAGCTGGTGAATGGTGGTCATCAACTGGTGGGCCATGCGCTCGGCCTTGGCCGCGGCCTCCTGCGACTGCTCGCCGAGCTGCTCGAGGAGCACAACGAATTCGTCGCTGCTGAAACGCGCCAGCATGGCATCGCTGTCCAGGGCCTCGCGCAGCTGCTCGGCGACATTGATCAGTAGCTGATCGCCGCTGGCATGCCCTTGCAGGTCATTGACCAGTCGAAAGTTGTCCAGATCCACCAGCAGAATCGCGCCGAACTGATTGCCCCGGGTATCTTGATCAATCGTCGTCGCCAGGGATTCCATCAGCAGCCGCCGGTTAGGCAAGCCCGTCAGCGCGTCATAGAAGGCGAGATAATGCGTACGCGACTGCATCTCCAGGTATTCGGTCAGCTCGGTGGAAATACCGCACAGTGAGGGCGGGCCGCCGGGGGTGACCGTCAGCGGCATCTTGATCGTCAGAAAGGTTCTGACCTGGCCGTCATGCTTCAGGACACTGCGCTCTTCCAGGGTGGTCTTTTCTCCCGACCCCAGCACGCGACGATCCACCTGAGCGATCTCGGCAGCCGTGGCGGCATCGAAAAACGCCTCGTCGCGCTGACCGATGACGGCGTCCGCCGGGCAGCCGAACAGCTCGCTGATGCGCCGATTGACAAACTGGTAGGTCAGATCGGGGGATTTGATGTAGATATAGGCATCCACGCTGTCCAGAATGGTTGCCAGCATGGCTTCATTGGTGGCCAGACGCATCCGCTGGCTGGCTATCCGCCGCCTCATCAGCAGGCTCGCCACCAACGCCAGCGCCAACACGCCAAGCAGCGCCGCCACTCCCCAGGACAGCCAGCCCGACTGCCCCGGAGACGGCGTAGCCCCCGCCGCCTGCCAATCGCGCAGAGTGGCGAAATACAGCGAGTCGCCGTCGGCCTTCCAACGGGCCAGGTGGTCGTCAATGTTCGCCAGCACCGACTGAGACACCGACGGCGAGGCGGCGTAATACAGCTGGACGGGCTGAAAGACCACGGGAGAACTCTCCAGGCCAGTCTTTTGCGCGCGCCACTCGCCGAACTGACGGCTAGCCGCAGCGGCATCGGCGTCACCGTCGGCAACCCGGGCAAAGCCTTCCTCGAAGCTGGCCACCCGGATCCAGTCGACCGGTATATCAAAGCGCTGGGTAATATCGACCAGGTAGCGCTCCTGAACCGAGCCGCCTACCACCGCCACGCTTTTTTGGGCAAGATCCACCACGGCATCAATGGTGGCGCCTTCGCGCTGGTAGAGCTGCGACCAGCTGTGCAGCACGGGTTCATGGTGAAAGCCGAAGCGCTCGGCCCGCGCCTCGTTCCATGCCACGTCGGGCAACAGGTCGATGTCGCCACGCTCGAGCATGTCGAGGCATCGCTGCCACCCGCATACGACGGGATCGATCTGCCATGCCTCACGCGCAGCGATGGCCGTCAGCAGATCGCCAAAAATGCCGCTCAACTGCTGCTGGCCATCGAGCAGCAGCTTGGGCGGATTGTTATACACACCGACGCGCAGCGTCTCATCGGCCATCACCGCAGGCGCCATCAAGGCACTGCCTATCACCAGCACGCTGCGGGCAAGATAAACACGACGCGCCTGGCGCAGGTTACGCCTCGGCCGGGTCACCGCTAACGCCACCATGAGACCGGTTAGGCACCGGGCATGGTCAGCGGGCCGGCGCGTTCGACGACACGCTGCCAGGCCGGGTCGGCTTCAACACGCTCGACAAAGCGGGCAATCGCCGGGTATTCCGTCATTGACTGCGTCGCCGCAACCGCCTGAAGCGGGAAGCCCATCTGCACGTCGGCGCCGCTTGGCCACGGGCCGGCAAACTGGCCGTGGGCGGCCAGGTAGTCATCGATGACGCGCAGATGCTGGTTGATTTGCGGATAGAGAAAGGTGCTGTTGACGGTCTGGGTAATACCCTTGGCGATTGGCTTCACCAGCCAGGGGGCCCGCTTGGGCAACTGGCCAAACACCAGCTTCATGACCAGCAGCGGCATCAGCGAGCCTTCCGCATAATGCAGCCAGTAGCGATAGTCCACCCAGGCGTTGAGGTCGCTGCCGTCGGGCTGGCAACGTCCCTCGCCGTAGCGCTGCAACAGATAGTCGATAATCGCTCCGGACTCGGCCACGGTGAACTCGCCGTCGGTGATCACCGGCGACTTGCCCAGCGGGTGCACTTTCTTGAGCGCTTCAGGGGCTAGCTGAGAGGATGCATCACGCTGATAGACACGGATCTCGTAGTCGAGCCCGAGGGTTTCGAGCAGCCATAAGATACGATGTGAGCGGGATTGTTCGAGATGGTGAACGTGTATCATGGACACTCCATAGGCGATTGAGCACGCCGACATTGCGTCGACGACAGACTTCCTTTCACTGTGCGCTCATTCAGCATAGCAGCGTTGGCCATCAAGGAGTAAACCCCTGTCGCCTGACATGCCCAACGCTACGTCGCCCGGTGCCTCTCTGCCATCCCCGCGCGAAGCAGCGAGATTAGCGCTTCGCCAGAGGGTGGCGGCGCTCCCCACGCTGATACGCCCGCACGTGCTGGTAAATGTCGATGGCGGTGCGAATCGCCTCCGCCTCATCCCGGTCAGGGGCTATCACCGGGCCTCGTTCACGTCCGTCGGCGTTGACCAGCGCGGCCACTTCCTCATGGTAGCGCGCCAGCAAATGCTCAAGGTTCATGCGCACGCGCTGGATCTCCAGACGAAAGGCATCCCGCTGCTCTTTGCGCCGCATCACTTCCAACGGATCCGTGGCGGCCTCCATGATGCTATCCAGTGTGTTATTCACCAGCTTCTCAGCGGTATTGAGGTTGGGGATAACCTCATACACGACGTCATGCAACGACACGTCGGAGGTGGGGTGCAGCATAGTAAGGTTCAACCAATGGTAAGCGGGTGGATACTGATAAATCGGCCTTGCTCAGAAAACTTTAATCGGTAGGTGCCGTAGACGCCATCATGGGTCATCACCCGGCGCAGTGCTTCTGCCGGAAACACCACCCGGCGACCGTCCAGGCTATAGGTGTACACCTGGGCAATACGCCCCTCATAGTGCGCGAGGCAGGCCTCGTAAGACAGCTTGATGACCACATCCACCGTTTGCATGATCTCGATTCCCTGCCGCTCATTCACCCGGTGCTTACTTGCGCAACCGGCCCGCCTCGACGATACTTCAAGCTACTCGTATTCTCCGCATGGGTATTTTGCCATGACCATCGCCGTATTGGGGGCCGCATCGCTTTCAGCCTGGGCATCGCCAACATTCAATGCCGGCGCCGCCACACATACCCCCTCGACCAACAACACCGCCACCAACCCCGGAAGCTCCCCGACCGGAGATACCGATGATCAGGCTTCCCCGCGCGACGAAGTCGGCGTTGCACCTAAGGCGGCCGACGGTACTCCCATGGCCCCCGAACAGATCGAGCAGTTGGAACAGCTCAAGCAAACCGACCGTGCCGTGCGCCAACACGAAATGGCTCACCAGACGGTGGGTGGCGCCTACGCCGGCGGGGCAAGCTACGATTACGAAGTGGGGCCCGACGGCCAGCGCTACGCCGTGGCCGGCGAAGTGTCGATCGATTATGGCCCGGTGCCCAACGACCCGAAGGCGACCATCGAGAAGATGCAGACGGTGATTGCCGCCGCGATGGCACCCGCTGACCCGTCACCCAAGGATTACCAGGTCGCCGCCCAGGCCAGGCAATACCTGCTGGAGGCCAAGCTGGAGGCCGGCATGCAGACCATCGAAATGGATAAGGCACGCGCCGGAGCAGAAAGCGACAACCGCGCTGACGAGTCCACGCCCGCCAATGCGCCTACTCCCATCAGCGATACACCCAGCGCTGCCTGATCTGCTAACGGCTGACTAGTGCGTCCTGCCCAGCGCGATCCAGTCGGCCCGCTTGGGCCACGCCACCAACCATTTGGGCAGCTCGTCGGCAGGCATGGGGCGGGCAATACCGTACCCCTGCGCCAGCTCACACCCCAGGGCGATCAACGCTTTAGCGTGCGCCAGCGTCTCCACCCCTTCCGCAAGCATCGGCCGCTGAAAGCGGTTTGCCATATAGATCACGCTCTCGACGATGGCCATGTCGTCCGGGTCGCTGAGCATGTCGCGGACAAAGCTCTGGTCGATCTTGATCAGATTCACCGGCAGCTGGCGCAAATGCGTCAGCGATGAGAACCCGGTGCCAAAGTCATCGATCGCAAAGTTGACGCCCAGCGCCTGGCACTCGGCCATGGTGGTCAGCGCTGCCTGGATATCGTGCATGGCGGCGCTTTCCAACACCTCCAGCTTGAGCATCGCCGGCGGTACCGTCGGGTAGCGCGCCAGCAGCTCACCCAGACGCTGGCTGAAGTTGCCCAGCAGCAGGTGCGAAGGGCTTATGTTGACGTTGATAGGCAGCATGATGCCCGCTGATTGCCATATCACCAGCTGGCGCATTGCCTGCTCCAGCACCCATTCGCCAAGATCGACCTCGAGCGGTGTCGCTTCAATGGTCGGCAGAAACTGCCCCGGCGCCATCAGCCCACGCTCGGGATGCTGCCAGCGAATCAGCGCTTCAACCCCAACAACCCGACCGGAGCACATATCAATCTGGGGCTGGTAGTAAAGCCGCAGCTCGTCGCCTGCCAACGCATCCAAAAAGCGCTGACGTTGCTCGTGGCGCACCTGTAGCAGCCGGTCGTGATTGGGGTCAAAGACGTGGTAGGTGTCGCGACCGCGCTGCTTGGCTCGGTACATGGCCTGATTGGCATGGCGCAGCAGACCATCTCCCTGAACCGGATCATCGGGATAAAACGTCACCCCGAGGCTGGCCGTGAAGTGAACCGTGTGCCCATCAATGAACAGCGGCCGGCGAATGGAGGCCAGCAGATTCTCGAAGAAGGCGTCATCTACGCCGTGATGCAGCAGCAGCACAAATTCATCGCCGCCCACCCGGGCCAGCACATCGTCGCCGAACAGCAGGTGGCTGATGCGCTGAGCGAAGGTCGAGAGCAGCGTATCGCCGACGCTTGAGCCCAGCCGGTCATTGATCGACTTGAAGAAGTCGATATCCAGCGAGCAGACTGCGAGCCGCATCTGCTGGCTTTCCGCATGTTGCATGGACTCCTGGATAAGCTGGGTGAGCAGTTGAAGGTTGGGCAAGCCGGTCAGGGCATCGAAGTACACCTCCCGGCTGAGGTGCCGAGCGTGGGCAGGGATAGCGGAGAGGTCTGCCAGCACGATGACATGATGGTCGATACCGCCGGCTGAGTCGCGTACCCGATTGATCGACATCATGCCGGGATAGAACTGACCATCGTGGCTGCGGTAACTCACCTGACTTTTACTGCGGTCGCGCAGTTGGAGCTCCTCGCGCATCAGCCGCGTGGTTCGGCTATCGTCCAGCGGCAGGATACTGAACGCCTCGGGGGTCTTGCCCTTGACCGTTTCCAGGGTACAGCCGGTGAGTTCGCCGAAGGCCGGGTTGACTTCGATCACGCGGTTGTCGGCGTCGGTGATGATGATCGCCTCGTTGGCGTACCAGAAGGCTGAATGAGCCGGAAAGCGTGTGGACGGGGCTGAGGTATCAGAGATGTTAAGTGCATCGCTAGCGTCAGGCGTTAACGACGATGCGCGGGACTGAGGCAAAGGCTGCGCCTTTGGCGTCGTGAAAGACTGGCTCATACGTCCCTGCTCTCCTCGAATAATGGTGGCCTTGGTGGTGCACCCGGGGTTACGCCCTCCCCCGGCACACGCCGTTTGATCGCTATATTATCATCCTCCGTTTAACCCTGCGCGACCCGACAATCGTCGCGAATCAACGAACTACGAATGCTCGAGGCTTTTCAGCCCCGAGCCGGAAAGGTACTTTCTGACGACCTTATTAATACTTTATCGGCCTAGCTGAGCGAAAGTTGATAGCTGTCGCGCACCTGATAGGCATTCATTTTGCTGGTCATGTCATCGGCCTGCTCGTCCAGCGAGCGGCTGGCCGCCGCCACTTCTTCCACCAGCGAAGCATTTTGCTGGGTCACGTCTTCCAACTGGGCCATGGCGCGATTGATTTCCTCGATCCCTGCTGATTGCTCGTGGGTGGCCGAGGCCATCTCGTCCATCAGGCCCGCCATCTGGCCAACGCGCTGAGCAATCCGCTCAAGGGTGGTGTTGGTCGAGGTCACCAGGGTTTCGCCTTCGGCAATCTTGCTCACGTTATTGTCGATCAGGTGGCGAATCTGATTGGCTTCTTCGGCGCTACGGCTGGCCAGCTTGCGCACTTCGTCAGCCACGACCGCGAAACCACGCCCATGCTCGCCCGCCCGCGCCGCCTCGACCGAGGCGTTGAGGGCCAGCAGGTTGGTCTGGAAGGCAATGTTGTCGATGGCTGCCACGATGCTGGTGACCTGCTCGTTGGCCTGCTGGATCAGCTGCATGGCCTGCTGGGCTTGTGATGCTACCTGGGTAGCCTCTTTGGCCTGGCTGGCGACATCGCCCGTCATCTGCTGGGCCTGCTGAGCATTATCGGCGCTTTGGCGTACCGTGGCGGTAATCTGCTCCATGCTCGACGCCGTTTGCACCAGCGAAGCGGACTGCTCCTCGGTACGCTGGGCAAGATCCTGATTCCCCTGGGCGATCTGGTTGCTGGCGACCGCCACCGACTGGGCATTGCGCTTGATATCGGCCACCATGGTTTCGGTCACCGCCGACGACTCGTTGAAGGCGTGATAGAGCTTCGACAGCTCGTCGCTGCCCGGCACGCTCAACCGCTGGGTCAGGTCATTGCCGCGGCTGGCGATGTTCGTCAAGGCGTGCTGCAACGGCTGAGTAATCAGCTCGCACGATCAGCATAGCCGCGGCGATGGCCACCAGGCTTGCCACCAGGGCAATCAGCGCATACTGCCAGAGTGCCTGCTGGGCGGCCTGGCGCAGCGTTGCCGTGTCCGCGATCACCGCCCCGACCACCTGGTCTTCCAGTGCCTTCAAGCGGCCAATCTTCACCGTCTGCCACTCGAACCACTCTTCCGGATCAACCCCATAGCCGCCCTCGTCTGCCTGGCGGATCGCCAGCTCGCGACGTTCCCGCAGCCGGTCAATCTCGGCGCCGCTCAACGCCTGGGCCAGCTGCTCGCGGCTGGCGTCCTGGGCCAGCACGCGGAAGCTGTCCAAAAAGGCCTGCTCCTTACCCAGCAGCGACAGGAAACGCTGCAGCATGGCCGGCGGCATACCGTCCGCAGCAAACGCATTGGCCAGCATCGCGCGCTCGATACCGGCCAGATCCTTGGCTTCCAGCAGTTGGTAATAGGCACTCAGCCGGCGGGTAATATCGCCCTCGCGGGTGAGCTGGGCAAGCCCGCCCACAAAGGCCATCAGCTGACCGTTGATGGCGGTGTAATGGCTCAGCGCCTCACCGGTCTCTACCTCCAGCGCATCGACACGGTTGCGAAGGGCCGCCTGACGCTGCCAGCGATCGTCAATCGCGCTCAGCTGCTAGCGAACGGCGGGCGTCAGCGAGGCTTGGTTCAGCGTGGACTGCTGAGATTGAAACGCCTCCACAGCGGCGTCGGTCTTGGGCCGCTGCTGGCGCAGCCGGTTACCGAACGTCTCTCCTTCACTCCCCAGGTAGCCCGCCGTCATGCCGCGTTCAAGCTGCATTTGATGCACGGCGTCCCCGGCCCGCTGGGCAAGCTCGGTCATGGCATGTAGGCGATCGAACTCCAGGACCGTCGCACGGCGTTCCAGAATCCCCTGCGTGGCGAACCAGGCCAGGGCCAGCAGCGGCAGCACCAGCACGCAGGCAAATTTGAACCGCATCGGCATGCGGTTAACGATAGTTTTCATTGTTTAGCCTTACAGTTACAGCGTGGTCGGGGGAGGTAAGCGGCGTACTCATATCGTTATAATCGCGCAGGTGTCACGCGTGGAATCAAGTTGGCCGCATTAGGCCACGGTAGCCCATAAGGATGAGGTTTTGATGAGCGATACGTGGCGAGAAAGGGGCAGTATAGGGCGTCAGAAAAGGCATTTACTGACCTGGATCAACAAAGCCAGCGGGTAAGAAGACGCCATGCAGGGGGCGGAGGGGCGAGGGGCGCCCGGAAGGCGCCGCTGACGTTGACTTACATGATGGCGTGGCGGACGCGGGCGGAAATCCATTCCGAGACCAGCACGGTGACGAAAATCATCAGGAAGATGACGCTGACCTGATCCCAGGCAAGGCTATTGATCGAGGCATTCAACTGCAGGCCGATGCCGCCGGCGCCCACCAGGCCCAGCACAGTCGATTCGCGGATATTGATATCCCAACGGTAAACGCTGATACCGGCAAATGCTGGCATGACCTGGGGCAACACACCATAGTTCATTACCTGCATACGGCTCGCACCGGTCGCGCTGATCGCCTCGACCGGCGTGGGATGAATCTCTTCGATGGATTCGTAGAGCAGCTTACCCACAAAGCCGATGGAACGCAGAGCGATGGCAATAATCCCTGCCAGCACGCCGGGACCCAGGATGGTGACCAGCAACATTGCCCAGATCAGCGAGTTGATCGAGCGTGACGAAACAATCACCACCAACGCGGCGCTGCGTATAAGCGGATGCGGTGTCGTATTGCGAGCCGCCAGAAACGCCACTGGAAAGGCCATGACAATGCCCAGCGCCGTGCCCAGGGTGGCAATGTTCAGGGTGTCCCACATGGGCTTCCATAGCACATTGGCATAGCCCCACTCGGGTGGGGTCATGCGGCTGATCAGATCGGCTCCCTGGCGGCCAGCGTCGTCGACGAACACCCACATGGTATTGTCGGAAATCAGCTTCCAGCAGAGCAGAAACAGGCTGACCCCTGCCAGCCAGACCAGGTACTGCAGCCATTGTGCGCGGGTCGTACGCCGCCGCCAGACCGGTTGACCCAAAGGTGAGGTGGAAACGGGCATTCAACTACTCCACAAAGTATCGATTCAGAAAAGACTGATTCAGGGGGTTACTGGGTCCAGCGACGGACATGACTCGAGGCGTACTCGCACAGCAATACGATGGCGATGATGATCAGCAGGATCGCCGCAGAGGTATCGTATTCGTAGCGGCTCAGCGAGGTGTTCAAGGTGGCGCCGATACCGCCTGCCCCGACAATCCCGATTACCGAAGATTCGCGGAAGTTGATATCCAGGCGGTACATTGAAAGCCCGATCAAACGCGGCATGACCTGAGGTTGAATCGCGTGATTCATGGTTTGCCACCAGCTGGCACCCGTGGCGCGCACTGCCTCGACCTGACGCCAGTCCAGGTCCTCGATGTCTTCGGCCAGCAGCTTGGCCATGAAACCAATCGTCGCAAACGCCAGGGTGATCATGCCGGCAAAAGGCCCAAAGCCGAACATCACCACGAACAGGATGGCGATGATGACCTCCTGAAAAGTGCGCGACACCGCAATGATCGCCCGGCAGACTGTGTAAATCGGCAATGGCGCAATATTGCGCGCGCCCCCCAACCCGACGGGTATCGCCAGCAGCACCCCAATCACCGTGGAGGTCAGCGTCATGGTCAAGCTTTCCAGCAAGCCCGCAACGATATCGTCGTAACGGCTGACAAAATCGGGCTGCATAAACGCGCCCAGAAAATTCACCGCACGGCCCGCCCCCTCAGCCACGCGCTCCCAGTCCACCTCTACCGAGGCGAGCGCCAACACAATATACACCCCCACTCCGAGGACAATGCCCCAGCGCAATCGCGGGCTTGCGATCAGTGGAAGCCGGCGCCACTCGCCGCGGTGTGCCGCTTGCTGGCGCGCCGTCAACATCTCGGCCTGCTCGCTCATCGTGCGCCTCCGACGGCCATTGCGGGGGCCACGCTGTACCAGGCTGTATCGCGCGGGTCATCGCTAACCTCGTCATCCATTGGTTCGGGCGTGGTATCCCAGTCCTCCTCGCCGTAGATCGTAGTGAGAATCTCGCTGGTGAGCTCACTGGGGTCACCGTCAAAGACGATTTCCCCCGCCCGCAGTCCGACGATGCGGTCGGCAAACTGCTTCGCCAGCGCCACATCATGGATATTGATAATCGCTGCCAGATCGCGCTCGGCACACAGTTCGCGGATCAAGCGCATGATTTGACGGGAGGTTTTCGGGTCAAGGCTGGCAGTAGGCTCATCAACCAACAATAGCTTGGGGCTTTGCAACAGGGCCCGGGCAATCCCCACACGCTGGCGCTGACCGCCCGATAACGCATCGGCACGTTTATCGATGGCGTGGGTCAAGCCAACCCGCTCCAACAGCCGAAACGCTTCCACGACCGCTTCCTGAGGGTAGCGGCGCAGAAAGCTGCGCCAGAAACCCACGTAACCCAACTGACCTGAGAGCACGTTTTCCATCACGGTGAGTCGATCAACCAGGGCATACTCCTGGAAAATCATGCCCATAGAACGCCGCGCATGGCGCAGCTTGTGGCCGGAAAGCTTGGTAATTTCGGTATTTTCCAGGCGAATGCTGCCCTGGGTAGGCTCAACCAGCCGGTTAACACAGCGAATCAGGGTGCTTTTACCGGCGCCAGATGGCCCGATCAGCGCCATCACCTGTCCCTTGGGCAGGGTTAACTCTATATTGGCCAGCGCCCGATCGCCGGTGGGGTAGCGTTTGGCTACGCCGCTTAGTGTCAACATTTTCCACCTCAAACATATAAAGAAACGGCCAGAAAGGGGAGCCTTCCTGGCCGGTTAACAACGTCCACCTGGCGATCAGTCGCAGTCGTAGGTCACCCCATTGGCATCGGCGATGGTGCGAATCACTTCCCAGTTATCCTGATAGGTAATGGGGATAAACTGGGCTTCGCCGGAGTTGGAGAATTCTTCCTCCAGGGCGGTGCCTTCCCAGTCGTAGCTGAAGAAGGCGTCCTGAATGTCCTGCGCCAGTTCGGGTGCCAGGTTATGGGCCGTACCGTAGGCAGTGGTCGGGAACGTTTGCGAGGTATAAATGACCTCGTAATCACCTTCTTCCACGACGCCACGCGACAGCATCCGACGCGCTACCGAGTTAGCGATGGCCGCGGCCTCATAGTCCTCGTTGACCACGCCTAGAACAGAGTTGTCATGTGAACCCGAGAACGCAGTCTCAAAATCTTCCCCCGCTTCCATGCCGTATTCGGAACGCAGCAGCGCTGACGGCGCGCGGAAGCCCGAGTTGGAGGTCTCGGAGGTAAACGCCAGCTGGCGGCCTTCCAGGTCTTCAACGGATTCGATACCGCTGCCCGGGTAGGTAATGATCTCCATTTCGTAACCGAAGCTGCCGTCCTCGGCGGCCATCATGGCAAACGGACGGAAACCGCCGCAGTTGACCGCTACTGGCACACCACCGGTGTTGAAACCGGCGACGTGCAAACGGCCCGCACGCATGGCTTCCTGCTGGGCAGCGTTGGACTGTACCGGGAAGAACTGCACCTCTTTACCTGTGGCGTCACTCAAATGATCCAGGAAGTCAGACCAGACATCGGCATAGACAGCGGGATCTTCGACCGGCGTATAGGCAAACACCAGCGTGTCCGGGTCTACCCACTGGGCGTCATCGCTGGGGACATCTGCCATCAGATCGCCATCCGCATCCTGGTAGCGGCTGGAAAGATCGGCCTGAACCGCCACGGCTGAAAAGGCAAAGGCACTGGCAACGGCGGCGCTAATGAGGGTACGGGGAAGGGATAACGTCTGCATGAATCACCTGAAGCGTTGTTAGAAGACAGCGTTAATCCTGCCGTCGTTAGATGACAACGGCAGGGCACTTCGATGACCACTGGATGACGGTTTAAAGACCCCACGATGACATCACGCCTGGGTGTTGCCGCCGCGACGCTCCACGAACAGGCTATTGCCGGGGATTTTTTTGGCCTGGTGTTTCAGCTCCGAAAGCTCGGCGGCCACGTCCAGTGCCTTGCAGCGGGCAGCGGGCGCTATTGGCTTGACCGCAATCGACAGGCTAACGAAGGGGTAGAAGCTCGTGGTGCCCTGGCGGTTCTCAATGCAGATACCTCCCCGCTGACGATCTTCGTCTTCGTAGAACCCCGGCGCCATCACCTCCATGTGCTGAAGAATCTCCTCGCAGACACTTTCCCAATGAATCAGCGGCAGTAGCATCATGAAATCGTCACCGCCGATATGGCCGATAAAGCCTCCGACACTCTCCACCTGAGCCTGCAGCAGGCGGGACAGGGCAATGATCATGTGATCCCCCCGGGCGTAGCCGTAGGCATCGTTGAAGGCCTTGAAGTTATCCAGATCAACGTAGGCGGCGGCCACGCCCTCGTCGGCACTCAGGTACCGACTCAAGGTTTCATTGATCAGGATGTTGCCAGGCAGCCCCGTCAGCGGGTTGGCGTGACGCGCCTGGCGAACCTGGATCGCGGTGATCTCGCGCAGCAGGTCGACGATATTGCCCATGCCCAGATAGTCGCCGTCATCGTTGACGATCACGAAGTCTTCCTGCTCGATATCGCGGCTGTCGGTGAGTCGCTGGCTTAAGACGTCCAGCGGCGTACTGGCGCTGGCAATCAACGCCTTAGTATCGGCCACGTCCCCTATCGGACGTTTGCCATACAGTGAGTGACTAAAGGGATTGGTAAACAGGGTGAGAAAAGCGCTGCGCCGCACCACCGCTACGGGCTTACCGTCGTCAACCACCGCCACGCAGCGCAGCGTGGGCTGTTGCCGGAAGCGCTCGGCCAGTACCGGAATTGCACAGTCGGGGGTAACCGCCTCGATGGCCTGACAGATCGACCGAGCCGTACGCCCCGCCGGACTTGCCAGGGGCTCAGCGGCGGGTAGCCGCATTTGAAGATCAAGCGGCGGTTCGGCACTGGGCCTGGCAAAGTAGAACCCCTGGAGCAACGCCAGCCCGCGGTCAAGCTCCCACAGGCAGAGGTGCTCGGCGGCGGTTTCCACCCCTTCGGCGATCAGTTGGCAGTCCAGGCTGCGCGCCACATCCAGAATCGAGCGCAGAAACTCGCGCTTGGCGGGCTCCTGGTCGATGCCCGAAATGAAATGGCGATCCAGCTTGACGAAATCCGGACGCAGTTCCGACCAGTGACGCAGGCTCGAGTGGCCGGCGCCCAGGTCGTCCAGGGCGACCTGGAAGCCCATGTCGCGATAGTGGGCGACGGCCTGGCGCATCAACTGGTAATCATGAATGGGCACGTGCTCGGTGAGCTCGATCACTACGCGCTCGGCAGGCAGGCCGCTTTCACGAATAAACCCAAGCGTCAGGCCTTCCTGGAAATCACGCTCGACAATCGTCAGCGGCATGACGTTGAGAAACAAAAGGTGGGGCAGCCCAAGCTCGGCAAAGCGACGAATCGCCAGGCGGCGGCAGAGCAGATCCAGCTCGACCAGCAGCCCCGCCTGGGTCGCGACCTCGAAAAGCCGCAGCGGCGAATGCAGCGGTGAGCTGCGCGGGCCACGGATCAGCGCTTCGTAGCCGTAAATCGCCTGCTGGCTGGCATCGACAATCGGTTGAAACAGCACCTGTAAATCTTCCGCACGGATGATGCGGTCTAGCCATTGCGCTTCTTGGGCAGTCATTGTCTGTGCGCCACGTTAAATAACGTCTCGATATCCCTGGGATTGTCTCCTTTTTCAAGAAGACAATCGTGGGTCAATAACGTGACGGGATGATGACAGCGATTAAGGGGCGGCTAATTAACCCTCCCGGGGCGGCATTGCCGGGGGTGGAAAGCAGGCCTCGCCGCCGGCCGCATCCAGCTGGCGAATGTCGACCGGGCAGCCGTGTTCGTCGAGGGTCACCAGCCCGATACCGCTGGCGTTCCAAAGCCGTTCGCCAGCACTTGCACGGTCGGGGTCCCGGGGATGAACACTCAGCTTGCGGCGCTTGGTAAACCAGTTGAGCGGTGACCAGGGGGCATACAGCCAGCGATTGAGCCGGTCAAAGGTGTCCAACAGCGAATCAGGAAAGGTATTTTTGACCCCGCTGGAGGTGATCTGCCATAGCCTGGGCGCCTGCTTGCGGTGACGCACCACGATGTCGTAGGCAAAGGAGTAGTGCACATCCCCGGACAGGATCACGTAGTTGCCGGGCGTTTTGGAATGCTGCCAAATCTGCAATAGCACGTTCGCAGCCCCGCGATGCGCCATCCAGTTTTCGGCGTCGACCATCAGCGGTTTGCCAGCCAGGGTAAACAGCTTCTGGATACCTTCGATCAGCTTGACGCCAAACATCGGCGCAGGAGAAATGATCACCGCGCTGGGCGCTCCGATCAACGCCTGCTGCATTTCAATCAGCGCCTCCCAGTCCATCAACCCGGAAGGGCGCTGCGGGTGTCGCTCGTTACGCCAGCGGCGCGTACGGGTGTCCAGCACGATCAATGGCGGTTCGCCGGCGACCTGAAACGCCCACCCCTGAAAGGCCAGCAGGCGGTCAATCAGCCCATCCTGGGCCACGTTGGCGAGATAGCCGTTACTGTCCACCGACTCGAGCATCGCCTTGGTCTCGTCAATCAGCGGGTTGAGGTTTTCCGGCGCGTTGCCCCATCCCTGACAAAGCAGGTAAGCGATCAGCGCGTTGCCGATAATCTGCTTCGAGAACGGGTGACCGTAGGCACTGCGCTCCCACTCGGCGGTCAGGTTCCAGTCGTCCGTCACATCATGATCGTCGAAGATCATCAGACTCGGCAAATGCGCCATGGCGCGCGCGCACTGGGGCAACCCCGCCACAAACGCCTCAATCACGGCCTGCTCCTGCTGATAGAGCGCGGCGTCCTTGTCACCCAGTGGTGGCTGAGTGGGCGCGATGACCTGCCATGCCACGGGCGACCACACCAGGCAATACATGGCCAGCATTTCGCCAAGCGTCATCAGGTGATTCTGCGCATTGGCCGAGGTAAAGACGGGCTTTTTCACGCCGCCAAAAAAGCGTTCGCGAAGCGCCACGTTGCTGGTGGTATCCGGTAGCAACTGGCTGCGCTGATAGTAGCTGTCGGGGGACGTATAGAGCGCCTGGCTGTCGCTGATGGTCGCCCCTTCCAGATACTCATCGACCAACCCCAGACGTTCCGTCAGGGCATGAATCGCGCGCAGCATCGGCCCTGCCACGTCATCTACATACACCTGGTCGCCGGTCATCAGCAACCACGCGGGCCATTCGCCTGGCGTCGTCTGACGCTCGCCCAACCACTGGTCAGCACGCACCAGACCGTCGGCGCTATCATGGTGGGGCTTGCGGCAGGAGCCGTGCATCAGGCGATGATGCCGCGAGGCGATCACAAACCCCGGATAGTCCTGGTCGTCGTAGCATAACCACGGCGCCCATTCGGGAAGCGACAGGTAACCGCCATCGCACTGCTGCACCTTCAGGTCATAGGCAATGCGCTCATCGCAAGGCAAGGGGGTCGCCAGCGGCACGTCGATCAAATGGATAAACGCATGCTGCCCGACCGGCAGGCATTGCTGGTAAGCCGCTAGCGGATACGTCTGCGCGTGCGGCTTACCGGGGTGCAACACCAGGGACATGGTGAGCGGCCGTGACGTCAGGCACCACATCACCCAGCGTGATGGGGTGATACGGCGCAGAATGGGGCCAACCAATACATCCGGGAGGACTGCCGCGGGGTGGTTCATTGATCGCTCCTTGCCTGTTCGGTGTTCGTGACGCGTTTTCAGCGGCTATCCGGGCGACGAATCACGACGACGGGTAGCGTGATGGTGACCGCCAACCCGCCCAAAGCGGCCCGCTCAAGTTGCATATCGCCACGATACAGAGCGACCAGATCAGCAACGATAGAAAGCCCCAAACCACTTCCCGAACGTTTCTCATCCAGCCGTTTGCCCCGTTGCAGCGCTGCCTGGCAATCAGCAGGGGACATTCCGGGGCCATCGTCGCTGACACACAGCTGGAGGTGTTCGCCATGTGCCTCCAGGGTCAGAATAATCTCGCCCTTCGCCCAACGCAGAGCGTTATCCAGAATATTGCCGACAATCTCCTGGGCATCCTGGGCATCCATGTGCGCTTGCATATCGCGCGGCAGGGTATGCTCAAGGTGGATATCGCGGCGCTGGGCCAGCCTTGCCAGTCCGTTTATCAGCGGCGCCAGGGCTTCATTGAGCGACACGGGCGCTACCCTGCCGCCCTCACCGGCCGCCGAGGCGCGTGCCAGATGGTGGCGCACGGCGCTGTCGATGCGCGTCAGCTCCGCTTCCCAGGCGCTCTGCTGCTCGGCCGGTGCCTGACGGGCCAGCAGACGCATCACACTGAGCGGCGTCTTCAGCGCGTGGGCCAGATTGCCAGCGGCATGGCGACCACGTTCTATCAAGCGTTGGTCACGGGCCAGTACGGCGTTCATGGTGGTGGCCAGGCCGGCCAACTCATCGGGCAGCCGGGTATCCAGTTGCTTGGCCTCGCCGTTTTCCACCTCGCGCAGGTTGGCTCGCATACGCCGCAACGGCGCCAACCCCCAGCGAATCTGTAACGCCAGCACCGTCAACAGCAGCGTGCCCAAGCCGACTAAACCGCCCCATAACCACTGCTGAAACTGGCGCACATTGTCCATCAATGCCTGGTCTTCAGCTGCAACGCTGATATGCAGCGGCTGATCCAGCGGTGCCAGCTGTATATCGCGCTCGACCAGGCGCAGCGAACTTGCCCGGGGACCGTTCACGGTTCGGGCAATGAGCGTGTTGCCGTCATGGGTCGGCAGGCGCTGATCCCATAGCGAGCGCGAGGTGAGCGTGTGCTGCTGACCGTCGGTCATCTGCCAATACCAGCCGGAGTAAACCTGATCGAAACGCGGATCACCCAGATCGCGATCAAAGATCAGTCGCTGCTCGACACGGTCAAAGGCGACCCCGGCGATGACCACATTGAGCAAGGCTTCCAGGCGATCATCGAAGGCCTGCGTCGCCGACTCACGATAGTGATGGGACAGCAAGAACCCCGCTAAAGGCAGCCCGACGATGACGATCATCAGGGTCGCCACTAATAGACGGCTGGCGATTGAGCGACGCGCAATGCGGCCCTGCCAACATGGCCAGGGCATCATCCCGCCGCCGGCTGCTCGGCCAACAGGCGGTAGCCCTGGCCGCGCTGGGTGACAATGCGCCATGCGCCCAACTTGCGTCGTAATCGGCTGACCTGAACATCAATGACGTTGGAATCGGGTTCATGGTCACGGTCGTAGACGTGTTCGGACAGCTCGGTGCGGCTCACCACCCGGGGCGCGGCGTGCATCAAATAGCTCAACAGTCGCGTTTCCTGGGCGGTCAGCGATACGGGGCGGCCCGCTAGCGCCACGTGCTGGGTATGGGTATCCAGGCTTAACTCTCCCATCCTGAGCACCGGGTGCGCGTGCCCGTGGCTACGGCGAACCAGCGCACGCAGGCGAAACAGGACCTCAGCGGATTCAAACGGCTTGGTGACATAGTCGTCGGCGCCAGCGGAAAAACCGGCCGCTTTATCGGCCCAACGTTCACGCGCGGTTAAAATCAGTACCGGCAGATCAATGCCGTCTTCCCGCCATGCCGCCAGCCAACGGATGCCATCACCATCAGGCAGCCCAACGTCCAGAATCAAGCTGTCGTACGCTTCGGTGCGCACCAGAAAGTCGGCTTCCTGACCGTTGAACGCATGCTCTACCAGCCAGTCACCATCGCGTAATGCCTGGCCCAGTTCGCGGGCTAACGCCTGGTCATCCTCTACCAACAAACACTTCATCGGCTCACCACTGTTTCTGCCTTCTACTGCGGGCGGCGCATGTCATTGATCCGTACGCCTTCCATCTTCATAAGCTGCCCGGTCTGGCCATCAAATTCAAACTCTACCACCTGGTTTTGCGGACCGAGCAGTTTGATTTCATACTCGACGTAGCTACCTTCACGCTCGACCTCAACTTCCAGTACCTCGCCGATATAATGAGCCTCCAACCAATCGAGAATGGTTTCCAGCGGCACCACATCGCCTCGGCTGACGTCACCGTGTAATGATTCCCACGAGGAGTCGGAAGCCGCCTGCCCGGCTGCCAAGCAAAGCACGACCACCCCTCCCGCCGCCAGGCGCCGCAGGATAGGTCGATCGCGGAATTGTTGCCGCGTGGTAAGGAAGGACATCATGTGTGTCATCATCTCAGCATGCCAAACTCAACATGAACGCCAGATGAACCGCTTTGTCAGCTTAAGGAAAGCATAGTGGGGGTATAACGTCACTGTCGCATTCGCCGAATGCCGTTTACCACCTCGAATGGAAAGAAGGAATTAACCATGAACACGATGAAAAAAATGCTGATTATCCCGACCTCGGCGTTACTGCTTACGGCAGCGGTAGGCACGGCCCAGGCGGACTCTCTGGCGATGGACCGGATTGACGATGTGCTGACCCACGCCAATGATTATGGCTTTACGCATTTTGAAGAAGTCAGCATCAATAGTCGTGGCCGCGCCGAAGTCGAAGGCTGGCTCGACGATGAGTGGTACGCCGATGTCAGCTTTTCAATCGATGACGGCGAAACGCTGGAAGAAAAACGCGAACGGCTAATTACCGGTGCCTGGGGCATGAGCGAAGACGATATTCGCCAGGCGCTGAACGTCGCCAGCCAGGAAGGCATGGTCGAGTTCGAAGATATCGACATCGATGAAAGCGGCATGATTGAAGTAGAAGGCCGTGGCGAAAACGGCCGTGAGTTGGAAATCAGCATGCGGCAGGGGTCTTACGAGATCACCCAAATGGACCGCGATTAAATAGTCGCTTGTTCGCCGAGCGGGCTCCCTTAGGGGAGCCCGCTGTGTTTAAGGGGCAAATAAAGTGACGGCTCACGTCATTGGGCTAACGGAGGTATCCGCTTCCATGTTAGCGGTGCGTATGTTACCAACAGAACAGCTAACCACCTGGTAGCTTGCTTGAGGAGCCCAACGATCAATGCCCAGCCACCACGCTAACGCCAACGGGCCGGAAGGTGCTGTTTGAAAACGCCCGCCTACCTTGAAGGCGTGGCGTCAACGCACCGGGACGTGGTGTTGCGCGATCTAGCGTGGCTGGCGGTGACGCCGGACGTGGTCGAGCTGCCACCGCCCTTTCCTCAGGCGGGCCGCCCAAGCCTTGCGGAAATCGGTCTTGGCGAGTCACTGGACGACTGGCTGCAACAGTTAGCGATACCGGTCATGGCAGGCGACGGCCACCGGGCAAGCCGCATGGGTCACTACCATGAGCGGCTGTGGCACTGGCTGCTGGAGCGCGCGCCCAACACCTGTTTGCTGGGCCATAACCTGCGCATTACCCGCAGGCGCAACACCCTGGGCGAGCTGGATATGCTCTACCGCAGGCGCGACAACCCAGCACCGGTGCATCTAGAAGTGGCGATCAAGTTTTATCTGGGATTGCCCGACGGGCCGGGAGCGGTCACCGATCAGGGACGTTGGATCGGCCCGGGCGGTCTGGATAGTCTGGCGCTCAAATGCCGTCATCTGCAGCGCCATCAGTTGCCGCTCTCGGCCACGCCGCTGGCGCTCGACACCCTGCGCCACTGGTTGACGCCTCGCGACCTTGGGCCAGCGACGCCTGACCTGCCGGCCGTGCTCGCTCAGCGGCTGGCGATGCCGGGGGTGCTGTTTTACCCCTGGCATGCGCCGCTACCGCCGCCGGAAGGTGCCGCACCCGGGCACCGGCGTGGCCGCTGGTGCCACGTCAGCGACTGGCCGGCCCTTGCCGCCACGCTGCCCGGGGATTACCGGATTGCCTGGCTGGAAAAGCCGCACTGGCTGGCACCGCCGCCGCTAGAGACCTTTATGCCGCCCGGTATGCGCGTCGAGTGGCTGACAAAAGCCCTGTACCAGCCCCAGCAGGTGATCGTCTACTGCCCTGCCGAGCAGCGCAGCGAGCGGCTATTCATCGTACCCGACAATTGGCCCCGCCAAATACCGCTGCCGCCGCGCTAAACCACCACCAGATTATCCCGGTGGATCAGCTCGTGGGCTTCCACATACCCCAGGATGGCTTCAATCTGGTGGCTGGGCTGGCCCGCCAGCAGTCGCGCTTCATCGGCGCCGTAGTTGACCAGCCCCTTGGCAACGGTCATGCCCTTCTCATCGACACACGCCACCATATCGCCGCGCTTGAAGCTGCCCTGAACGTTCCGCACGCCCACCGCCAGCAGGCTGGAGCCCTTGTCACGCAGGACTTTCACGGCACCGGGGTCGAGCACCAGGGTGCCGCGCACCTGAAGCTGTCCGGCCAGCCAGCGCTTGCGCGCCGCGATGGGCGCCTGCTCGGGATACAACAGCGAACCCAGCGACTCACCGGCCATCAGCCGGGTGATGACGTCCGGCTGCCGGCCATTGGCAATCACCGTCACGGCGCCGGAACGGGCCGCCAGTTGGGCGGCGCGCACCTTGGTGGTCATGCCGCCCCGCCCCAGCGCCCCGCCGCTGCCGGCAACCGCCGCCAGGCGTGGGTCGTCGGCGCGGCCTTCGCTGATCAGCTGCGCCTCAGGGTGGTGGCGTGGGTCGGCATCGAACAGCCCGTCCTGGTCGGTGAGCAGCAGCAGCGCGTCGGCTTCCAGCAGGTTGGCGACCAGCGCGCCCAGGGTGTCGTTATCGCCAAAGCGGATCTCGTCGGTGACCACGGTGTCGTTTTCGTTGATCACCGGGACCACGCGCATGCCGACCAGGGTACGCAGCGCAGAAAGCGCATTGAGATAGCGTTTGCGGTTGGAGAGATCGTCATGGGTCAACAGGATCTGCGCGGTCAGCATGTCGTGGCGCGCGAAATGCTGTTCATAGCACTGGGTCAAGCCGTTCTGGCCCACGGCGGCGGCGGCCTGGAGCTCGTGCACCGCGCTGGGGCGAGCCTGCCAGCCCAGCCGCACCATACCGGCGGCAACCGCGCCCGACGACACCAGCACCACCTCGACACCACGCTGGTGTAAAGCGGCTACCTGGTCGACCCAGCCGCCAATGGCGGGGTCATCCAGGCCACGGCCGTCGTTGGTCAGCAGCGCGCTACCCAGCTTGACCACCACGCGGCGAGCTCTGCTCAACGCCGCTCTACCCAGCACCGACTCGTTGCTAGCCACGTCGCCCATCTCCCTTGAATGTTTCAGCCCTGTCGACGCTAGACGTTAAGGCGCGTATTCAACGTCCACGTCGTAATCATCATCGTCGAAATCATCATCGTCTTCATCGTCAGGCTTACGCCGACGACCCAGCCGCGCTTCGGTGCGCGCCACCGACTCTTCCTCCATACGCCGGCGCATTTCCTGCTCGCGGGCATGGGCTTCTTCGTCTTCGTGCTCCAGGCGCTGCTGTTCGGTGAGCCAGCGGTAGGCGGCCTGCACCAGTTTGTCGGTGCCGTCGCTGCTGATCGCCGAAATGCGGAACACCGGCCCCTGCCAGTTAAGCGCATCGATAATCGCCTGGGCGCGCGCCTCGCGCTCTTCTTCATGCAGCAGGTCGAACTTGTTCAGGACCAGCCAGCGGGGGCGCTCGGAAAGCGCCGGTGAGAACTGGCCCAGTTCGTGAACGATGGCCTTGGCCGCCTCGACCGGGTCGGACTCGTCGAATGGCGCGACATCGACCACGTGAAACAGCAGCCGCGTGCGGGTCAGGTGCTTCAAAAAGCGCAACCCAAGTCCCGCGCCATCGGACGCGCCTTCGATCAGGCCAGGCACGTCGGCCATGACGAAGTGCTCGTGCATGCCAAGCTTGACCACGCCCAGGTTGGGCACCAGCGTGGTGAAGGGGTAGTTGGCCACCTTGGGCTTGGCCGCCGATACCGAGCGAATCAGCGTCGACTTGCCCGCGTTGGGCATGCCCAGCAGCCCCACGTCGGCCATGACTTTCATTTCAAAGCGCAGGTTGCGGCGGTCGCCTTCGGTGCCCGGCGTGGTGCGCCGTGGCGCACGGTTGGTGGACGACTTGAAGTGGATGTTACCCAGCCCACGACGTCCGCCTTCGGCCACCAGCACCACCTGCCCGATCTCGGTGACGTCGGCGATGACCTCGAGGGTATCCTCGTCGATCACCGTGGTGCCCACCGGCACCTTGACGTGCAGGTCATCACCGGCCTTGCCGCTCATCTGGCGGCCCATACCGCCCTGACCGTTTTCCGCCTTGTAGAAGCGCTGGTATTTGAAATCGATCAGCGTATTCAGCGCATCGTCACCGATCAGGTAAACGCTGCCGCCGTGCCCGCCGTCGCCCCCGTCAGGGCCGCCTTTGGGCACGTATTTTTCGCGGCGAAAGCTGAGACAGCCATTGCCGCCTTTTCCCGCCTCAACAATGATGGAGGCTTCATCGACGAACTGCATTGGTTTCTCCCGGCCGCTTTCGCCGCCCGATAGTCACCCGACCTTTGCTTCATGCATTCAGCAAAAGGGGTAAACAGACAAAAAAGCCCCGCCATGGCGGGGCTTTTTCTCGCAAATGCGAGCGCAGCGTTAGCCGTTTACTCGGAAACGATGCTAACGAACTTGCGGTTGTGCGGACCCTTGGTCTCGAACTTCACATAGCCTTCATTCAGAGCGAAGAGCGTGTGATCGCGACCCAGGCCAACGCCGGTGCCCGCGTGGAAACGCGTGCCGCGCTGACGAACGATGATGCTGCCGGCGCTTGCTGCCTGGCCACCAAAGAGTTTCACACCTAAGCGTTTGGACTCGGAATCGCGACCGTTACGCGTGGAGCCGGCTGCCTTTTTATGTGCCATTGCAAAATCCTCCTAAAAGGGAATTGACCGCTTACGCGGAAATTCCAGTAATTTTGACTTCAGTAAACCACTGGCGATGACCCTGACGCTTCATGCTGTGCTTACGGCGACGGAATTTGATGATCGTCACCTTGTCGCCGCGGCCATGGGAAACCACTTCGGCAGACACTTTCGCACCGCCAACCAGCGGCGCGCCGACGTTGACGTCGTCGCCGTCGGCAACCAGCAGCACTTCGTCAAACTCGATTGTCTCGCCAGTGGCGACTTCGATCTTTTCAAGCTTGAGGGTCTGGCCTTCCTGAACGCGGTACTGTTTGCCACCGCTCTTGATAACTGCGTACATGTCTCTCTCCGGACGTCGGTATTGCCGTTTCGATAACTTAAACGGCCGCTCATCGGCTGACGCTCTTGTCGACCTGCGGCGAGTGGCGCCCCTTTTGGCAGCCATCTGACAGGGAGCATGATGAGTGGGTCGCGGATTATAACGATGTTTGAACCGAGCCACAAGGCCTATTGCGCCCCGGCAAGCCCAGGCGCCACCCGGCAGCCGCGGCGTCTTGACGCCCAACGGACAGCCCCATAGCATGACTTCAACCTAGCGCGGCTCCTGCCGCCTCCATCTGCCGCGATGAACACTCCATGACCGCCAACGTCTCATCAGCCCAGCCTGCCAGCTCGCTGCCCTCTCCGCTGCACGCCGTGGTAGCGGATGACTTCGATGCCGTAAACCGTACCATCGTCGCCCAGCTCAATTCCAAGGTGCCCCTGGTCGAAACCATCGGCCAGTACATCACCGAAAGCGGTGGCAAGCGCCTGCGCCCCCTACTGGCGCTGTTGGCCGCGCGGGCGTTGAACTACACCGGCGACAAGCATGTTCCGCTCGCCACGCTGATCGAGTTCATGCATACCTCGACGCTGCTGCACGACGACGTGGTGGATGAATCGCACATGCGCCGGGGTAAGAAAACCGCCAACGATGCCTGGGGCAATGCACCCTCCGTGCTGGTCGGCGACTTTCTCTACGCGCGTTCGTTTCAGATGATGGTCGACGTGGGCTCGATGCGCATCATGGCGATTCTATCCGGGGCGACCTGCGTCATTGCCGAAGGCGAAGTCCAGCAGCTGACCAATATCGGCAATCCCAGCGTTTCCGAGGACGACTACTTCGAGACCATCCTCGGGAAGACCGCCATGCTCTTCGAAGCCGCGTCCCACAGCGGCGCCGTGCTGGCCGAGGCGACGCCCGAGCAGGAACAGGCGCTGCGCTATTACGGCCGCTATCTGGGCCTCGCCTTCCAACTGATCGATGACCTGCTGGATTACCAGGGCGACGCCAAGGCCATGGGCAAGAACGTCGGCGACGACCTGGCCGAGGGCAAGCCGACGCTGCCGCTGATCCGCGCCATGGAACAAGGCACGCCGGAACAGGCCAAGCTGATCCGCCAGGTAATCCGCGACGGTGGACTTGAGCAGTTGGACGCCGTCCTCGATATCGTTCACGCCACCGGCGCGCTCGACTATACCCGCGCCCGCGCCGAGGCGATGGTCGACAAGGCGCTCCTGCAGCTCGAACAGCTGCCGGAAAGCCCCTACCGCGATAGCATGGCCCAGCTCGCCCGCCTCGCGGTCGACCGGCAAACATAAAGTTGCGTTTTTGACGCCTGGCAGGCTTGAAAAAAACGGTCCGGCTACGTATGATTTCTCTCCGTTGTCGAGCACTGCTGACAACGCCTCGGAATATAGCTCAGCTTGGTAGAGCGCTGCCTTCGGGAGGCAGAGGTCGTAGGTTCGAATCCTGCTATTCCGACCAGATATGTTAGAAAAACGGCCACTTAGCTCATTGAGCAGGTGGCCGTTTTTTGTTTGCCCGCCAGATAGTCAACAGGCAGCTTCCCGCTTCACCCCGGCGGGTGAATCAACCCCACCACGCTGACCACGATCAGCACCGCGCCCAGCACCCGGAAGAACAGCCCGGTGTCCGCCTTGAGCATATAGCGGTGGGCCTTCTCGCCCGCCAAATGACCCATGAACGCACAGGGCAGCAGCCATAGCTGGTGGATGAGCTGTAGGTCCACGCCCGCGATCAGGAACGAGACCATCTTGATCACCACCAGGATAAACCACAGCACAAACAGAGTGTCCCGTAGCTGCTCCTTGGCAACATGAGTCGCGAATACCGCCACGATTAGCGGCGCACCGATCAGGGAGGTCCCGCTGACATAGCCGCCGAACGCCAGCAGCACATAATCTACGTACTTGTTGTTGCTCTTGAACGGCTTGTTGAGCACATAGCCGATGGCATAGATGATGACGATGCCGAAAATGATGCTGGTCATCACCTGGGCAGGCAGCGTCAGCAGCCCCACCACGCCGATCAGCTTGGGAATGATCATGATTTTCAGGGCGCGGGACAGATAGCCCCAGTCGATATTGCTCTCCGGCGAGGTGGTACTCGCCCCTGCTTGCTGCACCTGGCGATGCCCGCGCCAGGCGATCCAGCTTGAAAAAATCAGCAGGTGGATGGCAATGATCGGCAGGAACACCAGCGGCTCGTTGACCACCAGCAGCAGGAAAGGCAGCGCCAGTACGGCGCCGCCAAAGCCCAGGCTGGTGCGCACGAAACCGCTCCAGGCGAAAATCAGTCCGATCAGCGCATACTGGTACCAGAGTAGATCCGTCATGGGTCGTGCAAGTCCCTTAGCGAGAGGCGTGGCTGCCCAGTTGCCACCAGCTTGGCAGCAGCGCGCGCACGCCGGTCTGGGCAAAACGATCATCCATTAATACCACAACGCCCTCGTCGCCTGGACTGCGAATGACCCGTCCGGCGGCCTGAACCACCTTGATCATGCCGGGAATGCGGTAGGCGTAGTCGTCACCCTGGCCGAACCGCGCGGTGAGCCGCGCCTTGAGCGCTTCGTTGAAGTCGTTGAACGGCGGCAGGCCCAGGGTGGCGACAAAGGCACCGATCAGTCGGTCCCCGGGCAGGTCGATGCCTTCGGCGAAGGCACCGCCCAGCACCGCGAAACCGATGCCTTTGCCGCCGGGCGTAAAGCGCGCCAGAAATGCCTCGCGCTGGGCTTCCGGCATCCCGCGGGTTTGGCTGAAAACCGGCACTGCCGGGTGCGCCTCACGAAACCTCATAAGCGCTGCCTCCAGATAGGCAAAGCTGCTGAAGAACGCCAGGTAGTGCCCGGGCCTGCGCTGATACTGGGCCGCCAGGGTCGCCACGATCGGCTCAATAGAGGCGTCCCGATCGCGAAAGCGCGTGGAGATATCACGGCGTATATGCACTTCCAACTGACGCGCGGC
Source organism: Halomonas sp. CUBES01 (assembly GCF_020991005.1). Taxonomy (GTDB): domain Bacteria; phylum Pseudomonadota; class Gammaproteobacteria; order Pseudomonadales; family Halomonadaceae; genus Vreelandella; species Vreelandella gomseomensis. The sequence goes on along the minus strand of NZ_JAJLLW010000006.1, from coordinate 161,092 downwards.
AAAGGGCGAGGCCACCTCCCGCCATACCGTGTTGTCCGGCAGGCCAAGGAGATCCCGATAGTAGTGAGCAGGAGAAAGCGTTGCCGAGAACAGCACGCTTGAACGGGCCGTATGGAACCGCGGGGCGAGAAAATCGGCGGGGATCAGGTTACGCAGCCCCAATACGGCCCGCCCTCGCCCGTAGCGCGTGAGGTCACACAGCGAGTGCTCGCCAAAGCGCTCCGCCAGGCGGCAAAACGCCAGCGCTTCAAACAGCAATGCCTGTAGCTCGAGGCTGGCGTCTTCGGGGTGTTCCCCCAGGTGGTCGGTGATGGCGGCACCCACCTGTTGAGCCGCGCTGACCAGCTTGTCGGGCAGCGTGGTGAGCAGGTGATAGGTCGGCTTTCCCGGCTCCCCCGCTTCTTCCGCCCCGGCCTCCTTGAACACCGCCTGCCACTGGCGGGCCAAACGTTCCAGGGGCCTCGCAAGGGCCTTGGGTGCCGCACGGCGTCCGCGATTGAAGCGCTGCTGGTCGAGTTCGGCGCTGTACATGCCGCGAGCGCGCTCGACCAGGTTATGGGCTTCGTCGACCAGCACGCCCGTCCGCCAGTCGTTGGCCTGGGCCAGACCATGCAGCAACGCGTGGCTGTCGAACCAATGATTGACGTCACCGACGATCACATCCGCCCAGCGCGCCAGCTCCTGGCCCAGATAATACGGGCAGACGTCGTGAGCCAGCGCCACGTCGCGCAGCGCATCGCGATCCAGCCACTGCTGCGCCACGGCGGCTTCGCGGGCGGCAGGCAGGCGGTCGTAAAAGCCGGCGGCTAACGGGCACGACTCGCCGTGGCAGGCGCGATCGGGGTATTCGCAGGCTTTGTCCCGGGCCACCAGTTCCAGTACCCGCAGGGGCTGGGCCTCGACCGCATCGCGCCTGCCGCGCAGGGTCGCCAAGGCGTCTAGCGCCAGGCGGCGACCGGGGGTTTTCATGGTCAGAAAGGCGATGCGGTCGAGCGGCTGGCGCGGCATGGCCGTAAGCATGGGGAACAGCGTGGCCAGCGTTTTGCCGATGCCCGTAGGCGCCTGGGCGAGCAGGCAGCGCCCGGTGCGCGTGGCTTTGTAGACGTCCTCGGCGAGTTCACGCTGCCCGGGGCGAAACGACGCGTGGGGGAAGCGCAGACATTGCAGGGCGCTATCCCGGCGCTGGCGGTGGTCGGCTTCCTGTTGCGCCCAGGCGAGAAAGCGTTGGCACTGCTCGGCAAAGAACGCCTGGAGTTCGTCGGCAGTGGCGTCCTGACTGATCAGGGTCTCCTTGCCGCTGGCGATCTCCAGGTACACCAACGACAGGGTAACCCGCTCCAGCCTCCGCTCGGCACACAGCAACGCGCCGTATACCTTCACCTGCGCCCAGTGGAGCGCACGCTGGTTGTCCGCCATGCGCTCAAGGCGGCCGCGATGGGTCTTGACCTCTTCCAGGCGGTTGGCCGTAGGATCGAAACCATCGGCACGCCCGGTGACGGTGAGTCCTGCAAAACCGTCCTCTTCATAAACGCCCGACAGCGACAACTCCGCGAGGTAGTCGTCGCCTCGGCGGCTGGCCACCAGGGTGTGGCCTTCCATGCCTTCCCGGGCGCTGGGCGCCGGGGTAAAGCGGTGATCGAGATCGCCTTCCCGGGCGGTAAAGTCGCACAGCGCGCGCACGGCGACGCGATAGGTCGCGCTCATGCCGGCTGCTCGTCGCTTGCCGCCCAGCGCACGTAACACACCGCCACGGGCATCTCACAGCGATGGAAGAACGCGAGCCAGCGGCGCTGATTATCCTGCAGCCGGTCGCCGGGGCCTTTGACTTCGATCATCCGGTAGCGAGGCTCTCCCTCCGGGGCCTCGGGCATGAATTGAATCAGGTCCGGAAGCCCTGCCCGATTGGCTTTCAGATCGCCCAGCAGTCGCTCGAAACAGCGCTTCAAGTGCTCGGGGGGAATACACGCAAGGGCCTGCTCGATGAGCGGTTCATCGACAATCGCCCAGTGCACAAAGGGCGAGGCAAGGCCATATTTCTCCCGCCAGGTCGCCCTCATCGCCTCGCGGTAGCTGCCGTCGTCCAGCCGCGCCAGGCAGGCATCGAAGGCATCCCGCCGCCGCGCCACGAAATCCTCGCGGTACAGATCCGCCGGGCCATGATGAAAGGGATGGAAGAACGCACCTGGCAGCGGGGCGAAAATCGCCGGCCAGCAGAGCAGCCCGAAAAGCCCGGTCACCAAGCTGTTTTCCACGTAATAGACCGGCGCATGCGGCGCGCTTAACGCCTGAGCCACGGCGCGCTCGACGCGTTGCGGGCCGGGCAATGGCAGGTCCCAGCGCTCATGGGCAGGCTCCGGATCGCTCGGCACCACGGAGCGTTTCAGCCGCCGCTGCACACGGGGCAGAATTCGCGCCAGCGCCTGGCGTTCGGTTTCACTGGGGTGACTCTCCAGTGCCTGCATCGCCAGTTCAAACGCCGTTTGATGTTCGCCCTGGCGCTCCAGCAGCCGCAGCTGGCGGATGCGCGCGTCGCTGCTACCCGCATCGCCATACAGCGTCAGCGCCAGCGACGCCTCCCCGCTACGCTCTGCCTCGCGGCCGAGCTGCAGCAACAGCCGCGCACGCCGTGCGTCCAGCCAGCGGTTATGCGCAGGCGGCGGCACCTCGGGATACAGGTCGGCGGGCCGCTCGCCGGTATCAAGACGCTGGCGCAGGCGATGGAGATCCAGGTAGAGATTCACCTCATGGCGCCACTGGAAAGCGCGGGAGTGCGGCGTAAACGGCACCGTCTCAAAGTGCTGCCGCCCCAGTTCGGTCAGCACGAACTCGGCCCAGTCCTGGCGCAGGTTGCCAAAGAACATCAGCCGCAGGCGGTCACAGATATCCATGACCTTGAGGCGCACAACCGGATCTGCGGCGTCGGGCCACCATTGGCAAAGCCGCTTGGCATCGTGAGGCTGGCTTGACAGGGTCGCGTAGAGGACGGTCTTGGCGCTGGCGGTACTCCCCCCGGCAGCGCGAATCGCCTCGGCCAGCCCCAGGCGCAGCTCGGCGAGACGCAGCTGGTTGAACAGCTCGTCGAGGTTCAGTACCGGATCATCATCGACCCAGCCGAGGGCTACCAGGGGCACCATGACGGAAGCGCTATCGCCCACTTCGACGTAATTTAGTTTGCTGAGCCGAAACAGCTCGCCCTTGCGCATCACCATGCGCACCAGCAGCGCCTGGGCGGGCTGAGGCAGGCGTGCGAACTGGTCAAGAAAATCACGCTCGTCGCCAGACAGCAGGTCGCCGTGGCGTTCGCCTACCCAGGCCAGCACGAAGCGAAAGTTCGTCAGGTAGTAGAGAGGATCGTCGAGCGACGCGGTGGGGGTCACGAAAGCACTGTGCATCTATCCATTGTATCAGCGTACAGATACTCTCGCCCACTGTCTGATTAATGGCACTAGCCGACGCGGTGCTGGCGCAGCGCCTCGGCCGACAGGCTTTCCGGCGCGCTCTCCGCCGTGTCTGCCTTGTGGTGCGCCCCCGCCAGAATGTACCACTCCGCTTCGGTCAGGTAGCTTTCGCACCAGCGCCCCAGGGCCAGGGCATTGTCTTCGCGGCTTTGCTGACCGCTGCGAAACGCATTGGCGATATACAGCAAATCCTGGCGTGCCGTTCGCGCACGGGCGTTGCCGCCGTGCACCTTGGAGAGCGGACAGCGTCGATCGTAGGCGGCGTTGGTCAAGGCATTGAGCCAACGCTCCAATTCATGTGCTTGAATACCGCCGTAAACGGCCACGCCATCACTCCCCGCCTGTTAAAAGGCCACCAGCCTGCCGGAATTGTCCCGGGTTGTCACCTTCCTGCACGTTAGCGGCCACCCTGTTTAATGCCTTGTAGCACATTGACCACATTGACACCAATGTCATCCACCGCATAGCCGCCCTCCATCAGCAGCGCCGTGGGCAGCCCCGCCTCGGCAAGCCCCTGCCCCAGCAGCACGAAGTCGTCGCTGGTAAAGGTAAAGGCGCTGATCGGGTCGCCCTCGAAGATATCCACCCCCAGGGAGACGATCAGCATGTCGCACTGGGTGCGCGCAATGGTGGCCAGGGCATCATCCAGCGCGGCCATCCAGGTCGCCACGCTGGTGCCCGGTGGCAGCGGATAGTTGACGTTGAAGCCTTCTCCTTTGCCCTGCCCCGTTTCGTCCGCATAGCCGAGGTAGTAAGGAAACGTGACCTCCGGGTCGCCGTGCAGCGAGATGAACAGGACGTCGTCGCGTGCATAAAACAGCTGCTGGGTGCCGTTTCCGTGGTGAAAGTCGACATCCAGAATCGCCACGCGGCTCTTGCCCTGACGCAATGCCTGCTGGGCGGCGATGCCCGCATTGTTGAAAAAGCAGTAGCCGCCAAACTGGTCAAAGGCGGCATGGTGACCCGGCGGACGGCAAAGCCCGAAGCTCGGCTCGCCGGTGGCAAGGGTATGTTCGACGGCGGCCAGAGCAATGTCCTTGCTGGCCATGGCCGCCTCGAAGGTTCCCTCAGTGATTGAGGTTTCCGCCGCCAGGGCGTAATAGCCCAGCCTGGCGCTTATCGCCTGAGGAAGATGGTCGCTGCGCATCGTGCGGGCGGGCCAGATATTGGGAATCGCTTCACCTTCGTGGCCGGCCGCCACCCACTCGTGCCAGCAGTCCGCCAGAAAGTTGACGTAGCCCGCATCGTGCACGGCCAGCACCGGCTCCAGGCCATAGGCGCGGGGCTCGTGCAGCTCGCCCACGGCCGCCTGTTGAAGCTGCTTCAACACCAGGTCGACCCGTTCGGGGCATTCGAAAGGCGCGACCAGCACGCCGTCGTGCAGCTCCGTTCGCGCCTGGCGCAGCCGGGTTTTGTCCGAATAAAAGATATGCATGGTGCCTCCTGCCATCGCACACGCCGTTAGTTGGATACCGTCGCGTCGGGCTCACCGCCCGGATAACCCGGGCACGGCCACTGCGCGGCCCAGGCACGTTTTTGCTGAGCCGACTGGCGCTTGAGCCGGTATTCGGCGCGGCTGGCGCTGGCCCGGTCAGGAAACGGCTGCGCGCCCAGCAGGGCCAGCGGTGGGTTGGCCCGGGTAAACCGTGCGCCTTTACCCGCCGCATGGGCACGGTAGCGCTTGTTCAAATCGTTGGTGATGCCGACGTACGTACCCCGCCGGCATTCGAGTAAATAAAGATACCACCCACCTGACGGAGGGGGCACGCTATTGGCTGTCGTGGTCACCGGCGGCTCCTGACGGTTCGTGGAGGGCATCGATAAACGCGGCCAGGGCCTTCAGCGGCATGGGCCTGGCCAATCCGAAGCCCTGAAACGCATCGCAATGATAGTCCAACAGTCGACGATGCTGCTCAGCGGTTTCAACGCCCTCGGCCACTACGCTCAGACACAGGTGGTGCGCCATGGAAATGATACCTTTGACAATAGCGGCATCGCCGTCTCCCTGGTTGAGCTCGTGAATAAAGCTGCGATCGATTTTTACCGTGCTGATCGGCAGATGCTTGAGGTAGCTAAGGCTCGAAAAGCCGGTGCCGAAATCGTCGATGGCCACCCCAATTTCCATCTGTCGCAAGGCATGCAAGGTCTCGATGGCTGCCTCGGTGTTGTCCATCAACACCCCCTCCGTAAGCTCCAGGGTCAGCTGCCGGGCAGGCAATCCGGTCGCCGCCAGCGTCCGGCACAGCGTGGTGAGAAAGTTTGACCGCTGGAACTGCAAGGGTGACAGGTTCACCGCCACTGACACCTTGCCGTGGCCTTGCTCAGTCAGGGTTTGCATGTCGCGGCAAGCGCGCTCCAGCACCCATTCGCTGATCGGCATGATCTGACCGGTGGCCTCCGCCAGGGGAATAAAGCGTGCCGGCGAGATAAAGCCCTTGGTCGGATGCCGCCAGCGCAGCAGCGCTTCCACGCCCACCAGTCGCCCTTCGCGGTTGAGCAACGGTTGGTAGTAGAGTTCAAAGGCCTCGCGCTCGATGGCCTCCTGGAGGTCATTACGCAATACCAGGCGTTCGCTGGCGGTGTCGGTAAAGGCGTCGGTGAACCACTGGTAGGCATTACGCCCCTGCTGCTTGGCCTTGTACATCGCCATGTCCGCCTGCTGGATCAGCATCTGCGGCTCTGTGGTGTCTGTCTGGCTGATGGCAATGCCGACGCTGGCGGTCAGGTATAGCTCGTGCCCGTCGATCATGTAAGGGCGCGACAGCGTGGCCAGCAGCCGGTCGGCGACGTCCACCACCTCGGGTTCATCCGCCACGCACGGGTGCAGAATGACGAATTCGTCACCGCCCAGGCGGGCCACCAGGTGCTGCTCGTCCACCGCGTCGATCAGCCGGTTGGCCACCTCTTCCAGCACGCGATCCCCCACGGCGTGGCCCAGGTTGTCGTTGATCGGCTTGAAGTCGTCCAGATCGACGAACAGCACGCCGACCGCATGCTGGTGGTGACTGGCCTGGGCAAAGGCGTTGCTTAACCGCTCTTCGAACAGCGAGCGGTTGGGCAGCCGCGTCAGATCATCGTGGGTGGCATGGTAGGCCAGGCGTTCTTCAAACACCTTATGCTCGGTGATGTCGTGCTGCACGCCCACATAGTGGGTCAGCTGGCCGTCTGGACTGCGTACCGGCGCAATGTATAAATCATTCCAGAACAGGCTGCCGTCCTTGCGATAGTTGCGCAGGGTAACGTGGACGTCGCGGTGTTCGGTCAGATGATCGCGGATGGTTTGCACCGCGCTCGGGTCGGTACCACTGCCCTGCAGAAAACGGCAGTTACGCCCCAGCACCTCCGCATGGTCATAGCCGGTCATCGTCGCAAAGGCCTGGTTGGCGTACACGATCGGCATGTCCGGCCGGGTGGCGTCGGCAATCACCACGCCGTTGACGCTGGCTTCCACACTGCGCTCCAGGGTGCGCAACCGGGATTCCTGCTGGCGCTTCTCGGTGACCTCCTGGGCAATGCCATAAAGCCCCTGAATCTCGCCATCGACCACGATGGGCAGGTTGATCAGATCCATGATATGCGGCTGACCGGCGCGATCGCGGATGGTCAGCTCGTAGCGGATGATGCTGCCCTGCATGACCGCCTCGAAGCGTTGCGTCACGGTTTCGATGCCGTCATCGGCAATAAGAAAGTGGAAATGGCGACCGATAATCTCGTCGATAGGGTAACCGCTGATAGACGCACAGGTGGCATTGGCGGTGACGAACCGTCCCTGCTCGTCCAGCGAGAAGACCGCATCAGGATGGCGGGTAAACAACGACCGATAGCGCTGCTCGCTTTCTTCCAGCGAGCGGCGCACCTGAAAGCGTTCGACCGCCAGGGCCATCAGGCCGGCGGCTTTCTCGATCAGCCGGGCGTCACGCTCGCTGGGCGCCCGGGGCTGGCCGTAATAGGTGGCAAAGGTCCCCAGCAGCTGACCGTTGCTGCCGACGACAGGCAGTGACCAGCACGCCGCCAGGCCGGCTCGGCGAGCCACGTCATGATACCCCTGCCAGCGCGAATCGCTCTGGATGCACTTGCAGATCACCTGGCAACGGTGATGAGCCGCCGTACCACACGCCCCCACCGCCGGGCCGATCGCCACCTGTTGAATCGCCTCCCGGAACGCCGTGGGCAGGCGCGACCCCGTCGCCAGGGTTAAGTGCGTCCTGGCGTTATTGACCATCATGATCGAACACAGCGCACCGGGCAGCTGGCGCTCGAGCAGCCGGCAAAGGTTTTCCAGGATATCGTCCAGGGGGGCTTGCTGGGCAATCATGCGCTGGATGTGCTGCTGATCCTCAAGGTATTGACGCGCCTCCGCCAGCTCTTTCGCCCGCGCGATACTGGCGCCCACCAGGCCGATGCAAAACGCCACTAAACCGCTGAGCATCAGCCCCACCATGGCGACCACCACGGGGGCAAAACCGGCCAGGTACCAGTTGTAATGGCTGCCCGCCAGCGCTTCGAGGCGCAGGCTGACCCCGCCGGGCAACCCCGCATTGCGCGTCGCCAATATCCGACCCGGATGTAAGTCCCGATCTGCCTGTGTGCCAGGCGGCTGCAGCATCAGCAGGCGCGACCCGCTGCGGCGTATGTTGATCTGAAAGGGTCCCAGCTCGAGGCGCAAGTCATGGTTGAGCAGCACACTCAGGTCGAGGCTTGCCACCAGCCGCTGATCCCGCTGGGCGAGGGGCATGGCCACAAACGCCAGGCTTGGGGTGCCAGGATCAGAGATCACTACCCAGGGCCGGTCGAAGGGTACCGATAACCACTTGGGCACCGCAGGCTTGTCGAGCTGCTGGCGGAGCCACGCTTCGCTTGGCGGTGTGCGGGAATGAAACCAGACAGGATTCAAGCGCTCGTCAACCAGAGCAATCGCCTGCAGACTGGGAGTATCGCGCAGATAGCTTTCACCATCACGGGTCAAGCGCTCGCGGTCGAAGTCATTCGGCGCGGCGTCGATGCGTTCGGCCATGCGCTGCAACAGCTGCAGCCGGGATTTGACCGCCTGTTCGGCGTTCAGCTGCACATTGTCCAGCAGGTATCGGGCCTGCTGCTGCGTACCGTTGAACTGCTGCAGGCTGAGTATCCCCCATGCCAGACTGCTGGCGGCCACCCCGACCAGGCACGCCAGCACTGTCGTGCGGTTAAGGCTGAGCGGCCCGGGCGACCGGCGCAGGTAAGACGCCACCATGGCGGTGCCCAGCAGCAGCGTAAACACCACCACCGCCACCGGGGACGACGCGAAGGTGGGATGATCCAGTTCGGCCCCCGCCCACAACCTGACCAGCAGCAAGCCGCCGAACACCCACTGCCCCAGTCCGCTGAGCAGCCAAAAAAGCCGACGCCTGGACGTGGACTGGCCGCACCACAGCGCCAGGCCCACCACCAGCAGCATCAGCGAGCCCAGACTGCTCATGCGTTCCTGGCCGCTTACCCAGGACGGGCTGTACGTGGCGGCAAGGGCGTTGTGACCGAGGGTATACAGCGCCAGCCCCGTCAACGCCAGGGCACACAGCCATCGCACGCGCCGCCACGCCTGCAGACTGGCCAGCACGCCGACACCGGCCAGGGACGTTGCCAGCGCCGCATCGGGCACCAGCGCGACGGCAAACAGCGGGTGAGAGGTGGACAACCCCATGAGACAGCCAATCACGCCCATAAGCACCAGCGTGGCGACGGTCATTAACAGCAGCGTGTCTAGCGCAAGGTCGCGCGCGTTGATTGGCACGGTGACATCCTCTTCCTGCTTTATTGTCGTCGGTCTCTTACGGATCACCATCAGCGCACCGGTTATCGAGGGCAGGCGACAGACGGCGCAGCTCAACGCCGTGGCGTCCGAGCACCCGTCACGGCCCTCATCCCGCTTAGCGTTACGCGCCTGTCGGCAACATACCGTGAAACGCAGGCGCTGAATACGTCAGGGCGGCGTCATCAACCAACGGTCTAACCAGGAGGATGTTTCATGTCGTTAAGTCGCTGCATCGCGGACTCCAGCTCGGCAAGCGCCTGCGCACGGTCTTCGGCGGCTTTTTCTGCCGCCTGACGGGCATGGATCAATTCGCTTTCAAGACGGTTCTTACGGTGTATCGGCAGCAGCGAGATTTGCGTGAAGCGTTCATCGTCAACGATGTGGCGAGCCGCGCAGCACAGTACGGGGATATCGTCATTATGTATCGAGCGCAGCACCAGGTGCACTTCATCCACGCGCCCCATGGTCGCCATGCGAAACGCAAAGAGCCCGAGGTAGATGGCCCGCGAGGCCGGGTCGAACAGCTCGCTGGCCAGGCGGCCCTCCAGCGCGGAGACCGGTTGCCCCATCCATTCGGCCAGTTGGGCATTACAGGCGTGCACCATTCCCTGTGCATCCACCACCAACTGCCCGGTGGGCGCGTTTTCCCACCAGGCTTCCCGCGCGGTCAGGCCGGGCGTCGGGGGTGTTGTCATAAGCAGCGAAACGTCATGGAGAAGCCTTAGTGGATCGGGTGGGTAAATGCAACAAGCTGACCCAGCGTGCGTCCGAGCAGCGCGGGATGGGTCAACGGCGGATAATGCCCCGGGCAAGCCAGCATCTCAAGCCGGCCGTTGGGCAGGTGATCGGCCAGGTAGCGCGCCGCTGAAAGCGGTACCATCGCATCGGTGTCGGTTTGCAGCACGCTTGCGGGCACCCGGCAGTCGGCAAGCCGCTGCCGATGATCGCCGAAAAATACCAGCGTCGCCAGCCGTCGCAGCCTGGCGCGGTTGTTATCGAGAAAGCGCTCGCGCAGGTCGTCACGATACGCCGCCGACGACTGCTCGCCCATCGCTGCGGACGACACCACGCTGGCCCATTCGGAATAGTTCTGCTCCATCAACGTCATCAGGCCGGCCAGGTCTTCCTCGCTGTAGCCGCCCACATAATGCGGCGGGTCGTCGAGGTAGCAGGCCGACGCACAGATCATGACCAGGTGGCGGAACCTGTCGGGTTGCTGCCGAGCTGCCAGTAACGCCACCATCGCGCTGAACGAGTGGCCAACCAGGATGACATCGCGCAGCGCCAAGGCGTCGCAGACGGCCAGCACGTCGTCGGCGTAGCCGTCCAGACTGGCATGCGCCGCCGCCTCGCTGTCATGGGTAAGCGACCGGCCCGATCCCCAGTGGTCCATCATCACCACGCGATAATCGGCCAGGTACGGCAGCACCGGATGCCACAGTGTTTGATCGCAGCCGAGGCCATGTAGCAACAGCAGCGTCGGTGCGTCTGGCGGCCCGGACTGCACGACATTGAAGCGTTCGATAATGGACGATGGTGTTCCCATTGGGCACCCCTTGGTGACGGGATCAGTCGAGCTCATTAAAAATAATGAGATGACGTGACGACTAAAAGCTGTTAACAGTCAGGCATGTCAGCTACCAGCCTACGCTATACGAGCGTCCGCGTCGCGGCACGCGTGACGGTTTCGTTTCGGATTACGCCGTAAAGCGCGTATAGTGAACGGGCAACATCATCAGACAGACGGAGTACGAATCACGATCGATCATTCTTTCCAAATTGCAGTGGAGGTTCTCCCTATGAAGGTCTACAAACCGGAATGGCAGTGCACGTTTAGCGTAAACGAAGGCGCGGAAGAATCAGCTAGCTGGAAAGAGAGAATCGCGTGGCGTCTCAGGGGGGTCGCGGATCGGCTGGAAGGCGGCGGGCGCACGATAAAAATTGATTATCGCGTGACGCCAACGATCAGCGCACACGAAGTCGATACCTGCTTGGGTAAAGGCTTTGAAGTGACCCAGCGCTTGTTGACGCAACTTGCGCAGCAGCAAGCCTGTGAAGATGTAATGCGCCATGCCAAGGCTGAGCTCTATGTAGAAGATCATCAGCATTGACAAGGTAACGATCGTCCCACCCGGCGCGATGCGGGGTGGGACCCTCATTACTCCCCATGACGTTCTGCGGGCTGTTCCAACGCGACGCTCATGGCGGTTAAAAACGCCAGGCACTCCTCAAGCTGGCAGCGTTCAACATACTCATCCGGTTGATGCGCCTGGGCAATGCTACCTGGCCCCAAAATGATCGTCTGCAAGCCCTGCCCCTGAAATTGCCCGGCCTCGGTCGCATAGGCCACCGCGTGGTCGCAGCATCCTGCTGGCAAATGGTCTTTCGCCAAGCGTAGGACGCGGTCATTATCACGATCCGCCAACCCCGGTACTGTCACATTCAGCGCCTCGGTCGTGATCTCAACATGCTTCCCTCTGGCCCGCATTTGATCGCTTAACTGGGCGCAAAACGCCTCATAGCGAGCATATACCTCGTCGAACGTATCCGTCGGCAAATGGCGAATTTCCCACTCGAACTGGCACTCCCGGGCCATGATATTGATCGCCGTACCGCCTTTGATTTTACCGACGTGCAGACTGGTATGGGGCACGTTGAAGGCCTCATCGACACGGCCCTCTTCCACCAGCGCGGCCATGGTGTCTTCGATAAAGGTCACCAGTCTTGCCGCGACGTGAATCGCCGAGGTGCCCTGATTGACCTGGCTGCTGTGGGCCTCGCGTCCGGTAACGGTGGTGCGCAGGTTGGTCGCGCCCTTTTGCGCCACGACCGGCTGCATGCTGGTCGGCTCGCCGACAATCACATGCGCAGTGGTCGAGTAATGCTCGTAGAATCGCCGAATCAGATCCGGCGCGCCCACACAGCCGATTTCTTCATCGTAGGAAAACCCCAGATAAACTGGTTGCTTGAGTGGCGCGTTCACCCACTCGGGCACGTTGGCCAGAACGCAGGCAAGAAAGCCTTTCATATCGCAGGTGCCACGCCCGTATAACCGGCCATCACCGCCATCGCGCAGGGTGAAAGGGTCACTCGACCAGGGCTGCCCCGCCACCGGCACCACATCGGTGTGCCCCGACAGCATGACGCCCCCCGGCGCCTCGGGACCGATACGGGCGATCAGGTTGGCTTTTTGACCACACGGGCTCATTACCCGCTCGGCTTCAACACCATGGGAAGCCAGGTAGTCTTCCACATAGCGGACCAGCGCCAGGTTGGATTCGCTCGAGGTGGTATCAAACGCCACCAACCTTGCTAACAGTCGCTCCGCGTCGCTCATTATTGCCCTTCCTGTCATTGGCCATCTTGTCTGCCAGACTATCACCCCGCCCACCGGCCGCCTACATCGGCAAGCTGTCATGGGGAGTTCATCTGGCGTTCACCTGAACGTCATCTGCACTTTCTACAGTCTAGGCATCCAGACAACCATGTATCCAAAAACCCTAACAAACGCAGGGTACTGCCTGTCTCATTTCAGGCCCAAAAGGAGCTTCTGTATGTCTCGTTTTACACTGCACGCGCTTGCCGTAGGGGTGGCGACGGCCAGCCTTAGCCTGTCTGCTCAGGCGACAACCGAGATTAGCTGGTGGCACGCCATGGGCGGCCAACTGGGCGACATTCTTGAAGAGATGACTCAGGACTTTAACGAGTCCCAGGATGATTATCATGTGACCCCCAGCTACCGTGGCACCTACACCGAAGCGATGACGGGCGCTATCGCCGCCTTCCGCGCCAACGAGCAGCCGCATATTCTGCAGGTGTTTGAGGTCGGCACCGGGACCATGATGAACGCCAAAGGCGCCATCTACCCAGTGTACGAGCTGATGGAAGCGCATGGTCGCGCTTTCGATAACGATGTTTTCCTGCCTGCGGTGGTGGGTTACTACACCGACACCAACGGCAATATGCTGTCGTTCCCGTTCAACTCCTCGACGCCCATCATGTACTACAACCAGGACATGTTTGAAGAAGCGGGCCTGGATCCCGAACAGCCCCCCCAAACATGGCAAGACGTGGCCGACTTTTCACGTCAGATCGTCGACGCTGGTGCGGCCAGCTGTGGCTTTACCACCTCCTGGCCCAGCTGGGTAATGCTGGAAAACTTCTCTGCCATGCATAACTCGCCGTTAGGCACGCTGGAAAATGGCTTTGGCGGGATGGAGACCGAGCTCAACTTCAACAACGAACTGGTCGCCCGCCACTGGGATAACCTCCACGACTGGCAGGAAGAAGACATCTTCCGCTGGGCTGGCCCAGGCACCGGCCCGGACTCCGAGCCAATGTTCTACTCCCAGGACTGCGCGATTTTCTTTGGCTCTTCAGCCTCTCGCGCCGATGTCGCCGCCAATTCAGAATTTGACGTCGGCTTTGGCATGCAGCCCTATTACGCCGACGTGGAAGATGCCCCGCAGAACTCGATTATCGGTGGCGCGACGCTTTGGGCACTGCAAGGCCATAGCGAAGAAGAGTACGCAGCCGTTGCGGCCTTCTTCGAGTACCTTTCCCAACCCGAGGTACAAGCCGACTGGCACCAGCAAACCGGTTACCTGCCCATCACCCAGGCCGCCTGGGATCTGAGTAAAGAGCAGGGCTATTACGAAGAGAACCCGGGAGCAGATATCTCGCTTGAGCAGATGACCCTCAACGCGCCGACCGAAAACTCCAAAGGCCTGCGTTTTGGCAATTTCGTGCAGATCCGCGACATTATCTCCGAAGAGATGGAAGCCGTGATGACCGGCGATAAATCCGGCCAGGAAGCGGCGGACGATGCCGTGGAACGCGGCAATGCGCTGCTGCGGGACTTCGAAGCCGCCAATCAGTAACCAGGCACTGACGTCGCCGCTTACCCAAGGGTAGGCGGCGCTTTCGTTTCGGCTGTGTTCAAGAGCTTGCCATGCAAACAAAACGCATGACCTTTCCAGGGCGTTGGCTGCCTTTCGCCCTGCTGGCCCCCCAGGTGATCATCACGCTGATTTTCTTTATCTGGCCGGCGGGTCAGGCCCTGTATCAATCACTCCTGCGCGAAGATGCCTTTGGGTTACGCTCGACGTTTGTAGGGCTCGAAAATTTTGCCCGCCTGTTCCGCGACGGCAGCTATCTTAATTCGCTGTCGGTGACGGTGGTATTCGCCGTGGGCACCACGCTGTTGTCCATGTCGGTAGCGCTGCTGCTGGCCAGCACCGTCAACCGGATGCTTCGTTCGCGCAGCACCTACACCACCCTGCTGGTCTGGCCCTACGCCATCGCGCCCGCCCTGGCGGGCGTTTTATGGTGGTTCATCTTCAACCCCTCCATCGGCATCGTGCCTTACATGCTGGAGATGGTGGGTTACCAATGGAACCACCGCAATTCAGGCAGCGACGCCATGCTGCTGGTGATTCTAGCCGCCGCCTGGAAGCAGGTCTCCTATAACTTCCTGTTCTTCCTGGCGGGGATGCAGTCCATTCCACAATCGCTGATTGAAGCGGCCGCCATTGATGGCGCCAGCCCCATCAAACGCTTCTGGACAATCGTCTTCCCGCTGCTGTCGCCCACGACCTTCTTCCTGATGGTGGTCAACGTGGTGTACGCCATGTTCGACACCTTTGGGATTATCCACGCCACCACCGAAGGCGGACCGGCACAGGCCACCAACATCCTGGTGTATAAGGTGTATGCCGACGGCTTCGTGGGGCTGAACCTGGGGTCTTCGGCCGCTCAGTCGGTGATTCTGATGGTCATTGTGGTCGCGCTGACCGTGATTCAGTTCCGCTTTATCGAGCGGCGCGTTAATTATTAACAGACGGCCTGCGAATCCGGCCTTGATGGAGTGTTGTGATGGTTGAAAACCGACCCTGGGCCAATGGCTTTGCCCATACTGTGTTGATCATCGGCGTGGCACTGGTGGTTTTCCCCGTCTATATCGCCATTGTGGCATCGACCCAGGCACCTGATGAGCTGCTGCGCGGCACCCTGCCGTTGCTACCCGGCAGCCATGGGATCGAAAACTATACCCAAATGTGGCTATCCGGCGTTTCGTCGACCAACTCTCCATCCGCCGCGCTGATGCTCTGGAACAGCTTTGTAATGGCCATGGCGATCACCGTGGGCAAGCTGTTTATTTCGCTGCTATCCGCCTTTGCCATCGTCTACTTCCGCTTCCGCTTCCGCATGTTTTTCTTCTGGCTGATATTCGTCACGCTGATGCTGCCGGTGGAAGTGCGCATTATCCCGACGTATCAGGTAGTGGCCGATCTCAGCATGCTCAACAGCTTCGCCGGCCTGTCGATTCCGCTGATCGCCTCGGCCACCGCGACCTTCCTGTTCCGCCAGTTCTTCATGACCGTCCCCGAAGAAATGCTCGAGGCCGCCCGGGTCGACGGCGCCGGGCCAATGACGTTCTTCAAGGACATCCTGCTGCCCCTCTCGGTGACCAACATCGCCGCGCTGTTCGTGATCATGTTTATCTACGGCTGGAATCAGTACCTCTGGCCGTTGCTGATTACCACCGACCCCGACTACACCACCATCGTCATGGGTATTCAGCGCATGACCTCGGAGGAGAACCCCCAGTGGCACCTGATAATGGCGGCGGTGGTCATGGCCGCGCTGCCGCCGGTGTTAGTCATCCTGTTTATGCAACGCCTGTTTGTGAAAGGCCTGACCGAGACGGAGAAGTAAGATGGCCAGCATTACCCTGGAAGGGCTGAAGAAAACCTATAGCGGCGATGCGCACGCCGTCAAAGGAATCGACCTACACATCGAAGATGGTGAATTTGTAGTGCTCGTGGGGCCCTCCGGCTGCGGCAAATCCACGCTGCTGCGCATGGTGGCGGGGCTTGAAACCATCACCGAGGGCACGCTCAAAATCGGCGAGCGAGTGGTGAACACGCTCGAACCCGCCGAACGCGACATCGCCATGGTGTTTCAGAACTACGCGCTCTACCCGCATATGACGGTGTACAACAACCTCGCCTACGGCCTGAAGAACCGGGGCTTTAAAAAAGACGACATAGAAAAACGCGTCCGGGTTGCCGCCCAAATGCTCGAGATCGAGGCGTTTCTGGATCGCAAACCACGCAAGCTATCCGGCGGCCAGCGCCAGCGGGTGGCAATGGGCCGCGCCCTGGTCCGCGACCCCGCCGCGTTCCTGTTCGACGAGCCACTCTCTAACCTGGACGCCAAGCTGCGCGTGCAGATGCGTGTGGAAATCAAGCAGCTACAGCGGCGGTTGAAAACCACCAGCCTGTATGTGACCCACGACCAGCTGGAAGCCATGACCCTGGGTGACCGCCTGGTGGTGCTGAACGCCGGGCAGATCGAGCAGGTGGGCACGCCCATGGAGATCTACGCCCGCCCCGCCACCATGTTCGTCGCCGGGTTTATCGGCTCCCCCGCCATGAACATGCTGTCGGTGGATTACCTGACAGCGCAGGGCGCCGACGGGCCGCTGGATAACCTACCCGAGGGCACTGATACCGTCGGTATTCGCCCGGATGACATGCACCTGGCGCCGCCCCACGCGCCTCACCTGATACTCGATTCGACGCTTGCGCTGTTTGAAGCCGCCGGTGCCGAAAGCCACCTGTACGTAACGCTCGCCGACAGCGCCCAGCCCACGGTGATTCGAGTATCCGGCCAGCCGCCGGTAGCCGAGGGCGACACCTTACGCATTTATGTGCCTCGCCACGCGCTACACCCTTTTAACAGCACCACGGGCCAACGGATACAGGATTGACGGTGATACCATGACGACAACTCCCCGCAAGCCGCTCAGCAACGACGAGGTTGCCTTTCTGGTGCAGCTGGCCAACGGCAATGCGCTGTTTCTGCAGCGCCGGCGCGAGCAGGCGCGCGCTCACCGACCACCGCCCTCACCAGGGCAGTGACTCGCCATTGCTGTGCCAGAACCCGCCGCTGGTATCGAGCGTCAGCGCGTCAATGCGGGCGGCGATGCCTTGCGCCGCCTCGGTTGGGCTGATTACCCCGCCAAAATTGACCATGCGCGTTTGTACGTAGCCGGGATGAATCTGCGCAACGGCAATGCCGCGCGGTTTGACATCGACCGCCAGCGACTTGCCAAACGCATTGAGCGCCGCCTTGGACGCACGGTACCCATAGCGGCCACCCGAGTCGTTATCCGCGATGGAGCCCATGCGGCTGGTGATATTGGCGATCTTGCTGCCCTGCTTGAGCAACGGCAACAGCGACTCGGCCACCCGTAGAGGCGCGTAGGCGTTGATTTCCATCTGCTGGCGGATGCTGTCGAAATCAATGTCGCCAAGCGACTCATCGCGTAACAGGCCGGCATTATTGATCAGCAGATCCAGCGTCTGACCCTTGAGCGTGTCGGCCAGCCTTTCGACGTCTGACGGCTGGGTAACATCGATGCCCTCGATGACCTGGTCGGCCACCTGCGCCAGCGCCTCGGAAGAGGACCGACAGACCCCGATAACGCGATAGCCCGCCTCAGCGTAGTGCTCGGCAAGCGCCAGCCCGACACCCCGGTTGGCCCCGGTAATCAACACCGTCGATTTCATGCTCTGCTCCTGGTGACTGGATCATAGATAGCCTGGGCATCGTAACATCACCACGGCAACCGTAGGCGCCTCGCCTGTCAACGCCCACGCCGTCAGCGGCCAACGAAAACCGCCTGGCCACCGTTAGCCGCGCCGCTGTCATCGATTATTCACCGGGCTGTCTTGGCTGCGTCATGCCGGGCGCGCAAGCTGTGGCTAAATGACTAACAGGACGAATGGCACATGCGGCTTTGCATCGTCAGCGAAACATGGGCACCGGAAATCAACGGCGTCGCGCACACCTTGGGGCGGCTGAGCCGAGAGCTTGCGCATTACCGGGTCGACATTGATGTCGTGCGTCCCAAACCGGCGTGCCCGGCCCCGGTACCTCAGGCGCTGGCCGAGCTGCAGGTGCCGTCCTGGTCGGTGCCGGGCTACCGTGAGGTGCACCTGGGGTTCTGCCGCCCGGCAACCCTGCGCACGTTCTGGCAAGACAACCGCCCCGATATCATTTATCTGGCCACCCAGGGCCCGCTGGGCTGGTCGGCGCGCCAGGCCGCGCGGCGGTTGGGCATTCCGCTGGTAGCGGGCTGGCATACCAACTTTGACCACTACTGCAACGATTACGGGGTGCCCTGGCTCGCCGCCGCCACCCGCCGCTACCTGCGCTATTTTCACAACGGCTGCGCGTTGACGCTGGTGCCCACCCACCTTCAGGCAAGGCAGCTTCGCCAGCAGGGCATCAAGGACGTCAAGGTGATGTCGCGGGGCATCGATGGCGAAGGCTTTTCCCCCGCCCACCGCGACCCGGCACTGCGGCGCGCCTGGGGCGTCAACGACCATCAACCGGTAGCGCTGTATGTGGGCCGGCTGGCCGCCGAGAAGAACCTGGCGCTACTCCAGGAAACCTATCACGCCATGCGCAACGTGCGCCCCGACATGGCCCATGTCATCGTCGGCGATGGCCCCGCCCGGGCACAGCTCGAAAGCGCGCTGCCGGATGCGCATTTTACCGGCTTCATCGACCCCGAGGCGCTCGCCCGGCATTACGCCAGTGCCGACCTGTTCATCTTCCCCTCGCTGTCGGAAACCTGGGGCAACGTGGTCAACGAAGCCATGGCGAGCGGGCTGGCCGTGGTCGCCTTCCACCACGCGGCCAGCGCCGAGCTGATTAAAAGCGGTTACAACGGGATTACCGTGCCCGTCGACGACCCGGCGGCGTTTTGCCAGGCCGCGGTCACGCTATGCCAACACCCCGCGGACTATGCCAAATACAGTCGTCTGGCACGCCTGAGAGCGCTCGAGCAGAGCTGGGCGGGTATCGCCCAGCAGTTTATTGACCATCTTCAACAAGCCCAGGAGGCTTATCATGCGACCCCGCGCCCTTGTCGTATTCGATCGTCTTGACCTGCTGGAATGGCAGTTTTGCCAGCGCATCGCCCGGCTGACGCTGTTTCGCCCGTGGCGGATGACGCTGCAGACTGCCAGCGCGCTGGGTGACTGGCCGGTGTGGGTATTACTGGTCGTGGCGCAGCCTTGGCTACAGCCGGAAGGCCTAGGGCACCTCATGCAGTACGCCGCGACCGCCGGCGTGGCGATCGCCATCTACCGCCTGATCAAGACCCGCCTGTGCCGCGAGCGCCCCTTCATCACCTACCGCAGCGGTATTCAGCGCAGTGCGCCTGCCCGGGATCGCTACAGCTTTCCCAGCGGGCACACCATGCACGCCGTCATGTTCAGCGTATTGGTCGCCGCGCATACCCCATGGCTGCTGCCGGTGGTGTTACCCCTGGCGGTGTTGATTGCCATATCGCGGGTGGGCCTGGGTCTGCACTACGTGAGCGACGTGATCGCCGGGGCGGTCATGGGCTACGGCTTTGCGCTGCTGAGCCTATACCTGATGGGCTGAGCCAGGCACAACGCAAATGGTGAGCAAGGCCGCCCAAAGCGGGATTACCGTTCCGGCGGCAGATCGTCCGGATCAGCATTCAGGGTGGCGAGGGTGGTCTTGACGGCCATGTACACGCCCACGGCAGAAAAGGCAGAAAAAAGCACCAACATGCTTAGCATCAGTCCCATGGTCATACGCTTATCCCTTTGAGTATGCCGCAGTGCGGGTGTTGTTATGAGCGCTGTACTGTCTCATTTATAGAGATAGTCTAAAGTAGGCGGCCAAACTGTACAAATGTTATGCAAAACCTCAGGCTGATGACAATATTGACGCTTTGGCATTGCGTATGGCCCAGACGCAAAAAGACCACCTTGCCGAAACAAAGTGGTCAATTCGCATCGTGACCGTCCATGGTAATGATGTTTAGCGCGTCCCGGCGCTAAAGCGGAGAGTGCCGATTCCCTTGAAGGCTCCTTTCGTTATGCGATGGCTTCCTGCCGTCCGTTTAACGTGAAGACACTCTCCTGACCTACGTGACTCATTGACGCTTAACTTACTCGTGACCCCTCCTTACCAGCGACGCCATTTACCCTTTACTACCGATGACCGTGACATAACTAACGACAAGTGACTGAAAACGTTATTGACTCCCCATACACTCTGGGTAAAGCAGGCACTGGGCCAACAACGCTTGAAAAATTAAATATAACAACAAAAACAACCACTTAATCTATAGCACGATGCGTCGCTGATCACCCGGCTGGCACACAAAGACTGTGCCAGCGTGGCACATGCGACAAAACCGCAAGGCAATGGGGGCAAAATGGGTACATACTGGCGGTGTCGCTAAATGGCAAAGCTTTGCTAATCTAGCTAATAACACGATCTGCCTGAGTAAGGAGGCTTCCATGACACGCGTAACAGCCCTTGGCATTCTGTGCCTTACCGTCCTGCTCCTCGTGAGCGGTTGCAATACCATCCGCGGGGCGGGTGAAGATATCGAGCGGGGCGGAGAAGCCATCCAGCAATCTGCGAGTTAACACGATCATGCTAACGGTTTACCTGTCACACGGGCTGGAAAGCGGCCCTGGCGCGCTGAAAATGCAGGCCCTCAAAGGGATTGCCGACAAGCTCGATGACTGCGAGGCCGTGGTAATGGATTACCGTGATCAGCCCGAGCCGCAACAGCGCCTTCAGCACCTGCTGGCGACGCTTAAGGCCCGGGGTGATGACCCTGAACGCTGCGTGCTTGCCGGTTCCAGCCTGGGTGGCTGGCTGAGCGCCGCAGTCAGTGCTCAGCAGCCGGTTCTGGGCTGCTTTTTATTAGCCCCCGCACTGGGCCTGGCGCACTACCCCGAGACCTCGCCCACCATTCAGGCGCGCTGCACGCATATCATCCATGGCTGGCAGGACGATGTCATTCCCCCCGGCCCGGTGATCGAGCGCGCGCAGCGCCAACGCCTGTCGCTGCGCATGGTCGACGACGACCATCGCCTCCACGAAAGCCTCGATACCCTACTCAGCGACTTCGACACCTTTCTGACCCGCTGCAGCGCCCTGCTGCATGCCAGTTCCATCCCCTGCTCGCGTCGCTAGGGGCAGCGCCTGGCACGCAACAGTCGACAAACTCGCCTCAAGGGTGTACAAACAATGTACACACAGAAGGAGAGCGTCCATGTTTGGTCTCTTTAAGCGCGACCCCAAAAAAAAGCTACAGCAAGACTACGAGCGCAAGCTGCAAGCCGCCATGGAAGCGTCGCGCAACGGTGACATGCGGGCTAACGCCACGCTGACCGAAGAAGCCGATGCGCTGCTGGCCGAAATCGAACAGCTGAAGAAAGACGGCAAATAATCCCGCCGTCGTTATACCGCCTGGCTACTCATCAGCCAGCGCGGGTAACAATGTCTTCAGCTTGCGGGTCAGGGTATTGCGCCCCCAGCCCAGCAGCTCTGCCGCTTCGCCCTTGCGACCGCCGGTATGCTTCAGGGCGGTCTCGATCAAGATGCGCTCGAAGTCCGGCACGGCTTCTTCCAGCAAATGCGTATGGCCTTCCGCGAGCGCATGATCCGCCCAGTCGCGAAACGCGCTGCGCCAGTCTCCATAGGCGCTGGTGTCCGATGCGCTGGGCGAGCGCAGCTCGGTCGGCAGGTCTTCTACCAGCACTTCGCGCCCCGAGGCCATGACCGTCAGCCAGCGGCAGATGTTCTCCAGCTGGCGAACGTTACCCGGCCACGGCAGCCGGGTTAGATGGGCTTCCGCTTCGGGCGTCAGCACCTTGACGTCGGTCGACAGTTCCTTGGCTGCTTCCGCCAGGAAATGCCGCGTCAGCCGGGGGATGTCCTCACGGCGTTCGGCCAGCTTGGGCAAATGAATGCGGATGACATTCAGGCGGTGAAACAGGTCTTCCCGGAAGCGCCCATCATCCACCAATGATTCAAGGTTCTGGTGCGTCGCCGCGATAATGCGCACGTCGACCTTGGTCGGGGTGTGTCCCCCCACGCGGTAGAACTCGCCGTCGGCCAGTACGCGCAGCAGGCGCGTCTGGGTTTCAGCTGGCATATCGCCAATTTCATCCAGGAACAGCGTGCCGCCATTGGCCTGCTCGAAGCGCCCCTGGCGCTGCGAGGTCGCCCCGGTAAACGCGCCCTTCTCATGGCCGAACAGCTCCGACTCGATCAGATCCCGCGGTATCGCCGCCATGTTCAACGCAATAAAGGGCTTGCCTTCGCGCGGGCTGTGCTGGTGTAACGCCTCGGCAACACGCTCCTTGCCGGTGCCCGACTCGCCGTTGATCAGCACGGTAATGTGCGAGTGGGAAAGCCGCCCGATGGCCCGGAAGACCTCCTGCATGGCAGGCGCCTCGCCGATGATTTCGGCGTTGAGCCCTTCGGGCACCGAGACCGGCCGCTGGCGCTCGCGGGCGTGGGCCACGGCGCGGCGCACCAGGGCCAGCGCCTCGTCGACATCGAACGGCTTGGGCAGGTATTCGAAGGCGCCGCCCTGATAGGACGCCACCGCACTGTCCAGGTCCGAGTGCGCGGTCATCACGATGACCGGCAGGTCGGGGTGGGCCTCGCGCACCCGGGCCATCAGGTCCAGGCCATCGATACCCGGCATGCGAATATCGGTCACCAGCACGTCCGGCGGGCTTTCAAGCAGACGCGTGAGGGCCGTATCGGCCCGCTCGATGCATTCGACCTCAAGGTCGGGTTGCGCCAGCGCGCGTTCTAGTACCCAGCGAATCGCACGGTCATCGTCAACGATGACGACCCGCGCAACATCATTACGGGCAGGCTCAGTCATGACGCTTCTCCGGTGGAATGAATAACCAGTGGGATCAAGAGACGAAATTCGGTGTGTCCCGGGCGTGAGTCGCACTCAATCAGCCCCTGATGCTGGTGCAGGATCGATTGGGCGATCGACAGGCCAAGACCGCTGCCTTCGGCACGGCCCGAGACCATCGGATAAAACAGGGTTTCTTGCAGCGCCGCCGGAATGCCGGGGCCGTTGTCCAGCACGGCCACTTCGCTGACCAGCCGGTGGCGCTCGGCCCCCAGAGTAAACTGGCGACGCGCGCGGGTACGCAGCACCAGGGTCGGCGACGGGGTTTCCGCGTCGCTCATGGCCTGCACCGCGTTGCGCGCCACGTTCAGCACCGCCTGGATCATCTGATCCTCGTCGCCGGACAGATCCGGCAGGCTGGGGTCGTAGTCACGCTGAATATCGACGTGGGGATGCTCGGCAATCAGCAGCGAGCGCACCCGTTCGAGCACCTTGTGGATATTGACCGGTTCGTGCTTGACGATGTAGTTGGGCCCCAGCATCGAGTCCACCATGTCGCGCAGCCGATCAACCTCTTCGACGATGATGTGGGTAAATTCGCGCAGCGCGGGATTATCCAGATCGCGCTCGAGCAGCTGCGCCGCCCCGCGGATACCGCCCAGCGGGTTCTTCACCTCGTGGGCGAGCCCCCGGGCCAGCACCTTGATGGTTTCCTGGCGGGTGGTCAGCGCTTCCTCGCGGGAAATCTGCATCAGCCGGTCACGCGGCTCGACCTCGAGCAGCAGCTCCGACTCGGAGAGCGGTGTCACCGTGTAATCGACGGTCAAAGCGTCGCTGTTCAGCGGGGTGATACGCGCCTCGCGCTGGGTAAAGGGATGGAATGCATCGCGGGCCTTGGCCAGCACCTCGTCAATGCTTTCATCGCCGCCCAGCAGGGTATCCAGGCTGGTTCCCTTTACCCGGCTCAGGCTCACCGCCAGCAGCGCTTCCGCCGCCGGGTTCATCCAGCACACGTTGAGGCGGCCGTCCAACAGCAGCACCGCCGTGGTGAGATGTTCCAGTAATCGCTGGTGCATGGTGGTGTCTTGCAAAGTCGCCTCGTCCATTACCTTGGGTCAACCTTCCGCTGGAAAGATGTAGTGGGCACTGCAAAAAGCGCGCCAAATGGGCGACAGCGCTGATTTGCACGCTACTTGCGCCGCGTGGCGGTGCATGGCGGGCTGTCATGGCGCAAACCGTCGGCCGCACTGCGTCACCTCTGCACCATAATGGCGCATCTGCACTACTCTGCCACCACGATGGTCACCGGTGGCGTGCGGTGCTGCCGACGCCCCTGGGCGTCCAGCAGGTCCGCCTGGAGCTGATGCCGACCGACGGGCAGGTTCGCCAGCCAGAACACATCGCTGTGCAGCGCCGATTGGCTAACGTCTCCATTGACCCGCA
Organism: Halomonas sp. CUBES01; assembly: GCF_020991005.1. Taxonomy (GTDB): domain Bacteria; phylum Pseudomonadota; class Gammaproteobacteria; order Pseudomonadales; family Halomonadaceae; genus Vreelandella; species Vreelandella gomseomensis. The sequence goes on along the minus strand of NZ_JAJLLW010000006.1, from coordinate 136,671 downwards.
GCTGGACGCGATGATCATCGCGCAGTGGCGGTACGATGCGTAGCGTCACCGGCGTGGCGGCACTCACTTCCGCGCCCGTACCGGGCGAATCAATCTGAAAGCGGTCGTAGGGCATGAAAGGCGGCCCCGGCGATGCCGCGGCGGGACGCGCGTCCGTCGCCTTCGACGCTGGGCTCGGCAAGCCCGGCAGCGGCGCAAGCTCAATGGCTTCGCCGCCGTCACGCGGGGAGTCGGAGAACGTGACGTTGCCGTTGTCATCCACCACCCGGTAGACCGTTGACGACGCAACCGCCCCGGCAGCCGCCACCGTCAGCAGCAGGCCAGCGCCGACTATCGCGCTGGCTTGTCTCCAACGCCTCAATGCCTTGCGCACCATGCGCCCTCCTTCAATGAAAAAACCCCGCCGTGGCGGGGTTTAGGCTTATCAGCACCACAGAGGTGAGATTAGCAGCTGTAGTACATATCAAACTCGACGGGGTGCGTGGTCATACGGATACGCTCCACGTCTTCCATCTTGAGCTCGATGTAGGCGTCGATCATTTCATCGGTGAACACGCCACCTTCGGTCAGGAAAGCACGGTCAGTGTCGAGTGCTTCCAGCGCCTGATCCAGGCTGTGCGCCACGGTGGGTACGGACTTGCCTTCTTCCGGCGGCAGGTCGTACAGATTCTTGTCCATGGCATCGCCAGGGTGGATCTTGTTCTTGATACCGTCGATACCCGCCATCAGCATGGCCGCAAAGCACAGGTACGGGTTGGCCGTCGGGTCAGGGAAACGCAGCTCGACACGCTTGCCTTTCGGGCTCGCGGTGTACGGAATACGAATAGACGCGGAACGGTTGCGGGCGCTGTAGGCCAGCATGACTGGCGCTTCAAACCCCGGTACCAGGCGCTTGTACGAGTTGGTCGACGCATTGGTGAAGGCGTTCAGCGCGCGGGCGTGCTTGATGACGCCGCCAATGTAGTACAGCGCCATTTCAGACAGGCCGGCGTACTCGTCGCCCGCGAACTGGTTGGTGCCTTCTTTCCAGAACGACTGGTGAACGTGCATGCCCGAGCCGTTATCGCCTACCAGCGGCTTCGGCATGAAGGTCGCGGTCTTGCCGTAAGCGTGCGCCACGTTGTGGATCACGTACTTCATTTCCTGGACTTCGTCGGCTTTCTTCACCAGCGTGTTGAACTTCACGCCAATTTCGTTCTGGCCGGCGTTGGACACTTCGTGGTGGTGCACTTCCACCGACTGACCAATGGCTTCCAGGGTGTTACACATTGCACCGCGAATATCGTGGAAGCTGTCGACCGGAGGTACCGGGAAGTAGCCGCCCTTGACGCGCGGGCGGTGGCCCAGGTTGCCGCCTTCTACCTGGCTATCCGTGGCCCAGGCACCTTCTTCAGAGGTGATCTTGTACATGGAACCCTGGATATCGGATTTCCAGTGCACTTCGTCAAAGATGAAGAACTCGGGCTCCGGGCCGAAAAAGGCGGTGTCGCCAAGACCGGTGGACTGCAGGTACGCCTCGGCACGCTTGGCAATGGAGCGCGGGTCACGGTCGTAACCCTGCATGGTCGCCGGCTCGATGATGTCGCAGCGGAGTACCAGCGTCGCGTCTTCGGTGAAGGGGTCGAGGTAGGCAGTACCGTCTTCCGGACGCAGAATCATGTCGGATTCGTTGATGCCCTTCCAGCCGTTGATGGACGAACCATCGAACATCTGACCGTTTTCGAAAAACTCTTCATCGACGTCGCGGGCAGGCACGGTCACGTGCTGTTCTTTACCCCGGGTGTCGGTGAAACGCAGGTCTACCCACTTAACATCATGCTCTTCGATTAGCGCGAGAGTCTTGGCTGACATAGTGTCCTCCGGTATGAGCGTGGCTTAAAGCTAACGACAGTAAGCTACCGATAAATGTTGTTCGACATGACGCGTGCATCATGGCACGCCTGCCTTGCTTATTCACTCAACGTTTGTTTGTTGCCTTCAACAGAACGTCTAGCGATAACGAAACCGGCTAATGTTGTAGCACGCCGCATGGCGTTTTGCCTATGACCGACTAGCCGCTACTGCAAGCAATGCAGGTTGCGTGCCATTTTTGCACCAATATGGCATTAAAAATAAACAAGTATTTGTTTTTTAAGCACTTAAAAACCTGTTCTCGTGCATCTTCATGTCGCATACCTGGCTAAAGCCCTGACATCCAGCTCTTCCGGCGCGGTGTTCGCACCAAAATAAATCAAAAATAACGCCACGCGCACTAAAAAGGTGCATATGGCAAGGTGACACCGGTAACATGGCCGCTGTATTTGCTTGCGCACTAGACAATCGCTACTATATTAACTTTTGAACACAATCGGTTACAATTAGGCAAAATCAGGCGTAAACGGCCAGAGGGCACCCCATGAAGTCGGTCTGTTTTATCATCGACACCTATGTCACGGGTGCTCAACTGCCCCGCCATCTTCAGACCATCCAGCGAGCTACCGACGACGGCTCTGACTTCTCACTGCGGATCGTCAGCCTGGCTCATGACCCCCGGTTAACGCTCATGGAACAGCGCTTTTCCGCCCAGTGCACCACGCTGCCCGGCACCGCACTCGGGGAGCGACTCAACCATGCGGCCAGTGCCAGCCAGGCCGAGTGGCTGGTGTTTGCCCTGCACGCCACCGCCCTGCAGGCGGCCCTGTGGCGCTCGCTGTTTCCCATGCTGGATAGCTATGCCATGGACGCCGTTGTCCTCGGCTCCAGTGAGCCCACCTTGTCCACGCGCCTGCTGCAGCGCTTTATGGCCACCACGCTGCAGTCGCCCCCTTATATTGCGGTTCGACGAACGTGGCTGGAGCGCCTGGGCGGCTTCGACCCGGAGCTCGACCGGACCACCATCCACGACTTCCTGCAACGGCTGCACGCCTGCCCGACCCGCATTGACGCCCTGAATGCCGACGGCAAACCGTTTTCCACGGGCCATATTGCCTAGGGCCTCTTGCATACAAAGGGCTCCAGCGGAATACGCATGAAATCGGCGACGAGGTTATCCATGTCGTTATTCACTTGATCCATCAAGTGAATAAAAACGGCGATGCAGCCTTACGCCCCCAGCCCCAAGATCTCTTCCACTTTCCGCATGAGCCCTCCTGCCTGTGTGTGGTTACACCACGCTTGACGCATCGCGCCCTGAACATCCCACACCATGCGCTGTCCGACTTGGGCAGTGCACGACAATTCCCAACAGACGAGGCGCTCGTGGCACAACGCCCTCTCTAGAGGCTCAGCGCCATCAGCCGGGCCAGCTACGTGCCCCGTGCCGCTGTACATCAGCGCCGGACGGCGCGACGTTTTCGACGTCGAGTTTCACGCCCGGCAGTTACGCCAGGCCATGGAGAAGCCCCAGCCCAATGCGGTCAACTTCGACCTGTACCCCGGCGGCCACACCTGGAAAGTGTGGCGGGCCAGCCTGCCGGCCGCGCTGACCTTCATGTTTCAATATGTCGAGGCGCCAACCCAGAACAACTCACACAAATAAGCTACGCTTATATAACGATATTTCGCGTTGTCGTTAACAACTCACCCCAACGGAAGAAGGAGTTTTCCATGCATCGCCACATTGAATGGGATATGCCAGGTAGCGCCAGCGTCGCGCATCATTACGCCCAGGATCCCAACCACGACGCCAGACCGCATACCGGCGACATCATCTCAGCCCGCTACCAGGGCTGTTCGGTTAGGGTAGACGTACAAAGCTATCAGGAAGACGAAAGGGTCAGCATCGGCCCCGTGGTGGCCATCATCGGCCCCCAGGGCCAACGCCTCGACAGTCACGGCAAGCTGCACAAGGGCGACATTGTCCGCCTACCCGATGACAAACGCGCCATGGAGCCGAGTCCCGAGGAGTAAGACGCCGTTTAAACAACGATGTATATCTGGATCCCTCGTTGTAAACGAGGGATCACCTTAACTTTTCACAGCTAGCCTTCTCCTCATCCTTTTCTCCCCAGATGACCGCGTCGGCACATTTGCGTTGGTCTCGCATTCTTGACGTTGCTCTGTGCCGCTGAGCGAGTAAAATACTCGGCAAATTTATTGGCTTCGCCAATTGTTATGTTATAACCTATTTGATTATTCACGAGGGCGGCTTAATGAGTGAGCATTCACATCGCCATAACAAGGAAGGGCCTTGTCATTTTTCGCTGATGTCGCTGTCGGCGGTGCGGCGGTTGCTGTCGGTGGCGGTACCGCTGCTGGTGCTGTGGCTGATGGTGCTGTGGGCCAACGGGTGGGCATCATGAGCCGGCGCTCACTATCACGCCTGCAGCTGCATGACCTGCATTTGGCCCAGGGGCACCGCACGGTGCTGGAGCATGTGGAAGGCGACTTTCAACCCGGCGCGATCACCGCGCTGATCGGTGCGAACGGCGCGGGTAAAAGCACGCTCATTCAGGCCATCATGGGTGAACTCCGCCCGATGAGCGGCAAGGTGGTATGCACCGTGCCCAAGGAACGCCGGGCCTGGCTACCGCAGCAGTTGGCGTTGGACCTTTCCTTCCCGATGAGCGTGGAAGAGCTGGTGATGACCGGCAGCTGGCCAAGCCACGGGGCGCTGAAAGGCTATTGCGCGGCGCACTACCGCAAGGGCCGCGAGATCATGGCGCGGCTGGGCATCTCACATCTGGCGCACCGTCCGCTGGGCGAGCTGTCCGGCGGTCAGCGCCAGCGCGCCCTGATCGGCCGCACGCTGATGCAGGAAGCCGAGCTTCTGCTGCTCGACGAGCCGTTTGCCAACGTGGATAGCGAGACGGTGGACATTCTGATCCGCATTTTGCGCCAGATGGCCGACGACGGCGCGACGCTGATTCTGGTGCTCCACGATATGGATCACCTGCAGCGCCTGGCCGACGAAGTGCTGATGCTCAACGGCGGTCACGGCCGCTGGATGTCGCCCAGCGCGCTTACCCATCAGCACGCGCCCGCTCAGGTGGTGCCCTTCACGCTGGGAGGCCGTCATGCTGGCACTGCTTGATGCCTGGTTTATCGCGCCTTTCGATTACGGCTTCATGCGCCGTGCGGTAGTCGGCGGCCTGGCACTGTCGTTGGCGGCGCCCACGCTGGGCGTGTTTCTGGTGCTGCGCGGCATGAGCCTGATTGGCGACGCCATGGCCCACGCGATTCTGCCCGGGGTGGCGCTGGGCTTTCTGCTGGCCGGGTTTTCACTGCCGGTGATGAGCATCGGCGGCGTGCTGTTCGGCGTGATGGTGGCATTGCTTGCCGGAGCCGTTTCCAAGATGGGCGGCCAGCGCGAAGACGCTGCCATGGCGAGCTTTTTCATTATTTCCTTGGCGGCAGGCGTGATGCTGATCTCGATTGGTGGCAGCAGCGTCGATCTGACCCATGTGCTGTTTGGTTCGATTCTGGCGATCAACTCCACCGCGCTGTTGCTGATCGCCGGGATGAGCACCTTGATTGTGCTGACCCTGGCGGTGATTTTCCGCGCCCTGGTGGTGGAATGCCTGGACCCGCTGTTTTTGCGCGGCCAGAGTCGCCGCAGCGGCTGGGTGCACAGCGTGTTTTTGGGGCTGCTGGTGCTCAATCTTACCGCCGGGTTTCAAACCCTGGGAACACTGATGGCAGTGGGCTTGATGATGCTGCCAGCCACCTCGGCGCGCTTCTGGAGCAAGCGCCTGGAGGGGTTGATCGGGATTGCCGTGGCGCTTGCGATGATTGCCAGTACCGGCGGGCTGTTGCTGTCGTTTCATCTCGACATTCCCTCAGGCCCCAGCATTATTCTGCTGGCCGGCAGTGGCTATCTATTGTCTGCCCTGTTCGGCCGTTATCACAGCTTGGCCGCTCGCTGGCGGCGCAAAACCGCGCCGCTCTCGGCGGAGCCAAGCGCTTGATCACCGGGTCTTGCCCGTTCACCTTGATAAGGAGCCTTCATGTCGCCGTTACCTTTCTCCCGCTGGCTGATTGGCGCGTCTGCGCTGCTGGCCTTGCCCGCCGCCGTGGCGTCCGAGCGCGTACAAGTGGTCACCAGCTTTTCGATTCTGGCCGATATGGTTGAACAGGTCGGCGGCGAGCACGTGGCGGTGACCTCGCTGGTTGGCCCTGACGGCGACGCCCACGTGTATTCGCCCAGCCCCGGCGACGCACGCGCGCTGGCCGATGCCGACCTGGTAGTCTTTAACGGGCTGCTCTACGAGGGCTGGATGGAGCGCCTGATCGATTCCAGCGATTATCGCGGCGCGCTGGTTACCGCGACCCAGGGCATGAGGCCGCTGGCCCGGGCCGGCCAGGGTGATCACGACGAGCACGGTCATGATGACCATGGCCACGACGAACAGGGTCATGACGATCATGGTCACGATGCTGAAGCCCAGCACGCCCACGGCGATGACGACCCGCACGCCTGGCAGGACCTGGCCCGCGCTGAAACCTACGTCGAGAACATCCGCGATGGGCTGATCGAGGCCGATGGCGACAACCGCGAGGCGTATGAGGAAAACGCCGAGCGCTATCTGGCCGAGGTTCAGGCCACCGACGCCGAGATCCGTGCGCTGATCGAGGAGATTCCCCCTTCCACCAGCGTGATCACCGGCCACGATTCGTTCGGGTACTTTGCTGACGCCTACGGCGTGCGTTTTCTGTCCCCGGTAGGGCTATCCACAGAAGCCGACCCGAGCGGCGCCAGCATGGCCGACCTCATCGACGTGATCGAAGAAGAGAACGTCGAGGCGCTGTTCCACGAAAACATGACCAACCAGTCGATACTCGACCAACTGGCCGAAGAAACCGGGCTGAGCGTGGCGGGCACTCTGTATGCCGATGCCTTGAGCACCGAAGGCGAAGCAAGTACTTACTTAGGCATGATGCGTCACAATGCCAAGGTGCTGCACGACGCGCTGGCCGACCCGGATCATGAAGACCATGGTCAAGCCGACGAGCACGGTCATGCCCATGAGGATGATCACGGTCATGATCATGACCACGGCGACCACGATCACTGATCAGCCTCGATAAATACGCGCTGCTCAGGCGTTGACCGCCTTGAGCAGCCACGCCCGGAAAGCGGCCATCGCGCGGCTTTCCGGGGGCATCTGGCGAAGGGAAAGTTGCATTTTGCGACCTCGATATGGAGACTGGCAGCATTCCCTTGCCTGCAAAGAGCCAGCCCCATGCGTTTGAACGCCGATTTTTCCCACTTCGCCTGTGTCACTCCGGACGATTATCAGTGGGTTGCCTCGCCCAGCGCCGGTGTCGAGCGGATGATGCTTGACCGCATTGGTGATGAAGTGGCGCGTGCCACGAGCCTTGTGCGTTACGCGCCCAACAGCCAGTTTGATCGGCACGTCCACGGTGGCGGTGAAGAGATTCTCGTCCTGGAAGGCGTGTTCGCCGATGAGCATGGCCAGTATGCGGCCGGCAGCTATCTGCGCAACCCCATCGGTACCGGCCATACGCCGCAAATTGGCGAGGAAGGCGCGCTGATTCTGGTCAAGCTGCATCAGTTTGACCCCAACGATATCCTGCAGCTGGCCGTTCCCGCCCACCGCCTGCCCTGGCAGCCGGATCGCCGCCCCGGCATTACCTACAAAATGCTGCACACCTTCAAGCAGGAGCGGGTCAGCTTGGAACGCTGGGAACCCGGCCACGCCATCCGCTACCCGGTGCTCACCGGCGGGCTGGAACTGTTTGTGCTGGAAGGCACGCTGAGCGACGGCGAGCGCGATTATCCGGCCGGCAGCTGGTGCCGTTATCCCAGCGGCGTGGCGCTTACGCTGACCGCCGGCGCCAACGGCGTGCAGCTATACCTCAAACGCGGGCACCTGCCTCCCGCACAGGCCGAATCAGCCTAGCGCGAGAAACGGCAGTAGCGTCAGCGCGATCAACAGCACGATGGCCACGCCCACCAGCGTGACCTGGATGGGGTGGGCGGTGAAGCGTCGCCATAGCGTCGGCGCGTCACCCCGTTCGACGGCCTCCTGGTGGGCCTGCCGGGCGCGAATCTGGCGCTCGGCCTGGTAGTCGGCCAATAGCGCCCTGGCCGTTTCGAGCTGACTGAGGTCGCGTAGCCAGATGGCATCCACGCCCAGCCGAAAGAAGCCTGCCTGGGTCTCGTAGGTATCCATCCCGTGGGCGTCCAGCAGCTGGCGCACCTCCATGGCTTCCTCGTCGGTGACGTGGCGCAGGCGGAACAGCAGATGCGCCATGTTAGTCGCCTTTACCGGCCATCAAGTCGGCCTGAATCACTTCGATCCAGTAGCCGTCGGGGTCTTTGACGAACACCACGTCCTTCATCTTGCCCTGATCGGCGCGCTTGACGAAGGTGACGTCGTGCTCGTCGAACCACGCCTGGGCCGCCGCCAGATCGGGCACGCTAAAGCAGATATGGCCAAAGCCCTGAGGCTCGGCGTTGCCGTCGTGGTAGGCAAAATCCTCCTGATCTTCCGTGCCCCAGTTGTGGGTCAGTTCCAGCAGGCCCTTCTGGCTGAACGTCCAGGCGGTGCGCGCCTGGGTATCGTCGGGCACGCTGTCGCCGTCTTCCAGGTTGGCAAGAAAGTACAGCGAGAACTGCATTTCCTCGAAGTCCAGCCGCCGCATCACCTGCATGCCAAATACCTGGGAATAAAACGCCAGGGCTCGCTCGGGGTCTTTCACCCGCAGCATGGTGTGATTCAGGCGGAAACCCTGGGTCTGCGCCGGGGCCGGCTTGACGCCGGGGTGCTGCTCACCTTGCATGGGCATGCGCTATCTCCTTTGACGTTTTTAACACGGTGTACAAGGCTATACTGTAGCTGTTAAACCAATGTCGTTGATACGCGACTACCGCGCCGTCACTTCATCATGAGGGCAGTCGCCCAGAATTCCAGTCTTTAACCGCCAGGAGGCCTTATGGCCCGCGATCTCAATGTACTGGGTGAGCCGCTCACTCCGTGCTGTCATGCCCCCAAAACCGGCTTTTACCGCGATGGCTTCTGCCGCGTCGGGCCGGATGATGTGGGCGTTCACTCCGTCTGCGCCATGCTTACCGAGGAGTTTCTGGCCTTTTCGCTGGCGCAGGGTAACGACCTGGTGACGCCCCGCCCTGAATTCGGTTTTCCCGGCCTGCGGCCCGGCGACCGCTGGTGCCTGTGCGCGTCCCGTTGGCTGGAAGCCGCCGAGGTGGGGCTGGCCCCGCCGGTTATCCTTTCCGGCACCCATCAGAAAACCCTCGATATCATCGAGCTGGTCACGCTGCGCCGACATGCGCTGGATGCCGTGCATTGAGGTGACAATAGACAGGTTGGATATTTTGTGCAAACACTCTACACTTCTATTATCTTAGCTATACAAAACGTTTTCTAATGCCCACGTAAAGGCGTTCATCAGGAGCAGGTCATGACCTCGATCGATATGGCCCTTGGCGACCACATCACGCTAAAGCAACTATCCCAGGCGTTACGCAACGGCTTCTCGCCGATTGTGGAAGTGGAATCCATGGATGGCATCTACAAGGTGCGCTTTCATCATGCCAACGGCGTCTCCGACCTGTCCAATGCCGACGGGCACGTCAGCACCTTTCTCGGCACCGGCGAAATCCGCGATACCCTTGGGTCATTGGGTTTGACCCACGGCGTACTGACCTTTGCCGACCAGTGTGGCGATGAAATGATCGGCGTCGAAGGCAAAGCCATGACGCCTGATGAAATGCTCACCTACGGAACCCGCATCGCGTTTCGCTAGCCCGTTTTTCAAGGCTTTACAGACACGCCAAAGCCACGGATAGTAAGCACACGACAGGGGCGCTCGTGACCAGCGAGCTGAGAAGCACCCTTATAACCTGAACCGGCTAATACCGGCGTAGGGAGTCGTGGTGTGCGCACACCACCTCCCCGTCGGGAGGATCCCATGACGCAACCTTCTATTGGCAGCTGTCTGTCATCCCTGCGTGAGTCCACCCCGCTGATTCACTGCATCACCAATTACGTGGCAATGAACAGCACGGCCAACGTACTGCTGGCCGCCGAGGCATCCCCCGCCATGCTGCACGCCACCCAGGAAGTGGCGGAATTTACCCAGCTGGCCGATGCGCTCTCCGTCAATATCGGAACGCTTTCCCCGCCTTGGGTCGAGGCCATGCAGCTCGCTACCCACACTGCTGATACCCACGCCACCCCTTGGGTGCTTGATCCAGTGGCCGTTGGCGCCACCCGCTATCGGCAAACGGTCTGCGCCGACTTGCTGGCTCACCGGCCAAGCGTGATTCGCGGCAACGCCTCGGAAATACTCGCGCTCAATGGACTGGCCCACCAGGGGCGGGGCGTGGATGCGACCGCCGCCACCGAGGATGCCCTGGCAGCCGCCATGGCGCTGGCCGAACAGCATCGCTGCGTGGTGGCCATGACCGGGGAGCGGGATCTGGTTACCGATGGCCACCAGTATTACACGATCAACGGCGGCCACCCGCTGATGCCGCGCGTGACCACCCTGGGCTGCGCGCTGAGCGCGCTGGTGGCGGCGTTTGTCGCGGCCACGCCGGGCAAGCCACTCCTGGCCACCAGCGCCGCAGTGGCGTCTTTCGCCCTGGCCGGTCAGCGTGCCGGCGCGACGGCCGCCGGGCCGGGCAGTTTTTACGTGGCCTTTCTGGACGCTCTTTATCAACTGACCCCCGATGACCTAAGCCACTTTGCCCAGCACGAGGTGACGCATGCCGCTTGATCTATCCCTTTACCTGGTGACCGATGCGGCACTGTGCCAACACTACGGCCTTGAAAACACCGTCAGCGAGGCCGTGCGGGGCGGGGTCAGCATCGTCCAGCTGCGCGACAAACAGGCAAGCAATGCGCAGATGATCGACCAGGCTAGGCGCCTGAAAGCCCTGCTGGCGGGTAGCGGCGTGCCGCTGATCATCAATGACCGTCTCGAGGTGGCGCTGGCCAGCCAGGCGGATGGGCTGCACGTTGGCCAGAGCGACACCGACGTGCGCCAGGCCCGCCAGGCGATGGGGCCGGACGCCATCCTGGGGCTGTCGATCAACGCCGTTGAACAGCTTCAGGCATTGCCCATCGATCTGCTGGATTACGTTGGCATCGGGCCGGTATTTGCCACGCCCAGCAAGCAGGATCACGCCCAGCCCATCGGCTTTGGCGGCCTGGCCTCTCTGGTCAACGCCTGCCCGCTACCCAGCGTGGCCATCGGCGGGCTTACTGCCAGCCACGCCAGCGCCGTGCAGCGCGCCGGTGCTGACGGGTTGGCCGTCATCTCGGCGATCTGCGGTCAGCCGGATCCCGAGGCGGCGGCACGCGCCTTCCAGCGCGTATAGTCATCAGGCCGTGGGGCGACGCTTCAGGGTCGTGCGCCGATCGTGGTAGGCAATCGCCAGGCCGCTGGCCATGATCAAGGCGCTGCCGACCCACACCCACAGGTCGGGCAACTCTCCCCAGAACCACCAGCCGAGCAGTACGGCCCAAAGCATGGCGGTGTAATCAAACGGTGCGGCAATCGCCGCCGGAGCAAAGCGAAAGGCCAGGGTAATGAAAGCGGTGGCGGCGACGCCCAGCACGCCCGAGGCAAAGAACCCTGCCCAGTGCCAGGGCTGCGGCGTCTGCCAGACCCACGGCAAGGTCGCTGCGGTCACCACCAGGGGCACACAGGTCATGTAAAACAGCATCGCCCAGAGGTGTTCCCGGGCGCCATAACGCCGAGCGGTAATCATCATCAGGGCGTAAAACAGCGCCGCGCCTACCAGCGCCAAGGCACCCGGCTGGAACGCGTCGCCATTGGGGCGAACCACAATCAGCACGCCGACAAACCCCACCAGGGAGGCAATCAGCACGGGGGGCTCGATGCGTTCACCCAGCAGGGGTACCGACAGCAGGGTGACAAAAAGCGGCGCCACAAAGGCAATCGCGGTGGCCTCAGCAAGCGGCAGCAGCGTCAGCCCCAGCACGAAACACACCATGGTGGCGGTATAGATGAGCCCGCGCAGCAGGTGAACACCCGGTCGCCGCGTGCGCAGCTTGCGCACCCCGCCGGCAAAGTGGGCAAGCAAGGCAATCAGCGGCAGCGAGATCAGGGCACGGAAAAAAATGATCTGCAGCGGCGAATGAACCTCGCCCAGCCATTTAGACACAGCATCCCCCAGCGCCAGGAACAGGACGCCCAGACACATGCAGAGGATACCCTTCAGGGACGTCGTCACCGTGACCTCCTTTTTATTCCCTGCCAAAAAGCAAAGCACCCCGCCAAATAGCCTCTGGCGGGGTGCTGTCACACTACCGCATTACAGACTGGCGTTGACCACCATGCAATCCATTCCTCGAGAGCGTAGCTGTTCGCAGGCCTGGCGGGCCTGCGGTTCTTCCAGCGCCATCAGCCGGGCGCGAAATACCGGACGCTGGCCAGCCGATGCGTCGACGGCCACCTGGCCACCCACGTCACGGGATAAATAATCAGCGGCTTCACGGGCGTAGCGCTGGGCCTGATCCTCCTGGCTGAAGGCGCCGACCTGAATACCCCAGCCGCCAGCGGCCGCACGCGCCGCCATGACGCGCTCACGCTCGATAAAAGCCTGTAGCGGATCCTCTTGGGGCTGGCGATCCGGCTCATCGACCGCCGACGGGGCCGAGACCGACTCGGAGGGGGCTGAAGCCGGCGTGTAGGTGGCAACCACCGCAGGTTGCTCAGGCGTCGAGACCGGCGCTGCAGCCGGTGGGGCATCACGGGTAGGGGCTGGCGTGGAGGATGGCGCAAACGCCATGTACTCAGCGGAGAAACTGAGATCGGATACGAAGTTTTGCTGATCGCGCAACGCGGCCCGGACAAAGCTGCGGTTCAGCAGGCTGGTCATGTGCTTGTCCCGGGACTGCGCGGTGAACCCGCCCATGACAATGCCCATCAGCCGACGGTCACCGCGCTTGGCGGTGGTGATGACATTGAACCCTGAGGCGCGAATGAAACCGGTTTTAAGGCCGTCGGCGCCGGGATAGTTGCGCACCAGGCGATTATGACTGGTGTGCCGGGTGCCCCGGTAGGTGAATTCCTGCAGGCCAAAATAATGGTAGTAGTCGGGAAAGTCCTGCATCACGCGCACCGCCAGCGTGACCATGTCGCGTGCCGTGGTGATCTGGCGATCATCGGGCAGCCCCGAGGCGTTGCGAAAGGTGGTGTTGCGCATGCCCAACTCACGCGCCTTGGCGGTCATCAGCTGGGCAAAGCGTCGCTCGCTGCCACCCAGCGCCTCGGCCACGACCACGGCCACATCGTTGGCCGAGCGCACCGCCAGGGCACGGATGGCCTCGTCGACAAGAATCGAGCTGCCCGGGGAGAGCCATAGCTTGGAGGCTGGCATGGAGGCGGCCTGAGAAGACACCGGCAGCGGCTGATCGAGCTGCAGCCGACCTTGCTCAAGCGCTTCAAAGGTGAGATAGAGCGTCATGACCTTGGTCAGCGAGGCCGGATAGCGTCTGGCGTCTTCATTCTCGGCGTACAGCACTTCGCCTTCATCCAGATCGACAACCATGCCCGCATAGCGAGGGTTGGCCGCCTGAAGCGGCAAGGCGACGACAATAAGCATCACGCCTACCAGTAACGCGCTTCCACGCAGGCGCCACCGGCACCTCCATCGCTTGGCTAACATACGTGCCCCCTGAAAGTAGCTTCCAACACCGCCATTTTATTTTGCCTGGATGACAGGTTAACGCCTTGAGTATATACGTTGAAGCCACAAAGCGGCGATATAAAAAAACCGACCCACAAGGGGTCGGTTTTGACGTTGACTCGGCAGGCCGAAGGAAAATTACTCTTCGCCGGCTGCCTCTTCAACGATGGGACGGTCGACAAGCTCAACGAACGCCATGGGTGCGTTGTCGCCGGTGCGATAGCCGCACTTGAGGATACGGACGTAACCGCCCGGACGCTCGGCGTAACGCGGGCCCAACTCGTTGAACAATTTACCGACGGCTTCTTTAGAGCGCGTGCGGGAAAAAGCCAGACGACGGTTGGCAACGCTGTCCTGCTTGGACAAGGTGATCAGCGGCTCGATGACGCGACGCAGTTCCTTGGCCTTGGGCAGGGTTGTCTTGATGACTTCATGTTCGACCAGCGAGACAGACATGTTCTTGAACATGGCCTGCCGATGCGAGCTGGTACGATTCAGATGACGACCACTCTTACGATGACGCATGGTTGTGATTCCTTACCAAACTGGGACTCGAGTCGACACTCACGCGGAGGCCTTGTCGTCCTTCAGGCTAGCCGGCGGCCAATTTTCCAACCGCATGCCGAGGGACAAGCCACGCGCTGCCAATACATCCTTGATTTCATTCAAGGATTTCTTGCCGAGGTTCGGGGTCTTCAACAACTCAACTTCAGTGCGCTGAATCAGATCTCCGATGTAGTAGATATTCTCGGCTTTTAGGCAGTTCGCGCTGCGAACGGTCAACTCAAGATCGTCTACGGGGCGCAACAGGATAGGATCGACTTGATCCTCTTCCTCTTCGACTTCCTGCTCTTTATCTGCTTCCAGGTCGACGAAGGCGGCCAGCTGCTCTTGCAGGATGGTCGCACTGCGGCGGATTGCCTCTTCCGGATCCAGGGTACCGTCGGTTTCCAGATCGATAATCAGCTTATCGAGGTCGGTGCGCTGCTCGACACGAGCGGCTTCGACCGCATAGGAAACACGGCGGACAGGGCTGAAGGTGGCATCCAGCTGCAGGCGGCCAATAGCACGGGACTCTTCATCAGAGCCACGGGCGTCAGCCGGTTCGTAACCACGACCCAGCGCTACCTTAAGCTGAATCTTCAGCTCGGCACCTTCATTGACGTGTGCAATGACGTGATCCGGGTTGACGACTTCGACGCTATGATCAAGCGCAATGTCGCCAGCGGTGACGACGGCTGGGCCCTGCTTGTTCAGCGAGAGCACCGCCTCATCGCGGCTGTGCATCTTGATCGCAACATCTTTCAAGTTCAGGAGGATTTCAATGACATCTTCCTGCACCCCTTCGAGGGCACTGTACTCGTGCTCGACACCCGCAATCTCGGCTTCTACCACGGCACAGCCGGGCATGGACGAGAGCAGAATGCGGCGCAGTGCATTCCCCAGGGTGTGACCAAAACCACGCTCGAACGGCTCGAGCACGATCTTGGCGTGATGTGCGCTGATTTCTTCGACCTTTATGTCACGAGGACGGAGAAACTCTGTCACTGAACGCTGCATATGAACACCTTTCAGGCTGCCAAACGGATACTTGGTACTCAGGAGCATCCGGGCGGAGAACCGCCCGGGCTACAAAGAAGCAGAGACTGTTTACTTCACACTGCTTACTTGGAGTACAGCTCGACGATCAGGTTTTCGTTGATGTCGGCAGTCAGGTCACCGCGTTCAGGCAGAGCCTTGAAAGTGCCTTCCATCTTCTTGGCGTCGGTTTCGATCCACGCCACATCGCCACGGTTGGCCGCAATGGACAACGCGTTCTGGATGCGAGCCTGGTTCTTCGCCTTTTCGCGAATGGCGACAACGTCACCCGGCTTCACTTGGTAGGAAGCCACGTTGACGGTGCGACCGTTCACGGCAATCGCCTTGTGGCTGACCAGCTGACGCGCTTCAGAGCGTGTCGAGCCGAAGCCCATGCGGTAGACGACATTATCCAGTCGAGATTCGAGCAACTGCAACAATACCTCACCGGTCGCGCCTTTCAGGCGAGCGGCTTCTTTGTAGTAGTTGCGGAACTGCTTTTCGAGTACGCCATACATACGGCGTACTTTCTGCTTCTCGCGAAGCTGCAAGCCGTAGTCGGAAAGACGCTGACGACGCTGGCCGTGTACACCCGGAATCTGCTCGGATTTACACTTTTTCTCGAAGGGGGTCACGCCACTCTTCAAAAAGAGATCGGTGCCCTCGCGACGAGACAATTTGCACTTCGGTCCAATATAACGGGCCATGAATCTGTCTCCTTAAACGCGGCGTTTCTTCGGCGGACGGCAGCCATTATGGGGGATGGGCGTCGCGTCGATAATGCTTTGCACGCGGAAGCCGGCGGCATTCAGTGCGCGCACGGCGGATTCACGACCGGGACCGGGGCCTTTGACCAGCACGTCGACGTTTTTCACACCATACTCGGCTGCAGCAGTTGCTGCACGTTCACTTGCCACTTGAGCAGCGAACGGGGTGCTCTTGCGAGAACCACGAAAACCCGAACCACCGGCAGTCGCCCATGACAGAGCGTTGCCCTGGCGGTCTGTGATCGTCACGATCGTGTTGTTAAAAGAGGCATGGATATGCGCTACGGCATCCACTACCTGCTTTTTAACCTTTTTACGGTTACTACGCGGGTTAGCCATGTTGATGTCTATTCCTGTCTTTACGCCAGAACGTGCGTGTTATTTGCGGATCGGCTTACGCGGGCCCTTACGGGTACGCGCGTTAGTCTTGGTCCGCTGACCACGCAGCGGAAGACTACGACGATGACGCAGACCACGATAGCAACCCAAGTCCATAAGACGCTTGATGTTAAGCGTCGTATCACGACGAAGGTCACCTTCTACGGTGTACTTGCCAACTTCAGAACGCAGGGTGTCGACTTCTTCAGCAGACAGGTCCTGGATCTTGGCATTCATGGCAATACCGGCTGCGACACAGATGTGCTCAGCACGGGTACGACCAATCCCGAAGATATAGGTCAGCGAGATCGCCGCATGCTTGTTGTCCGGGATATTGACGCCTGCAATACGGGCCATCAGCTTACTCCGAAATTTGAGCGGCTTGCTCGTTAATCATCTTTAAAAGGCGCAACAGCATACCCCTTTAGCAGCCCGAAGGCAAGGGGTATGCCGGCACCCGCTTAATGCAGCCCGGGGAATTAACCCTGGCGCTGCTTGTGCCGAGGTTCGATGCAGATGACGCGTACAGCGCCATTGCGACGAATGATCTTGCAGTTACGGCACATTTTCTTTACGGAAGCTCGAACTTTCATCGTTCTCTCCAATACGGACGGCACACGCCTTAGCGCATGATGCCGCCACTACCGTAGCCTTTCAGGTTGGACTTCTTCATCACTGAGTCATATTGATGCGACATGAGATGCGACTGCACCTGGGCCATGAAGTCCATGATGACCACTACCACGATCAGAAGCGAGGTACCGCCAAAGAAGAACGGCACGTTCCACGCAACGATCAGGAACTGGGGCATCAGGGAAACCGCAGTGATGTACAAGGCACCAAACAACGTTAAACGCGTCATGACCTTGTCAATGTAGCGAGCCGTCTGCTCGCCAGGACGAATACCCGGCAGGAAAGCACCTGACTTTTTCAAATTGTCAGCCACATCCTTGGGGTTGAAGACCAGCGCTGTGTAAAAGAAGCAGAAGAATACCACTGCCGCACCAAAAAGCAAGATGTAAAGCGGTTGGCCGGGGCCTAATGCCTGCGAGGCGCGCTGTAGCCACTCCATGCCTTCGCCTGCTCCCACCCACTGACCGATCGAGGCCGGGAAGAGCAGAATACTGGAGGCGAAGATGGCCGGAATAACGCCCGCCATGTTCACTTTCAGCGGCAGGTAGCTACTTTGCCCTGCATACATCTTGTTGCCGACCTGACGGCGTGGATAGTTCACCTTGAGACGACGTTGGCCGCGCTCGATGAACACCACGAAGGCCACGGTGGCAACACCCAGTGCCGATAACGCCAACAGCGGCAATACGTTCCAGGCTCCTTCGTTACGAGCCAGTTCAAACGCTTGGCCTACCGCACTGGGTAGCCCAGCCACGATACCGGCAAAGATCAGCAACGAAATACCGTTGCCGATGCCTTTTTCGGTAATTTGCTCACCCAGCCACATCATGAATACCGCGCCTGATACAAAGGTAATCACGGCGGTAAAATAGAAGCTGAAGTCGGCGGTATAGGCAATACCTTGGCTCGCCAGGCCGACGGACATACCGACAGCCTGAACGAACGCCAGCAACACCGTGCCGTAGCGGGTGTACTGACTAATCTTGCGGCGGCCGGCCTCGCCCTCTTTCTTGAGCTGTTCAAGATGCGGGGAGACCGCGGTCATCAGCTGCATGATAATCGACGCCGATATGTAGGGCATGATACCCAGGGCGAGGACGCTCATGCGCTCCAGAGCGCCACCCGAGAACATGTTGAACATGCCCAGGATGGTGCCCTGTTGCTCCCTGAACAAGGCAGCAAGCTGGTCAGGATTGATACCGGGAACGGGAATGTGGGCACCAATACGGTACACCACGATGGCGAGGAGCACGAAGCGCAGACGCGCCCACAGTTCACTCAGACCGCTGCCCGTCGCCGGCATGTTTCCTGACTTGGCCATTTAGTCCTCTACCTTGCCGCCAGCGGCTTCGATCGCTTCACGGGCACCCTTGGTGACCTTGATGCCGCGAACGGTAACCGCTTTTTTCAGATCGCCAGAAAGGATGATCTTCGCATGCAGCGTCGCATCCTTCAGCACGTTGGCCTGCTTCAGCGTGTCGAGGGTAACCTCGTCACCGGCCACTTGGGCCAGCTCAGCCAGGCGTACTTCTTCTGACACCATCGACTTGGCAGACGTGAAACCGAACTTCGGCAGACGACGCTGCAACGGCATCTGACCGCCTTCGAAACCAGGCTTCACATTGCCGCCGCTGCGTGCCTTCTGGCCTTTGTGGCCACGGCCGCCGGTCTTGCCCAGACCGGAACCGATACCACGACCAACGCGCTTTTCAGCGTGTTTGGAGCCCGCTGCCGGGCTCAGGGTATTGAGTTTCATGGATTACTCTCCCTCAACGCGCACAAGGTAGTTTACCTTGTGGATCATGCCGCGTACGGCAGGGGTGTCTTCCAGCTCAACCGAATGACCGATGCGACGCAGACCCAGACCACTCATCGTGGCCTTGTGCCGGGGCTGAACGCCGATGGTGCTGCGGATCTGGGTAACCTTGATCGTTGCTGCCATGGTGTTTTACCCCGTGATCGCTTCGACAGACAGACCGCGCTTGGCGGCCACGTCTTCCGGTGCCTGCATGGAAGAGAGACCTTTGACAGTCGCTCGTACCACGTTAACCGGGTTGGTGGAACCGTAACACTTGGCCAGTACGTCATGGACGCCAGCGAGCTCGAGTACCGAGCGCATAGCGCCGCCGGCGATGATGCCGGTACCTTCAGAGGCCGGCTGCATGTATACCTTGGAAGCACCGTGACGGGCTTTAACCGGGTATTGCAGCGTGTGGCCTGACAGGTTGACCTTGACCATGTTGCGACGAGCTTGGTCCATCGCCTTTTGAATCGCGATCGGCACTTCACGCGCCTTACCACGACCAAAACCGACACGACCTTTACCATCACCAACGACGGTCAGTGCGGTGAAGCCGAAAATACGACCACCTTTGACCACCTTGGCGACGCGGTTGACCTGCACGAGCTTTTCCTGCAGATCACCGCTTTGCTGTTCGTTCTTCGCCATCGTAAAAACCCTTTAGAATTCCAGGCCGCCTTCACGCGCGGCGTCGGCCAGAGCCTTGACGCGACCGTGATACTTAAAGCCAGCACGGTCGAAGGCCACCTGGGTGATGCCTGCTTCTTTAGCGCGTTCGGCAATCAGTTCGCCCACTTTGGTAGCGGCTTCTGAGTTGCCGGTCGCACCCTCGCGCAGTGCCTTGTCCAGCGTAGATGCGCTGGCCAACACTTTGCCACCATCCGGCGAGATAATCTGCGCATAGATGTGACGCGGGGTACGGTTGACGCACAGGCGATACACGCCCAGCTCGCGGATCTTGGCGCGAGCGCGGCGGGCACGACGGAGACGAGATTCTTTCTTCGCGTTCATAACCCTGCCTTACTTCTTCTTGGCTTCTTTGCGACGCACCTGCTCGTCGGCGTACCGGACACCCTTGCCTTTATACGGCTCGGGGGGACGGAAGGCGCGGATTTCCGCAGCGCACTGACCGAGCTGCTGCTTGTCCGCGCTTTTCAGCACGATCACGGTGTTCTTCGGCGTTTCCGCTGAGACACCTTCAGGCAGTTCGTAGTCGACCGGGTGCGAGAAGCCCAGTGAAAGATTGAGCGTCTGGCCCTTTGCTTGGGCACGATAACCGACGCCAACAATTTCGAGAGTTTTTGTGAAACCCTCGGATACGCCCGTCACCAGGTTCTGAACCAAGGCGCGGGTGGTACCGGCCATTGCCCAGCTCTTGGCAGATTCACTCGGGGCGAAGGTCAGCTGGCCATCTTCTTGAGCCACTACCACATGGTGGTGAATGGTCATTGACAGCGTGCCCTGGCCGCCCTTGGCGGTCAGCTGGTCGGCATCGATGGTGATTTCGACGCCGGCAGGCACTTTAACCGGATATTTCGCTATGCGGGACATTCCAGCCTCCTAGAATACGGTGCAGATGACTTCGCCACCAACACCCGCCTGGCGAGCGGCGCGATCGGTCATAACCCCGTTCGAGGTCGTGACGATTGCGATACCCATGCCATCGGCGACCTTAGGCAGGTTGTCCTTGCCCATGTAGCGGCGCAGAGACGGCTTGGAAACCCGCTGGATATGGTCGATAACCGGCTTGCCCTCAAAATACTTGAGAGTCACGGTTAATTCGGGCTTGGTGCTTTCAGCCACCGTGAAATCGGCGATGTAGCCCTCTTCTTTCAGCACGCGGGCCACTTCCACTTTCAATTTGGAGGACGGCATGGTGACCGTCTCCTTGGTGGCCATCTGCGCATTGCGGATACGGGTAAACATATCCGCCAGAGTGTCTTGCATGCTCATTTAATGTGCGCTCCTGATGATTCTACGTGGCGTTACCAGCTGGACTTCTTCAGACCAGGGACGTCGCCACGCATGGCGGCTTCACGCAGCTTGTTACGGCCGAGGCCGAACTTGTTGTAAAAACCGTGCGGACGGCCGGTGATACGGCAGCGGTTACGCTGGCGTACCGGGCTCGAGTCGCGCGGCAGTTGCTGCAGCTTCAGCGTCGCCTCGAAGCGATCTTCCTCAGAAGCGTTCACATCCACAATGATTGCCTTGAGCTCAGCGCGTTTGGCCGCGTACTTCTCGACCAGTTTGGTGCGCTTGAGCTCACGCTCTACCATGCTTTTCTTTGCCATGATCCAACCCTTATTTCTTGAACGGGAAGTGCAGCGCAGATAAGAGCGCGCGACCTTCCTCGTCGGTGTTGGCGGTAGTGGTGATGGTGACGTCCAACCCCCGGATACGATCGATCTTATCATACTCGATCTCCGGGAAGATGATCTGCTCACGCACACCCATGGAGTAGTTGCCGCGACCGTCGAAGGACTTCGGGTTGAGACCACGGAAGTCACGCACGCGGGGAATCGCGATGTTGACCAGACGGTCCAAGAAGTCCCACATGCGCTCGGCGCGCAGGGTCACCTTGATGCCGATCGGCCAACCTTCACGCACCTTGAAGCCCGCGATGGACTTGCGTGCCTTGGTCACCAACGGCTTTTGACCGGACAGCATCTCCAGGTCGCCGATGGCATTGTCGATCAGCTTTTTATCGCTGACCGCGTCGCCGATGCCCATGTTGAGCGTCACTTTCGTGATGCGCGGCACCTGCATTACGTTGGCGTAGCTGAACTGCTCGGTGAGCTGTGCTACGACCTCGTTTTGATAACGTTCTTTCAAGTTCGCCATTTTGCTACCCGACTCGCGTTAGGCGTCGATCTGCGTCTGCGTCGACTTGTAGATACGTACCTTGGTACCGTCTTCCTTCACTTGGAAGCCGACGCGATCCGCCTTACCGGTCTCCGAATTGAAGATGGCTACGTTGGACGCGTGAATCGGAGCCTCACGCTCGACGATACCGCCCTGATTTCCCGCCATGGGATTTGGCTTGGTGTGACGCTTGATCATGTTCACACCGGACACCAGAAAGCGGTTTTCTAATACCCGCTTCACGGTGCCACGCTTGCCCTTATCCTTTCCGGCGATGACGATGACTTCATCGTCACGTTTGATTTTTTGCATATCCGCCTCGCTCCTTACAGCACTTCAGGCGCTAAGGAAATGATCTTCATGAACTTCTCATTACGAAGTTCACGAGTGACCGGCCCGAAAATACGAGTACCGACTGGCTGTTCGTTGGTGTTATTCAACAAAACCGCCGCATTTCCATCGAAACGGATCAGCGAACCGTCGTTACGACGGACGCCACTACGGGTCCGAACCACTACCGCTTTCATGACCTGGCCCTTTTTGACCTTGCCACGCGGAATGGCTTCTTTCACCGTTACTTTGATGATGTCACCAATACGAGCGTAACGGCGATGTGAACCGCCCAGCACCTTGATGCACTGCACCCGGCGCGCTCCGCTGTTGTCGGCGACATCCAGCATTGTCTGAGTCTGAATCATCGGTTTTCTCCAAACCTAATCTGACTGCACTGGTTAAACAGGCACATGAATTAACCCTTGGCCTGCTCGACCACCTCGACCAGCGTCCAGGCCTTCTTTTTGGAAAGCGGACGGCACTCCTGAATGGAAACCGTATCGCCTGCCTTAGCCTGGTTCGCCTCATCATGGGCGTGCAGCTTGGTGGAGCGCTTAACGTATTTTCCGTAGATCGGGTGACGCTCACGACGCTCGATCATAACGACGATGGATTTTTCCATCTTGTCGCTCACCACCTTGCCGGTGAGCGTACGTGCTTTTTTCTCTTCGGCCATCTCAATCACCTGCCTTCTCGTTGAGCACAGTCTTCACACGGGCAATATCCCGACGGACCTGCTTGAGCAGATGAGTCTGGCTCAGTTGGCCAGTGGCCTTCTGCATGCGCAGGTTGAACTGCTCGCGGAGTAGCTCGAGGAGCTGCTCATGGAGCTCTCCTGCGGACTTTTCACGAATTTCCTGGGCTTTCATCACATCACCGTCCGTTTCGCAAAGGTGGTGGATATGGGCATTTTCTGTGCGGCAAGCTCAAACGCTTCGCGTGCAAGCTCTTCAGACACACCCTCGATCTCGTACAGAACCCGACCCGGCTGGATCTGGGCTACCCAGTACTCGACGGAGCCTTTACCTTTACCCATACGAACTTCGAGCGGCTTTTTAGAGATCGGCTTGTCAGGGAAGACGCGGATCCAGATTTTACCGCCACGCTTGACGTGACGTGTGATCGCACGACGGCCGGCTTCGATCTGGCGCGCGGTAATGCGGCCGCGACCGGTAGCTTTCAGGCCGTACTCCCCGAAGCTGATCTTGCTTCCGCGATGCGCCAGGCCACGGTTGCGGCCTTTCTGCATCTTGCGGAATTTCATACGCTTGGGCTGTAACATCGACTCGCTCTCCCCTTACCTGGAACCTTTCTTCTTGGGCGCGTTGCCGGAAGGCTGTTGTTGCTTGGCCTTGGCACGTACTTCCTCGATACCGCCGAGGATTTCACCCTTGAAGATCCACACTTTGACGCCGATAACGCCGTAGGTGGTGTGAGCTTCGTAAGTGGCGTAGTCGATGTCCGCACGCAACGTGTGCAGCGGAACGCGACCTTCGCGGTACCATTCGGTACGTGCGATTTCAGCACCACCCAGACGACCTGACAGCTGAATCTTGATGCCGCCAGCGCCAAGACGCATTGCGTTCTGTACCGCACGCTTCATGGCGCGACGGAACATCACGCGACGCTCAAGCTGACCCGCTACGTTGGCAGCGACGAGCTTGGCGTCCAGCTCCGGCTTGCGAACTTCTTCGATGTTCACATGAACGGGAACACCCATCATCTCGGTAAGATCGCGACGCAGACGGTCGACATCTTCACCTTTCTTACCAATCACGATGCCCGGACGGGCCGTGTGAATGGTGATGCGAGCGTTGTTCGCCGGACGCTCGATGTGAATACGGCTAACGGAGGCGTTTTTAAGACGCTCTTCCAGGAAGCTACGCACTTCGAGATCGTTATTGAGCTTATCGGCATAGGCGCCGCGCTCGGCATACCAGACAGAAGCATGGTCTTTAACGATGCCCAGTCGAATGCCTGTTGGATTGACTTTCTGACCCATCGGTCGACTCCTACTTCTCGGCTACCTTGACGGTGATGTGGCAGGTGCGCTTCAAGATACGATCCGCACGCCCCTTGGCACGCGGCTTGATACGCTTGAGCGTCATGCCCTCATCGACGCAGATGGTCGAGACACGCAGCTCGTCAATATCCATGCCGTTATTTTCTTCCGCGTTTGCAATGGCGGACTGAAGCACTTTCTTGACCAATTGGGCAGCCTTCTTCGGTGAGAAGGTCAGCAGGTCGAGTGCCTCGGCGACCGGTTTACCGCGCACCTGGTCAGCCACCAAACGGGCCTTCTGGGCGGATAATCCGGCGCCACGCAGCTTAGCTGTGACTTCCATCTCTCAATCCTCTTTGGCTTACCGTTTGGCTTTCTTGTCCGCCACGTGCCCGCGATAAGTGCGAGTGGCAGCGAATTCGCCTAGCTTGTGACCAACCATTTCCTCGGAGACGTGCACCGGGACGTGTTGGCGACCGTTGTGGACTGCGATGGTCAGACCCACCATGTTTGGCAGGATCATTGAACGACGCGACCAGGTCTTGATCGGTTTGCGGTCGTTCTTTTCCACTGCAGCCTCAACCTTCTTCAAAAGATGAAGGTCAATGAAAGGACCTTTCTTTAGTGAACGTGGCACAGCCGTTACCCCTTAATGTCTGTTACTTGGCCTTGCGGCGACGAACGATAAGCTTGTCGGTGCGCTTGTTCTTGCGAGTCTTATAACCCTTGGTCGGCACACCCCATGGGGTGACCGGGTTACGACCACCGCTGGTGCGGCCTTCGCCACCACCGTGCGGGTGATCCACCGGGTTCATTGCGACACCGCGAACAGTCGGACGCACACCTCTCCAGCGCTTCGCACCGGCCTTGCCAAGTTGACGCAGGCTGTGCTCGGAGTTGCTCACTTCACCCAAGGTCGCACGGCATTCGGCCAGGATCTTGCGCATTTCGCCGGAACGAAGACGCAGGGTGGCGTAGTTGCCTTCACGCGCAACCAGCTGAGCGCTAGTACCGGCACTGCGAGCAATCTGCGCGCCTTTACCCGGCTTGAGCTCGATACCGTGAACGGTAGAACCCAGCGGGATGTTGCGCAGCGGCAAGGCATTGCCTTTCTTGATGGGCGCGTTGACACCAGATTCCAGCACGTCACCCGCGCTGACACCTTTCGGTGCAATGATGTAACGACGCTCGCCATCGGCGTACTTCAGCAGTGCAATGTGCGCACTGCGGTTCGGGTCATGCTCCAGGCGCTCAACGGTGGCGGGAATGCCATCCTTGGTACGCTTGAAGTCAATCAACCGGTAGTGATGACGGTGACCACCGCCCACATGGCGGGTGGTGATGCGACCGTAATTATTCCGGCCGCCGGACTTGGACTGCTTTTCCAAAAGCGGTGCATACGCACGGCCCTTGTACAGTGCCTCGCCAACGATCTTGACGACGTGGCGACGACCGGCGGATGTGGGTTTGGTCTTGACGATTGCCATTATCCGTACTCCTGCCCTTATTCGGCGCCAGAGAAGTCTTCGAGCGTTTCACCCGCAGCCAGGGTCACATACGCTTTACGGTAACCCTTACGCAAGCCAACGCCGTTTGCAGTACGCTTGGTCTTGCCCTTGACGTTCAGCACCTGAACGCCGCTGACCTTCTTGCCGAACAGAACTTCAACGGCCTTCTTGATCTCGGGCTTGGTGGCATCGGTCGCCACCTTAAAGACGTACTGGTTGCGCTCGGCAGCCATCGCGGCCTTCTCGGTCACGTGCGGTCCAAGCAGAACCTTGAATACGCGTTCCTGGTTCATGCCAGCTTCTCCTCGAATTTACGCAGGGCGGAGACGGTGACCAGGACCTTATCAAAGGCAACCAGGCTCACCGGGTCAGCGGCCGCAACGTCCACCACGTCTACGTGGGGAAGGTTGCGTGCGGCTAGATAGAGCTTTTCGTCGACGTTCTCAGTGACGATCAACACTTTTTCAAGGTTGAGCTCTTTCAGCTTGGCAGCGACCTGCTTGGTTTTCGGCGCTTCGACGTTGAACTCTTCAACCGCGACCAGACGCTCTTGACGCACCAGCTCCGACAAAATGGAGCGCATGGCAGCGCGGTACATCTTGCGGTTCACCTTCTGGGTGTAGTCTTGCGGACGTGCCGCGAAGGTGACACCGCCGCTACGCCAGAGCGGAGAGCGGATAGTACCGGCACGTGCACGGCCGGTGCCTTTCTGACGCCACGGCTTTTTACCACCGCCACGGACGTCGGAACGGTTCTTTTGAGCGCGGGTGCCCTGACGACCACCGGCCAGATAGGCAGTGACGACCTGGTGAACCAGCGCTTCGTTGAATTCTTTGCCAAAGGTGGCGTCGGCTACTTCAACGGTACCCGCGCCTGCAGCAAGATTCAGATTCATTGGTAATTATCCCCTTCAGCCAGCTTTCACGGCGCTGCGAACGATAACGTCACTGCCGGTTGCACCCGGCACGGCGCCCTTGATCAGCAGCAGGTTACGCTCGGCGTCGACACGGACGATCTCAAGGCTCTGCACGGTGCAGCGGGCGTTACCCATCTGTCCGGCCATCTTTTTGCCTTTGAATACACGACCCGGTGTCTGACACATGCCGATAGAACCCGGCGCGCGATGCGACAGGGAGTTACCATGGCTGTTGTCTTGGGTACGGAAGTTCCAGCGCTTAACGGCACCCTGGAAACCTTTACCCTTGGAGGTGCCGGTCACGTCGATCATCTGACCAGCTTCAAAGAGGGATACGGTGAGTTCGCCGCCGACTTCTGGAGCCTCTTCGCCTTCTTCCAGACGAAACTCCATCAGTGAACGACCAGCCTCAACACCCGCTTTAGCAAATTGACCCGCCTGGGCTTTGCTGAGGTGTTTGGCCTTGCGAGAGCCAGTTGTGACCTGAACCGCCGCGTAGCCGTCGGATTCGACAGACTTGACGCGTGTAACACGGTTAGGATCAACTTCAATAACGGTTACGGGCACAGATGCACCGTCTTCGGTAAAGACACGGGTCATCCCGGCCTTTTTACCGACTAAACCGATAGTCATTCTCAGTTCTCCTATAGTGTACGGGGCTATCACCCGCTATGGCTGCCCTTTCCAGAGCATTCCACTAGCACATTGTGTGGCGCCTCACGGCGCGGCGGCTGCTGCTCACTAACGAAGCGGTGAGCGCTGGGCCGCAAGTGTCTAGTGTGGTTAGTCGAGCTTGATTTGCACGTCTACGCCTGCGGCGAGATCGAGCTTCATCAGCGCGTCAACGGTTTTCTCGGTTGGCTCAACGATGTCGAGCACACGCTTGTGCGTACGAATCTCATACTGGTCACGCGCATCTTTATTGACGTGCGGCGAGATCAGAATGGTGTAGCGCTCGCGGTTGGTCGGCAGCGGAATCGGACCACGAACCTGAGCACCAGTACGCTTAGCGGTTTCAACGATCTCCGCTGTGGACTGATCGATCAGGCGATGGTCGAACGCTTTCAACCGAATGCGAATCTTTTGGTTCTGCATTTGCCCTAAACTCCAATGGATGTCGACGGCGCGAGCCGTCTACCCACGCATTCAAAGGATGCGCATTATAGGCACGCCAAAAGCACATGTCAAACATTTGCCAAGGGTGCGCAGAAAAGGGGGCTCTCTCGAGCCCCCTTTCTCATTCAGCGATTCAGCTTACTGAATGATCTTGGCCACAACGCCAGCGCCGACGGTACGACCGCCTTCACGAATTGCGAAGCGCAGGCCGTCATCCATGGCGACCGGAGCGATCAGGGTAACAACCATCTTGACGTTGTCGCCCGGCATGACCATCTCGACGCCTTCCGGCAGTTCACAGGTACCGGTGATGTCAGTGGTACGGAAGTAGAACTGCGGACGGTAGCCTTTGAAGAACGGCGTGTGACGACCGCCTTCTTCTTTGGACAGCACGTAGACTTCCGCTTCAAAGACGGTGTGCGGTGTGATGGTGCCGGTTTTGGCCAGAACCTGACCACGCTCAACGTCATCGCGTTTGGTACCACGCAGCAGGGCACCAACGTTCTCGCCTGCACGACCTTCGTCGAGCAGCTTGCGGAACATTTCAACGCCGGTAACGGTGGTCTTGACGGTATCTTTGATACCGACGATTTCGACTTCTTCACCCGCCTTGATGATGCCGCGCTCGACACGACCAGTCACAACGGTACCACGACCAGAGATGGAGAACACGTCTTCGATCGGCATCAGGAACGGCTGATCAATCGCACGCTCCGGCTCGGGGATGTACTCGTCCAGCGCCTTGATCAGGTTAGCGACGGCGGTAGTACCCATGCCTTTTTCGTCTTCGCCGTTCAGCGCCATCAGCGCAGAACCGGTGATGATCGGCGTGTCGTCACCCGGGAAGTCGTACTGGTCGAGAAGTTCGCGAACTTCCATTTCGACCAGCTCAAGCAGCTCTTCGTCATCGACCATGTCCGCTTTGTTCAGGAACACGACGATAAACGGAACGCCGACCTGACGAGACAGCAGGATGTGCTCGCGCGTCTGCGGCATCGGGCCGTCTGCGGCAGAACATACCAGGATCGCGCCGTCCATCTGCGCGGCACCGGTGATCATGTTCTTGACGTAGTCAGCGTGCCCCGGGCAGTCGACGTGCGCGTAGTGACGCGTCTCGGACTGGTACTCAACGTGCGAGGTAGCGATTGTAATACCGCGCTCACGCTCTTCCGGAGCATTGTCGATGGCGTCGAACTCGCTCCAGTCACCACCGAATACTTCAGCAGATACACGGGTCAAGGCCGCAGTCAGGGTCGTTTTACCATGGTCGACGTGACCGATGGTGCCGACGTTGATATGCGGTTTGGAACGTTCAAATTTTTCCTTAGCCACTGCTATAACCTCTTTACGTTAGCTAACGGTTAACCGTTTTGGTTGATGACGGCTTCAACGACGCTGGAGGGCGCCTCCTCGTACTTCGCGAACTCCATAGAGTAGCTCGCACGGCCCTGGGTCTGTGAGCGCAGATCGGTTGCATAACCGAACATCTCACCCAGCGGCACCGTTGCACGGATGATCTTGCCCGAAGAGGAATCATCCATACCCTGCACCAGGCCGCGACGACGGTTCAGGTCGCCCATGACGTCACCCATAAACTCTTCGGGGGTCACGACCTCGACCTTCATCACCGGCTCCAGCAGCACGGCCTTGGCCTTCCTGGCACCTTCTTTTACTGCCATAGAAGAAGCAATCTTGAACGCGGTCTCGTTGGAGTCCACGTCATGGTAGGAACCATCAAACAGCGTCACTTTAACGTCAATCATCGGGTAGCCCGCAATGACGCCGTTCTGCAGCTGCTCGTAAGCCCCTTTCTCTACCGCCGGGATGTATTCCTTGGGAACGACACCACCCACGATTTCCGAGTTGAACTTGAAGAAGATCTCGTCATCCCCTTCGCCCTTCTCGTCATAGGTTAGCGGTTCGATACGCATCACTACGTGACCGTATTGACCACGACCACCGGACTGGCGTACGAACTTGCCTTCCTGCTCGACGCTGCCGCGGATCGTTTCACGGTAGGCCACCTGCGGCTTACCGATGTTCGCCTCAACCTTGAACTCGCGACGCATGCGGTCAACGAGGATATCGAGGTGAAGCTCACCCATACCGGAGATGATGGTCTGACCAGTCTCTTCGTCGGTTTTCACCTGGAAGGACGGATCCTCCTGAGCCAGTTTGCCCAGGGCAACACCCATCTTCTCCTGATCGGCTTTGGACTTCGGCTCAACGGCTACCGAGATAACCGGATCCGGGAACTCCATGCGCTCCAGTACGATCTTGTTGTTGATGTCGCACAGGGTATCGCCCGTGGTGACATCTTTCAGACCGATACAGGCAGCGATATCGCCGGCGCGCACTTCCTTGATCTCTTCGCGCGAATTGGAGTGCATCTGAACGATACGACCCACGCGCTCTTTCTTGCTCTTGACCGAGTTGTATACCCCATCACCCGAATTCAACACGCCCGAATAGACGCGAATGAACGTCAGGGTACCGACGAAGGGGTCGGTGGCAATCTTGAACGCCAGGGCAGCAAACGGCTGGTTGTCATCCGCTTCGCGGGTATCGACGGTGCCGTCCTTGTCGTCAAGCTCGCCTTCGATCGCCTTGACTTCGGTGGGCGACGGCATGTACTCGATAACACAGTCCAGTACCGCCTGAACGCCCTTGTTCTTGAACGCCGAGCCACAGGTGATCAGGACGATTTCGTTAGCCAGGGTGCGCGCGCGCAGACCTGCCTTGATCTCTTCGGTGGTCAACTCACCACCTTCAAGATACTTGTCCATCAGCTCGTCGGAACCTTCCGCGGCGGCTTCGATCATCTGCTCGCGGTAAGTTTCGGCGGTTTCCTGAAGGTCTTCGGGAATATCAACCAGGTCATAATTCATGCCCTTGTTTTCTTCGTCCCAAAGGATGCCCTTCATCTGGATAAGGTCGATAACGCCCTTGAAGTTTTCTTCCGTGCCCCAGTTGATCTGAATGGGTACGGCATTGGCGCCCAGGCGCTCTTTCAACTGGTTGACGACCATGAAGTAGTCGGCACCGGTACGGTCCATCTTGTTGACGAAGACCATACGCGGCACTTCGTACTTATTGGCCTGGCGCCATACGGTCTCGGTCTGCGGCTGGACGCCGGACGAGCCGCACAGCACGACCACCGCACCATCAAGCACACGCAGGGAACGTTCGACTTCGATGGTGAAGTCGACGTGCCCGGGGGTGTCGATGATATTGATGCGGTGCTCGGGGAACTGCTTGTTCATGCCCTGCCAGAAGCAAGTCGTCGCAGCGGAGGTGATTGTGATGCCACGCTCCTGCTCCTGCTCCATCCAGTCCATGGTCGCTGCACCGTCGTGCACCTCGCCCACTTTGTGGGAAAGGCCGGTGTAGAACAGTACCCGCTCGGTTGTCGTGGTTTTACCCGCGTCAACGTGAGCGACGATACCGATATTGCGATAGCGATTAAGTGGTGTCTTGCGAGCCACGGTGAAACTCCCGTTTGTTGGCGATGCTCGTGAATCTGACGGTGCGTGCTTGCTTATGCCACCGCCGCCACCCCTCAAGATAGCGGCGATGTGTTGCGAATCGACTAATAACAACCCTGCGACATCGCAACCGCAGCCAGCAACGCGACCTTAGAAACGGTAGTGCGAGAAGGCCTTGTTGGCTTCTGCCATCCGATGCACGTCTTCGCGCTTCTTGACGGCAGAACCCTTGCCTTCAGCGGCATCCAGCATTTCGCCAG
Organism: Halomonas sp. CUBES01; assembly: GCF_020991005.1. Taxonomy (GTDB): domain Bacteria; phylum Pseudomonadota; class Gammaproteobacteria; order Pseudomonadales; family Halomonadaceae; genus Vreelandella; species Vreelandella gomseomensis. The sequence goes on along the minus strand of NZ_JAJLLW010000006.1, from coordinate 105,408 downwards.
CAAGACGCTGAACCATCGTTTTCTCACCGCGACGACGCGCCGCGTCCACCAGCCAGCGCATGGCAAGCGCCTGGCGGCGTGACGGACGTACTTCAACCGGCACCTGATAGGTCGCGCCACCCACACGGCGCGACTTGACCTCGACCATCGGCTGGATAGCTTCCAGCGCCTTGTCGAAGATCTCCAGCGGCTCTTCTTTACTACGCTCGGCAACCTTGTCCAACGCACCATACACGATGCGCTCAGCTATGGACTTCTTGCCGCTGAACATCAGGTGGTTCATGAACTTGGCCAGGCGCTCACTTCCGAACTTGGGATCCGGCAGAATCTCGCGCTTGGCTACAACTCTTCTTCTAGGCATGATAAGCCCTCAATTTAAGGATCCTTCAGGTAAACTCGGGACTCGCAGCGGTTTTTCATCAGCTACCGCCCGACCTTACTCTTATCAGACCATCATATGCGTGATAAATGTTTCGTACGTTTGCCGCCTAGGCGACCGCGACCAGCGTCGACTTAAGACTTCGGACGCTTGGTACCGTACTTGGAACGACCCTGCTTACGATTCTGTACGCCGGAGGTGTCAAGAGCGCCGCGAACGGTGTGATAACGCACACCCGGCAAATCCTTGACTCGACCGCCGCGAATCAGCACAACAGAGTGCTCCTGGAGGTTGTGACCTTCACCACCGATGTAGGAAGACACCTCGAAACCGTTGGTCAGGCGCACACGGCAAACCTTACGCAACGCCGAGTTAGGCTTCTTGGGGGTAGTGGTGTAAACGCGCGTACATACGCCGCGCTTTTGCGGACAAGCCTGAAGCGCAGGCACGTCACTCTTGGTGACGGGGCGCTTGCGCGGCTTGCGCACTAGCTGATTAATCGTTGCCATGGTGTTTAGCTGACTCCAATGGTTGCCTTGGCCTTTCAGCGGCTGCGGGCGTACCCACCCCACTGTTAAAGGCTGCGCATTCTAATGGCTGACCCTGGTCGCCGTCAAGTCTTGCCGGTCGCAAAACCGGCAAGACAAGGGCTTCATAAAAGGCCAGATAGCAATGTTAGAGCTCGTCGTCGGAATCCAACGCGGTCAACTGAGCTCCCAGCTCCTGCTCTACCTCGGTCGCCGAGGGGTTGAACAGGCGCTCTACGTCTTCGCGCTTGCGACGACGTTCCGCGTGGTGAGTCAGACCGGTACCTGCCGGAATCAGTCGACCCACTACAACGTTTTCTTTCAGGCCACGCAGATAATCGCGCTTGCCGGTCACCGCTGCCTCGGTCAATACGCGGGTCGTTTCCTGGAACGACGCCGCCGAAATGAACGACTCGGTGGCCAGGCTGGCCTTGGTGATACCCAGCAGCAGGCGTTGGTACTTGGCCGGGAATCTTTCTTCCTTCTCCAGGCGCTCGTTCTGTTCCAGCACGCGAACCAGCTCGGCCTGATCACCGGTGATGAAGTCCGAGTCGCCCGAGTCGGTGATTTCCACCTTGCGAAGCATCTGACGCACGATCACTTCGATGTGCTTGTCGTTGATGCCAACGCCCTGGAGACGATAAACGTCCTGAACTTCGGCCGTGATGTACTTGGCAAGCTCGGCCACGCCCAGCAGCCGCAGAATATCGTGCGGGTTGCTCGGGCCATCCGAAATGACCTCGCCCTTCTCGACGGCTTCGCCTTCGAATACCGCAATCTGACGCCATTTCGGGATCAGCGTTTCAAAGGCATCCCCGGATTCGGGCGTGATCGTCAGGCGACGCTTGCCCTTGGTTTCCTTGCCGAAGCTTACGACACCGCTGATTTCGGCCAGAATCGCCGACTCTTTCGGTTTACGCGCTTCGAACAGGTCGGCCACGCGCGGCAGACCACCGGTAATATCCTTGTTGCCCGAGGCTTCCACCGGAATGCGGGCGACCACTTCACCTACACCGATTGTCGCGCCGTCGTCGGCGGAAATGATCGATTTACCCGGCAGCAGGTACTGCACCGGCGTGTTCGACCCGGAGACCGATACGTACTCACCCGCCGCGTCCTTGAGCATGACCATCGGGCGCTTGTCGCGACCTGCCATGGGACGTGCGGCTGATTCGATCACCTCGATGGACGACAGGCCGGTCATCTCGTCGACGGTGCGGTGCATGGTGACACCCTCGTCGAGGTCGATGAACTGCGCCTGACCTTCCACCTCGGCCACGATCGGGTGGGTGTGCGGATCCCACTTGGCGACCGTAGTACCGGCATCGACAACGTCGCCGTCGCGAACGGACAGCTCGGCGCCGTAGGGCAGCTTGTAGTACTCACGCTCACGTCCATGGTCGTCAGCAACGGCCAGGGCGCTCGAGCGGGATACCACGACCAGCTTGCCGTCGGCACGTTCGACGTGCTTGATGTTGTGCAGACGTACCTTGCCGCCGTGCTTGACCTGGACGCTATCCACGGCCGACGACCGCGATGCCGCGCCGCCGATGTGGAAGGTCCGCATGGTCAGCTGGGTACCCGGCTCACCAATGGACTGGGCGGCGATAACACCCACCGATTCGCCGATGTTGACCTGATGACCGCGCGCCAGATCACGCCCGTAACAGGCAGAACACACGCCGTGCGGCGTTTCACAGGTAATGGTCGAGCGCACGATGATCTCATCGACGCCCATGGTGTCGAGATCGGCGCACCACTTCTCGTCAAGCAACGTACCGCGCGGAATCAGTACCTCTTCCGTGCTCGGATCAACTACATCGATGGCCACCACACGACCCAGCACGCGCTGGGACAGCGGCACGATGATGTCGCCGCCTTCGATGATCGGGTGCAGCGTCAGGCCGTTTTCGGTACCGCAATCCGCCTCGGTAATGACCAGATCCTGGGCCACGTCGACCAGTCGACGGGTCAAGTAGCCCGAGTTGGCGGTCTTAAGTGCGGTATCCGCAAGTCCTTTACGCGCGCCGTGGGTCGAGATGAAGTACTGCAGTACGTTCAGACCTTCACGGAAGTTGGCGACGATCGGTGTTTCGATGATCGAACCGTCCGGCTTGGCCATCAGGCCACGCATGCCCGCCAACTGACGGATCTGGGCGGCACTACCACGGGCACCGGAGTCGGCCATGATGAAGACACTGTTGAACGAGTCCTGCTCGACTTCGTTGCCGTCGCGGTCGATGACGGTCTCTTTCGAGATGCCCGCCATCATCGCCTTGGCCACCTTGTCATTGGCCTTGGACCAGATATCGATGACCTTGTTGTACTTCTCGCCCGCCGTTACCAGGCCGGAGGAGAACTGGTCTTCGATCTCTTTGACTTCCGCTTCAGCGCCGTCGACGATCTCGGTTTTCGCATCGGGAATGACGAAGTCGTTCACGCCGATGGACGCGCCGGACCAGGTGGCCAGACGGAAACCGGTGTACATCAGCTGGTCAGCGAAGATAACGGTCGGCTTGAGGCCGGCCCGACGATAGACTTCGTTGATCAGGCTGGAAATCGCCTTCTTCTTCATCGCCTGATCGATGAGCTCGAAGGGCACGCCTTCCGGCAGAATGCGGAACAGCAGCGCACGACCCACCGTGGTGTCATAGACACGGCGGTGAGACGACCTGTCGCCGGTTTCCTCGTCGACGTCAACCTCGTCGAGACGCACCTTGACGCGGGCGTGGAGTGACACCGACTGGGTACCAAAGGCACGCTCCACCTCGTCGAGGCCGGAGAAGATCATGCCTTCGCCCTTGGCGTTGATCTTTTCACGGGTCATGTAATACAGACCCAGCACCACGTCCTGCGACGGCACGATAATCGGCTCGCCGTTGGCCGGCGACAGCACGTTGTTGGTCGCCATCATCAGCGCGCGGGCTTCAAGCTGTGCTTCCAGGGTAAGCGGTACGTGAACCGCCATCTGGTCACCGTCGAAGTCGGCGTTGTAGGCAGCACACACCAGCGGGTGCAGCTGGATGGCCTTACCTTCGATCAGCAGCGGCTCGAACGCCTGGATACCCAGACGGTGAAGCGTGGGCGCGCGGTTCAGCAGTACCGGGTGTTCGCGGATAACATCGGCAAGGATGTCCCACACTTCCGGCAGCTCGCGCTCGACCATCTTCTTGGCGGCCTTGATCGTTGAGGCGTAGCCCAACGACTGCAGCTTGGAGTAGATGAACGGCTTGAACAGCTCCAGCGCCATCTTCTTGGGCAGGCCGCACTGATGCAGACGCAGGGTCGGGCCCACGGTAATTACCGAACGGCCCGAGTAGTCGACGCGCTTACCCAGCAGGTTCTGACGGAAACGCCCCTGCTTACCCTTGATCATGTCGGCGAGCGATTTCAGCGGGCGCTTGTTGGAGCCCGTGATCGCGCGACCGCGACGGCCGTTATCCAGCAGCGCATCGACCGCTTCCTGGAGCATCCGCTTCTCGTTTCGCACGATGATATCCGGCGCATTGAGATCAAGCAGACGCTTCAGGCGGTTGTTACGGTTGATCACACGACGGTAAAGGTCGTTGAGATCCGAGGTCGCGAAGCGGCCGCCGTCGAGCGGTACCAGCGGACGCAGGTCCGGCGGCAGCACGGGCAGCACTTCCATGACCATCCACGCCGGCGCGTTACCGGAATGGTAGAAGGCTTCAAGCAGTTTCAGGCGCTTGGAAAGCTTCTTGATCTTGGTTTCAGAGTTGGTCTGCGGAATTTCTTCGCGCAGATGATTGATCTCTTCTTCCAGATCGATGTCCTTGAGCAGCTCTTGAACGGCTTCGGCCCCCATGCGGGCGTCGAAATCGTCGCCAAACTCTTCCAGCGCTTCAAAATACTGCTCATCGTTCAGCAGCTGACCACGCTCCAGCGTGGTCATGCCGGGATCGATAACGACAAAGCTTTCGAAGTAGAGCACGCGCTCGATATCACGCAGGGTCATGTCGAGGAACATGCCGATACGCGACGGCAGTGACTTCAGGAACCAGATATGCGCCACCGGGGACGCCAGCTCGATGTGGCCCATGCGTTCACGACGCACGGCCGCCTTGGTCACTTCAACGCCGCACTTCTCGCAGATGATGCCGCGGTGCTTCATGCGCTTGTACTTGCCGCACAGGCACTCGTAGTCCTTCACCGGGCCGAAGATCTTGGCACAGAACAGACCATCCCGCTCCGGCTTGAACGTACGGTAGTTGATGGTCTCAGGCTTCTTCACCTCGCCGAACGACCAGGAGCGAATCATGTCCGGCGACGCCAGGGTAATCTTGATCGCGTCAAACTCTTCGGACTGAGATTGCGATTTGAGTACTTTCACCAAATCTTTCATGGGACGGCTCCTAGCTCTCTAACTCGATATCGATGCCCAGCGAGCGGATTTCCTTCACGAGTACGTTGAAGGATTCCGGCATGCCTGCCTGCATGGTGTGGTCGCCATCCACGATGTTCTTGTACATCTTGGTGCGGCCTTCGACGTCGTCCGATTTGACGGTGAGCATCTCTTGCAGCGTGTAGGCCGCGCCGTAAGCTTCCAGCGCCCACACTTCCATCTCACCAAAGCGCTGACCACCGAACTGCGCCTTACCGCCCAGCGGCTGCTGGGTGACGAGCGAGTAAGAACCGGTAGAACGCGCGTGCATCTTGTCGTCGACCAAGTGGTTAAGCTTCAGTATGTACATGTAGCCAACGGTGACCGGGCGATCAAACGCATCGCCGCTTCGGCCATCGTACAATGTCATCTGACCCGACTCGGGAATGTCTGCCAGCTTGAGCAGGTGCTTGATTTCGTGCTCTTGAGCACCGTCAAACACCGGCGTTGCCATCGGCACGCCCGCCTTGAGGTTTTTCGCCAGGGCAATCACTTCGTCATCGCTCAGCGAATCGATGTCTTCCACACGGGTGCCCGGCGTGTTGTACACCTGACCCAGGAAGTCACGGATCTCTGCCACTTGCTGGCCGCGTGCATCGCGCAGCATGGCATCGATCTTGACGCCTAGGCCACGCGCCGCCATCCCCAGGTGGGTTTCGAGAATCTGACCGACGTTCATGCGCGACGGAACACCCAGCGGGTTCAATACCACATCCACCGGCTCGCCTGTCTCGTCGAACGGCATGTCTTCAACCGGCATGATCGCCGAAATAACACCCTTGTTACCGTGACGACCGGCCATTTTGTCGCCCGGCTGGATGCGACGCTTGACGGCCATGTAGACCTTGACGATTTTCAGCACGCCCGGCGCGAGGTCGTCGCCCTGGGTCAGCTTGCGCTTCTTGTCTTCAAAGCGCTCGTCCATTTCTTTACGACGGTTTTCCAGCTGCTCGTCGGCCTGGGCCAGCAACTCGTTGTAGGACTCATCCTGTAGACGCAGCTTGAACCACTGCTGACGCGGCAGTTCGTCGAGGTACGCCTCATCAAGGGTATCGCCCTTCTTGAGGTTGGGCCCGCCATTGACCACCTGACCTTCCAGGGTACGCTTGAGACGCTCAAAGGTGGCATCTTCGGCGATACGATAGGTCTCCTGCAGGTCCTTGCGCACTTCATCCAGCTGCATCTGCTCGATGGACAGGGCGCGCGAATCTTTCTCGACGCCGTCGCGAGTAAACACCTGAACGTCGATCACCGTGCCTTTCATGCCGGTCGGGGCACGCAGCGAGGTGTCTTTAACGTCAGACGCTTTCTCACCGAAGATAGCACGTAGCAGTTTTTCTTCCGGCGTCAGCTGGGTTTCGCCCTTGGGCGTTACCTTGCCGACCAGAATATCGCCCGGGCCGACTTCGGCACCGATGTAGACGACGCCCGCCTCGTCCAGCTTGCCCAGCGCCGACTCGCCGACGTTGGGGATGTCCGAGGTCACCTCTTCCGGCCCCAACTTGGTATCCCGGGACACACAAGTCAGTTCCTGAATGTGGATGGTCGTGAAACGGTCTTCCTGGGCCACTCGCTCGGAGAGCAGGATGGAGTCCTCGAAGTTGTAACCGTTCCAGGGCATGAACGCGATACGCATGTTCTGACCAAGCGCCAGGTCACCCATATCCACGGACGGGCCGTCAGCGAGAATATCGCCGCGTGCCACGTTGTCACCAGGCCGCACGATGGGGCGCTGGTTCATGCAGGTGTTCTGGTTCGAACGGGTGTACTTGGTCAGGTTGTAGATATCCACACCGGCTTCACCGCCGATAATTTCATCTTCATTGACCCGAACCACTACCCGGCGCGCGTCCACGGAGTCGATAACCCCGCCACGCCCCGCCACGGCACAGACACCGGAGTCACGCGCAACGAAGCGCTCCATGCCGGTACCCACCAGCGGCTTCTCGGCACGCAGGGTCGGCACCGCCTGACGCTGCATGTTGGAACCCATCAGGGCGCGGTTGGCGTCATCGTGCTCGAGGAACGGAATCAGGGCTGCGGCCACCGACACTACCTGGCGCGGCGATACGTCCATCAGCGTCACCTGGTCGGGACGCATGAAGGTGGTCTCGCCTTTGTGGCGCACCTGCACCAGGTCATCGCTCAGATTGCCGGACTCATCGACGGCTGCCGAGGCCTGGGCAATGACGAAGTCACCTTCCTCAATCGCCGAGAGGTGTACTACATCGTCGGTCAACTTACGGTCAACCACCTTGCGGTAAGGCGTCTCCAGGAAGCCATAGCTGTTGGTATGGCTGTAGGTGGCCAGCGAGTTGATCAGGCCGATGTTCGGGCCTTCCGGCGTCTCGATCGGGCACAGACGGCCGTAGTGCGTGGCGTGTACGTCACGCACTTCGAAGCCAGCACGCTCGCGGGTTAGACCACCCGGGCCGAGGGCTGACACACGGCGCTTGTGGGTAACTTCCGACAGCGGGTTGTTCTGATCCATGAACTGGGACAGCTGGCTTGAGCCAAAGAACTCTTTTACCGCCGCCGCCACGGGCTTGGCGTTGATCAGATCCTGCGGCATCAGGCCTTCGCTTTCCGCCATGGAAAGACGCTCTTTAACCGCACGCTCAACGCGCACCAGACCGACACGGAACTGGTTTTCGGCCATTTCGCCGACGCAGCGAATACGGCGGTTGCCCAGGTGATCGATATCGTCAACGTCACCGAAGCCGTTACGGATATTGATCAGCTCGCGCAGCACGTCGAGGATGTCTTTACGGTCCAGCACGCCGGAACCGGTGTCGCCCTCGCGGCGCAGACGACGGTTGAACTTCATGCGGCCCACGCCCGACAGGTCGTAGCGATCCTCAGTGAAGAACAGGTTGTGGAACAGCGTCTCGGCGGCTTCCTTGGTGGGCGGCTCGCCGGGGCGCATCATGCGGTAGATTTCCACCAGGGCTTCGAGCTGCGATCCGGTGGTATCCAGCTTGAGCGTATCGGAAATGAACGAGCCACAGTCGAGGTCGTTGGTATACAGCGTCTCGATGCGCTTGATACCGCCGTGCGCCATGGCTTCCAGCACGTCCGGGGTGATTTCGGTGTTGCACGGGCAGATAAGCTCGCCGGTCTTGCCGTCGATCTGATCCTTGGCCAGCGTCTTGCCGAACAGATACTCCATCGGCACGTCCAGACGCTCGAGCCCGGCTTTTTCGAGCTGGCGGATATGCTTCTGGGTGATCCGGCGGCCTTCTTCGACGATAATCTCGCCGTTGCCGTCCTTGATGTCGAAGGTGGCCGTTTCGCCGCGCAGGCGCGATGGCACCAGCTCCACCGAGAAGCCGGACTTTTCGACATGGAAAACGCTGGTTTCAAAGAATTCGTCGAGAATCTCTTCCGTGCTCATACCCAGCGCACGCATCAGTACGGACGCCGGCAGCTTGCGGCGACGGTCGATACGCACGAAGACGTTGTCCTTGGGATCGAACTCGAAATCCAGCCAGGAGCCACGGTAAGGAATCACCCGCGCTGAATAGAGCAGCTTACCGGAGGAATGGCTCTTGCCCTTGTCATGATCGAAGAAGACACCGGGGCTGCGGTGGAGCTGGGAAACGATAACCCGCTCGGTACCGTTGATCACAAAGGTACCGTTCTCCGTCATCAGGGGGATTTCCCCCATATAGACTTCTTGCTCTTTGATATCCTTGATTGCTTTATTCGAGGAATCGCGATCATAGATGATCAAGCGAACCTTGACGCGCAGCGGCGCGGAGTAAGTTACCCCGCGCAGCTGGCACTCCTTAACATCGAACGCCGGCGTTCCGAACCGGTAGCTGACATACTCAAGCGCCGCATTTCCGGAGAAGCTCTCAATCGGAAACACGGACTTGAACGCCGCGTGCAGGCCGACCTCGTGCCGCTCGTCGGGCGAACGATCTTGCTGGAGAAAGTCGTAATAGGAATCAAGCTGGATGGCCAGCAAGTAAGGCACATCCATCACTTGTGGCAGTTTGCCGAAATCCTTGCGGATGCGTTTTTTCTCAGTATATGAGTAAGCCATCTGTATTCCCCAGCTTGTTCACCATGGGTGACCGATGCGTGGTCATCTGCCCTGCAGGCGTGTCAGACGCGAACAGCAAGCTCCTGGTCGGGTAGCTCGCCGTCAAAAATCTTGGTCGATAACAGTCTTTCGATAACCGTACTACAACGATTCTGCTTCACCGTTCAGTTACAACAGAAAAAGGCCGGCAGCGGGATTTCCCGCCGCCAGCCGTGGAAGCTTACGCAGCGCGTAAAGCATCCGGCACAAGAATTACTTGAGCTCGACGCTTGCGCCCGCTTCTTCCAGCTTCGCTTTCGCTGCTTCAGCGTCTTCCTTGGACATGGCTTCTTTGATGGTCGCCGGCGCGCCGTCAACGGCACCCTTGGCTTCCTTGAGGCCAAGACCGGTAATCTCGCGAACTGCTTTGATGACGTTAACTTTCTTGTCACCGGCAGACGCCAGCACCAGGTCAAATTCAGTCTGCTCTTCTTCAACAGGTGCTTCGCCGCCACCCGGGCCAGCGACAACGGCTGCCGCGGCAGAGACGCCGAATTTTTCTTCCATTGCTTCGATCAGCTCGACAACTTCCATGACGGACATGTCGGCTACAGCATTGATGATATCGTCTTTGGTCAGTGCCATTGTTTCATTCCTAACTTTGCGGGAGTCTCGGTTTGCCGACGACTCAGGATTCATTGGCTGGTTCAGGCAGCCGTCTGCAACAGCAGCTCATGCCGCCCGGAAGAAGCGTTTACGCCGCTTCTTCTTTCTGGTCGCGCAGGGCGGCCAGGGTGCGAACCAGCTTGCCAGCGGAGGCTTCTTTCATTACCGACATCAGCTTGGCGATTGCTTCGTCGTAGGTCGGCAGGGTTGCCAGACGGTCGATGTCAGCAGCCGGAATCAGCTCACCTTCGTAGGCCAGCGCTTTCACTTCGAAGTCTTTGTCGCTCTTGGCAAACTCTTTGAACAAACGAGCAGCAGCGCCCGGATGATCTGTCGAGAAGGCCAACAGCGTTGGACCAACGAAGCTCTCGGTCAGGCATTCCCACTGGGTGCCTTCGAGGGCGCGGCGTGCCAGGGTGTTGCGAACAACACGAATCTGGACACCATTCTCGCGCGCCTGCTTGCGCAGATCGGTCATCTTGCCGACCGTCACGCCGCGAGAATCGGCAACTACGACGGAGAGTGCGTCCTTGGCCGCTTCACTGACCTCGGCAACAATCGCTTTCTTGCCTTCAAGTGCTAGTGGCACAGTGATCACTCCTTCGTGCCGGAACCCATTAAAGGTTCCGGTGGTTACCATCTCTTCCCACCCGTACTGCCGGCAGGAAGCCTTAGAGGATGGTGCTCACCAGAAAAGCAGCGTTGCTAACCCACTGGCGGCCACACCATCTGCGCAGGCGCTTGAAGAGCGATTAAGCCATGCCTTCATGGAAGCCACGGCACCTGCGGTCTTTGACGGCGCCTCGGCATCGGCCGAGGGACCGCAAAGTTATTGCTCGGTTGTTGCTGAAACCTGACGATCTAGCGCTTATACAAACGCGGAATGATCGACGGTCAGACCCGGGCCCATGGTAGTGGACAGGGTCATTTTCTTGAGGTAGACACCTTTGGAAGTACTCGGCTTGAGCTTCTTCAGGTCGGCGACCAGTGCTTCCAGGTTGCCGTGGATCGCTGCCGCGTCGAAATCCGCCTTACCCAATGTCGTATGGATAATGCCGTTCTTGTCGGTGCGGAAGCGCACCTGACCGGCTTTGGCGTTTTTCACGGCGGTGGCGACGTCAGGCGTCACGGTGCCCACTTTCGGGTTGGGCATCAGACCGCGGGGACCCAGAATCTGGCCCAGCTGACCGACCACGCGCATGGCATCCGGCGAAGCGATGACGACGTCAAAGTCCATCACGCCCTTCTTGACCTGTTCGGCCAGGTCGTCCATACCCACGATGTCGGCGCCAGCTTCTTTGGCGGCGTCGGCATTGGCACCCTGGGTAAAGACGGCTACGCGCACGTCCTTGCCGGTACCGTTAGGCATAACGGTAGCGCCACGTACGACCTGATCGGATTTACGCGGGTCAACGCCCAGGTTGATCGCGACATCCACGGACTCCTTGAACTTGACGGTCGACAGCTCAGAGAGCAGCGCCACCGCTTCTTCAATGGAGTAGGCCTTGTTGGTGTCGACTTTTTCGCGAATCAGCTTCGCGCGCTTAGTCAATTTCGCCATGATTACAGACCCTCCACGTTGAGGCCCATGCTACGGGCGCTGCCCGCGATGGTGCGAACCGCTGCATCCATATCAGCCGCCGTCAGGTCAGGCTCTTTGGTCTTGGCGATTTCTTCAAGCTGCTCGCGCGTTACCGTGCCGACTTTCTGCTTGTTCGGCACGCCTGAACCCGACTTGATGCCGGCGGCTTTCTTGAGCAGCACCGCAGCGGGTGCCGTCTTGGTAACGAACGTGAAGCTACGGTCAGAGTAGACGGTAATCACGACAGGCGTCGGCAGGCCGGACTCAATGTCTTGAGTCTCGGCGTTGAACGCCTTGCAGAATTCCATGATGTTCACGCCGTGCTGACCCAGCGCAGGGCCGACGGGCGGACTTGGATTGGCTTTACCTGCTGCAACCTGCAGCTTGATGTAAGCCTGTACTTTCTTGGCCATCGCTTTTCACTCCAGTTGGGTGGTAACGCCTTGCGGCTCCCCGGTCTTTGTCAGGCGACGACACCACCTGACACGAATCTTCTTGCGTTTACTCTTTCTCTACCTGCGCGAACTCGAGCTCGACAGGCGTAGCACGCCCGAAGATCAGCACGCTGACCTGCAGGCGACTTTTTTCGTAATTGACTTCTTCCACCACGCCGTTGAAGTCGGCGAAGGGGCCGTCGACGACACGCACCGATTGCCCCGGCTCAAACATGGTCTTGGGACGCGGCTTGTCGGTGCCGTCCTGCACACGCCGCAGAATGGCGTCAGCCTCGCGGGTGGTGATCGGCGCGGGCTTTTCTTTGGTACCACCGATAAACCCCATCACGCGTGGGGTTTCGTTAACCAGGTGCCAGGTATCGTCGGCCATCTCCATCTCGACCAGCACATAGCCGGGATAGAACTTGCGCTCACTCTTGCGGCGCTTGCCGTCACGCATTTCAACGACTTCTTCGGTGGGCACCAGAATTTCGCCAAAGCGATCTTCAACGCCATACATCTTGACGCGCTCGATCAGCGAGCGCATCACATGCTTTTCGAAGCCGGAATAGGCGTGAACGACGTACCAACGTTTGGACATGAAAGCTCCTAACCAATAACGCCGGACATCGCCCAGCCAAGAAGAGTGTCAATCAGCCAAAGCATCAGCCCGACCACCAGCACGGCGACAAGGACAATGGCCGTGGTCTGGATAGTTTCGGCCCGAGTTGGCCATACAACGCGCTGAATCTCTTTCTTAGCGCTTCGCGCCAGCTCCACCAGATCGCGACCCTTGGTGGTTGTCAGCGCCAGCAGGGCAGCCAGCACACACAACACCACAACGCCCAACACACGGTAGATCAGGCCAATATCAGCAAAATAGGTATTGCCTACAACGGCAACAACAAGCAACGCAATAACTGCCGCCCACTTGAGCCCGTCATGGCGCGTCTGTTGCACCTCGGCGCCATGCTTCACAGAACTCGGCTTCATAAAAACGAGACTCCTCAGGGTGCAGCGAGCGATAAAGGAATTCTTTAAAGACATACCAGCCTGGGGAAGACTGGCAGGCCAGGAGGGAATCGAACCCCCAACCTGCGGTTTTGGAGACCGCTGCTCTGCCAATTGAGCTACTGGCCTGTATCAATGCCTGCACAGACAACTTATTCAGCCTGCACAACAGCGGGCGCCATGGTAGCGGAGAAATCACCACCTGACAACCCCCTTTCAACGCCACCACCCGAACTCAAGCCCGATGACAGCGACAAAAAAAGCGAGCATCGCTCGCTTCTTTTTCAATTTGGAGCTCATGGACGGATTTGAACCGTCGACCTCACCCTTACCAAGGGTGTGCTCTACCCCTGAGCTACATGAGCCAAGTACTACAAGATCAAGCACCTAACTGGAGCGGGCGGCGGGAATCGAACCCGCACCATCAGCTTGGAAGGCTGAGGTTCTACCATTGAACTACGCCCGCCTTACCGGCTTTAGAATGATCAGCCGATGCGCACTCATTCTCTATAACGCCCGCTACCGGTTTTCATTCCACGTCACCGACTTTAATCGATGGCGCCTAAAGCTGGTGGAGAGGGAAGGATTCGAACCTTCGAAGCTTTCGCGGCAGATTTACAGTCTGCTCCCTTTGGCCACTCGGGAACCTCTCCATCTTTGGCGGCATATTATGCCAGCCCCAAAAGCATTGTCAAGTCACTGATAGCACTAGCAAGCTATCAATGTATCCCGCTCAACACTTCGACGTCACGATGCTGCCGACTGCTGACCGCCTGCCTTGGAACGCGCTGCATTCTGTCAAAGCAGCATCGAGAATGCAAGGCCCGCACGAATTTTTTCAAGCGACACCGGATCGGGTACGCGCGGCGCACCGGCCATCTTGCCGGCGCGCTCGGCGAGCGTCAGCGGAAAACGCGCCTCGAGCCCGCCGTACACCATATCCGGCCATACCGCATGGGGCACCTGAACCCCGCGTGAAATGACCCGCGCATCTCCCCCGGTCAGCAGCATCGGCAGCGCCACGCCCTCCTGGTCACACACTTCGCTGTAAATTCGGTTGATAGCGCTCACCGCCGCCATGTAGATGCCATGGTTGACCGCATCCACCGTGCGACGCCCCGGCTCGAGCAGCTCGTCCGCCTCGCTTTCGGGGTCGATGGCGACGTTGCGCGTACCCAGCTTCAGGCTCTCTTTCATCAACCTCAGTCCCGGCACGATAAAGCCGCCCAGATGCTGCCCGCCGGGCAGCACAAAGTCGATGGTGATCGCACTGCCGCAGTCGACCGCACAGCACCCCCCTGCCAGCTGATACCCCGCCAGGGCACCCAGCCAGCGGTCAACGCCCAGGCGCCCGGGTTCTGCATAGCCGTTCACTACGCCCAGCGCCTCTGCGGTCGAGCGGGCCACATGCACATGGCGCACGCGACGCCGCAGCAGCCCCACGGTCTCGTCGAGTACCGCCGCACGGGCAACGCTGGAAATACGCACCGCCTCGACCACGTCAAGATCCGGAATGTCGGCACCGGGGCGCCACTCTTCGCGGGTCCATACCGCACCTCGCGAGCGGATTTCACTGCTGTCAGCGTCTTTCAGCCGCCATTTGGACAACGTATTGCCAATATCCAGGTCAAGAATCATAAGCGCCTACGTACGCTGATTTCGCCGCCCGACAGACGCCTCGGGTGACCCGACTCGGTCACCCACAGGTGACCACTATCGTCGACTTCGCCGGCGACCGCCTCATTGGTCTGACGCCCCTGGATAACCCGGATGGGCTGATCAGCGTATGCGTGGCGCTGGTTCCAGGCCTTCCGCCAGGGTGCAAAGCCCTGCTGCTCAAAGCCCGCCAGCATGTCGAGCAGCCCGGCGACCACGTCCGCGGCCAGCTGATTGCGTGACAGCGATGGCAGTTCATCAAACAGCGCCGCCACCGGCTGCTCGATGGCCTCGCGCATGGCCTCGGGTAGCCGCAGATTCATGCCCATCCCGATGACGACTTCACAAGGGCCTGCAGCATCGCCGGTGACCTCGACCAGGATGCCGGCCAGCTTGCCCAGCGCGTCGCTATCACGCTGGGCAAGCAGAATGTCGTTGGGCCATTTAAGCTGCGCGGCCACGCCGTGATGCTCGAGCACCTGGGTGACTACCACGCCCACCGCCAGGCTCAAGCCTTCCAGCGCCGTGACACCGGCCTCAAAGCGCCAGCCCACGGACAGCATCAGGCTTTGCCCCCACGGGGTTGTCCATACACGCCCGCGCCGGCCGCGCCCGGCCGTCTGCAGCTCGACTAGGCACACCTCGGCATGGCCGGCGCCCTGCTCGAACCGCTCGCGCAGGAAGGCATTGCTCGACGGCAGCTGATCCTCGACAAACAGGCGCGCCAGATGGTGGCGCGCCTGGGCGGGCAAGCGCTCGACGATCCTGGCGCCGACCAGAGGCTCCAACGGCTGAGCCAGTCGATAGCCACGCCCCTTCACCGCCACCAGTTCGACGCCAAGCGCTTCCAATTTCTTTAACTGTTTCCACACCGCAGCGCGAGAGACGCCCAGCGCGTTACCCAGCTGTTCACCGGAATGAACGTCGCCGTCGCTTAGCAACCGCATCAGGTGGCCGATGCTCATGTCCTTGCCCCATCTGGGAAAACGTCTATCTTACCGGATGCGCCATCAGCGCGAAAACTGCTGCCAAAAGGTTATTGTATTGATGCTTTAAATAATACAGTGCTGGTAGTGGACCGCACCGAGACCCTATAATGCCGCCCTATTTTTCTAGCAGGATCGCGTCGTGATCGAGAATCTTCGCAACATTGCCATCATCGCCCACGTTGACCACGGTAAAACTACCCTGGTCGACAAACTGTTAAGCCAGTCCGGCACGCTCGACCGCAAGGCCGAAGGCCAAGAGCGGATCATGGACTCCAATGACCAGGAAAAGGAGCGTGGCATCACCATCCTGGCCAAGAACACGGCTATCAAGTGGCAGGATGGCAACGGCACCGACTACCACATCAACATCGTGGACACGCCCGGGCACGCCGATTTCGGTGGCGAGGTCGAGCGCGTCATGTCGATGGTCGACTCGGTACTGCTGCTGGTTGACGCCGTCGACGGCCCGATGCCGCAAACCCGCTTCGTGACCCAGAAGGCCTTTGACCGTGGCCTGAAGCCGATTGTGGTGGTCAACAAGATCGACCGCCCCGGCGCGCGCCCCGACTGGGTAATCGACCAGATCTTCGACTTGTTCGACAACCTGGGTGCCTCCGACGAGCAGCTCGACTTCCCGATCATCTACTGCTCGGCGCTCAACGGCATTGCCGGCCCCGAGCCCGATCAGCTGGCTGACGACATGTCGCCCATGTTCCAGTCCATCGTCAATATCGTCGATGCGCCCAAGGTCGAGAACGACGGGCCTTTCCAGATGCAGATCTCGGCGCTGGACTATAACAGCTACGTGGGCGTCATCGGCCTTGGCCGCATTTCCCGCGGCAGCGTCAAGCCCAACCAGCAGATTACCGTGGTGACCAAGGAAGGCCATTCGCGCAAGGGCAAGATCGGCCAGGTCATGACCCATATGGGCCTCGACCGGGTACAGACCGACGAAGCCACCGCAGGCGACATCATCTGCATCACCGGCATCGAGAACCTGGCGATTTCCGATACCCTTTGCGACGTCAACCAGGTGGAGGCGCTGCCGCCGCTGACCGTCGACGAGCCGACGGTATCGATGACGTTCCAGGTCAACGACTCGCCGTTCGCCGGCAAGGACGGCAAGTTCGTCACCAGCCGCAATATCAAGGATCGCCTGGAGCAGGAGCTGATCCACAACGTGGCGCTGCGCGTTGAGCAGGGCGACACGCCGGAAAAATTCAAGGTCTCGGGACGCGGTGAGCTGCACCTCTCGGTGCTGATCGAATCCATGCGTCGGGAAGGCTTCGAGCTGGCCGTTGGCCGCCCCGAGGTCATCATCCGTGAAATCGACGGCGAACAGCAGGAGCCCTACGAAGAGGTCATCATCGACTGTGAGGAGCAGCACCAGGGCGCCATCATGGAAGAGCTTGGCTATCGCAAGGGCGAGATGACCAACATGAACCCGGATGGCAAGGGCCGCGTTCGTCTGGACTTCATCATCCCGGCGCGCGGCCTGATCGGCTTCCGCGGCCAGTTTTTGACCCTGACCTCGGGTACCGGCATCCTGACCAGCCGCTTTGACCACTACGGTCCGCTGAAGCCGGACGCCTCAATCGAGCGGCGTAACGGTGTCATGGTATCGATGGTCGACGGCAAAGCCCTGGCCTACGCCCTTTACACGCTTCAGGAGCGCGGCAAGCTGATCGTCGATCACGCCACGGAAGTCTACGAAGGCATGCTGATCGGCATCAACAACCGTGCCAACGACATGGTGGTCAACCCGACCAAGGGCAAGAAGCTGGATAACATGCGTTCCACGGGTAACGATGAAAACATCGTCCTGACGCCGCCGATCAACTTCACCCTGGAGCAGGCCATCGAGTTCCTGGACTCGGATGAGCTGGTGGAAGTGACACCCAGCCATATCCGTCTGCGCAAGAAGTTGCTCAAGGAAAACGAGCGCAAGCGCTCAAGCAAGAAGTAAGTCGCCTCCCGAAGCCCGCTTGAACGCGGGCTTCTTTTTGCCTGCCATCTGGCGGTCACGTGAATGCCCCCTGTTTGCCAAGCCGCTCCCCCAACGCAACCTAAACGGTTGACGCCTGGAAAGCGGGCTGAGGGTAGCGCAAAGTAGCGCTATCCTCAGCACAGGGGATTATTCTATTATCTCGCTCACACAAGCGTTTGAATCGCGGCGGGTGCTGCACGCCTGCCCGACCGAGGCGCCCGCCACCCACGGCGGCGCAGGGAGTGACACCCAGGCGTTGACCGCCTTGCCCAGTAGATGAGGAAACCCATGACCCCGCTTATCGAGGTTCAGCAGGTCAATAAAGCCTTTGGTGGCCTTCAGGTCATCAACGACTGCTCTATTCGCGTCGAGAAGGGTTCGATTACCGGCATGATCGGCCCCAACGGCGCGGGCAAGTCGACATTATTCAACCTGATGGCCGGCGCGTTGCAGCCGGACAGCGGGCGCATCCTGCTGGACGGCGAGGATATTACCGCGCTGAGCGCCGACCAGCGTTTTCACAAGGGTCTGCTGCGCACCTTCCAGATCGCCCACGAATTCAGCCACATGAGCGCGCTGGAAAACCTGATGATGGTGCCGCCCGAGCAGGCAGGCGAAAACCTGTTCACCGCCTGGTTCAAACCCGGCCTGGTGCGCCATGAAGAAGCCGAGGTTCGCCGGCGGGCGCTTGAGGTCATCGACTTTGTCGGCCTTCATCACGTGCGCAACGAGCTCGCCGGCAACCTCTCCGGCGGGCAGAAGAAATTGCTGGAGCTGGGCCGCACGATGATGACCAACGCCAAGATCGTGCTGCTTGACGAGATTGCCGCCGGGGTCAACCGCACGCTGCTTGGCGACCTGATCGGCAACATCGAGCGTCTCAACCGCGAGATGGGCTACACCTTCCTGGTCATCGAGCACGACATGGACATGATTGCCAGACTCTGCGACCCCGTCATCGTGCTGGCCCAGGGCCAGGTGATGGTCGAAGGCCATATTGAGGATATCCAGAACAACCCCGAGGTTATCGACGCCTACTTCGGCGCCGGAGCCGCGTGACGGATGAAGGCGCAAGGCTTCCAACAACGCCACACCCCCCAGGTGGCTCTACACGAGAGACTTTTTCACCATGCCTTTAATTGAAGCACGCGACGTCTTCGGCGGCTATGGCAGCATGAACATCCTCAACGGGGTGAACATGTCGCTGGACGCCGACGAGGTCGGGGTGATCGTCGGTCCGAACGGGGCGGGAAAATCAACGCTGCTGAAAGCGATTTTCGGGCTGCTGCACGTCAATCAGGGCGATATTCTGCTCCACGGCACGCCCATCCAGAACCTGGCGCCCAACCAGCTCGTCGAGCGCGGTATGGGCTTTGTGCCCCAGGAAAAGAACGTGTTCCCCAGCCTGACCGTGCAGGAAAACCTGGAGATGGGGGCCTTTCTGAAGCCCCAGAACGTCAAGCGCATGCTCGACCAGGTCTACGAATTCTTTCCCCCTCTCAGGGAAAAGCGCCATCAGCCGGCGGGCGAGCTGTCCGGCGGCCAGCGCCAGATGGTCGCCATGGGCCGTGCGCTGATGGCCGAACCCAGCCTGCTGCTGCTTGACGAACCCACCGCCGGGCTGTCGCCGCTTTACATGAACGAGATCTTTGACCGGGTCAAGCACATCAATGAGGCCGGGGTCGGCATCCTGATGGTCGAACAAAACGCCAAGCAGGCACTCGCCATTGCCGATAAAGGTTTTGTGTTGGCCGCAGGCCAGAACCGCTTTACCGATACCGGCGCCGCACTGCTTGCCGATCCAGACGTGGCCAAAAGCTTTTTGGGCGGCTAGCCCAGGGGACAATAACGTGAATGAACTGGTTTTCTTTATCAACAACGTGGTGATCGCCGGCAGTGTCACCGGCGCCATCTACGCCATCGGGGCGATTGGCGTCACGCTGATTTTCAGCATCATGCGCTTTGCCCACTTTGCCCACGCCGACATGATGACCTTTGGTGCCTTCATGGTGCTGGTGCTCACCACAGCCTTCCCCGGCATCGGCATGAGCATCGGCGTGCCCACCGCGCTCATTATGCTCCCTGTGGCCATGCTGCTGACGGCCTGCCTGGCGGTCGGCATCGACAAGGCGTTTTACAAGCCGCTGCGCGCCCACGGCGTCAAACCCATCGTCATGGTTATCGCCTCGCTGGGCGTCACCCTGATCCTGCAGGGGCTTATCCGGCTGTTTTCCGGCACCGGCGGGCAGGGCCTTTACGTCGACGACCGCAAAGAAATTTTTCGCATGCTGCCGTTTGAGAACGTGCGCGTGCCCATCGTGATTACCGAGCCGCAGATTTATCTGTTCGTGATCACCCTGGTCGCGGTCATTGCCCTGCATCTGTTCCTGAGCCGCTCGCGGCTCGGCAAAGCCATGCGCGCGATGTCCGATAACCCCGAACTAGCGCAGGCCTCGGGCATCAACACCAACACCATCGTCGCCGTTACCTGGGTGATTGCCGGGGGCCTTGCCGCCATTGCGGGTACGCTGCTGTCGCTGGATGTCACGTTCAAGCCCGACCTCAGCTTCTTCCTGCTGCTGCCGATTTTCGCCGCCGCCATCGTCGGTGGCGTGGGCCACCCCTTCGGCGCCGTCGCCGGCGGCTTCGTCGTCGCCTTTGCCGAAAATCTGGCAGTGTTCAACTGGGCCGTGTTACTGCGCCCCTTCCGCGACAGCCTGCCCACCTGGCTGGAGTTACCGTCCAACCTGGCCTTCGTGGGCACCGAATATAAAATCGTGGTGCCGTTCTTCATTCTGGTGGCCATTCTGGTCTGGCGCCCCACCGGCATCTTCAAAGGCAAGGTGATCTGATGGCTGACAACAACTACACCCCTCAGGACGCGACGCCCAAGGCATCGCGCCTGCCGCTACGCGAGCTCTGCCTGTTTGGCCTGCTGCTGGTCACGATTGTCGGCGTTTATGGCGTCATGGGGCCTGCCTACAGCACGCGCATGCTGGTGGAAGCCGCGTGCTACGCCATCCTGGCCTTGGGGCTGACCATTCAGTGGGGCTATGCCGGCCAGTTCAACGCCGGTGTCATGGGGTTTGTCGCCCTGGGCGGCGTCAGCGCCATGCTGTTCAGCGTGCCGGTCAACGAGGCCTTCTGGGATAGCGAACTCCCCGGCGAGCTTGGCAAGGTACTGCTCTACGCCGTCGGCGCCACGCTGCTGGTGGTCGCGGCCTCGCGGCTCACCCGGTTGGGGGTGCCCAAGCGGATCCGCACCGTATTCACCGTGCTGCTGGCCATCGTGCTGTACATGGTGGTGATCAGCCAGTTACGTGAGGTGACCGCCGCGATCGAGTCCCAGGCGGGCTTTGTGGGTGGGCTGGGCCTGCCGGCCTGGACAGGTTGGATCGTCGGCGGCGCCCTGGCGGGCGGCGTCGGCTACTTTATCGGCCACGTCTGCCTGGGCTTGCGCAGCGATTACCTGGCCATTGCGACCCTGGGGATTGCCGAGATCATCAAGGCCTTCTTGAAGAATTCCGACTGGCTCACCCGCGGCACCGCGACGGTGTCGCCGCTGCCCTGGCCGACCCCCGGCCCCGCCGACCTGGGCTTCACCCTGTCCCGGGCGATCTACCTGTCGTTGACGGCGGTGATTATCGCGGCGATCTTCTTTCTGCTCCACCGCGCCTATCACGCTCCCTGGGGCCGCATGATCCGCGCCATTCGCGATAATGAACTATCCTCAGCGGCCATGGGCAAGAATATCAACCGGCGGCGCCTGGAGATTTTTGTGCTGGGCTGCATCCTGATGGGTGTCGGCGGCGGGGTAATGGCAAGCTTCAACAGCCTGTTCGACCCCAACGGCTATCTGCCGCTGAATCATACCTTCCTGGTGCTGGTCATGGTGATTCTGGGCGGGCCCGGCAACAACCTGGGCACCATCTTCGGCGCCATCACAGTGTATATTATCTGGATCATGTCAGGGCCGTTGGCCCTCTACCTGATGGATCTCGCCGTGGCCTTCGGTGCCTTTGCCTTTGACTGGCAGGCGCCCGCCACCATCGATAGTCGCGCCCTCCAGGCCCGGGTATTGGTGATTGGCGTGCTGATCACGCTGGTGTTGCGCTTTGCCCCCAAGGGGCTGCTGCCGGAGCGCATCAAGCACCACGACTGAGCCATAAAAAACCGCCCCAGCGCGTGGCTGGGGCGGTCATAGCGGTCTTGGCCACTTTATCCTAGTCTTCAGCCAGCTCACCAACCCGCTTGAACTCGCCATCTTCGACGGTCATTTCAACCACGATGCCGGGCACGTCACCATTATCGTCAAACTCGTGACTGCCAGAAGCCCCTTCGTAGTTGATTTCTTCACCCTGGGCGATCAGCTCGACAGCCTTCTCCCACTCGCCGGGCAGGATGGCTTCCCCCGGTGCGCTGGCCACATCGCGCAGCGCCTCGGATAAGCCTTCACGCTCGGCACTGCCGTTCTGCTCGATAGCCAGCGCGACAAGGAAAGCTGCGTCATAGGCCTGGGCGGCAAAAACCGCTTCAGGATCGATACCGGCAGCTTCGGCGGCTTCAATGAAAATATCGGTGCCGGGCAGATCCGGGCTGCCGGGGCGGGTCGCGATCATGCCTTCCAGTACATTAGCGCCCACGGCCTCGACAAGGCTATTGCCGACCATGCCGTCGGCCCCTACGTACTGGGTGAACACGCCGCTTTCCGAGGCCTGACGCAGCACGGTCTGCCCCGAGGTATCGGCGTAGGCCAGCACGACCAGCGTCTGCACGCCGGTGGAGGACAGGATGCCCAGTTCGGAGCGATAGTCGGCACGGTTGTCCTCGTGGGCCAGACTTTCCACGATGGTGCCGCCTTCCGCCTCAAAGGTCGCGGTAAACGCGTCCGACAGCCCCTGACCGTAATCATTGTTGACGAAGGTCACGGCGACTTCATCGATACCTTTCTCGATCAATAACTTGGCCAGCATTTCTCCCTGGAACGCATCGGAAGGCACGGTGCGGAAGACCAGGTCGTTATCGTCAAGCTCGGTCACCGCCGGTGCGGTAGACGCTGGCGAGACCATGACCACACCGCCGGGAATGGCCGCGTTGTTGGCGGCCGCAATGGTGGCACCAGTGCACAGCGCCCCGACAATCGCCGTGACGTCTTCCGAGTTGACCATGCGGTCCGCCGAGTTAGACGCGGCCGAAGCGTCGGAACAGGTGGTATCGCCCGACGGCATTTCCAGCGTCTGACCGCCCAAGATGCCGCCCTGCTCGTTGATCTGGGTAACCGCCAGCTGTGCGCCATCAAAGATGGGCGGCGTCAAACTCTCAATACCCCCGGTAAAGCCCCCCAGAAAGCCCACTTTGACCTCAGCCTGGGCCGCCCCAGCCAGTGCCAGTGAAGAAACGGCCACGGCCGTGGCTAATATGCGCTTGTTCATCATCTTGTTAATCGCTCCCTGTAGGATTCAGCGCCCCATCGGTACACGCTGGGGTCTGCTATTAATCTGGAACTGGAACGCAAAAAATACAAGCAACGTTTTCCAACGCTAGCCGTCGCCGTCGTCCTCGACGCGCTCGGCCCAGCGCTTGCGCGCCAGGTTGCGCCGATACAGCCGGATCAGAGCGATGACCAGGGCAGTGCTCAGCATCGCCGCCAGCACAACGCCCTGCCAGGGGCGGGCCGCGTCGTTCAGCCAGGTCTCCAGCGCGATGATCAGCGTCAGGCCCAGCGCCTGGGAACCGATGGCGAACGCGCGTAGTTTGTCAAAAGCAGCTTGAGGCATAGGGGTCTCCGTGATGGGCGGCTCCATGGTATGGTGCGTCAGTGTACCTGCTCAACGGGAAAACCATGAACGCCATCACCCTTGGCCCACTGTTGATTTCACTCCCTCGCCTCTACGCCCTTGCCTGTGCCCTGACCCTGCTGGTCAGCACGCGCTATTTGCTGGGACTGCCTCCGCGCCATCATCAGCGCTGGTTTCTGGGCCTGGTGGTCGTCTGGCTGATCGCCGCTCGCCTTGGCCATGTCGTCATGCACCTCGACAGCTTCAGCGGCGCCCCGCTGACGGCGCTGAAAGTCTGGCAGCCGGGCTACCAGGGGCTCTGGGGGCTGGTCGCGGGACTTGCATGGACGGCCTGGACGCTGCGCTCGCGGCTGATCGCCATGGGCGGTGCCATGGCGCTTCTGGTGGGCGCTTCAAGCCTGTGGCTGGTACTGGTGACCCTGGCGCCGCTGGGCAACGACACGAGCGTCAAGGCCCTGCCCGACGTGACCTTGGAAGACATCGACGGCAATTCGGTTCATCTGCCGTCGCTTGCCGACGACCACGACCGGATCATCGTCAACCTGTGGGCCACCTGGTGCCCGCCCTGCCGGCGCGAAATGCCCTTGCTCGCCGAGGCGGATCAGCGCGCGGGCGTGGCCGTCGTGGTCGCCAACCAGGGCGAGGAGCTGCTGCCCATCGTGCGCTATCTGGACGAGCAGCAGCTACGCTTCCGCTATGCCCTGCGCGACCCGGGCCAGATGCTCTTGTCGCTGGTCGAGGCCCCCGGGCTGCCCACCACCGTGCTGTTCGACGGCGACGGTAACACCCTCGACATCCACGTCGGCGAGCTCACTCAGGCGCACCTGGATCGCTGGCTTGAAGATTGACGACGATACACCTTAATCCCCCAGCGGCTTTGCGTTAGAATCGCCCGCCCTGTTGCTGCCGGCTCCTGTGGCCGGCAGCGTACGTCCTGTATTGCAGACTTCCTTGAGGCATCATGAGCGATTTTTCCCCCGGCCAACGCTGGATTAGCGACGGCGAAGCCGAGCTTGGGCTCGGCACCGTGCTTAACTGCGACGCCCGTAGCGTTACCATCTTGTTCAGTGCCAGCCAGGAAACCCGCACCTATAACACCCGCCAGGCCCCGCTGACCCGCGTGATGTTCGGCACCGGCGACCGCATCGTGTCGGCCGACGGCTGGCAGATGATCGTCGATGACAGCCAAACCGCAGGCGGCCTGATCACCTACGTGGGCGAGGACAGCCAGGGCCAGCCACGTGAGCTCCCGGAGGCCAAACTCGCCGACACCATGCAGTTCGACCAGGCCCGCGACCGCCTGCTGACCGGCCAGGTGGATCGCAACGACTGGTTCGACCTGCGCTTTCGTACCCTGCACCACCATCAGCGTATCGAACAGCACAGCGCGCTGGGCTTTTCCGGCCCGCGCATCGACCTGGTGCCCCATCAGCTGTATATCGCCGACGAAGTCGCCCGTCGCCATGCCCCTCGGGTCATGCTGGCGGATGAGGTCGGGCTCGGCAAAACCATTGAGGCCGGGCTGATTCTGCACCGCCTGCTGCTCGCGGGGCGTGTTGAACGGGCACTGATCCTGGTGCCCGATAGCCTGACCCACCAGTGGCTGGTGGAACTGCTGCGGCGCTTCTCGCTCAACGTCAGCTTACTCGACGAGCAACAAAGCCAGGCCCACGGCAGCGAAAACCCCTTCGAAAGCGCCCAGCTGGTGCTTGCCAGCCAAGGCTGGCTGTTTGCCAACACCCACCGCCAGACGCAGGCGCTGGCCAGCCACTTCGACCTGCTGATCGTCGATGAGGCTCACCATCTCGACTGGAGCGATGAGGGCAGCGGCCCCGGCTATCAGTGCGTCGAGCAGCTGGCGGCGGATATCCCCGGCCTGCTGCTGCTCACCGCCACCCCCGAACAGATGGGCATCGAAAGCCACTTTGCCCGCCTGCGCCTGCTCGACCCGGAGCGCTACCACGACCTGGCACGCTTCAAGGACGAAGAGCGTCATTACGGGGCGGTGGCCGGCGCCATCGATGCCCTGGATTCACTGCCTGCGGCGCCTGACGCCAGGGTCCACGTCGAGGCCGTTGCCGACGACCGCGACAGCCAGGCGCTACTGGCGACTCTGTGCAACTCCGAGGCCAGCGCCGCCCAGCAGGATGCCGCCCGCCGCCAGCTGCGCGATGCGCTGCTCGACCGCCACGGCACCGGGCGGGTGATGTTCCGCAATAGCCGCCGCCACGTGGGTGGCTTCCCCGAGCGCCGCCTGCACCTGACGGCCCTCGACCTGCCACCGGCCTATCGCCGCACGCTGCGCCGCCTGGAGCGCGACGACGACTACCTCGACGAGCTGTTGATCGAAACCGGCATGGATCATCCGGACGTGCTGATCTACCCGGATGCTGCTTACCGCGAGCTCAGCGACGACCCGCTCAACAGCGAGCCCTGGTTTCACATCGACCCACGGGTCAACTGGCTGCTTGAGAAGCTCAGCGACGAAAGCGCAGCCGGCTTTGCCAACGACAAGGTGCTGGTGATCGCCCACCACCGCGAAACCGCCGAAGGGCTGGCCGAAGGCCTGCGCGTGCTGGGCGGCTATCACGCCCCGGTGTTCCACGAAGGTTTGTCGCTGGTCGAACGCGACCGCGCCGCCGCGGCGTTCGCCGACGAGGAAGACGGCTGCCAGGTGCTGGTTTGCTCGGAAATTGGCTCCGAAGGGCGCAACTTCCAGTTCTGCCGTCACCTGGTGATGTTTGACATGCCCCAGCATCCCGACCAGTTGGAGCAGCGCATTGGCCGTCTTGACCGTATCGGCCAGCGCCACGCCATCGAGATGCACATCGCCACCTTTACCGGCAGCCCCGGCGAGCGGCTAATGCGCTGGTATCACGAAGGCATGGATGCCTTCAGCGCACCTCACGGTATCGGCAGCGACCTGTTCAACGCCTTCGGCGACGCGCTGGCCGATGCGCTGCTCGACGACGAGATGCTGGATGAAATAATCGGCGAAACCCGCGAGATGTTCATCGCCAAGCTGGCCGAGCGGGATGCCGGCCGCAACCGTCTACTGGAGCTCAACGCCTGCCGCCCGGAGCGTGCCCAGCAGGTGATCGAGGCGGTGCGCGAGCTGGACGACGATACCGCCCTGCCCCGCTATGTGGAACGCGCCCTGGATGTGTTCGGCGTCGACAGCCAGGAAATCGGCAACGGCCTGATGCTGCTGCAGCCCGGCCAGCACATGCTGGATGGCCTGCCGGGGCTGGTCAAAGGCGAGGAAGGCTTTTCGGCGACGTTCGACCGCCAGCTGGCCCTCGCCCGGGATGACGTGCAGCGACTTTCCTGGGAGCACCCGTTGCTGCGTGAAATGATGGGCCGCATCCTCGATGGCACCATGGGCAACACCGCGCTTGCGTTACTCGGCCACCCGGCGATTCCCAGCGACCGGCTGATGGCAGAACTGGTGTTCCGCACCCACTGCCCGGCGCCCAGGTCGCTGCACCTGAATCGCTTCCTGCCGCCCACCGCGGTGCGCGTGCTGCTGGATGAGTCCGGTGCCAACCTCACCGACAAGATTTCGTTTACCGGCCTGGGAAAAAACCTGCAGAAGGTCAACAAATCGCTGGCCCGCGACCTGATCAAGGGCCGTCACGACCAGCTGCGCGGCCTGCTCACCCAGGGCGAAGGCGAAGCCGAGCGCGAGCTGCCAAGCATCGTCGAGGCTGCCGAGACCCGCATGCGCAGTCAGCTGGACGCCGAGCTTGCCCGGCTGACCGCGCTGGCGGAGCACAACCCCTCGGTGCGCAGCGCGGAGCTCGACGCCCTGAAACAGGAGCGCCAGGCGCTCAGCGACGCCATTGAAAACACCCGCCTGCGGCTCGATGCCGTGCGGGTGATCATTACCGTGGATCCCAACGGCTAGTCGTCAAGAATCGCCTGGAGTGCCTTGTCGAGGGTCGGGTAGGTGAACGTGAACCCGGCGTCGATAAGGCGCGCCGGGCGCATATCGGCACCGGTCAGCAGCAGTTGGGACATGTCACCCAGCCCCGCCTTCAATACGCAGGCGGGCACCGGCAATACCGCCGGGCGATGCAGCGTCCTGGCCAGGGTTCGGGTGAATTCCGCGTTGGTCACCGGATGCGGCGCGCTGCCGTTGAAAGGCCCCGACAGTGACGCATCGCTGAGCAGGAAGAGGATGGCGTTGACCAGGTCATCGCGATGAATCCAGGGCATGAACTGCTTGCCGTCGCCAAAGCGCCCGCCCAGCCCCAGCTTGAAGGGCGGCAGCATCTTCTGCAGCGTGCCGCCGTCCGGGCCCAGCACCAATCCGATACGCAGGATCGCCAGGCGCACACCCATGGCTTCGATGGGCTTGGCCGCTGCTTCCCACTGGGCGCATAGCCGATGGGCAAATTCGTCATGGGGCGGGGTGTCTTCGGTGACCCGCCGATCGCCCTGATCGCCGTAGTAGCCCATGGCCGAGCCGCTGACCAGCACCTTGGGCAGCGGCTGGCCGTTTTCGTGCAGCTGCTCACACAGCGACACCAGTTGCTCGGTCGCTTCGACCCGCGAACGGATCAGGCGGTCTTTCTGACGATCGCTCCAGCGCTTGGCGGCGATGGACTCGCCCGCCAGGTTGACCAGCGCCTCGGGCGGGGTATCGATAAACGCCTGGGCGCTGTCGCGGATATCGCATTCCTTGGGCAGCCGCTGGCGTACCTTGTGCGGGGTGCGGGAAACCACCTGCACCTCGTGCCCCTGGGCAATCAACATCGGGCAGAGCCGCTGGCCGACAAAGCCACTGCCGCCGGTCACTAGTACACGCATGGTGTTTCTCCCTCTGGTATCGACGCACAAGCGACGCCGTGAAAGGTTTACATTGAAGCCTATTTATACAAAACTATTACAGATAAAGCACTGCGTACATGATTATCCAGCCACGCTATGCGTCCCGCCAGGCAAAATGCCCAAGAGGCCAGCATGACAGCAGCACAGATTTCACCGCCGTTGACGATCGCGATTGTGGGGGCCGGCATGGCCGGGCTTGCCTGTGCCAACGCCCTGGCCGAGCGCGGCGCCACGGTCAGCGTGTTCGACAAGGGACGCGGCCCCGGGGGGCGCATGTCAACCAAGCGCCTTAACCAGGAGCAACTGGATCTGGGCGCCCAGGCATTCACCGCGCGGGATCCGGCCTTTCAGGAGGCCCTGGCCCGCTGGATTTCCGCCGGGCTTGCCGCTCGCTGGCCGACCATCAGCTATCAGGCTAGTCCAAACGGCTGGCAGCTGCAGCACGATCCCCACGCCCGGTTTACCGGCGTCCCCCGCATGAGCGCCATCACGCGTCATCTGGCCGATACCTTTCAGGCCCATGAGCGCAGCACGCTGAAGCTTGCGACCCGGATCGAGGCGCTGAAGCGTCTCTCGGACGGCTGGCAGTTGATCGACACCGCCGGCAATACCTTCGGCCCCTATCAACAAGTGGTGTTCACCACGCCGCCGCCACAAACGCTGCCGCTGGTTGCCGACTGGGACAGCACGCTGGCCAAGGCCTGCCGCCAGCGTCTCCAGCGCGGCTGCTGGGCAGCCTGGGCCATCCTCGAGCGGCCGTTGCCCGTCCCGCCCGGTGCACGCCAGGACTGGCACATGGCGCGGGCCGACCATCCGGCGCTGCGCCTGGTGTCGCGCAACCACACCAAACCCGGACGCGAGCACCAGCCGGAAAGTCTCAGCCTGATGGCACAGCTGGACTGGAGCGACCGCTACCTGGAACACGACCCGCAAACCATTGCCGATGACTTGTGGGCCGCCTTCCAATCACTTTATCCGCCCGGCACGCCTCTTCCGGCGCGCATTGCCAGCGGCGCCCATCGTTGGCGTTATGCCCAGCCTGCCGAAGCCGACGACCGGCGATACCTGTACAGCGACAGCGGCCTGGCGATGTGCGGCGACAGCTTCACGGCCAGCCGCGTGGAGTCGGCGTGGTGTTCGGGAACCCTGTTGGCCCATGCGCTAGTAGATCGGTCGGTTTGATGCGGCGCGCGCGTCTTGCGCCTATGGTTATGCATGCAAAGGTTGTACCTTGGCGCCACAAGTTGTACAAAGGAACGTTAGTTATTTACATTTGTTGATCGGTTAATTAGGTAATTGCTATGGATAGCAAACCACATTGCCCTGCGCAGCAACCCACGATAGACCCATGCGGCTTGGCGCCGCACACAACTAAGAGGCACTGGCGCCCATGAGCAACAAGGCGACCCACCCACCCGACACCCCCCTTTATCCCATTCGGGAAGTTTCCCGCCTGACGGGTGTGAACTCGGTCACCCTGCGCGCCTGGGAGCGACGTTACGGGCTGATTCGCCCCCAGCGTACCCCCAAGGGGCACCGCCTGTATGCTCAGGACGACATCACGCGCATCGAGCGCATTCTGCAGTGGCTCAATCGTGGCGTTCCGGTAAGCCAGGTCGCGGACCTGCTCGATCAGCCCGATACCGTGGAAGCCCCGGTACCCGATGCGGGCGACTGGGTCAGTCAGCGCCAGCAGCTGCAGGCCACCATCGAAGCGCTCGACCTGCCCAGACTCGAAGCGTTCTATCATCAGAGCCTGGCGCTGTATCCGTTGAGCACCGCCATCAACGAGCTGTGGCAGCCGGTCATACTGACGCTGGAAGCCAAGTGGGCGGTGAAGTCCGACGAGCTCGTGCGGCGTACCTTCGAGTCATTTCTGCGCAGCCAGGTTGGCATCCGCCTGCATTACGCCAACCAGGCCACCCGTGGCCCGCTGATCCTGCTCAACGTCATGCCGGACGACCCGGGCCCTCTGTGGGTGCTGATGGCCGCACTCATGGCCAGCGAACAGGGCTATCGGGTACAGCTGCTGGACCACTCGCTGCCGCTCGAGGACCTTCCCCAGGCCGTGGCCCGGCTTCACTCGTCGATGGTACTGCTGTCCAGCGGCCAGCGGGAAGACGATCGCTATATCCGCCAGGCGCTGCCCGACGCCGCCGCGGCGCTCAACGTGCCCATCGGGGTGTGCGGCGAAGTCGCGCGCCTGCGCGATGCCGAGCTGCGTGATACCGCCGTGCACATGCTGGGCGACGATTTACCCCAGGCCATTGCCCGATTGCGCCCGCTGCTTCGCGAGTCGGGCGTCCTTTGACCCACTGACAGACACCGTCGCCGCGGCGGTGCCTTCCTTTGAACCGCCCGGCAGGAGTATCCATGCCTCGACAGTTGGTTTGGCTGCGCAGTGACCTGCGCATTCACGACAACACCGCCCTGGCGGCCGCGGCGGCCAAAGGGCCGGTGGTAGCGGTATTTCTGCGCTCGGTCGCCCAGTGGCAGTCCCACGGCCACGGAGCCAACAAGATCGATTTCTGGATGCGCGGCGTGTCGGCCGTCAAGGAGGCCCTCGAAGGGCTCAATATCCCCTTGTTGCATCGCGACATTGACACCTTTGACGCGGCCCCCGACGCCTTGCTGGCGATTGCCCGCGAGCAGCATATCGACCAGCTTCACTTCAATGTCGAATACCCGCTGAACGAGCAGCGCCGCGATCAGGCCGTGCGCGAAACCTTCCAGCAGGCGGGCATCAACGTCCACGGCCACCACGACGCCGTGGCCTTTGCTCCGGGCTCACTGCTGACCGGCAAGGGCGACTATTACGGTGTGTTCACGCCGTTTGCCAAGGCCTGGCACAAACACATCACGCCGGAGCAGCTGGCGCTACGCGACACGCCGGCGGTCCAGTCGCCGCTGGGCATCGACAGCGACCCGCTACCCGCGCTGCCTACTTTTGATGACACACCGGTCGATGAACGCCGGTGGCCCGCCGGTGAACACGCCGCCGGCGACCATCTGGAACGTTTTTTACGCTTCCGGGGACGCCACTATCACGACCAGCGAGACTTTCCCAAGGTTCGCGGCACCAGCGAGCTCTCACCTTACCTGGCCCTGGGCATGCTCTCGCCGCGCCAGTGCTTTCAGGCGGTCATGAGCGAAAACGGCGGGCGCCTGGCCGATGGCGACAAAGGACTTTGCGCCTGGGTGAGCGAGCTTATCTGGCGGGAATTCTATCAGCACGTGGCGGTGGGGTTTCCGCAGGTATGCCGCTATCAGCCGTTTCAGTCCCATACCCGTGGGCTTGCCTGGCGAGATGACGATGAGGGCTTTCAGGCCTGGTGCGAAGGACGTACCGGCTACCCACTGGTGGACGCCGCCATGCGCCAACTGGTCACCACCGGCTGGATGCACAATCGCCTGCGCATGGTGACGGCGATGTTCCTGAGCAAGCACCTGCTGATCGACTGGCGCCGCGGCGAAGCGTTTTTCCTGCGCCACCTGGTGGACGGGGAGTTCTGCGCCAACAACGGGGGCTGGCAATGGGCTGCGTCCACGGGCACCGATGCGGCGCCGTATTTCCGCATCTTCAACCCCACCACGCAATCCACGCGCTTCGACCCGGACGGTGAGTTCATCGCCCACTGGCTGCCCGAATTGGCAAGCCTGCCGGTCAAGGCGCGCCATGCACCGCCCCGGGACATGCTGACCACGCGCGACTATCCTGCACCGATCGTTGACCATAAGGCCGCACGCCAGCGGGCGCTCGATGCCTTCAAGGCGCTGTCCACCTGAGGCAGCGCCAACGCCCTTGCACGCCTAACTGCTTCGGGAGTCGTCATGTCACAGGACAAGGCACTGGAAGATTTTTGCGCCTTCTTCAACAAACTAGACAATACCTGTACAGAAAAACTATACGAGGTATATACTGAAGATATTGAATTCAACGATCCACTACACCACATTGAGGGGCGCGAGGCACTTCAGCGCTATTTCGCGGCCATGTATGCAAACGTCGCGCACTGTCAGTTCGTCTACCACCGTCGCCAGTGCCAGGGTCGTCAGGCATTCGTTACCTGGACCATGACGTTCGCGCATCCCCGCCTTGCAGGCGGTCGCTCTATCGAGGTCGATGGCTGCAGCGCCCTGACATTTGCCAATGACGGCCGTGTATCACGGCACCGCGACTACTTCGATGCCGGGGCCATGCTTTACGAGCACCTACCCCTCATGGGTCGCGTCATCCGCTGGTTGAAACAGCGCCTGGATTAACGATTACCTTGGCTTGCACGCCTGAGATCGTGCCTGCGGGGTGCAATTGGAGAGGGACGATGAGCACATGGACAACGCCCCAGCGCATCTGGCTGACGGGGGCAACCTCGGGCATCGGTGAAGCCGTGGCCAAAAAACTCATTGCCGAGGGCCATCAGGTGGTGGTCAGCGCGCGCAACCAGGCAGCACTGGACGCACTCTGCGAGGGCTATCCCGATGCCCATCCGCTGGCCCTTGACGTAAGCGACCGCCAGGCCGTGCTGGCGGCCGGCCAGCAGGTCGGCGAGCAACTGGGCGCTTTGGATCTTGCCCTGTTCAACGCCGGTACCTGCGAATACCTCAATGCACAACAATTCGACATGGATCTGGTCGAGCGGGTGTTCACGCCCAATCTGTTCGGCACCCTGTATGGAGTAGAAGCCGCGCTCCCTCTGCTGCGCGCAGCACGCCGGGAAGGCAAACCCGCCCGCCTCGCTGCGACGTCGAGCGCCTCCGCCTACCTGCCGCTGCCCAGGGCCGAGGCCTATGGCGCCTCCAAGGCTGCCGTCAGCTATTTTCTCGAATCGCTGCGTCTCGACCTCGACCAGGAAGGCATCGACGTCAGCCTGATTCACCCTGGTTTTGTCAAGACGCCGTTGACCGAGCGTAATGACTTCCCCATGCCCATGCAGGTCAGCGCCGAGGCCGCCGCCGAGGCCATTATCAATGGTCTGGTCAAGGGCCATCTGGACATCCACTTCCCGCGCCGCTTTACCTACCTGGTCAAGTTGCTCGGTATCCTGCCGCCCGGCCTGCGTCGCCGAATCGGCCTGCGCATGACTCGACCGCAAGAGGCTTCCTGATGAGCAACACGGCGTCTCAACGCATCGCCATTATCGGCAGCGGCATCAGCGGCATGGCGGCCGGATGGTATCTATCCGCCCAGCACGAGGTCACGCTGTTCGAAGCCGACGCGCGACTGGGCGGGCATACCGCGACCATGGACGTCGAGGTCGGCGGCCACTCTTACGCCATCGACACCGGCTTCATCGTGTTCAACGACTGGACCTACCCGCATTTTCAGCGCCTGCTGGATGCCCTGGGGGTGCCAAGCCAAGCCACCGAAATGAGCTTTTCGGTGCATGAAACCAGCGTGGACTTCGAATACAACGGGCATACCCTGACCTCGCTGTTCGCCCAGCGGCGCAACCTGCTCAACCCGTCGTTCTACCGCCTGCTGGCCGATATCATGCGTTTCAACAAGCAGGCGACGCGCGACCTGGAAAACGACCGCCTGCCGTCGGACATGACCCTCGGGGACTACCTCGACCAGAACGGCTACGGGCGGGCCTTCCAGCGGCGCTACCTGCTGCCCATGGGGGCGGCCATCTGGTCGGCCAGCATCAGCGACCTGCGCGCCTTTCCGCTGACCTTTTTCGTGCGTTTTTTCCGCAATCACGGCCTGCTGTCGGTCAACCATCGCCCCCAGTGGCACACCCTGGTGGGCGGTTCGCGCGGCTATATCCCGGCGTTGACCGCACCTTACGCCGCGCGTATTCATCTCAACACGCCGGTGACCCGCATCGAGCGCCACGCCACCGGCGTGACGCTCACCACTAAAGCGGGCACCCAACGCTTCGATCAGGTGGTGCTGGCCTGCCATGCCGACCAGGCGCTGGCCATGCTCGGCGACCCAACGCCGGACGAACGCGAGATTCTTGGCGCGATGCCCTACCAGGATAACGAGGTGGTACTACACACCGACACCTCGCTGCTGCCGCGTCGCCGGCGCGCCTGGGCCAGCTGGAACTATCGCCTTGACGGTCGCGGCACCGACGAGCGGGTATCAGTCACCTACGACATGAATATTCTCCAGCGGCTGGAAAGCGCCACCACCTTCTGTGTCACGCTGAACGACTCGGAAAGCATCGACCCGACCAAGATCCTGGGCCGCTACGTCTACGCCCACCCGCAGTTCACCCTGGCCGGGCAGGCCGCACAGCAGCGCCACGACGAGATTTCATCGCCTGCCCGGCGCACGCATTTCTGCGGCGCCTACTGGCGCAACGGCTTTCACGAAGACGGGGTGTGGAGCGCCCTGCGCGTGGCTCGTGCGCTGGGCTGCGATGAAGCGGCCATGCCGCTGGGCCCTGCGACCGCGCTGCCCACCAGCGAGCTGTTTGATGCCTATCAGGGGAGCGACGCGGGATGACCACAACGCCACATTCGCGTATTTATCGCGGCACCCTGCGCCACCGACGCTTTACGCCACGCCACCATGCCTTTAGCTATACGCTATGGATGGCCTGGCTGGACCTGGATGAGCTGCCGGCGCTGTTTGACGGCGTGGCCGGTTTCAGCGCCCGGGGGCCTGCCCTGGCGCGCTTTCGTCGCGAGGACTATCTCGGCCCCAGCGACCGCCCGCTGGTCACCGCCGTGCGCGACGAACTGACCCGCCAGCTGGGCAGCGCCCCTGAGGGCCGCATCTGCGTGCTTACCCAGCTACGTACGCTCGGCGCCATGTTCAACCCGCTGACGATGTATTACGCCTACGACCGCGATGGTCAGTTGGCCGCGGTGCTCGGCGAGGTCACCAACATGCCCTGGCGCGAGCGCACCTGTTACGCCTGCCGTGTCGACCCGCAACGCCATCGCCACCACGCGACCTTTGAGAAAGCCATGCACGTCTCGCCGTTCAATCCCATGGACATGACCTACCGCTGGCGCTTCAACACCCCCGACGACCAGCTCCTGCTGCACATGGAAAACTGGCAGGCTGACCAGCGCCATTTCGACGCCACCCTGACCCTCGAGGCGTCCCCGGCAACGCCCAGGATACTGCTGGCCACGCTGGCCCGCCAGCCATGGATCAGCCTGAAAACGATGGCCGGTATTCATTTCGAGGCGTTACGGCTGTGGCTGAAACGCATTCCTGTCTATAACCACCCCAAGCGCAAGGAGACCTCGAAATGACGACCCTGCGTTCCACACCGCCCGATATCCAGCCCGCGGCCCAGGGCCGGCTGACACGCTGGCTGAAAAAGCGCCTGATCGCCCAGCTGGATGCGTTTACCGGTGGCCACATTACCTTGATCGAAGGCAACCAGTGCCACCATCTGGGCCAGGGCGGCGATCTCCACGTCACCGTGGTTATTCGCCATGCCCGCGCCTGGAAGCGGCTGGCTTTCGGCGGCACCGTGGGCGCCGCCGAGTCGTACATGGACAACGACTGGGACGCCGACGACCTGGTCGCCCTGGTGCGCCTCTTTGCGGTCAACCTGGATCAAGTCAACGGCAACCTGGAAAACGGCAGCGCCCGCATGACCCGCTGGCTGATGGCCTGGGCCTACCGTTTTCAGCGCAACAGCCTGACCGGCTCAAAGCGCAACATTGCTGCGCACTACGATATCGGCAACGACCTGTTTGCGACCTTTCTCGACCAGCACCACTGGATGTACTCCAGCGCCGTGT
This sequence comes from Halomonas sp. CUBES01, assembly GCF_020991005.1. Taxonomy (GTDB): domain Bacteria; phylum Pseudomonadota; class Gammaproteobacteria; order Pseudomonadales; family Halomonadaceae; genus Vreelandella; species Vreelandella gomseomensis. Next base: position 69,404 of record NZ_JAJLLW010000006.1, on the reverse strand, counting down.
TCCCCTACCCGGACGCCAGCCTGGAAGAAGCCTCGACCTACAAGCTGGATGTCATGCTCGACAAGCTCGACGTACAGCCCGAGCATCACCTGCTGGAAATCGGTACCGGCTGGGGAGGCCTGGCGATCCACGCGGCCAAGACCCGCGGCTGCCGGGTGACCACCACCACGATTTCCGAGGAGCAGCACGCCTATACGGCTCAGCGCATTCAGGAAGAGGGACTGGAAGCACAGATCACGCTGCTAAAACAGGACTACCGCGAGCTGACCGGACGCTTTGACCGCTTGATCTCCGTCGAAATGATCGAAGCCGTCGGCCATCAATACCTCGATACCTATCTGCACAAGGTCGACAGCCTGCTGACCGATGACGGTCAGGCCATGCTCCAGGCGATCACCATCCGCGACCAGCGCTTTGAAGACGCCAAACGCGACATGGACTTCATCAAGCGGTATATCTTTCCGGGCGGTTTTCTGCCGTCGCATCACGCCATCGCCAGCAGCCTGATGCGCAAGACCTCGCTGAACATGGTATCGCTGGATGAAATCGGTCAGCACTACGCGCGCACCCTGCGCGAATGGCGCCACCGCTTCGAAGCCCGCCTGGAGCATGTCCATGCGCTGGGCTACGACGAGCGCTTTATCCGCATGTGGCGCTACTATTTGTGCTATTGCGAAGGCGGCTTCCTCGAGCGCTCCATCGGCACCTGCCATATGGTGCTGGCCAAGCCCGCCGCCAAGCCATCGCCCCTGACCGGAGCCCTGTAATGCTTGCCCGGCGGCGTCTCATGGCTATTGCCGTCAATGCCCTGGGCTTTGAAGTGATCTGGACGCTATGCGTGGTGGGCGGTTCCTGGGTGGCGGCTATCGCCGGCAGTGCCTGGCTCGTGCTGCACTTGAAATACGTGGGCAAACCCGGCGAATGGCGGCTGGTGGCGGTCTTTGCCCTGCTGGGGCTGGTCATCGACGGCGGCCTGCAGCTGGCCGACGGACTGATGTTTGAGGGCAGCACGCTCATCGCCGGCCTGTTGCCGCTGTGGCTGTGGATGCTGTGGCCACTCTTTGCCACCCTGGTGCACCATTCACTTGCCTGGCTATGGCGATGGCCCTGGATGGCCGCCGCCCTGGGCGCGGTGGGGGGGCCACTGTCGTATTTTGCGGGCGCAGCGCTCACCGATGTCACCCTGGCGTCGTGGTTGTTGCCCGCGCAGGCGCTGATCTGGGCTGTGCTGTGCCTGGGCGTTTGCCGCTACTTCCGGCGCTGGGAGCAGCGCTATGCCAGGGAGGCCGTGCCTGACTAGGGGCCGGCTTTTGCCATGGCGTCGTTGCGCGACGGCGACGGGGGCGTTGGCAGCCAGCGCTGTTCGAGGGCTTGCGCAGAAATCGGGCGGGCAAAGTAGAACCCCTGAACGATGTGGCAGCCCGCCTCGACCAGAAAGTCGCACTGCTCCTTGGTTTCGACGCCTTCGGCCACCACGCCCAGCGAAAGACCTTCTGCCATGGAGAGCACCGCCTTGACGATGGCGGCATCCGCCTGGTCTCCCGGCAGCTCCCGAATGAACGCCCGGTCAAGCTTGATCTTGTCCACCGGCAGGCGCTTCAAGTAGCCAAGCGACGAGTAGCCGGTACCAAAATCGTCGATGGCAATCGCGTAACCCTGATCGCGCAGGGCCTTCAGGCGTGGCCCCATGTCCCCCGCACGCTCGTCCAACAGCACCGACTCGGTCAGTTCGAGGCCGATATGCGCCGGGGTAAGCCGGTAGCGTTTCAGGCAGGTGGCCAACAGGGTTTCCAGGTCACCGTGAAAGAGCTGCAGCGCCGAAATATTGACCCACATGGTCACCGTCGGCATCTCAGTATTGGCCCAGTGCGCCTGCTGGGCACAAGCCTTTTCAATCACCCAACTGCCCAGCTCCGCCATCAGGCCATGGCGCTCCGCCAGAGGAATGAACTCGCCGGGGGAAATCATGCCGTCACGGGGATGCTTCCAGCGTAGCAAGGCCTCCATGCCCAGCAGCTCACCGGTGCCGGGGTGGTGCTGGGTCTGGAAGTACAGTTCGAGTTGATCCCCCGAGACCAGCGCGGCGCGCAGATCGCTGACCAGCGCCAGCTGCGGGTTGTCCTGTTTATCCAGCGCGGGGCGAAAGCGCAGGCTGTGGTTGCGCCCCAGCCGCTTGGCGTTGTATAGCGCCGATTCCAGGCGCTGAAACAGCACGCCGGAGTCGCGCCCGTCCTCTGGCGCACGGCAGCTGCCAATCGTCAAGCCCAGCCGCAATGACTGCTCGTTGATCTCGAACGGGCTGCTCATGTGATCGCGCAGGTTGGTGATCCATTTGTCGTGGTCATCAAAGGTAGTGGTACGAATGACCATGAATTCGTCGCCGCCCAGGCGGCCCACGACGCTTCCCGCCATATAGCTGGTCAACCGCTGAGCGAAGCGCGCCAGCAGGCGGTCGCCTTGCTCGACGCCCATGCTGTCATTGACCGACTTGAGCCCGTCGATATCGACCAGCGCGATATCCAGGCTTTCCCCAGCGCGTAGCTGGCGCAGGCGCGACTCCATCAGATCGTGCAGTCGACGCCGGTTCGGCAAGCCGGTCAAGGGGTCTTCATAACCAATGCGGCGAAGGTCACGCTCGCGGGCTTTCTGGGCCGAGATATCGGTAAACAGGCTGATGTAGTGAGTGATTTTGCCGCGCTTGTCGGTGACGGCACGCACCTTGAGCCACTCGGGGTATTCGTCACCGTGCTTGCGGCGATTCCATAGTTCGCCTTCCCAGCGCCCGGTACTTTTCAGGGTGCTCCAGAAATGCTGATAAAAGGTTTTATCGTGACGAGGGGCAGCGAGGGTATCGAGCTTGCGGCCGACCATTTCATGGCTTTCGTAGCCGGTGATCTCGGTAAACGCCGGGTTTACGGCAATGACGCGGTTTTCCACATCGCTCATGACCATGGCATCGTTGGCAATGCCCATGGCATCCTGGGACAGGCGCCCCCACAGCCGTTGACGGCGCACTTGTCGCCACGCATCCCAGAGCCCTAACGTCACCACCGTGACCGCCACCATGCGCAGCGCTGCATCGGAAATCCAGATACAGGCCGGCAGGGCGATCAACGCCGCCCAGATCAATGGACGATTAAGCGAAACGGGAGGCCACATGCTGATTTTACGATATCCTATTAAAACGGGCTTGAAACTGCTCTCATCAAGGCATTGGATCCACCTCATCATGCGGCCTAATCAGCCGCCTGAACAGTCAATCTTACGTCAATAAAGCGTTTATTGTGCAAAACCGATCATTCGACTCTACACTATGCGCCTCCTTACACTCTCGGCGGCTGATCAAAAACCTAAAGCGCAACGGGATAATAAGGCAGTTGCGTGCAATCAGCGGCCTCGGGAAGTAGACTAGGCAAGGCTTTGCGGGCCGTGCCTCGCGGCTGGACTGTACTCGCATGCGCCGGCGCTATGCCTCGGCTCCAGGTGCCGCACGCGGCCAACCATCATCTAGATACTCGGAACGATTCAGTGACCAAGCAACATTCCTTTGATCGCGAAGAACTGCTGGCCTGCTCGCGCGGCGAACTATTCGGCCCGGGCAATGCCCAACTGCCAGCACCCAACATGCTGATGCTTGACCGCATCACGCACATTCACGAAGAAGGCGGCGAACATAACAAAGGCGAACTGATTGCCGAATTGGATATCACGCCCGACCTATGGTTTTTCGATTGCCACTTTCCTGGCGACCCCGTCATGCCGGGCTGCCTGGGCCTTGACGCCATGTGGCAGCTGGTGGGCTTCTACCTGGGCTGGCTCGGCCACCCTGGACGAGGCCGTGCCTTGGGCTGCGGCGAAGTGAAATTCAGCGGTCAGATACTGCCTGATGCGCAGAAAGTCACATACCGTATTAACATGAAACGTATTATAACGCGTCGGCTAATTCTAGGCATGGCTGACGGTACCGTCTCGGTAGACGGCCGCGACATCTATCAGGCTAATGATCTGCGCGTTGGCCTATTTACCTCCACCGCGAATTTTTAACAGGAGGCTCCCATGCGACGAGTGGTAGTCACCGGCCTTGGCATCGTGTCTTGCCTGGGCAACGACCAACAGCAAGTTCTCGAGGCGCTGAAAAGCGGCCGCAGCGGCATTCGCTTCAAGGAAGAGTATGCTGAGCGGGGCTTTCGCAGTCAGGTTGCGGGCAGCGTGGATATTGACCTCGAATCGCTCATCGACCGTAAGCTGCTGCGCTTCATGGGCGATGCGGCGGCCTACGCCTACATTTCCATGGCGCAGGCCATCGAAGACTCGGGTCTGCCCGCCGACCAGGTCTCCAACGAGCGTACTGGCCTGATCGCCGGTTCCGGTGGTGCTTCCAGCGCCAACCAGGTGGAAGCGGCGGATGTCATGCGTGAAAAAGGCCTGCGCCGTGTCGGCCCCTACCGGGTGACCCGCACCATGGGCAGCACCGTGTCGGCCTGTCTGGCTACGCCGTTCCAGATCAAGGGCGTCAACTACTCGATCTCGTCGGCCTGCGCAACCTCGGCGCACTGCATCGGCAGCGCCATGGAGCAGATCCAGCTCGGCAAACAGGACGTGGTTTTTGCCGGCGGTGGCGAAGAAGAACACTGGACGCTTTCCTGCCTGTTCGACGCCATGGGGGCGCTGTCCACGCACTACAACGACACGCCGGAGAAAGCCTCGCGGCCCTATGACCAGACCCGCGACGGCTTTGTCATCGCCGGCGGCGGCGGCATGCTGGTGCTTGAGGAGCTGGAGCACGCCAAGGCGCGGGGCGCCAAGATCTACGGCGAGCTGGTCGGCTACGGCGCCACCTCCGATGGCCACGACATGGTTGCCCCGTCGGGCGAAGGGGCAACCCGCTGTATGCGCCAGGCGATGGCCACCGTCGACGGCGACATCGACTATATCAACACCCATGGCACCTCGACGCCGGTGGGTGACGTCGCCGAACTGAAAGCAGTCCGCGAAGTATTCGGCAATTCGACGCCGGCAATGAGCTCGACCAAGTCGCTCACCGGCCACTCCTTGGGTGCTACAGGCGTTCAGGAAGCGGTCTACTCGCTGCTCATGATGCAACATCGCTTTGTGGCTGCATCGGCCAACGTAGAAACGCTTGACGAGCAGGCCGACGGCTTCGATATCGTCACCGAGCGCCGCGATGGCGTGACGATTGACCGGGTGCTGTCCAACAGCTTTGGCTTCGGCGGCACCAACGCCTGCCTGGTGTTCCAGCGCTACGCCGACTGATCCGGGTCGCTAGCTGCAAAACGCCCCCTGTGACGACTCACAGGGGGCGTTTTTTATACGGGCGCTGCAACTACACGGCTATTGCGGCCTGGGCACGTCCGAGATGTCCACCAGCTGGCCCTCGATCCACGCTTCCACGTCGGCCAGTACCTCATCCGAGGTTCGCCCGGCGGTCGGGATCGGCTCGCCGATGCGCACGCGCAGCACGCCTGGACGCTTGACCCAGTGACGCCCTGGCCACCGTTCGCCGGCATTGTGGGCCACTGGCAGCACCGGCACCCCGGCGCGGCAGGCCACCACGCTGCCGCTCTTGTTGTAGCGCTTGCGCTCGCCTGGCTCGACACGCGTGCCTTCGGGAAAAATCAGCACCGATAGCCCCGTTCCCAACCGCGCGACGCCCTGAGTGAGAACCTGCTTCATGGCCCGCGCCGGCTTCGACCGGTCGAGGCTGATGGGCCGCAGCAGGCGCAGCCCCCAGCCAAACACGGGGATCAGCAGCAGCTCCTGCTTGAGCACGGTGCACACGGGCGGCTTCATCACCTGCAGAAATACCGTTTCCCATTCGCTCTGATGATTCGCCTGTATCACGCAGGGCCCCTCGGGCAGATGATGCGCACCTTGAATGTCGTAGCGCACGCCGCAGGCAATCCGAAACCAGACCATCAGAAAATGATTGTATAAATTCAGCAGGCGATAGCGCCCTGCCAGAGGTAAAAACGGCGCAATGGGTAAGAACAATACGCCTATCACCAAGAGGGCGGTAAAATACCCCGCATAAAAAACCGCGCTACGCACCACTTGTATCAAGGCGACGCTCCTGTGTCATCGACACCCTGGGCGTCCCGCGTCAGACACCATGCATCCAGCATGCGGCCGACTTCCAGACGCCATGGCTTTTGGTGCACGCCAAACACGTCGAGCATCCGGCGGCAGTTCAGCACCCGGCGGAGCTTGGCATCGTGGTGATGCGTCAACGCCTGGACATCGCCAAGCGTCACCTGCTCGCCGCGGCCTTCCAGGTGGGTCGACAGCTGGGTTCTGACCATGGAGGTGAAGGTAAAGGCGCTGACCGGTTCGGTGCCGGCCAGATGATAGGCGCCCCAGGCATCGGCGCCGCAGGACTGCTGCTGGAGCATGCCGATCAAGGCAAGGGCGACGGCATCCGCCGAGGTGGGGCAGAAGATGACGTCCTCGGCCGCGCGTACGTTGTCGCCCATCACCAGACTGTCGAGCAGCTCGTTCAGCCAGGCATGGCTGCCCTCCAGCGCAAACAGCGGCCCCAGACGCACGATCAGATGGCGGTCGAAGTCGGCACGAATCCGGTTGCCGGTCTGCACCAGCCGGCGTAGGCTCTCGTCCCGGGGCGCCGGCACGACGTGCTCATCGATAGGCACGTCGAAGCCGTCTTCGTAAAGCTGGTCCGAGACGCACCAGACGAGCGCCACGTCCTGGGAATGGCAGGCCGCAAGACATGCCTCTACCGCATCGGCGTGGGCGGTCACGTCGGCAGGCGCCATGTTCAACGGGTGCGCCAACGGCGGGATAAGCACCGCATCAGGCGCCACCTCGCGCAGACGCCTGGCGCTGACCTGGGTTCCCTGCTCAATGACCAGCTCCGTATCAGAACGACGGCTCGCCTCGCGCGCCAGCGCCAGGCTCAAGCAGTGCCCTGCATCGAGTATCAAAAGCTTCAAGACGGCCTGTCTCCCTTACCTTTTCGCGCCTCGATGAGCGTCACTTAAAACGGGATCTCATCGTCGAAATCGTCAAAGTTACCCGGATCAGGCGCCCCATAGCTGCTGTTCTGCTGGTTCGGCTGGGGGGCTTGATGCCCCTGCTGGGGGGCCGGCTGCGCGGGACGCGCCTGTCCACCGCCCTGCTGGGGATAGCCGCCACCCTGCTGAGGGGGCGCAGGCGGCTGGTTCTGGCCGTAGCCGTTTTGTGCCGGCGCTGCCTGACCGTACTGACCTTGCTGCGGGGCATCACCGCCACGACCATCGAGCATCTGCATGTCGTTGGCGACAATTTCCGTCGAGTAACGATCCTGGCCGTTCTGATCCTGCCATTTGCGCGTCTGCAGGCGCCCTTCGATGTATACCTTGGAGCCTTTCTTCAGATACTGCTGGGCAATCTCGGCGGTCTTGTTGAACATCACCACCCGGTGCCACTCGGTGCGCTCCTGGCGCTGCCCGCTTTGACGATCCATCCAGGTATCGGTGGTTGCCAGGTTGAGATTGGCGACGGCGGTGCCGGAGGGCGTGAACCGCACCTCAGGATCCTGCCCGAGGTTGCCGATTAAGATGACCTTGTTGATGCCACGAGCCATAAGGCGCTCCTTTCAATTGATATCGTTAAACGTCGACAGCGTCGCGACGACGCATCATTGCCCGTTTACGTCCTGGGGGGCGTTACCAGCCTGGCAAGCGCCGCTTCATCAAGCTGCTGTCGATTGACCTTTAAATACGCGAGCCGCTCTTCGGGCACGACCATCACATCCTCGACGCCCGCCACGTCCGCCAGGTGCTCAAGCAGCACCTCCATAGTATCAGCGCCGGTGTCATCCAGCGCCACCACCTCGCTGGCCAGCGGCGGCGGCGACGGCATGTTCAGCATCGCGCCCCACCATACCAGCGCGAGCAGCGCACAGCCGAGAAATACCGCGTTAAGCCCCCCAACACTTGCCAGCATGCCGCCCAGGGTACCGCCCAGAAACGCCCCCAGGAATTGACTGGTGGAATAGATACCCATGGCCGTGCCCTTGGCCCCGGCCGGCGCGAGCTTGCTGAGCATCGACGGTAGCGTGGCTTCAAGCAGATTGAAGCCGGTAAAGAACATGAACAGCCACGCAAACAGCCAGTAGCCATCGGAGACCGGCAGCCCGAGACCCGCCAGACTGACCGTGATGGCCCCAATCGACAGCACGCAAACCCGGGTGATGCGCTGGCGCTTCTCGGCCACGATCATCAGCGGCAGCATCGCCACAAACGACAGCCCCATGATGGCCAGGTAGGCCAGGCCGTGGTGCGCGGCGCTGATGCCGGCGTCAACCAGGCGAAACGGCACGGCCACGAAAATTGCCATCAGCACGAAGTGCAGGGCAAAGATCGACAGATCCAGGCGCCACAGGTCCGGGCGCGTCAGGACATTGCGCAACTGCTGGCGATCCATCCCCACATCGCGATGCTGAACGCGGCGCGGCGCGGGCGGCACCCATCGCCAGAGCACCACCAGGCTCACCAGCGTCAGCACGGCGGTCAGCCAGAACACGCCGGGAAGCCCCGCCCAGGCGGCCAGCCAGGGGCCGATCACCATGGCCAGGCCGAACGCCACGCCGATCGACAGGCCGATTGTCGCCATGGCCGCAGTGCGCACCTGCTCACGGGTCTGATCCGCCAGCAGCGCCATGATCGCCGCCGCCACCGCGCCGCTGCCCTGCAGTGCGCGGCCGGCGATCATGGCGCCGATGGTATCGGCCAGGGCCGCCACGATGCTGCCCAGCGCAAACAGCACCAGGCCGATGGCAATCACCCGCTTGCGGCCGATGCGATCCGACCATAGGCCGAACGGAATCTGCAACAGCGCCTGGGTCAGGCCGTAGACACCGAGCGCCACCCCGATCAGCAGCGGCGTCGACCCGGCCAGCGTGTCGGCATACAGCGCCAGCACGGGTAGCACCATGAAAAGCCCTAGCATGCGAGACGCATAGAGACCCGCCAAGCCACTGATAGCGCGGCGCTCGGAGGTCAGCAACAGTGCGGAAACCTTGCGCATAAAGCCCTTGGGATCGTCGTCAGGATAACCACCGCCGGTGATCAATGGCCGCCGGAGGTGAGATAGCCGTCCATTCTAGCGCGTTGGATGAATCGGCGAAACGTTGGCCCTCTTGGCGGATAACCGAAACCGTTTTGCCGGGAGGGGGCCGACAGCCGTATAATTACGCTTTTGCCGCGCGATTCGAGGTGTTGATGGACAGCATTCTGGTCAGGGGTGCCCGCACCCACAACCTCAAGCAGATCGATGTGGAGCTGCCCCGCGATAAGCTCATCGTGATCACCGGCCTATCGGGATCGGGCAAGTCGTCGCTGGCGTTTGATACCCTGTACGCCGAGGGCCAGCGCCGCTATGTGGAATCGCTCTCCACCTATGCACGCCAGTTTCTGTCGATGATGGAAAAGCCCGATGTGGATCACATCGAGGGGCTGTCGCCGGCGATTTCCATCGAGCAGAAGTCCACCTCGCATAACCCACGCTCGACCGTGGGCACGATTACCGAAATCTACGACTACCTGCGCCTGCTGTTTGCCCGCGCCGGTACCCCACGCTGCCCCGAACACGGCGAGGATCTGGAAGCGCAAACCATCTCGCAGATGGTCGACCAGGTGATGAACCTTGCCGAGGGCACCAAGCTGATGCTGCTGGCCCCGGTGATCAAGGGCCGCAAGGGCGAACACCTCCAACTGCTGGCCGAGCTGCGTGCCCAGGGCTTCGTCCGCGCCCTGATCGACGGCCAGGTGCTCGAGCTTGATGACATTGCCCCGCTGGACAAGCGCAAGAAGCACGATATCAGCGTGGTGGTCGATCGCTTCAAGGTGCGCGATGACCTGGCCCAGCGGCTGGCCGAGTCGTTCGAAACGGCGCTCAACCTGGCCGACGGCACCGCGATGATCCATTTCATGGACGGCGAACAGGAAGACCTCGCGTTTTCCTCGCGCTTTGCCTGTCCGGTATGCGGCTACTCGCTGGCGGAACTCGAGCCACGCATGTTCTCGTTCAACAACCCGGCGGGGGCCTGCCCCACCTGCGACGGGCTAGGTGTCCAGCAGTACTTCGACCCGGCCAAGCTGATCAGCCACCCGGAGCTGTCGCTTGCCGAAGGCGTGATCAAGGGCTGGGATCGGCGCAACATCTATTACTTTACCCAGCTTCAGGCGCTCGCCAAACACTACCGCTTCGAGCTGGAAACGCCCTGGAACGAGCTTGCCCGTCACGAACAGGACATCATTCTCCACGGCAGCGGCGACGAGGCGATTCCGTTCGTCTACGTCGGCGACCGCGGCCGCAAGGTGACCCGCGAACATGCTTTTGAAGGCGTGCTGCCCAATATGCAGCGCCGCTACCGGGAAACCGAGTCCAACATGGTGCGCGACGACCTGGCCAAATACATCGCCGTGCAGCCCTGCGCAAAATGCCAGGGCTCGCGGCTGCGCAAGGAGTCGCGCCACGTCTACGTCGACGACCGCAACATTGCCGATATGGTGCATTTGCCGATTGGCGAGGCCTGGGACTATTTTGCCGACCTCAGCCTGCCCGGACGCAAAGGCGAGATTGCCGGCAAGATCGTCAACGAAATCCACGCGCGCCTGGAGTTTCTGGTCAACGTCGGACTGGACTACCTCAACCTGGAGCGCAGCGCCGACACCCTGTCGGGCGGCGAAGCTCAGCGCATTCGCCTGGCCAGCCAGATCGGCGCCGGCCTGGTCGGCGTGATGTATATTCTGGACGAGCCGTCGATCGGCCTGCACCAGCGTGACAACGACCGACTGCTGAAAACCCTGGAGCGGCTCCGCGACCTGGGCAATACCGTGATCGTCGTCGAGCACGACGAAGACGCCATTCGTGCCGCCGACCACGTTCTCGACATTGGCCCCGGGGCCGGCGTCCACGGCGGTGAAATTGTCGCCCAGGGCACCCCCCAGGACGTGATGGACAACCCCGACTCGCTGACCGGCCAGTATCTCTCCGGCACCCGGCAAATCGCCGTGCCGCCCTACCGCATTCCCGGCAACCCGGAAAAGCAGCTGATCGTCCGCGGGGCCACGGGCAACAACCTGCAGGACGTGTCGCTCTCGCTGCCGCTGGGGCTTTTCATCGCCATCACCGGGGTCTCGGGCTCGGGCAAATCGACCCTGATCAACGGCACCCTGATGCCGATTGCCGCCCGGGAACTGAACCGGGCCACCACCCTGACACCGGCGCCGTACCAAAGCATCGAGGGGCTGGATCAGTTGGACAAGGTGATCGACATCGACCAGAGCCCCATCGGCCGGACACCGCGCTCCAACCCGGCCACCTACACGGGGATCTTTACGCCCATCCGCGAGCTGTTTGCCGGCACTCAGGAAGCCCGCTCGCGGGGTTACAAGCCCGGCCGGTTCAGCTTCAACGTCAAAGGCGGCCGCTGCGAGGCCTGCCAGGGCGAAGGCATGATCAAGGTCGAGATGCACTTTCTGCCGGATATCTACGTGCCCTGCGACGTCTGCAAGGGCAAGCGCTACAACCGCGAGACCCTGGATATTCATTACAAGGGCAAGACGATCCACGAAGTGCTGGCCATGACGGTAGAGGACGCGCTGGAATTTTTCAGCCCGGTACCGGCGATTGCCCGGCGCCTGCAGACGCTGCTCGACGTGGGGCTATCCTATATTCGCCTGGGGCAAAGCGCCACGACGCTGTCCGGCGGCGAAGCCCAGCGGGTCAAGCTGGCCCGGGAGCTGGCCAAGCGCGACACCGGCAAGACGTTGTATATCCTGGATGAGCCGACCACCGGCCTGCACTTCGAGGACATCCGCCAGCTGCTGACGGTGCTCCATCGCCTGCGTGATCACGGCAACACCATCGTGGTGATCGAGCACAACCTGGATGTCATCAAGACCGCCGACTGGATCGTCGACCTAGGCCCTGAAGGCGGCTCCGGGGGCGGCCGTATCATCGCCGAAGGCACGCCGGAGCAGATCGCCAAACAGGACGTCTCGCACACCGGGCGCTTCCTGGCGCCGCTGCTCGCCCGTCATCAGCGCGCCTCCGCCTGACACCACAGCGTCCATGGCGCTCGCCATGGACGGCCTCACCCCGGCAGGCATCCCTGGCCGCCATACTCATCGCGCTGCTACCTATTTTGCATTCACGTCGTATATAGTAGCTTTTGATTGAACAATCGATTTTTAGTGTCACTACGTAGAGGTCGTCAGCCGTGGGCCAAGAAAAAAGCTGCATTATTCGCCACTTCAGCCATTATTGCTCACTCAACGAAGATGAAAAGCAGTTGCTGCGCAACCTCGAGGAATCGCCTTCCGAGATTAAAGCGGGCACCCTGCTGTGGGAAATGGGCGACAGCGCCGACGAATTCTGCACCCTGCGAAGCGGCTGGGCCTATTCCTATCGCCACCTCGAAAACGGCGACCGCCAGATTCTGGAAGTCTTTTTACCGGGGGATATCATTGGCCTGCGCGAGTTTGCCTTTGCCCAACGGCTGGAAAACGTGCGCATGATCAACGATGGCGTCATCTGTCACTTTCCCCATCGTCGCATGCTCGAGCTTTTCCGCCAGTCGCTGACGCTGACGTCCGTCATGTTCGCCATCGGCAGCCGCCAGCAGGCCCTGCTCACCGAGCGACTGGTGAACATCGCCCGGCGCAGCGCGCGCCAGAAGATGGCGCATTTCCTCCATGAAATGTACCTGCGCCTGCGCCAGACCAACGACGATATCAGTGGCCACTTCCGGCTCCCGCTTTCCCAGGAGCAGCTGGCCGATATTCTGGGATTGAGCCCGGTTCACGTCAGCCGGACGTTCACCGCCCTCAGCGAGGACGGACTGGTGTTCAGAGATCGACATAACGTCACGATTCCCGACCTGAATGCGCTATCGACGGAGGGCGAGTTCGACGATGCCTACCTGACCGATAACGTGCGCCCGTTCTTTCACGCCTCCGCCTGAGCAGCCAACGCCATGGGATAAAAAAACGCCGCGAGCTGCCTGAGCTCGCGGCGTTTTGACGGGTGCCTGGCGTCCACCTCAGCCGTATTGCCTCAACCACATTTCGACCAGCCGCAACCGGCATAGCAGGTCGGGCAGCCATCCATCATGATGAGCTCACCGCGGCACTCGGGGCAGTGGCCGACAACCGCCGGACCGCTGGCCTGGTCAGTGGTCGACGCCGCCTGACCGATGGGTTCGACCGCCCCGCTGCCGACTTCGCCGAGGGTATCATCCGCAGGTGGCTGCCAGGCGTGGCCGTGCTGCATGCGATGCGCGTAACGCTCGACCAGGCTTTCCACCGGCACCTGATTGCCGTCCTGATCCAGAAAGCCCCGGCGATACAGAATCTGCTGGATCGACCAGGCAATGGCGGCCACTTCGGAATCATGGAACATGGGTTTGTTCCAGCGGTTCGTCCCGCAGCGCACCAGGCCCTTATCCCATGCCACCTTGCGCAGATCCGCGACGGCTTGGGTAACGTAGCCGCCCCGCGCCGCCAGCGACAGGCTGCGCATGGTGGCGGTAATCCACTGGTGCTCGCTCGACAGCTGGCCCGAGGGGAAGAAAAACTCCACCGGCCGCTCGATGACCACACGCTTACCGCCGACAACGCCCTCCACCGGCATGAACGACACCAGCAGGTAGACTTTCTTGCGGCCTTCGGCACCGACGTAGGAAATCTTTTCCGAAACGGCTTCCAGCGTGCCTTCCGGGCGCGACGGAATACGCACCGTCAGCGGATCTTCCTCGGGCAGGGCCGGGCTGGGCGCCGCCGTCTCCTGCTGCTTGATACGGTAACCAACGATCTTCGAGGTGATTTCAACTGTCATAACGTTCTCCACTTGGCAAAGGTGTACAGGGGCTTATGCATGATGAGGCGCAGGCCGGCATCACCATTTGCCGTAGGTGCCTTCTTTCAGCCCGTCAAACAGGTTGGCGGCATTGTGCTCTTCACCGTCGTAGATCACCTTTTCATCGCCGGTCAGTTCGAGGGTTTCGCCGTTCTCCAGCTCAAACACATAGGTGGTGCTTTTAAGGTCGTCTTCGCGCACCAGTACGCCCTGGAAGGCTTCCGGATTGAAGCGGAAGGTCGTGCAGCCTTTCAGACGGCTTTCATAGGCTTGCAGATAAAGATCCTGAAACTGTTCATAAGCGAACTCGGTAGGCACGTTGACCGTCTTGGAGATCGCCGAATCGATCCACTGCTGGGCGGCGGCCTGAACCGCCACGTGCTGCTCGGGTGTCACCGCATCGGCAGTGATGAAGTAATCGGGCAGGTCGCTGTCCACCGCATCGGCGGCAATGAAGTGACGGTAAGCCGCAAGCTCAAAGGACACGACCTCGACCTGCTCCTTGGTTTTCTTGCCCGACTGGATGATGTTGCGGAAATAGCGGTGCGAAAACGACGGCTCGATGCCGTTGGACGCGTTGTTGCCCATGGACAGCGAAATCGTGCCGGTCGGCGCGATGGAACTGTGATGGGTAAAGCGCGCCCCGTGTTCGGCGAGCTGCGTCACGAGTTCGGGTTCAAGCTCGGCCACCTTGTTCATGTACTGGCTGTAGCGGGCGTGGAGAATACGCCCGGGCACCTTATCGCCCACCTCATAGCCGTCATTGGCCAGCTGCGGACGCTCGCGCATCATCTTCGGGGTGATCAGGTGCTCGTCGGCGAGCGCCGGCGCCATGCCTTTTTCCCGGGACAGTTCCAGCGCCTGCTTCCAGCCTTCAATGGCCAGATGGCGGCTGACTTCTTCGGTGAAGGCCAGCGACGCCTGGGAACCGTAGGGAATCTTGAGCATGGTCAGGGTCGAGCCCAGGCCCAGAAACCCCATGCCATGGCGGCGCTTGGCTTCGATTTCGCGCTGCTGCTGGGGCAGCGGCAAGCCGGCAATCTCGACCACGTTATCCAGCATGCGTGTGAAAATCGCCACCACCTTGCGGTAGCGATCCCAGTCGAACCGCGGCGTGTCGCTGAAAGGCTCGATGACGAACTTGGTCAGGTTCACCGAGCCCAGCAGGCAGGCGCCCTCTGGTGGTAACGGCTGTTCGCCACAGTTGTGTGCATGAAAGCCATTAGCATCGAATGTATTGACCCCTGGTATCTGGACATCGTAAACCTCTTCGACACCTTCTTCTGTATGTCCCACCACCCGAGCCACAAAGCGCTCACGATTCAACTCGCGTTGATAACTGCCTAGTAATTTTTCCAGCTTCACCTGCTTATCTTGATCGCCAAAACCAATAAGGCTTGCAAAGCGCCGAAGGTTATCACCGCTGATCATTAATTCGTGTTGAGGCAAGGCGTCATAAGCACGGTGCCCGCCCTTTCCATCCGGAAGATGTCGCTGTGCAGCACTACGCCTGTCTTGATACAGCGTGGCGATAACCCCTAGGCGCTGCAGCATGCGCTGTACAGCTTCAAGCCGGGCAAGGTCGGACTGCGCCAAACGAACACTTACCCCTTTTTCTTGACCACCTTGAACCGAGCCATCTGCATCAAAAAAGCCACGCAAAAAGCCAACGTAACCGTCCGACGACGCCTGCTCCAGCTCAGGTGTAATCGCCTTATTGCCGGGCTGCATGCCCATCTCTATTGCCAGCTTTCGCAGTGCCGCGGTTGAAAGCCGGTATTCGTTACGGCCACTTACCTTGTGCCAACCTGCGAAATCCGCACGATGAGACTGGCTCCTTACAGACTCTTCTGCTAATGCCATTATGGAACTGACGCCCTTACCGAAAAAGCTGTCGCTACCGTTAGCAACCGCTGCTTGCGGCCACACAGATAAAACCGCTTTATCAGCTTTGAGCGTGCCGTCGCCGACGAGTAGCCCCAACAGGTACCCCTGTGCTTCATTAAGCCTGCCCCCCCACTCGGGAGCATCGCGATGATCATTGAGTAGCACGCGATCACCAGCCTGCAGATCGCCTGCGGCACACCACTCGGTTTCTGTGCGATACCTGGTAAAAGCTGATACACGGCGCACCCGATGGTCACTGGTCAGCTTGAGCGCATAACCTTCCGCCGTTTGCAGTCGAATCACAGGCTTTTTAGCGGTTAAAAAGAAGCCATCAGAGCCACTTTGATAAGCTTGACCATCAATGATTGCCGTAAAAGGCTGGCCAATAAGCTGCGAAACCTGACGCGGCCCCTTCGACGTATGAATCCAAGTATCCGCTGTCACACAGGGATTGGTGGCGCGGATATCTTCGCAGAACCAGTTGTTGTTCATGCGGTTGACCTGGTCGATCAGGATAAAGCCGGGCTCCGCGTAGTCGTAGGTCGAGGCCATGATGGTGTCCCACAGCTCCCGCGCCTTGATGACCTCGACCACGCGGCAGGCCACGCGGCCCTCATCGTCGACCGTGTAGCCGTCCTCGACCACCGGCCAGTCGCGATAGATGATGTCCTCGGCGCTGACGTCGTCCTTCTCGCCGGGGTGCAGCGGGAAGGCCAGCGGCCAGTCGGCGTTGTACTTCACGGCCTCCATGAACTCGTCGGTAATCAGCAGGCTCAAGTTGAACTGGCGCAGCCGCCCGGCTTCGCGCTTGGCCTGGATAAATTCGCGCACGTCCGGATGGCCAACGTCGAAGGTGCCCATCTGCGCACCGCGGCGACCGCCCGCCGAGGCGACGGTAAAACACATCTTGTCGTAGATATCCATGAACGCCAGGGGGCCGTTGGTACCGGCACCGGCGCCAAACACAAAGGCGCCCTTGTGACGCAGCGTGGAAAAGTCGTAGCCGATGCCAGCACCGGACTTGAGCGTCATCCCCGCGTCTACCACGGAGTCGAGAATATCGCGCATCGAATCGCGAATGGTGCGCGACACCGTGCAGTTGATCAGGCTAACCGCGGGTTTGTAGGCTTCCGCTCCCGCGTTGGAGAGGATCCGCCCGGCGGGAATGGCCCCGTGCTCCAGGGCCCAGCGAAACCTGGGCAGCCACTCCGCGGCGTTGTCGCCTTCCACATCCGCCAGCGCCTTGGCCACCCGTTCGAAGGTGGCGCCCACGTCCTGATCCACCGGTTGGCTATGGCGATCCTTGAGACGGTATTTGGCGTCCCAGATTTCCTTAGAGGGTGCCTGCAGCGGTACGTCGTTAGACGTGTTCATGGCCTGGGTGGCAGTACTCATGTCGCGCAACTCCTTAACGGCGGTCAAAATGGCGCTTGACGGGGCGATTATACGGGTCAACTGCATCAAGTATAGCCTGGGCGCAGCACTACATCGGCTGCCTTTTTATTTTTTTTCTACCATATATAGAAAAATCAGCGCCTTAGTCTTTTGACTCCAACGCTCAGACGATAGGCTAAGGTTTTCCTTACCATGGGTCTTTTTATGCAGTTAACGTCTCGCTTCTACACCGCACTGGCCTGGGCAACGCTCGGCACGACTCTGCTTCTGTCGCTGCCGTCAGCACACGCCGTCTCGTATAACGTGACAGACGACCAGCGCCACGACCATTGGCAATCGATGGTATTAACCCTTGGCGACGAGCGGCATTTTCGCGCGGTGGAAACCCACAGCTACGCCGATGCCACCCTGAGCGTCAACGCCACCCCGGGGGTTTGCGACCTGCCCTGGCTGGAGATGCGCGTGACGCTGGGCGAAATCCAGGGTGAAAGTCGCACGGTCAACCTGGTGCCCGCCCGGTTGCGCGTCGACGAACGCGAGCGTGTCTACAGCGTGGCCGAATTCATTACCGAGCGCGCCGATGACGGTTTCTACGTGCATTTTTACCTGGACGATATCCATCAGCTGATCGCCGACATGGGCGACGGGGAACAGATCTTTCTGGGCTTCGACCAGGGCGAGCGGGATCCCTGGTACATGACATTCAGCCTTGAGGGCGCCGGCCAGGCGCTGACCCGCATGCAGCGACAATGCAAGCACGCGTCATGAAACCGGCTGATACTGGCGAGGGGCTGGCTTATTCTTGCGTTGACCGCTGGCGCAGCAGCAGTTCAACGCGGCGGTTGGCGGCTCGTCCCTGCGACGTTGCGTTACTCTCCATGGGTTGGGTATCGGCATAGCCGACGGCCCGCATACGGGAATCATCGAGCCCAAGGCTTTCCAGGTGGCGCACCACCGCAATGGCCCGCGCCGATGACAGCTCCCAGTTGGAAGGAAAGCGTGAGGTAGAGATGGGCACGTTATCCGTGTGGCCCTCAACCGACACCTGCCCTTCGAAGGCGTTCAGCACGTCCACCAGGCTGGCAACCAGATCGCGACCCTGCTCAGTGAGCCGTGCCCGCCCGCTGTCGAACAGCAGACTCTCATTGATACGCAGCGTCACGCCTTCCTGGCCCTGGGAAACATCCACACCGGGAATGCTGATGCCATCAAAGCGCGGCTGCACGCCGCTGTGTCGCGGCTGGATACCGGCCGCCAGGGTGGCCAGCGGAAGGTCTTCAATGGCGCCAGGGGACACCTCGGCAACACTGCCGGCGGCACCCTCGTCGTTGCCGCCAGGCGGGGCCAACGAGAGGAGCAGCACGAACAGGGTAATCAGCAGCGTCAGCACATCGAGATAGCTGGTTAGCCAGCTTTCCTCGTCCCCGCCGCCGGTGACCGGCGGCTCAAGCATTTGCCGCGTATGCCCATCTAGCATAGTGACTACCCTTTGGCGGCGGCGCTGGTTGAGGTACGCGGCTTCTTGACGTCAGGCTCGCGGATTTCGTCGTGATAGTTGGCGACAAACGAATTGAGCGTTTCTTCGATGAACGACGGCAGGCGGCGCTTGGTGATCAGCGAAATGCCTTCCAGCACCATGTTCATGGTAATCAGACGCTCTTCGGTACGCCGTTCAAGCTTCACCGCAATCGGCTTGAACACCAGGTTGGCCAGCAGGATGCCATAGAAGGTGGTCAGCAGCGCCACGGACATGCGCGGCCCGATCACGTCCAGGTTGCCGGAGTCCATGACCTCGAGCATGTTCACCAAACCCACCAGCGTGCCGATCATGCCGAACGCCGGGGCATAGGTCGCCATGGTACGAAAGATCTGCGCTTCGGCGTGCTCTCGCGCCTTGAGGCGCGCAATGCGCCAGCGCAGCATGTCGAAGATCTCGTCTTCCTTGGTGTTGGCAATGACCAGTTGAATACCGGTTCGCAGGAAGGGATTGCGGGTGTTTTCAAGCTCCTGCTCGACGGCGCGCACATCGCCCTTGAACCACAGCCGCGACATGGACACGAGCTCATTGATATCGTCACGCACGTAGGTATTTTCACGGCGGAATACGAGCCCGACGAGACGTACGACACGCAGCACTTCCTTGAGCGGGTAGCTGATGAAGGTGGCCGCAAGGGTGCCGGTCACCACGATCGCCAGCCCCGGCACATTGAGGAAGCTCCCCGGTGACTCGGCGGTAAAAAACAGGACGCTTACCAGCAGCAGTATGCTGGCGAGAATACCAATCAGCGTCGATGGGTTCATGGGGGTGCTCCTTAAAGCATTAATCCAGGCGTTAAAGTAGCATCATGGCCGGAAGCTGCGCCGCCGGCGGTAGACACCTACGCCGAGTCGTTCAACTTTGCGCGCAGGCGGCTGACCGCCTGGCTGTGCAACTGGGAGACGCGTGACTCCGTGACGCCAAGCACGGCGCCGACTTCCTTGAGGTTCAGCTCTTCCTGATAGTAAAGCGCCATCAGTAGCTTTTCACGCTCGGGGAGCGCCTCGATGGCGGCCTCCAGGGTTTCCCGCTGCTGGGCATCAAGCAGGTGGTCGAACGGCGAACTCCCGATCTCGCGATTGTAGGGTTCGGCGCCGTCGGCCACCAGTTCCTCAAAGGGCAGTAGCTGACCGCTGTTGGTATCGTGGAGCAGCTGCTGATAGTCCCCCAGCGACATCGCCAGCGCCTCGGCGATCTCCCCCTCTTCAGGGGCGCGGCCCAGCGATTGCTCGAGTCGCCGGACGGTTTCATCCACGGCCCTGGCCGAGCGTCGGACACTGCGCGGCAGCCAGTCACGGGTGCGCAGCTCGTCCACCATGGCGCCGCGGATACGCTGGCTGGCAAACGTCGCAAAGGTAGCCCCCTGGGTGGCATCGAAACGGCCCAGCGCCTCCAGCAGCCCCATCATGCCCGCCTGGATCAGGTCGTCCAGCTCGATGCTGGCGGGTAACCTGACCTGCAGCGTCAAGGCCTGACGTCTTACCAGTGGCATGTACTCCGTCATCAGCTCACTTTGTTTGATCCTGCCTTGTGCTGTGTACATCCTATTGCCTCGCGGCTAAACCACCTTTGACTCACTGGTAATTTATAATCATCTGCAGCCCTTTGACGCTGACGGGCCGCTGTCCTGGCCGCAGCACAAATTGAAAATGCAGCGGCGTTGTTGCCTTCAGTCCGGACAAGGCGCGGGTTTCCCCGCGCATCCCGGACAGGGCCACGCAGCGCTCGGGATGGCAAAGCCAGGCCCGCAGTGCGGCGCCCGGGGCATGCTGGTACTGCCACTGGATACGCCCGATAACCGCCGACTGCGCGACCATGCCTGCGGGAGGGCGAACCTCATCGCTGCGGCTGGCACGGTCGCTCATGGTCACCAGTAGGCCCGGCACCTGAGCGACCCAGCTGCCGGGCGCCGCCTGCGCCATGGAGCCGAAAGCCAGGACGAATACCATAAGACCCATTGCATGACGCCACCAGCCTAGCATGCTTCATTCCTTTTCATGAGCGAATAAGCCTCGTTTATTAGTCGCTTTACCGGCCTTCGCCGGGGTCAGCGGGCCAACAGCAGCAGCTCGATCCCGAAATAGCGATCCGCCGCCTGGCGCAGGTTTTCCAACAGCCCCTGCCTGGGCAGGTGCGGTTCGTGGAGCGCCAGCAAGCGCTGCGGGCCATTGTGCTGATGAAGCTGCTTGACGACATGATACATGCGCCCGAATGCCTCGGCATCGCTGCTCACCCACAGCGCCCAGCGCCGATGTGTCTGACTCAGCTCGGCAAGCGCTGGGGCGTCCGGCATCACGATCCGGATATCCCAGTCGGCGGGATCCTTGGCCCAGGCGCGCCCCAGGGCGGCCCACTGACCCAGACGCGCGCTGACCTTGCGTACCTGAGCCGGTTCATCAGCGGGCAGGCCGACCACCATCAGAGGCGTCTTGGGCGCCGGCGGGGTCACCGGCGGGGTCATCGCGGCCGCGCCGGGCACGATGGGCTCCTGATAGGCCATGGGCCCAGGGGCATCTACCGCCTCGGGAGGCGCTTCATCGCCGCGCTGCTGACGCTGCAGATCCGCCCATTTGCGCAGCCCGGCGGCTTGATCCTGAGCGCTCATGTCAAGCCCTCACGGTTGACGCTGCCCAGCTGGCGAATCGCGTCCCGGGCCATGAAGGCATAGACCAGCGCATCGAGCAGCGCCGTGTCACGGCGACGCCGCCGACTTGACAGCAGGTTCAATACATCGCTGTGCAGTGTCACGGCGGCTTCATCGTCGGCACAGTCCAGATGTCCCGCCACTGCGGCGATGCCGCTGGCCATCAGCAAGCGCACTTCGGGGCTGACCTCGCCGCTGTCGGCGTCTTTCAACTGCTGCCAGGCGCGTCGCGTCAGCGCTGCCAGCCCTTCGCTCTGCAGCTGGGTCACCAGCAGGCTCAAGACGTCATTGCCCAGACGCGCGGGGGTCAGCCAGTAGCGGCGGGTCACCACCTTGGCGCTTTCCGGGTCGCGCACTTCGCCGTACCAAGCGAGCAGCGCCCGCCCGGCTGCATCGCTGACTTCGACATAGGCAGTCCACAGCGTCATTGGCTGGCCTCGAAAACGCACCTTGACGTGATGATTGAGGGTGCTTTCGGCAAACAGCTGGCGCAGCGCATGGCGTTCACCGTGCAAGTGTACCCGCAATGCCGGGGGGGCCAGACTGACCCAGGTCAGGTATTGGTGCTCTAACCAACTCAGGGTGTCGCCGTCGGGTAATGCCGGCAGCAGGTGAACAGCGACGCCGTCGCGCTCGCTGAAGGTGGCCATGCGCGGCTGCCAGCCAGCGGGCTGACGGTGCTGGAGCCAGGGCAGCGCCATCCAGGCGCCATCGGCATCCAGGCCGATATCGGGCATCGCCCAGTCACAGCCGCGTTCGTTGCGCCGCGGCGACCAGGCCATACCCAGCATGCGCTGGGGCGGCGGGTAGCCTTGGAGCAGCGCATCGAGGCGCTGATCCTGCAGTACGCCGGGCAGGTTGGCGATGTCCCAGACGCCCTCGAGACGCTCGAAGCCCACCATGCGTTCGCGCAGCCGGGCAAACAGCGACGACAGGCGGCGCCCCTGCCCCAATACATCCCGCGACCAGCGCGGCATGCTGATCGGTGCCGTTGCGGCCGGGGCGTTCGTGGTGCTGGTCACGGCGCTATCGAGTGCCTGATCCACCAGGGCGGCGGGGTCGGCCAGGGCCATATCCTCGGGAACCTGCTGGCCGTAGGCGCCAAACAGCACGCGCATGCCATGGCGCATGACGATATCGAGTATCGGCGCCAGCCGGCCGGCCTCATCCTGCTTGGTGATGATGCAGTCATCAAGCTCAGCGCCGGCGGCCCGAGCGGCCTGTCGATAACGCAGCACCACTTCCTCCAGGGTTTCAGGCTGGCTGGCGGCGTTGAGCAGCAGCACCAGCCTGACCTTGGAGCGACCGCCCTGCAGATGAGCGATCTGCTCGATCACCCGCTGGTCGCGCTGGCTCATCCCCACGGTATCGATGATCACCCACTGCTTGCCCTGCAAGCGACTCAGCAGGTCATCGATGGGTTGTTCGGCGTCCAGCGCGTACATGGGAATGTCGAGCAGGCGCGCGTAGATGCGCAGCTGCTCATGGGCACCGATACGAAAGCTGTCGGTGGTTACCAGCGCCACGGGGCGCGTGCCATGGCGCATGACAAAGCGGGCCGCCAGCTTGGCGGTAGTGGTCGTCTTGCCGACGCCGGTGGGGCCCACCAGGGCGACGATGCCGGTTTCATCGAAAAACTCGGGCTCGTCCTTGAGCACCGACAGCCTGGCCATCAGCCGCTCGCGCAGCCAGGCCAGCGCCTGCTCGCTGTCGGCGTTGGGCGAGGCGAGTCCGCTCGGCAGGTCGATCAGAATATCGTCGGCCAGCTCGGCGCTGAAGCCCACGCCACAGAGCAGTTGGCGCCAGCGATCGCTGCCGGTGGCCGTAGATGCCGCTACCGAATGGCGATCGGTCTGCTGGGTGGCCAGCAGCGAACGCATATCCTGCATTTCGCGTAGTAACCGCTCGCTCATGGATTCAAGCGGATCCTTCGGCGCTGAGGCCGGCTCACTGGGCGGCGGCGGTGAGGGCTCGAAATGGTCGACGGCCTCATCGGCCATGGCCAGAATCTCGACGCCACCTTCGGTGCGACGGTTGGCCACGATCAGGGCGTCTTCGCCCAGCGCTTCACGCACCTGGCGCATCACATCGCGACTGTTGGCGCCTACGAAACGTCTAACACTCATGGTCTACCCCCGAACCCTGAAAAAACAGCGCCGTTTGCATTAGCGTCCCCCGACCACGGTCGTCACCCGCAAGGTGCGGTCATCCGGAATTTCCGCCTGTGAAAGAACCGCCATGTGACGCAAGCGACGGCGCAGGAAACGCGATAGTACCGCGCGCAGGGAGTGCTGAACCACCAACACGGGAGGCTCGCCGCTGCTTTCATGACGCTCAAGCGCCTGCTGAGCCTGGGTCATCAGCGTGTCGGCAAGCCCCGGTTCCATTGCCCCGTTGCCGTTCATGGCCTGCACCAGCACCTGCTCGAGCTGAGCATCCAGGCCCATCACGTTCAAGGTATCCTGACCGGCAAACCACTGCTGGGTGATCGAACGCCCAAGCGCCACGCGCACCAGCGCCGTCAGCTCATTGGCATCCTGCTGCTGGCCGGCGTATTCCGCCAGCGTGTCGAGGATGGTGCGCATGTCGCGAATCGAGACGTCTTCATCCAGCAGGTTCTGCAGGATGCGCTGCAGCACGGTCAGCGAAATAGCCTTCGGCACGACTTCTTCTACCAGCGATTTCTGATCGCCCTCCAGCTTGTCGAGCAGTTTCTGAACTTCCTGGCGGCCCAGCATTTCGGGCGAGTGGCGGTGCAACAAGTGGTTGAGGTGGGTGGCGATCACCGTGCTGGCATCGACGACCGTGTAACCGTAGACCTGGGCGTGCTCGCGCTGGCTGGCCTCGATCCACACCGCCGGCAGGCCAAAGGCGGGGTCCTGCGTGGCGGTACCCTGCAACTCTCCCGACACCTGCCCCGGGTTGATGGCCAGCCACTTGCCCGGATAGGCTTCGGCCCGGCCAATTTCAGCGCCTTTCATCGACAGCACGTAGGCGTTGGGCGACAGCTCCAGATTATCGCGGATATGCACCACCGGCGGCAGAAAGCCGACTTCCTGGGCAAACTTCTTGCGCACGCTTTTGATACGACCGAGCAGTTCGCCCTTCTGGCGCGAGTCGACCAGCGGAATCAGACGATGGCCGACTTCCAGGCCGAGCGTGTCGACCAGTTGCACATCCTCCCAGCTGGCCTCTGGGGTTTCCTGGGTAGGCGGCGGCGTGGCGGCAATTTCCTCCTTCACCAGGGTCTGCTCCTGGCGGCGCATGATGAACCAGGCAAGCCCGGCCAGCAGCAGGGTAAACAGGATGAAGACCATGTTGGGCATGCCCGGCACGATACCCAGCAGCCCCATGACCATCGCCGCCAGGATCATCACCTGAGGGTTGACGAACAGCTGGCTGATCATCTGCTGGCCCACATCCTGATCGGTATTCACCCGCGACACCGTCACGCCGGCAGCCGTGGAGATCACCAGCGCGGGGATCTGCGCGACCAGGCCATCGCCGATCGCCAGCAGCATGTAGCTGCGGCCGGCATCGCCGAAGCTCATGTCGTGCTGCAGCATGCCAATCATCAGACCACCGATGATATTGACCACCATGATCACCAGGCCAGCCACCGCGTCGCCGCGCACGAACTTGCTGGCACCGTCCATCGACCCGTAAAAGTCGGCTTCCTGGGCGATTTCGGCACGCCGAGCTTTGGCATCTTCCTCGGCGATTAGCCCGGCGTTGAGGTCAGCGTCGATCGCCATCTGCTTGCCGGGCATGGCATCCAGGGTGAAGCGGGCGCCGACTTCGGCGATCCGCCCGGCACCCTTGGTGATGACCATGAAGTTGATGATCACCAGAATCAAGAAGACCACCAGGCCCACGGCAAAATTACCGCCGACCAGGAAGGCGCCGAACGCCTCGATGACCTTGCCGGCGGCGGCGCCGCCCTGATGCCCTTCCATCAGCACCACGCGGGTCGAGGCCACGTTCAGCGAAAGACGCAACAGCGTGGTAAACAGCAGCACCGCCGGGAAGGCGGCAAAATCCAGCGGCTTCTGGGCGAACATGCTGACCATCAACACCATGATGGCCATGGCGATATTGAAAGTGAACAGCAGATCCAGCGCAAACGGCGGCATGGGCACGATCATCATGCCCAGGATCATCAGGATGAGCAGCGGCCCGGCGAGCAACTGCACCTTGACGTCGCTCACCCAGTTCTGCTTGCTCATCATTTGGCTAAAGCTTTTCATGTGCGAGTCTCATCGCCACCGGTACCGCGCCCGGGGGTTTCCATTTCAGGTGGAACCGGCAGGTTATCGGGTGTAGGGGGCACCTCGCCTCCTTGTTGCGCTACGTGTTTCAAACGATAGGCCCAGGCCATGACCTCGGCCACGGCCGTATACAGGTTCGCCGGAATTTCGGCATCCAGGTCGACGTGATGATACAGCGCACGCGCCAGCGGCGCTGCTTCTAATCGTGGCACCTGCGCATCATCGGCAATTTCGCGGATGCGCGCCGCGACCGCGTCGGCCCCCTTGGCCACCAGACGCGGCGCGCCCATCTGGCCTTCTTGATACGACAGTGCCACCGCGTAGTGGGTCGGGTTGGTGATGATGACATCGGCCTCGGGCACCTTGTTCATCATCCGTCCCCTTGCCATGGCCTGCTGTTGCTGACGGATGCGCCCTTTCACCTGCGGGTCGCCTTCTGATTCTTTATGCTCGCGCTTGACCTCTTCCTGGCTCATACGCAGCTTCTTTGCATTGCTCCACAGCTGGAACGGCACGTCGATGAGAATCACCACGATCAGCGCCAACACCATCAGCCCCGCTGCCTGGGCGGCCATGGTCAAGGCATTGGCCAACGCCTGCTGGACGGGCTGATCCATCAGCGACATGAACTTGCCGATATTGAGGTATAAAAACGCTGCGCCGACTCCACCCACCAGAATGGACTTGGCCACCGCCTTGGCCAGCTCGATCAACGCCTGGGACCCAAAGAGGCGCTTCAACCCCGATACCGGATTCAGCTTGGAAAACTTGGGCTGCAGCGATTTTCCTGAAATCAGAAAGCCGCCAAGCAAGGTTGGCGCGATCAGCGCGATCAGCGCCAGCAGCAAAAACAGCGGCATCATGGCAAACAGCGTGCGCTGCCCGAGATCCAGCGCAGTGGTCAGCATGGGCATATCTTCCATGGCCTGACGACGCTCGAACAGAAACGCCCGCTCCATGACCATGCCGAGCTGATTGTAGAGCATCTGCCCCATCGTCCAGAGGCCGATGACGCCGCCCAGCAGCACCAGAAAGGTGGTCAGCTCCCGTGAGCGCGCGACTTGGCCTTCCTCGCGCGCCTTTTCCTTTCGTCGGGGCGTGGCCTCTTCTGTCTTTTCCTGGTCGCTGTCGTCATCTGCCATACGGTCATCCGGCCAGGTAATTTATCGCGGTGCTACACGTGAACAGCCGCCCCAAAGGACGGCTGAGCGGAACATCGTGCAGCGCAAGTGAGCGCTCACCGCGTGTGTTAGAAGCCCAATTCGTCCAGTAGATCGTCGACCTGATCCTGCCCGGTCACGATATCAGGTGCATTGTCCTTCACTTGCGGCCCATTCAAAAGCTCTTCGTTACGCCGTGCATTCTCGTTTTTCCACTGATCCTCGGCCTTGCGTTGCATCGTTTCTCGTGCCTGTGCACCAGGCACGTTGTCGATGAGCACCTGAACCAGCTGATGCTCGATCTCACGGATGACGTCCATCATCTTCTTGATGACCTGGCCGGTAAGATCCTGGAAATCCTGCGCCATCATGATTTCCATCAGCTCCTTGTTGGTCGCCGCTGCCATATCCGGCACGCTCCCCAGATAGCTACGGGTATCCTTGACGAGCGCCTTGGCCGCGTCCAGTTCCTGGGGCGCTTCAAACCACTCAGCCCAGCGCTTGTCCAGCGACTCGGCCTGATCACTGAGCTGATCCTGCAGGGGCTGGGCCCGGTCAATCGCATTCAACGACCGATCCGCCGCCTGCTCAGTCATGGTGGCCACGTAGTGCAACCGGTCACGCGCATCGGGTATCGCTTCCGCCGCTCGCTCGATTTCCTTATCCAGACCCAGCTCGCGCATGTTGTCCCGCAACATGCGTGTCAGCTTGCCGACGCGATGAATCAGATCTTCGGCGGCCTCTTCGGACAGTTGGGTAGAACCGGACTGCTCATTCTGGCTCATGATGCTCTCTCCTCGTAATCCAGGCCCGCAGGCCTCGCCGCGTTACTTACCCAATTTTTCAAAGATCTTATTGAGCTTTTCTTCAAGGGTGGCGGCGGTAAACGGTTTCACCACATAGCCATTCGCACCCGCCTGGGCCGCCGCGATGATGTTTTCTTTCTTGGCTTCCGCCGTCACCATCAACACCGGCAACTCTTTCAAGGCGTCATCCTGGCGGATTTCCTTGAGCATCTCCAGGCCATCCAGATTGGGCATGTTCCAGTCGGACACGACAAACTCAAAGCTACCGGCGCGCAGCTTGTTCAGCGCGTCCTGTCCGTCTTCAGCTTCTTCGACGTTGGTAAAACCTAGTTCTTTCAGCAAGCTGCGCACTATCCGGCGCATCGTGGGGAAGTCATCCACCACCAAAAAGCTCATGTTCTTGTCTGCCATGGGGCTATCCTCTTATCAATTGAAGCGGGTTAAAATTCTTCCCAGTCGTCCTGCTCGGCGGGCGATGACGCACGGCGGCTGGGTGTCTTGGATGATGGTGTCGGGGCTGGAGCGGCCACCGCTTTAGAGGCTGCGCTTTGCGCACTGGATGGCGACTGAGCCATCTGCATGCCCACCAGCTTGAACACGGCCACGGCTTCCTCGAGGCGGTTGGCCTGTTCTTCAAGCGAAGAGGCGGCCGCCGTGGCCTGCTGCACCAGCGAGGCATTCTGCTGGGTGACCTGATCCATCTGGCCGATGGCCTGGCCCACCTGCTCGATACCGTCACTCTGTTCCTGCGATGCTGCGGAAATTTCGTCCATGATATCAGTGACGCGGCGCACCGCGTTGACCACATCGGACATGGTGGTGCCGGCCTGCTCGACCAGCGTCGAGCCCTGCTGAATCTGGGTAACCGAATTATCAATCAGACCCTTGATTTCCTTGGCAGCATCGGCACTGCGGCTGGCCAGGTTGCGTACCTCGCCAGCCACTACCGCGAACCCGCGCCCCTGCTCGCCCGCACGGGCGGCCTCGACCGAGGCGTTCAGCGCCAGAATATTGGTCTGGAAGGCGATGGAATCGATAACGCTGGTGATGTCCGCCACTTGCTGCGAGCTTGAGGAAATGCCATGCATCGTCTCGACCACCTGCTGCACCACATCGCCGCCACGCTCAGCAGTGGAAGACGCTTCCGCCGCCAGGGTGCTGGCCTGGCGCGCATTGTCGGCGTTCTGCTTCACCGTCGCGGTCATCTCTTCCATGCTGGAGGCGGTTTCTTCAATGGACGCCGCCTGCTGTTCGGTACGCGACGAGAGGTCGGCGTTGCCGCTGGCAATCTCCCGGGTGCCGTGGTGAATCTCGCGACTGCCGTCACGCACCCGTCCCACGATATCGTTGAGGCTTTGCTGCATACGCTGCATGGCGGTATATAGCTGACCAACCTCGTTTTTGCCGCCGCTCGGGATCGAGGTAGTAAGATCCGCATCGGCAATGGTGTTGAGCGTCTTCACGGCCTGGTTCAAGGGCCGCACCACCACGCTGCGCAGCCCCAGATAGATCAGCAGTACCAGCACCAGAGTAAACGCCAGAATCGCCCACTCGATGAGGCGGTAGAAGCGGTTGATCTCGTCGAGTTCTTGTTGCAGCGCATCACCACGGGCAGAGGCGTAGGTCATGAACTCGTTCAGTGCCGCTTCCTGCGCCTCGGCGACGGGGGCCATCTCGCGACGCAGGTTGGTGAAACTCGAGGTATTCATTTGATCCAGCGCCTCGGCCTGCTGGCGGGACAGATCGATTACCCTGGCAAACACCGTATCAATTTCTTCGCCCAGGGCGGCGCCGCTTTCCGTACGCGGCACGGAGGAGAAGTTATGCAGCCGCTCTTCGGCGCGATCGATCTGGTCGACGGCCGCCGACAGACGCTCGTCGGCCTGCTGGGCCCGGCCCAGCATGAAGTCATTCGACGCCACTTCCAGGTCGACCAGCGCGCCGCTCCAGAGGGCATCCGCCCGGTTGATTTCGTTAAGCTGATCCACGTTGATGCGCTCGAGCGTTGTGAGCGTCTCCTCCGTTGCCTGTTCGGCAAACGCACTCATCACCACATTGATGATCATCGCCGATACAAACAGGAGAAGCGCGACGACGACGGCCGCATTGACACTCAAGTTGCGTAACATCTGGTTCATGCCATTCCCTTACAGCCAAGACTGTTCTTTGTTTTCGTTGTGTGCGTGCGTTATCGCCTGTGGTTACACCCGCTGTGCCCGTCCGGACGACGCAATCAGTGACATCAGACGCTCGGGGATTTCATCCAGCGATGTGACGTCGGCGGCGCCCCCCATGGCGATCGCCTCGCGGGGCATCCCGAAGACCACGCAGCTCTGCTCGTCCTGGGCAATGGTCGCCGAGCCGGCCTGACGCATTTCCAGCAGCCCAGCAGCCCCGTCTTTACCCATGCCGGTGAGAATCACCCCGATGGCATTTTTACCGGCCTGGTCGGCCGCCGAGTGGAACAGCACGTCCACCGACGGGCGGTGGCGGTTGACCGGCGGCCCGTCGTTGAGACGCGCGACATAGTTGGCCCCGCTACGCGCCAGGGTAAGGTGTTGATCCCCCGGAGCAATATAGGCGTGCCCGGGCAATACGCGCTCGCCGTCGCTGGCTTCCTTGACGGTAATACGGCACAGGCGATCGAGCCGCTCGGCAAACGACCGGGTAAAGCCACCGGGCATATGCTGGGTGATCAGGATCGCCGGGGCATTGGCTGGCAGTGGTTCGAGCACGGCGCGGATGGCTTCGGTTCCGCCGGTGGAGGCGCCGATGATGATCAGCTTTTCACTCGACACCATGGGAGCTTTCAACTGAGCGGGCGGCGGGGTGTTCTTGTGCCGAGCCTGACGCGGGCGCGAACGCGCCGCAGCGCGCAGCTTTTCGGCGATCTCGTTGGCGTAGTCCATCATGCCGCTGCGGATACCCAGGCTGGGCTTGGCCACGAAATCCAACGCCCCCAGCTCGAGGGCGCGCAGGGTGATTTCTGAACCGCTCTGGGTCAACGACGAGACCATCAGTACCGGCATCGGCCGCAGCCGCATCAAACGCTCGAGGAAATCCAGCCCGTCCATGCGCGGCATTTCTACATCCAGCGTCAACACATCCGGGTTATGCTGTTTGATAAGGTCACGGGCGGCGATCGGATCCGGCGCCACCGCCACCACTTCCATATCGGGCTGGGAGTTGATGATTTCCGTCAACAGATCACGAATCAGCGCCGAGTCGTCAACGCATAGTACTTTTATTTTGGCTGCACTCAAGGCACGCCTCCTTTACGTCCGTCAAGCTCTCTGCTGCGCGAGCCCGTTGAGTTGGCCATCCGCCCGTCGTCGTTGGACACGTCGATAATTTATCGGTTGGCAAGGGTATACACCGTCTGACCACGCAGCTTGAACGCATCACTGATGTAGGAAAAATTCTCCGAATGACCTGCAAACAGCAGCCCGTCGGGCTTGAGCAGGGGAGCGAAGCGTTTCAGTATTCTAGCCTGCGTTTCTTTATCAAAATAAATCATGATGTTACGGCAAAAAATTACGTCAAAAGGGCCTTTAACGGGCCACTGGGGCGCCAGCAGGTTCATGGGCATGAACTCGACCAGCGACGACACTTCAGGGCGCACCCGGGCAAGGCCCAGATGATTGCCCGTGCCCTTCTGGAAGAAGCGCTTGACCCGCGCTTCGTCCAGCTTGCGCACCTGCTCCTGGGGATAAACACCACGGCGCGCCTTGTCCAGGGCTTCGGTATCGATATCGGTGGCAACGACGCTGGACTGGGCGGCTCGCCCGCCGAGTGTTTCAAGCAGCGTCATGGCAATCGAGTAGGGCTCTTCGCCAGTGGACGCCGCCGAGCACCACACCGATACGGGCTCTTGCTTGTGCTTGATATGTTCTGCCAGTAGCGGGAAGTGGTGCGCCTCGCGGAAAAACGCCGTCAGATTGGTCGTCAGCGCGTTGGTAAAGGCCTCCCATTCCTTGGCGTCCGGATGGCGCTCAAGGCGAGCCAGGTAATCGCCAAACCGCGTCATTCCGTGATGGCGTAGCCGTTTGGCCAACCGGCTATAGACCATTTCGCGCTTGTGTTCGGCCAGCACAATGCCCGCGCGCTGATAGATCAGCTCGCGGACACGGGTAAAGTCGGCATCGGTCAGCTCCAGATCACGCTCGATTTGGCTGCCGGAGGCCCATTGGCCGATGTCGGCACGTGCAGGTTGCTCGGTCAAAATATATGCCACTCCTTCACAAAACCTTGGCCCGCGGCGTCAGCCCACGGGATAAATGCACGACAAACCGCCGAAAACAACCGACGTCTGAACTGAAAACACGTCGTGGGGGTGGCACGACGTGCCCCGTAGCGATCTTATTGTTGCGCTTCACTGTCTTATCGGCCTGAACCCAGGCCACTTGAGCATTTCCACGGGTTTCTTGCTGCCTTAAAATGCTTCCCAGTCGTCTGCGGTTGCTGCGACCGCTGGCGCTGAATTGGCAGCACGACGAGGCGCCGGCGCCGGCAATGAGTCCGAGGGCGGCGCGGCACGCCTTGTCGGCGCCGCTGGCGCTTCGGCGACCTGGAAGCGCTCAACGGCCTCGCGCAGCCGCCCCGCTTCGCTTTCCAGCTCGTTGGCGCTGCGCGATGCTTCCTGAACCAGGCCTGCATTCTGCTGAACGACCTGCTCCATTTGGGCCACGGCCTGGTTGACCTGACCAATACCGTTGCTCTGCTCTTCAGAGGCCGACGCAATTTCATCCATGATATCGCTCACCCGCTGCACGGCAGCGACGAGATCCTGCATGGTCTGGCCCGCCTGATTGACGCGCTGCGTGCCAGCATCGACCTTGCTCAGCGACGCATCGATCAAGGTACGAATTTCCTTGGCCGCATTGGCGCTGCGACTGGCCAGGCTGCGTACTTCCTCGGCGACCACGGCAAACCCCCGGCCATGCTCGCCGGCTCGCGCCGCTTCCACCGAGGCATTAAGCGCCAGAATATTGGTCTGAAAGGCAATATTGTCGATCAGGGTGATGATATCGGCGACCTGATGCGAACTGGCGCTGATATCTTGCATGGTCTCGACGATTTCGCCGACTTCCTCGCCGCTGCGGCGCGCGGTCAGGGTGGCGTCCCCGGCCAGTTGGCTGGCCTGGCGGGCATTGTCGGCGTTGTGGCTGACCGTCGAGGCGAGTTCCTCCATGCTGGAGGCCGTCTCCTCCAGTGAGGAGGACTGCTGCTCCGTACGCGACGACAGGTCGTTGTTGCCGCTGGCGATCAGCTGCGAGCGCTCATAAATCGACGTTCCGCTGGTGCGTACCACGCCTACGGTGTGCGATAGCGACTCCTGCATATGCGCCATGGCGATATACAGACGGCCGATCTCGTTGTTTCCCGGCGCGACAATACGCTGATTGAGATCGCCCTTGGCCATGCGCTCGAAATAGCCCACCAGGCTGTCCAGCGGGCGCAGGACATTGGCCGCCACCCCCCAGACCACGATGATCACCGTGGCAATGGTGACCACAACCACGCCCACCAACACCCAGCGGATCTGTGCGGCAAAGGCGCTGAACGCCTGCTGCTGGGAAGCGGCGTCGCTGTTCTGGACAATCTCGGCACCATGGTGCAAAGCGTAAAGGCCAATGCCGCATGCCAGCAGCACCATGGCCGAAAACGTTGCCAGCACCAATCCCCAACTCAGCCGGACAGTCATGTTGTTCATTACCTGACGTATTATCTGGGCCACTCACCGATCTCCTCGCTATCTGCTACCCACCCCATTCACTGACGGATGGGCGACCAAATCATCATGCACCGTTCCCTGTGCCGCCAACCGTCCGTCTTAGTGGTGGCTTGCGCTATCTACCAGTGCCATCTCTTCACTGGTCAGCAACTTGTCGATATCCACGATGACCAGCATGCGATCTTCCAGACTGCCCAATCCGCTCAGGAAGTCGGACGACAGCGTGACGCCGAACTCGGGCGCTGGTTTGATCTGGTCGGGTTTCAGCGTCATCACGTCGGAAACGCCATCCACCACGATGCCCACAACGCGGTCCGCCACGTTGACCACGATGACGACGGTCTGCCCGCCGTACTCGACGTTTTCCAGGTGGAACTTGATGCGCAGGTCAACGATCGGCACGATCACACCGCGCAGGTTGGTCACCCCTTTGATAAAGTCAGGCGCGTTGGCAATACGCGTGACGTTTTCATAACCGCGGATTTCCTGCACCTTCAAAATGTCGATGGCATATTCTTCATCGCCCAGCGAGAACACCAGAAATTCACGATTATCTGCTTCAGTCGCGAGGATCGCGCCATTGTTTGCTTGGCTCATGACGGTTCAGACTCCTTGTAGAAAGACATTGTTTGTGTGTTGGCCGGTTTGCCGGCCTCTTTTTTTGCCCGGTTTAACCGATGCAGGCCGGAAATATCCAGAATGAGCGCCACGCTGCCATCGCCGAGAATTGTTGCCGCCGATATGCCGGGCACCTTGCGATAGTTGTCTTCCAGGTTCTTGACCACTACCTGCTGCTGACCAATCAGTTCGTCCACCAGCATGGCGTAACGGCGTCCTTCGCCCTGCACGATGACCGCGATGCTCTTGGTCGGGTCGGTAATCGCGTCTTCAACGTCCAGCACTTCGTGAATGGCGATCACCGGCAGGTATTCATCGCGCACCTTGAGCACGACATCGTCTCCCGCCATGGCGTACATGTCGTCCTTGTCGGGCTGCAACGATTCCAGCACGGTGGACAGCGGCAGGATGAAGGTTTCGCTACCCACCTTGATCGACATACCGTCCAGAATGGCCAGCGTCAGCGGCAATACGATGCTGGTGATGGTGCCTTCGCCCTTCTTGGACTGAATCTCGACCCGGCCACCCATGCCCTGGATGTTACGCTTGACCACGTCCATACCCACGCCACGTCCCGACACATCGGTGACTTCGTTCGCCGTGGAGAACCCCGGTGCGAAGATCAGCTGGAAGACGTCTTCATCGGTCATCGTATCGGAGACGTTCAGCCCGTTATCCCTGGCCTTGGCAAGTAGTCGATCACGGTCAAGGCCAGCACCATCGTCACGTACCTCGATCAGGATATTGCCGCCCTGATGACGGGCGGAAAGCGTCAATTTACCGGTGCGCGGCTTGCCGATCGACTCGCGCACGTCGGGCATTTCGATGCCATGATCCAGGCTGTTGCGCACCAGGTGGGTGAGCGGGTCGGTAATCCGCTCCACCAGGCTTTTATCAAGCTCGGTGGACTTACCCTCGGTAACCAGTTCGATCTCCTTGCCCAACTTGCCCGCGGTATCCCGCACGACGCGCGGAAAGCGGCTGAACACGAACTCCATGGGGATCATGCGGATCGACATGACCGACTCTTGCAGGTCTCGGGCGTTGCGCTGCAGCAAGCTCATGCCATTCTGCAGGGAACTGTTGCCTATCGACTGGTCGTCCAGGTCGCTCACGGTCTGGTCGAGCATCGACTGGGTAATGATCAGCTCGCCGACCAGGTTGATAATCTGGTCGACCTTATCCACCGACACGCGAATGGACGACGACTCGGCTGAGGCTTTCTTGGCCTTGCCCTTGGCCGGCTCATCACCGGCAGCTGCCTTGTCAGGCGCCGACGCCTTGGTGTCAGCCGGGGCTTTTTGCGGCTCCGCCGGGGCTTTTTCCTCAGCCGGCGCCGCGGCTGGCGAAGGCGCGGACGCACTGGCGTCGTCGCCAGCAACCTGCTGAATATCGATCTGGTCGGGCTCGATAATAAAGCACATGACGGCTTCAATATCTTCGGCGCTCACGCTGCCGCTGAGTGTCACCTCGTAACGCTTGTCATCCCCCGACTGGGACTGAATATCACCCAGCTGCTCGAGCTCTTCGACGAGCAGAATCCGGTCTTTCTCGTCGACGTTGATCAAAGCGACTTTTAAGTGCCCGGCGGCGGTCGTGGCGGCGGCCTCTTCCTTCACGGGCGCCGCTTCCGCGGGCGCCTCCTCGGTCGGCGCAGGGGCGCTCGTCATGGGCGCGGTGTCAGCGGCCACTTCCAGCGACGTGCCGATCTCTTCCAAGGCGATTTGCTGCAGCGTCTGACAGATCCGCTCGTAGGTTTCACGATCGGGCTCTTCCTCGTTGCGGTAGGCGTTGAGTTGCTCGTGCATGATATCTTTGGCCTCTAAAAATGTATCAACGAGGTCAGCCCGCAACGTTAGCTCCCCTTTGCGCGCATAATCCAGAAGGTTCTCGAGGATGTGTGTTGTCTTTTGCAGCACGCTGAGCCCGAAGGTGCCGGCGCCCCCCTTGATCGAATGGGCGGCGCGAAAAATGGCGTTAAGCTGCTCGCTGTCAGGATCATCTACATCCAGTTCCAGTAGATGCTGCTCCATGTCCGCCAACAGCTCTTCGGCTTCTTCAAAAAAGGTGTCAAAAAAATCAGCTATATCCATGCACCATCCCCTGCCTTCACGTAAAAGTATGATCGCCAACGCCGGGTCATTCGGCGTTGGTCGCTTCTTGTTCCAAGTCTGGTTGTTCCTGATTACTCGCTGGCACGTCTTCGTCGGGTGCCTCGGTGACCTCTTCCGCCGTTTCGGATAACACCGTGGAGATGTCCGTCTCCATCACCACCGGGTTGCGGATTGCCTCGGCGATTTCAGGGAGCAGGATAACCATTTCGATACGCCGGTTAATCGGGTCGTCGGGGTCAGTGTCGGGCAGCAGCACCCTGTCTGCATAGCCGGAAACGCGCAGCAGTTGATCCGGGTCAAGCCCACCGGCAACCAGCTCCCGGCGGGAGGCATTGGCACGGTCGTTCGACAGCTCCCAGTTGCTGTAGCCTCGGTAGCCTCCCGCATAGGGAACATTATCGGTATGGCCACCAATACTCAGGTCGTTGGGCAGCTCATTGAGCAACGGCGCAATGGTGCGCAACAGATTGCGCATGTAAGGGGCCACCTGATCGCTACCCAGTTCGAACATGGGTCGCTGCTCGGTATCCAGCACCTGAATGCGCAACCCCTCGCGGGTCAGATCAAAGCGCAGTTGGGAGCGTAGTTCGCGCAGCTCGGGATCGAGCTCGATGGCCCGCTCGATGCGCTCCTGCACGTCCATGAAAAAGCGCCGTTCCTGCTGACTTGGGCGCGTCGCCTGTTTCAGGTCAATGCGTGCCCGCTCGCCATCGCTGTGAGTGGGATCCGGGCCACCGCCAGGAATGGCGCTGGTGCTTCCGGAGCGATCACCGCCGGT
This sequence comes from Halomonas sp. CUBES01, assembly GCF_020991005.1. GTDB lineage: Bacteria > Pseudomonadota > Gammaproteobacteria > Pseudomonadales > Halomonadaceae > Vreelandella > Vreelandella gomseomensis. Next base: position 32,582 of record NZ_JAJLLW010000006.1, on the reverse strand, counting down.
GATGGCTGTCGTCAGCGGCGTGCTGAAATACTCGGCAACCCCTTGACGCTCTTCTTCGCTGGAAACGCTGAGGATCCAGAGCACTAGAAACAGCGCCATCAGGGCGGTCATGAAGTCAGCCAGAGCAATTTTCCATGCGCCACCGTGATGCGCATGTACGACCTTTTTGCGCCGAATGATGATCGGGCGCTTATCCCCCGCCGTACTCATGCACTACCAGCCTTTTTCGCGTCGCGTACGTAGTCTTCCAGTTCGTTGAAGGTGGGGCGCTCTGCGCTGTGCAGAGCCTTGCGGCCGAACTCCACGGCCAGCTGCGGGGCATAGCCGTGCAGGCTTGCCAGTAGCGTGACGCGAATGCACTGGAGCATTTTTTCCGCTTCCTTGGCCTGCCGATCGATAGTGCTTGAGATCGGGCTGATGAAGCCATAACCCAGCAGAATACCCAGAAATGTCCCGACCAGGGCATGGGCAATCATTTCGCCCATCTGCTCGGGACCCGCATCGGCGTAGGTAAGCGCTTTGACCACTCCCATCACCGCCGCCACGATACCGAAGGCAGGCATGGCATCACCGACCTTGGCAATGGCATCAATCGGAATGTGCGCTTCCTGCTCGAACGCCTCGATTTCGTGGAGCATCAGCTCGTCGATTTCCATGGGCTCCATGCCGCCGCTGACCATCAGACGCAGATAGTCGGTGAGGAAGTTCATGATGTGCGGGTCAGCCAACACCGTCGGATGCTCTTGAAAAAGCGGGCTTTCCTGGGGATTGTCGATATCCCGCTCGATGCCCAGCATGCCTTCGCGACGCACCTTGGACAGCAGCTTGTACTGCAGCGCCATCAGCTCCATGTACATGCTCTTGTTGTACTTCTTGGTGCGCTTCAGCTTGGGCATGATCTTGAAGGTGGCCTTGATCGCCTTGCCGTTGTTGGAGGCAAGAAAAGCCCCCACCCCGGCACCCCCAATCATCAACAGCTCAAGAGGCTGGAACAGCGGCCCCATGCTGCCGCCTGCCAGCACATAGCCACCAAATACCGAAAGCAATACGACGATGTAGCCTAAGAGGATCAGCACAAGTAGTGTCCTTCACTATTTCAATGGTCGGTAACGGAACCAGCGGGATACCGTTACATCAAAGCGTCATGTCGTGTTCGACGCTGGTTTACACATTTGCCGCGTCTTGCCTGCCCGGGATGGCGGCTGGCAGATCCCGCAGACATAGTCCTGCTGCGGACTATGCGCGTGGGCAACAAAGCGCCCGCCGCAGCGCGTACACGGTGTCAGCTGAAGCAGATCGCTCTCAAAGAATCGCACCAGTGTCCATGCCCGCGTCAGCCCCAGCACCGGTTCAACCTCTTCGACATCAATCTGCTCGCCGTAAAGCCGATAGGCCTTCACAAACGCATCAATGCGCTCACAGCCGGCTTCATTCACCAGGCTAATGTAGATGTTGTAAAACAATGAAGAGTGAATGTTGGGCAGCCAGGTAATGAACCAGTCGGTTGAAAACGGCAGCATGCCTTTTGGCGGTGACATTCCTCTTACTTCTTTATAAAGCTTGATGAGGCGCGTACGGCTCAACTCCGTCTCGGTTTCCAGCACCTGAAGCCTGGCCCCGAGTTCGATCAGCTCAATAGCGAGCTGCACCTGATGCATTTCGTCTACCAAGCTTTTCTGGCTCACGAGCTATCCTCCGGCGGCATCGATTCGTACCCCTCCCCCGCCAGCAGCAAGGACGCATGCAGGCTGGCAAGCCCCTGGTCGCGCGGATTGTTGATAACCTGCTGCAGTCGCTCGGCGCCTGTCTGCCCAAACCGGCAGATCAGCTGGTTGGTTCGCGCCAGCTTCGTGAGCTGTCGTGCGTTGAGCGATACGAGCATATCCGCCAGCTCGCCGTCGATTTTGAGACGGAACATGGCGGCTTCACGGTCTTCGCTCAACAGGCGCTGGGCGAGCAGCAAGTACGCTAAATTGATTTCCTGTATTTCATCTAAAAAGCTGGTTTGACTCATATTGGCCTATCGAACGACACAGGCGCTTTTATTACCGTTGTACTCGCGCCATGAATGACTTTGTAACTGACCCAAACTCATGGTTACATACAACGTATGTATTGGCTACTCAGCACTTCCGCGCTTATTTAACCCAGCCTCCGATAACTCAAATACCCATACCAGCAGTTCCGCAATGACCTGATAGAGATTGGCCGGAATTTCCGCGTCCAGATCCAGCTGCATCAACAGCGCGACCAGCTCCGGCGCATCATGGACATAAATTCCCTGCCGCTGCGCTTCGGCCATGATCCGCTCGGCCAGCTCGCCGTAGCCCTTGGCCACCACCTTTGGCGCACGGTCGTGATCCTGATAGGCCAACGCGACGGCCTGGCGCCGCGACTCATCCGATGGCATCCGTCGCCTCCTCATAGCGGGCGCGCACCTGCACCTTGCGCAGATCCAGAGCCTCAAGGCGCGATTCGAGCGCCGGCACCCCCGTCTCCAGTCGCTGGTGTACGTCCGCATCGGTGGTCGTCAGGTCAATATTCAAGGCGCCGCGATAAAGTCGCAGCGATACGCTAAACGCCCCGAATCCCGGCACATCAAGCTGCATGTCGGACTGCCAGTTATCCTCCCCCTTTTCCTGCTCGCCCCCGCTCTCCCGGGACGACTCGCGGTTCGGCAGATTGACCACCAGCGCCATGAAGATGCCTGCCCATACGTCGCCTTCCCAGCGTATCGTCGGTGACACCAGCATTTCCAGCTGCTGGCGTACCAGACTTTGCAAACTTTCGTGAACCACTTCGCGTGGCTGTCGACCGGGCATGATCTCCAGCGCCTCGCGAGCCAACCGGGCCTCTGTACCCGCTTGCGTTGCCTCTCTGGCCGTTGCAGCAAGCTCAGGGGTATTGAGCACCGCCGGGCCTGGCGACGTCGACGAGGCTGATCCAGGCGCCGTGACCATGCTGGCGCGTGCGGCTGCGTCACCGGTCATGTTCACATTGGCCCGCGCCGCCGCCTCACTGGCCACGGGGATCAGCGACGTGTTCGGCAAGATGAGGGCACTGCTCGTCGGCACTGTCGGCATCATTGGCACCGCGCCGCCAGGCATCAGGCCTTGCGTCCCCACCCCGCTGCTTGGTCCCTGAGGCGTCACGCCCATGCCCAGCGCCGTGGAGGCCAGGGGGGTAGGCACCGCAGCCCGCGGGCCGGGCTGCATCTGCGGCTCCCTCAGCAGCTGCTGCCGACTGGTATCCCCTTGAAACCAGCGCTTGAGATGCGCCTCGTAAAACAGTCCGCTATCCCGCACGCTGGCTTCAAGCCGGCTTGCCAGCTGTGCCGGCGACGCCGGCTCGGCGGCATTCATCAATGGCGCTTCAGGCCGCATGACGGCGGGGGGCGCAGGAAAACGCAGCAGCACATCGGCAATGGTGCGTGCGGCCGGGCTGAAATGGGTCTGGGTTGAGCCCGGCGGCAATCCCTGAGCATCGCCCCGCTGGGGCAAACGGCCACCATCCAACTGAGACGGTAGCCCTCTCATGTCGCGCAGTGCGGTATCACGCAGCGCCGTGGAGGCCGCATCACGCCCGTCAAGGCGCGCATCACCCATCAAGGCGCGTGGCCCTTCTCCGGGCACGATGGGCCTGATCGGCTGATCCATTAACCGCTGACTCGACGCATCCCCTCGCTTCCCCAGCACCTGGTGGAGCAAGGTGTCGATCAGCGGATTGATCGTACTCACGACGACCTCGGCGCCTGATCGTCATCGTCGGAGAAAGCCGCACCTCTCCCCTGCTGCGGCGCGTAGGCACGGTGCAGGCTACGCTGACGCTGGGATACATTGATCAGGCGGCCCAATTCGTCGCGACGGGCAATCAGCTGACGGCGAATCTCCACGTCCTGCTCCAGAATGGCCTCCAACAGCTCGGCTTTCTGCTGCTGAGCAGAGGGCTCGAGCGTCACCGCCGCGTCCAGCTCGCGCAGCTTATCCACCAGTAGCACATAGTGGGTACGCTGTTCGATTAGATCCGCCCACTGGTCGTTATCGGCCAGCTGATGCATTTGCGTGACGCTGTCGAGAAGCGCTGCATATGTATCAAGCAGGGTTTTTTGAGCGTCATCATGCGCCATGGTGGTAGCCGACATTCATTGCCTCATGCAGATTGCTGGTGGCCAATTTCACGCCACGCCGACGCAATATCGTCGAGTAACCGTTCGGCCTCGTCGAGGCTGGCCTCGTCATTGCGCAGATTAGCGTTTAACAGCAGGCGGGCGATGTAGTTGTAGAGCGAGGCCAGCTGCTCGGCAATCTCGCCGCCCTGCTCGCGATCAAGGGCTGCTGCCAAGCCATTGTTGACGATATCCAGCGCCTTCGAGATCGACCGACCTTTCTCGGCGGCATTGCCTGCCTGCATATGAATGCGACCTGCTCGAATCGCCGCTTGCGCGCCGTCGAACAGCATGACGATAAGCTGATGGGGATCCGCCGACATCACTCCGCTTTCAACGCCAACCCTTGCGTAGGCATTGGCTCCCCGGCCGTAAGTGGCGGCACCGCGCGAATACGTCATACGTGATACTCCTGATCATGTGGCGACCGGATGCGGCCAGCCACCAAGCAAATGACTCACAGACCAATCGCCAGGATTGCCTGTCTATTAGGGTTATCGGCGACCGGCATGGCGACTTTACCCCTGCCGGGCGTTTTTTATTCGTCAACCCAGTGTTCTTGCAGCCTTTCGTTCGTGGCGCGGACTACGTAGACACGGCCACTTCGCTCACCGGGCGCCCCAGCTTCTCGACGATATTCCCACTCAATGCATTGCCCAGGTTATCGCGCATCGGCGCACTCGCCGATAGCGCCATCTGCACCTCCGTCGGGTTGCCACGCTCGTCGACACGCAACACCCAGGCCAGCTGCTCGCTGGAGAAACGCACCAGCGCGCCAACCGGCAAGGCCTTGAAATGGTCTATATAGCGCTTGATCCAGTGAGGGTCGAACTGATGGGGATGACTAAGCAGATGGCGATAAACCTGCTGGGCGGTTTTCCCAGGACGGTCGCTGCGATCACGCCGCAGGGCCTCGACCGCATCTACCACGGCACTGGCCTTGGCAAGCTCGTTCAACGACTCGCCGGTCACGCCTTTCGGGTAGCCGCTGCCGTCCATCCGCTCATTGATACCGCCGATCACCGCCGAGGCAATGCTGGAAGAGAGCCACTGGCAGTTCCCCAGTCGCTCCAGTACAAGCGGTACGTGCTCGCTCAAGGCCTGGCGATGGGTTGCCTCAAAGTGCGTGGCCTTGAACAACACCTGCGGCACCAGCGCCTTGCCCAGGTCGTGCACCAGGCCGCTGGCCACCACCGCCTTGCGCACATCACGCGGCATCCCGCCCCCTACCAGATCCATGAGGTGGACGGCGACGGACACCCCATGGCGCACCAGCAGCGGCTCCGGCGACAGGCATCGGCAAGCAAAAAGCAGCGCCTCGCGATCTTCCTCATGAAGATCCATCAGCCGGTCGGCATGCAGCGATAGCTGGCGTGAATCAATATCGCTGCCTTGCTGCAGCGCCAGCATCTGACCATCCAGAAACGCGGCGATCTTGACCAGTCGTCGCGCCGTTGGCGTAGCGTAGCGCTTGACGTCGCGGCGCCCCACATGTTCACCGGCGCCACTTCGCCCGGCGGGCGAGGTAAACAGCGGCGAGGGCTGACGTTCATCCTGGTGGTCTTTGGTATAGCGTGACGACTCGCGCTCGATTTCGCACACGAAGTACCAGACCTGGCGCTCTTGCTCGGGGCTAGGGGCGCCAAAATGAAAGCCCACCCGCAGCAGGTTTCGCTCGGCATCGGGACGGCGATGGCGGGCCGAGGCCGGGATTTCAAAGTACGTGCCGTCGGGAAACTCGAACGCAAGCATGAGAGGCGCTTCCGTCGTGGCCAACACCCCACTGGCGGTCATCGGCAACTCCAGTTGACAGCCAGTCTGGGACAGATCGCGCAGCTCACCCCGTATGGCATCCTGGCTGGGCACGCTGACAGTGGCGGCCACCGGCATACCGATGCGCAGCTCGGCGCGAAACGCCTCACGCCGCTGAAGCACGTCCAGATAGGCAGGATAATCGCTGCAGCATAAAAAACGCCCGCCGGCGCGACGGGTTTCGGTTAACGACAGCAGCGGCGTGCGCAGCATCTTGCCCTGCGCCTCACCGGTCAGATAGAAAGAAGTACCGTCCTGAAGTCGACCGAGCAGATGGCTCACCGATGAAAGATCCAGCACCAGGGTCTCGCCCGGATGCTGCTCCATCAACACGACGGGCTCGGGACGTGCACCGTCCTCTTCCAGACACAGCGATGCACCGCCGCTTTCCACCAGCGTCGTTAACAACGCCGCTACCGCCACCTGGTTCGGGACGCGTTCGTACTCTTCCTCGTGGGCCACCATGCTCTCCTTACCTCCCCATTGCCTAAGCGAAATATGCGCGTTGCAGAATACCAGAAGCTGACGACAACATTGATGCGCCACGCATCTTTCGCGCAAGGTTTTACAGAGCGTCTATGCTAAGCAGAAGGCAAAGTTGACTTATTTCATTCGCAAACCCTTGCGTCGCTAAAGTTAGCGCCAGCGGGGCCGATAGCTTTTGCGTAAAAATTAAAAAAACTGCTAAACAGTCGTTCCAACAAAACCCTCCCTGAAAGGTTCCGTTATCGCTGACCAACCCGGGGTAGGCGCTAAGAAACAGGGGAATACACAGATGAACTCATCCAATATCGACGCCATTAATCACGTACAGACCGCCCAACTCACCGGCCAGTCGCCGCGTCAACGCCTCGACGAACTCTTGGACAAGTTTCCGACCGCCGGGAGCCAGCTCAGCGAGCAACAACAAACCGAACCCACCGCCGGAGAACTCGTCGAACCGATTCAGCGCATCAATGACGTCATGCGTGAACGCGGCCTGGAGTTTGATATCAGCGAGAACGAATCACGCGTCATCACACGGGTAGTTGACCGCGATTCAGGCGACGTCATTCGCCAGATTCCTGCCGAGGAAGTGCTGCGTATCGCCGAACGGCTTGAGGAATGGCGCGGCCAGTTCGTCTCGCTTGAGGCTTGATTGAGGAGCCAGGACACTAGCGCGAAAGGGGCTTGAGTTTCGGGTTACACCTGCATGTTCATGACGTCACGATAGGCGGACACCAGGCGATTGCGAACCTGCAGCCCCATTTGCGAAGCCACACTCGCTTTCTGCATATCGATCATGACGTCACCCAACTCTATATCGGGATCACCCGCCTGAAAGGCCATCGCTTTATCATTGGCCGCCAGCTTTAACTGATTGATACGCTGAATGGATGCCTGCAGCTCGCCACCAAAACTGCCATGACCTACTGCTTGTGAAGGCGCACCACCTTGCATCGACTGGCCTGATGCCTGGGTGGCTAGGCTCTGCATTTGTTGCAGCGCCGACTGTATTCCCGGTGTGCTCATTTTACGCCTCGATCAGTAAGATGGCTGAATGCACGAATCCTAGCACCGGTATGATAAAGCTCATACGGACAATTACGCACGAAAAGCCAAGCTTTTCGTTCCTTTAGGCTTGCCCAGCCACAGGATAATGGCGTCCATCACAATTTCGCCTCATCATTTCGGCGGATAACCGCGATTGACGGATACAGCCTATGCCTTTTTTGGTGATGCGCCTGGACTGTGACCTGTTTTGTCTGTCCCCAGGGAGGGACTCATGAGCGAAGCAGGTGCAACGGCAGGCCGTCAGACGAACACCGCCTCGGCTAGTGGCAGCGCAGGTGGTGATAATACGACAACGACGTTTTCCGAACGCGTGCGCTCACAGCTGCGCGGCAATCCCATCGTGATCCTGCTGGTTGCCGGTGCGGCTTCCATTGCCGTGATTGCCGCCCTGATGATGTGGGCCAGCAGCCCTGATTATCGGGTGCTTTACAACAACCTCGATGAAGCTGACGGCGGACGCATCATCACGGAGCTCGACAGTCGAGGCGTGCCCTATCGTTTTAGCAATAACGGCCAGGCACTGATGGTGCCCAGCGACCGGGTTCATCCGTTACGTCTCTATCTCGCCGAACAGGGGCTGCCCCGCGGCGGCAATGTTGGGCTCGAGCTAATGGATGACCAGGCCTTCGGGATCAGCCAGTTTGCCGAGCAGGTCAACTATCAGCGTGGCCTTGAAGGCGAGCTCAGCAGCTCCATCGAGTCACTGGGGCCTGTGGAAGGCGCGCGCGTTCACCTGTCGATGGCCAAGCCATCGGTTTTCATCCGAGATCGCGAGCCCGCCAAGGCCTCGGTGGTACTGACCTTGCTGCCGGGACGGCTGCTTGGCGACGGTCAGGTCAGCGCCATCGTGCACATGGTATCCAGCAGCGTGCCGGAACTGGCGCCCGAAGACGTTTCGGTGGTCGACCAGAACGGGCGGCTACTGTCCGCCGACACCGGGGGCAGCGATGACCTGGACGGCAGCCAGCTCGAATACCTCGCGGAAGTCGAGCGCTCCTATCAACAGCGCATTGAAAACATCCTCACGCCGATTCTTGGCGAGGACAATGTGCGCGCCCAGGTAGCCGCTCAAGTGGACTTTTCCCAACGCGAGGAAACCTCCGAACGCTACGGCCCCAATCAACCACCCAATGAAGCCGCCGTGCGCAGCCGCCAGTTGAGCGTGTCGCTTGATGGCGAAAATCCGTTGGGCACCGGCATTCCAGGCGCACTCAGCAATACCCCGCCAGGCACGGCACCCTCCCCCATCAACCAACCTGACGAGGAAGGCGAGGATGGCGCTGACGGAGAAGGTGACGAGGCGTTGCGCAACCTGCGCCAGGACGATGTCGTCAACTACGAAGTCGATCGCAGCATCGAGCATATCCAGCATCGCCTCGGCCGTATCGAGCGCCTGACGGCGGCGGTCGTCGTCAATTATCGCCAGACCGTCAACGAGGAAGGCGAACAGGAACAGGTGCCCCTCTCCGCAGAAGAAGTCCAGCAGATCGAGGGGCTGGTTCGCCAGTCGATGGGCTTCTCGGAGGCACGCGGCGACGCTATCGACGTGGTCAACACGCCGTTTGCCGACATCGGGGACGACACCCCCGACGCGCCAGAGTGGTGGCAACGTCAGGATACACTTGAGCTGGCAGCCCAACTCGGCCGCTACCTGCTCGTCGCCCTCGCCGCGCTGCTGCTTTACCTGCTGATTCTCCGGCCGCTCATCAAGCGCTATACCGAGTCACCCGTCATGGCAACCGCCACACCAGGCGGCGCGCTCCAGACGCAGGTGGGCGATGATGAAGACGAACCGGATGAAGACGCCGACAGCAACGATAGCGAAGAGACGTATCAGAAGCCGAAACGCCGTCGCAAGACATCGCTGTATGAGCACAACCTCAACGACCTGCGTGAAATGGCCCAAGAAGACCCCCGCATGGTGGCGATGATCGTGCGCAGCTGGATGAATGCCAATGAGTAGTGCAATTGCCAATATGGGGGGCGCTCGCAAGAGCGCCATCCTGTTGCTCGCCCTGGATGAAGACAGTGCCGCGGAAGTGTTCAAGTATATGAACGCCTCGGAAGTCCAGGAAATCAGCATGGAAATGACGCGCCTTCAGCAGGTTTCCCACGAAGACATGAAGGCGGTACTCGAAGCCTTTCACAAGGAGACAGAAGAGTTCGTCGCGCTGAACCTCAACTCCAGCGACCACATTCGTTCGGTGCTTACCAAGGCACTGGGGAGTGACCGCGCGTCCAGCCTGATTGAAGACATCCTGGAAAGCAGTGCAGAAACCTCGGGCATTGATTCGCTCAACCTGATGGAAGCCTCCATGGTGGCCGAGCTTATTCGCGACGAGCACCCGCAGATCATCGCTACCATCCTGGTGCACCTGGATCGCCACCAGGCGTCCGATGTGCTTGAGCTCTTTGAAGAAAAGCAGCGTAATGATGTCGTGCTGCGTATCGCGACCTTCAGCGGCGTTCAGCCTGCCGCTCTGCAGGAATTGACCGAGGTGCTGTCCGGCATGCTCGACGGCCAGAACCTCAAGCGCAGCAAGATGGGCGGCGTAAGAACTGCGGCGGAAATCCTCAACCTGATGAATTCGTCGCAGGAAGAAACCGCCATCGAAACCGTGCGCTCGCACAGCGAAGACCTGGCGCAGAAGATTATCGACGAGATGTTCCTGTTCGAGAACCTGCTCGACCTGGACAACCGCGCCATCCAGATGGTATTGCAGGAAGTCGAGACCAATTCGCTGGTGGTCGCCCTCAAGGGCGCCCAGGATGCGCTGGTGGACAAGTTCCTGCGCAACATGTCCCAGCGGGCCGCCGACCTGGTTCGCGAAGATATGGAAGCCCGAGGCCCGATTCGTGTATCGCAGGTTGAAACCGAACAGAAGACCATCCTTCAGGTGGTTCGCCGCTTAGCCGATTCCGGCGAAATTGTGCTGGCGGGTGGAGATGACGAGTATGTCTGATACCCAATCCCCGCAGTTTGACCGCCATCACCAATGGCGTCGCTGGCAAATGGCCGAACTTATGCGCCCGGCCAGCAGCGACGAGAACGCGACGCCTGCGACGCCTACCACGCCTTCGGCCCACCAGCGCAAGATTGACGCCGCTCAGAAAGCCGCCCGGGAGGCGCAGCAGCGAGAAGCCCAGGCGCGCCAGGAGGAATACGACAAACTGCGAAAGCAGGCCGAGGAGGACGGCTACCAGGCGGGCCTGGCGCAAGGCCATGAAGAAGGCCTGGCAAAGGGGCTCGAAGAAGGACGCCAGCAGGCTCAGCAAGAGCTCGAGCAACAAACCAAGGCAACACTGGCACCGCTGGAAACGCTCGCCAAACAGTTTTCCGACGCGCTCACCCAACTGGATGACACCATTGCCCAGGATCTGGTCGAGCTGGCAACGGCTACCGGCCGTCAGCTGGCAGCGGAAGCCCTGGACGACACGCCGGAACGCATCCTGACGCTGGTGCGCGAGCTGCTGCATACTGAACCGCCGCTGGTCGGCCAGCAGCGACTATGGCTAAACCCCGACGACCACGCACTTGTCACCGAACACCTTGGCACTGAACTGGAAGCCGCCAACTGGACACTGCAACCCGATGACCAACTGGCTCGCGGCGGATGCCGGGTCACCAGCGCCCAGGGCGAGCTGGATGCGACGTTTGAAAGTCGCTGGCAGGCCGTACAGACCCAGGCGCGTAAGCGGCCCTCCAGCAAAACCAAGCCGTCGGCTTCCTAGGAGCGACGATGACCACCACCAGCCCCCATCAGTACCGCTGGCAAAAAGCGATCCGCCGCACCACGCAGCGGGTCAGCGCCTTGCCACGCGTGGGCACCAACGGCCGCGTCGTGCGGGCGACCGGCATGGTGGTCGAAGTCGTCGGGTTACGGGTTGCTGTGGGCAGCGCTTGCAAGATTGAGCTGCCGAAGAACGAGGCACAGAGCGCTCAGAACACGCCCTATGCCGAAGCCGAAGTGGTCGGCTTCTCCGGTGACAAGCTGTTCCTGATGCCGCTCGAGCAGATTTCGGGGTTGATGCCCGGCGCCCGGGTGTCCCCGCTAAGCGACGGCAGCGGCCACAGCGCTCGGCGCTTTCCCGTTGGCGAGGAGTTATTGGGTCGCGTACTCGATGGCAACGGCAATCCGCTTGACGACCGCGAATACCCTGAAGACAGCCCCCGCGCTACCCTCGACACGCCACCGCTCAACCCGCTGTCCCGCGCCCCGATTGATACCCAGATCGATGTGGGTATCCGGTCGATCAACGCGCTGCTGAGCGTTGGTCGAGGGCAGCGCATGGGGCTGTTTGCGGGATCCGGGGTGGGCAAGTCGGTGCTGCTGGGCATGATGGCACGCTATACCAAGGCAGACGTTATCGTGGTCGGCCTGATCGGCGAGCGTGGACGCGAAGTCCAGGATTTCATTGATAACATCCTCGGCCCCGAGGGGCGGCGTCGCGCCGTCGTGGTCGCGGCGCCTGCCGATACCTCGCCGCTTCAGCGCCTTCAAGGCGCCGCGTACGCGACGCGGCTGGCCGAGGGTTTCCGCGATGAAGGCCGCAACGTGCTGCTGATCATGGATTCATTGACCCGTTTTGCCATGGCGCAGCGTGAAATTGCCTTGGCGATTGGCGAGCCGCCAGCGACCAAAGGGTATCCGCCGTCGGTCTTTGCCAAGCTGCCAGGTCTGGTGGAGCGGGCAGGCAACGCCGAGCGCGGCGGCGGTTCGATTACCGCATTTTATACCGTGTTGACCGAGGGCGACGACCAGCAGGATCCGATTGCAGATTCAGCCCGGGCGATTCTTGATGGTCACATCGTCCTGTCACGAACGCTAGCCGAAGCTGGGCACTACCCCGCCATCGACATCGAAGCGTCGATCAGCCGGGCCATGACCGCCATCACCGACGATGCCCAACAGCGCGAGTCACGCATCTTCAAGCAGTATTTCTCCCGCTATCAGCGGAACCGCGACTTGATCAGCGTCGGTGCCTACACGCCGGGACACGACCCGCAGCTCGATGAAGCCGTGCGCCGCTTCCCTGAACTCGAACACTTTCTCCAGCAGAACATCCACGAAAGCGCCACCGTCGACGCTTCGCGACAAGCCCTTCACGCCTTGGTTGGAGAGTCAGCATGAGCCGAACGCAGCTAGAGATGCTTGCCGATTTAGCCCGTGATGCCCGGGATCAGGCGGGTATTGCCCTTGCCCAGGAGCGCCAGGGCGAGCAGCAGACGACTGCCCAGCTACACTCGCTCAACCGCTACCGCGCGGAGTACGCCGAACGTTTACAGCTGGCCATGCGCGAGGGCATTGATCCCGCTACGATGTACAATTATCAGCAGTTTCTTGCCTCGCTGGATGCTGCACTCGAACGTGCCCGTCAGACATTGGCGGCACAGCAGAAACGCGTCGAGAAACGCCAGCAACATTGGCAACAGGAGCAGCGTAAGCTGTCTTCGTACGATACACTGGCCTCTCGACGGCTAGTGGAAGAACATCGACGCCTTGAGCGTCGTGAACAGAAAACCAACGACGATTTGGTGACCAGCCGCCTGGCTCGCCAACGTAATGAGACGCCGCAGTAGCGGTGCAAGGGAACTGAGCATGAATATTCACCAGTTGCTTTCAATGACACAGGGTCAAGCCACCAGCCATCAGCCGGGCAGCACGGCAACGGCCGATGGCGTGCGCGGCTTCTTTCAGCAGGCGTTGTCCCAGGCCTCGGCGTCTCCCCATCAGCGCCTCGGCGATGGACAGATCACCTCGGCGTTGACGCAAACTGGCAATGGCTCGACGTCTAACGGTCAAGCGAGCGCTGCCACCTCGCTGTCGGCATGGCTGGAGTCGCTGGGGCTGGATATCAGCCCTGAGGCGCTGGAGGCGCTGGTGGCACGTTTTGCCGCTTCCGAAGATGGTTCAGCGCCCGAGGCGCTGATGGCGCAATTTTCTGCTGATCATGATGGCGCGACGCCCGAAGCGCTGGCCACGCTTGAGGCATCCGGCAACCTCGAGAACGCTGACCTAGATGAGATCGCCCAGCGGCTTGCCCTGATGGGCAGCTACGGTAGTGATGTGGCTAACTCATCGACATTTTCACCCAGCGGCAACGAGGCAGCGCCCACCGCCAGTGAACTGGCCCAACAGCTAGGCATTGAAGAAGGCGAAGCTGAGCAGTTGGTAAGCCTGCTCAGCGCCTTTGTGGCAACACAGAATCTTAATGGTTCCGCGACAAGCCAAGGCTCCGAATCATCACGCGCGCTGGGTGATATCGCACAGGCGCTGGGCGCCACCGCGCAAAACGGCGACGCTGCCAAGGGTTCCCGGACAGAAAGCCTGGCTAGCCAAATCGACGCTCGCGTCAGCTCACGCAGCAGTGCGGAGACCTGGGTCAGTGCGCTGGACACCTCAGGGCGAGCGACGGATACCTCAGCCAAAGCCAACCTGGTGGTGCCCAGCACCTCCTCGGACACGCTGTTGAGCGCCCTGTCGTCAAACAACGCTGGACAATCCAGCGGGCAGGCCCTCGCAGCCGCCGGCATCGGTCAGCCAGCACCGGCCGCCACCACGGGTAGCGCCGCCATGCCGACGCCCGCTGCGGTGAGCACGCCGGTCACAAGCCCAGCATGGCCGCAGCAGTTGGGCCAGCAACTCGTTCAGTTTGCCCAGCGCGGGGGCGACCAGCTCGTGCAAATGCAGCTGCATCCTGCCGAGCTTGGCCCGCTTTCGATTTCACTAAAATTCGGTGAGCAGGGGGCCCAGGCGCACTTCTTGTCCAACCACGCCCAGGTTCGCCAGGTCATCGAACAGGCTATCCCGCAGCTGCGTGAGGCCCTTGCCGAACAGGGCATCGCGCTGGGTGACACCTCCGTGGGCGAACAGCGCCAGTCCAGCGACGAACAGGGCATGGCGCAATCGTCTTCCGGCACCGGCGGACAGCCAGGCCTTGACAGCGGCGAGGAAGGCAACGGCTCGGCCCCAACGCTGAACGCGCCGATAGCCCTTGATGGTCGCGTTGACCTCTACGCATGACCCATATAAGCCCTAAGAGGGCCGGGCATGAAAAGCTAAACCAAAAGATAGGCTCGCCAAGCGAGCCTGTTCATTTCATCACCAGCATGCGCTTTAGGCATAATGATACATTGACGCCACGCATGGAGATTACGGGAACGACCAATGGCTGAATCAAGCGGCGGATCAAAAAAACTGCTCTGGATAATGATCATTCTAGTGCTGCTCTCCTCTGCCGGGGCGGCAGCGGCCATTTATATGGTGCTAGATGACCGTGACGATGCCCCTGAAGACGCCGAGGAGCAGGTTGCCGAGCCGCAGCCACCGGTGTTTCTGACCATCGAGCCGTTTACCGTCAATCTGGCCGATGATCAATACGGCTCGCGCTTGCTTTACGCCGGCATCACGCTTCGGGTTGAAGACGAAGCGACCCGTGAGCTTCTCGAGGAGCATATGCCACAGGTTCGTAGCCGACTGCTCACCGTCCTATCCGGCCAAAAAGCAGGCGACCTGACCTCTTCAGAAGGCAAACAGCAACTGGCACGCACCATCAACGAAAGGCTCAGCCAGCCCTTCGACGAAAATCAGCCTCCACTCGAATTGCGTGAAGTGCTGTTTACTGAATTCATTGTGCAATAATCTCGGGAACTGGAGCCGTTCATGTCGCAGGACGATCTACTGTCCCAGGAAGAAATCGATGCCCTTTTGAAGGGGGTCAGTGGTGATGACGAATCGTCGGCATCATCGGCTGAGTCGCAGGATGAATCCCGGGTACGTCCTTATGACCCCTCCACGCAGCACCGCGTTATCCGCGAGCGCCTGCACGCCCTGGACTTTATTAACGAGCGCTTTGCGCGCTACTTCCGTACGGGGTTGTTCAACCTGCTTCGCCGCAGCGCCGATATAACAGTCGAGTCGGTGCGTTATCAAAGCTTCAGCGACTTTTCGCGTAATGTCCCCGTACCGACCAACCTGAACATTGTGTCCATGCGGCCGCTGCGCGGTTCGGGGTTGATCGTGTTTCCACCGAACCTGGTCTTCATGGTGGTCGACAACCTGTTCGGCGGCGACGGGCGCTTCGTGACCAAGTCCGACGGGCGTGAGTTTACCAATACGGAACAGCGAATTATTCACCGCTTGCTGGGTCTGGCCATCGATGCCTATCAGGAAGCCTGGAAAGTGGTTTATCCATTGGAGATAAGCTTTCTGCGTTCTGAGGTGCAATCCAAGTTCGCCAATATCACTAATTCACCCAATGAAATCGTGGTGAATACCAAGTTCAACATCGAAGTTGGCAACCTGACGAGCAGTTTTCAGGTGTGCATGCCATACGCCATGATCGAGCCGCTGCGCGACCTCCTGGCGAACCCGATCAATGACAGTAACCATGACCAGGACGGCACCTGGTCGCGGCGCATGGCCAGCGAGTTACGCCAGTCGGAGGTCGAGCTGGTAGCAGAGTTTGCTCATATACCCAGCCGCATCAGCCATGTGATGGGGTTGAAAAAAGGGGACGTACTGCCGTTAGACATTCCCTCCACGGTCATGGCCAACGTTGACGGCGTCCCAGTAATGGAATGCGAATACGGCAGTCAACGACAGCAGCGCGCCTTGCGTGTCAAGCGCATGATCGATCACGCCGCGATGAATAATGTACCGTCCAACGACCTCTTCAAAGGGGCGACGCGACAGAAAGCCAAGGAATCTAAAGCATGACAGATCCTAACAAACCCGATCAGAACATCTCTGAGGACGACTGGGCGTCTGCCATGTCGGAACAAGAGCAGGAAGAGAACACAGCCGACGGCGAGGAAGAAGATCCCTGGGCCGCTGCCATGGCCGAACAGCAAACCGCCGAGGAAGAGGCGGCGGCTGAAGAGGCCGTCGAAGCGGCTGAAGAAACGCCTGCCAGCGAAGCCAAAGCGGCCAGCGACGATGTGTTTCGTCCGCTGACTCAGGAAGACGGCGCGGCGGCTTCACGTGACCTTGAAATGATCATGGATATTCCGGTCAAGCTCACCGTTGAGCTGGGCAGGACCAAGCTGACCATCAAACAGCTTCTCGAGCTTGCGCAGGGGTCGGTCATCGAGCTTGAAGGACTTGCCGGTGAACCGATGGATATCCTGATCAACGGCTACCTGGTTGCCCAGGGCGAAGTCGTTGTCATTGACGACAAGTACGGCATTCGTATCACCGAGATCATCACGCCCTCTGAGCGTATTCATAAACTGAACCGATGAGCAGCGAAGCCGCCTCAACGTCAAGCAGCTCGCTCGATGCGCTCAGCAGCGGGGGCGACTCGCTGATCGGCATGGCCATGATCGGCAAGACGGCAGCGGCGTTGGCGCTGGTTATCGCGATCATCCTGCTGTGTACCGCGCTACTCAAACGGCTTGGCAGTGCCAAGCGGGCTGGCGGTCACCTGCAGATGATCAGCAGCACCGCCGTCGGTAATCGTGAGCGCGTGGTGATCGTGCAAGTCGAGGATACCTGGCTAGTGCTGGGCGTTGGCAACGGGCGCGTCACCAAGCTGCATGAGCGACCAGCGCCGGCCACAGCGAGCGAAGGCGAACCGCCGCTGGCGCCGTCTGGCTTTGCCCAACGCTTTTCCCAGGCGCTCGCGCATAATGTCGGCAAAAAGCACGCGGATTCCACGTCACCACCACCTTCTGAAACAGACCGAACATCATGAGGATTGTCGCGTTACATTGGCCGCGCTGCCTGAAGTGGCAGTTGCTTTTTGTCATAGCCATTGCCTGTCTTTTCCCATTGGTGGGTAACGCCCAAGAGCTTCCCGGCATCACCACTCAGCCGCTTGACGATGGAGGACAGCAGTGGTCGGTTTCTCTGCAAACGCTGCTGTTTTTAAGCTCGCTGGCGTTTCTCCCCTCCATGCTGCTGATGATGACCAGCTTCACGCGCATCATCATTGTATTGAGTCTGTTGCGAACCGCCATGGGCACACAGGCAACGCCACCCAATCAGGTACTGCTGGGTATCGCGCTGTTTTTGACGTTTTTCATCATGTCACCGGTGCTGGCACAGGTATACGACACCGCCTGGGTGCCGTTGAGCGAAGAAACGATCAACTTCGAGGAATTTTTGCGCCTGGCCCAGGTGCCGTTTCGCGAGTTCATGCTTGCCCAAACCCGCGAGCCAGACCTCGCCCTGTTTGTTCGCCTTGCCGATGTGGGGCCCATGCAGGGGCCGGATGATCTGCCCATGCGCGTCCTGCTGCCGTCTTTTGTGACCAGCGAATTGAAAACCGCGTTTCAGATCGGCTTTACGATTTTTATTCCTTTCTTGATCATTGACCTGGTGGTTGCCAGCACGCTGATGGCTCTGGGTATGATGATGGTTCCACCGATCACCATTTCGCTCCCCTTTAAGCTGATGCTGTTTGTTCTGGTCGACGGTTGGCAACTGATTGTCGGTTCGTTAGCTGAAAGCTTTTACATGATATAGCCGTCACTGCGACGCTGGAGGCTACTAATGACCCCTGAAATGGTCATGACGATCGCGTATCAAGGCATGCGCGTCACGTTGTTTCTCGCCGGGCCCCTGCTGCTTGCCGCCCTGTTTACCGGCTTGATCATCAGCCTGTTTCAGGCCGCCACGCAGATCAACGAGATGACGCTGACCTTCATTCCCAAGATACTGGCGGTCTTTGCCGTACTCGTTCTCGCAGGCCCATGGCTCATCGGCCTGATCACCGACTTCACCCAACGCTTATTCACTAATATCCCCAGTATGGTGATGTAAGCTCATGGTCGAGGTCACCTTTGCCCAGCTGCAAGCATGGCTGGTGGCGTTTATCTGGCCCTTCGCCCGCATTACCGCCTTCATGGCGGCTTCGCCTCTGTGGGGACATTCCAGCGTACCCAACCAGGCCAAGGTCGCCCTCGCTGCGGTGGTAGCGGTCGTGATCGCCCCGGTTCTGCCCCCCATGCCCGAGATTCCACTCATGTCCTGGGCTGGCGCGGGCATCATGGTCGAACAGATACTGATTGGCATCGCGATCGGCCTGGTCATGCACATCGTGTTTGCCGTCGTTCAGGCAACGGGGGAGTACATCGGCCTGCAGATGGGTCTCGCCTTCGCCAGCTTTTTTGATGCGGCCAGTGGCACCAACATCATGGTGCTATCACGTATCCTCTACATGGTCACACTACTGATGTTTCTGGCAATGAATGGTCATCTGATGGTGCTGGAAACGCTGGTGATGAGCTTTCAGAGCCTGCCAATCGGTATCGGAATGCTCAATCCCAACGCCTTCGAGTTGCTAGCCCGGTACGCAGGCACCATCTTTGCGTCGGGCATGCTGCTGGCATTGCCGCTGGTAGGGTCACTGCTGACCATCAATCTCGCGCTGGGTATCTTGAATCGCTCCGCTCCCCAGTTGACCGTGTTCAACATCGGCTTTCCAACGTCCTTGACCGTGGGCCTGATCTTATTGATGGTATTGATGACCGACCTTGGTCGCTTCCTCGAGCGCCTGTTCAGTCAAGGCATCAACTTCATGCAGAGCCTGATCGAAACCATGGCGCCGTTATCTTGAGCACAGCAAAAAGCCCTTGCCGGTAGCAAAGGGCTTATTCAACATGTGTCTAAGCAAGAGAGGTTATAGGTAGTCGAAAAGCGACGTACTCTGGATGTCGACAAAGGCTTTCTGCGACGCCTGCAAGCCGACCTGGCGCAAACTGTATTCCGAAATGGCCTCGTTATAATCCAGATCCACCAGATCCGATAGCGTCTGCTCGTAGTTGAGAGTCCGGTTGCTGCCCACCGCGTCAATCACATCGAGCTCGTTCAGCCGCGCACCGGCAGACGCGCGCACCGTAAGGACGTTATCCAGACTGTTATCCAGGTCACGCATGGAAGTCTTGAGTGTGTTACGTAAATCAGCTTTCTCTGCTGCGGTTTCAGCAGGCTTTTCCAAGACACGAATGGCTTCTTCCATGGTACGGAACAGGTTGGCCTCCCGCGTCTCGCCGCCGGCTTGAGCAACCACTATTTCATCGCCTGGTTCGGGCGTTCCCTTGAGGTCAACGGATAAGCCACCGAATGTCAGTGACAGGGCATCGTCAGCATTGGTATCAGTGGCCCAGTCGCCTGATGGCAGGGGGTCGCCAGCCATATCCGTTGTGACCCAATTGGTGCCATCGAAGCGCTCAACCGCATATGTCGGATCCGCCGCCGTACCATCAAAGCTGACACGATAATCGCTGCCGTAACCATCGTCATTGACGTCCGTTACCTGGGGCCCGCTGAAGGTGACGTCACCCGTATTGGCATTGTCGGCTTCCGCCACATAGCCTGCGCTGCTGGGCACACTCTGGAAAATCGAGATGCCGTTTTCGGTAACCGGCATCAAGCGTGACGCATCGACCCGCTGTTCACGGACGTTTTCATCGCCCTGGTACACGGCCGCGTCTCCCTGTTTGACATAGGGAGGATTGCTGTCGTTATAACCACCGAACAGATAGCGACCGTTGCCGTCGGTGGCATTCGCCTGACCAAGCATCGTTTCGTAGACACCCTTCAGCTCACTGGCGACGGACTCGCGATCAACATCGCTCAAGGTGTCGCTCGAGGCCTGTATCAGCAGCGTCTTGGCGCTGGTGATCGCATCGCTGACGCTATTGAGGACGCTTTCGGTCTGTGCCAGGGAATTTCTTGCCGATACCCGAGAGTCACCATACTGCTCGGTGACGGCCTTGGCTTGATCCACGCCCACGGCGCGGGAAGCGGCCTGGGGGTCATCGGAGGGGTTGACCACACGGCGGCCGCTGGCAATCTGCTGGCTGACCTGTAGAAAATCGCTTTGCTGGCGATTCATTGACGCCGTGCTCTGTTCGAACATGGTAACGCTGCTAATGCGCATGGCAGACTATCCTCGATTAACCGCGTAGATTCAGAATGGTGTCCATTATCGTGCCCGCCGTGTCGATCACCCGCGCGTTGGCCTGATAGAACTGCTGATAACGAATTAAATTAGCGGCTTCCTCGTCCAGGCTTACGCCTGACTCTGACTGCTGAACGGCACGCAGCTGATCGGTAAGCCCCTGTCTGGCATCCAGGTTCACCTCGGTGATGTTGGTGCGGTTGCCCACGTCGCTGACCATCGCCCCGTAGGCGCCGCTCACCGTGGCGCTGCCGCCGACGACGTCCTGACTTTGCAGGTCTTGCATGGCCAGGGCGTTGCGGTTGTCGCCGGTATTGGCATCGCTTCGGCTGATGGCCAAGGTTGCCGTTTCGCCGGTTTCGGGTAGCTCGTTGAGCGTGAAGGCAACCCCGTCAATTTCGATACGGTCACCTTCGCTCAAGGCATCAGTCCCTGGGGTGAAAACGCCGCCATTGACTGTCAGCGTCGCGGTTGCCGGCGCGATACCGCTGACGTCACCTGCATCGTCAACGTCAAAGGCGTAGTCATCTTCAGCCGATAAAGCGCCGTCGGCCATGCTGACGTCGCCAATATTCAGGTCGCCTGCAAACTCGGCAAAGCTGCCCGCTGCAATCTTGTCGAGATCGGAAATATTGGCGTCCATTCCCGCTCCGGCACGACGCACCGGCTGAATTTCAAACTGGTCGCCTTCGAGGACAGACGATCCGCTGCTAAACGAAAGCGTCAGCCCGCCAAAGGTAATTTCACCCAAGCCGGTGCCAGGATCCCAATTGGTTTGATCCACATAGGTGGCGTCATCAGGATTCGTGCTATCCAGCACTTGGCCGTTATCATTTCGGGTCACGACAGGCTCAAGGCTTGCGTCAAACGAGACGGTATAGTCCGTGGCACGCAGATTGTCGGCCGTGTCAGGATCAAACGCGGCCGACGTCAAGAGATCAGGGTCGCTGTTGTTTGCGTACCCGTAACCCTGAGGCGAGCGAATATTGAATAAATCACCGCCCTGGTCGCCGTTAAGATCAACCCCTTGCCGATGCTGCTCGTTGACGGCCATGGACAGCGAAGCGGCCAGTTGGCCGATCTGGTTCTGAGTCTTGTCGAGCGTCTCTTCACGGAAAGTCATCAAACCGCCCAGAGAACCACCCGACACAGTGGCTTCATCCAACTGGGCAAGGTTACCGCCACCGTCGCGGTAGCCAATCACGGTACGCTGGGGATCGTAGTCAGCCTTCATGGTTTCCAGCTTGAAAGAGTCAGTGCCGGTCACCAGCGGCTGGCCGTTAGGCAGGCTGATATTGTAGGTCTTGCCGTCCTGGATGTTCAGCCGCAGATCCATACGCTCATTCAGATCCGACACCAGTTTATCGCGCTGGTTGAGCAGGCTGTTGGGCGCTTCGCCGGTGCGCGCACGGGCGAGGGCTATTTCTTTATTGAATCCAGCAATTTGCTCGGTAGTGTTGTTGATCTGAGTGACTTCGTCCTTCAGCTGGCTATTGATATTGGTCTGCATATCCTGCAGGTAGCTATCGAACGAGCGAAACTGCGCGCTGAGCGTTTCGACATTGCCCAGTACACTTTGGCGTGATGCCGGGTCGGACGGCGCGCTGGCCAGGTCTTCCATCGACGAGAAGAAATTCTGCATCAACGGCGACAGGCCCGCGTCGCGGTCGGCAAGCAGGTTGTCGATCTGACTGACCTGGTTGTAATAGGTCTCAAGCGCACTCGACTGGGTCTTGGCACTGTTGAGCTGATCGGCAACGTATTGATTGAATTGACGCTCAATATCGTTCACCTGAACACCGCCGGTTCCCGCGCTGCCCTCACCCAGCTTGGTGATTTCACGGTTGTAGCCAGGGGTATTCACATTGCTGATATTGTTGCTGGTCGTGTTCAGCGCGTTTTGCGCCGCGTTCAAGCCGCTTAGCCCAACAGAAAACATGCTCATGGTTCGATTCCTTTAGCCGATATTTTATTTATCGGCGGTGCGGTACAAAACTTGAATGCCTGCTTATCGGGAATCCGCCAGGAAGTTGCCGGCATCCGGCATCGGGCCCAGGGTATCCATCACGCTCACCAGCTTCTCGGCATAGCGGGGGTCGGTCGCATAGCCGCCACGTTGCAGTTCATGCGCCGCCAACTCCGCTGAAGGCGCCTGGGTCACACCGGCATAGCGAGGGTTGTTGCCAATCAGGTTGGCGTAGTCGGTGAACGCATGCTCATAGGAGTCGTAGACACGGAACGTATCCACCATTTTTTCGCGACGGCCGTTGATGTACTCGTGGGTCACCACCTCGGTGGTATCGCCATCCCAATGTTCGCCCGCCTTGATGCCAAACACATTGTGGCTGTTGCTGCCGTTCTGACTAGCAATTTCATGCTTGCCCCAACCCGTTTCCAGGGCTGCCTGGGCCAGTATCAGTTCAGCGGGGACGCCGGTGTTACGACTGGCCGCCTGAGCGGAAGGGGCGAGCGTTTCCATGAATTGATTAACGTGCGGCAGCTGCTCGGTCGCTTGACGGGTTGTCTCGGACTGCAAAGGCTCAGCGCTCGTTACCTGACTCTGCCGAACTGCATCCAGCTCGGCCAGGAAGTTACGTTCTGACGGCGCCTCAGGTACCTGGTCATCGCCAGGGTTCAGGGGACTATCCAGCACGCGGGGGGTACCACGCGGGATGCCGGCGATCAGCGCCTGCATCTGCTGATCATCGTGGGATGCCCCCTCGCCACCCCCGGGAACCAAACCTTGCCTTTCAAGTTGTTCAACCAGTGCATCCGCCAGGCCAACACCACGTGACGCGATCACCTGTGACCACTGCTGATCCAGCATCTTCTGGTAGGTGTCGGTGGAGCTGCTGTTCATGAGCCCCGATGCTGGAATCGCATCGCGCATGCTTTTCATCATCATCTGCACGAACAGCGCTTCAAACTGCTGCGCGGCGGATTGCACCCCCGCTTCAGGGTCGACCTTCGCCGTGTGCTGCATACGCTGAAAGCCCTGCATATCCAGCGCAAATTGATTACTCATATCGGTGGCGTTCATCAGATGATCTCCAGCTCGGCCCGCAGCGAACCCGAGGCTCTCAACGCTTCAAGAATCGTCATTAGATCCTGCGGCGTGGCGCCCAGCGCATTGAGCGCGTTGACGACTTCGTTCAAGTCGGCACCTTCCACCACCTGCAGGTAGGCTTCCTGCTGCTCGATGTCGATATCGGCATCTGGAACCACTGCGGTTTCGCCTTCACCAAAAGGATTGGGCTGGCTGACACCGAACTGGGTATCGATCATGATGGACAGATTCCCGTGAGCCACCGCCGCCTCGCGCAACGTCACGGCGCTGTTCATGACCACGGAGCCGGTACGCGCATTGAGCACCACCCGGGCGGGCGCCTCCGTCGGCGTAACGTTCACGTTCTCGACCCGGGCCATGAAGTTGACCCGGTCGTTGTCATCTACCGGGCCATCCAGAGCAATCACACGGCCGTTGCGCCCGTACGCAACTGACCGTCCAAACTCGTTGTTGATCGCCGTGACCATTCGCTGCACGGTACCGAAATCGGCATCATCCAGCTGTAGCTCCAGCATGCCACCGTTGCCGCCTAGGTTGAGCGCCACTTCCTTTTCCACCAGACCACCGTTGGGAATACGACCCGTCGCCTGCTGGTTGATCTGTACGCTGCTGCCACCCGCTTCAGCACCGGCGCCACCCACCAGCATATTGCCCTGGGCAATGGCGTAGGTATCGCCATCGGCCCCTTTCATCGGGGTCATCAACAGTGTGCCACCGCGTAGGCTACGCGCATTGGCGATGGAGGAAACGACGACATCGAGCCGCTGACCGGGGCGCGAAAAGGGTGGCAGATCCGCCGTCACCATGACCGCGGCAACGTTGCGCAGCTGCAGGTTCGTCCCGGCCGGCACCGTCACACCCAATTGTGACAGCATGTTGGTTAAGCTTTGGCTGGTAAACGGGGCCTGCGTGGTCTGGTCACCGGTGTTGTCCAGCCCCACCACCAGCCCGTAGCCGACCAGCTGGTTGTCGCGAACACCGGAGAAACTGGCGAGTTCGCGTATTCGCTCAGCCTGAACCGGCAGGGCCAGCAGGCAAGCAAGGCCCAAGATACAAAGCTGCCAGCATCGTTTCGCCAGCGCTGGTGTCTTCATACGTTGCATGTCATTGACCCTTGTCGGCGGTGCAGCTAGAAAGGCGACACGTTAAGGAAGAAACGCTGCAGCCAGCCCATGTGCTGCGCTTCGTTAATGTAGCCATCCCCAACATATTCGATTCGCGCATCCGCCACCTGAGTGGAAGGCACGCTATTCTGTGCGGTAATCGTGCGTGGATTGACCACGCCGGAAAAGCGAATGAACTCGGTGCCCTGATTGATGGCAATCTGCTTCTCGCCGCGAACCCGTAGGTTGCCGTTGTTCATGACCTCCAGCACCGAGACGGTAATGGTGCCGGTAAAGGAGTTGGTGGCCTGTGAGCCGCCTCCGCCAGAAAAATCGCTCTGGCCCTCGATATCGAACCCATACTCGGCCAATGTTTCCAGAGCATCCGGCAAGGCGCCAAACTCGAGGCTCCCACTGCCATCGCGATTAGCATTTGAGGCAGAGTTCTTGCTGGCGCTCACCTCTTCATCCAGCACGATCGTCAGAATATCGCCAACCGCTCTGGGGCGACGGTCTTCGAAAAGCGGCTGATAGCCACGGCGCGCCTGATAGATCGAACCGTTGGGCACCGGTGGCGGACGATCGACGATATTGATCTGCTCCTGCTCTCCGACCACCGACGCCCTTGGGATCTGGGCGCAGCCGGCGACTACAAGCAGAAAAAACATCAGCCCAGCCAGCGCTAGCCGTCGCGCAATACTATGTCGTTGCAGCATGAACCAACCTGTCAGTGAGCGGTGTTACAGCTGGCCCAGGCGTGCCAGCATTTCATCGCTGGTCGAGACGGCCTGACTATTGATTTCATACGCCCGCTGGGTCTGAATCATGTTGACCATTTCTTCCACCACGTTGACGTTCGACGTTTCAACGTAGCCCTGGAACAAGCGACCGGCGCCGTTCATGCCCGGCATGTTCTGGTTGGGCACCCCGGAAGAACCGGTTTCCTGATAAAGGTTGCCCCCCATGCTCTGCAGACCGGCGGGATTGATAAAGGTGCTGACATTGATCTGACCAACCTGGTTGGACTGATTGTCGCCCGGCTGACGAACGCTCACGGTGCCGTCTTCACCAACACTGACCGACAGAGCATTTTCGGGGATGAAAATGGCTGGCTCCAGCGGATAGCCGTTGGCCGTGACCATCTGGCCGTTTTCATTCAGCTGGAAGCTACCGTCACGGGTGTAGGCGGTCGTGCCGTCGGGCATCAGTACCTCGAAGAAGCCTTCGCCGTTGATCGCCAGATCGCGGGAGTTCTCGGTCTGCTCGAGGCCGCCCTGAGTATGCAGCCGCTCTGTCGCCACCGCACGCACCCCGGTGCCCACCTGCATGCCGGACGGAAGTCGATCCTGAACGTTGTTCTGCGCACCTGGCTGACGCATGTTCTGGTACAGCAGGTCTTCAAACACCGGGCGTGAACGCTTGAAGCCGTTGGTGCTGACGTTGGCCAGGTTGTTGGAAATCACATCCAGCTTGGTTTGCTGGGATTCCAGGCCGGTCTTGGCCGTCCATAAAGACGAGATCATAAAAGTGCCCTCTTGGCTGACAAGGCGTTATCAGCCCTGGATCGATAACATGCTGTTCGCTCGCTGTGCGTTTTCGTCCGCCGAGCTCAACATCTTCATTTGCATATCGTAGCGGCGTGCCGCATCTATCATGGTCACCATGGTGTCGACGGCACTGACATTGCTGCCTTCGAGTGCGCCGCTGACCAGCGTGGCGTCCTCGTCGGCCGCGAGCGCTCCAGGCTCGCCCTCATCATTGGGCGGCGCACGGAACAGGCCATCCTCGCCACGCGTGAGCTCACCCTCCTCGGGCGTCACCAGCTTGATACGTCCGACATTGACCAGCGCTTCAGGGCCTTCACCCTGGGGGATGGCGCTGATCGTACCATCAGCGCCAATAGAAACCTGCGCCCCCTGAGGCACCACAACGGGGCCGCCATCGCCCACCACGGGTCGACCGTTTCCGGTCATCAGAACGCCGTCGCTGTCAATCTGCAGGTCGCCGCGACGGGTGTAGGCTTCACCGCCGTCCACATCCTGCACCGCCATCCAGGCGTCGTCCTGCATTGCCACGTCAAGCGAGCGGCCGGTGCGCTCGATTGGCCCCTGGGAATAGTCGGTTCCCGGTGTGGTCGTCACCGCCGAGGTGCGGGTAGGGAGTAAGGCATCACCCTCCACAGGCACCGAACGCGCAGCCTGAAGCTGAGCACGAAAGCCTGAGGTGGTCACGTTCGCCAGGTTGTTGCTGACGACCGACTGCTGATCCATCGTGTGCTTGGCGCCGCTCATGGCGGTATACAGCATTCTATCCACGCCCTTACTCCCTTAATATCCCGTCAGCCGTTAGAGGTTGATGATGGTCTGCAGCAGCTCATCCTGGGTACTGATGGTCTGCGAGTTGGCCTGATAGGCGCGCTGCGCCACGATCATGTCAACCAGTTCGCCGGCCATGTCCACGTTGGAGGTTTCAACAGCACCAGGTTCGATCAAACCACGCTGGCCAGTGCCCGGTGCACCCACCAGTTCCTGGCCTGAGGAGCCGGTCGCGGTCCACAGGTTGTCACCGTCAGGACTGAGGCCCTCGGGGTTGCGGAAGCTCACCAAGGCAATCTGGCCCGCTGCGCGTGACTCTTCGTTGGAGTAATTACGCATGATTGACCCATCGTCTTCGATGGTCACGCCTACTAGCGAGCCCGAGGTATAGCCGTCTTGAGACAAGTCGTTGACTGTCGAACTATTGGCAAATTGGGTGGTATCGGGAAAGTCGACCTGGATTTGTTGTGAAGTTAATGTAGGTCCAAACTCGCTATTTGCAACAGCATTACCATCAGCATCGCGAATATCGGTTGGATTATCTAGATCAAGATCAAAAGCAGTAAAGGCATCATTCAAACGGCCATCAGTTGTAAAACCGAAGTCCGCTCCAGCAACATCTTCAAAAGCATAATTAGGTGCGCCCGCTGGGCCGCCCGACATACGCGCGTCTACCCGCCAATCATTGGCCCCAATCTTAGTAAAATACATTGTCAGGTTTCGCGCATTACCCTGAGAATCGTAAATAGTGCCATTAGTGGAGTAGGAGTACTGGCTAGAATCCAGACCATTGGCTATTGCCTCTGCATTAATGTCGGCTCCTGCAGGAGTCGGGTCAATTACCTCTTCTTCAGCATCCAGATTGAGTGAAACATCCAGCTCAGTGGTGGCGCTTGCGGCGAGGTCACCTGCATCGACGCTTAGTGCCTCCACATCGCCGCCACCCTGGATATTGCCGTCGTCGTCAGCCGGGTATCCCATAATCTGCGCACCCTGGGCATTCACCAGATCACCCTCTGCGGTCATGGTTAGCTGGCCATTTCGCGAATAGCCGACTTCGCCATTGGGCTGCTGAAAGCGGAAGAAGCCTTCGCCGGCAATCGCCAGATCCATGTTGCGGTTCGATGACTCGATATTGCCCTGGCTGAAGTTCTGGAGCACCGCTGACGTGCGCGTACCTAGACCGATGCGCGATTCAGCGTATACGTCGGCAAACTGGACGTTGGAACTCTTGAAGCCGACCGTTTGCGAGTTGGCAATATTGTTACCTACCGCCCCCAGCTTATCTTGCTGGGCATTCAAACCACTTAATGCTTGTGAAAAACTCATCGTTCAGTCCCCTGCTAAATAGATCAATACGTTACGGCTTAAAGAATCTGCTTGATTTGATCGAGTGATACCTGGCCATAAACGGCCCCCAGATCGAGACGTACGTCGTCACCTGATTCAGAAGGCGTCACGCCCTGAACTTGGGCATAGTTCAATGTCTCTGCTTCGAGCTCTTCGCCTTCAGCGTCAGTGGCTTTGTAGCTAACATTATACGAACCTTCCGGCACGGCGGCGCCATCGTTGTTCTGGCCGTTCCAACTGAACGACTCGACACCGGCATCGACTCCTTCAATGTTATTGGTATAAACCACTTCGCCAGTCTGGTTTGTCACTTTGATCTCGACGTTATCTGCCGGCTTGTCCAGCTCGATACCAAAAGGCGTTGCATAGCTGCTGCCGTCCTCGCTAGTCCCCACCTTGACCTGGTTACCCGGCACGAGTACCGCATTGCCGATCAACCCGGAGGCCTGCAGCATCTGGGACGCGTTCATCTGCTGAGTGATCCCGCTAAGCGTATCGTTCAAGCTCTCAATGCCGCTGACCGTATTGATCTGGGCCAGCTGGGAGGTCATCTCCGCGTTTTCCATCGGATTCATCGGGTCTTGATTTTCCAGCTGGGTGATCAGCAGGGTCATGAAGCTTTCGCGCAGCTCTTCGGACTGACTGGCCGGCATGCCGCTTGCGCCACCGCCGTTGACATTGCTTAGAACGCTGGTATCGATATTCATGGCTTACCCTTCACCCAGAGAGAGTGTCTGCATCAGCATCTGTTTGCTGGTGTTGAAAACTTCAACGTTGGCCTGATAGGAGCGAGAAGCCGAAATCATGTTGACCATCTCGTGAACGGGCTCGACGTTGGGCTTGGCGACATAACCGTCTTCATCCGCAGCGGGATGGTTGGGCATATACTCGAGCCGGAGTGGCGAGTCGTCCTCGACCACCTCGGTGACATTCACCCCACCCACACCATAGCGTGAGTTATTGGCCTGTGTTTCAAACATGACCTGTTTGGCGCGGTATGTCTCACCATCCGGGCCCGCCACGCTATCGGCATTGGCCATGTTGCTGGCGGTTACATTCATGCGTTGCGACTGGGCGCTCATGGCAGACCCCGCAATATCAAACGCAGAAAACATCGACATATATATCTCCTAACCGACGCAGGCCAGATTATTCCGGCTGCATGGCAGTTTTGAGCCCTTGAATTCGGCTATTCATGATGGTGAGCGCGGCCTGGTAGCGCACGGCGTTATCGGCAAACTGTGCACGCTCACGATCCATTTCGACGGTGTTGCCATCCAGGCTGGGCTGGCTTGGGATCCGGTACAGCAAATCGGTATCGGTGGCCGTATTTGTGGCTGGCCCCTGGCCCATCAGGTGGTGTTCAGATGTCCGGGACAGGGTTAAACCGCCGCTGTTACCGCTCTGCCCTTGCTGGCCAGCATCCACGGCTTTTTTCAGTTCGCTGGCAAAATCGATATCCCGTGCCTTGTAGTTCGGGGTGTCAGCATTGGCAATATTCGCGGAAAGCACTTCATGCCGCGCCTGTCGTAACCCCAGCGCTTGCTGGTGGTAATTCAAGGAAGATTCTAATTGGTCAAGCATGCCAACCCTCGCTCGCTGAGAGGCAAAAATAGAATTTATTGATGATGGAGAATACGACGGAGCCTGTCAGCCTAAAGCATGGAACAACCCTCGTTTCCGCCATTATTTCTTGTGATAATCCTCATCCGTTTTCGCTATAGTTGGCGAAGGTATTATTACGCTTCTTCTTTATCGAGCACTCTATTTCATGCGTCCATCGCCGCTCGTCTTGAGGTCAGGAATAGCGTTGCGCTTCTTGCGTCACTTTTCGCTGGCCATTTTGCTGTCGTGGGCCTTCATGCCAATGGCTGGCGCGTCATCGTCCAAGCATACGGAACTGATGGAGAGCGTTCATCAATTTCTCTACCAGGAAGCTCATGCGCTTGGCAACGAGGTGGTGATCAACCTTCGCGAGCCTTCGCCCCACCTTCCCACCTGCACCAATCCGGAACCGTTTCTCACCAATCAGAACAAGGCCCCGCTTGGCCGCGTATCCGTGGGCGTTCGCTGCGGCACCGATAGCCGCCAAGTGCGTTATTTACAGGCAGACATTGATGTTATCGGTAGCTACATGGTGGCCGCCGTGGATATTGAGCGTGGCGCGCAAATAACGCCCGACATGCTGGAAGAAGCTGACGGTAATTTAGGCGATCTATCGTCCCGGGCTATAACGGATTCAGACGACATCGTCGGAAAAATCGCACGCCGCCCAATCGCCAGCGGCACGACGCTTCAGTCCCATTTCGTTGAAGCGCCTCATCTTGTTGAACGAGGACAGCGTGTCAGGGTCATAGCACAAGGTGCTGCCTTTCAAGTTTCTCGTGAAGGTGAAGCGCTGGAAGATGGCGCTATGGGTGAGGACGTCAGAGTACGCTTTGGTTCACGCGAAGTGCTCACCGCTCGCGTCATTGAGCGTGGCACGCTGATGGTCGATTTTTAATTGAATGGCTAAAGTTTTACTCGGTGGCGCCGATAGTTCACGTAATCCGCGCATCGGGCGCTCAACGTTGACGATGAGGCACACAACGTGAAAATTGATAACGTCAATAACCCTCTGCTCCGCTCGGGTCCCGCCCAGCAGCGCGACGATACCCAAAAAGCGGGGAGTTCGCCGTCTGCCACATCGGGCACCGAAGCCAAGGGCTCGACTCAGCTCAGCACCCAGAGTGCCGACGCCACTCATGATATCGACAGCGCTAAAGTCGAAGAAATTCGCGATGCCATTCGCGATGGTCGGCTTGAAATTCGTGCTGACCGCATTGCGGATGGCCTGATTGCCAACCTTCGCGAATCCCAGGAGTAAGCTATGAGCCTCGCCAGCTTGTTGACTGACCAGCAGCAACGTGTCGACACGTTGATCGACCTGCTCGGCAGCGAGCAGAACCTGCTGACCCAAGGCGATATTGACGGCGACGCTCTGGCCGGAGTGGCCCACCAAAAGCAGCAATTGCTGGCGGAACTCGAGCGCATCGAGTCCCTGCGGCGTAGCGTGCAGAAACGCCTTGGATATGAAAATGGCGCACGTGGCGCCAAGTTGGCCGCTCAGGATGCAGGCTGTACAGAGGCATGGAACCAGCTGTTGGAAAAGAGCGAGCGCGCCGCGCGCATGAACGCGCTTACCGGCAAGATGTTGTCTTTACGCATGCAGCATAATCAGCAAATGCTCGATTATATCCGTCAGATTGCTGAAAAAACGCTCTACACCCCCACCGGGCGTAATTCCGCCCAATCAGGCAAGATCAATGCTTCCGCGTAATCCTTAAAAGCTATACAAGTATTTTACGTGGTGTTTAAATCTAGAAACTAATTGTTTCTTCACGCCACAGGATTACCGATGCTGCCTCATTTACCAAACCAGTTCACCGCCCTCGTGACAGGTGCATCAGGTGGAATTGGTAATGCGCTTGTCAAACATCTGCTTGCCTCACCTCAAACAGGTCGTATTATTGCCGCCAGCCGCCAGCCGCCTCTGCTGCAGGATGACCGCCTTACTCACCTGTCACTTGATGTTTCCCAGGAAGAGGATCGCCTTGAACTTGCAAGGCATCTCGATGATGTTCCCGTTCATCTTTTCTTCAACGCCATCGGTCTGCTACATGACAGCACACAAGGCATCAAGCCAGAAAAGCGCCTGGATCGGTTGACCCTTGAGGGTCTTACCCAGGTCATGCAGGCTAATGCGTTTACTCCGGCGTTATTGATTTCTGCCCTACAATCTTCCCTACAAGGCTCACACCCTTGCATTATTGCCAGCCTGTCGGCTCGCGTTGGCTCGATCAGCGATAATCACCTAGGCGGCTGGTACAGCTACCGTGCCAGCAAAGCGGCACATAATATGCTCATGAAGACCGCGTCTATCGAGCTGTCACGTCTCAACAAACAGTCGATTGTGCTATGCCTGCACCCTGGCACGACGGATACACCGCTCTCCCAGCCTTTCCAGGCCCGAGTTCCCAGCGGCAAGCTGTTCACACCAGAATTCGTCGCTTCACAGCTAATGGATGTCGTGGCCAAACGCACGCCTGACGACACGGGAAGCTTCTGGGATTGGGCAGGCGATCCTATCGAGTGGTAAGGCACTCAGCAAAAAGCCCCGAGCGCAGTGTGCCCGAGGCTTTACTTCCGCCCAAACAAAAAACCCAGCCGATTGGCTGGGTTTTCTGCGGTATAAGTGCCTGACGATGACCTACTCTCGCATGGGGAGACCCCACACTACCATCGGCGCGAAGCGGTTTCACTGCTGA
>NZ_JAJLLW010000005.1 GCF_020991005.1 Halomonas sp. CUBES01 | reverse complement strand
GGCGTCCCATAGGGGGTTCGAACCCCTGTTACCGCCGTGAAAGGGCGGTGTCCTGGACCACTAGACGAATGGGACGTCGCTTTGCCTCGTCGAGGTGGCGCGTATATTACCCAGACCCCATTAACCTGTCAAGTAGTCCGCATCACCTTCCCCGCTTTCTCAGCACCAAGCCGACCTGCCGCCCAATGCCTCAAAGCAGTGCGCTTACCGCCGCAGGCTGCGCGACGCTAGTGCAAGAACCATCGATTAACCACGGGTAACAAGCGACAACGGCGGCAAAAATCTTTTATTTTAAATAAAATCGATTTTATGGCACGCCGATTGCTAACACCTCAGTGGGACAACACTTACTCATCGACTGCCACCACGAGGTGCCCTATGACCTTCACACGCCGCAAGTTCCTGACCACCGCTGCCGTTTCCTCTACTGCCGGGCTGGTATTGGGAGCCCCCTCCATTGCACGCGCCCAGTCGTCTGAAACCTTCAACTGGCGAATGACCAACGCTTACGGGCCAGGATCCCCCTTCTATGTCGAAGGGCCGGGCAGCCCCACCGATGTCATCGAGAAAATCAACGCCATGTCCGGTGGGCGCCTGGCCATTCAGCATTTCGCCGCCGGCGAGCTAATTCCGGCGCTTGAAGGCTTCGAGGCCGTGCAGAGCAGCACGATCGAAATGAACGCGGCCAACAGCTATTTCTGGTCGGGCACCACCTTTGCCGCGCAGTATTTCACGACCGTCCCCTTCGGCATGAGCTTCATGGGCCATATGGCATGGCTTTACCACGGCGGCGGCCTTGAACTGTGGCACGCGCTCTACGAACCCTTCGGTATGGTCGCCTTCCCCCTCAACAATACCGGCGTACAGATGACCGGCTGGTTCCGCGAACCCATCGAGGAGATCAGCCAGCTTGAGGGGCTGCGCATGCGCGTGCCCGGCTTGGCCGGCAAGGTCTACGCCTCGCTGGGCGTGGATGCCCGCGTACTGCCGGGCGGCGAGATCTTCCCGGCGCTGGAGCGCGGCGTGATCGACGCCGCCGAATTCGTCGGCCCCTACCAGGACCGTCGCATGGGGCTTCAGGATGCCGCCAAGTACTACTACACCACCGGCTGGCACGAGCCTTCCACCACCGGCGAGCTGCTGATATCCAAATCCCACTGGGACAGCCTGCCGACCGACCTGCAGATGATCGTGCGCTCGGCGTGCATGGCGGCCTGCCTTGAAAGCCTGACCTGGTCCGAAGCCGTGAACGGCGAAGCCCTCACCGACCTTGTCGACAACCACGGCGTTATCGCCAACCAACTACCTGAACCCATCGTCAATGCGCTGCGCGAGGCCACCCTGGATACCCTCGAAACCGAGGCGAACGCCGACCCGGCGGTACGCAAGATTCACGACAGCTACATGGCCTTTAAAGCCAAGCACGATCGCTGGGCAGGTGCCAGCGAGCGCGCCTGGCTAAGCGATATCATCGGAGTCTGATATGCGAGCCGTCGAAAACCTGGTTTACGGCATCGAGGCGCTGGTCCGGCTATTTGGCCGGAGCGCCGCCTGGACCTGCGTGGTGCTGGTTTTCATGGTCGCCAGCGATGTCTTGCTGCGCTACCTGTTCGATATCGGTGCGGTATGGCTGCAGGAGCTGCAATGGCACCTGATCTCGCCCATCGCCCTGTTTGGCATGGCGTACCTACTGCTCAATGGCGAACAGGTTCGGGTCGATGTGTTTTACGAGCACTTCCCGGTCGCCGTGAAACGAACCATCGAAGTGCTGGGCGGCCTCACACTGCTGGTGATGGGGCTATACATTGCCTGGCTGACGCTTCCCTGGGTCGCCCAGTCGTTTGGCCGTGGGGAGGCTTCACCCAACCCCGGCGGCCTCCCCTGGCGCTGGCTGCTGAAAGCCTTTCTCCCGTTTGGCTTCACCCTGCTGGCACTGCAAGGGCTGGCTCATGCGCTGCGCAATGCGCTGGCGATTCCCGCACAAGGTGACTGACCTATGTCTTTAAATGAATGGCTCGCGATCGGCATGATCGGGGCC
This sequence comes from Halomonas sp. CUBES01, assembly GCF_020991005.1. Classification (GTDB taxonomy): domain Bacteria; phylum Pseudomonadota; class Gammaproteobacteria; order Pseudomonadales; family Halomonadaceae; genus Vreelandella; species Vreelandella gomseomensis. Next base: position 368,653 of record NZ_JAJLLW010000005.1, on the reverse strand, counting down.
TTTTTCGTCATGCTGCTGATTGGCATACCGGTGGCGATCAGCATCGCGACGACCGCGTTCGTGTTTGGCTTCATCGGCTTTGGCCCGATGCTGTTCAACCTGCTGCCGTCGCGTATCTATGGCGTGGTGACCAACTACACCTTCATGGCGATTCCGCTGTTCGTCTTCATGGGCGTGATGCTCGAAAAATCCAAGCTCGCCGATGAGTTGATCGACGTGGTCGGCCACCTTTTCGGCAGTGTTTCGGGTGGTATGGGCGTGGCGATCATCTTCGTCGGCGTGCTGCTCGGGGCGGCCACGGGCATCGTCGGTGCCACCATTGTCACGCTTGGACTGCTCACGCTGCCCACCCTGCTGCTCCGGGGCTACCCCAAAGCGCTCGCCTGCGGCATGATCTGCGCCTCCGGCACCCTGGGGCAGATTATTCCGCCCAGCCTGGTGCTTATTCTGCTGGCGGAAATCCTCGGTGAGTCGGTGGGCACCATGTTTGCCGCTGCCATGCTCCCAGGGCTGACCCTGGCGGCGGTGTACATGATGGCAATTCTCGCTCTGGCGGCCTGGAAACCGCATTTGATGCCGCCCATCCCAGCCGAGGAACGCGCGCAGCTGAGCAAGTCACAGCTGCTGCGCAAGGTCATCGTGGTCGTGGGCCCGCCGGTGGGGCTCGTCGTGGCTGTGCTCGGCTCGATCATCGGCGGCATTGCCGCACCTACCGAGGCGGCGGCCATGGGGGCGCTGGGCGCCCTGGTATTTGTCGCCTGCTCCGGGCGGCTTACCCTTCACTTACTCAATGAGGTCGCCAAGGCCACCCTGATCATTTCCGCGATGGTGTTTTTCATCCTGATCAGCGCGCAGGTGTTTGGTCTGGCGTTTCGTGGACTAGGCGGTGAGCACCTGGTGGCTCGCCTGTTCGAGTGGGTACCCGGCGGCGAGATAGGCGCCCTGCTGTTCATGTTGCTGCTGATGTTCATTCTCGGCTTTTTCCTCGAATGGATCGAGATCAGCTATATTGCCCTGCCGCTATTTTTGCCGTTTTTCATTCAGCTAGGCGTCGACCTGGTATGGCTCGGCATCCTCGTCGGCCTGGTGCTGCAGACCTCGTTCTTGACGCCGCCCTTTGGCTGGTCGCTGTTTTTCCTGAAAGGCGTCGCTCCCAAAGGGGTGACAACGCTGGACATTTACCTCGGCGTGTTACCGTTTATCGCCTTGCAGTTTATTGCCATTGCCATGGTGGTACTATTTCCCGGCATTGCCACCTGGCTACCCGACGCCATTGGCTGGTAGTCAACGGGCTCAATAATAAAAGGATCCATCATGCTTCATACCCAACGTAGCTACGGCGGCAGCTGTGTCGCACCGCACCACCTCGCCGCCAGCGCCGGACGCGACATCCTCAAGCAAGGTGGTAACGCCGTCGAGGCCATGGTCGCCGCTGCCGCGACCATTGCCGTGGCTTACCCGCACATGAATGCCCTGGGCGGCGATGGTTTCTGGTTAATCCACGAGCCCGGCAAGGCACCGGTGGCCATCGACGCCTGCGGCCCCGCCGCGGGTCTGGCCAACGCGGATTTCTATGCCGGCGAAACGCAGATTCCCGAGCGCGGCCCCAAGGCCGCTCTCACCATGGGCGGCACGGTCAGCGGTTGGCAGGAAGCGCTGTCCGTCGCCGCCGACTGGGGGCCGGCCATGCCGTTGCCCACCCTGCTCGCCGATGCCATCGGCCATGCCCAAAACGGCGTGGCGGTAACCAAGAGCCAGGAAACCCTGACCGCCAAGCACCTTGAACGGCTATCGCAAAGCCCCGGCTTCAGCGAAGCGCTGCTGGTGAACGGCAAGGCCCCACGCGAAGGCGAACGCCTGCGCCAACCACGTCTGGCCGCGACGCTGAATCAGTTGGCCACCGCCGGGCTGGATGATTTCTATCGCGGCGCGCTGGCCGCCAGCATGGCCAGCGACCTCGAAGGCCTGGGCAGTCCGCTGCGGTTGAGCGACTTTAACACTTACCGCGCCCAGCGCGTCACGCCGCTCGAAGTCAGCCTGGCCGATGCCAGTGTCTACAACCTGCCGGCCCCCACCCAGGGCATGGCGTCGCTGATGATCATTGCCATTTACGAACGCCTGAAAGCCGCCGAGCCCAATGGGTTTGGTCATCTGCACGGGGTGATCGAGGCCACCAAGCGCGCCTTCATGCTGCGCGACCAGTACGTGACTGACCCGGCGCGTGTCCCCGGCTCGCTCCAGGCGTTGCTCAGCGACGAACGAATTGACGCCGAGGCTGCGCAAATCGACGCTTCCCAGGCGCTACCCTGGCCCCATCAGGCCGAAAAAGGCGATACCATCTGGATGGGCACGGTGGATAACCAGGGCCGGGCGGTCAGCTTTATCCAGAGCATCTACTGGGAATTCGGCAGCGGCGTGGTGCTGCCGGAAAGCGGCGTGCTGTGGCAAAACCGTGGTATCAGCTTCTCCCTCGACCCCGAGGCGCTGCGTGGACTCGCCCCGGGACGCAAACCATTCCATACGCTCAATCCGGCGCTGGCCCGGTTCCGCGATGGGCGCACCATGGTCTACGGCACCATGGGCGGCGAGGGGCAGCCGCAGACCCAGGCCGCTGTGTTCTCGCGCTACGCGTTTCATCACATGCCGCTGCAGCAGGCGGTCAGCGCGCCGCGCTGGCTGTTGGGCCGCACCTGGGGCGAGTCCAGCATGAACCTCAAGCTCGAAGATCGCTTCGATGACGAGCTGGTAGCGGCGCTGAAGACCGCAGGCCACGATGTGGAAGTCCTCGATGAGCCGTTCAGCGATTCCATGGGCCATGCAGGGGGCATCGTGCATCACCCTGACGGGCTGATTGAAAGCGCTCATGACCCCCGGAGCAACGGCGGCGCGGCAAGCGTATAACGGCAAGGCTGGCGATTTTGCTCAATATTGCGCATCCTGAACTCAGGCAGACCATCACTGTCATTGGCAGTGATGGAATCAGCCAGCGAGATTTCAGCGGGAGAGGAGACCCCCATGGCAAAAATCGAGAAATCCCCGGATCAGTGGCAAGAACAGCTCACCCCGGAGCAATACCGCGTGACTCGCGAAAAAGGCACCGAACGACCGTTCACCGGTGATTATCAGGTCAGCGACAAGCAAGGCATCTACCACTGCGTGTGCTGCCATGCCCCCTTGTTCGAGAACGAGCACAAGTTTGACGCCGGATGCGGCTGGCCCAGCTTTGACCGCCCGCTGGGCAGTCATTGCGTCGAGGAACACCAGGACGGCTCCCATGGCATGGTGCGCACCGAGGTGGTGTGCTCCCACTGCGATGCCCACCTGGGTCACGTCTTTCCTGACGGCCCTCCCCAGAGCACCGGCTTGCGTTACTGCATCAACTCGGTGGCACTGGAGTTTCACCCGGACGAGTGAACGCTATTCATTGCGCCCGCCAAGTAGCGGGCGCAATGGTCGGGGCGCATCCCAGCGTTAAAACTCATCCCACTGATCAGCTGTGTCACCTTCCACTTCGCGACCTTTTGAAGTGGAAGAGTGATTGGGTAGTGACTTGGCCGTTTTTGCGGTCGCTTGATTCATCCTTTCCAGATGGGCGCGAGCTATTTTGATGCTCTCTTCCTGAGCCCCTTCCAGGCGGAACGCATCCACCACGTTAGCCAATTCGAACGCTTCCATAGACAGGTTATCCGCCGACGCCGCGATCGACTGCACCTTGGTGGCATTTTGCTGGGTCACGTCGTCCATCTCGGCAATCGCCGAGTTGATCTGACCGATGCCGCTGCTCTGCTCGCTGGACGCGGTGCTGATCGACTCCATCAGCTCGCTCACCTTGCTGGCCTGACGCATCACCGAATCAATCGCCTTCTCGGCCATTTCAACCGCGCTGCGGCCGCCGGTGACCTCTTCCGTCGTGCTATCGATCATGCGACGAATTTCCTGAGCCGCCTCGGCGCTGCGGCCGGCCAAATTGCGCACCTCGCTGGCCACCACCGCGAATCCACGGCCGTGTTCGCCTGCCCGTGCTGCCTCAACCGAGGCATTCAGAGCAAGAATGTTGGTCTGAAACGCAATGCCGTCGATCACGCTGATCATTTCGGTCATTTTTTCAGCGCTCTGGGCGATCCGCTGCATGCGTTCCACCAACTGCTGCATCTGATCGCCAGTTTCCTGGGTGCTCTTCGCATTCTGAACCGCCAGCTCGCTCGCCTGACGGGCGTTATCGGTATTCTGCTGCACGGTCGAGGTCATCTCTTCCATGCTGGAAGCCGTCTCCTGCAGCGACGATGCCTGCTGCTCGGTACGCGAGGCCAGCTCCTCGTTTTCGGCGGCGATCTGCTGAATGGCCGGGGTAACCACCGAGACACGGTTTTCAACGTCGCCCACGATACCCGACAGGCTGAAGCGCATGGTGTCCAGCGAGTAAAGCAGCTCGCCCAGCTCATCGCCGGTTTGGCGACGCTCCCGGGCGGCCAGGTTACCGGCGGCAATCTGGAAGGTCACGTAGCGCGCGCCGGCGAGGCTGCGCAATACCGATTTGAGGATCAGCACGCTCAAGCCGATCATGATCGCCGCGCCAAGCGCCATCAGCACCAGCTGGGCAATCATCATCTGCTGGCGACCCTGATCGGCCTCCGCCAGCATCTCGGCAGCAAGTGACCGTTCACTTTCAACCAGCTGGCTGACCTCGGATTGCAACGTTTCCATGCCAGGCTTGACAATATCGTTGAAGGCGACAAAGGCGGCGTAGCTTTCCTTCTCGACTAGAGCGGTCACTGCCTGATCGACCCCGTCGCTCCAGTTGCCGAGCGCCGTACCAAAGGACTGCAGCGCCTGACCGTCGGGGTCTTCATCGGCGCGGTATTCGCCCCAGCGCGCCTCGATTCTTTCCAGCTTGGTCTCGACCGACGCGGCCAACTCTTCGGCGTCCACGGCGCGCGGATTGAGCACGGCGGGATCCAGCTCACCGACCACCTGCCCGGCGGCCTGCTCGATGGCCTGAAGGCTCGCGACGTCATCCAGTCCCGATCGGCTCAGGGTATCCAGGCGATCCCCGGAGACCATCAATCCGTAGATACCCAGTCCGCCGGCGATGCCAATCAGCACCACGGATGCCAGCACCATGCCGATCAACTTGGCACGCAGGCTGGTAAATCTGAAGCGCGAGATGGTGCCGGTAAGCCCCTTGCGACGCAGCGCGCCGCGTACCAGGGTGTAGCGTCGTGACTTACCCGTCTTGCGCATCTCGGCGTAGATTTTTTCCGCCTTGGCCACTGCCTTGGGGTTGGCCTTGCGGCGCACCGACGTATAGCCGACGATGCGATCGCCATCGCGTAGCGGTGCCAGGGTGGCGTGAACCCAGTAGTGATCGCCGTTTTTACGCCGGTTTTTCACCAGCCCTTGCCAGGTCGTGCCTTCCTTTAGGGTTTTCCACAGGTTGGCATAGGCCGCTTCCGGCATGTCGGGATGACGAATCAGATTATGCGGTGCGCCAATCAGCTCGTCCCGCGAGTAGCCACTGACCTCCACAAAGCTGGGGTTGGCGTAGGTGACGTTGCCTTTCAAATCCGAACGCGAGATGAGCACAGTCTCATCGGTCAACGGGTACTCTTGCTGGGTCACGGGTTGATTATTGCGCATAGCGATCCTTGAGGAAGATATGTTTTTTCTTAAAACTTTTTATACCTATCGGCCTGCAACGAAAAAACTAAATAGTGATTTACAAAGAAAAAAGCGCTATCCGATAGATAGCGCTTTAAGGTTATACCCGGCTTAACGTTAAAGGCTAAGCATATGGCTTTAACGCTAAGTATCGATGGCCGTATGACGACTCACATGACATCGCTGGCTTGTTCGACTATTTAAATACCACCTTGGCGACATCGCGGTAGCGGTCGGCGAAATGCACCGTCATGCCTTCTTTCAGGTAGTCGGGCAGCTCATCGTAATCGCGCCGGTTGGCCGCGGGCAGAATGACTTCGAAGATATCGCTGCGGCGGGCGGCGATGACTTTTTCACGAATGCCGCCCACCGGCAATACCTGACCGGTCAACGTCAGCTCGCCGGTCATGGCCAGCGGCCGGTCAATGGCCTGGTGCCTGGCCAGGGACAGCAACGCCGTGGTCATGCTTACCCCGGCCGAAGGGCCGTCCTTGGGCGTCGCCCCTTCGGGCACGTGAAGGTGAACGAACGCGGAATCGAAGAAGTCACTGTCCGCGCCGTACTCCTGCAGATGGCCAAGCGTATAGCTGTAGGCAATGTTGGCGGACTCTTGCATCACATCGCCCAGTTTGCCGGTAAGCTTGAAGCCGCGATCCAGCGAGTGCACCTTGCCCGCCTCGATCGGCAGGGTGGCCCCACCCATGGCGGTCCAGGCCAGGCCGGTGACCACGCCCTCGCCTTTCAGAACCTTTTCCTTGCGGAAGGTCGGCGCCCCCAGGAATTCCTCGAGGTTCTTCACCGATACCTTGACCGTTTCGATATCGTCTTCCAGCAGCTTGACCGCGGCCTTGCGCACGATGCGGTGCAGCTGCTTTTCCAGCTGACGCACCCCGGCTTCCCGGGCGTAACCCTCGATCACCTGCTTGAGCGCCGCATCGCTGAGTTGAATGCGCTTCTTGGGCAGATTGTCGCGCTTCAGCAGCTTGGGCCACAGGTGGTGCTTGGCAATCGCCAGTTTCTCCTCGGCGATGTAGCCTGAGAGGCGGATTTGCTCCATCCGGTCCAACAGCGCACTCGGTATGGAATCCAGCGTGTTGGCCGTACACACAAACAGCACCTTGGAGAGGTCCATACGGACATCCAGGTAATGGTCGAGGAAGTCGACGTTCTGTTCCGGGTCGAGCACTTCGAGCAGCGCCGAGGCCGGGTCACCCTGGAAGGACTGACCGAGCTTGTCGATCTCATCCAGCATGATCACCGGGTTTTCGACTTCCACTTCCTTGAAGGCCTGAACCAGCTTGCCCGGCATGGCTCCCACGTAGGTGCGGCGGTGCCCCTTGATCTCGGCTTCGTCGCGCATGCCGCCCACGGAGAAGCGGTAGAACTGGCGGCCCAGCGCTTCGGCGATCGAGCGGCCGACGGAGGTCTTGCCCACCCCGGGTGGACCGACCAGCAGCAGGATCGAGCCGCCCACGTCGCCCTTGAACGAGCCTTCCGCGAGGAATTCGACGATCCGCTCCTTGACGTCCTTTAGGCCGTCGTGGTCGCGATCCAGCACCTCCCGGGCATGGGGCAGATCCAATTGATCCTGGCTGGTCACGCCCCAGGGCAGCGAGGTCAGCCAGTCCAGGTAGTTACGGGTGGTACCGTACTCCGGCGAGCCGGTTTCCAGCACGCTCAGCTTGTCCAGCTCGTCGTCGATGCGCGACTGGACGCGCTCGGGCACCACCAGCGATTCCAGCCGGGCGCGGAAGGTATCCACGTCGTTTTCGCGGTCGTCCTTGGAGATGCCCAGCTCGCGCTGAATCACCTTCAGCTGCTCGCGCAGGAAGAACTCGCGCTGCCGGTCCTGCATCTGCGCATTGACCTGTTCACTGATTTCGCTTTGCAGCTGGGCAACGTCGATTTCCTTGCGCAACAGCGGCAGCACTTTCTGCATCCGCTCGGCGACGTCCAGGGTCGACAACACGTCCTGAAGTTCCGGCCCCTTGGCCGAGGTAATCGCTGCGGCAAAGTCGGTCAGCGGCCCCGGCTGATGGGGGCTGAAGCGATTGAGATAGTGCTTGAGCTCTTCGCCGTACAGCGGATTAATGGGCAACAGTTCCTTGATCCCATTAATGATCGCCATCGCATAGGCGCGAGTCTCTTCGTTTTCGGCATCTACCGGCTCTTTGGGGTAGCTGACCTCCACCAGGTAAGGCGGCGTGGTGGACAGCCAGCGCTGGATCTTGAAACGCTGTACGCCATGGGCGATGAACTGGATCTGATGATCCTCGCCCTTCATCTTGTGAACCTTGACCGCCGTGCCGATGGACGGAAAGCCATCGCTGTCCAGCGAGTCCACGCCTTGCTCGCCGACAAACGCCACGCCCACGGTGTGGTGCGGCGTGTTGCCCACGCGACGCATGGTTTCTTCCCAGCGCTCGCGGTTGATCACCAACGGCTGCACCTGGGCGGGAAAGAAAGGCCGGTTATGAATAGGCAGCAGGTAGATACGCTCGGGAAGCATATCGCTGGCGGATACCAGCGAGTTATCCCGCTCGCCGTCAGAACGGAATTGATCGCCCTCGTCCTGCGAGGCCGGGGCGTTGTCATCCTGCACGTCAAAGTGGTCGTCTCGGTCGAATTCCTGGTCGCTCATGCACCCTCCAATCAGCACCTGCCGGAGGCGATTGCCGCTCGGCTTTGTGATGGAAATGCGGGCGCATCGGACAAACTTCAACCGCTGGCGATCAGGGCCATAGCGAGGGCATGGGACGGCCGTTGACCCGCCACTGGCCGCGAACCACGTCGAACTGCAGCTCGCGGGTGCCCAGCGGCAGCCCCAACCAAAGGGCGGCGACGGTGGGCGCATCGTGCCAGGTGAAGTCACCGTCGATCCGTTCCCGCCAGCGAGCCTGCTCCTCGGGCTCGCCCAACTCCATGACCTGCAGCTCGTCCAACCGGCGATTATCGAAAAACAGCGCGCCGTCAGCGTCCAGACGGATACCCAACAGCGGACTGTCCACGGTGACGGTGAAGACATCCAGGCGCGGCGAATCGCTCAACAGCTGGCGCAATTCCGGCTCGAGTCGTGTCAAGGTGCCTTCCGCCATGGGCAAGCGGGCATCCCCCCAGGCGGCCTCCTGACGCAGCTGGCGGATGGTGTCGCGCACCGCATCCGCATTGATTCGGGAAAGCTCCATGACCATGCTGCCGTTTTGCAAAAGCGGCGTGTCAGGCGTTTCGGAAGGCACCATGACCTCGCCCACGCGCAGCTCGCCTTTGATGCGTAGCTCGTCTTCGTCAAGCATCATGCGGCTATTGAGGTCGAGCGGCGCCGCCAGGATATCGAAGGTGGGGTACGACAATGCCAGGCTGTCGATATGCAGGAAGTCATGCTGGGTGAAGTGATAGGCGTCTTCGGTGTAAGTGTAGCGGCTTTCCAGCATGGCAGGGCCAACCCGGAGCTCGGCCGGATCGTCGGTAAGCGTCAGTTGATCCATCATCGCGCGCACCCGCCAGTCGCCGTAAACGCCTTCCAGGTGCAGCCGTCCACCGCGCACGCTCAGCTCTCTGCCACTCTGCTGGATAGTGAAAGGCGCCAGCGCCAGGCGCAGATCGCTGCGTCCGCTCAGGGTGTGGTAACGCCCTTCCCAGCGCGGCACCGAGGGTGCCGACACCTCCCCCAGCGCCTGCTGCAACGCCGTATCGAGGCGCGGCAGCACGGTGCCTTCCACGTCGGTGCTCAGGATGCCGTGGCGGGCGGTATAGTCAAGCTCAAGCCGCCAGGGGCGCCCCAGCAACGGCGATAGAATCAGCCGCCCATGGGAACTCAGCCACCCCTGCTGATTCTCGGTACGCGTGACGCGCCACTCCCCGCGCGCAGCCAGATCGTCCAGCGCCTGGCGCAGACTGCGTTCGAACAGCACGCTGGAAAGCAGTTGCGCGGCCATCCACAGCACGGCAATGACGGCCAGGGCAGGGACAATCAGACGTTCCTTGCGCACGGCATCTCCCTTGAGCCAAACGCGCCAACGAGCGGCGTTTTTGAACGATCAGTGCAGCCAAAACCACAGGTGCATGGTGCTCCAGGCGTAAATCCCTGCCATCACATCATCGATCATGATCCCGAACCCGCCGGCTACCCGCCGATCCGCCCAGCGAATGGGCCAGGGTTTGAACACGTCGAAGATACGGAACACCACAAACCCCCATAGCGCGGATTCCCATGAAAACGGCACCGCCGCCATGGTAATCCAGTACCCTACAAATTCGTCCCAGACAATCCCCGAGTGGTCATGCACCCCGAGATCATGGGACGTTCTATCGCACAGCCAGACGCCAATGACGAAGGCAACGAACACGATACTCAGGTACCAGCCTAGTGATAAATCGGCCATTAACCAATAAAAGGGGATCGCCGCCAGGGTGCCGAACGTGCCCGGCGCCCAGGGAACGGCACCACTACCCAATCCGAACGCAAAAAAATGCGTGGGCCGGCGCCAGACGCTCGCGGGGGCACGATTCATGGCGTTTCTCCCTTGAAATGCTGCCAGCCTTGATAGCGCTGAACGGGAAGTCCATGCACGCCCGGGGTATCGCTGCACTCGCCGATCACGGTGAGGGCCACCCCTAGCGCCGCAAGCCGCTGGCGTGCCGGCTCGACGTGCGCGACGGGCAGCGTCACCAGTAGTTCATAGTCGTCGCCCCCGGTCAATGCCGCCTGACGCGCGGCATCCTGGCCCATGGCGTCTGCCAGGCCCTCGCTCAGCGGCAGAGCCTCCATATTAAGCGACGCCCCGACGCCGGAGGCGTCGCGCAGATGCCCCAGATCGGCGAGCAGGCCGTCGGAGATATCGATTGCCGAGGTTGCCCACTCGCGAAGCGCTTCGCCGGCGGCCAGGCGCGGCGTCGGCCATAGGTAGCGGGCCAGCAGGGGATGTTTCCGATCACGCTTGCCCTGCTGCCAGAGCGTCAGACCGCCAGCGCCGCCGCCCAACGCGCCGGTCACGGCAATGATATCGCCGGGCCGGGCGCCACGTCGGGTCAGCGCCTCACCAACCGGCACTTCGCCCATGACCGTCACGCCAATCGAAAGCCCGCCTGCGGTCACGTCACCGCCGACCAGCGCGGTGGCGTGCTGCTTCGCCAGCGCGCTGAAACCCTGCGCATAGTCGGCAAGCCAGGCATGCGCCGCCTGATCATCGGCAAACCAGGCCTGATCCAGCGTCAACGCCATCACGCACCAGCGCGATCGGGCGCCCATCGCCGCCAGATCGCTCAGCGCCACGGCCAGCGCGCGGTGGCCGATGGCGTCAGCGGGCGCATCGCTTGGGAAGTGGACGTCGGCCACCGAGGTATCCACGCTGACCACCAGTTGCTGCCCCGCCTGCGGGGCAAGCAAGGCCGCATCGTCGCCGACGCCCAATGCCACACCCTGCCGGCAGGCATCGTCGGACGGCAACGTAAAATAACGTCGAATCACATCAAATTCGGCAAGCACAAAGGCCCCTTGAACGCAGCGTCAGCACGAGCGCGAAATCACCCGATCCCGAGGGTCGGTTAGCGACGACGCGCACTGACCTCGGCACTCCGCAAGCGAATCGCCAACTTGTCGAGAATACCGTTCACGTATTTATGGCCGTCGGTGGCACCAAATGACTTGGCCAGCTCCACGCCTTCGTTGATGACGACGCGATAGGGTACTTCCATACGCCGGGAAAGCTCGTATGCCCCCAGGCGCAGGATGGCCAACTCAACGGCGTCCAGGTCTTCCAGACGGCGGTCGAGCAGCGGCGATATTTCCCGGTCCAGCTCGGCACGGAAGCGGGCCGTGTTGTGTAACAGCTCATGGAACAGCGCCTTGTCGGCAATCTCCATGACCTTGGCCCAGTTCTCGAAGTCTTCCATGTCGTCATCGGGCACGTGACTGCGGAATTCGGCTTCAATGGCGCTGATCGACTTGCCGGTCATGTGCCACTGGTAAAGCCCTTGCACCGCCAGTTCGCGCGCCGCTTGCCGGCCCTGCTGGGCAGCGGAAGGCTTGCGCTCACGACGCTCACTCATGGGTTTCACCTGAGGTAATCGCGCGGAGCAACGAGACCATTTCCATCGCGGCCATCGCCGCTTCCGTGCCCTTGTTGCCGGCTTTGGTACCGGCGCGCTCGATAGCCTGCTCGATGGACTCAACGGTCAGTACGCCGTTGGCAATCGGCGTGTCGAACTCGAGCTGAAGCTGGTTGAGAGCCGTGTTGCACCCCCCTGCCACATACTCGAAATGCGGGGTGCCACCGCGAATCACCGCGCCCAGGGCGATGACGGCATCGGGCTTCACCACGCCAAGCACGCGCTTGACGGCCAGCGGCAGTTCCCAGGCGCCGGGCACATGCACAATGTCGATATGCTCCATATCGACGCCGTGGCGCACCAGGCTGTCCACGGCACCTTCCACCAGACTGTCCACCACATGGTGGTTGAAACGCCCGACCACGATGACATAGCGGCCGTCGACGTCGACGTAGGTGCCTTCAACTTGAGAAAGGGATTGCATCAATGTATTCCTGCTTAAAGAGTTGGCTCATCGGAAGTATCGTTCGGCCCCAGCCGCTCGACGACTTCCAGGTCGAAGCCGGAAAGCGCCGAGAACTTCCACGGCGAGCTGAGAAGCCGCATTTTCCCCACGCCGAGGTGGCGCAGTATCTGCGAGCCCGTGCCGATGGTGAGATAGTTGCCGGCCCCATCGGAATCGCTGGTCCGCGGCTGACGCACGCGCTCCAGAAAGATATCCAGCTGATCCTTGAGATCCTGATGGGGGCGGCCGTCGTCGATCAGCACCAGCACGCCGGCCGGCGCCGCCGCGATTTCCACCAGCGCCCGCTGGGCGTCCCAGCGACCCTGTTCGTCCTTGGTGAGCCCCAGCACGTCACGCAGCGTATCGGCCAGGTGAACCCGCACCGTGGTCGGTGTTTCAGGCGTGGGCTGGCCCTTGACCAGCGCCAGGTGATGGGCACCCTGAATGCGATCGCGGAACACGTGCAGGGTGAGCTCGCCCTGGGCGGTCATGATCGGTGAGGTTTCCACCTGATCCACGGTCTGCTCGTTGACGATGCGGTAGTGGATCAGGTCAGCGATGGTGCCCATCTTGATGCCATGGGTCGCCGCAAATGCTTCCAGCTCGGGGCGACGCGCCATGCTGCCGTCGTCGTTCATGACTTCGCAGATGACACCGCTCGGGTCACAGCCTGCCAGGGCGGCCAGGTCGCAGGCGGCCTCGGTATGCCCCGCGCGACGCAGTACACCGCCGGGCTCGGCCATCAGCGGGAAGATATGCCCCGGCTGGACGATGTCCGTCGGCTTGGCGTGGGGGGCTACCGCCGCCTGGACGGTACGCGCCCGGTCAGCGGCAGAAATGCCCGTCGTCACGCCTTCGGTGGCTTCAATGGACAGGGTGAACTTGGTGCCGAACCCCGATCCGTTGTCGCGCACCATCAGCGGCAAGCTCAGCTGCTCGCAGCGTGCCCGCGTCATCGGCAGACAGATCAGGCCGCGCGCAAACCGGGCCATGAAGTTGATATGTTCGGCCTGTACCTTTTCGGCGGCCATAATGATATCGCCTTCATTCTCGCGATCCTCATCGTCCATGAGAATCACCATCTTGCCCTGGCGAATATCGTCGACCAGTTCGGCAATGGGGGCTAGTTCCCCAGAGGAAGCGTGCGCCATGGAATCTCCAAAAAGGTTGTCGCATTGGGTGCGATTTCGCGCGTCAGGGTACCTTGGTATCGTCCCTTGCGCCAGTCACCAGGGGCGAGGCGATAATCCGCCAGTCCTGCCCCACGGCGCGAATATCGTGAATATCAAGGCGCTGCTGGTCGGCCATCAGGGTCAACCCCGGCAGTGCAAACAGCGGCCGCGCCTCTCCGCCCAGCAGCGTAGGCGCGACGAACAGCTGCAATTCATCGATCAAGGCGGCATTGAGCATTGCGCCGGCCAGGGTCGCGCCGGTCTCGACCAGCAGCTCATTGACCGCTTCGTGGCGCGCCAGCCAGGCAAGTAACGAGGGCAGGTCAACGCGGCCCTGGGCGTCAGCGGGCAGGGTCTGAACCTCGGCCCCGGCGTCGGTCAACCGTGCGCGCCTGTCGACGTCGTCGCTGGTAGTCATCACCAGCGTCCGCCCCGGCGCTCGCAAACAGGCCGCCGCCAGCGGCAGCCGCAGTTGGCTGTCGACGATCACCCTGAGCGGCTGGCGGCTGGCGATCGCGGCAGCGTCGTCCAGACCCAACTGCTCCGCGCGAACGGTCAGCCGCGAGTCGTCCATGATCACCGATTCGACACCGCTAAGGATTGCGCTTGACCGAGCACGCAGTCGCTGGACCTGGCAGCGCGCCTCGGGACCGGTAATCCACTGGGATTCGCCTGAACCCATGGCGGTGCGGCCATCGAGGCTCATCGCCATTTTCAGGCGCACAAAGGGCCGCCCGGCGGCCATGCGGGCAATAAACCCGGGATTGAGCGCTTGCGCATCGTCGGCCAACAACCCTACCGCCACCTCGATACCCGCCTCCTCCAGCAGGCGGATACCGCGACCCGCCACCAGGGGGTTGGGGTCGACCATCGCCACCACCACCCGGGCCACCCCGGCGGCTTGCAGGGCCTCGGCGCAAGGGCCCGTGCGCCCGGTATGCGAGCAGGGTTCGAGCGTGACATAAACGGTGGCGCCCCGGGCGCGATCGCCCGCCGCGGCGAGCGCATGGATTTCCGCATGAGCCTCCCCCGCCCGGCGATGAAAGCCCTCACCGACCAACTCGCCGTCACGCACTATCACACAGCCCACACGGGGGTTGGGATCGGTGGTGTACAGCCCGCGCGCAGCGAGCGCAAGCGCTTGGGCCATATGGCAGTGATCCTGGGTACTAAACGACGCGACGCTCACGACAACGGCCCACCGTCCGTGGGTTCCTGGGAGAGACGATCGATTTCAGCCCGAAACTCGTCCAGGTGCTGAAACTTGCGATATACCGAGGCAAAGCGGATATAGGCCACCTGATCCAGGTTGTTCAGCGCCTGCATCACCGACTCACCGATATCGCGGGCGTCGATTTCCCGATCGCCCCGGGCGCGCAGTGTCTGGCGTATGCGCTCGACGGCCGCCTCGATGGCTTCGGCGCTTACCGGACGCTTTTCCAGCGCCCGCAGCATGCCCGCCCGCAGCTTGGTTTCGTTGAAGCTTTCCCGCGAGCCGTCGGACTTGACCACGCGAGGCATGATCAGCTCGGCGGTTTCGTAGGTGGTAAAACGCTCCTGGCAGCTTGCACACTGGCGGCGGCGGCGCACCTGGTCGCCATCGGCGACCAGCCGCGAATCGCTTACTCGAGTATCGTTAGCACCACAAAAAGGGCAATGCATGGCGTTCAACCTGTTATCGGCCCGCGCGTCAACGCTGCACGAGCAAGCAAAATATGACCTGTTAAAACGTTATTAGCCAGCTATTGTAACGTTTTGGCACACAAGCTGCACCGTCTATGGAAGCCTGTTTACCGGACATCCTTATGACTGCCTTCGACGCCCGCGTTCACGACTACCTGGAGCATCTCTACGGCCCCCGCGCCGGCGAGATCCAGCGTCGGCTCAATCAGCATCTTGACCACTTTTTCGCGGCCACCCAGCGCCAGCCCACGGCCCGACAGACAGCCGAGCTTGCACCTTCATGGTGCGAAAAGGATCAATGGCTGATCACCTATGGTGACTCCATCATTGACGAGCAGACACCGCCACTCGCGGTGCTCGATGATTTTCTGCAGACGCGCCTCGGCGACCTCATCAGCGGCGTCCATGTACTGCCGTTCTTCCCGTGGAGCAGCGACGATGGTTTTTCGGTGATCCACTACCGTGAAGTGAACCCCGATCTCGGTGACTGGCCGCATATTCAAGCCCTCGCCCGCCACTACGATCTGATGGCGGACCTGGTGCTCAACCACGTCTCCCGCGAATCGCTGTGGTTTGTCGACTACCTGAGCGGCAGCCTGCCGGGCCGCGATTACTTTATCGACGTCGACCCGGATACCGATGTCTCAGGCGTCGTGCGCCCACGCAGCAGCCCGTTGCTGGTGCCCATTTCCACTCGTCGGGGCACCCGCTATCTGTGGGCCACGTTTTCCGAGGACCAGCTCGACCTCAACTTCGAAAACCCCGACGTGCTGCTGGAATTTGTCGGCATCCTGCTGTTTTACCTCCAACAAGGCACCCGCATCGTGCGGCTGGATGCCGTCGCCTTCCTGTGGAAACGCCTGGGCACCGCCTGCATCCATCTTCCCGAAACCCACACCGTGGTCCGCCTGCTGCGCGCCATCGTCGACCAAGCGGCGCCCGGCACCCTGCTGGTCACCGAAACCAACGTGCCGCACCACGAAAACATCAGCTACTTCGGGCTGGACCGATGCGCCGATGGCCCGCCCGACGAAGCCCACATGATTTATCAGTTCACCCTGCCGCCGCTGCTGCTGCACACCCTCACCCGCGGCGAAACCGACACCCTGCAGGCCTGGCTGGCAAGCCTGCCGCCGCTGCCCGATCACTGTACCTATCTCAACTTCACCGCCAGCCACGACGGCATCGGCGTGCGGCCGCTGGAAGGCCTGCTGCCCGACCACGAACGCGATGCCCTGCTCGAGCTGATGCACCGTTTCGGCGGCTTTGTCAGCATGCGCAGCAACCCCGACGGCAGCGACACGCCCTACGAGATCAACATTACCTGGTTCGAAGCCATGCAGGGTACTCGCAAAGGGCCCGACCCGTGGCAAATCGCACGTTTCCTGTGCAGCCAGGCGATCATGCTCAGCCTCCAGGGCATCCCTGCCCTGTACATCCACACCCTGACCGGCACGCTCAACGACGTGGAAGGCGTCGAACGCAGCGGCCGACTGCGCTCTATCAACCGTCGCCGCTGGCAGCGCCGCGAGCTCGACCTGCTGCTCGACAGCACCGCCACGCCCACCCACGACGTGTTCAACGCCCTCAGTCGCTTGCTCGCGCGACGGCGTCATGAAGCCTGCTTTCATCCCAATGCGGCACAGCGAGTGGTGCCTTCTCCCACGTCGCTGCTGGCCATTGAGCGCGGCCCCCTCGCCGACGGCCGGCGCCTGCTGGCGCTGTATAACGTCACGGAACTGCCGCTGGCGTTCGACCAGCTCGGCGCAGACGTTCAGCAGGCGTTATCGTCAGCCCCCTGGCACGACCTCGACGAGCAGGCGCCGGAGCCGCCCACGGCCTCGCTGCCACCTTACGCCGTGCGCTGGCTGGTCAGCCATGGCTGAAGGCATGACCATAGCCGCCGGGGACAAGAAAGGGATGTCTGGAGACGCCGCCCGCGTTAGTCTACGCGCCTGACTCTGCACCGATGACTCTGCAAAAACCGAGGAGCGTTATGCGCGACTGTGTATCCCCGACCCGCTTATCTCCTGCCCGTTTGGCATCACGCCGCCTGACCGTTCTGGGCAGCGCCGTCGCGGGTCTGTTACTGGCGCCGAGCGCCTTGGCGGACTCACTGCCCGCCCCGATCCAGGCGCTGGCGGATCAAGGGCTGGAGATTCACGGCGAGTTTGACGCCCCCGGCGGGCTACGCGGCTTTGGCGCCAGCCGCCAGGGCCAGGAAGTCACCCTGTACCTGACGCCGGATGGCGAGCACGCCATCACCGGCTCGCTCACCGACAAGGACGGCGACAATCAGCTTGAAGAAGCGGCGCTGGATAAACACGTCCGTGCACCGCTTGAGGCGCAGACCTGGCAACTGCTCGAAGACAGCCACTGGATTCAGGATGGCGAGCGCGACGCGCCCCGGGTGATCTATACCTTTACCGACCCGAACTGCCCCTACTGCCAGGCCTTCTGGGAAGCGGCAAGGCCCTGGGTCGAGGCGGGTGACGTGCAGCTTCGCCATATCATGGTCGGCATTCTGGCCGCCGACAGCCCTGGCAAGGCCGCAGCGCTGCTCGGCGCGGACGATCCCAGCGCCGCGCTGGCTGACCACAAGCAAGGCGAGCGGATCAGCGCCAGCGCCCAGCCCCGCGACATCGAAGAGCAGGTATACGCCAACAACCAGCTCTTCGAAGGGCTGGGGCTCTACGCCACCCCGACCAGCGCTTTCAAGCGCCAGACCGACGAGGGCGTCACCCGACTGGACCGCGTCGAAGGCATGCCGGATGACGAGCGCCTGGAAGCGATGATGGGCGGCCCGGCGCCCGAGTAAGCGATAGCTCCTTCAGGCGATGCGCCTGGCGATCAGCCAGCCCAGCACCATGGTCGCCAGCATCGCCAGAAGCGGTATCGAGGCGCCGCCCAGGGACGCAATGGCCGGCCCCGGGCAGTAGCCCGAGAGCCCCCAGCCCACGCCGAACAAAGCCGCCCCGCCAAGCAGTTTAGTGTCCAGGTCTCGTCTGCTGGGCAACGCAAAGCGCCCGGCCAGCATGGGGGCCGGCTGTTTCAGCACAAAGCGATAGCCGATGAAGGTGGTAATGACCGCCCCGCCGAGCACGAACATCAGTGTCGGATCCCAGTTGCCGGCGACATCCAGGAAGCCGACCACCCGGGCCGGATCGGTCATGCCCGAGACCGCCAGTCCCAGACTGAACAGCAGGCCGGCTACGTAGCTCGCCAACAGGGTCAGAGGCTGTTTGTTCATACCCCACCTCCCAGGACGTGACGCACAATGTAAACGGTCACCAGCGCAGCGACCAGGAAGGTAACCGTCGCCGCTAACGAGCGCGGTGAGAGACGCGCCAGCCCGCACACCCCATGACCGCTGGTACAGCCGCTGCCAAGCCCGGTGCCCAGCCCGACCAGCAGGCCAGCCACCAACATCAGCGGCACGCCGCCCAGCGGCTGGCCGACGACCGCGCCAGGATGATTGACCACATTGCCCCACTCACTGCCAAGGCCCATCAACAGCAACGGCCCGCTGACCAGGCCAACGAGAAACGCCACTCGCCAGGCGCTATCGCCCTTGGGTCGCTGAGCGATCAGGTTACCCACAATACCGCTGATCCCGGCGATGCGCCCGAGGCTTGCCATCAGCCATACCGCCGAGATACCGATCAAGATACCGCCTACAAGCCCCTGCAAGCTCGATGCCCATTCCATGCTGCCCTCCTGGATGTCGATGTCGATGGCGTCGCGGCGACGCCAAGCCTATTCAATTATAAGTTTATACCACAAATGAATATACGGGTGAGATCTCGCGTCAACAACCGTTTATCGACCACCTTCTGTTAAGATACAGCGCATTTGTTATCTGCAGGAGAAACCCATGCTCGGCTGGTTCCCCGGACATATGAACAAGGCCCGCCGCCAGATTCAGGAGGCGCTGCCGGAAATCGACGTGGTCATCGAAGTGCTCGATGCGCGCCTGCCGTATTCGAGCGCCAACCCCATGCTGGCCGAGCTGACCCGCCACAAGCCGGTGCTCAAGATTCTCTCCCGGGCGGATCTGGCCGACCCGGATCGCACCAATGAGTGGGTGGCGTTTTTCGACGCCCAGGACGACATGCGCGCGCTGGCGGTGACCACCACCAATCTCCGCGAACTCAAGAAAATCCCCAAGCTGTGCCACGAGCTGGCCGGCGCGGTACGCGCCGACCGGGACGTTCGCGTGATGGTCATGGGCATTCCCAACGTGGGCAAGTCGACGCTGATCAACGGCCTGGCCGGGCGCAAGATTGCCAAGACCGGCAATGAGCCGGCAGTGACCAAGCGCCAGCAAAAAGTGCGCATCGATGGTCGCGTGGCGCTGGTCGATACCCCCGGGGTGCTGTGGCCCAAGATCGAAGACCAGGCCAGCGCCTATCGGCTGGCCGCCAGCGGGGCGATCCGTGATACCGCCATCGAGTACACCGACGTGGCCATCGTCACCAGCGCCGAACTGGCCAAGCGCTACCCGGACGCACTGACCGCCCGCTACAAGCTCAAGGCGCTGCCCGCTTACGCGCCGCCCAGCGCCGATGAGGTCGACGCCGACGGCCCACAAAGGCCTGATTTCCTGGCGCTTGCCGGTTTTGACGGCCACGCGATCCTCAAGGAAATCGCCGGCAAGCGCGGCGGCCTGCGCCCCGGCGGCGAAGTCGACCTGCACCGCGGTGCGGAGGTCTTGCTGCACGAACTGCGCGACGGCAAGCTAGGCAGGCTGACGCTGGAAACCCCCGACGATATTCCGCCGCCGCCTGCACGCGACGACGAAGACAGCGCCTCGCATTCCGACGCATAATGACGCATCGACCGGCAATGCCGCCCGGCCACTGGACTCTTTTTGGAAATAATGGCTCATGGACACCACGCAATCACAAGAACCGCCCACGCTCAAGAAATCGCACAAGCTGAGTAACGTCTGTTACGACATTCGCGGCCCGGTACTCGACCACGCCAAACGTCTGGAAGAGGAAGGCCAGCGGATTCTCAAGCTCAACATCGGCAACCCCGCGCCGTTTGGCTTTGAGGCCCCCGAGGAGATTCTCCAGGACGTGATGCGCAATCTGCCCACCGCCCAGGGCTATTGCGATTCCAAAGGCCTTTACTCGGCGCGCAAGGCAATCATGCAGGAATGCCAGCGCAAGGAGATACCCGGCGTCGGCATCGAGGACATTTACATCGGCAACGGCGTGTCGGAGCTGATCGTGATGGCCATGCAGGCGCTGCTCAACGACGGCGATGAAGTGCTGATCCCGGCGCCCGATTACCCGCTGTGGACCGCTGCCGCCCACCTGTCCGGCGGCCACGGGGTACATTATCTGTGCGATGAGCAGGCCGACTGGGCGCCGGACATGGACGATATCCGCGCCAAGGTCACCAGCCGCACCCGGGCTATCGTGCTGATCAACCCCAACAACCCCACCGGCGCGGTGTATCCGCCCGAGGTGGTGCGCGAAGCGCTGGCCATCGCCAAGCAGCACAACCTGGTGGTGTTCTCCGACGAGATCTACGACAAGATTCTCTACGACGGCGTCGAGCACACCGCCACC
The DNA here is from genome assembly GCF_020991005.1 of Halomonas sp. CUBES01. GTDB lineage: Bacteria > Pseudomonadota > Gammaproteobacteria > Pseudomonadales > Halomonadaceae > Vreelandella > Vreelandella gomseomensis. Next base: position 348,008 of record NZ_JAJLLW010000005.1, on the reverse strand, counting down.
GGCGCGCTGGCCGACGACGACCAGCTGGTCATCACCATGAACGGGCTGTCGAAAAGCTACCGCTGCGCCGGGTTCCGCTCGGGCTGGATGACCATTTCGGGCACCCTGGCCAAGCTCCACGCCCGCGATTTCATTCAGGGGCTGACCATGCTGGCCTCGATGCGCCTGTGCGCCAACGTGCCCGCCCAGCACGCCATTCAGACGGCGCTCGGCGGCTATCAGTCGATCAACGACCTGATCCTGCCCGGCGGTCGCCTGCTGGCGCAGCGCGACATCACCGTGGAGAAGCTCAACGCCATTCCCGGGGTTTCCTGCGTGACGCCCAAGGGGGCGCTGTATGCGTTCCCGCGTCTCGACCCCAAGGTGTTCAACATCAAGGATGACCAGCAGCTGGTGCTCGATCTGCTGCTCCAGGAAAAAATCCTGCTGGTTCAGGGCACGGCGTTCAACTGGCCCGACCCCGACCACGTACGCATCGTCACCCTGCCCTGGGCCGATCAACTGGGTGATGCGCTGGATCGCTTCGCGAATTTTCTGGCGCGCTACCGGCAGTAATCCCGGCTCGCCGATAAACCGTCGCCACATCCACTTGAAACCTGAACGTGGCGGACGTATCTAAACAAACCAGTACGACACGACAGCGACTGGCCTACTCAACGCAGTCAAACACCAGACGGTTACACCCAAGGGAGAATCCGCCACATGATGCGCATATTGCTGTTTTTAGGCACCAACATTGCGGTGTTGTTGGTTGCCAGCCTGACGCTACGATTGCTCGGAGTCGAGAGCTATCTCAACGCCCAAGGCATCAACTTCACCAGCCTGCTGATCTTCTGCTTTATCTTCGGCATGGCCGGGTCAATGATCTCGCTGTTCATCTCGAAGTGGATGGCTAAACGCAGTACCGGCACGGTGATCATCGAAAAGCCGTCCAACTCCACCGAGCAGTGGCTGCTCGACACCGTGGCCGAGCTTGCCCAGGAAGCCGGCATCAAGACGCCGGAAGTGGGTATCTTTCCCGCCCAGCAGTCCAACGCCTTCGCCACGGGCTGGAACAAGGACGACGCCCTGGTCGCGGTATCCGCCGGCCTGTTGAATCGCATGCGCCCCGAGGAAGTACGCGCCGTGCTGGCCCACGAAATCGGCCACGTAGCCAACGGCGACATGGTCACCCTGGCGCTGATCCAGGGCGTGGTGAACACCTTCGTGATGTTCTTTGCCCGCGTCGTCGCCCACCTGATCGACGGCTTCCTGAAGAGCCGCAGCGATGGTGAAGGCGGCCTCGGCTTCATGGGCTACTTTGCCGTAGTCATGGTGGCCGAGATTATCTTTGGCATCGCGGCGTCGGCCATTGTCGCCTGGTTCTCGCGCTTTCGCGAATACCGCGCCGACGAAGCGGGCGCACGGCTTGCCGGCACCGGCGCCATGGTCAACGCCCTGGCACGCCTGAAGGCCGAAACCGAAATGCCCGATCAGATGCCTGATACGCTACGCGCCATGGCCATCACCAAGGGCCAGACACGCTCGCTGGTCGAGCAGCTGTTTGCCAGCCACCCGCCGCTGGACGACCGCATACGCGCGCTGAAAGAAGCCGCCTATCGCCAATGATGGTTTATAGCTCATGATGCACAGAGGCCCGCTTGGTAGCGGGCCTCGTTGTTTTCAGCCTTTGTGCAGGTGCCTGAGAGGCGGGATCAGGATCATGGCAAGCGGCTAACCTGAAATCCCGCCGCGTTGAGCGGCGCATAAAGCGACGTTGCATCACCGGCCAATTGGACATCGAGCGTCGCGAACTCACGGCGCAGCGGATAATCTGCGCGGCAGCGGTCAAACCCTCGCGCCATGCCCAACCGCAACACCTCACGCTGCAGGCTGTCGTGATCCCGGCGTGTATCGTAGACCGCCCGGGCGCAAAGCCTGAGCGCCTCATCCACCGGCAGCGCCTGCTCAAGCCTGAGGCTTGCCAGGGCCGGCGGCGGGCGCAAATCGCTAAACGCCAGACTGCTCGACGCGCCCAGATGGCGTGCCAGGGCCTGATGGATCATCCAACTGCCACGCAATTTGCCATCCAAGCTGTAGCCCGCGATATGCGGCGTTGCCAGCGCCGCCAGGTCGCGCAGACTGGGATCAATCGCCGGCTCCTGCTCCCAGACGTCCAGCACGGCAGTGATATCCCCCTTGCCCGACAGCCGGCTGCGTAACGCCAGGCCGTCGACACAATCGCCCCGCCCGGCGTTCACCAGCACACTGCCCGACGACAGCTCGTTGATCCGCTGGGCATCCAGCAAATGCCGGGTGGCGTGGGGACCTGACGCCACCAGCGGGGTATGCAGGCACAGCACGTCGCAGCGGGCAATGAGCTCATCCAGCGCCAAGAATCCCTCGGCGCCCTCACGCTCGGCCCTGGGTGGGTCGCAAGCCAGCACCGTCAGGCCAAGGCCGGTCAAACGCGCCAGCAGCCGGCTGCCCACGTTCCCCACGCCCACGATACCCACGGTACGCTCGGCGAGTGACCAACCTTCGCGCTCGGCAAGCGTCAGCAGGCTGCTCAAGACATAATCCACCACGGCCTCGGCGTTGCAGCCCGGCGCACTGGCAAAACCGATGCCCTGCTCGGCCAGAAACGCCTGGTCGACGTGGTCAGTGCCGATGGTGCAGGTGCCGACAAACCCCACTTGACTGCCGGCGAGCAGCGCCCGGTCGACCTGGGTGATCGAGCGCACGATCAAGGCATCGGCGTCCGCCACATCGGCGGCGCTTATCTCACGCCCGGCCATCCGGGTCAGCGTGCCAAAGGCCCCAAAGCACGCCTCGGCGGCGGGGATATTCGCGTCGACAACAAGTTTCATAGGCGTTTGCTTATCCGAGCTTTACAATGTGCCCGCAACGGCTTGTGGTGCAGGCAGGTTCAAGAGGTAGTTAAGGAGAATGTTTTGATCGTACGCTGGGAAACCGACCATGACTACGTGCTGGTGCACATTCACCAGGACATGCTGGGCGACTGGATTTTCAGCCGCGCCTGGGGGCAGATCGGCACCCAGTTTGGCGGTCTGAAACATCAGCTGGCCGACACCCTGGCCCAGGCCCACATGTGGCTGGAAGACGAAGCCACCATCCAGGCGTCGCGAGGCTTTCGCAAGGTGCTGGACGTGGCCGACCACACCCCGGAAGGCCAGGAGGCCATGCGCCAGCTATCACTGCTTGACGCTTTCTGATGCCGATTACCCAACCCATCACCCCAGAAAACGCCGCCCGCGACGCTGATGCACCCCCTTCGGCGGCGAGACAGTGCCAGCTTCGGTAAGCGCTTCCAGAGCCGCCTCATCCAGCCAGCCCCGCGCCCGCAGCCAGTCGCTCAGATGAACGAGCTCGATGCTGCCGGCAAGCTCTCGTCCCGCCTCGTCTGCCAGCACGGGAATGTGCTCGCCGTAGCGCGCCAGCAGCGTTTCATCCTCGCTCACTTCGACCCGCTGCCAGGCAACCGGCCTTAAGGTCAACGCCGCCACTCGCGCCTCGAGTTCGGCGCATAGATGGCAGCCTTCGGTGGTATAAAGCGTTAACCGAATCATCTCGCCGCTACCCGTCAAAACACGTTATTCGCGGTGACGCAGCAGGAACACGTGGTGAGCGTTGCTGCGCCGCTGGAAATCCGGATCAAAGGTGCGCGCGGTAATCTCCTCCACCGCAAACTGCTCGCTCAGCGACGCATCCAGCGTGAAGCGCCGCTGGTTGTTGGAAAACACCAGGGTGCCGCCGGGCGCCAGGCGCGCCATGGCCAGTTCCACGAGACGCGGATGGTCACGCTGCACGTCAAGGGTATCGCGCATCTTCTTGGAATTGGAAAACGTCGGCGGATCCATGAAGATCAGGTCGAACTCGGCGTTGGCGGTTTCCAGCCAGCGGAAGCAGTCGTCGCGCACCACCCGGTGCAGCCGCGGATCCAGCTTGTTGAGGGCGAAATTATCCCGCGCCCAGTCCAGATAGGTATTGGACATATCCACACTGACGCTGTCGCTGGCACCCCCCAGGGCGGCCTGTACGGTGGCGGTGGCGGTATAGCAGAACAGGTTCAAAAAGCGCTTGCCGTCGGCCATCTCACCCAGCATGCGCCGCACGGGGCGATGATCGAGGAACAGTCCGGTATCCAGGTAATCGCGCAGGTTGACCCACACCCGGGCAGCGCCCTCCTGTACCTCGAAGCGCTCGCCGCTGGCCTCGCGCTTCTGATACTGGGCGCTGCCGGCTTGCCGTTCGCGGCGCTTGACGTGAATCTTGCCGGGGTCGACGCCCAGCGCGTCGGGCATGACTTCCAGCGCATCGAACAGACGCTTCTGCGCCTGGGCGGGGTCCACCGAACGCGGCGCGGCGTATTCCTGCACGTGCACCCGATCCGCGTACCGGTCGACCGCCAGGGCGTATTCCGGCATATCGGCATCGTACAGCCGGTAGCAGCTTTCACCGCTTTGCTTCAGCCACTTTTTCAGCCGCTTCTGGTTTTTGGCCAGCCGGTTGGCAAACATCTGCGCGTTGTCTGGTACCTTGGGCGCGGTGCTTGCTTCAGTGCCGGAGGACTCAGCATCGCCCGTATCCTGAGCGGTATGGGGGTCAATGGCCATCAGCAACAGCTTGGCGTCCAGCGCGCCGTTTTTCAGCGCGTACTGCTTGTGGGCACGCAGACCGAGGCGGTGACCGAGGTCCGGATTGCCGGTAAACACCGCAAGCGTCCACCCGGGGAACAGCGCCTTGGCCTTGTCACCCAGCTGCGCGTAGAGCTGCACCAGCTCGGGCAACTCGCCCAGGCGTTCGCCGTAGGGCGGGTTGGTGATCAACAGTCCCTGTTCGGCGGTCAGCTCGGCAGGCCGCGTCAGCTGTGAAAGCCGTTGGCCGTGGAGATGTATCAGCGCCGGAATACCGGCGCGCATGGCGTTGGCCTTGGCGGCCGACAGCGCCGCCGGGCTTTCATCGAAACCGGCGAGATAGGTCTTGCAGCGCTTGCGGCCAATCGATGCCCGGGCGTCGGCCTCGCGTTTGAGCTCGTGCCAAATCGCTTCGTCGTGGCCTGCCCAGCCGTGGAAACCAAAACGCTCGCGGTGCAGGTTAGGCGCCTGGTCGGCGGCCATCAGACCGGCCTCGATCAGCAGCGTTCCCGCGCCGCACAGCGGGTCGATCAGCGGCTCGCCGGCCTTGGCGCGCTCGGGCCAGCCGGCGCGCACCAGCAGAGCTGCGGCCAGGTTTTCCTTCAGCGGTGCGTGACCCACGTCGCGCCGGTAGCCTCGGCGGTGCAGGCTTTCCCCCGAGAGGTCGATACCCAGCGTCGCGTTGGCCCGGTGCAGGTGGGCATAAAGGCGCAGGTGCGGAGCTTTGGTATCGATCGTGGGGCGTTCCTGGCCGGCCAGCTGTAAAGCGTCCACCACGCCGTCCTTGACGGTCTGGGCGCCAAAGCGGGTGTGGCGGATATGCTCGCTGCGGCCGTGAAAGTCCACCGCCAGGGTCTTGCCCGGGGCTATTTGCCGGGTCCAGTCCAGCCGTGCGACCACATCGCGCAGCTGCTCGGGGGTCTCGATCATCGGCTCACGCGCAAGGATCAGGACAATGCGGTTGGCAAGCCGCGACCACAGACAGACACGGTAGGCGACGGACTGATCCGCAGTGAAATAGACGCCTGCCACGGTAGTTTTACCGGGGGCGGCGCCCAGCGCTGCCAGTTCGTCGGCAAGCAGGCTCTCGATGCCCTTGGGGCAGGTCGCCAGCAGGTTGAGGGGGGCGGTTGGGCTCGGCTCGGTCATCATGATGGCTGCGCGTAAGCGCGCGTATTTCCTGTATATGGCAAATGAGTTTACGTCTTATGACAATTTGATGGTCGACAAGTGACCCCATCATGGTCTATCAATAAAAGAGTAGCTACTGAAAACGCATGCGTTGCCTGTCAGGGTCTCAACGACCTATGGCGTTTACGAACCAGCCGTACGGTGGGTTCAGCACGTGAGTGCTAGACCATTTTACCGGATCGGCAGTTCACTCTTGAGGTCAGCTCTCGAAATAGTGGCGGCGAGGCATAGGGGCGGTTGGCCCTGTATCACGTCCCCCGTTATTTCATCTACAAGGCTTTCATGAAAAGAGGTTAGCCAATGAAACGACAAAAACGTGATCGCTTCCAGCGGGCTTATGTTCACGGCTACAAAGCGGGCATTACGGGTCGCTCCCGTGATGATTGTCCCAGTCAAGAGGTCAATTTACGCGAATACTGGATGAGCGGTTGGCGTGAAGGTCGCGGCGACCAGTGGGATGGCATGACCGGCGTGTCCGGCATCCACAAAAACCCCACGGTAATGACTTAACCTTTACCTCTAACGAATGCAGCGTAAGCCCGCTCAAGCCAGCGGGCTTTTTATTGCGCCTTCAACGCCTGGGCACACTCGCTGACCAGCTTGGGCCCACGGTAGATCAGCCCGGAATAGAGCTGCACCAGATCTGCGCCGGCCACGCGCTTTGCAATGGCCGCCTCGCCGCTATCTATTCCGCCCACGCCAACGATCGGCAGCGCAGGCAGCTGCTCGCGTAGCAAACGAATCACCCGGTTCGACGCCTCAAATACCGGCTTGCCGGAAAGCCCTCCGGCTTCTTCCGCCTGCGGATCGCCCTGCACGCCGTCGCGCGACACCGTGGTATTGGTGGCAATGACCCCGTCGAAGCCGTTGCGCTCGATGCTGCCCGCCACCAGCGCTACTTCCTCGTCGGTCATGTCCGGGGCGATTTTTACCAGCAGCGGCACTCGGCGGCCGGTGTGCTCATCAAGGGTCAGGCTACGCGCCCGGATGGGCCCTAACAGGCCATCCAACTGGGCGCCGAACTGCAGCGTGCGCAGCCCCGGCGTATTGGGCGAGGAGATATTCACGGTCACATAGTCGGCGACCCCGTGAACCGCCTCCAGGCAGGCCAGATAGTCGTCAAGCGCCGCGTCTACCGAGGTGGTCAGGTTCTTGCCGATGTTGATGCCCACTACGCCGTCATAGTGACGTTTTTTCACCTGCGCGACCAGATGCGCAACGCCACGGTTGTTGAACCCGAAGCGGTTGATGATCGCCTCGTGCGCCGCCAGCCGAAACATGCGCGGCTTGGGGTTGCCCGGCTGGGCCACCGGCGTCACCGTGCCGACCTCGATAAAACCGAAACCAAGCTCGCCCAGCGCATCCAGGTGATCGGCGTTTTTATCCAGCCCCGCTGCCAGGCCGACGCGGTTGGCAAAGCGCAGCCCCATCAGCTCGACCGGATCATCCACCGGCGCCCCCACCAGCCGCTTGACGCTCCTCACTCGATGTAGCGAATCCAGAGTGCCCAGCGCAATACCGTGAGCGGTTTCAGGGTCGAGGCGAAATAACAGCGAGCGAGCAAGGGCGTACATGGCAAGTCTCTTGAAGCGGGCGGCATTAAAGCGGGCATTATTGTAACGTAAAAAAGAGCGCCCTGGTGGAGAACCAGAGCGCGCTGTGTCGTGGCGTCAACGGCGACTAGCTTTCGCTGTCGCTTTCTGCCAGGTCGACCAGCTCACGGATGGCCACGGCGAACAGCGCAAAGCCGCCTTCGCTGCCGCCGCGCACCTCGTCGATCAGGCGACACCAGCGGCGATGCAGATCCGCATGCTGTTCCAGCCACTGGGCAACCCGTTCCTGGGTATCGCGGCTGCCCGCTTCCAGCTTGAGGACGCTGGTGGTCAGCGCCAGCTGCTGGCGGTCGATGTCGTCACGGAAGGTCTCCCGCGCCTGGGCCTGCCAGGCGTCGCGCACCTCGAGCTGGGTGACCTGCTGGATCATCCAGGGCAGCTCGAGCCGGCTGCCGATCTCGTAGAACACCTCGGCCACCCGCTGGGGTTTCTCGTTGGTGGACCGCGCCGCCTGGATGATCCCCAGACCGGCATACAGGCTGGGAGCCGCAGCGACCGTCGACGCCAGGTGATCCGGCACCCCGGCCTGCTGCAGCTCTTCAAAGCGCTGCTGCCAGGCGGCCAGCTCTTCCCCACTGAGCAGCTCGTCGATGCCTTCCTGCAGCTGCGACAGGCGGGGGCGGAAGTAATCGATAGTGTCCTGGGTCGACAGCCCCATGTGCTGACGCAGGAACCAGCGTGTCGCCCGGCGGATCATGCGCATCAGATCGAGCATCATCGCGTACTGCACGCGGTTGGGCACCTGGTTATCCAGCGCTTCCAGCTCGCTCCACAGCGCGGGGAGATTGAAGCTGTCCCGGGCGACCACGTAAGCGCGGGCGATATCCGCCCGTCCGGCCCCGGTGGAGTCCATCAGTCGGCGCACGAAGACGACGCCCATGTGATCGACCAGATCGTTGGCTACCTGGGTGGCGACGATTTCGCGCTTCAGGCGGTGATCGTACATTTCCGGCTGGTAGCGCTCGGTCAGCACCGCCGGGAACAGCCGTTCGAGATGGCGGTGGATATAGGGGTCGTCGGGCACCTCGGAGGCAATCAGATCGCCCTTGAGAGTGCTCTTGGCGTAAGAGATCAACACCGAGAGCTCCGGCAGACGCATGCCCTGCTGCTGGCTACCGCGCTCCTTGAGCACGTCGTCGGTGGGCAGGAACTCAAGCTCACGATCGATCTGCCCCGCCGACTCCAGCTCGCTGATGAAGCGCCGGTAAGGCCCCATGCCCTGCTGTGACAGAATGGCCGAGAGATCCAGCGCCTGGGTCTGGCGGTAGTTGTCCAGAATCACCAGATCGGCTACCTCGTCGGTCATCTCGGCAAGCAGCTGGTTGCGCTGCTTGTCGGTCATGTCGCCGCGCTTGACCACTTCATCGATCAGGATCTTGATGTTGACCTCGTGGTCGGAGCAGTTGACGCCCCCGGCATTGTCGATAAAGTCGGTGTAAACCCGCACGCCCTTGGCGGCGGCCTCCATCCGGCCCCGCTGGGTCAGCCCCAGGTTACCGCCCTCACCGACCACGCGACAGTTGAGGTCATTACCGTTGATGCGCAGCGCGTCGTTGGCCTTGTCGCCGACGTCTGCATCGGTCTCTTCGGAGCCTTTCACGTAGGTACCGATCCCGCCGTTCCAGATCAGATCGACCTTGGAGACGAGCATCGCGCGGATCAGTTCGTTGGGCGACAGCCGGGGTTCGTCAATGCCAAAAGTAGCCCGCATTTCAGGGGTAATGGCAATCGACTTGGCGCTGCGGCTGAAGATACCGCCGCCCTGGGAAATCAGCGACTGGTCGTAATCCTCCCAGCTGGAGCGCGGCAGGTCGAACAGCCGCTGGCGTTCGGCAAAGGTCGCCGCGGCATCCGGGTTGGGGTCGACGAAGATATGCAGGTGGTTGAAGGCGCCCACCAGCTGGATCTTGTCCGACAGTAGCATGCCGTTGCCGAACACGTCGCCGGCCATGTCGCCGACACCGATGACGCTGAACTCGTCGCGTTGGGTATCCAGATCCAGGTTCTTGAAGTGGCGTTTCACCGATTCCCAGGCCCCGCGGGCGGTAATCCCCATCTTCTTGTGGTCGTAGCCGTTGGCGCCGCCGGAAGCAAAGGCATCACCCAGCCAGTGGCCGTACTCCAGCGAAATCTCGTTGGCGATATCCGAGAAGGTGGCCGTGCCCTTGTCGGCGGCGACCACCAGGTAGGCGTCGTCGTCGTCGTGGCGCACCACGCGTTCGGGCGGTACGACATCTCCCGCCACCAGGTTGTCGGTCACGTCCAGCAGCGCGCGAATGAACAGCTGATAGCAGGCGATGCCCTCTTTCTGCTGGGTTTCACGGTCGGCGTTTTCCGGCATGCGCTTGCAGACGAACCCGCCCTTGGCGCCCACCGGCACGATCACCGCGTTCTTGACCTGCTGCGCCTTGACCAGGCCGAGCACTTCGGTACGGAAATCTTCAAAACGATCGGACCAGCGCAGCCCCCCGCGCGCCACCTTGCCGCCGCGCAAGTGGACACCCTCGACCCGTGGCGAGCAGACGAAAATCTCGAACGCCGGGCGCGGCTTGGGCATGCCGGTGACCTTGGAGGGCTCGAGCTTGTAGGCGATGTAGTCCCTTGGGCGCCCATCGTCGTTCTGCTGGTAGTAGTTGGTGCGCAGCGTCGCCTGAATCAGTTCCATGAAGCGACGCAGCAGCTGATCATCGTTGAGGCTGGCGACGGCTTCCAGGTGTTCGTGAATGCGCGCCACGCAGTCGCTGGCATCGTGGGCGTCCAGGTCGGGGTCGAAACGCTGCTGGAAAAGCTCGACCAGGGCCTGAGTGATCGCCGGATAGTTGGCCAGCGTCGTGGCGATGTAGTGTTGGGACATGCCGAAACGGATCTGCTTCAGGTAGCGGGCATAGCCGCGCAGCATGGCAACTTCCCGCCAGTCCAGGCCGGCGCCGATGATCAGGCGGTTGAAGGCATCGTTATCGGCTTCACCGGCCCAGATGCGCTTGAACGCTTCGCTGAAGGTTTCGCGCATGTCCGACAGGCTGACCTCGGCGCCACTGTGCTCCAGCTCGAAATCATGAATCCAGTAGCGCTGCTGGGGCCCGTTGATATCGTAAGGGCGCTCGCCGATGACCCTCAGGCCGAGGTTTTCCATCATCGGTAGCACGTCGGAGAGTGGAATCTGCGTGTCCCGGTGGAACAGCTTCAGGTTGACCCCACCGCCCTGCTCTTCCAGCGGTCGATAAAGCGACAGTGAAAGATTGTCGCCACTGTCCAGCATCAGCAGGTGCTGGATATCGAACACCGCCGTTCGCGCGGAAAAGTCCTCGCGGTAGCTGGCAGAAAACGCTTCGCTGAACTGTTCCATCAGGAGGTTGGCGCGCTCTTCGCCGAACCCTTCGATCATCGCGGCCTGCAGGTCGTCGCGCCAGCTGCGTGCCAGCCGGGCGACCTTGCTTTCCAGGCGCTTGAGGTCGTACTCGCTGGGGGCGTCGCCGTTGAAGCGCAGAATCAGCTGGATTCGCGCCAGCACCGACTCCGACAGGTAGGTGTTGAAGTCGCCAAAGCGCGCGTCAAGCTCCTCGCACAGCATCTGCTGGATACGCTGACGCAGATCGGTGGAAAACACATCCCGGGGCACAAACACCAGGCAGGAGTAGAACTTGCCGCTGACGTCGGCACGAATGAACAGCCGAACCTGGCGACGCTCGCGGATATCGAGAATACCCAGCGCCGTGCTGGCCAGCGCCTCGGTGTTCATCTGGAAGAGATCGTCGCGGGGGTAGACCTCCAGTACCTGAAGCAGTTGCTTGCCGTTATGCCCCTGGAGATTGAAGCCGGCGATGTCCATCACCGCCTTGAGCTTACGACGCAGCAGCGGAATATTGCGCGGCGACTCGTTGTACACCGTGGCCGTGAACAGCCCGAAGAAACGCCGCTCGCCGATCACATTGCCATGGTCGTCGTAGCGGTCGACGGTAATGTAGTCCGGATAGGTGGGCCGGTGAACCCGCGAGTGATGGGCGCTTTTGGCAAATGACAGCAGCTGCGGCACCAGCACGTAGTCGTTGTCGTCGCCGATACCTTCCTCGGTGCGGATCCGTTCCTGGTAACGCGGCTGATCCAGCCGGAAGACCCCCAGCAGGCTGTCGGGGTCGCGGGTCAGCTCACCGTCTTTCAGCTGGTACTCGTCGTAGCCGAGGAAGGTGAAATTATCCTTGAGCAGCCACTCAAGGAAGGCGATGGCTTCCTCGTGGTCGTCGGGATCGATCTGCGGCGGGCAGTTCTTCTCGAGTTCCTGAATGGAGCCGCGGATCTGCTCGCACATGGCATCGAAGTCGCGCACGGCGGTGCGCACGTCGCGCAGGACATCGTGCAGGTTGTGCTCGATGGTCTCGAGCAGCTCGGGGTCGGTGTGGCGATCGACCTCGATCACGATCAGCGATTCACGTGCCTCGTTCGCCTTGGCGTCCCGCGGCGAGCTCATTGTCTGCAGTTGGTGGTCAGAATTCCGCCCCACCGCCAGCACGGAATTTTGAATCGCGTGCACCGTCAGGCCGCGTCGGTTCAGCTCGATGCGCACCGAGTCGACCAGAAACGGCATGTCTTCGTGCAGAACTGCCACAAAGGTGTGGGTCGACTGCCAGCCATGCTCTTCGAAATCGGGATTGAAAACCCGAATCTTGGGGCTTTCAGGGTCGTGGTTCTGCAGAAACTGCCAGATCGACAGCGTCGCCCCGTAAAGATCGTCAAGGCGGCGGTCGATGAGGTCTTCCACCGGCACCGTCGCGTAGAAGTGTCGCGCAAAGGTATCAACGGCCGCCGCGCGGGTCGGCTCCAAGCGGTCATGCAGCCGCTCCTGCAGCTGCTTGAGTAAATCCTGCCGACTTTCTTCAATCGCAACGTAATGCATCCATCACCTCTGCTGCCGGGGCCATCATCTGGCCAAAAAACGAAGGACAATAGGCCTTTAGGCCAATATGCGGTCAGCTTACGCTACCCGTTTATATTGCCCTAGCCATCTGTCGGGTTACTCATGACGCATACCACTTTTGCATCATCCCTGACGGTCAGCGCCGCCTCAGCCACACCCCACATTCACAATGGTCGGTAAACGGGAACTGGTCAAACAGCGCAAACCGCACGATGTCGTGGGTGTGCGTCAGCTGGGCCAGGTTCTCCGCCAGCGTTACCGGGTTGCATGAAATATAGACGATATGGGCGTACTCGCTGAGCTGTCGGCAACTTTGCTGATCAAGGCCGGCGCGGGGCGGATCCACCAGCACCGTTGAGAAGTCATAGGATTCAAGCCCCATCTCCGCCACACGGCGCCCGGTCTTGTCGCCCTTGAGCGCCTGGGCGAAGTCTTCGGCAGACATTCTTGCCACCCGGGCGTTGGTCACGCCGTTGGCCTCCAGATTGACGTTGGCACTGGCCACCGAGGTGCGCGAGATTTCGGTGGCCAGCACGCGGCGAAAATTCTCCGCCAGCGCAATGGTAAAGTTGCCGTTACCGCAGTAAAGCTCGACCAGGTCTTCCTGCTGGCGCCCCGCCGTGACGTCGCTTGCCCAGCCAAGCATCGCCTGGCAGATATGCGCATTGGGCTGGGTAAAGCTGTTTTCGACCTGCTGGTAGTGCAGCGTACGCCCCTCTACCTGCAACCGCTCCCAGACGTGGTCGCGAGTGAGTACCAGACGCTGCTTGCGCGAGCGCCCGATGATCATGATACCCAGTTCGGCCTCGAGGGCGCGCGCCTCGGCCTCCCAGGCATCCCCCAGCGGGCGGTGGTAGATCAGCGTGACCAGCGCTTCGCCGGAGAGCGTGGTCAGGAATTCGACCTGAAACAGCCGACGGCGCAGCTCATCGCTGGCCAGGAAGGCGGCGCGCAACGCCGGCATCAGCTGGTTGATCGACTCGCTGGCCACCGGGAACTGGTCGAGCCGGATAACCCGCTTGCGCTTGGGATCGCCCGGGGGCACCTCGAACATGGCGTAGAAAAGATCATCGCCTTCGTGCCAGATACGAAACTCGCAGCGCTGGCGGTAATGACTGGGCGGCGAGGCAAAAACCTCAAGTTTAGGCGGCTCGAAAGACGCAAAAAGACGTTCGACATAGGCACGCTTGTCGGCTAACTGTTCGCCGTAGCGGTCGGGGTCAACAACGGGGATAGCCAAGGCGGCTCCTTCTCATCTTGTTCAGGTAAAGGTGACATCATCGCATCAATGATCAATAAGCGGTGACTACATGAGGGATAACGGCTGCGCAGGCTGAAAGCCATAGCGCGCCAGGCCCGCGCTCAACGCAACGGCCGGCGCCGTGGTAAAACAGCGCCCGTCGGGCTCGCTCGACATCAGCGGCGCGGCCACCTGCGCCATCCGCCGGGCGATGGCATCACCGGAATCAACCCAGTCAAGCGGCACCGGGGCAAGCTCGGTAAGCCATGGTTTCAGCAGCGGAAAATGCGTACACCCGAGTACCACCGTATCCAGCCACGGTTGATCAGGCGACGTTCTATCAAGGATCGGCGAATCCGCCGCGCCACTTGCCTGCCCCGGTGCGGCAGCCTGCCAGAGCGGGGCCAAGGCGGCGTGCATGCGCGCCGTATCCGGCGATCGGCCCGCCAGCCAGGCTTCGGCCTCGCTGACCAGGCCGTCTGCGGCCACACGCGTGACCACACAATCGCTGGCAAAGCGGCTGATCAGTTCCTGGGTATAGGGACGGCCGACGGTGGCGCGGGTCGCCAGCAAGCCGATATGCCGGGTGCGACTGAGGGCCGCTGCCGGTTTAATCGCGGGCACGGTGCCCACCACGGGGATGCTCAGATGCCAGCGCAGATTTTCAAGCGCCAGGGTACTCGCGGTATTGCACGCCACCACCAGAACGCTGGGCCGGCAGGCCGCCACGGCGGCCAGGCAAACCGCCACAATACGCTCCGTCAGGGTGGCGTCGTCACGCAGCCCATACGGCAGCCAGGCGTTGTCACAGGCATAGCAAAAACCGGCGTGGGGAGAGTGGCGGCGAAGCGCCTCCGCCACCGACAGTCCTCCCACGCCGGAATCAAAGATCAATACCGGTCCCTGCCTCATGCTGCCACGCCGCCGCGATTACGCGTTGCCACCATCACCCCTGTCCTTTTGCCCGCTCCGCGATATTTCGGCGGGTAGTTTAACACGCACGCGGGGGCTGATAAGGCGTCTTCCCTATGGCGACGGGCGGCCCCTAGACGTTGGGCACTTCGGCGCCGCGTAGTTCGGCATACAGTTCCGGGTAGGCAAGCTGCAAACGCTCGAGGGAAGGCTGAGCGTCCGCCGGCAGCGACTGCTTGAGCGCTTCCATGTCGGCGTCGCTGAAGTGCTCGTCCATCAGCGGAAACAGCTCTTCACGCTCCTGGCGGAGGTACGCACGGTGTGCCTCCAGGTAGGCTTTCAAGTCGCTGGCAAAGGTATCCATGGGCAGCACGTTATCCATCAGAATCATGTCGACATCATTGGACAGCTGCTTCAAGCGGGGTTTCAGCTGACGATATTCCTCCGCCATCTTTTCGGTCAACGGGGTATGTTCGGGGGCCTCCTTGCGAAGGCGTTCGACGCAAATCTGCTCCAACGGCCCGGCAAAGCTGTCCATGTAGGACAGAATGTAATCCACCACCTCGCGCATCAGTTGAAAATTGGGGCGCTCGCCCTTGACCAAGGCTTTATGCTTGAGCTGCAGGACGTGCAGCATCCTGGCCATGTTGGCATGATCTAAACGCAGTTGGTTTAACATTGAGCCGTCTCCTTTATCGTCTTACGCCAAAGGTAGTCTGAGCGGACGCCCTTTACCATACACATTATCATGACAGACCCAACCGATGGGCCAATGTTCAACGGAGCTTCCATGGATCTTTTCAGCCGCACAACCCCTGCCGACGACGCCCCCCTTGCCTACCGCATGCGCCCGCGCCGGCTGGAAGACTACGTTGGCCAGCAGGCACTGGTGGGCCCGGACAAACCGCTTCGGCGAATGGCGGAGTCGGGGGTCGTGCGCTCGATGATGCTATGGGGTCCCCCTGGGGTAGGCAAAACCACGCTGGCCGAGCTGCTGGCGCACGCGTCCAATGCGCATCTGGAGCAGCTGAGTGCGGTGATGGCGGGGGTAAAGGATATTCGCGCGGTGGTCGAACGCGCCCAGCAAATGAGCTCGCCGGTCATACTCTTTTTAGATGAGATTCACCGATTGAACAAGAGCCAGCAGGATGCCCTGCTGCCCCATGTGGAGTCCGGGCTGCTGACCCTGATTGGCGCGACGACCGAAAATCCGTCGTTCGAGGTCAACTCGGCGCTGCTCTCGCGGGCGCGGGTGTACGTATTGAAACCCCTGACCCAGGACGAACTGATCAGCGTCATGCAACAGGCGCTGGACGACCAGGAGCGCGGGCTGGGCAAACGTAAGATCAAGGTGGAGGCGTCGGTGTTGACCGCCCTGGCCAAGGCCAGCGCCGGGGATGCCCGCCGAGCCCTGGGGCTGCTGGAAACCGCCTGCGACTTCACCACTCATGACGCCGGCGGCGAGCGCCTGCCCGAAAGCGTCCTTGCCGATGTCATCGGCCACCAGGCCAGCGCCTTCGACAAGCAGGGCGATGCCTACTACGACCTGCTCTCGGCGATTCACAAGTCGATCCGCTCATCACGCCCGGACGCCGCACTGCTCTACATGGCGCGCTTCATGCAGGGCGGCGGCGACCCGCTCGACGTAGTGCGCCGGCTAAGCGCCATTGCCTCGGAAGACGTGGGCAATGCCGATCCACGGGCGCTGCCGCTGGTGATGGCGGCCTGGGACGCCTATCGGCGACTCGGTGACCACGAGGGCCAGCGGGCGATCGCCCACGCGGCCATTCACCTGGCGGTAGCGCCCAAAAGCAACCGCATCGATCAGGCGTGGAACAAGGCCAGGCAGTTCGTCAGCCAGCAACCCCAGGTCGAGGTGCCGACCTACCTGCGTAACGCGCCCACCAAGCTGATGGAACAGCTCAGCCACGGCGACGGCTACCGCTACGCGCACAACGAGCCCGACGGCTATCCCGCCGGCAGCGCCCACGACTGCTGGCCGGAAGCGCTACCCAGACAGGCGTTTTACCAACCCAGCGCCTTCGGTCAGGAAAAGCGCTTCGCCGAGATCATGGCGTGGCGCGACGCCCGGGACAAAGAGGCCGACCAGGCACCGGATGCCTGATCGGCCGCATGGTCAAGCGCATCGCTCGCCGATCCAGCGGAAAGGTCGGCTAGCGGACATCTTCGCGAATGACGTCCGTGCCATCGGGGATATCGAACTCGAAACGCTCGTCATCAATATCGGCATTACGCTCGGCATTGCTGAATACAATCGACGTGCGCTGGCCGGTGCTGTCCGTCATCCACAGCTCGGTGAGCATATTGCCGTCGAAGATCATACGCAGTTGCTCGAACAACGTGTCCGCCGAAGTGGGCACCAGCGTGAAGACGTCATCGCCGTTGTCCTGCTCGTATTCCACCTCGTAGCTTTCGGTCAGCTCGCTGACGCGCCCGGAAAGCAGTAGCGCCGGGGTGTGGGTGACACGTTCGTCCAGCGCCTGTACGGTCACCTGCTCCAGGTCAGGGTCGTAGAGATACACTTCATCGCCGTCCGATACCACGGTTTGCGTATAAGGCGCTTCGACTTCCCAGCGCAGCATGCCCGGGCGCGCCAGCCACATTTCACCGCGGGCATCCTGCAGCCGCTCGCCGCTAGCGTCGAGAATCTGCTGCTCAAAGGATGCCTGATAGCTCTCCAGCGGGTCGAGCCGCTCGGTGAGGCGCTCGGCGGCGTCGCTGGCCATGGCCAACGGCGCCGCGAGTGTCAATCCCAGCGCGCTGGCGGCCAGCGCTAACGATGAAGGACGTCGAGTTTGCGTATCGCGCATGCGATCTCCCTAGGCAACCTTGCCAAATGAACGTAACGAAGAAACATATCGTGTAATGGGTCGGCATAACCGTCCGTGTGGCTATTGAGACGCGCAAACCGCCGCCTGGTTTCACAGGCGACGCTATTTTCACGCTTGTTGCACGATTGTTTACTGACCGGCCGGGGGCGGTGCCAGCACTTCGCGGGCGCCGTTGGTGCCCATATTGGACACCACGCCGGCGCCTTCCATGGCTTCCACCAGGCGCGCGGCGCGGTTATAGCCGATTTTGAAGCGTCGCTGAACGGCGGAAATCGACGCCTTGCGGGTTTGGGTGACGAACTGCACCGCCTCGTCGTAGAGCGCATCCTGCTCGGCGTCGTCGCTGTCGCCGCCCTCGGCCTCAAGGCCGGCCAGGGCGTCGGCAGTCACGCCGCCGGACAGGATCTCTTCGATATACTCCGGCTCGCCGCGCCGCTTCCAGTCATCCACCACGCGGTGCACTTCATCGTCGTCGACAAAGGCGCCGTGGATACGGTTGGGCGGCCCCGACCCGGCAGGTAGATACAGCATATCGCCGTGACCGAGCAGGCTTTCCGCGCCGCCCTGATCGAGAATCGTCCGCGAATCGATGCGCGACGACACCTGGAAGGCCATCCGCGACGGAATGTTGGCCTTGATCAAGCCGGTCACCACGTCCACCGACGGGCGCTGGGTGGCAAGAATCAGGTGTATTCCCGCCGCGCGGGCCTTCTGGGCCAGGCGCGCAATGAGCTCCTCGACCTTCTTGCCCACGATCATGAACATGTCGGCAAATTCGTCGATCACCACCACGATGTAGGGCAGCTTCTCGAGTATCGGCGGTGTCTGGTGCATTTCCCAGGGCTGCGGTTCCCATAGCGGGTCTGCCACCTGGGCGCCGGCGCGCTCGGCCTCGTCCAGGCGGGCATTAAAGCCGGCGATGTTACGCACGCCCATGGCGGCCATCAGCTTGTAGCGCCTCTCCATTTCGGCCACGCACCAGCGCAGGCTATTGGCGGCTTCCTTCATGTCGGTGACCACCGGCGCCAGCAGGTGGGGAATACCGTCGTAGACGGACAGCTCCAGCATCTTGGGGTCGACCATGATCAGCTTCAGCTCGTCCGGCGTCGCCTTGAGCAGCATCGAAATCAGCATCGCATTGACGCCCACCGACTTGCCCGAGCCGGTGGTACCGGCCACCAGCAGGTGGGGCATCTTGCCCAGGTTGGCCACCACCGGGCCGCCGCCGATATCCTGGCCAAGCGCCATGGTCAGCGGCGAGGTTTCCTGCTGGTAGCGCTCGGAATCAATCACCTCGCGCAGCCGGATCATCGCCCGGTGCGGGTTGGGAATCTCGATACCCACCGTCGGGCGGCCCGGAATCACCTCGACCACGCGCACGCTCTTGACCATCAGCGAGCGCGCCAGGTCCTTGGCGAGGTTGCTGATCTTGGACACCTTGACGCCGGCGGCCGGCTTGATTTCAAAGCGCGTGATGACCGGCCCCGGCCAGGTATCGACCACTTCCGCTTTTACCCCGTATTCGCGCAGCCGCACTTCAAGTAGCTCGGCCATGTCCGCCAGCTGCTCGTCGGAGTAATTGGGCTGATGGGGCTCCGCCGGCGTCAGCAGGCGCAGGCTGGGCACGTCACCTTCGGGGTCGGGAATATCATCGTACGCCGGGCGCTGATTCTGCAGGTGCTCCACCGTCCACAGCGTCGGGCCGTCATCGCTGCCGACTTCCTCGACGGCCTCCGGGCGGAAGGCAGGCTCATGGCGCGCCGGCGACACGGCCTCGGGCTCGTCGTCGTCATCGTCCCACACCGGCTCGGGCACGACTTCGGGCACCCGGGTCCTCGGTCGTTCAGCGTTCAACGGCGGCGCGACGGCTTCATCGTCGTCGGTATCATCGTCGGCAGTGGATAACGGCGTCGCCGATGCGGCATCCGGCGCTTCTACCCCTTCTTCCTCGTGGCGACGCGAGGCGCGCAGCGGCAGCGCTTCGCTGGGCTCAGGCGCCTCATCGGTCGCCGGTGGAGCCGCAAAGGGCGAGGTGGGCGTCGGCTCAGTGGCGTTATCCTGGGGCGTCGAAGGCGCTTCCACCTCGGGTTCGGTGGCGGGCGACGGGGACGGCGCCTCCGCAGCCGAGGGCTCGGCTTGCTCGGCGGGTGGTGTAACCTCGTGCTCTTCGGGCTCGGGCTTAAGCGATGACGGCGTCGCGGCGAAGGCGTTGGCCGAAGGCGCTTGCCCGGTGGCCGACCAGGGAATCGAGGTATCCGTGGCGTCAACCTGCTGAGCGGGCGCGTCGACCGCCTTGGCATCGCCCGCCTGGTCATCGGCCGAGGGACTGCTCAAGCCGGGCTCGCGGCGCCTGGGCTTGGCGCTGGGTTCTGGCTTATCGGCAGGCTCACTTGCCGACTTGTTGGCCGGGGCAGCTTCCTCGGCCACGGCCGAACGCCGCGACGGTGCTGGCGTCGGGCGCGCGGCGGCACGCTGCCTGACCCGTTCGCGGCGTGCCTGACGGCGCGCCGACCACCAGCCACCCAGGCGGCACAGGCGGCGGCCCACCTCGTCGGCGACCTGCAGCCAGGACATGCCGCTGAACAGCGGAAAACCGCTGAGGATAAGCGCCGCGGCGATCAACCCGACGCCGCCGCTGCTGACCAGCGGCCGCAAGGCACCCACCAGGCCTTCGCCCAGAATCCCGCCCGACGCATAGGGCAGCACGCTATCGGGGTTATAGAAATGCAGCGCGCCGAGCATGGTGGTGCCGAACATCAGCAGCATCAGGCCGCCCGCACGTACCGCCACGGCGATCGGATCCAGCTCAAAGCGCACCTGGCGGGAACGCACCAGCCACCAGGCCAGATAGCCGACCATCCCCGGCCACCAGAGCGCACTGGCGCCGAGCAGCGAATACAAAACGTCAGCCAGCCAGGCCCCTACCGGACCCATCCAGTTATCGACCGCAGTTTCCGGCCCCTGGGACGACCACCCCGGGTCCGACGGCGAATAACTGAACAGGGCCAGTAATAAGAACGTACATACCGCCAGCAGCGCCACGACCACGCCATCGCGTGCGGCGCCCTGCAGGCGTAACCCAACCCGACGCGCTTTGTCCTTGGCGGCATTGACCCGCTCTGAAGACCCACGTTGGCGCGTATTACGCTGTGTTCGCTTGTCGACCGCTTTATTCACTTTCAAGCGACTCTCCCTTTTGCACCCGATGGCGTCGTTAATCCACTTGCGAGTTTGCATCATACCGAGCATCCTGCTGCCGTCACAGGGGCTACTCGATGCGTCCTTGTTACCGTCACTGATAGCGTCGCGACTGACCGGAGCCACCCCATGCTACCCTGGCTTTCCTCGCCAATGCCTTACTTCCCTGCCGTTACCAGCGCGCTGGATTCACCAAACGGCCTGCTGGCAGCGGGCGGCGAATTGACCCCGGACTGGCTGGTGGAAGCCTACCGGCGCGGCATCTTCCCCTGGTTCAGCGACCATGACCCCATCCTGTGGTGGAGCCCTGACCCCCGCATGATACTCCTGCCCGAGCAATTCAGGCAGCGCCGAAGCTTAACAAAAAAGCTGCGCAATGCGGGGTTTGACATCTCCGTGGATCGACATTTCGAGTCGGTGATCGACGCCTGCGCCGCGCCCAGGGACGGCGAAGCGGGCACCTGGATCACCGACGACATGGTACAAGCCTACTGTGACCTGCACGCGCAGGGCATTGCCCACAGTATCGAAGTGCACCAGCACGGGCATCTGGTCGGCGGGCTTTACGGGGTCGCCATGGGCCCGGTGTTTTTTGGCGAATCGATGTTTTCCCGCGTCCCCGACGCTTCAAAAGTCGCCCTGGCTCACCTTGCTCGCGCCATGCGCGAGCAAGGCGGCAAGCTGATCGACTGCCAGATGCATACGCCGCACCTGGCAAGTCTGGGCGCAACAACAGTCGCCCGCGCGACATTCATCAGCTATCTTGAGAAGTGGTTGCCCGACGCGGCTTTCCGCGCAGCCGCCTCCCCGGCGTCAGCGCCCGGGGTGCCGACGTCTCCGTGGCTATCGGCGATCGCCTGACGCCGGCTTTTTACCGGCACCTTGTCACAGGCTGAGGTGTCACTCCTTTCGGAACCAGGAGGCAAACAGTGAGCAGCAACGCTCCCCGTCGGCTCGTACGCGATTTGCGCTTCTTCTTGACGGTGCCGCATGCCTGTAGCTATCTGCCCGATCAGGAAGCGACCACGTTATTCCTGGATCCCCAGGAGTCGCCGATTCCCGGCGTTTACGACTCGCTCTCTCTGCTCGGCTTCCGGCGCAGCGGCCGCCATCTGTATCGCCCGCACTGCGAAGGCTGCAACGCCTGTCGCTCGGTGCGCGTACCGGTGGATCGTTTCACCCCCAACCGCACCCAGCGGCGCGTCAGCCGGCGCAATGCGGATATCACCACGCGCATTATCCCGGCACGCTACGACGCCCGCCACTACGCGCTGTACGCCGACTACATCCACCACCGCCACGCCGACGGTGACATGTACCCGCCCAGCCGTGAACAGTACCGGACGTTTCTGACCCTCGACGAGCCCTACGCCCAGTTGATGGAGCTGTATCTGGACGATCAGTTGGTAGGCGTTGCCGCCTTCGACCAGCTTGAGCACGGCCTCTCGGCGATCTATACCTTCTTCAGCGTCGACGAGGCTCTGGACAAGCGTTCCCTGGGCACCCTGGCAATATTGCAGCTGATCGAACTGGCCAAGGACATGGCGCTGCCCCACCTGTACCTCGGCTACTGGATAGAGGCGTGCCGCAAGATGCAATACAAGCAGAACTTCACCCCGCTCGAGGTGCTGGACGGCCGCCAGTGGCGAGAATTAATTCGGTAATCCGCCACGCTTTTTTGCCTTGACGCCAGGCTTGCGGCACAATATAGCGCTATTCGAGACGGTGCCGATAACCGAGCACCGTATGCCCAATCGTTTTGAGCATACCCATTACGTTACATCAAGTGAGGAACTGCCTATATGGCACGCGAAGATCATATTGAAATGGAAGGCGTTATTGTCGATACCCTGCCCAACACCATGTTCCGTGTTGAGCTGGAAAACGGCCACGTCGTGACGGCCCACATCTCCGGCAAGATGCGCAAGAACTACATCCGCATCCTCACCGGCGATAAGGTCAAGGTCGAGCTGACGCCCTACGATCTTTCCAAAGGCCGCATCGTCTACCGTTCGCGCTAACGGCGCCCCGCAAGGCGTTACGGCGCCCTGCCTCCTTTCTCGCCCGTTACCGATGCCAGCATGCCAAAACGACAACGCCCCGTCGATGACAGGGCGCTGTGTTGTTGGCATTGTGTGACGCGCCCGTTAGGGCGCATCGGCCATTTCTGACTCGGTGGACAATCGCAGCTCGCCCTCTTCCAGACTGACGTGGACGATACCGCCCTGTTCGGCAAGCTCGCCGAACAGAATCATCTCGGCCAGCGGCTTCTTGAGCTTCTCCTGGATCAAGCGCGCCATCGGGCGTGCCCCCATGTCCGGATCGTAACCCTGATCCGCCAGCCAATTGCGGGCCATATCGTCGACTTCCAGCTGAACCCGCTTCTCGTCCAGTTGGGCCTGCAGCTCGATCAGGAACTTGTCGACCACGTTGCGCACCACGGACGTCGGCAGCGAATGGAACTGGATGATGCCGTCCAGACGGTTGCGGAACTCCGGCGAGAAGGTGCGGCGAATGACTTCCATGGCATCGGTCGAGTGATCCTGATTCTGGAAACCGATCGAGCGACGCGCGGCCTGCTCGGCGCCGGCGTTGGAGGTCATGATCAGGATGACATGGCGGAAGTCCGCTTCGCGGCCGTTGTTGTCGGTCAGGCGGCCATGATCCATCACCTGCAGCAGCAGGTTGAAGACTTCCGGGTGCGCCTTCTCGATCTCGTCCAGCAGCAGCACGCAGTGCGGCTGCTTGGTGACGGCCTCGGTGAGCAGTCCGCCCTGGTCGTAGCCGACGTAGCCGGGAGGCGCACCGATCAGGCGTGACACGGTGTGGCGCTCCATATACTCCGACATGTCGAAGCGCACAAGCTCGATGCCCATGATGTGCGACAGCTGCTTGGCCACCTCGGTCTTGCCCACCCCGGTGGGGCCAGCAAACAGGAAGCTGCCCACCGGCTTGTCCGGGGATTTCAGCCCGGCGCGTGACAGCTTGATGGCCGCCGACAGCGTATCGATCGCTTCGTCCTGACCGAACACCAGCATTTTCAGATCGCGATCCAGTTTCTCGAGCAGCTTGCGGTCCGAGCTGGAAACGCTCTTGGGCGGAATCCGTGCAATCGATGCGACCACCGCTTCGACCTGTTCCACGTCGATGGTATCGGTACGCACTTCCAGCGGCAGCATGCGCTGATGCGCACCGGCCTCGTCGATCACGTCGATGGCCTTGTCCGGCAGGTAGCGGTCGTTGATGTAACGATCCGCCAGCCGCGCCGCGCTTTCCAGCGCGCCGTCGGTGTACTTGAGCTCGTGGTGCTCTTCAAACCGCGAACGCAGGCCCTGAAGGATCTTGATGGTGTCTTCCACCGAAGGCGCCATCACGTCGACTTTCTGGAAACGACGCGCCAGGGCGCGGTCTTTTTCAAAGATACCGCGGAATTCCTGGAACGTGGTCGACCCAATGCAGCGCAACTCGCCCGACGACAGCAGCGGCTTGAGCAGGTTGGAGGCATCCATGACGCCGCCTGACGCCGCGCCCGCGCCGATCACGGTGTGAATCTCGTCGATGAACAGCACCGCGTTAGGCTGCTTGCGCAGCTCGCTGAGCAGGCTCTTCAGGCGCTTCTCGAAGTCACCGCGATACTTGGTGCCCGCAAGCAGCGCGCCCATGTCCAGCGAGTAGACCACCGCATCGGCAATCACCTCGGGGACGTCTTCCTCGACGATACGCTTGGCAAGCCCCTCGGCGACCGCCGTCTTGCCGACGCCGGCTTCGCCCACCAGCAGCGGGTTGTTCTTGCGACGGCGAGCCAGGATCTGCACCACGCGCTCAAGCTCGTGGTCGCGCCCGATCAGCGGGTCGATCTTGCCTAGCCGCGCCTGTTCGTTGAGGTTGGTGGCATAGCCGGTCAGGGGATGGGCAGCGCCTTCGGCACTGCCCTCTTCGGCTTCCTCGCCTTCCTGCTGTGACGGCGACGGTGAAGGGCCGTGACCCGACACCTTGGAGATGCCATGGGCGATGTAGTTGACCGCGTCTACCCGGGCAACGTTCTGCTGCTTGAGGAAGTAGACCGCCTGGCTTTCCTGTTCGGAGAAAATCGCCACCAGCACGTTGGCGCCGGTGACTTCGCTTTTTCCAGACGACTGGACGTGGAAGACGGCCCGCTGGAGTACCCGTTGGAAGCCCAGGGTCGGCTGCGTTTCACGGTCGCCCTGACCCTCAGGAATCAGAGGAGTGGTCGAGTTGATGAAGTCCTGCAAATCGGACCGCAGCTTGTCGAGATTCGCCCCGCAGGCTTTCAGTACATCCACCGCAGACGCATTGTCCAGGAGCGCCAGCAACAGGTGCTCGACGGTCATGAACTCATGACGCTTTGATCGCGCCACGGTGAAAGCCGTGTTCAGGGTCAGTTCAAGTTCTTTGCTCAGCATGGCAGTCCCCTTTTCGCTACTACCTAGGGCATATCGCCACCAGGGCTTGCGTCGGATCAGTTTAATCGACCGGCACTTTCAACATCGGGTACAAAGCGTACAGTTGCAAGCCCACCTACCGATTTTTTTCAACGTTCTCAATCGGCGGCTTCTATGTCGCTCATTAAAGGGTGCTCGCACTCCCGGGCGTATTCATTCACTTGGTAACTTTTGGTTTCGGCAATGTCGCGGGTGAACACACCGCAGGTCGCTTTCCCCTGGGTATGCACCGCCAGCATCACCTGGACGGCTTTTTCACTATCCATGTTGAAGAAGCCCTGCAGTACTTCGATCACGAACTCCATCGGCGTGAAGTCATCGTTATGCAGTACCACCTTGTAAAGCGGCGGCTGAGCCAGCTCAGGCTCGGCAGACTGCACCGTCAGGTCGTCATCGTATTCAGGCATATCGGGACGCGTCATGCCCGTTTGAAGGAACGGCGCCTCCGGGGATGAACTGTCGTTATGGGACATAAGCAGCAAGGGTTATCATCTCTCGGCTGACGGGCAACGTCTGACGTATGCAGGATTCACTCTATCAGACGCGCGCAATCAGCAAGGGTTCATGGAAACATCAAAATTATCACACTGGGCCGGACAAAAAACCCCCGCCCGACGAGCGGACGAGGGCTTTTCACAGCGGCGGTCTAACGTGTCAGTCGGCTGCGACCATCGCCAGGGCATTGTTCAGCGTCTCGCTCGGACGCATGGCCTGGCTTGCCAGCTCACCGCTGGGACGGAAGTAGCCGTCGATATTCACCGGCTGGCCCTGAACGCTATTGAGCTCGTCGACGATAGCCGCTTCGTTGGCCTTCAGCGTTTCCGCCAGACGCCCAAACAGCGTTTTCATCTCGGCGTCTTCGTCCTGGGCGGCCAAAGCCTCTGCCCAGTATAGCGCCAAGTAGAAATGGCTGCCGCGATTATCCAGCTCGCCGACCTTGCGCGACGGCGACTTGTTGCTGTCGAGGAACTTGCCGTTGGCGTTGTCCAGCGCGTTGGCGAGCAGCGTGGCGCGAGCGTTGCTAAAGCGGCTGCCCAGATGCTCGAGGGACGCCGCCAGCGCCAGGAACTCGCCCAGCGAATCCCAGCGCAGGTGGTTCTCTTCGAGGAACTGCTGAACGTGCTTGGGCGCGGAGCCGCCGGCGCCGGTTTCGAACAGCCCGCCGCCGTTCATCAGCGGCACGATGGACAGCATCTTGGCGCTGGTGCCCAGCTCCATGATCGGGAACAGGTCGGTCAGGTAATCACGCAGCACGTTGCCGGTGACCGAGATGGTGTCTTCGCCCTTGCGAATGCGCTCA
Source organism: Halomonas sp. CUBES01 (assembly GCF_020991005.1). GTDB lineage: Bacteria > Pseudomonadota > Gammaproteobacteria > Pseudomonadales > Halomonadaceae > Vreelandella > Vreelandella gomseomensis. Next base: position 321,690 of record NZ_JAJLLW010000005.1, on the reverse strand, counting down.
AGGGATACCTGCATGGCCTCGACCGGCGGCAGAATACGGATATCCAGGCCGCTAATGTCATGGTCTTTCAGGTAGGTTTCGACTTTGTCGATCAGCTGAGCATCGTGGGCGCGATTGGCGTCGAGCCAGAAAATCGCCGGCGCGCCGCTTTCCCGCGCGCGGGTCACCGCCAGCTTCACCCAGTCCTGGATCGGCGCATCCTTGGTCTGGCACATGCGCCAGATGTCGCCGGCTTCGACCTCGTGGCGGAACAGCGTATGGCCGTTTTCGTCACTGACGACCACGGTGCCATCGGCGGGAATCTGGAAGGTCTTGTCGTGGGAGCCGTACTCTTCGGCTTTCTGAGCCATCAAACCGACGTTGGGCACGCTGCCCATGGTGGTCGGGTCGAAAGCGCCGTTTTTCTTGCAGTCCTCGATCACCGCCTGATAGATGGTCGCGTAGCAGCGGTCCGGGATCACCGCCTTGGCATCCTGCAGCTCGTCGTTGGCGTTCCACATCTTGCCCGAGTCACGGATCATCGCCGGCATGGACGCATCGATGATCACGTCGCTGGGCACGTGCAGATTGGTGATGCCCTTGTGCGAGTTGACCATGGCCATCGGCGGACGCTCTTTGTACAGCGCCTCGATATCGGCCTTGATGGCGTCCTGCTGTTCGCCGGGCAGCTTGTCGATCGAGCTGTACAGGTCGCCAATCCCGCTGTTGGGGTTGAAGCCCGCAAGCGTCAGGGCATCGGCGTGCTTTTCGAGGACGTCTTTATAGAACTCCTCGACGACCATGCCGAACATGATCGGGTCGGACACCTTCATCATGGTGGCCTTCAGGTGCAGCGAGAACAGCACGTCGTTTTTCTTGGCGTCCTTGATCTGGCTGTCGATAAAGTTGCGCAGACGACGGCTGCTCATGCAGGCCGCGTCGATCACCTCACCTTCCTGCACCGCAAGGGCTTCCTTCAGGACGGTGTGGGTGCCGTCCTTCTGGGCCAGATCGATCTTGAGCTTGGTGGCGCTCTTGATCACCGCGGACTGCTCGCTTGCGTAGAAGTCGCCTTCGCTCATGTGCGCCACGTGGGACTTGGAGTCGGCACTCCACTCGCCCATGCGATGCGGATACTTGCGCGCGTAGTTCTTGACCGACTTGGGGGCGCGACGGTCGGAGTTGCCTTCGCGCAGCACCGGGTTGACCGCGCTGCCCTTGGCCTTGTCGTAACGCGCCTTGATCGAGGCTTCCTCGTCGTTCTTCGGCTCGTCGGGGTAGTTCGGCAGCGGATAGCCCTGGCCCTGAAGCTCTTTGATCGTGGCCTTCAACTGCGGGCCAGAGGCGCTGATGTTAGGCAGTTTGATGATGTTGGCTTCGGGCGTGGTCGCCAGCTGGCCAAGCTCGGCGAGGTCGTCGCTGACGCGCTGCTCATCGCTCAGCAGGTCGGGGAACTGGGCCAGCACGCGGGCGGCAAGGGAAATGTCACGCGTCTCGACGATAATGCCCGCCGAGTCGGTAAAGGCATCGATAATCGGTAACAACGAATAGGTCGCTAGCGCAGGGGCCTCGTCGGTGAGCGTATAAATGATCTTCGGCGTTTTGGACATTTTTGCGTTAACCTCTTTTCTCTGTCGCTGTGATTATTAATTCGTAAGCTAAGCGGCTATACAAGCAAGAAACCTTACCGCTAAGCGTGCGGAGTCTTTTGGGTGACTCCTTTATTCACAAGGTGATTAATCGGTGGTGGTGATGACGACCCCAGCGGTCACGCAGGAGTATACCAGCGCTGAACTTTAACCGCATGAGCGGTTGTCGACAAATCAAGGGCCGCCCCGACGAGACCATGAGCAACCTGTATTTACTGCATAAACCCTACCGCATGCTCTCCCAGTTCACCGACCGTCAGGGGCGCGCCACCCTGGCGGATGTCATCGACGTGCCCGGCGTCTACGCCGCCGGCCGGCTCGACTACGACTCCGAAGGCCTGCTGCTGCTCAGCGACGACGGCAGCCTGATTCACCGCATCGCCCATCCCCGCCACAAGCAGCCGAAAACCTACTGGGTGCAGGTCGAAGGCCAGATCGACACGGCCGCACTGGCCGCGCTGAAAAACGGCGTGACGCTAAAGGATGGCCCGACATTGCCTGCCAAGGCCCGGCGCATTGAACCGCCCGCCATTGCGCCCCGCGACCCGGCCATTGACCCCAAACGCCACCCCTCGACCAGCTGGCTGGAGCTGACCATCAGCGAGGGCCGTAACCGGCAGGTAAGACGCATGACCGCCCACGTCGGATTCCCCACCCTGCGCCTGGTTCGCGCCGCGATTGGCGCCTGGCAGCTGGACGGTCTTCAGCCCGGCGAATGGCGCCGGGAAACCCTCCACGCGCCCCGCATAACGACGCCCAACCAGCGTCAAAACCCGACCTCCAGGCACGTTCAAAAGCAGCGCCGGCGGCCAACAAAAGGACGCCCAAGTTGACCATGAACGCCATTCATAGCACCGCCGCCTGCGTCATCCAGCAAGGCGAGCGTTTCTTGATGGTCGAGGAGGCCCGCGGCGGGTCATCCACGGTCTTCAACCAGCCCGCTGGGCATATCGAACCCGGCGAAGGGCCAATCGCCGCGATCCTGCGCGAGGTCGCCGAAGAAACCGCCTGGCAGGTCACGCTGACCGGCTACCTGGGGCTATATATCTTTCATACACCCAAGGGCCAGACGTTCCACAGCCACGGGTTCATCGCCACGCCCGGCCGCTTTCTGGACACCCCGCTGGACAACGATATCACCGCCACCCACTGGCTGACGCTTGCCGAGATTCGCGCCCTTGATGCCGCCGGGCGGCTGCGCAGTCCGCTGGTGGTCACGCGCATCGAGGATGCCCTGGCCGCACGCGGCTACCCGCTGGCCGTGATCCGTGAGTGAAGCACTCGAAGCGGCGTGGCTGCATCGTGTATAATCCTCACCCAATTGCATACCACTCCAACCGAGGATGGCGATGACATCCACCACTGGCACCTCCACTCCCGCCACCGGCAAGGTGATTGTCGGCATGTCCGGCGGGGTTGATTCCTCCGTATCCGCGCTTCTGCTCCTGCAACAGGGCTACGACGTGGAAGGCCTGTTCATGAAGAACTGGGACGAGGACGACGGCACGGAATATTGCACGGCGAAAGAAGACCTCGCCGATGCCGAAGCGGTGTGCGAAAAACTAGGCATCAAGCTGCATACCGCCAACTTTGCCGCCGAATACTGGGACAACGTGTTCGAGCACTTCCTGGCCGAGTACCAGGCAGGCCGCACGCCCAACCCGGATATCCTTTGCAACCGGGAAATCAAGTTCAAGGTGTTTCTCGAGTACGCCGAGATGCTCGGCGCGGAGAAAATCGCCACCGGCCACTATGTCCGTGAAGGACAGGTTCGCCAGGGCAATGGCGACGTGCGCCCGCGGCTGTTGAAGGGCCTGGACGCCAACAAGGACCAGAGCTACTTCCTCCACGCAGTGCCCGAGGCGGCCATCGCCCGTACGCTGTTCCCGGTCGGCGAGCTGGAAAAGCCCGCAGTACGCGCATTGGCCGAGGAACACGGCCTGGTCACGGCCAGGAAGAAAGACTCTACCGGCATCTGCTTCATCGGCGAGCGCCGCTTCAGCGACTTTCTCAAGCAGTACCTGCCCGCCCAGCCCGGCAAGATCGAAACCCCGGACGGCGACGTCATCGGCGATCACATGGGGCTGATGTACTACACCCTGGGCCAGCGTCAGGGGCTGGGTATCGGCGGGCTGGCCAACTACTCCGAGGATCCCTGGTACGTCGCGGAGAAAGACCTCGAACGCAACGTGCTGGTGGCCGTGCAGGGCAAGCACCATTCACTGCTCTACAGCGATGCGCTGACCACCGAGCCGATGGACTGGGTGGCCGGTGAACCGCCGGTTGCCAAGGGACGCTTCAGCGCCAAAACCCGCTATCGCCAGAGCGACTGCGCCTGCGAAATCCGCGTCCTGCCCGATGGCGGCGTCGAGGTGCGCTTTGACGACCCCCAGTGGGCGGTAACGCCTGGCCAGTCGCTGGTCCTTTACGACGGCGACATCTGCCTGGGCGGCGGCGTTATACACTCCACATGGAAGGCAACCGAGGCAGCCGCATGAGCCCAACGCCGATACACCGCGCACCGGAAACCCCGGCCGCCCGTCAGGCCCTGGCGCTTGCCGGGGTCTTCCAGGCCGCCAGCCTGGTAGACGAGCTGGCCCGCACCGGCCATGTCGACACCCGCGCCTGGGAAACGCTGATCCAGGGCACCGTGGATCCCAACCCCGACAGCTTCGAGGACATTTACGGCGGACATCCCAACAACCTGCGCCGTGGCCTGGACGTCCTGGAGATGCTGGTGGGCCGGCAGCAGGCCAACCCGGTGGTGCTGCGCTATGGCTTTTCGCTGCTGCTGTTGATGAACAAGCTGCGCGGCAACCGCAACATGATGGACACCCTGGGGCAAAAGCTCAGCCATATTCAGGGCCAGGCCGAACACTTCGGCAGCACCCATGAAAACGTGATCGCGAGCCTTGGCGAGGCTTACCAGGAGACCATCTCGACGTTCAAGACCCGGATTGTGGTGCAGGGCGACCCCTCGCTGCTGCAAACCCGCATGATGCCCGAGCGCGTGCGTGCCTGCCTGATGGCCGGCATCCGCTTTGCGCTGCTGTGGCACCAGCAAGGCGGCCGCCGCTGGAAGCTGATGTTCCAGCGCAACGCCTTGCGCCGTGCCCTCGATGACTTATCCTAACCCTGCTGACGCTTACGTCTAGCCGCTTTACCGACCTGGAAACCATGCCATGCAACTGTCTGCCTTGACCGCCCTTTCCCCCGTTGACGGCCGCTACGCCAGCAAAGCCGCGGCGCTGCGCGAACACTTCAGCGAATTCGGCCTGATTCGCGCCCGTGTCATCGTGGAAGTGCGCTGGCTGCAGCGCCTTGCCGAACACAGCCAGATCGTCGAGGTGCCGCCGCTCTCCGCCCAGGCCACCGCCGCCCTTGAGCAGCTGATCCGCGATTTCTCGGTGGAAGACGCTCAGCGCATCAAGGACATCGAGCGCACTACCAACCACGACGTCAAGGCGGTGGAGTACTTTCTCAAGGAAAAGATTGCCGATAACAGCGAGCTGCACGCGGTCACCGAGTTCATTCACTTCGCCTGCACCTCGGAAGACATCAACAACCTCTCCTACGGCGTGATGCTCGCCGACGGCCTCCAGGCGCTGCTGCCGGTGATGCACAACGTCGCCGACGATATCGCCGCGCTGGCCATTACCCACGCCGCCCAGCCGATGCTCTCGCGCACCCACGGGCAGACCGCCAGCCCCACGACGCTGGGCAAGGAAATGGCCAACGTGGCCTATCGCCTCAAGCGCCAGCTCAAGCAGATCGAGCGCGTCGAGGTGCTTGGCAAGATCAACGGTGCGGTGGGCAACTACAACGCCCACCTGGCCACCTACCCCGAGATCGACTGGGAAGCCAACGCACGCACCTTCGTGGAAGGCCTGGGGCTGAGCTTCAATCCCTACACCACCCAGATCGAACCCCACGATTACATCGCCGAGCTGTTCGACGCCATTTGCCGGTTCAACACCATCCTGATCGACTTCGACCGCGACGTCTGGGGCTATATCTCGCTGGGCTACTTCAAGCAGCGCACCGTGGAAGGCGAAATCGGTTCGTCGACCATGCCGCACAAGGTCAACCCCATCGACTTTGAAAACTCGGAAGGCAACCTGGGCCTGGCCAATGCCGTGCTCGGCCACCTGGCGCAGAAGCTGCCGATCTCGCGCTGGCAGCGCGACCTGACCGACTCCACCGTGCTGCGCAACCTGGGCGTGGGCCTGGCCTACGGCCTGATCGGCTATCACGCCAGCCTTAAGGGCATCAGCAAGCTCGAAGCCAACCCCGAACGTCTCGAGGCGGATCTGGATAACAGCTGGGAAGTGCTTGCCGAGCCGATTCAGACCGTGATGCGCCGTTACGGCATTGAAAAACCTTACGAAAAGCTCAAGGAACTGACCCGGGGCAAGCGTATCGACCAGGTCGGCTTTGCCGCCTTCATCGACACCCTGGCACTGCCCGACGACGTCAAAAGCGAGCTCAAGGCCCTGTCGCCGGCCCGCTACATCGGCAACGCCCAAGCCCAGGCAGAAGCCCTGCGCCAGCAACTGGATGCACTATAATCCGGGTTAAACGCGCATCGGTGGGTGGCCGCTTGTCCGGTCACCCCCAATACTTTCATTGCGAACCTTCGCACTAGGATAACGTCATGCACCCTTCCGACGAGCCACTTACCCTGTTAGGCGATCTGACCCCGGCAGAATTTCTGGCCAGCTACTGGCAGCAAAAACCGCTGCTGATTCGCGGGGCCATCCCTGACTACATCAGCCCCATCGAACCCGACGAGCTGGCGGGACTGGCCTGCGAACCCGGCATCGAGGCCCGCCTGGTGGAAGAAAACGGCCCCGAGGGTGCATGGCAGGTCTCCCACGGGCCCTTCGATGAAGCCACCTTCGAGCGGCTGCCGGAGCGCAACTGGAGCCTGCTGGTGCAGGCGGTAGATCACTATCTGCCCTCGGTAGCCGCCCTGCTGGATGAGTTCGACTTCCTGCCCCGCTGGCGGCTGGACGACGTCATGATCAGCTACGCCCCGCCCGGCGGCAGCGTCGGCCCTCACGTCGACCAGTACGATGTCTTCCTGTTTCAGGCCAGCGGCCGGCGCCGTTGGCAGTTGGGCGGCCAGCCCGGCGACGACGCGCCGATCATCCAGGGCATCGACCTGCGCATCCTGGAAACCTTCGAGGTAGAAAGCGACTCGGACTGGGTGCTGGAACCCGGCGACATGCTGTATCTGCCGCCAGGCTGGGCCCATCACGGCGTCAGCCAGTCCGAGGACTGCATGACCATGTCCGTGGGCTTCCGCGCGCCGTCAGCCGATGAGGCGGTCACCTCCTACGCCGACTACCGGGGTGAACAGCTACCCGCCTCGCTACGCTACAGCGACGCCGGACGAGTACCTGCGGCTCACAGCGGCGAGTTGGACGATGTCTCGGTAGAGCGTATGCGCCAGCTGATTCTCTCGACGCTGGACAACCCCCAACAAATCGCCCAGTGGTTCGGCCGCGCGATGACCCAGCCCAAGTATGTCGACCAGGTCGTGCCCATGGATCCGCCCTTGAGCGAGTCAAGCCTTGTTGCTCAGCTACAGGAAGGCGAACCGCTGTACCACATGCCCGGTTCGCGCTTCGCCTGGCGCAGCGAGCAGGATGCCACCACGCTGTTTGCCGACGGCGAGGCCTATGCCTGCGCCGAACCGCTGGCCAAGCGGCTGGCCTCCACGGCGCCGCTGCACGATGACGTGCTGGAACTGCCCGGTGCCAAGCAGCTGCTCACCCAACTGGTCAACGCGGGCAGCCTGAGCTGGATGCAGGACGACGATGGCGACGACGAGGAATAACATACCCCGCGACGCCCTGCCGGTCGACCCAGCCTCGGTCGTGATCCAGGAAGGCGACTGGGCCTTGCTGGGCGACATCGCAAGCGGCATCCGCCGCGTGGTGTTTATCGACGAGCAACGGGTGCCCCAAGACGAAGAATGGGACGGCCAGGATCCCGCCTGCCGTCACTTCCTGGCTTACCTGAACGGTCAGCCGGTGGGCACCGCGCGGCTACTTCCCGATGGCCATATTGGCCGCGTGGCGGTGCTTGCCGAGGCCCGCGGCGCCGGTATCGGCGGCCGACTGATGGACGCCGCGGTCGCCGCTGCCCAACGCCTCGGCCACCGCCAGGTAGCGCTCAGCGCGCAGCTTCACGCCCTGGCGTTTTATGAACGCCTCGGCTTCATCGCCCACGGCGACGAATTCATGGATGCGGGCATCCCCCACCGCGACATGACCCTGAGCTTCGACGACCCCGCTTCCCGCTGATCACGAAATTCCACTACACAAACCTGCCGCGTTGTCGCCCGGCTGTAGTCGAGCTACAACGCTGCCTGCCCCCAAGTGTCAATTGTTGCCGCCCTCGCCTTCGGGGATAGTGTTTTTACTGCAGTGCCGCAAGGACTGCCCGAAACACCGCGCTTACGACGTTCTATTAAGAGACTTATTTCTTAAAGACACGCCAAGCAAATTGAACGATGCTGAAAGCGACTTCGCAGGTGCAGCATAAGAATCTGCTTACATGCGCATCGCTATCACAACCCCGGAGGGATTAGCTCATGACTGGACTGCTCGAAGAGATCAAGGCACTGGCCCAACTACGCGAAGCGCAAGGCGGCAAATGGGACAACATCAAGCCTGAATACGCCGCGCGTATGCGTGCCCAGAACCGTTTCCATACCGGCCTGGATATCGCCCGCTACACCGCCAAGATCATGCGCGACGACATGGCCGCCTACGACGCCGACACCGCCCACTACACCCAGTCGCTGGGCTGCTGGCACGGCTTCATCGGCCAGCAGAAGATGATTTCCATCAAGAAGCACTTCGGCACCACCAAGCGTAGCTACCTCTACCTCTCCGGTTGGATGGTTGCCGCGCTGCGCTCCGAGTTCGGCCCGCTGCCCGACCAGTCCATGCACGAGAAAACCTCAGTCGCCAACCTGATCGAAGAGCTCTACACCTTCCTCAAGCAGGCCGATTCGTGGGAGCTCAACCACCTCTTCCGCGCGCTGGACGACGCCCGGGAAGCCGGCGACCGTAGCAACGAGCAGGAACTGATCAGCAAGATCGACAACCACGAAACCCACATCGTGCCGATCATTGCCGACATCGACGCCGGCTTTGGTAACGCCGAGGCCACCTACCTGCTGGCCAAGAAGTTCATCGAAGCCGGTGCCTGCTGCATCCAGCTGGAAAACCAGGTATCCGATGAGAAGCAGTGCGGCCACCAGGACGGCAAGGTGACCGTGCCCCACGAAGACTTCATCGCCAAGATCAACGCCGTCCGCTACGCCTTCCTCGAGCTGGGCGTTGAAGACGGCGTCATCGTGGCGCGCACCGACTCGCTGGGCGCCGGCCTGACCCAGAAGATCGCCGTGACCAACGAGCCGGGCGACCTGGGCGACCAGTACAACAGCTTCCTCGACGGCGACGAGATCACGTCGGCCGACGACATCAACAACGGCGACGTGGTCATCAAGCAAAACGGCAAGCTGGTCAAGCCCAAGCGCCTGGCCTCCGGCCTCTACCAGTTCAAGCCCGGCACCGGCGAAGACCGCGTCGTGCTCGACTGCATCACCAGCCTGCAAAACGGCGCTGACCTTTTGTGGATCGAGACCGAAAAACCCCACGTCGGCCAGATCGCCGCCATGGTCAACCGTATCCGCGAAGTCTGCCCGGATGCCAAGCTGGTTTACAACAACTCACCGTCGTTCAACTGGACGCTCAACTTCCGCCAGCAAGTGTTCGATGCCTGGGAAAAAGAAGGCAAGGACGTCTCGGCCTACGACCGCGACAAGCTGATGGGCGTCGAGTACGACAACACCGAGCTTGGCCAGCTGGCCGACGAATGGACGCGCAACTTCCAGCGTGACGGCGCACGGGAAGCGGGGATCTTCCACCATCTGATCACCCTGCCCACCTACCACACGGCGGCGCTGTCCACCGATAACCTGGCGAAGGACTACTTCGGCGACGAAGGCATGCTCGCCTACGTCAAGAAAGTCCAGCGCGAAGAAATCCGTCAGGGCATCGCCACGGTGCGTCACCAGGACATGGCCGGCTCCAACATCGGCGACGACCACAAGGAGTTCTTCCACGGTGATGCGGCGCTGAAGGCCGGCGGCAAGGACAACACCATGAACCAGTTCGGCTAACGCCGGCTATCTGACCCACGGCTGGCCCAGGCCAGCCGCCTTACGCCCGGAAGCCGCTATCTTCCGGGCGTTTTTTATACTTCGCTGCGCGTTTTTTCATCGGGTCTTGCACACTTCATGCTTAATCAGCGGCTACACTTGGAGGAATAATCGGGCGTTACAACAGACCGCTGTTCAACGTCTGCGTTATCGGGTATGTTGTTACCGAACACTGTTTTATAATCTAGCCACATCATTGCGTCGTGCCGGCGTGATTCTGTGAACCCCTCGGAGGTGTCCATGAAACGTTTTCTTCCCATTGCCGCACTCAGCGTGCTGACGCTTGCCGGCTGCGCCAATACAGCGGGCTATTCCGGCGATGTTTACAGCGGCAATCAGGCCAAGACCAGCCAGAGCGTAAGGCTGGGCACCATTGCCGCCGTACGCCCGGTGCAAATCCAGGCGGACAGCCGCGCGGGAGGCCTGCTGGGTAGCGGCGGCGGTGCCGTCATCGGTGGTCTGCTGGGTAACCAGGTAGGCGGTGGCTCCGGCCGCCAGCTCGCCACGGTCGTCGGCGCCCTGGGGGGAGCGGTCGCCGGTACCGCCGCTGAAGAGCGTACTAACCGCATTGACGCGCTCGAGCTGGAAATCGCCCTCGATAACGGCAGCGACGTGGTCGTCGTCCAGCGCGCCGACCGCCAGTTTCAGCCCGGTCAGCGCGTCCGCCTGATTGGCAGCGGTGCCAACGTCAGCGTCGCGCCCTACTAAACGCCAAGCGCAGCCAAAGCAAAGCGCCCCGCCAGCGATGCTGGCGGGGCGCTTGTGTTTCCAGTCACCGGTTCACGGCGTGGATCAGTGGAGGGCTTTGCTGGATGCCCAGTTGATCAGCTTGTAAACCACCAGGCCGATAATCCCGATCAGGATACCCACCAGCAGGATATCCACCGGGCGGATCAGCGTCGTCGCGCCAAGCACAGCCAGCGCCGAGACCCACAGCCAGCGGTTATCACCGTGGGTTTTCATCACGTCTGGCAGCATTTTATCCAGCCCGGCACTCACGGTGTCCCAGCGGGAATTCACAAGGTAACCAATCAGCACCAGGGCGATCAGCCAAATCACTATTAGGGTCATGTCATGCTCCGTAGAAGGTGCGTCGAGAAAAGTATCGCGCTAGGGTAGCTCTGCGCCACCCAGGGCGCAATACCGTCTAAAGGTGGAAGGCGGAAAAACCGTCGCTACCCCCTGACAAGCCAGCGCTCACGCGTTACCATGTTGGGACATGCACTCACCGAAAGGTCATTTAATGCAAATTGCGCAAAACTCGGTTGTCGCGTTCCACTACACCTTAACCAATGATGAAGGTGAAGTGCTAGACAGTTCCGAAGGCCGCGAACCGCTCACTTACCTCCACGGCTCGGGCAACATCATTCCCGGCCTGGAAAAAGAGCTTGAAGGTCGCGCCACTGGTGAAAAGCTGAACGTCAAAGTAGCGCCTGAAGAAGGTTACGGCGAAGTTCAGGAACAGCTGATGCAAGAAGTGCCGCGCGATGCGTTCCAAGGCGTTGAAAGCGTCGAGCCGGGCATGCAGTTCCAGGCACAGACTCAAGGCGGCCCGCTGATGGTCACCGTGAAGAAAGTTGAAGGCGACACCGTCGTCGTTGACGGCAACCACCCGTTAGCCGGCCAGCACCTCAACTTTGACGTTGAAATCGCCGAAGTACGCGAAGCCAGCGAAGAAGAAGTTGAACACGGCCATGTACACGGTGAAGGCGGCGAAGAGCACTAAGCTCAGCCCCACGGCTGTTTTCAGCCCATACGTGTCATGCGAAAAGGCGACCCAAGCGGTCGCCTTTTTTATGTTCACTCCTCCGGTATCAGCACCAGGCGGCCGTGGCGGACGCTGCGCGACGAGGTGACTTCAGCGGCAAACTGCTTTAGCTGGTCGCTTTGGCCCTTGAGCAGCGCGACTTCCATACAGCTTTCCGCGTTGAGGTGCACGTGCAGGGTCGACAGCGTGAGGTCATGATTGGCGTGGGAATGGCGCGTCAGGCGCTTGGAGAGCTCCCTCGCCGCATGGTCGTAGACGTACACCAGCGCGCCCATGCACGGCGCCTGAGGCGCAGCTTCCTCGCGCACCTGCTGGAGCCCGCTGCGGGTTAAATCGCGGATTGCCTCGGAACGGTTCTGGTAGCCGCGTTCCTGTATCAGCGCGTCTACCTCCCCCAGCAACTCCTCGTCAAGCGTTACCGTTACTCGCTGCATCGTTTTCCCCCTCTCCGTTGACATGCCCTTGCCGACATTGCCTTCCCAAATTGACCCCTGCCCGCCAGTATGATGATATTAACAAAACATCATACTCGTCGAGCGCGTGTCTTCCATGCCCACCACGATGCCAATCAAGCCAAGGCGGCGAGCCGTCTGCACCCTAGCGAGCCTGTGCGTCGCTTGCCTGCTGTCGACGAGCCCGGCGTCCGCCAAGGAAACGCTGACGCTGGCGATCGGCGGCGAACCCGAGCAGGGCTTCGACCCGCTGCTGGGCTGGGGCCAATACGGCCACCCGCTGTTTCAGTCGACGCTGCTGACTCAGAGCGAAGACTTCTCGCCCCGCCCGGCGCTCGCCACCGACTGGTCGCTCTCCGATGACCGGCGCACCTGGCAGCTGACGCTGCGCGACGACGCCCGCTTTGCCGACGGCACGCCGCTGACCGCTGAAGACGTCGCCTACACCTTCAACGCCGCCGCCGAGGCCGGCGGCCGCGCCGACTTGAGCGCTCTCAAACGCGCCGAGGCGATAAACGATCATCGCGTCAGCATAACCCTTCACGCCCCACGCATTACCTTTATCGACCAGCTGTATAGCCTGGGCATCGTGCCCGCCGCCCGCCGTGAAAACGGCTACGACGAGGATTACGGCCGTAAGCCCCTGGGCAGCGGCCCCTACCGGCTGGTCGAATGGCAGGAAGGCGAACAGCTGATCGTCGAACGCAACCCGTACTTCTACGGCCCCACGCCGCCGTTCGAGCGCCTGGTATTCCTGTTCACCGGGGAAGACACCACCCTGCGCGCCGCCCAGGCAGGCCAGGTGGATCTCGCCAGCGTACCGCCTGCCCTTGACGACGCCTACCCGGATAGCATGCAGCGCCTTGTCATGCAGAGCGTCGATAACCGGGGAATCCTGTTTCCCACCGTGCCTGACCGGGGCGAGCAAGCCAAGAATGGCGCGCCCATCGGCAACGACGTTACCGCCGACCCGGCGATTCGCCACGCCATCAACCTGGCCCTGGATCGCAACACCCTGGTCGAGGTCGCGCTCAACGGCCACGGCCGCGCCGCCTTTAGCCCCGCCGATGACATGCCCTGGAGCCGTCCCGACGAAATCCTCGATGCCCCCGACCTCGAGCGCGCCGCAGCGATGCTCGACGATGCCGGCTGGCAGCGCGACGACGACGGCCTGCGCAAAAAACACGGTCAGCCCGCCCGCTTCAGGCTCAGCTACCCAAGCGGCGACATCACCCGCCAGTGGCTTGCCGAAGCCAGCGCCGAGATGGTCCGCCCACTGGGCATCGATATGCAGCCCACCCGCCGCCCATGGAACGAGCTACGCCGCGAAGCGATGCACCAGGACGCGGTGCTGTTCGGCTGGGGCAGCCGCAGCCCCCAGGAAATCTACACGCTGTTTCACAGCCGCCACGCGGGAGACGGCTACTTCAACAGCGGCTTTTACGCCAACGCCACCGTGGATGATCACCTGGACGCCGCCCAGGCCGCCGCGAGCGTCGAGCAAGCCAACCGCCACTGGCGCGACGCCCAGTGGGATGGCGACACCGGCTACGGCGTGCACGGCGATGCCGCCTGGGCGTGGCTGGTCAACCTCGACCACGTCTACGCCGCCGATGCCTGCCTGGACGTTGGCGAACTGGGCGTGGCGCCCCACGGCCACGGCTGGCCAATTACCGCCAACCTGCTCGACTGGCGCTGGACATGCCCGTAATCCGCCTGCTGAGCGTTCGCCTGCTGCGCATGGCCCTGGTACTGCTATGCGTGGCGGGGCTGACGTTCGGCCTGATGCTTGCCTCGCCCATCGACCCCATCGACGCCTATCTGGGCCCGCAAATCGCCCAGGCCAGCGCCGAGCAGCGCGAGCTGATCGCCGCACGCTGGGGGTTTGATCAGCCACCGCTCATGCAGTTCGGCCACTGGCTGGGCCAGCTGGCGAGCGGCGAACTGGGCTGGAGCCACGTCTACAACCAGCCGGTTAGCGAGGTCATTACCCAGCGTTTTCAGGGCTCGCTGGCGTTGCTGGGGCTTGCCTGGCTGCTCTCCGCCCTGCTCGGCTTTGCGCTGGGCGTGCTGGCGGGCGTGCGGGAACAAAGCTCTCTGGATCGCGTCATCAGCGGCTACGCCTACATCACCGCTGCCACCCCGGCGTTCTGGCTGGCCATGCTCGGCCTGCTGCTGTTTTCGGTGACCCTGGGCTGGACGCCGGTATGCTGCGCCGGGCCCAGCGGCAGCCTGAGAGACGAGGTGAGCCTGGTGACCCGCCTGCACCACCTGGCGCTGCCGGTGGCCACGCTCACGCTGCTGAGTACCGCCCCGATTACTCTGCACACCCGCGCCCGCATGCGCGAGCTGATGGCCTCGCCGGTGGCCACCCAGGCGTTTGCCCAGGGCGCCAGCCGCTGGGAGGTCGCCTGGCGGCACGGCGCGCGCCACGCTTGCCTGCCCGCCATCACGCTGGCCTGCGCGTCGCTTGGCGAGCTGTTCGGCGGCGTGATGTTGATCGAGCAGGTGTTTGCCTACCCGGGGCTGGGCCGCGCCACGGTGGAAGCCGCCCTGCGCAGCGACGTCCCGCTGTTGATGGCCATCGCCCTGTTCACTGCGCTGCTGGTGAGCCTGGGCAACGCTACCGCCGACGGCCTCTACCGGCTGATCGACCCACGGCTGCGGAGGCAGGGGTGAGTCAGCCGCGCCTGAGCGCAGTGCTCGGCACCGCCCTGGCGGCGCTGCTGCTGGCGGGCGTGATGATCGTCGCCGCTGGGCTGGGCGATGCCCCGCGACAGATGCATTTCGACGCCCGCCTGACACCGCCCAGCACGGACTTCTGGTTCGGCACCGATGCGCTGGGGCGCGATATGGCGGCAAGAACGCTGGCCGGGCTGACGCTTAGCTTCTGGGTGGGCAGCCTGGCGGCGCTGTTCGGCACCCTCATCGCCCTGGGCATGGCGCTTACCGCCATGCTCGGCCCGCGGTGGGATGCGCTGGTGAGCCTCGCGATCGACACACTACTCAGCGTGCCGCACCTGCTGCTGTTATTGATGATCGCCTTTACCCTGGGCGGCGGCACCCACGCGGTGATCATCGCCGTGGCACTGAGCCACTGGCCGCGCCTTGCCCGGGTACTACGCGCCGAGCTGCTGCACCTCCGCCAGGCGCCCTACGTGCAGATTTCCCAGGCGCTGGGCAAGTCGCGGGGATTCATTGTCCGCTACCACTGGATGCCCCAAGTGCTGCCCCAGTGCTTGGTGGGCGCACTGCTGCTGTTTCCCCACGCGGTGCTCCACGAAGCCGCACTGTCGTTTCTGGGCGTGGGGCTTTCCGCCGAGCAGCCAGCGATTGGCGTGCTGCTTGGCGAATCGATGCGCCACGTGAGCGGCGGTGACTGGTGGCTGGGGGTATTTCCCGGCGCCGGGCTGCTGCTGATGGTGCTGTGCATCCAACGCCTGGGCGAGACGCTGCGGCGCGCCTGGTCCACAAGCTAAGGAGCAAACAACGATGCTTGAGATCGACGACCTAGCCCTACAGCTGCCCTATTACGCCAACTGGTGGCGGCGCCAATGGGCCGAGGTGCTATGTAACGTCTCGCTTGAGGTTCACCCCGGCGAGGTACATGCGGTCATCGGCGCCTCCGGGGCGGGCAAAAGCTTGTTGGCCCACGCGCTGATGGGCCTGTTGCCCGCGCCCTACCGGCAAACCGGCCGCCTGACCTTCCAGGGCCAGCCACTCACCGCCGCCCGCCAGCGCCGGCTGCGCGGCCGTGAACTGGCGCTGATTCCCCAGTCGCTCAGCGCCCTGGACCCGCTGGTGCGCAGCCAGCGCCAGGTCAGTTGGGCGGCCAAGCGCGCCGGCCACGCCGCCGCCCGCGTTCAGCATACCGCCCGGCAGGCGCTGGCCCACTACCAACTGGACGAACGCGCCCAGCAGGCGTTTCCTCATCAGCTCTCCGGCGGCATGGCGCGGCGGGTACTCACCGCCATGGCCCACGTGAGCAGCGCCCAGTTGATCATTGCCGACGAGCCTAGCGTGGGCCTCGACCCGCAGCAGCGCGACCGGGTGCTCAACGCGCTGGCCGCGCTGGCCCGCGAAGGCAAGGCGGTGCTGCTGATCAGCCACGACCTGCGCCACGCCCTGCCGATCGCCCGGCGGGTGACGATCATGCGCCAGGGCCGCTGCGTGGAGACCGCCCCCGCCGCCGCCTTCGAGGGCGACGGCCACACCCTGACGACCCGCTACGCCCAGGCGCTCTGGCGGGCACTGCCGGACAACCACTTCAGCCATCCCGAAACGCAACCGGCGCCGCACGTTGCTTGACGCCAGCGGCCTTCGGTATGGCGTTGCCGGGCAGCCGGTGATCCTCAATGACGTCTCGCTGACGCTGGAGGCGGGGGAATGGCTGGGGGTTGACGGCGTTTCAGGCGCGGGGAAATCCACCCTGGGCCAGCTACTGGCCGGGTATCTAACGCCCCAGGCGGGGACGGTAACGGTGGATGGCGCGCCGCCGCCCCGGCGCGCACTGCGCCCTGTGCAGTGGCTGCCGCAATCGCCGGAGCTGGCGGTAAATCCGCGCTGGCGGGTCAAGCAAATTCTGGAAGAAGCCTGGACGCCACCCGATGCCCTGCGCGACGCCTTCGGCATTGAGTCGGCATGGATGAACCGCTTTCCCCAGGCACTTTCCGGGGGTGAGCTGCAGCGGGTTTGCGTGCTGCGAGCCCTTGTGCCCGGCGTGCGTTACCTGGTGGCCGATGAGATTTCCAGCATGCTCGACCCGCTTACCCAGCTTGACCTCTGGCAGGGGCTACGCCGAGTGGCCGATGAACGGCAACTGGGCGTGCTGGTGATCAGCCACGACGCGGCCTTGCTGGAGCGCCTATGTGCACGCCGATTGACGCTCAGCGAGGGGCGACTGCGCCCCTCTACACGTCACGGTGCTCCACCCGCCATAGCCCCAAAGCAATCGCCAGCGTCACGCTAAGCAGCAGCCACGAGCCCAGCGTCACGCCCTGCCAGCCCGCCCACTGCCAGAACGGCTCCAGCCAGAAACCGCCGAGGCTCGCCCCCACGTAGTAAAACACCAGGTACAGTGCCGAAGCGCTGCCACGGGCGCCCTGGGCGTTGCGTCCCACCCAGCTGGAGGCCAGCGAGTGCGCCAGGAAAAACCCGAAGGCGTTGACGGTCAGGCCAACAATGATCACCACCAGCGAATCGGCCAGGGTAATCGCCGTGCCCAGCATCAGAATCACCACGCCCGCGCTCATGCACGCCGCCGGTGAAAAGCGCTGAGCCAGCCGCCCCGAGAGCGTCGACCCCACGGTGCCGCCCAGGTAGGTCAGAAAGATCAGCCCCAGGCTGCTCGCCGCCAGTTGGTAGGGCGCATCGGCAAGCCGAAAGGTAATGTAGCTGTACTGGTTGATAAAAATCAGGAAGTTGATACCGCCCAGCGCATAGGCGGCAAGCAGTACCGGGGTACGCAGGTGCCCGGCAAGGTCGCTCAGCGCGACGCCCAGCTGAAAGCGCTGGGGGCGAAACGCCTGGCTGGTGGGCAGCAAGCGCCAGAACACCGCGCAGCCGATGAGCGTCAGTACGCCCACGGTGAGAAACGCCGCCGTCGGCCCGCCGATATCCGCCGCCGCACCACCGACCACGCGGCCGCTGATGCCGCCCAGCGAGTTGGCGCCGATATACAGCCCCACCGCACTGAGCAGTGCCGGTTTATCGAACTCATCGCCCATCCAGGCAATCGCCACCGCGGGTAGCCCGCCTAGTACAAAGCCATGCACCAGGCGAAGCGCCAGCAAGCTTTCAAAATTAGGCGCAAACGCCAGCGCCAACGAGCAGCCGCCCGCCAGCAGCAAGGTGATCCGCATGATACCTTCGCGGCCAATGGCGTCGGAAAGCGGCCCGAACACCAGCAGCGCCAACGCCAGCGACAGCGTCGCCACCGACATCAGCAGGCTCACCCCCAGGGTGGAGACGCCATAGGTCTCTTTCAGCCCCGGCAGCAACGGCTGCGGGGCATAGAGATTGATAAACACCAGAAAGGAGCCCAGACACAGGGCAAAGGTAGCGCGCCACCAGGCGCGGGTCTTGGCTTCAATCATGCCGTTCCTGGCAGGTTGGGACGAATCAGGTGCCGCTTACATGGACTGTGATGCGCTCAAAAGCTGCGATTCGCTGAGCTTAGCCAGGTGCGAAGGCGCCAGCGGCCGCCGTGACTGCCAGTAGTAACGGTTCCAGTAGACATTATCCAGGCGGGAAATGATCACCCCTTTTGAGCTGGACGCATGCAGGAAGTGGCCGTCGCCGACGTAAATGCCCACATGGTTGTAGGCGCCCGGGGGACGGAAGAACACCAGATCGCCTGCCCGCAATGATTGGCGGTCGATCGGGCGTCCCTCATGAACTTGCCCCCGGGTGGAACGCGGCAGATCCAGCTCGAAAGTGTCGCGAAAGATATTGCGCACCAGCGCCGAGCAGTCGATCCCGCGCTGGCTGGTGCCGCCGAGCCGGTACGGCGTCCCCACCCACTGTTCGTGCTGCGCCAGCAGTGCTTCGCGCACCTGCTCGACGGGCGCCGCCTGCCAGTTGCCGAACGCATCGTACTGACCATCAGAGGGCGACATCTGCGATTTCCAGTCGTCGGGCAACCCCGGCATCGAACGGGCAAAATAATCGTCGGGGGTGTCGTCCTGTGGCGCCGTGCTGGCACAGCCGCTCAGCACGACCACCAGAGCGCAGCCCACCAGGGCCAGCGGCGCGTGGCGTTCGCGCCATAAACAGGTATATCGACACACAACACGGACAGCGGTGACAGCAGGTGGTGGCAACGCAACCATGCGCGATCCCTCGTAGATAGTTGGCAGAACGTACAGTGCGTCAGACAAAGGCATGACCGCACTCATCCTGGATACCTTAAGACTATAAGCCAAATAGCCCCTTGAAGGCGAGTTTCAGTGCAGCGTGCGCTGATCGCCGGGCAGCGTGTCGATGTGCAGCGGGGCAAAATGGCGCGGCTTGTTGCCCGGAAAGTCAAGGCTTGCCCAGGGCCCGGCCAGTACCGGCGCCGCGCACAGCCAGGCGACCAGCGCCTGGCGAAAGCTGGCGAGAAAGGTTTCCCGCTCCGGCGTTTCGCCCATGAAAAACGAAAACCCGGCGTACATGCCCGCCGCGTAGTCCTGCCAGCCGGCGTAGTGCTCGGCGGCCAGTTGGTAGGCACGCGCCAGCACATCGGCAAAGGCGGAGGCGGACAGCCAGCCGAGCTGCCGCCCGGCAATGGCCAGGTCAACCAGCTGGGCGATGTCCCAGGCGGCCATGTCGACGTCGTTGCAGCCGTCTTCGTTGTCGCGCACCCGCCGCAGCCGCAGCAGGTGGTGGCGCTCCTCCTCCACGCAGTCACCGGATTCGAGAATGGCAATCTCAGCGTCCAGACGCTGGAGGTTAAGCGTATAGGGCTCGTAGTTGATCTGGTATTCCTGGCGGTCGCCCGCTTCCAGCATCGAGGTCAGGAAGGCCTGCATGTCCTCGGCGCTGGCCAGGTGGTAATGGGTTTCCACCCACTCGCGGATCTCCGCGCACTCGCGGGGACTTTCCGGCTGCGGCTCGCTCCACACGGCGCTGTTCAGCGGCCCGACCAGCGACATCGCAGTAAACTGGCTGAGCGTCGGCCGCTCGCTGGGTTCACTCCAGGCCTCGGCGCGCCAGTCCAGCCAATGAAACAGGCTACCCGGATCCTCCAGGTGCCAGGCAATTTCATTGCACAGCGAGGCGTGCTCGCTTTCCGGCAGGCAGTCCTCCCATGCCAGCCAAGCTTCCAACAGGCGTTTGGCGTTGGGATAAAAGCGGCATAAACAGTTGCGCAATGAACGCGCGTATTCCAGCAACGGCTCGGCGTCCAGCACATCGCTGGTCAGCGCCATGTGCAGGTAGAAGGCAAACTTCTCGGCCATGTGGATCGTCGCGGCGTGGCGACTGACGCCCTTCAACGCCTGGCGCTGGGCGTTGACCGGGAAATCCGGCTGACCGAACAGCGTCGCCGACGGCGGCATCACGCCATGGGCCGCATCGGCGGCGAGCTGGTTCAAGTGATGCGCCTGGGCCGGCAGCCAGTAGCGTGACATGGCGGCGGCGCCCTCGTCGGCGTGCATCCCCAGCGACGCGTGCAGGTACTCGGCGGCCTCGCCGCGCTGGGTCTCGCTTACCGACGCGGCGGGATTGGCCAGGCGCAGCATGGCGTCCGGCTCGCGCACGCCAGCCAGGGTCAGCAGCCAGTGATGCGGCGTATTGCGCCATTGGCCGAGCAGCGCCCGGGAAGCCGCCTGGGTCTCATCATGCAGCAGGTTGTCCACGGCAGTCTGCCAGGGGCTGAACGGACTGCGCAGCAGCAGGCTTTCACGGGCGGACGGCGTCATCTCGCGACGGTCGATACCGTCGAACAAACTTTGCCCGCGCCGGTAGGCGGCAATCACCGCCCGCCAGTCGTGGTAGCGGCGCGGCATCAGCTCGGCGGCGTGGGCGGCGAAGGCATCCGCTTCGGCTTGGCTCAGCCAGCCGCTGCACGCCCCCGCCCAGGCCAATTCGACCAGGCGCAGCCAATCCCAGGCCGCCCACTCCAGTGGCTCGCCCTGGTTCACAAAGCGGCACAGTACGCTTGCGTGGCGGGACTCGGCCCGGGCGTTGCGCTGCCACTCCTGGCGCTGGGCGGTATCCATGCTTAATAAATCGCGCGCTTCAATGTCCCAGCGCTGGCGTTCACCCTGGGCACCCAGCCACAGCAGGCCGGTGAGCAGCTCGTCACGATCCTCGATTTCCCAGGCGGTATGCAGCCAGCTGGCAGCGTCGGGCCAGTCCTGCGTGCTCGCCGGATAGTTGAGCACCGGGCGAAACAGCGCGCACAGCCGCCAGGGCTGCGCCTCGGGTTCGCTCGGCCACAGGTTGACCTCGCCGTGGCGGCGCAGCGCGGTCTCGAACACCTCCCAGGTAATGCCCACGCCCTCGGCTTCCGAATCTCCCAACGCCTGGCAGGCATCGATAAAGCGGTCATCAGCACCGGTGGCCCAGCCGCGCACGCCCAATGAGCGGCGCACATCGCCCAGCCAGCCGCGCAGGTCACGGTACTCCTGGGTAATGCGCTGCATCACACAGCAGGCCCAATCGCTTGCCTGTTCAGCGCTTATCCAGCCAGCCGCCCCCGCCAGCGCCGCCCACTCGAGCGCCGCCAACAGCCGATCTGCCTCGCCTGTGGGGGCATGCAGCGCTTCCAGCCATTGCGTCGCCAGCTCACCACGATGGGTAATGCCCTGGCGCAGCAACCGCTGCTCCGCCGCCCCCGCATCCACCGATAACGGATGCGGCGTAAAATGCCAATCGCACAGCACCAGCTGCTGCGCCCACCAAGCATGCAACGCGTCACCCAAGAGACCACCTCGACAAAAAAACACCCGCCGGCCACCGACCAGCGTAAAGCCCGCTAGTGTAACGGAAACCACCCCAAACGCCGATAGCACGCCGCTTTGATAAGCAATCAATTTACAGGAAGGTGCTGCAAAGGCAGGCTAAAGAGGGTTCTTGCAGGCGCTCAACTTGTTGAGCGATCAGCAGCGATCCCGTTACCCAGTTTAACCACACGCACTCCACACCAATTGGCTGTGATAAGCTCCAGTTATCTAGCCAGGAGTGCTTATGGCCAGCCACCTTCACAGCCGCCACGATCACAGCTACAAGCTACTTTTCTCACATCCCGAAATGGTTGAGGATCTACTCACCGGGTTCGTGAAAGAAGCCTGGGTCGAGCAGATCGATTTCTCGACGCTGGAAAAAGTAAGCGGCTCTTACATCACCGACGAGCTACGTGACCGCGAGGACGTCATTATCTGGCGCGTACGTTGGGGGGATGGCTGGCTCTACGTCTACCTGCTACTGGAATTTCAATCCAGTGAAGACAAGCACATGGCGGTGCGAATAATGAGCTACCTGAGGCTGCTTTATCAGGACCTGATTCGGCAAAAAACCTTTGCTCCCAGCGGTAAGCTACCTCCCGTTTTGCCCGTGGTGCTCTACAATGGGGAAGAACGCTGGACAGCGGCACAAAATGTGGCTGATCTGGTCGAATGGGTACCGGGCGGCTTAGAGCGCTACCGTCCTAATCTCGAATACCTGCTGTTGGACGAAGGCGCCATCGTCAACGACCCTGAATGGTCGGATAGGATGCGCAATGTCGCCGCCGCACTCTTCCGGTTGGAGCACAATCGCGATGAGCAAGACATGCTGGAAGTGCTGGGTAGCCTGGTAGAATGGCTTAAAGCCTCCGAGCAGACGGCGCTTCGGAGAGCCTTTGTGGTATGGATACGCCGAGTACTACTACCTAACCGGGCACCCGAGATGGAACTGCCCGAGTTCAACGACTTACACGAGCTACATCACATGTTGGCAGAACGCATTAAACAATGGCCAGAGCGCTGGGAAGAAAAAGGACGTTTGGAAGGTCGCCAGGAAGGACGCCAGGAAGGACGGCAAGAGGGGCGATTAGAAGCTAAACGCTCAACGGCCCGCAATCTACTAGCCCTCGGTGTACTCAGCAAAGAACAAATTGCTGAAGCAACCGGATTACCACTAGAAGACATTGCCCAATTATGGGAAGCAACCAAGCCCTGACGTCGCCAGACGAAGTCCGGATACCCAAAGGCATGTAGCGAGCGTTTTTCCGTAAGTGCCTAATTCATTAGCGGACTTGAGCACAGTTGCCCCATCCCAGCACCTAGCGCTATGTTCGCTTCTCCAGAACGCCTATCACCTCCGGCACGGCCGCTGTTGTGTCGTCGATAGATGTATAAAGGGCATGAACAGCCTCGGCGACGCCACGCTCCACTCCCAATTCGTTGGTCATGGTGTGATAGTAACCGAGGTCTTTAGTGGCATTGGCAACGGTGAATTTGAAACCAGAGGGGTCATGGTTAACGATATAAGGACGCAGTCGCTCCAGTACAACGCCACCTCCACCACCCGCTCCCAGCACTTCTAATAGTGCGCTATCGCTGATACCCGCCTTGCGAGACGCAGCGGTGGCCTCGGCCAGCACGGCCGAAAAGCCCAACGACACAAAGTTATGCAGTAGCTTTAGCGTATGCCCGGCGCCTACGTCCCCAGCATGGGCAATGTTTTCGGCAAACCCTTGCAGTAGTGGCAGGGTTTCATCGAATAACGCCGTCGGGGCGCCGACAATCAGATTAAGCCGCCCCTCTTCCGCTTCTTTAGGGGTACGCGTCATCGCCGCATCCATAAAGCGGCCACCTGCCGCCACCACCCTGGCCGCCACTGTTTCTGTCGAACTGGGTAGTGCGGTAGAACAGTCGACGACGACACTACCGGCCTTTAAGCCTTCCAGAACGCCGTTGGGTTCAAAGAGCACCGCTTCTACTTGCGGCGATCCGGTGACGCATAAAATCACCACCTCTGCATTCTGTGCCACTTCCCGGCCCGAACTCAGTGGGGTGGCGCCGGCTGCCATGAGATCATCCACAGGCTGATTACCAGGATGTTCAAGAAAGCTGACCTCATGGCCTGCACGCAGCAGGCTATTGGCAATACCATGGCCCATCAGGCCCACACCGACAATGCCTACCTGTCGAGATGTTGTCATTGTTATCGCTCCATTTATATTGCTGACATCCTAGCTGTGCTTGATCGCGACGGTCTTGATCCGAGTATAGCTGCGCAGGCCTTCAAAGCCCTTTTCCCGGCCATGGCCAGAGCGGCCAACGCCGCCGAACGGCAGTTCTATGCCACCGGCTGCACCGTAGTTATTGACGAACACCTGGCCGCTGCGAATGCCTTTTGCCAAGCGTAGCTGGCGGCCACCATCGCGGGTCCATATCCCAGCGCAAAGGCCAAAATCCGTGGCGTTGGCCAATTCGAGGGCTTCTGCTTCATCTTCAAACACCTGCACTACCAGCACGGGGCCGAACAACTCCTCGTGCAGCACTGCATGCCCTTTGGGAATGTCCGTAAGCAACTGAGGAACGGCGAAATGACCGCCAGTGGGTGCATTGGGCGCTAGCTGCCCCTTTGCCGCCACGCGAATACCATCCGCTTCGGCGGCAGCCAGACGCGCGTCCAACTTGGCTTTCTGACGCGCATTGATCAGCGGGCCACAGTCGGCATCCGCCTCACCTGCATCACAGCGCAGGGCAGCGAAACGCTCACAAAGTTTCGCGACGACGCTATCGGCGATTTCGCGCTGAACCAATAGGCGGCTGCCTGCTGAACACGTCTGCCCAGCATTTTGAATAATCCCTTTTATGACGGCGGGAAGCGCAGCGTCGAGATCCGCATCCGCGAACACCAATTGGGGTGATTTGCCGCCTAATTCCAATGTGACCGGAACGTGATGCTGCGCGGCCGCTTGGGCGACGTAAGTGCCCGTTTCAGGCGAGCCCGTAAAAGACAGATGATCGATATCAGGGTGTGACGCCAACGCCGCACCTGCCTCAGAGCCAAGCCCTGGCACCACATTAAGCGCACCGGCGGGCAAGCCATGGTTCACGGCCAGTTCCGCCAAGCGTAGAACGCTCAAACAGGCATCTTCCGCCGGTTTGAGCACCACCGTGTTGCCTGCCGCCAACGCCGCTGCCACACAGCGCCCAAAAATCTGTGACGGGTAGTTCCAGGGAATAATCTGCGCACATACACCGTAAGGTTCGCGCAGCGTCATCACGGCGAAATCGGTTTCAAAAGGAATGGTTTCACCATGGAGCTTGTCAGCCGCACCACCGTAAAAGCGAAAATAGCGGGCACAGGCCGCTATATCGCCCTTGGCCTGGGTCATGGGCTTGCCAGTATCGGCACACTCAAGCCGCGCCAGCTGTTCCTGATGTGCTTCGATAGTATCGGCAAAACGAAGTAACCATTCACTGCGTTTGCGGGCAGACCAACTGGCCCATTCACCCGACTGGCCGGAAAAAGCTTGCTTCGCTGCCTTTACAGCGGCGTCTATATGGTCGGATTGGCAGCGCGCAATACGTGCCAAGGGTTCGCCCGTGGCAGGTACTTCTACCTCCAGCGTGGTGGCAGAGTTCACCCAATCACCACCAATGAGGGCCTGTTGGGGCGGTAAATCCGTCGTCTTCAACATGAAATACTCCTGTTATTGTCCTTGTTCGATGCGCTTCAAAGCCGCTCACCTAACCATAAAGAAAATCCACCAACCCAAGCGAAATCCACGGCATATAGGTAATCGCCATCAAACACGCCAAGATCACCAATACAAAACGAACCAACCAGGGCAGCATCTGATCGATCGATATCTTGGCCACCGCACAAGCCGCGAAGAGGTTCACGCCCAAAGGCGGTGTAATCATCCCAAGGGCCAGGTTAACCACCATGACAAGGCCAAAATGCACGGGATGAATCCCGAACTGCATCGCGATCGGGGTCAAAATGGGGGCCAGCACCAGAATGGCGGCGGACGTTTCAATAAACATACCGACGACTAACAGCAACCCATTGACCACCAACAGGAACATCATGGGATCACTGATCGTATTGGTGACCAGGGTGGCGATTTGCGCAGGGAGTCCCGTGCGGCTGAGAAGAAAACTGAATAGTGAGGCCGCCGCAATAATCAGCATGACGGCAGCGGTAGAAATCACGCTTTGGCGAAAAATCGGCCACACATCGTCTATTTTCAATTCACGGTAGTAAAAACCACCCACGATGAGGGCAAAGAATACCGCCACGGCCGATGCTTCGGTAGGGGTGAAAATACCACCGTAAATCCCCCCGATGACGACCACCGGCATGAGCATTGCCACCCACGCACGCTTGACCGAGACCATAAAGCCGGTGCTGTCTTTATAATCTTCTTTACCAAAGCCCCGCACCTTACAGAACAGATAAAGGAAGATGATCAGCGCGCTGCCGATCAATATGCCCGGCCCCACGCCTGCAAGAAACAGCTGCCCAATAGACGTATCGGTACTCACACCATACAAAATCAACGGAATGGATGGCGGAATAAGCACACCCAGCTCTGCCGATGTCGCCTGAATGGAAGCCGCCAACGGTCTGGGGTAGCCATGTTTCACCATTGCTGGAATCAAGATGGCACCGATCGCAAAGGTCGTGGCCACACTTGACCCTGAGACCGCTGCAAACATCATGCATGTCAGTACACAGGACATCGCCAGACCGCCCTGCACTCTCCCTACGATGGACTTGGCCAGATCCACCAGGCGTTGAGATATCCCGCCTGCCGCCATCAGGTTACCGGCGAGAATAAAGAAAGGAATAGCCATTAATGGGAACTTATCAATGCCGATAAACATCTGCTGAGGCACCAGCAGTAATGGCAACCGAGTGAAGAACTCAATGCCGATAATCGATGCCAGAATGATGGAAATAGCAATCGGCACACCGACCGTAAACAAGATAATCAAGGACAGACCAATCACCATGTTCATGGCTGCGATCCTCCTTTTGGCAAGTCACCCTCTTGAGGCAGCTCTGTCTCGGGTAGCGTCTCGCTATTTTCTGGACCCACCTGCTCTCGACCACTTAACTGCGCCAACAACCTTGCAACGGCGGCAACGATCGCAAAACTTGACCCCATGGGGATCGCCGCATACGCCCATGACATCGATATATTCATGCCCGACATGGTCTGGCTGCTTACACGCAGCGTCATCTGAATTCCGTAATGAATCAGCACGCCAAGCACCAAGAGGCAACACACCACAATGACGATTTCCAGTAGCTTCATAAAACGCGGTGGTACGAGTTTATAAATGACCTCCACCGCCATCATGTAACCACCCCGAAAGGTAGCCGCCGCGGCCATGAACACACACCAGATCATCGCCGTGCGCGAGGCGACTTCAGACCAGGTAGAAGGCGCATTAAAAACAAAGCGAGTGAGGACTTGGTAAAAACTTAGCGTCACTGATATGGCTAGCATCACTACTGCAATGAGCAGGGCTAAGCGTGTTAAGTGGCTTTCCAGACGAAGAAATACCGCTAGCATAAAGGGTCACCGTGCAGAAACGGCCTCCAGAAGACTGGAGGCCGAAGTGGAGGAAGTGCTCAGCAATCGCTGGCTTTTTCCTGAACGCGCTCAAGCATTTCGTTGCCGTACTCCGAGGTAAATATCTCGTAAGCTGGCTTTACCGCTTCCTGGAAAGGCGCAACATCAATATCCGTTTTGACCGTCATGCCTTTCTCTTCGAGCAGTGCTACGCCTTCACGCTCCAGGCGGGAAACTTCTTCACGGGTTGCTTCAGCAGAAGCTTGCGCTGCCTGCTCAAACCAGCCTCGCTCCTCCTCGCTCAAACCATCCATGAAAATTGGCGAACCCAGCACGACAGCCGGTGAATACACATGCCCGGTCAGCGAAAGGTAGTCCTGCACTTCCCAGAAGTTGGTGGCGACAATCACCGTGATTGGGTTTTCCTGACCATCCACGGTACCTTGCTGAAGCGCCGTGAAAAGCTCAGGGAATGCCATGGGAGTCGGCCGTGCGCCCATTTGACGAAACGCTTCCTGGTGCACCGAATTTTCCATTGTGCGGACGCGTAGACCTTCTGCGTCTTCAGGCGTAGCGATCTCACGTTGGCTGTTGGTCATATGGCGGAAGCCATTTTCCGACCAGGCCAAGCCGACAAGATCGTGATCACTCATTTTGGCGAGGAGCTCATCACCTAGATCACTGTCCAGTACGCAGCGCGCTTCTTCGTAGTCTTCAAATAGGAATGGCAAGTCGAGCACGTAGGTTTCCGGCACGAAGTTACCCAACGGACCCGTTGACGTGATCACAAAATCGACCGTGCCGATCTGCAAGCCTTCAATCATTTCCCGCTCACCGCCCAGGGAACCCGACGGATGTTCGTTCACGGTATAGGCCCCATCGGATAGCTCTTCCAGCGTCTCCTTGAAGGCATCTGCGCCCACCGAGTAATGCGACGAGGAAGACAGGGTATGGCCCAGGTTGACTTCCGTCGCCGCGTGGGCCTGAAGTGCAACGCCAGTGGTAGCAATGGCAGCGATAGCGGCCACGAGTGAGTGACGAGCAAAGTTTTTAGTCATCTTGATTCCCTCTTTTGTTGTTGTGAGGGTGGGTTTTTTGGGCAAATCGCCAGATGTGCGAACTTGGCCCAGGCAATTACCTACGGCGGTTAGCCGCGTAGGAACTCAAGCGCGTTCTGTCACGAACGCATCAATAATCTGTTTGAAGTTTTCATCGCCCACAAAGCCAAGCCGTGTGGCTTTTGCCGTGTTAAAGCGCGCAGGCCAGCTCGCGACAATGGATTCGATGCGCGGGTCAGGCTCATGGCGTACTAATGAAAAGGCTTTCTCTCCCGCTGCGTCACGCAGCGCCTCCAGCATCTCGGCCACCGTGATGGTGATACCCGGCAACATGAACGCCCGAAAAGCACCTAGCGCCTCACCCGGCACCTCTGCGCCGTGGACAAGCGCATCGACGACCTTACCCGGCGACATCACGAACATGGGCAGTTCCACCGGCACAGGGCAGATCGCTTCTTCGCCATTCAACGGTTCGCGTAAAATACTGGAAGCAAAGCTGGACGCAGCCGCATTCGGCCGCCCAGGTCGAATGACAATGGTGGGCAAACGCAGCACAAGACCGTCGACCAAGCCTCGGCGGCTGTAATCGTTGACCAACAGCTCCGACATGGCTTTCTGAGCGCCGTAAGAGTTTTGCGGGTGAAGCGCCGTCATATCATCCAGCACCTCGGGCAGGTCCCCGCCATAGGCCGCCACCGAACTGGCCATGATCAAGCGGGTATCACTCAATTCCCGCTTGCGACAGGCTTCCAACAGCGCACGTGTCGCATCGAAATTGACCCTTAGCCCCAGGTCAAAATCCGCTTCTGCCGCCGAACTCACAACGGCTGCCAGGTGGTAGATAACCTCCGGGCGTTGCTCAAAAACGCTATCCAACGCGCCCGGCTGGGTAATATCCATCGCCATGGATGTCACCGCGATATTGCCGGCTTCGGGCTGCGGCGCTTCCACCTGATCAATCAGCGTTAATCGTGTAATGGGGTGCTGGCGAAGCTCACCACGCTTAAGCAGTTGCTTTACTAAACGCTGGCCGAGAAAACCGGCTGCACCGGTAATGGCGATATGCATCTTTATGCTCCTGATAGACGGCTATTTTTGTTCATGTACGTTAAACCCGCTCAGTGACCCGTCAGTCCCAACGGTTCGCCCCAGCCCAAACCCGCGTGCGTTTCGGCACGTGGTCGATATTCGCAGCCAATCCAGCCGCGATAGCCCAATGCCCTCAAGCGGTCAAAAATAGCGGGATAGTGGACTTCACCCACATCCGGCTCGTGGCGCTCGGGCACGCCTGCGACTTGAATATGGCCGATGGCACTGAAATGGCGTTCAAGGTGACGAATCAAGTCGCCATCCATGATCTGGCAGTGATAAAGATCAAACTGGAGCTTTAAATTTTCCGCGCCTACCTCTTTTATGACGGCCATGGCCTGGGCCTGGCGGGATAGAAAGAAGCCTGGCATATCGCGGGTGTTGATCGGCTCGATGAGAATTTCTCGCCCCACTTTGGCCGCCTCCCCCGCCGCAAAGCGAAGGTTGCGAACGTAGGTGGCATGATGCTCAGCCTGGGTGGCGTCATCAGCGCCCGCCGGAAGCAAACCGGCCATGGCATGGACGCGTGGGCAGTTGAGAGCTTCCGCGTAACGTAATGCCTCAACTACCGAGTAACGAAACTCCGACTCGCGGCCGGGCAGACTGGCCAGCCCACGCTCTCCGGCCTCCCAATCGCCTGGCGGCAGATTGAATAACACCTGCTCCAGCTGGCATTCTTGCAATGCCTGGCGCAACACTTCAGGAGAAAACGCGTAAGGAAACAAGTACTCCACGCCTTTGAAGCCCGTATTCGCGGCGGCGGCGAAGCGATCTAGAAACTCGTACTCGTTAAACAGCATGCTGAGGTTGGCAGCCAGTCGAATCATGGTGGAACTCTTGTTATTTACTGTTTATTACCCGCAAGATCGTTATTAACCTCGCGGAAACTTGGCTTCAAGCTCAGCCACCTGCTCCGGCGTTAGCCCCCGGGGGTTCTGGCCGCGTAACAGCAGGTAGAGCTTGGCCGTCTCTTCCAGCTCCTCGGTGGCATACACGGCAGCATCAAGGTTTTTCCCCGCCACCACCGGCCCATGATTGGCCAGAAGCACTGCACTGTGCTTACCCGCCAGGCCACGAACCGCGTCGCCGAGCTTTGGGTCCCCCGGCATGTGATAGGGGACGAGAGGCAGCTTGCCGACCCGCATCACGTAATAAGCCGTAAGCGGTGGAATACAGTCGCACTGATCTATTTCCGGCAGGCACGAAACGGCGACCGAGTGGGTAGAATGCAGATGCACAATCGCGCCTGACTGTGGCCTCTCGGCATACATCGCCATGTGGAGAAACTGTTCTTTGGTAGGCTTATCGCCACCCAGCAACTGGCCTTTCTCATCCAGATGAGAAATGCGCGCTGGATCCAGTCGACCCAAGCAGGCGTTCGTGGGTGTCATCAGCCAGCCGCCATCATCCAGGCGGACGCTGATGTTGCCGCTGGATCCCATCGTCAGGCCGCGATCAAACAACGACTTGCCCAGGATGCTGATCTGCTCCCGCAGGCTGTTCTGGTCGTGAATGCTCATGCCAGCACCTCGAACGCTCTTGTGAAGAAATCGACGCCACCAAAGTTGCCGGACTTCAGTGCCATGGAAAGCGGTGCCTCGCGCCCGGGTAGCGGGGCCTGGGTCCAGGGCACGCCGGGGTCGATCTGCTCACCAATATGCAAGGCCGTAATCCCCAACGCCGACACCACGGCACCTGAGGTTTCCCCCCCGGCCACCAGCAACCGGCCAACACCCTCCTTGACCAGTGTGACCGCCAATTGGCTGAGCGCCTCTTCTACCAGGGCGCCAGCACGCGCCACGCCTAGCGCTTGCTGCGCTGCATTCACCTTTTCAGGCATAGCCGAGGCGTAGATCAGTAGGGGGGCCTCCTGAGACAACCGCTGCCGAGCAAAGGCCAACGCCTTTTCCTGCTGCCCGCCTTCAGCCAACGCCAACGGATCAAGAGCAAAGCCACCATCCGGGTGTTTGGCCAGAAAATCCTCCACCTGGGCAAGCGTCGCACGGGAACAACTGCCGGAAAGCACCAACGCACTTCCAGTGGCAGGGGATAAACGCCCTGGCTCATTGATGGTAGCCAGCCAGCCATGGGCCCGGTACTGGGCAGGCAGCGCCTGCCCCAGACCAGAGCCGCCAGTGACCAAGGGCATCAAAACAGTCGCTTCAGCGAGGACGTCCAGATCCTTTTCGTCCAGGGAATCGCAAATGACGTGACGTACCTCCTTGTCGGCGAGTGCCGATAAATGCCGACGCGTTGCGTCAGCGCCCTGGGCGAGTAACGCATGGTTGGCCAACCCCACTTTGTGCGGTGTTTGCCGGGAGAGCACCCGCACCAGGTCCGCATCCTGCATGGGGTTCAAAGGATGGTCCTGCATGCCGCTGTCGTTGAGCAAACGGTCGCCCACAAACAGATGGCCTTGATAAACCGTACGGCCATTGACCGGGAAGGCGGGCACCATCACGGTTTGAGAAGCCCCTAAAGCGTCTAGCAACGCATCAGCGACCGGGCCGATATTGCCCTGGTCGGTGGAATCAAAGGTGGAGCAGTACTTGAAGAACACCTGACGGGCACCCTGCCGACGGAGCCAGTCCAGCGCCGCGAGGGAATCGGCCACGGCCTCATCCACCGGACAGGAGCGGGACTTCAGCGCCACCACCACCGCATCGATATGCGTCAGGTCAATATCTTCCCGGGGCACACCGATGACCTGCAGGCAGCGCATGCCACCACGCACCAGGTTGTTGGCAAGATCGGTCGCCCCAGTGAAGTCATCGGCAATGGCGCCCAGTACGATGCGTGATCCCATCCCCATGGTTCAGGCTCCCTGGTGGTCGTTGGCGGCTTCGGGCAACTCGATACCTGATAGGCGCTGATAAACTTTAATCACCGACGAATCATCGTCGCGCCCAAAACCGGCACCGCTGGCGGCGGTAAACTGCTGCAGCGCACTGGCCGCTACCGGCGTTGATAGCGATAGCTCGCGCCCGGTTTGGTGGACGATATTGAGGTCTTTAACGAAGATATCCACGGCCGAAAGCGGTGTGTAGTCGCCATTCAGAATGTGAGGCACCCGGTTTTCGAACATCCAGGAATTGCCTGCCGAGTGGGTAATCACCTCGTACATGACGTCAGGGTCGAGTCCCATGCGAATCCCCAACGCCATGGCTTCAGCGGCGGTGGCAATATGCACGCCTGCCAAGAGTTGATTGACCAGCTTCATGCTGGAACCGACCCCAGGGGCATCGCCAAGGCGGTAGACCTTGGCGGCCATGGCGTCGAGCACTGGCTGGCCGTATGTAAAAGCGTCCTCGGCGCCGGACGCCATCACCGATAGTTCGCCGCTTTTGGCTTTAGCCGCACCACCGCTGATCGGCGCATCGAGGAGCATCACCCCCGCGGCCGACAAACGTTCACCCAGCTGTTTTGCCTGGCTGGGCGCCACCGTCGCACACTGGATGATCAGGCTACCCGGCGCCAGACGGCTTACCACCCCCTGTTCACCGAACAGCACCTGTTCAGCCTGGGCCCCGTTAACGACGACCACCAACACGATATGGCAGTGAGCCAGTTCAGCAGGGGTTGCCACGCTTTTTCCCCCGGCTGCCGCAAAGGCATCACGCGCCTCGGCAGAAATATCACACCCGGTCACGTCAAAGCCCTGCTGATGCAGGGTGGAAGCGGTTCCCACCCCCATGGCACCCAGGCCAATAACGCCTACTTGAAGTGATTGTTGTTTGTCTTGACTCACTGGCTGCCACCTCAATTTTGTTGCGTTGGTTGCCATCAACACGGCGCTAATTTTTAGATTGTCCGTTATTTCAAGGCTTATGATAGCGCTGTCATGATAGCGCTATCATTCTTTTTAGATTATTATTTTTACATTGACAAGCTAAACATCAGGCCCATACAACCAATGTCTAAAGATCCCTCACATACCCCTAAACATCGACGCCACTCCGATCAGGTCACGCTCAGCCAAGTCGCAAAATCGGCTGGCGTGTCGCCCATTACGGCATCGAGAGCACTCAACAACCCAACCAAGGTTAGCGATACAACCCGACGCAACGTTTTAGCGGCTGTGGAACGCTTGGGCTACGTGCCTAACCTGGTTGCCGGGAGCCTGGCCTCTTCTCGTTCAAAGCTGATTGCCGTCATTGTGCCGTCATTGATCAATAGCGTGTTTGTTGAAGTCATCAAGGGCTTGCAGGAAACGCTGGAAGCCGAGGGCTATCAGATACTGCTGGGTAATACCGACTACGACCTGGATCGCGAGTATCAGTTAGTGCGCACCTTCCTGGGCTGGTCCTGCTCTGCACTGGTCACCGCCGGACTTCGCCATAACAAGGCCTGCCACAAACTTTTGGCAAACTGGGAGCATCCCATCATGGAGGTGATGGAACTGGGCAAGGGCATGGATCTGAACGTTGGTCTCGATCACGTCGCTGCAGGCCGCTGTATGGCCAGCCACCTGGTTGATAAAGGCTATCGGGATATTGTTTATGTGGGGGCAAGACTCGCGCAGGATTACCGGGCCAGCATGCGTTATGAAGGGCATAAGGCGGTGTTGCAAGCCCATGGCATTGACGCTCCAATCGTCGAACTCGATACCCTGGGGAGTCTAAAGGCAGGCTCCGAGAGCCTGGATCAAGTGTTTGCGCAACATCCCAAGACGCAAGCCATTCATTTCGCCAACGATGACCTGGCGGCCGGCGCGCTGCTTGCTGCCCAACGCCAGGGGCTGAATGTCCCCAATGATATCGCTATTGCAGGATTCAATGGCCTGCCGCTTGGACAGCACGTCACTCCCCAACTGACCACGATCCTGTCTCCCCGGGAAGAAATGGGCCGTTTAGCCGCCAAAGAGCTGATCCGTCGGCTAAGCGGTAAAAATGTTGTCCGCCGTCAGCATGATGTCGGTTTCAAGCTTCAACTGGGTGAGAGCACCTAGTCCATCTTTTTTGCTATCGCTGTTGTGTCGTGGTTCACTGATTCTGGACACCGACGTAGGTGGTATAACGCCACCACAAACTAGGTATCTGATGACCAGGAAACGCAGAAGACGGTTGTGTACGGACGTTTCAGAGTTCGTCATTAGATGAGTAAGCTGGGAATGTTTTGCCTCTCCCAGGCAAACACGCTTAGTCGCAAACCACTGCGGAAAGGCCTTATATCCTTATCGGTTGCATCATGCGTTCAGCATCAATTGATCATGCCATGCTTACGGAGCTCAGGCACCGATACACCGCTCTCAGCTTGCTTCAGGATGGCCATGATCTGGCGGTCGGAAAAACCTGATTTTTTCATGCAGAATCTCCCTGCGTTTAGCTTGCCGAACATTCTACTTTTGAGCACCCTGGTTTTTCTTGAGGATTACCGCCAAAGGGTTGAAGCTGCCCACCGCTTGCGACGCTCAAACAGCCACTTTCCTACCCTACCCTGCCATCGGAACGGACCATCTCGCCTGAACAACGATTAAACATTGGTAACACCGGGAACGTAAGTCCGTCTTTCGAGCAGGCCCAGCAAACTTGCTACGGTAGATGTCAGCACCAGATAAATCACCCCCGCCCAGAGAAAGACCATGAAGAAGTCCAGCGTGCGTGAGCCGATATCTGACGCAATCGCGGTGATCTCCACCACACCGATCGTATAAGCAATAGAGGTAAACTTGAGCTCGATGATCGCCTCGTTGGACCACTGAGGAATCACACGGCGCAATGCCTGTGGCAGCATGATATGGCGAATGGCCTGCCACTGACTCATCCCGCACGCGCGCGCAGCGACCAATTGCCCTTGCGGCACCGACAGCACCGATCCACGAAAATATTCAGCCTGGTAGGCCGCACTGTTTAGCGTTATGGCGATAACGGCAGCCGTGAATGCATCGAAAACAATCCCGACATGCGGCAGCCCCAAATAGATAAAAAACATCTGCACTAGCATCGGCGTCCCACGGAACAACTCCACATACACGGTGCTGATCCAATAAAAGAGGCGATTGCCATACACCCTGGCCCAACACAGTATGAGGCCTAGAAAGAACCCCAACGTGATCGCAATGATCCAGAGCGACAGCGTGATTGGCACCCCCGCAAGAAGCGAGGGCAGCCACTCGATCCCAAATTCAATGAATTCCTGCATGGATCACCCGTGCTCGGCAATAACGTTGAGAAAAGCGCGTGTCCGCTCGTGGGTAGATTGATTGAACATGAAGTCGGGCGCCCCCTGTTCAACGATATACCCATGTTCCATAAAGATAATCTCGTCAGCTGCTTGACGGGCAAAGCTCATTTCATGAGTCACCACCACCATTGTCATGCCTTCCTTGGCGAGCTGTTGCATCACTTTTGTCACTTCCCCCGTTAGCTCAGGGTCAAGCGCCGATGTTGGCTCATCAAACAGCAGAACGTCGGGGTCCATCGCCAAGGCACGCGCAATCGAAACACGTTGCTGCTGGCCACCGGAAAGCTCAGCGGGATACGCCTCCGCTCTATCGGCCAAGCCGACCCGCTCAAGCTCCTGGTGTGCCCGTTCAGTGGCAGAAGCCTTATCTTTACCCTTCACCTTGATCTGGCAAATCCGCACATTGTCGAGCACGGTCAAATGAGAAAATAGATTGAAATCCTGGAAAACAAAGCCCATTCGCGCCCGCATTGCATCAATATTCGTGTCCAGGACTTCTTCACCGTTTAACTTGATACAACCGGCATCCGGAGTAGTGAGATAGTTGATACACCTCAACAACGTGCTTTTACCCGACCCTGAAGGGCCAATCAGTACCTTGGTTTCCCCCTTTTTCAAACTAAAGCCGATGCCTTTTAGAACGTCCACACCATCGTAGGCCTTTTTCAGGTCGTGCACGTCCAGAATCAGATCGTTGACCATTGCAGGTTGAACCCCTTAGGTTATTTTTCGAATCCTGGCACGGCCAACTTACGCTCAAAGGCGTACAGCAAACTGTTACCCGCGCGATTAAGAATGAAGTACAAGAGCGCGACCACGGCAAACACGGTCAACACATTCCCCTGGGTACTGGTAATGATATAGTGCGCCTGACGTGTCAGCTCAACGACACCAATGACATAAGCCAGAGACGTCTCTTTGATCTCGGAAGAAAACTCGTTCGTCCAGGGGCCAATCGCATGGCGTGCTGCCTGCGGAAACATGATGTGCCGAATGGCACTTAATTTGGACATTCCCATAGCACGGGCGGCCATCATTTGCCCTGCAGGCACCGACTGGAAGGCACTACGGAAAATCTGCGACTGGTAAGCCGCTGAGCGAAGCCCCATGGCAAGAATAGCGGCACCAAATGCTGAAATATCCCAAACGCCCGAGATACCATAATAAAAGATGAACAGCATGATGATGATCGGAATGCCACGAAAGATACGTTCATAAGCTTTTAGCGGCCACTGCACCAGGCGTGACTTGGGCCCATAGAGCTGGATCAAGCAAATTGCCATCCCAAGTACAAAACCGATCAAGAGAAGCGCCGCCAACAGAACGATGGCGACGCCCAACCCTTTAAGCAAGAAAGGGAAATCACGTATCAATACGTCGTAGATATTCATGAAAGCTTCCCTACAACACAGGGAGCGACCTGATTTAGATCAGGCCGCACCTGGAAAACGAACGGTTATTCGTTACCTAACTCGGGAAGACCAGCAACAGGCTTCTGATAAGTGTCAACAAAGCCGGGCATATGGCCAGGAATCGCAGGAGGCGTCACGCCGGGAATGTATTCCTCGATAATCTCGCCCCAGATACCCGCCTCATAAATCGACAGAATACCCTGGTTTAGATCGCCCAGAATTTCCTGCGGGTCACCTTTAGAAACGGCAAGCGCCAGCGGGGCACGTATGTAGATCTTACCTGCCATTTTTACTGGTCTGCCCGCATTGATATATTCCTGTGCGGATGTATCGTCGACAATGACCGAGGAAATACGGCCGATTGCCATATCATCAACAGCAGTGACATAGTTATCGTACTTGGCAAGTTCTACGTCTATATCACTGGAGTTGACAATATTTTCTTCCATCCAGGCTTGCTGAGAAGAGCCCCCCTGAACACCCACGCGCGCACCACAGCACACCGCCGTAAAGACGTTTAGATCAGAGTCCTCGGGCACCAGCACCACGTCGTTCGTTTCCCACCAGGGAATCGTAAAGTCGATATTCTGGCTACGCTCTTCAGTCACCGTCAGCCCAGTGGCGAGAATATCAATTTTTTCTGCAGCTAATGCGGGGATCAATGACGGAAAGGGCATATCCTGAAACTCAATTTCAAAACCGGCCTCATCCGCAATGGCGTCCATGGCATCAATGGCAATCCCTTTGAATTCACCACCTTCAACGTATGCCCAGGGCGGGAAAGAAGCTTCCACGCCGACAGTATAAGACTCCTGAGCCTGCGCAGACGTTATAAAAAAGCTTCCGCTAATCGCCGAACAAAGCACTGCGGCGGATAAAAAAGATAGTTTTTTCATGAAGTTTCCCTTTGATTTGTGTGGTTTTTGTAATTTCGGGTTTATTTTTAGCAGATTTGAGTTTGGTCAGCTCCGAGCAAGCCTGTCAAGTTGATAAGCGCTCACAAGCATACAGATCGCCAATTTTCCGCCAGCGGAACACCGCCGTCCCTCCCTGCGTTCGCAGAAACCCGTTCAGGCTCAATGGGCCTCCTTTCACTGAAGGTTGACGCTGCTTTCTGCCACAACATATATTCTATAAAAGATAATCGATTTTTTATCAGAAAAGATAACACCAGCGTCAAAATCAATTTTAGTGCCGAAACTCGACTGCCGACGCCACAAGCAAGGAACCCAGAATGCAATTCGATGCGCGTTATTACCCAAGCCCCTCCCGCCGTATGGCAACCTTTGGCCGCCGTGGCATGGTCGCCACCTCACAGCCTCTCGGTGCTGAAGCCGGTATGCAGATCCTGCGTCAGGGTGGTAATGCCGTTGATGCGGCGATCGCCACCGCTGCCGCCCTCACCGTAGTGGAGCCGACGTCCAACGGCCTGGGTAGTGACGCTTTCGCCATCGTATGGATGAATGGCGAGCTCCACGGCCTGAATGCCAGTGGCCCCGCGCCACAGTCGGCCACGATCGAGGCCGTCAAAGGAATGGGTCATCACGACACCATGCCCGAGCACGGCCTCATTCCCGTAACGGTTCCCGGCGCTCCCGCTGCCTGGGCCACGCTGTCGGAACGTTTTGGCCGCCTGCCGTTTGCAGATCTTCTGGCACCAGCCATTAGCCTGGCCGAAGAAGGCTTCCCGGTATCTCCCTTGGTAAGCCAGCTATGGGAAGACGGTTATCAGGCCTTCAGCCGCTACGAGGAAGCCGCCTTTAAGCCGTGGTTCGAAACCTTCGCGCCCAAAGGGCATGCGCCTCGCCCAGGCGAGATGTGGGCGTCCCCTGATCATGCACAAAGCCTGCGCTTGATCGCAGACACCCACGCCCGGGCTTTCTATGAAGGCGAACTGGCCGATCGTATCGACGCCTTCTTCCGTGAACACGGGGGATTGCTGCGCAAAGAGGACCTCGCGGCCTTTGCGCCGGAGTGGGTAACTCCCATCAGTACGCGCTATCGCGACCATGAGATATGGGAAATTCCGCCCAACGGCTGCGGCATGATCGCGCTTCAGGCACTCGGCATGCTCGAGCACCTTGGTGAAGAAGGAAGAGACCCCGTCGAGACGCTGCATCGCCGCATCGAGGCCACCAAGCTCGCCTACGTGGACGGGCTGCATCACATCACGGACCCCGAGGCAATGAAGCCGAGCGTCGCTCAGATGCTGGACACTGGCTACCTGAAGCGCCGTGCTGCCACCATCGGTGAGAAAGCAATGGATCCGGTGCACGGCAACCCCATCACCGGAGGAACGGTCTATCTCGCCACGGCGGACGCCGAAGGCAACATGGTTTCCTTAATCCAGAGCAACTTCAAAGGCTTCGGCTCAGGCATCGTCGTCCCGGGCACGGGCATCAGCCTCCAAAACCGCGGCTGGTCCTTCAAGCTGGATGAGGGGCACACCAATGCCCTGGCGCCTGGCAAACGCACCTACCACACCATCATTCCCGGGTTTATCACCCGCAACGGCCAGGCAGTGGGACCGTTCGGGGTCATGGGAGGCTTCATGCAACCCCAGGGCCATGTCCAGGTCATCACGGGGATGCTGGATGACGCCCTGAATCCTCAGGCGGCGCTGGACACACCACGCTGGCAGTGGACGGGAGGCCGGACTGTGGAAGTCGAACCCCATTTTCCCGACCACCTGGCGCAGGCTCTCGCGCGTCGAGGCCATCACATCGTCAAGAAAGCAGATTCTGTGAGTTTCGGTCGTGGACAGATCATTCTGCGCGACGCGGAAACCGGGGTGCTCTGCGGCGGCACTGAGCCTCGCACCGATGCCGCGGTACTGCCCTGGTAACAGCCCGGGCATGATGCCGAGCGGAACGATGTTGCGGTCGGCAATGCAATCAAAAAGACAAGGAGATGCACCATGCAAGC
This sequence comes from Halomonas sp. CUBES01, assembly GCF_020991005.1. GTDB lineage: Bacteria > Pseudomonadota > Gammaproteobacteria > Pseudomonadales > Halomonadaceae > Vreelandella > Vreelandella gomseomensis. The sequence continues at coordinate 281,929 of NZ_JAJLLW010000005.1, read as the reverse complement.
TGGACATTCTAATGCCAATGACACCGCCTCACCCTGGTCGCGCCACGTTCTCACCGCCGTGGCCGGTTCCGTCCTTGCCGTTGGCTGTGCCTCGGCGAGCGCACAGGAAGCCACCTACCCTGAAGACCCCGTCGAGTTCATCGTGCCCTGGGGGCCGGGTGGCGGTAGCGACATTCTGATGCGCCTGGTATCCAACCACATTGAAGATCACCTGGGCCAACCACTGCCGGTGATCAACATGCCAGGCGTCAGTGGTACCGTCGGCCTTGCTGACCTGGCAGAACGTCCCAACGATGGGTACACGGTCGGCCAGATCCATGATGGTTTCCTTGTCTCTCACCACACCGGGCTGACCCCACTCAACTGGGACGACTTCGAACCCGTCGGCTCGATCACTGCCTCACCACAGTACCTCACCGTCAACCCGGACAAAGGCTGGGAGACGATGCAAGACTTCGTCGACTATGCCAGCGAGAACCCCGGAGAGGTTCGTTTCGGTGTGACCCTTGGCGGTGTTCCTCACCTCCATGCCGCGATGATCGCTGAGGCCGAGGACCTGGACTTCCGCTTCGTCGGTTTTGAAGGCACCGGCGAGCGCATCCGCGCCCTGGTAGGCGGGCATATTGATGCCGCCATGGGTGATATCGCCTCCAGTAACCAGTTTGTCGAAAACGGTGATCTATCGTTCCTGGCGGTGGGCCACACCGAGCGCATGGCCCAGACACCCGATGTACCGACCATGATGGAACTGGGTTACGAAGACCTGCAGCTGTCGATCCTCAGGGGGCTTATCGCACCGAAGGGTACATCGGAAGATCGCATCGATGTACTGGCGGCAGCGCTGGAAGCCACCTCTAACGATGAGGATTTTGTCCGCGCCGTTAACAACTCGGGCGCTGAGGTTCAGTTCATGGGGCCTGACGAGTTCCGTGCCCACCTGGAACGTCTCAATGCCACGGTTGAACGCCTCGCAGGGCAGCTGCAGCAATGAGTGATGTCAATCGCAACGCCCGGTCATTGGATGACCGGGCACCTACCGACGCCAAACGAGCCAAGGCATGGGGGCATATTCTTTTCAATGCCATCCTAGCCCTGCTATTCGCGTTCATGTTCATGCGTGCAGGCGAGCTTCCCTCTTCGATGTGGGAGCCCTTGGGGGCAGGGACTTTCCCAAGGATTGTGCTTGCCCTACTGGTCGCTTTTAACGTGATGATCATCGCCAAGGAACTACCCAAGCTCAGGCAGACATCGGCACTTTCCCAAGGGGCCGTTCGCGCCTGGCTGATCGAGCACCGGCTCGCCTTTGGGGTACTGATCCTGTTCGCCCTTATGACCGCAGCCGTTCCAGTTATTGGCTTTCGCTGGGCCAGCCTTCCGTTCCTGATCGGCTGCCAATATCTGCTGGGCGCACGCAGCACCAAGGCATTGGTCATCGCAACGGTGGTTGCACTGGCGTTGTCATTTGGCCTGGACAGCCTGTTCCGCCATGTTTTCACCATTTCGCTGCCGCGCGGCATGTGGTGACGAGCACCGTTATCGGTACATCGTTACAAGGAACCTCTCATGCTAGAAGCCATCTTTTTAGGGGCTGATCAGCTCTTTACCTTCACGACCATGCTCACCATGCTGGTGGGGGTAACGGTGGGCGTCATCGCCGCCGCCATTCCAGGCTTCACCATCACCATGGCGATTGTCCTGACCTTGCCGCTGACCTTCACCATGCCTCCGCTGCAAGGCGTGGCGACCATGCTGGCCGTGTACATCGGCGGCTACACCGGCGGTATGATCAGTGCCGCATTGCTTGGCATCCCCGGCACACCCTCTGCGGTGGCCACCACCTTTGATGCCTACCCCATGTCACGCAACGGTGAACCAGGGCGAGCCTTGGCCCTGGGCATCTGGGCCTCCTTCTTCGGTACCCTGGTCAGTACCCTGGTTCTCATTGTCGCGGCACCGCCGTTGGCGCTCATTGCCGTGAAGCTGGGCGCATGGGAGTACTTCTCACTCGTCATATTTGCCCTGACCATCGTGGCGAGCCTGGTCGGACGCTCGATGATACGGGGCCTGCTGGCCGGTCTGTTGGGCCTGCTGATTGCCACCGTCGGCGCAGACCCGCTGATGGGCGTTACCCGGTTTACCTTTGACCTGCGCGTGCTCTCGGCAGGCATTCCCTTCCTGGTCGTGCTGATCGGCATCTATGCCGTGAGTCAACTGCTGAAGGAAGTGGAAAACCCCGACCAGGTGCAACAGGGGCGCCAACTGATTACCGGGCGGATCGAATTTCATCCCTTTGCGGCCCTGCGCGAAGTTCTGATGAACCCCATCAACCTGCTACGCTCGTCCATGGTCGGGGTATTCATCGGTGCCGTACCTGGGGCGGGGGGCAGCATCGCCAACCTGCTCGCCTATGACCAGGCCAAGCGAGGCTCCCGTCGTCCTGAAGACTTCGGCAAGGGCAGCAGCGAAGGCGTCATTGCCTCAGAGTCCGGCAACTCGGCCACCTCCGGTGGCGGCTTGATTCCCATGATCGCCCTGGGGATTCCCGGCAGTGCCGTGGATGCCGTGCTGATGGCAGCCTTGATGGTACACGGCATCGGGGTCGGTCCGCGTCTTATCATGGACCACGCCGATACGGTCTATGGCATGTTCATGGCCATGTTCGTCGCCGGTGCCATGATGCTGGTCATCTGCCTTTGCAGCATGCGTTTGTTCCTCAAGGTCACCAGCATTCCAAAATCAATCATCGTCCCGGTGGTGCTGACCTGCTGCCTGGTGGGTGCCTTTACCCTGAATAACCGCGTCACTGACATCTACCTGCTGCTGGGCATCGGCGTGGTCGGCTACATCATGACCAAGCTCGACTATCCACTGGCACCATTGGTGCTTGGGGTAATTCTGGGTCCCATCGCCGAGACCAACCTGCGCCGCGCGTTGATGACCAATGAAGACTGGACGCTGTTCTTTACACGGCCGATCTCTGCGGTGCTCCTCGGGCTCGCGGTCATTTCTATCGTGCTGGCCATTCGCTACCACTTACGAGAGAACCGCCAAAAGCCGCAAGATGCTTAGCCTCAGACGCCATCTAAAAGGCCTGAACTCCTTGTGGTAAGAGTTCAGGCCTTGGGATACCGCAAGCTGTTGACCACGACGTTATTCACCTGACATTCATTTATCACCGGGACGATATTTAGAAGCCCTTCAGGCGGCCATGGTCATTTTCTGTTTCAATGATAGACACTGAAATAGTGCTGAACTATTCCCCATCGCCAGCAGCTAACCATTCATCAATCAAGTCACGATTTTCATCGATCCAGGTCTGGGCACCTTCCACCGGGTCGCCGGTTTGCTCGATTTCGGCCATCAAGCCACCCAATGTATCGTCGTCCATGTGCCAGTCATTGAGTACGGACGTTAGCCAGGGATCATCGTCTCCGAAATCTTTGCGCGACATCCAATGAATATCATCACTTTCGCCGTAAACGCCTTCAGGATCTTCCAGGTATTTGAGGTCGTACTCAGCAAAAGCCCAATGCGGGCTCCACAGTGTCACGACGATCGGCTCTTCGCGCTGGTAAGCATCATCAAGCGCCGCCATCATCGCCGGCCCGGAGCTGTTGATCTGCTTGAGCGGCAATGCATAAGCTTCTATTGCCTCCTCGGTAGAGCCTGCAATCGCCGAACCTGAGTCAATACCAAGAATCGTCGGGCTACCCTGGTACTCATAAGACTCAGAGTTTTCGCCAAGCTCGGGGATAGTATTGATGTCGACGAAGCTCGGCACCACCAAGCCCAACCCAGTGCCTTCGTACCAGACATCGTGCACGTCGATCTCATCCTTGTGGGGCTCAAGGAAAGAAGCATCCGTAGTGGGTAGCCAGATTTCCATGGAAAGATCGATATCTTCGTTGGCCAGACCACTGTAAAGCACGCTCTTGCTGACATCGGAGAGTTCGATGTCATAGCCATGCTCTTCTTCAAGAATGATCTTCCACATGTTGGCGACGGCAATGTTCTCGGCCCAGTTGTTGGTGCCGATCACCAATGACTTGTGATCGTCTGCCTGAACGCTAGTTGCCGCTGCCAAAAGCCCTACCATCAAGACCGATGATGACATTTTATTCATACCAAGTTCCTTCCTTTTGTTTTAGCCATTCTAAAAAGTCAATCGTAGCAGGTTATTACCGAATGACGATCGACATTACCGAATAGCTATCATGAGAAAAAAGAATGCAGCGCCGTTTCACTAGGTGTATCCCAGCAACCTGGAATCGAAGGGGTAATCGGACAGTAGCTCCACTTTTCCGTCGTCGCGTACGTAGAGCTGTTCTTCAAGCTTGACGCCCTCTCCACCCCCTTCGTGGCCGATGAAACTCTCCACGCAAAGCGTCATTCCCGGCTCTATAATGCCGTCGTAGCCCTTATCGTCGATATCCTCACGATGAACGATGTAGGGATACTCGCCATTCATGCCAACGCCATGCGCCAAGGCAAAGTAACGGCGCGCCTTGTAGGCTTCTGGCAGTCGCCAGGCACGCTCGGCGTATTCCTTGAAACTGATGCCGGGCTGGATGTTTTCCATATTGGTACGTATCTGTTCATATGCCATGGCGTAGAGATCCTTCTGCGCCTGGCTTGCCTGGCCATCGCCACACAGGAAAGTGCGAGAGAAGTCGGCATAATAGCCGTAGCGCCCAACCACGTCGGTATCCAGCGCCACCAGTTCGCCATCCTGGATGATGCGATCTGAACACTCCTGGAACCATGGGTTGGTGCGCGGTCCCGAGTTCATCAGTCGCGTCTCGACAAAATCAGCGTCGGTTTGGATGATGTGCTGGTGCAACCGTGACCACACAGCGTTCTCACTCACTCCCGGCTTGATCGCCCTTTCAAGATGACGAACACCATCTTCTACCGCGCGAAGCGACGAACGCACCATCTTGATCTCATTGGGTACCTTGATGGCACGCGCCAACTCCAGTGGCGCCTGTGCATCCAATACCTCTAAGCCACTCCTCTGCAGCATGAAGGCCGCTTCCGGTGTGGCGCTTTCGATGCCGATACGTTTACCACCCCCACATTGCCGAACGAGGTCGATGATCTCGTCCGCCCAGGCACGGGTCACCGCCTCGGTATTTTTCTCATTGAAGTAATAAGAAATCGCTTTCGCTGGGCGAATCTCATCCACCGTAGGCAGGTGCCTGGCCAAGTGCTCGCAGCCGGAAAACTCAAACAACACCACAGGCCCTTCGGCGGGCACGAACGCATAGCGTGCCGGGTTGCGCGAACTATAGACCTGCATGTTGCGCGACCCTGTCGCATAACGTACGTGTGCCGGATCAAAAAGCACGACCGCGGTCATGTCGCGTTTGACAAGTTCACGTCGAACCCGGCCAAGGCGGTCAAGTAATACCTGTTCAATCTCGGCTTGCGTCGGCTCGCAATCGCTGGGCTCGTGGGTCGGCGGAAGAATGCCGAGGGTATCGAGATCCATCTTCATGGTCTCTCCTCTTTATTGAAAATATAGGGAGGCTTTCTTGAAATATAGGGAGGCGTGCTTAGTCGATCAGCCCGTCAGTACGCTCGGCATAGCGGGCTTCTGCCTGGATATGCTGCTCAGCGACACGCCCGTACAGTTGGCGTGTGCGTTCCAGCTTGCCGACCACGCCGGGCTGCTGCGAATAGGCGAAAATGGCCGTCAGTCTTGGCGTATCACCTTGCACCTCTGAGACGCGGTGCAGACTGAAGCGCCCTTTGAAAAGCTGTAGATCCCCCGGACGCAGATCCAAACGCTTTACAGGTGTTGAGTCATCCTCACGAATCACCGCCCTGACACCGGAATAGTTTTCGTCCTGCGGTGTACGAATACCCGGGCAATACTCGAAAACGCCGCCCGCCTCGGGCTGCTGCGTCATCATGGTGACGATGAATTCGTTGGTGTCGTAGTGCCACGGTTGCTGAGTACCATCGGGCAATACATTGAGCACGAGGCCAGCAAAGGGGTCGGCATACTCGTAAATTTGCTCTTCGCCAAGACAGCGTGCCACCAGCGACTTCATTGCCCTGGAGACGTAGAGCCTATGAATCAGGCTATCCGCCGTGATCATGTCCCGTGTAACGAAACCGCTGGTACGCGTCATGAATATCCGGCGGGGATCATCATCCGGCAGCGAGGGGTCATCAGCCGTAAAATAGGCATTGACCTGACGCGTGTTGAAGAAACTTTTCTCGGCCATGTGCGCACTCTCTGTCCGCGCTTGCTCAAGGACACTCGGGTGCAGAAAGCCTCGAAGCACCGCACAGCCCTCACGGTCAAGATCACGCCGGGCAGACTCAATGACCTCAAGCAGCGACGGACTATTGGGGTCATCGAGTGGATAGCGTTCGGTATTGACGAAGGCAGACAGATCCAGGCGCTCCGCATCCGCCAACTGGTCAGCGTTCAGCATTGCATTATCCTCCAGCAGTAAAACAGGAACCGGGTTGGCACCCGGGCTTATCTGGAGGCATAGTGAATAAACACGCTCTATTGAGGAAACAATTCCTTGTGATGGATTCCATCGACTTTACCGATAGCTCGTCCCGCACCCCGTCACTCGACAATGAGCTGCTGAGTGCTTTCGTTGCCGTGGTGGACAACAATGGGTTTACTGCTGCCGCCAACCAGCTGCATAAGACGCAGTCGACCATTAGTCTGCGCATACGCACCCTGGAAGAGCGTCTCGGCACGCGTTTATTGCAGCGCACGAGTCGTCAACTGACACTCACTCAAGATGGTGAAACGTTTCTGGTCTACGCCCGTCGCCTGTTGCAATTGCAACGCGAGGCGTTGAGCGTGCTTGGTCACGGAGACCACGACGGAGTGATTCGTTTCGGCCTACCGGAAAATTATGCCGAAGCCTGGCTACCGGCACTATTGGGCCGCTTTGCCGAACGCCATCCGCGCATTCGGCCGCATATTCACTGCCGCATGTCGAGTGAACTCATCGAGTCATTGGAAGCGGGAGAACTGGATCTCGTACTGACCATTCAACACAAGAGCCAACGGCATGGGGTATCAATGGGCCACGAGGAAGTGGTTTGGGCAGCGCATCGAGATTATTGTGTCGACCCCAATGCGCCGCTCGCGCTGGCGCTCTTCCCCGACCACTGCCCTTATCGAGAACGCGCCCTGGAAGCCCTTGCTCGCATGGGCAGGCAATGGTCGCTGGAATATACCACCCAAAGCCCCACCGGGCTGCGCGTTGCCGTCAACCAGGGCAAGGCCGTCACAGTCACTGATCGACGCGCCATGCCAGAGAACTGGCGCATCCTTGATGAAGCGGACGGGTTCCCGGCACTGCCACCTGCCGAACTGACGGTTCGCCAATCGCCGAGTTTCCAGCACCCCGCGGGGGATACGCTCATCGACTTACTGCGAGAACAACTTCTCTCCGATAACAGCCTCCACGACGCCTCCTAGCCCAGTGACGCTCTTTCCTCAAAAAGACCTTTCCGCAAATGGACTCTTAAACATGACAGCTATAGACCGGTGGGGGGATCTTCAATCTCCTGCGCCAGCCATTGGCGAAAAAGCTTGAGGTTGGCCGACTCCACCTGGTGTGGCCGGGTTGCCAACCAGTAGGAACGATGCCCGGTGACCTCGACATCAAGCCACGGCACGAGCTCCCCTCTATCCAGCTCACGGGCAACCATGTGCCGATCAGCGATAGTCACCCCGACGGCGTTGACGGCGGCATGAATCGCCAATTCCAGAAGATCGAACGCGATACCCCCGCTGGTCTTCACGCCTTCGATACCGGCCGCTGACAACCAGTGATCCCAGGTATGAAAGCGATCCTCGCCCCAAAGGACATGGAGCAGCACCTGGTGATTGAGGTCGAGCGCATCACGACGCATGGATCCCCTGAGCTTGGGTGCGCAGACGGCGATATGACTTTCCTGCATCAAGTGAACTATCTCGGCATCCGACCACTCACCGGTTCCAAAACGAATCGCGGCATCCAGGTTTTCGTCGCCTACAAGGTCGTCGTCAGCGCGCGTTGTCAGGGACAGCTCCAGATCCGGGTGCAATGATTTCAAGCGCCCCAGCCTCGGAATCAACCATCGATTGGCAAAGGTGGGTGGCGCATTCAGGCGCAGGTGGGGAACAGCATCTGGCTCTTGCAAGCCTCTTACGGTCCAGGCAATGCGATCAAAGGACTGACGCAGCACAGGTTGTAACCGTCGCCCCGCATCGGTCAGTCGAAGGTGACCTGAACCGCGTTGGAAAAGCGACACTCCCAACTGCTCCTCCAGCAACTTGACTTGACGACTGACCGCACTCTGAGTCACGCAGAGCCGCTGTGCCGCTAGTGTAAAACTCGCACACTCGGCGGCGGCCTCGAAGGCCTTGAGAGAATTGAGCGGGGGTAAAGTGCGTGACATGCGCCGGAGCCTCTTTGGGTGATTTTTTCGCAGCAACTGACCCAATAATGTCAGTAAACACCTGCCCATTACCAGCTTTGCATGAGTTATAGGAATACCCAGGGTTCGCTTTCATCGTTTGTGGGGCCACAGCTGAGCGCCTAGTATCACGCCGACATGCCAACTCACCGCCGAGGTTATTAGATGACAGACCGCTCCCACGCCGACTGGCAGAACCGCGCAAGCACTCTCCCTCTTCCGCAATTGGCCTATATCGACGGACAATTCGTCCACGCGCTCAGCGGCGCCACTTTTTCAGCAGAGAATCCTGCCACCGGCCAGGTACTCACGGAAGTGGCGGCTTGCGACAACCCTGACGTCGACCTCGCCGTCGCCAGTGCTCGCCGCAGTTTCGAGAGTGGTGAATGGCGAGACCTGCCGCCCACCGAGCGCAAATCGCGCATGCTCGCCTGGGCGGATGCCATTGAGGCACAGCTAGACGACATTGCGTTGCTCGAGACTCTGGAAACCGGCAAGCCCATCGGTCAGACCACCACCGTGGATGTGCCCGGCCTGGTCGGAGGGCTGCGCTGGTATGCTGAGTCACTCGACAAGCTTTACGGTGAAACGGCACCCAACGGGTCAACGAGCGTCTGCCTGATAGACCGTGAGCCAATGGGCGTGGTGGCCGCCGTGGTGCCATGGAACTACCCCTTGATTATCGCCAGCTGGAAGATCGGCCCGGCACTGGGCGCTGGCAACTCGGTGATCCTCAAGCCCGCCGAGCAGTCTAGCCTGGCAACGCTCAAGGTGGCCGAGCTCGCCCAAGGGGCTGGCATTCCCGCGGGCGCCTTCCAGGTGGTCACCGGGCTGGGCCACATCGCTGGCAAGGCATTGGGCCTGCATGACGGCGTCGATGCCGTCGGTTTCACCGGCTCCACTGAGGTCGGGAAGGCTTTTCTTGAGTATTCCGCGCACTCCAATATGAAGCGCATCGGCCTGGAGTGCGGCGGCAAGAGCCCGCACATCGTCACGCGCGATGTGGAAGACCTGGACACCATCGCCATGTCGGTCGCCTATGGCGTCTGGTACAACCAGGGCGAGACCTGCCACGCGGGTACCCGCTTGATCGTCGATCGAGCCGTCAAGGAAACCCTTCTTGCCAAACTTCGCGGCTGGGCCGAAGCACTACAGCCCGGTGACCCGCTCGACCCATCGGTACAGATGGGGGCGATGATCGAGCAGGCGCATATGGAAAAGGTGCAGGGGTATCTCGAACAGGGCCAGCGCGAAGGGGCGCAACGGCTGTTCGGCGGCGAGCAAGTACGCGGCGAGAGCGGCGGGCACTACCTGACCCCGGCAGTACTCGACGATGTCACCAACGATATGCGGGTGGCCCGCGAAGAGATATTCGGCCCTGTCCTGGTGGTGATTACCGTGGACGACCTGGATGAGGCATTGGCCATCGCCAATGACACCGACTACGGCCTCGGAGCGGCGATCTGGACTGACCGGCTACGCGACGGCCACCGCGCCGCCCGTGCCCTGCGAGCAGGCACCGTTTGGGTCAACTGTTACGACCACACATCGATCAATGCGCCGTTTGGTGGCTACAAGCAATCCGGCCAGGGCCGCGACAAATCGCTCCATGCCTTTGATAAGTACACAGAACTCAAGACCACCTGGATCGAGATTTGAACCCATGCCCCTGAACCATTTTCACACCGGACGTCAGACACCGATCATCGCGGGACCTGGCAGTCTTGAGCAGCTACCCGAGCTTCGCAGCCGCCTGGGGGCCAGCCGTTATATGGTCATCAGTGACCAGGGCCTTGCCGCGACCGGCCTGGTCGATGCACTGGTCGACGACCTGACAGCTGATGCCGAGGTAGATACCTTCCTGGCACCGCCGGGCGAACCCAGCGTCGCTACCGCCGATGCAGCCGCGGCCGCGGTGCGTGCCCTGCCCGGCCGCCCCATGGTGATAGGGCTGGGCGGCGGCACCGCGTTAGACATCGCCAAGCTGGTCGCAGCCCTGGCAGAAAGCCAGGGCGATATGGAAAATTACCTGTTGGCCAGGACCCCCTGGTCAGGGCGCGTACCCGCCGTGATGGTGCCAACGACCTCGGGTACCGGCTCCGAGGTCACACGCACATCGATCCTCACCGACGCTGAGGGACGCAAGCTTTGGGCCTGGGGCGACGAACTGCTACCCGACGCGGTCCTGCTCGACCCGGCGTTAACCCGTGGCTTGCCCGCCCCGCTCACTGCCACCACCGGCCTGGATGCCTTCGTCCATGCGCTGGAGGCCACTACCGGCCAAGGGCGACACACTTTTATTGAAGCGCCAGCGCTGCAGGCCATCCGCCAGGTAGGCGAGGCGCTGCCCATTGCTGTGGCTACCCCGCATAATTTAGAGGCCCGCCAACGCATGCAGGAGGCCGCTTGCCTGGCGGGCCAGGCCATTGACAATGGCGGTACCGGCATCGCCCACAACATCGGCCATGCCCTGGGTAGCTGTTTTCATTTACCCCACGGTGTTGCCGTAACGCTGGCGCTGGAAGCGTCACTGGCGTGGTCGGTGGCAGACAATGAGGCGTGTTTCGCGCCAGCGGCCCATGCCCTGAAAACCGGGTGCAAAGCGCAAGACTTGCCCAGGCTATTCCGCGAGCTTGCTGATCAGACCCGCTTCAACCAAGCCCTTGCCCCCTTCGCCACGCTGACACTAGACGCTGAGGCGCTAGCCTTGACCATGCAAAAAGACGAGAACTCGCCCATGGCGCGCAACGCGGCCCGCCGTCCCACTGGCGAGGACTGGCAATGGCTCGCCGACGCCACTGTATCTGTGTTCGAGCGCCGTGTTGCCGAGCTTGCCACCCAGAACCGGGAGATCAGCGCATGAACGTGATCGAGCGTATCGAGATCAGTCAGCACCAGTGCGAGCTCGACCCACCCTTCCCGGCGGCCTGGGATAGCCAACCCAGGCAAAAGTTTCCGGCCGCCATCGTTCGCGTGATCGACAGCGAAGGCCGTGAAGGCATCGGATCGGGCGATGCCATGTATGGCTTCGACGACTTCCGGTCGCTATTCATTGGGCAAGACCCCTTAGCCATCGAACGCCACAGTGCCGTGATCGACAACATCGGCTTTCATGCCGGGCGTTGCTGGCCACTGGAAGTCGCTTTATGGGACTTGATCGGCAAGATCAAGGCACAACCGTTATGGCAGTTATTGGGCGGCACCTCGTCGCGCCTGAAGGCGTACGCCTCCAGCGGTACTCATCGCCCTACGGAGCAGGTCGTTGCCCTCGCCGAGCAGATTCGCGACGCGGGCATCCCCGCCATGAAACTACGCTTTGGCCGTCACCGGCTCGACGATGATCTAGCGGTGCTCGCGGCGGTACGTAATGCCGTGGGAAAAGAACTGGACCTGATGGTCGACTGCAACCAGGGTTGGCGGATGCCCTGGGATACCCAAGCCCCCTGGGACCTGGCCAAGGCAAGCGAGGTTGCTGAGGAGTTAATCCACCATAATGTGCTGTGGATGGAGGAGCCGCTCTATCGCGGCGACTACCCCGGCATGCACGCCCTCAACGACCTGACCGGCGAGCGGCTTAAAATCGCCGGTGGCGAGATGACCCGCGAACCCTACGAATTCCGCGAAATGCTGCGACAGCAGTGCCTTGACGTCTACCAACCGGACGCCGTCTGCTCAATCGGGCTTCTCGGCTTATCCAGACTGGCGAAAGAGGTCACCACGGCAGGCAAGTGGTTCACACCACATACGTGGGGGAACGGCATCGGCCTTGCCGCCAATCTGCACCTCACCGCCGGGGCAGTTGGTCCAGAGGGCTGCCCTTATCTGGAGTATCCCTTCGACCCACCGGAATGGACACCCGAGGTTCGCGACTTTCCGCTGACAACCGCTATCAAGCCCGATGCCGAAGGCTGGCTGACACTCTCTGACGAACCTGGCCTCGGCATTACACTTGATGAAACACGCCTCGCAGCCACCCGCGCCAACCAGGCAACTTGGCAGTAGCATATGTGCATGGGGGTTCGTAAGAGCCCAATTCATTGGGCGATCACCAATCACCCCGCCACACAGAAAAAAACCCGGCAAAAGCCGGGTGCAGGTGGGTCTCGTAGAAGCTCAACTCATAAGCGATCAGCGGCCATTCCAGCCTGAAAATTGTCTACCACTCCCTGGATCGAAATACCCTGCCAAAATGAAAAACCGCCCATCAGAAGCGTCTGATAAGCGGTTCTTTATTAATGGACGTCAGCCTGTCATCAGTCCTTTTAACTCGCGTTTGAGTCTACGCCTCCAGGTACACCACGTGGCTGTGGGTGTACTCGTAAAGGCCATGCTTTCCGTCAGCGCCACCGACACCGGACTTGCGAACCCCAGCATGAAAACCCTGCATGGCTTCAAAGTTTTCACGATTGACGTAGGTTTCACCAAAATCAAGCCCTCGACACGCTTGCATTGTATGCTTGAGGCTGCGCGTATAGACGGATGACGTGAGGCCATAGTCGGAGTCATTGGCAAGAGCGATCGCCTCTTCCAGGTCATCAACGATCTGAATGGGCAATACCGGACCAAAGATTTCCTGCCGCATAATCGCCATCTCCTGGCGACAACCGGCCAACACTGTCGGCTGATAGTGGTAACCGGCACCAAGGTCGGCGACGTTGCCGCCAGTGATCAACTCAGCACCTTCTCTCCGGGCGGTTTCAACCATTTTGGCTACCTTATCGAGGCCCGCTTGGTTGATCAGCGGCCCCATATCCACATCGCTTTGGGCAAGTGGGTCCCCATAGCGAGTGGCATCCATCGCTTTGGCCATCTTCTGAACGAAGGCATCGGCAACGCCGCGCTGAACATAAACACGCTCGGCGCAATTGCAAACCTGGCCGCTATTGATGATCCGCGAGCCATGTATCGCCTTCACGGCCAAGTCGATGTCAGCGTCGTCAAGGACGATCGCCGGTGCCTTGCCACCCAGCTCAAGGTTGAGTTTGGTAATATTGTCAGCGGCATTGGCCATGATGCGCGACCCGGTGGCGACACTTCCCGTGAAGCTGATCATGTCGACCTCGGAGCTGGACGTCAGAGCGCTGCCTGTAGTCGCCCCGCTGCCGCTGACCACATTGAAGACGCCCGGCGGTAACCCCAGCGTATCGACCAGCTTGGCAAACTCGAAGCAGTTATTAGGGGTCTCTTCACTGGGTTTGATGACAATGGTGTTCCCTGTCACCAGCGCTGGGGCCATCTTGCGCGCGATCAGGAAGAACGGGAAGTTCCAGGGCAGAATGCCCGCGACAACCCCCAGTGGCTTACGGAATAAAAAGATATTCTCGCCGGGCCGATCACTCTCGATGATCTCCCCTTCAATCCGACGCCCCCATTCGGCCATATAATCCAAATAATCGGCCGTAAAGTTCACCTCGGTCTCGGCCAGCGCACTGACCTTGCCCTGCTCTTCGGTAATCACCCGGGCTAAAGACGCGACGTTTTCGCGCAGTTTGTTTGCCAGTCGGTGTAAGAAAGCAGCCCGCTCTACAGCGGGTCGCGCACCCCAGCCTTTTTGAGCCGCACGGGCGGCAGCCAGGGCACGCTCCACATCAGCGCTTCCAGACTCCGGCACTCGAGATAATAACGCCTGGTTCGCCGGATTATAGACCTCAAGGTGATCGTCTACCGACTCAAAGGCGCCATTGATATAGTTCTGATAGATGGTGGGCTGGCTCATGGTAAGACTCCTGTATTGTTATAAATGGAAGTGCATTATTAATAGGTGGACGAGACCGGCACAGCGGAGGTCCCATCCTTGTAACGCGCGATGGTTTCCAGCGCCGCCTGACGTAGTAAGCTGATATCAATGCCCACGGCAATGAACTGGCAGCCCATCAATTGATAACGACGTGCATCAGCTTCTACAGGGGCCAAGATACCGACAGGTTTGCCAGCTGCCTGGACAGCCTTGATGGCATGGGCGATGGCAGCCTGAACATCGGGGTGTCCAGGGTTGCCTGGCTGCCCCATTCCCACCGAGAGATCAGCTGGGCCAACAAACACGGCGTCCACGCCCTCGGTGGCGGCAATTTCTTCCACATTTTCGATTCCTCTGGGAGACTCCACCTGCACAACCAAGCAGAGTTCCTCATGCGCATGTGCCAAGTAGTCGTCGACGCCGTCCCAACGGGTAGCACGCACTAGACCTCCCCCCACACCTCGCATGCCGTGGGGTGGATAACGCATGGCACGCACCAACGCTTTTGCCTGCTCAGCGTTTTCAACCATCGGCACCATCAGCGTTTGAGCACCAACATCCAGCAGTTGCTTGATCAATGACGGATCGTGATTAACGGTTCGCACCACAGGCGCGGAATCATAGGGCGCCACGGCCTGCAACTGAGCCAGAATCGCTGGCACCGTATTGGGTGCATGCTCACCATCGATCAACAGCCAGTCGAAACCGGTAGACGCTGCTATCTCAGCAGCATAGCCAGTGGCAAAGCCGGCCCACAGTCCGTATTGGACATTTCCACTCAGAAGCCCTGCCATGAATTCATTCTTGGGTATTTTCATTGTTTAATCCCTGTTCAAGAGAACCTAGTCAATACAACCTAATCAAAGGCCCCAAGTAATTCAGGCAGCCCCAGGGTAATCATTGGTACATACATGATGCACAGCAGCCCTATCACCAGGACCGTAAAGAAAGGTATGAGGGGGCGCATCGTTTTCATGTAATCGACTTGAGCGATCTTGCACCCCATCAAGACAATCAATGCAACAGGCGGGGTCAACGAACCCAGCAGTAGCGCCACGATCACTACAATAGAAAAATGAATCATATCGAAGCCAAACATCTGGGCGATGGGCGTCAGAATAGGCACTACAAGGATTAAGGCGGATATGGTTTCCACAAACATACCTACCAATATCAGTGCCAGGACGATAAGCAACAAGATAATCGCCGGTTCATTCGTGACACTCGATAGCCAGGCCGCCATCGCAGCAGGTACGCCCTGACGAGCAATAATCCAGCTAAATAAGGCGGCGCTGCCCAATATGATTAAAATGCTGGCAGAGGTAACCACAGACTGGTAAGCAAAGCGATAAGTCTTCTTGAAGTCGAGGCGATGAGTCAATAATCCAAAGCAAAGGCCGTATACCACCGCCACAATTCCTGCTTCAGTGGGTGTAAATAAACCACTCTGGATGCCACCGACAATAATGACTGGCATAACTAATGCAGGCGCAGCCTTAAGAAAAACCCTGACGGTTGCACCGAAACTAGCTCGGGTGTGACGCGGGGCACCTATTTCATTAGCTTTCCAGTAAACGACGATCATCATTATAAAGGCCAGGAACAAGCCAGGTATAATGCCTGCCAGGAATAGAGTGCCAATCGATAGCCCCGTCATGGCACCATAAATCACCATCAGCAAGCTGGGGGGAATAATGGGCCCCAGGATCGCCGACGCCGCTGTAATCACCACCGCCCATTCGGGACGATATCCCTCCTTTTTCATGGCCGGTATCATCATCCCGCCAACGGCAGCAACATCAGCCGATGCAGAACCCGATATGCCCGAAAAAAGAACACTTGTCATAATATTTACTTGGCCAAGTCCACCTCGTATATGACCAACTAAAGACCGGGAAAAACCGACAATGGCTGAGGTAATCCCACCATAATTCATCAAGTTTCCGGCAAATATGTACAACGGAATGGCAAGCAGGGGAAAACTATCCAGCGAACTGAAAAAACGCTGAGGGAGTACTAATAACGGCACCCCACCATCGATAACGAGTACAGTGACAGCACTAAGTCCCATCGCGAAGGCAATCGGTATGCCCAGCGCAAGGAGTGCTGTAAACAAGCAGAACATCAAAGCAACAATCATATTCTTTTACCTGGATCTGACGGCTCTTTAACTTCTTTTCCACGAACGAGAAAAGCAATTATCGTAAGAATGCTCCCCAAAGGGATCGGCGCATATAACCATGCCCTTGATATACCCAGAGATGGCTGCATGGTGCCCAAAGACCGTTCCATGAATAAGTATCCCCAATATGCCAACATTCCGCAGAATACGACGGATAAAATGGAAACGATGACTTGCCTAAATGCTTCAAGATGGGGACTTTTAAAATTAAAGAGCTCCACTTTGATTTCTTGATACTGGTAGACCACCACAGGAGTTCCCATCAGCACCAACCAGACCAGGAGCATTCTCACCACTTCTTCTGTCCAAAAAAGCGGTAAACCCAGTAGAAAACGGTTGATCACCTGAATGAAAATCAGAACCATGATCGCCGCAAAGATAGCGACGACCATGGCTCCCAGGGTGGCAAATGCATGATCCAGGTAACGACGCATTTGCACGCTCCTCACTCAATCATTGTTGCTCGATGGAATTGAGCAGTTCAGTGGCATTGATCTCTGTTGCAAACTCTTCGCGAAAGCTTGCCGAGGCTTCCTGGAAAGGCGCCTGGTCAACCTCATTAATGGCAATGCCTTCTTCTTCCAGCTTCTCGA
The DNA here is from genome assembly GCF_020991005.1 of Halomonas sp. CUBES01. Lineage (GTDB taxonomy): Bacteria > Pseudomonadota > Gammaproteobacteria > Pseudomonadales > Halomonadaceae > Vreelandella > Vreelandella gomseomensis. The sequence goes on along the minus strand of NZ_JAJLLW010000005.1, from coordinate 264,975 downwards.
ACCAGGATGCCTCGCGCTCAGACCACTCGCTGCGCTGCATTTCAGCGGCCTCGATGGCGGCACGGGTCACTGCCTCGCGGTCGCTTTCGGAAAGGTTGTTATAGAAGCTTTCATTAATGGCAAAGCTGCCATCGAAGAGAATATGTCGCGTTTTGGAGAGTGATTCAGCCACTTCAAATATCCGGAAGGTATAACCGACTTCTGGTGTCCCCTCCATCGCGTCAACAAGGCCCGTCTGCATGGCCGTATAAACTTCAGGCATCGGGACAGGTGTTGGCTGAGCGCCAAGTGTAGAGAACGTACCCACAAAAACAGGTGATTCAGGCACACGGATCTTCAAATTCTCGAAGTCCTCGGGCGTCTCGATGACGCCGTCAGCCAGATAGGTGTCGCGATAACCTGCCAAAATCCAGTTAAGCGGCCTGACCCCTGACGTATCGACCAACTGTTCAATCAGACTATCGCCGATTTCACCCTGGACCACACTATTCCAATGCTCGACGTCACGATAAAGGAAGGGAAGCGTCAACAGACCAAACTCAGGTACATAGTTCGCGTATAGTCCGGACTCTCCATAGCCCATTTCTAACGTGCCTAGCTCGACAGATTCGATGATTTCCCGCTGTCCGCCCATTTGCCCGGCCGGGAGTATTTCAACCTTGACGTTCCCGTCACTATATTCGCTGGCCAAGTCGCGAAATCGCTCGGCTGCGAGATGCTGCTCTGATTCGGTAGGCAGATGGTGCGCAAAACTAATGGTTGTCTCAGCCATGGCACCACCGAAAGGCACCGCGAACAGTAGGCTTGCCAAACCTAAGTGCAATGGAAAGCGTACTTTTTTAATGGCGTGGTCGTTTATTTTCATTGTGTGCTCCTTGGTTTTAGTTACTACATCCCACTTACGATGGGTTTTATAAGTTTGAAAACGTCATTCAGTGCTCATAGGGCCTGGAAAGTTGGCATTCTGGATTCAACCGAACACCAAACCCAGGCTTATCAAGCGCAGAAGCCGACATCCGCCCATTGACGGGCACCGGCTCGTCTAGCAGCAGCGGATTAAACATGGGCGCCACCTCATCCGCGTTAGGCGCCATCATCAAGAACTCGGCCAAAGGGCTGTTGTGGCGTGTGATGACAAAGTGATAGCTATAAACTGATGAGCCATGCGGCACGACCAACTTGTTGTGAGCATCGGCTAATGCGGAGATTTTTATCAATTCTGTAATCCCACCGCACCAACCTACATCCGGCTGAATAATGTCACAGCAATCCATTTCAAAAAGCAGGCGGAAGCCCCAACGTGTTGCCTCATGTTCGCCGGTGTTGACCAGCATGCCCTTGGGGACATCGCGCTTGAGCTGGGCATAGCCCCAGTAGTCATCGGGTGGGAGGGCTTCTTCAATCCACTTGAGGCCGAATTCATGTGCCCCTTGGGCAAGCCGTGTCGCGTAATTGACATCAAGGCTCATCCAGCAGTCGTACATCAGCCAGAAATCGTCACCTACGGCACTGCGCATATCCGCCAGCTTCGACAGATTACGGGCCAGGCCTTCTTCACCCTCGGCCGGTCCGTGAACCAGCGGCATCTTGCCGCCAATGAATCCAAGCTTCTTGGCCAGGTCGGGACGGGGGCCGGTAGCGTAGAAGGTGAGTTCGTCGCGTACCGGGCCACCGAGCAACTGATGAACCGGCTCGCCGCGGACCTTGCCAAGCAAGTCCCACATGGCAAGATCAACACAAGAAATGGTGTTGATCACCACGCCTTTGCGGCCATAGTAAAGTGTGGCATTAAACATCTGGTCCCAGACCTTTTCGATCTCGGTGACCTGCTTCCCTTCGATAAAGCGTGCCAAATGTTTTTCGACAATCCAGGCGCCAATCTCACCGCCTGTCGTTACCGCAAAGCCAACCGAACCATCACTTGCTTCAAGCTCGACCACCAGGGTGCCTAGAACATTCAAGCCAAAGCTGCGACGGGTCATACGGTAGTCGGGATATTTGCTCATCGGCGTCGCGATCTGGGAATCGATCCAGTGACCTTCAGCCTGGTCGTGATAGTCAGCACCGCCGCCGCGAACGGTATAGGCTCGCACCTGTTTGATAGTCACTTCGCTCATGGACTTACCTTGTGAATGGGAGTTGATTGATACCTGCAAACCTACCCATGGAGGACACAATCAACCAATGCCATTCATATAGTTTGTGATACCTTTTTGTTATCGGCAGCCGGAAAGCCACATACCAGCGCTCCTTTTTAACATTAGGCATTATTCATATTGCGCTTTTATTAGACTAATGTATGCCGGTTATTCACATTTATGCATGCACGATTTTGACCTAACGAATCAACAGGATGGTGAAGATGGAGGGGTTTACAGCACTGCTCAATCGCTTGCGCTATAAACATTTGCTGATGATCACCATGCTCGGCAAGCACCGCAACCTCCATCAGGCGGCCGACGCTATGTACATGTCCCAACCCGCCGCTACTCGCATGCTAGGTGAAATAGAAAAAGGTTTTGGTTGCCGTTTATTCGAACGAACTGCCCGAGGCATGCACCCGACACCAGTCGGGGAAATGCTGATCGACTTTGCCGATAATGCCTTGACCCGCCTCGATCGTTGCGCCGAAGAGGTTTATCGCTACCAGCTCGGGGGGCGAGGGCAGTTGACTGTGGGGGCTATCGTGGGTGCCGCACCGGACCTAGTCGCCAGCGCCATCATTGAAATGAAGCGCCAGCACCCACAACTTCAGGTTCGCCTGATGGGAGAAACCAGCGATCAGTTGATGGAGCTGCTTGGGCAAGGCAAGGTGGACATAGCCATTGCCCGTTATGCCAATGCCATTCAGCACAACCAGTTCGACTTCGAACCGCTTGGCAATGAAACGCTGGTAACGGTTGTACGTAGTGGTCATCCGCTTTGTTCGGAAGCGCTTCCCTCACTGGAAAAACTGCTCGATGAGTGGCCATGGATCCTGCAGCCAATGCAAACACCAGCTCGTCAGGCGTTAGAAAAACAATTCGAAACCGAGGGCCTGGTGTCCCCAAGGGATATCATCGAATGCAGCTCAATTTTTGCCGCCCTGCAATTGGTGCAGAAAAGCGATGCCCTGATGGTCATGGCAGAAACCGTGCTACGCGACCACTTGGGGGCCGGATTGATTGAAAGGCTCCCTATATCCCTCGGCCGTGCCCTTTCTCCTTTTGGCATCCTGGTACGCAAGGATACGCTCTATGCTGAACCTGTGAATCAATTCCGAGAACTACTGCGGAATGCCGCTCGGCAATTAAGCTGACGTTCTGATAACTGAGACATAAAAAAACCGGTATCAATCGCCTCTGAATTGATACCGGCCTATAGCTCTGTCAGCAGCCGTCAGTTATTCACGCTTACCGTCCACCAAGCGCGATACCCGCCACGGGTTGCTGTCCTTGAGGGGCTCGGGCAGAAGCGCTTCCGGCAATGCCTGGTAGCACACCGGACGCAGGAAGCGGAAGATCGCCGCGCTGCCCACCGAGGTGGTGCGGCTGTCGGACGTTGCCGGGTAAGGCCCGCCGTGCACCATGGCATGGCATACCTCGACCCCGGTCGGCCAGCCGTTGGCGAGCACCCGCCCTGCCTTGCGTTCCACGATCGGCATCAGCGCCCTGGCCGCTGGCAGGTCACCGTCATCCAGTTGTAGGGTAATCGTCAATTGGCCCTCGAGCTGGGACGCCACACGCCTCAAATCGTTATGGTCAGCACACTCGATGACCAGCGAGGTCGCGCCGAAGACTTCCTCCTGCAGTTCAGGCTCATTGAGGAAGTCCTCCGCCGTCGTCACGAACAGCCCCGCCCGGCACTGGTTGGGCAACTCCCCCACCTGGCCGCGCGCCGCTTCGCGGACCTTGTGACTGCTGGACAGCCTGGCGACGCCCTGTTCGTAGGCGTTGTGGATGCCAGGGGTCAGCATCGTCTGGGACGCACTGCCCTTGACGCCTTCCGCCGCCGCCGCGATGAAGTCATCGAGCTCGGGACTCTTGATGGCGATCACCAGGCCGGGGTTGGTACAGAACTGGCCCGCGCCCATATTGAGCGACCCGACGAAGCCGTCGGCGACCTGCTCACCACGCGCCTTGAGCGCCTCGGGCATCAGGAACACCGGATTGATCGAACTCATCTCCGCATAGACCGGGATCGGCTGCGGGCGCGCCTGCGCCGTTTTCAGCAGCGCGTTGCCACCGCCCCGCGACCCGGTGAAGCCCACCGCCTGGATACGCGGATCGGCGACCAGGGCCTGACCGATCTCACTGCCTGAGCCGAACAGCAGCGAGAAGGTGCCCTCCGGCAGTCCGCAGGCTGTCACCGCCCGTTGCACCGCACGCCCTACCAGCTCAGAGGTGCCGGGGTGGGCGGAGTGGCCCTTGACGATCACCGGACACCCGGCAGCTAACGCCGAGGCGGTATCACCCCCGGCGACCGAGAAAGCCAGCGGGAAGTTGCTGGCACCGAACACCGCCACCGGCCCCAGGCCGATATGGCGCTGTCGCAGGTCGGCGCGCGGCATCGGTTGACGGTCCGGCATGGCCGGGTCAATGCGCACGTCGAGCCACTCGCCAGCGCGTACCACATTCGCGAACAGACGCAGCTGGCCACAGGTTCGGCCACGCTCGCCTTCCAGGCGCGCCCTCGGCAGGCCGGTTTCGGCCATGGCACGTTCGATCAGCGTATCGCCGATGCCCTCGATCTCGCGGGCGACGGTGTCGAGAAACGCCGCGCGCGCTTCGGGAGACGTCTCGCGGAAGGTGGCGAAGGCCGTCTCGGCAAGCTCACAGGCACGCTCCACCTCGGTTCGGGTGCCGCCCTTATAGGTGGGCGCGAGACGCTCGTTGGTGGCCGGATTGATGGCGTCGATAGGTCTGGAACTGCCACTGACGGCCGCCTGGCCGATAAGTAACTTGCCTTCCAGGTTCATGGATAAACTCCTTGTGTCATGCAGTCCTTAGAGTGATTTCACGTCGACAGGCGTACCGTCCGCTTCAAAGCGAAGCGGGTTACGCAACGGCCGACCGAACTCGGGGAGACTGATCTCGAAGCGATCACCCTCGCGGGTGCGGATATTGTCGGCAAAGCTCAGGGTGGCGGTGCCGAAGAAATGCACGTGAACATCGCCCGGGCGTCGAAAGCCTGCGTACTTGAAATGATGGTGCTCGAGGTTCGCCAGGCTGTGCGCCATATTGGCCTCGCCAGTCAGGAAGGGTTTCTCCCAGAGCGTCTCATTGCCGCGCACGATACGGCTGACGCCCTCCAGGTGAGCGGGGAGCGCTCCCACCCAAAGTTCCGGGCCGAAGCTGCAGGCACGCAGCTTGGAATGCGCCAGCCACAAGTAATTGAAACGCTCGGTGACATGGTCCGAAAACTCATTGCCGATCGCGTACCCCACCCGCCATGGGCTACCGTCATCGCCAATCACATAAAGACCGGCCAGCTCGGGCTCCTCCCCTGCATCCTGGGCGAAGTGCGGCACGGGCATGTCGGCCTCCGGGGCGACCACGCAAGCACCGTCACCCTTGTAGAACCATTCGGGTTGAGCCCCCTCTTCACCGGGCGCTGGCTTACCGCCCTCGACCCCCAACTTGAACATGCGCATCGAGTCGGTAAGCTCGTCCTCGCTCACTTGCGTCTTGGCATGCATGGCCGAGCGCGTATCGGCGCTCCCCAGATGGGTCAGGCCGGTGCCGGTCACCAGACAATGGGCCGGGTCCGGATGTGTCAGCGGGGGCAACAGCCGCTTGTCGTCGATCAGCTGTGCATAATCGAGCCGCGTCGGCGTCAGCGCGTTTTCAACCGCTTCCGCCAACGACTGCCCCGCCGCCATCGCGCGGCGGGCCAGAGAGCAGGTATCGGCATCGAGCAGGCGCACCTCTTCTGCACTCTCGACCAACGCAGCGCACGGCGCGCCCTCATGGAGACACTGGATCAATCGCATAATGGGCCTCACTCGATGATATGAAATTGATCAAAATGATCATGGTTAAGCGACAGACCAAGGCCCGGCACGTCATCATCCAGATCGATGAAGCCATTCACCGGTTCAGGGTCTCCCTTGAACAGGTAGTAGAAGAGCTCATTGCCAATCTCGACGTCATGAACGGGGAAGAATTCCGACATGGGCGAGGCCAGCGTCGACATGGTCAGGTGGTAGTTATGCATCTGGCCGGCGTGGGGAATGACCGGAACGCTGAACGATTCCGCCAGTGCATTGATCTTGCGGGCCGCGGTGATACCACCGACACGGTTGGTATCGTACTGGATGACCGAAATGGCACGCTTCTCCAACAGCTGGCGGAAGCCATAATGGGTGAATTCGTGCTCACCGCCGGAAATCGGAATGCTGGTGAGCTGATTCAGTTCGGCATAGCCATCGATATCGTCCGCGAGCACGGGTTCCTCGAGCCAGCGGGGCTCGAATCGTTCCAGCTTGGGCAGCATGCGCTTGGCATATTCCAGGTTCCAGCCCATGTAGCACTCGAGCATCAGGTCGACATCGTCGCCAATCACTTCGCGTACCGCGGCCACACTGTTCAGGTTTTCGCGCATGCCGGACGGACCGTCCTTGGGGCCATAGCCAAAGCGCATCTTCATGGCGGTGAAGCCCTGGTCGAGGTACGACTGGGCCTCGTCCTGCATGCTTTTCAGGTCGGTGCGGTAGAGCTTTGACGCATAGCAGGGGATTTTCTCCTTGGTGCGCCCACCCAGCAGCTTGAAGACCGGCTTGTTGACCGCCTTGCCCATGATATCCCAGATAGCGATATCGACACCCGAAATCGCCGCCATGCCGATGCCCTTGCGCCCCCAGGCATGGGTCGCCCGGTACATGCGCTGCCAGAGGTATTCATAATCGAACGGGTCCTGGCCGATCACCAACGGCGCCAGGTACTGATCGATGATCGCCTTGGCAATGGTCGGTGCCAGCGCCACGTTGCCCAGCCCCACCAGGCCGGTATCGGTTTCGATCTCGACCGTGGTCCAGCCGTGGAAGCGGAAGGTCCCCATGGAGTCGCTCTTGTCCCAGAGTTCATCCATGGCGTTCGAGCAGAAATGCGGCTGAGCGGGAACGGTATGGCCCTTCCACTCAAAAACACGTGCTTTTACCTGTGTAATTTTCATGTGCTGAGTTTCCTTGTAAACGAACGATTATCCAGCGGCGGCTTCCAGGCGCTGACGTCTCAGGTTCCCACCCATCTGGCAGGCAATGGTGAAGGCATTACGGGTCGGGTTGACGTCGGCGTTGCCGGTGCCCGCGATATCAAAGGCCGTACCGTGAGCCGGGGTGGTGATGGGAATAGGCAGGCCACCCTGCACCGTGACACCCTGCTTGAAGCCCATCAGCTTGATCGCGATCTGGCCCTGGTCGTGGTACATGGTGACGATGGCGTCATACTCGCCATCCCGTGCCTTGAGGAAGATGGTGTCGGCAGGATAGGGCCCATCGACCGGATACCCCTGCGCCTTGCACGCCTCCACAGCAGGGGCGATGACCTCGATTTCCTCGCGCCCGCAGGTACCGCCCTCACCCGCATGGGGGTTGAAGGCCGCCACGGCGATGCGGGGGGCATCGTTGCCCGCCAGTTTCAGGGAGTCATAAATCAGGCGACTGGCCGAGACGATACGGTCCTGGGTCACGTAGCTGGCGGCGTCCTTGAGCGGAATGTGCGACGAAATGCGGGACGTCCAAAGATCACCCAGCGTATTGAACTCGCAGAAATAACCGGTGACCCCCAGCTTCTCGGCGAAGAAGTGCAGTTCATCCTCATGCGCCAAGCCCCCTTTCTTCATCGAGAACTTGTTGAGCGGGGCGAAACAGATGGCATCCACCTCGCCTGACTGCGCGGCCTCCAGGCAGCGCGACAACACGGCCAGCACCGAGGCGCCGCCCTCTGCCGTCTCTTCTGCGTAACCAACGGCACCCTGGGCGACGCTATCCACCGGCATGAAGACCGGCCCCTCATGCTGGCGAGCCTCGGCAAAACGCTCGACCTCCGGCAGGTCATGGGCCTGCCCGCCAACGCGCTGGCCCTCCTGCCACAGCCAACGGTCACCCACCAGCACGGTATGCACATTGCGGAATAGCGTTTCCTCGGCGAACAGTTTTGCTATCAGCTCGGGGCCGATGCCGGCGGGGTCGCCGAGCGTCACGGCGATGACAGGGCGTATATCAGACATAGTGAGCTCCATATCAATAGAAGAAGTTAACGAGCGTCATGGGAATCGCTGGCACATAGGTGACGAGCATCAGCACCACGAACAGCACCAGAATCATGGGGAAATTGACCTTCGTGGTTTCCCACATGTCGGTCTTGGCAATCGAGCAGGACGTCGCCAGCACGGAAGCAACCGGCGGTGTCTGCTGGCCGATGGCCAGGTTGAGCGTCAGGATCAAACCGAAATGGATGGGATCGATACCAATCTGATGCACCAACGGCATGACGATGGGCACGACCAGAATGATCGCCGCCGCCCCGTGCAGGAACATGCCCAGCAGCAGCAACAATACGTTGAGCAGTGCCAGCACCAGCACCGGGTCGTCGGTAATGGCGGTAATTTCGCTGGCCAGCTGTTGAGGGAGCTGCATTTCGGTCAAGAACAGACCGAGCACGGCCGAGGTCGCCACCAGCAGCATTACGACGGCGGTCTGGATGACCCCTTCGATCACGGCGCGATAAAGAATCTTGAAATTCAGCTCCCGGTAGACCAGCCCACCGATCAGCAGGGCCGCCAGCACGGCGATACCGGCGCCCTCCGTCGCGGTGACAAAGCCACCGAAGATGCCACCCAGGATGATCACCGGCAGCAGGAGTGCCCAGAAAGCCTCCTTGAACGCCTTGCCCAGGGTGCTGAGCGAAAACGACTCTTCGCGGGGCAAGTCATACTTGACCGCATAGTAATAGCAGGCACCCGCCAGGCCCGCAGCGCCGATCAGCCCGGGTACGATACCGGCGACGAACAGTTTGACGATGGACGTATCGGCGATCGCGCCATACAGAATCATCGACAGCGACGGCGGAATGATGATGGCCAGAGACGCCGACGAGGACGTGATCGCGGCAGAAAAGTTGGGGTTGTATTTGCGCCGTTTCATTTCCGGGATCAATACCGACCCGGTGGCGGCCACATCGGCAACGGCGGACCCGGATATCTCGGCAAAAAACAGCGAGACCCCGACATTGACCATCGCCAGGCCACCCCGAACGAAGCCGACAATCGCGGTGACCATGTTGATGAGCCGCAACGAAATGCCGGACGTGTTCATCAATGCCCCGGCGAAAATAAACAGCGGGATAGCAATCAGAGGAAACTTGGTCGCCCCGTTGAACAACGTGAGCGGCACGTTCACCAACGCCTCAGCGCCCATGTTCAGATAGACGCCCACGACGCCCACCACCCCGATGGCAACGGCGATCGGCACGTTGACCAGGACCAAGGCAAACAGAGCAGCGATTATGATCAAAAGAGTCATGCGCGGTACTCCTTCAGGTCTTCCTCGGCTTGGCGGATGGCCGCTTCGATTTCTTCCGCGTCACCGTCCACGCCACTGCGCATCTTGCGCCATGCCATGGGCATACTGAGCAGCTCACAGACAATGAACAGTACGGCGCTGATCGGAATGACCGACTGGGTCACATCCAGACCGATCCAGGGCAGGGACACCAGGTTATCCCAGGCAAGGATGTCGAGAACGACATAACCGTAGTAAGCGATCACCAGGAAGAAGCCGATGACGACGACTTCCGAGAAAATGAACAGGCTGGCACGAATGGCTGCTGGCGCGCGGCTGACCAGCCCGGGAAAGCCCATATGGGTTCGCTTGAGGGCTGCCAGATTGGCACCGTAAAAGCTCAGCCATGCCAGGCCGATAGAGGCCACCTCGTCGTACCAGGAGAACGAGTTGCCAACCATACGAAACCCCACAGCGGCAATGACGATCGAGGTTAGCGCCAGCAACAGAAACACGGTCAGCGCTTCAAGCAACCGTTCCAGCAGTCGATTGACACGACCCAGTAAACTCATGGCGTAGCCCTCCTGCGCTTGAGTGAGAGAGGGCGCCGTGACGGCGCCCGTTGGGGATGACATCTGGCGTTACTCCTCGGCCAACGCCATGGCCCGGTCCACCAGTTCCTGGCCGCCGTCTACTTTCTCGGCAAACTCCGCATAAACCGGGTTGCTGGCCTCGACAAAGGCATCGCGATCCACCCGGTTGACCTCCATGCCGTCGTTACGCATGGCCTCCAGCAGTGAGTTATCGAGTTCGGCCCCTTTTGCAAGTGCCCAGTCCTGCGTCTCGATGGCAACCGCCGTAATGGCAGCACGAACGTCCTCTGAGAGCTGTTCCCATCCGCCCTTGCCAGCGGTCAACCAGATCGGCGAGTAAACGTGATTGGAGAGCGAGAGATAATCCTGTACTTCCTGGAATTTGGCCCCGTTGATATTGCTGAGGGGGTTCTCCTGGCCATCGACCACCCCGGTCTGCAGGCCGACAAAGACTTCGGAAAACGCCATCGGGGTCGGATTGGCACCCCAGGTATCGAACATCAGCGTGCGCCACTCGCTCTGGGGCGTGCGGATCTTCAACCCCTCCAGGTCGGCGGGCTCATTGATGGGGCGTTCGTTATTGGTGATATGACGGAAGCCGTTTTCCCAGGTAGAGATGATATTGAGCCCCTGCTCCCCGGCGCTCTCAGCCAGATCCTGCATCACGATCTCGCGATCGATACGTCGCAGATGGTCCCGGTCCTTGACCAGGAAAGGCATATCGAAAAGAGCGAATTCGGGCGAGACCGATGACATGATGGAAGAGATCCCCGCGAGGTCGACCGTGCCGAGCCGCAGCTTCTGGACGAGCTGCCTCTCGTCGCCCAACTGGCCGCTGTGGTAATACTCCACCTGATGATTGTCGCCAAGGCGGTCCTGCAGGCGGTCGGCGAACTCCTGCGCCGTTTGGCCCTGCAGGCTGTTGGGGGTACCACCGATCGCGAAGACGATTTTGTCAGCCTGGGCATGCGTACTGGCGATGGCCAGAGTGAGAGCGGAAACGCCGAGTAGCTTCTTGAGCATGATGCACTCCTGGATTGTAATTGGTTTTGCTTCACTGGACTGCTGGTTGGTTAACCAGACCAGTAGTCCAGAAACTTAAACCGCTCATCAGGTACCGTCAAGCACTGAATTAAGGCGTTATACCTTTGTCGAAAGGACCAGAAAGGGGATGTAGTATTTGATCAGCTTATGGTCTATTATCCAGACCAGCTGAGACAGGAGGGATCATGAGCAACCCGGCATTCGCTTTCGAAAAAACACTCAAGAATCGGACCAAGAAAGAAATCCTGGCCGACAAGCTGACCGACATGATCCTGACCGGGCTGCTAAGAGACGGCGATGAATTGCCCAGCGAGCGTGAGCTGGCACAGTTATTTGGCGTGAGCCGCGAAACCGTCCGTGGGGCACTCGCCCAGCTGACGGCTCACGGCCTGATCAGCGTCTCCCATGGCAGCAAGACACGCATTCGCGCGGATGAAGAAACGTTGGCACGCTGCCGCCCCGCCACTGCTGACGGCACATCCCGCGAGATGAACCGCTTTGACGTGGACAGCGTCTTCGAAAGTCGCATCGTGGTGGAAGCCGCCATTGCCCGGCGCGCCGCCATCAATATCGACGACAAAGGCATTGAAGGCCTGGAACAGCTACTCGACGCGCAAAGCCGACTGTTCGACTCTCCCGTGCATTTCCAACTCTCCGACCAGAACTTCCACAAGCTGATATCGGAATACGCCAACAACGAGATACTGTTGCGCTATGCCGAAGAGCTTTATGCCTTCGGCCTGCATATTCGCCGTCAGGTGATGCGCGAGCCCGGCGCCATCGAGCGCAGCTATCACGAGCACCGGCATATCGTGGATGGCCTGAAACGCGGCGACCCGGACGCTGCCGAACGCGCCATGCTCGCCCACCTGGATAGCGTCTATCGCACCACCAAGACCAAGTTGACGACCAGCCAAACATAGCCCTGAAGATCAGGCCCTTGTTGACGCTCAGCGTGTTGAGCAATCAAATCATCCCGGCCCCAAAATTGCCTCCAACATCTGACGACGTAAAAGCGGTACCACCAAGCCGCTGGAGCGAAACATATTACCAAAGCGCACCCATAGAGCTGGAAGACGGAAATGGGATAAAAAGTCGGCAGTCTAAGCCGTGACACCCAGTTTTTAGCGATATTTGAATCGCCCCGGCATGCGCGCTCTCAACGACCCGACCGGCGAGCGGCTTAAAATCGCCGGTGGCGAGATGCCCCGCGAACCCCACGAATTCCGCGAAATGTTGCGACAGCAGTGTCTTGACGTCTACCAACCGGACGCCGTCTGCTCAATCGGGCTTCTCGGCTTATCCAGACTGGCGAAAGAGGTCACAACAGCAGACAAGTGGTTCACGCCGCATATCTGGGGGAACGGTATCGGCCTTGCCGCCAATCTGCACCTCACCGCCGGGGCGGTTGGCCCAGAAGGCTGCCCTTATCTGGAATACCCCTTCGACCCACCGGAATGGAGACCCGAGGTTCGCGACTTTCCGCTGACGACCGCCATAAAGCCCGATGCCGAAGGCTCGCTGACACTCACTGACGAGACTGGCCTCGGCATTACACTTGATGAAGCACGTCTCGCGGCTACCCGCGCCAACCAGGCAACTTGGCAGTAGCGACTTTCAATCAAGGGTTTTTTTCGGCAATACGCGCCAAGCTCCACTAGTCTTGATACTGCACACATACTCTCAACATCAAACACGCCGTAGACTTGATTCATGACATCAACCCCGAGACTCTCGTCAATTGATATTTCTGGGCGATCAAGCTCTATCACCGTGGTCGCTTTTTATTGCGCTATTGGGAGGCTCTTGATATGAGCCTCGATAGCCTCACGAACTTGCTTTGTCATCGGGAGGTTGTGTTTCTCGGCCTGCCAGTGCTGGTGGAAGCGTGCGGCCGCCTCATGAGCCGTATCCAGAACAAGTTTTTCGGGAATGGCGGCTTTGGCTGCCAAATGCTCAAGCTCGTCGTTGGTCAGTTCGGAAAACGCGCGAGTCCGGCTGATCCTGAGCCCCATATTGTCGCTGGGGATATAAGGGATGGTCGAGACAAGATCGTAAGCCGGAGCGAGCGCAGCGTTTCGCCGGTCGGGATAGATAAGCGACCAGTTCTTCATGTGCATGTCGCCGTTTCCGATCAGAACGCAGAAAACCAGCCGCCGGATGAATTCGGCGATATCGGCGTCGCTGGTCTCAGCGGCAAGTACCTGTGCAATATTGCGCAAGGTGGCCGTTTTGTACTTTTGCTCGGCATAGACATCGAAGACCTGTGCGAAATCCTCGATATGAACGGCGCTGCCGTCAGACAGCCTGTCGAACCGTTCAATAACGAAGGCGCTTTGGCCGATCTTGTCGATTCCTTCGGGCAGATTCTTGATGCTGCCGACATCGACAAGATCAATAGGTGGGACATCTATTCCGATAAGGCGCGCGAGCGTCATCATCGAAAACTCGTTTTCGGGAACGCCTTTGAACTCGCGCGATGGGAGCTTCACGATCCATGAGCCACCAACGCCGGATGCGGGAATCGTCAGGCCGCCGGTCGGGGCCAGAACCGCCGAGAATTTTAGCTGTACCCCAGCAAGCGAGAACCGCAAGGCGTGCTCTCGGCGACCACCTTCGGTCTCATCAACATCAGTACTCTCACCGCCAATCGGCGGCCATGCCTCGCCATCAGCGGGTTTGATCGTGACCGCACCGGGCAGGTCATGACCGAATGCCCAAAGTAGATGAAACTCACGCTCGGGATTTACGCCCACATTCTCTGAAAGGTATTTACGCAGATGGCCTTCAGGTAGAAGATTCGAGAAAAACGGCATCACGCGCTTCTGATAGGGTCTGAAGTCCGTAAGCAACGCGCCGAATTCGTCCTTGAAGGCCAGCCCCAGCGTCGGCCTGTCAGGGTTGTCGATATGGGCGTCGTTGAAGGCAAAAATCGTTCGGTCTCCGCCAACATTGGTAAGAGTACCAATAGGCTCCCCATAAAGCAGGACATCAAGGACAAAGACATCAGCCATCTTGATCCTCCTCTAGCCGATAGGCCGGTCTTGGGGCACGCGGCGTCTCTTGGGACGAGGCTCGATGGGCGAGCTGGTTGCGCAAAGAGCGGATATTTTCGACAGCCCGGTTGACGGCCTCATTGCTGCCCGAAGACTCGATAGACTCAAGGATGCGCCGTACCTTTTTTAGAATATCAGGGTCAATCTGGCTCTGGATTTGGGTGATCTCGCGGATGCGGCGCTGGAGGTTGTCGATGCTCGCGCTGGATGCATGCGATGCGAGTTCATTCACCGTCTCGCGGATGCGGTCGAGTTCCCGCTGTGTTGCCGCGTTGATGACCGGCGCGCTGGCGACGCTGCGGGTAATTGACTGGACAGCCGGAATCGCCTTGCGGGGCACGAGCATCAATTCCAGATCCAGCGAGTGGGCGATGGAAGAAAGGCTTGAGACGCGCAAATCAACGGCATCATTTTCTATTTTGGAGATGTGCGACTGCGGCACACCGGCAAGCGCGCTCAGTTCCCGCTGACTCAGCCCCTTAGCTTCTCGTGCAGCCTTTAGGCGTGCGGCTAAGTGTTCCGTTCCATAGCTCATTTGATCTACTTTTATACATCATTTGGCATAAATTGATTTATTAAAATAGATCACTTATGCGGAGATGCTCAATAATTATTTATTCAAGATAACATATCACAAAAATATTTTGATCTATCATAATAGATCAAGCATTATCCTTGCAGCTGCCTTCAAGGTCAGCCGCCTATGCTGGAACACTTGAAAACATCGAATGGGCCATGAAGCGCCCCGCTAATCAGCAAAGATGGCTGTCCTTGTGCGACATGCCTTCTCCACCTGCCAGGGGCTACCGTCATCGCCACTCACATAAAATCCCGACCGGCTCAGGTTCCTCTCCCGCATCCCCAGCAAAGTAAGGCACGGGAATATCGGCCGCAAGGGGCATCAAGCCCCTTCAGTTAATATCGAGAGACGATATCGACATGGGCTGGGTGCAGGCAGCGGATGTCGTAAGCGCTCAGCAATACGATGATCTAGCCTGTCGAGCGTAAATCCCCCAAAGCACCGCCAGTAAAAACGCATACATCATCACGCCGCTGTTATGAGACAGAAACGTTTGCGTCAGGCCAAAATCAATGTACGTCACCGGTAGCAGGACGCCTGCCGTGGCAATGGATCGCCTCGATAAATCTGCCGCCCCCAGTGACTGTGCAAAAAAGCGCATCGGGACTAGATAGAGCGCCAGCAGCACCGCCAAACCCAATACGCCGCGTTTGGCCAGGCTATCAATAAACTCATTATGTGCATGGCCATACTGGGCGGCCCGGGCATTAATCACCCCTTCCTGACCGAGTGCCTGCATGGCGTCAGCGTAGCCATTGTCTCCCCACCCCAACAGCGGCTTCTCGGTAATCAAATGGCTCGCCCCCCGCCACATTTCAAACCTCGCCCCCACTGACGAATGGCTTCTATCACCCTCTGCATAGCGCGCCACTTCGTCCAACGCCTGGTGCACTCGGGCTTGCACGCCCAGCTCAGGAACGGCATAAACGCCGATACCGGCAACCAACAGCAGGCCACTTATCGCCACCAGCAACTTCCGAGAGATAAAGCGGCCATACGCACGAAACAGCACAAGCAAAACGAAAGGAATCCCCACCCAGCCGCCCCGACTACCGGATAACAGCGAACCGAGGGCGCCCAACAGCGCGGCGATTAACAGGGCCACCACCCACAGGTGACGACGCGGCTGAATCACCGCCCAGCCTAGCGCGGCAATACACAGCACCCCGAGCAGCATGCTCAAATTGCCGAATTGGATCGTATGGGTATACCCCGTGGCGCGCTCCACCTCCAGCGCGAATTTCTGCCAGATGGCCCAGCTACCCGAGCCAACCGCCCCCACGGCGATCCCGCTCCACAGCCAGGACAATCGAGGAGGATAAGCCACCACCAGCAATAGTGCAGGAACGGCGAGCAGGAAACGTAGCGGTTTATCCAGCCCGCTGACGCCCTGGCCGTCCCAGAGAGCTGACTGCATGCCAACCAGCGCATACGCTGCCATGACGGCCATCACCCACATGTCCTGATGGCCCAAGCGAAGCAATGGGCGAGTTGCCAACAGCACGCCGCTGCCCAGCAACAGCATGACGGCACCCAGCGAGTAACCGCTTGGCACCACCAGCGCGATGGCACACAGCAAAAAAACCGCGAGAGAGGTGTAACGCGAATACACGGCAGCAGAACCCGACAAGAAGAACGACTCACTCACTGGCATCATCACCATTCAGAAACTGGAGCGTCATGAAACACGAATACGTTCTCGCTGTCAGCTACCAGGCCGCAAGCCAACCAGGCTTAAAATTATAAATATATGTTTTAAAAGGATTTATTAAAAATTTTACTTATTGGCCGAACAGGGCATTTCATCAGGCACTCTGGCAGCGGCATCAAGCAAGTGACTTGTTTGCACGTATCATGCCGACTGCCCTCTCGATCATGATTGATCCACGAACCTGTCCCCTCTTTCCTCAAGATGATGGCAACGTATATGTTACTAACACTGTTGTGAGTCAAAGCACCTTACGCGATCCAGCCATCATCATCCTGAATGGTGCGCACTGCCGTCAGCATGAGTACATCCTCTCCGAAGCTGCCACCAACGGGGTTGAACACGTCGAGGTAAAAGGTTTCATCGGGCTCCGGGGTGTCATCACCGATCACCTCCACTGGAATCGCAGCCCGGGTTTCATCCGGATAAAGGATCAGCGTATCGGCCACGGCAACATAGTCTTCCCCGGCGGTGGCGGTGCCATCTCGAGTGGCATAATCGACGCTCAACCACTGCTCTGGATCGTCTCGCTGGCCATTAAACTCAAGCAAAAAATACGCAAGCGTCGTTCCTTCGTCGCCTTCAAACACGTGCGTTTCGACCTCCTCTGGCCGGGTAGGCGCGTCCGGGTCAGCCACACGCAGGCTCTGATCGATCCACTGCTGGTAATGACTGACCCGCTGAAAAGAGGCAATCTCGCCGAAGCTGCTGTCCAGCTCGTCGTTCACATCAGGGGATTGTCCCTTGCGGCCAAGCGATGCGGTATAGGTCGCCACCCCCGCGACCTTCTGGTCGATAAACGCCGGGCCGCCGCTGTCACCCGGTGCAATCAAGCCTTCTGCGGCCCCCCTACCGGTATCTTGAAGCCCCATCAGCGCACCCAGCGCATCGTTTTCGCGGGTTCCGTTGTCGAAGTCAATGATCAGTTGGGAGCCGGGTAACGGATCCCAGCCAATACCGCGCCCCAGGGCGTCTTTCATTGTCTCCCCGGTGGTATCGAACCGGTTTTCTGCAAGGCGCTTGGCCGGTGCGACACTACCGCTTTCCACATATCCGTTCAGACCATCCCCTGGAAGGCCATAACCCACCAAAGTGATGTTGCTGCCCACCTCGTCGTCTTCACGGTAGAGCGAGCGTCGCTCGGCGGTGACCGGTGCTGACGCCCCTAGCCACACCAGCGCAAGATCGCCATTGCCATTGGCCGAATCGAAAAGCGGGTGCAGTGCATACTGCGATGCAGGCACGTTAATCTGCCCCGCTGGCGTGTCCATGTTTACCGTCACGCTGGTGGCACCTTCTATGACATGCGCGGAGGTCAGCACGGCTCGGCCGCCGTTCAGCAGAACTCCTGAGCCGTAAAAGCCCTCGGCAGATACCTGCACCACACCATCATAGCCTTCCCCGGGTAAAACCCGGTAGCGTTCAGGGTCGCGAGTAACCGTTACCATCGACCATGCCCTCTCGTTTACTCATAAGGCCAAATGATAACGTAAATACTATTAAACCAACGACAATAGCATCAGTACTATCGCATCAGTACTAACGCGTTAGTACCCTCACGTTAGTACTCTCGCGCTCACGCAATAAAGTCCCACTGAGTCGCGCCAAGGTCGTGGGTGCGCATCTCTTCGGCTTCCATGAAGCCGCCAACCACATCGCCAAGCGACGCCCCACTTTCCAGCTGGTCTACCCAGTAGGCCTTGCCTGGGGCATCCGCCGTGCGGCCGAGCAGCGACGCGTAGAGCGTGTCCACCACACCCCCGATGCCGTCATCCTGCACGTCCAGGGACTGACCGGCCTCCTCCGACGTCATGAACAGCCGCGCCATCTCGCTCTTGCCAAGGCCTTCGGCGTGCTGCTTCGCCCAGTACTGGATGCCATCGACATCCGCCTGGCGCCCCAGCACCTGATCGTAGAGCCCCGTGATCCATGCCAGATCGTCGTCGTAGCTCAGCGCCAGCTCGTCATCGGCAAAGGTCAACGTCTCGATATTGACCAGGGTGTCACTATCCTCAGGGTCGGCCTTGGAATGCACCGTGACAACGCCGTATTCCTGAGCGATCACATAGTCATCGCGGCTGCCCTCATAGCGAACCGTGTCCGTGTCGCGACCACCGTGCAGCAGGTCTGCCCCGGCACCGCCGAACAGCGTGTCGTCGCCGTCTTCACCGAACAGCCGGTCGTCGCCGCCCTCGGAGCCGATAGTGTCGTCTCCGCCGCCGCCGTGCAGTTCGTCATCGCCCTCGCCCAGCACGATGAACTGATCGGCATCGTCGCCGATCACCACGTTGTCACCGCCCCCACCCGTTATCGTGGTGGCGCCGATCACGCTGGCAAAGTCGATATGATCGAGCTGGAGCTGGTTGCCGGCAGGCAGCGAGCGGGTATCGATCACGAAGGCTTCCTGGTGGCCAGCCCCTGAGTCGTCGTCGTTCGCCACGCCGCTGATCTGGATCGGCGTATTCGTCGACCCTGAGCCGCTGTCGCTCAACACCAGGGTGCGCACATCAAGCAGGCCTTCATCCAGTCGGGAGAGCCATTGCCCGGCCACCCCCGTCTGGTCGCCCGCGTTCGTCGGCTGGCGGGCATCGATGCTCGCGATCAGGTCGGCCAGGGCCTGCTCGGGGTTCACCGCCGTGCGTGCCCCCTCGTTGATCAGGCTCACCCCACCGGGCAGCGTCGCGGTCACCTCGTTGGTGCTGCCAGTGTTCTCGACCAGCTTGGCGGTGCCTGGATTGCTGCCAGTATTGGTGATCGTCTCGCGCACCGACGGCACGCCGGAGGGCGTGGGTGGCTGCGGTTCGGGGGGCGTCACCTGAATAGGTCCGGGCTCGGGTTCAGGTTCGGGGTCAGGATCAGGACTCGACGGCGGAGACGTTACGCTCAGCGTGACCGTATCGCTGACGGTGCCTGCTCCGTCTTCGCCGCCATCCGCCAGGGTAACCTCAAAGCTGACATCCCCCGCACTGCCTCCTGCGGTAAACGCCAACAGGCCGTCGTCGATGTCCTGCTGGGTAAAGGTATCCCCCACTACCAGATCGGTACCGTCCAGCGAAAGCGTCCCGCTGGCAGGCAGTGTGTCCAGCGTGTAGGTGAGCCCATCGCCGTCATCGTCCGGGTCGTCCGCTCGCAGATGCGTGTCGGTCACGGTGATACGATTGCCGGTACGCACGCTCGGGCCGTCGTTGATGGCGATGACGGGGGCGTCGTTGACGGCGACGACCGTGACCTGGGAAGCCTGGTTGAGGGTTGTGGTGTCGCTGCCGCCGTTGGCGGTGCCCCCCGTATCGCTCACTGCGGTGAGGGTGGCGGTACGGGTCGTGGTGTCAGGATCGTCGCTGGCATTGCGATAGCCCAGGCCATCCACCAGTGCCTGCCAGTTAGCCGCGTTGTCGCTCTTATTCAAGGTGACGGTGGCCGTCGTGCCAGAGAGGCTGACGGCATAGCCGAACCCGTTGGCCTTGGTGGTACCGGCGGTGGCGTCGGTCAAGGCAATGGACTCGCCATCCACCATGAGTTGCTCGTCGGCGCCATCGGACAAACCTGAGACGGCCAATTCGAGTTGCTCGATGTTGTCGCCAGACTCGATGGCGTCGATAACGGTGCCGCTGAACAGACTGGCCGCCGCGCCCTCTTCGGTGAAGGTGGGATCGGTGGCCGTGGTGGTGAAAGTGGGAGCGTCGTTGATAGGCACCACCGCCACCAACACGCTGGACTCGGCGCTGGCCAGGCCGTCATTGTCGGTCACGGTGACATCGATCGTGCGGGGAGCGGCCGTGGGGTCCTGGCTGTCGTTGGCGTAGCCGAGTGCCTGCAGCAGGCTTTCGACCCTGGCGAGGGTGGCATTGGTATTGAAATTCACCACCAGATCGTTGCCCGCTGCCAGGTTATTGCCCAGCGTGCCCACGACCGTGCCGCCGACCGATACGTTGGAACCCGCCGAGGTGCCGCCCAGTGAGACCGCGCCGCTGGTATCGAGAGTGAGCACATCCTCGCCCGCCGCCGCATTGGCGGAGACAGTGGCGGTGAGGTTGCCGCCATTGAGGCTGGCAGGGGCATCCGCATCGGTGAGAGTGGCGCTAGCCGCCTGGTCGAGCCGAACGCGTCCGTCACCTTCGTTGAAGGTGACCGTATCGCCTTCCAAGTGGCCGACCACCGGCGGATTGCCGAGCGTCAGTGAAAAGTTTGCGGTGGCGTCCTCGTCGCCGCCATTGGCCGTGCCGTCGCCGTCGCTCAGGGTCGCGGTGAAGGTCTGCGCACCGCTGCCTGCCGCCGCGCTCCATTCAAGGTTCTGCAGCAGGGTCTGAACCCGGGCATTAGTGGCATCGGCCGTGTCGAACTGAATCTTCAGAGCGTTGCCGCCCTGCCCATCATCGGTGGCATGCACCGTACCAATGGCGGTTCCGCCGACGGCGATGGTCTCGCCAGCCGCAATCGTTGCATCCCCGCCCGCAGTGACCTGGGTGCCATCCACCGAAAAGTTGCCGCTGGCGGTATTGTTGCCGCCATTATCGGTAATGGCCAGGGCACCGCCGTTATAATCAGCCGAATCGGCATTAGCCACTGCGGCGTCTTGACCAGCGTCGATACCGACGGCAGCGCCGCCTGCCTCCAGGGCCACACTGTCGCCACCCAAATTGCCGATCACCGGGGCATCGTTCACACCGGTCAAGCTGACCGTGCTTTGCAGGTTGGGACTGGCGGTGTCGGTACCGCCATTGGCCGTGCCGCCATCGTCGGTGAGGCCGGTGATCGTGACCACCCGGCTGGCCCCGGTGGTGGGGTTGTCGCTGGTGTTGCGGTAGCTCAGGCCATCGACCAGGGTCTGCAGCTGGGCCTCCGTCAAGCTCGCCCCGGTGAAACCGACCGTCGCCGTACCGCCCGCGACAGACACCGTAACGGGCAGGCCGTGGGTGGCCGTCGTGACGCTGTTGCCGTCCGTCAGCGCAATGTCCGAACCGTCGATCGTCAGGACTTCGCTGGCCCCGTCGGCCACGTTGGTCACCGTCAATGTCATCGCGGTAAAGGACTGCCCAGCCTCGATGGTGCTTGCCGTCACCGAATCGAAGAGGTTGGCCCGGGCTGCGCCCTCGATGTAGGTCGGGTTGGAACCGGTCGCCGACAGCGTTGGGGCTTCATTGATTTCAGACACCGCCACGTCGGCACTTGCCGTCGCGCTCGAAAACGCGGTAGTGCCCCCCGAGGTCGTGGTGTCGGCCGTGCTCCGCGCGTTTTTCAGCGAGGCCGAGCCCGTGGTCTGATCCCAGGCGCGGAAGCTGAAATTGGCATTGCCGCCCTGGATCGGGTTAAAGCGCACCTCGGTCGCCCCGTCAAGCAGCAACGATTCACTTGAGGAAACGGCGCCAAAGTCCGTCCAGTCGGTCCCGTCCAGGGAATACTGCCAGGTTCCGTCCCCCGTCGTGCCGGTCACCGCGATGCCCAACGACGCCCCGGCATCGACATCCGCCCAGTTGCGATCGTTCAACAGCGCCGTCACCGTCACCGCGTCCGACACGGTGTCCTCGTCGGTCCCGTTCAGGGCAAACGTCCCAGGATCCAGCGTCGGCGCATCGTTCACGGCGGTAACGTCAAGCAGCACGCCTGACTGATTCTCCGAAAAGGCGGTCGTGCCGCCACGGCTGGTCGAGTCAGCCGTGCTGGGCGAGCCGTTGGTGGAAGCCGAGCCCGTGGTCTGATCCCAGGCGCGGTACTGAAAGATGGCGCTTTCCGCGTTCTCGCCGTCCGGCACGTAGCGTACCTGCGTGCTGGACGACAACAGTAGAGACGACGTATCGGATACGGCGCCGACGTCGGTCCAGTCCGTGCCATCCGTCGAATACTGCCAGGTCCCGTTAGCCGACACCGAGGTCACCGCAATGCCGGCAGCGCTCCCGGTATCCGGGTCGGCATAGTGTGCGTCTGCCAAGATGCTCGAAACCTGTATGCCGCTGGAGGTCGTATCCTCGTCGGTCCCGGCAGGGTTGTAGGTCACCCCGTCGTCGATGGTGGGTGCATCGTTCACGGGCATGACCTTGACATCCTGCACTGCCGTGCCGGCTGAACCGCTACCTGAATCCGTCAGGCTGTAGGTCAAGGTACGTGTTGCGTCGGTCGGCCCATCGCTGGTCGAATTGAAGGTCAAGGTGCGCAGCACGGCTTCGTAGTCCGCTGGCGTCGCCGTGCCCGAAAGCGTCAATACCCCGTTCGCGGCATCGTAGGAGGAGGTGATCCCCGACTGCTCCTGCACCGCCAGCACGTCACCGTCAACGCGATTGCCGGTGATCGACACCGTGCCGCCGGTGATGGTATCCCCATCGTCGTCAGCGACCGTGAAGGTGCTATCAACAACCACCGCACCGCTGTCTTCGGTATATGAGGCATCTTCACCCGGCGACGTCAGCGTTGGTGGCGAATTGGGCACTACCGGCGCCCCGACGCTGATATCATCAAGCCCTATATCAAGCCCACCAAACTCCATCGAGCCATCAATCGAGAATGTCACTTCATCGAGATAGTCCCAGCCATCGAAGGCAATATCGCCGTAATAATCACCGGTATAGCTATAGCTGGCGCCCCCGTCCGACATTGAAGATTCCAGGTCAATATTGGCGGTGTAATGGGTCGTGCCATTGCGCTTACCCTCGATAATGACAGCGGCATCGCCAAGGCCACCATCGATTTCAAAGCCGTTGAGCGCAAACTCACTGCCGTCCGTCGCACGGAAGCCCAGCGATGTGATTCCCCCATCCAGGTCATGATCGTAGTAAACCGCGTTGTCCCCAGCAGAGGTAATCATGGCATCATCAATATCACCAATAATGCCAATGTTGTTATTGGCGTTGTTATAGAACGTGAAGTCGCCGTAACTAATTGAATCACTGCCCGAGGCCCCCACCGGCTCGTCATCAAAGTCTTCACTCATGACCAGCAGGTGGGCGTAGTCGAGCGGTGCCGTCTTCCAGCAGGCGGGGGTATCGATCGCGCCGACCTGACGATCCAGCTGCCAGTTGCCTCCCAGGGCACTCGACCCTACCGGCGTACTGGACGCCGCTACACTGACACCCGTGGCAGCGGCCCAGGCCGCCAGATACGCCTGGCCCTCATCCCCCTCGGCCACGTTACAGGCATACAGCCGAAAGCTTCCTTCGGCGCTCAAGGCTGCCCCCATGCGGCTCAACTGGGTGCTGTGATCGTCGAGCGCTTGCGCATCGACCACGGCATTGCCCAGGTAGAGCCGCCCAGGAAGCCCGTGGGCCACGATATGGATGGCCTCCAGCGCATGGCAACCCGCGAGCGCCTCGGCGACTTGTTCCAGGCCATCGCGCTGAGGATCGAGCAGCACCACATTCACATTGGGTGCCGCTTGGGCCATCAGCTGCTGCCAGTCAGGCACGCCCAGATCGATAAACAAGACATGTTGAGTGAAGGATGAACAGGTAGCCATAGGATTACCCTCAAACGAAATCGCTTGACGCACGATGTACTTGGAGAAACATGATTGCCGTCACCACGGCAGTTACTGGATCACCCCCCAGAGGCCCTCAAGGCCTGGGCGGATAGACACCGTTGACGGTAATGCAATGACGCAACGAGATTTGCGGCGGCACCGTCGAGATAGGCCGGTTATGGCCCGTCTCGCCCACCGATTCGCGATTCAGCGTCACCCGGCTGGACGACGACGTGCTGGGCGCATAGCCGGTGGCCTCGATATCCCGACCACGCGCCTCAGCTAACGGATTCGCAAGCCACGCCCCTTGCTGGATCTTCACCGAGCCGTCTTCGTCGACAGCCATCAAGGCATGCGAGTGAGCAGGCAGCTGGCGGGTGGTGAGCGTCACGGTTTCAGTACCGCGCATAGCGCCCTGGGGCACGTTCGTAAGGCCTCGACCTTGCCCGGCCCCTACGGTAGAGCGACCGCGCATGTCCGGCAGGTTGAATACGGTCGTGCCGTTACCACCGTATTGCGTGCCGAGCACGGAATACAGCGCCGTATATTCTGAAATCTGCAACGCTTGGCCTGCAGCTTCCATGGTATCAACGGGACAATACGACGCGGCCGTGGTGCAGATAGACCCGATGTAGCTATCCGTTGAGCAACCAGCCTGTGCATGCGGCACCGTCAAGAGTGATGCAGCAGCAAGCAATGGGCCGCCCAGACGTGCATACCGCCGGAATGATTTTTTCATGATACCCCCCACTTTGATAAACCCACTTCAGTAGTGGCGTTGTTATCTTCTTTAGTGTGGGTAGTGTAGGCATGCGAGCCTTTCAACATCGGATCAGTTCAGTATCAGAGTCAAAGGCGGGTATATCATTCTTTTACTATTCCGTGCTGGTAGACGCTAAGATCGCCCAACTTCTCAACTGCCGCGTCAATCCGCTGGTTTTCAAAACCGCAGGCACAAGGCCCCGTGATCCACGCCAGGTCGTCAGAGCGTTCGAGTGAGCCGGCAGTTGGAACCTGGAGAGGGTAGCGGTCTCGGCTCCGTGCATCACGCCCTGGGCCACATTGCTCAAGCCCGGTCCTTGCCCTACCCCCACGGGGGAACGGCCGCGCAGATCCGGAAGCCTGAACGTGGTTGTGCCATTACCGCCGTATTGAACCCCGATCACCGAGTACAGCGCTTAATGCTCCTGAATAGGAAGCGACAGGCCTTGTAAGCCATTTCTTACATACCCTTAGCTATTTTCCTACATCATTCCCACTAACCACTCTGTAACATTCACCGCTGCTTATTTGCCGCACGCCTCGATACTGCGAAGGCAACAATACCCCCGCCAAGACGGGAAAAATCAAGGGATGAGTAGGAAAAATGCAAAAAAAATTAAGCCTTTTAGCAGGTGTAGTGATGTTGGCGTCCACGGCCAATGTGAGTGCTGACACGTTTGAAAAACGCGTTTCCGTCGGCGTGATTGCCGGTACGACGGGTTTCGGGGGCGATATCTCGTACCGTTTTCATGAAAACCTTGCCGTGACCGCCCGATACACAGACGGCCTGGACGTCGATACTGACTTTGAAGAAGATGGCGTCGATTACGACGCAGATTTCGGCATGAAGGCATCAAGCCTCAAACTGGATTACTTCCCGTTAGGTGGACGTTTCTTCATTTCTGCCGGCGCGATGATGCCTGACATCGAAGCAAGCGTGACGGGCACACCCCAGGACGGCATGACCTACGAGTTGAATGGCACAAATTATTCAGCGAGCCAGATCGGCTCTGTGGTGGGCACCGCAACGGTGGCCGATAGCACGCAGCCTTACCTCGGGTGGGGATGGCGCAGCTCGAACGAGCGTGGTTTAGGCTTCTTCTCTGAATTTGGCGTGGTAGCAACCGATATTGACGTCTCGCTGCATACGACCAACGGCTTCGAAAATCTGGATCCGACGCTGCGCGACGATCTTCGCGGTGAAGAAGAAAGCCTTAAGGACGACATCGACAAACTGCCTGTTTTCCCGGTTGCTTTAATTGGCATCAGCTATACGTTCTAAGGTGGTCAACACCCTTCCTCAACCCCCAGCACACGCTGGGGGTTGAGGGTAAAAAGATCGTGTTATTAGTACCCCATGAACGTCCTTGATGCTTGGATTCAAGCTTCCAAAGTGGTTCCAGCGCGACTCATCGCGCCAGCTTCACGGTACTCAATGCACTTCTTTCTTGGGCAACTCTTCGCTCAGCGCCCTTGCATAAGCGGCACGCGCCGTCTGATAGATCGCGAGCTGCTGCTTGAGCTTCTCGATCTCGGCATTGGTCAGACGCCATGCAAACAACATGGCGCCGTGATACCTGGCCCCCTGATACCTAAGCGATGAAATCCCACTGAGCCGCGTCCAGGTCGTGGGTGCGCACCTCTTCGGACGCCATGAAGCCGCCAACCACATCGCCAAGCGACGCCCCACTTTCCAACTGGTCTACCCAGTAGGCCTTACCTGGGGCATCCGCCTCGCGGCCAAGCAACGCGCCATACAGTGTATCCAGCACGGCATCGACACCGTCAGCCTGCACGTCCAGGGACTGGCCGCTTTCCGCCGACGTCATGAACAGCATCGCCATCTCGCTCTTGCCAAGGCCCTCGGCGTGCTGCTTCGCCCAGTACTGCACACCGTCCACGTCCGCCTGGCGACCCAGCACCTGATCGTAGAGCCCCGTGATCCATGCCAGGTCGTCGTCGTAGCTCAGCGCCAGCTCGTCATCGGCAAAGCTTAACATCTCGATATTGACCAGGGTGTCGCTATCCTCGGGATCTGCCTTGGACTGCACCGTGACAACGCCGTATTCCTGAGCGATCACATAGTCATCGCGGCTGCCCTCGTAGCGGACCGTGTCTGTGTCGCGACCGCCGTGCAGCAGGTCTACCCCGGCACCGCCGAACAGCGTGTCGTCACCGTCGTCGCCGAACAGGCGGTCATCGCCGCCCTCGGAGCCGATGGTGTCGTCTCCGCCGCCGCCGTGCAGTTCGTCATCGCCCTCGCCCAGCACGATGAACTGATCGGCATCATCGCCGATCACCACGTTGTCACCGCCACCGCCGGTTATCGTGGTGGCGCCGATCACGCTGGCAAAGTCGATATGATCGAGCTGGAGCTGGTTGCCGTCAGGCAGCGAGCGGGTATCGATCACGAAGGCTTCCTGACGGCCATTCCCCGTGTCAGCATCACCTGCCATCCCGGTGATCTGGATCGGCGTGCTGGTCGAGCCCGTGCCGCTGTCACTCAGCACCAGGGTGCGTACATCCAGCAGGCCGTCATCCAGGCGAGACAGCCACTCCCCGGCTACCCCGGTCTGGTCGCCCGCGTTCGCCGGCTGCCGGGCGTCGATGCTCGCGATCAGGTCGACAAGCGCCTGCTCGGGTGTCACTGCGGTGCGGGCACCCTCGTTGATCAGGCTCACCCCACCCGGCAACGTCGCGCTCACCTCATTGGCGTTGCCGGTATCCTCGACCAATTGGGCGGTGCCAGCACCGTTGCCTGTATACGTAATTGTCTCGCTCACCGTGGGTAGTCCTGAAGGCGTGGGCGGCTGCGGTGCGGGGGGCGTCACCTGAATCGGATCCGGGTCCGGCCGAGGTGGCCGAGGTAGCACTTCTATCGTCACGCTATCACTGACCGTCCCGGCCCCGTCCTCGCCACCATCCGCCAAGGTAATATCGAAGCTTACCTCGCCCACCTGGCGACCAGCCTCAAAGGCCACACGCCCCGCGTCGACATCCTGCTGGGTAAAGGTATTCCCCACCGCCAGTTCGTTGCCGCCGAGCGCAAGGGTCCCGCTGGTGGTCAGGGCATCCAGCGTATAGGTCAACCCATCGCCGTCGTCGTCCGGGTCGCCCTCGTTGAGGTTCGCGTCGGTCAGGGTCACGGTGCTGCCGACTCTGACACTGGGGCCATCATTGACAGCAATGGTCGGGGCGTCGTTGACCGGTACCAGCGTCAGGTTGGCGGTGGTAACGTCGCTGGTCTCGCTGCCGTCATCGACCTGCACGGCAATCGCCCGGCCCTCCACGGCAAGCACGTTGGCGGACCTCGCAAAGGTCACCGCCTCAAGCGCCGCCTGCCACTCGGCCAGCGTGGCCTCGGCGTTGGCCGAGGCAAGCGTCAAGGTGCCGGTGTCAGCGTCAAAGTCCGCGTTGATGTTGCCCATAGTGGCAGCATCCGTCGCAAGCGCCAGGCTCTCGTGCTGAGGGTCGTAGCCGCCGGTCACCGTCAGCGTGGCCTGCGCCAAATGGCCGTCCACCGCTTCCAGCAACACCTCGGGCAGCACGCCGACCGGCGCGGCGCCCTCCGCGTAGGCAACCCCCTCGTTGAAGGCCGGATCCAGCACGCCCCCCGGGGTGAACTTGGCGATCGCCACATCGTTGTTGTCATCGGGCTGGTAACGATTCCCCGCCACATAGACATTGCCGTCGGCGTCCAGGTCCAGCCCCCATGGATAGTTGTTCAGGCCGCCGATGTCAGCGGTGGCCGTCCCCCCATCGCCAAACTCCGTTGCCACGCTGCCATCGGGATTCAGCTTGGTGACTTCGAAGTCAACGCCGGTGCCACTGCCGCCGCCGTTGGAAAGCAGAAAGAAACTGCCGTCATCCCCTACGACAATATCGCCTCTGAAACCGCTCTGGTCGGCGATCTCGACGAACCCGCCGTTGCCAAAGCTAGTGTCCAGCTGGCCATCGTCAAGGTTGAACTTGTGAATATAAAGCAGGTTCTCGATCGAACCGCCGCCATCGGGAAATACCTGGGCGTTGCTGAAGACGACCAGTTGCTGCCCCAGACGCAGGACCTCGCCCGGGGTCGCCGAGAAGAACGTGGCGGTCGCCTGCCCGGGAAAGGTGACCGGCACTGTCGCGATGCCATTCTCGAAGGCGGACGCCGCCAGCACGCCGTCCGCCGTATAGTGTTCAAGGGTATAGGTGTACGCCGTGCTGCCGGAAGCCACGCTCACCCGCCCCAGGCCACCGTCATCCAGGGCATAGAAACCGTTGGACGGCGCGGCCGGGTCGAGGGACAGCACCCCGTCATCGGCCCAGTCGGCATCCAGCGTGCCGTCCCCGGCGACCTTGATAATCTCGCTATTACTGGGATAGCTGATGAAATAGCCGCCATCGGAAGATTCGGCCACCGTCCACGGGCCGATCTCGTTGGGATCCTCATAGCGAAAGATGCCGTTCTCGCCGAAGGCGGTGTCCAGGGTGCCGTCGGCGTGGTATTGCGCCATAAAACTGTAGGAAGTGCCGGAGGTTGCCGCCACGCTGAGCCCCGCCACCACGAACTTGCCGTCTGCGGCGGGCAGGATCCTGTAGGCGCGGTCATCACCCTCATCCAGCAGGAACTGGTCGGTGCTGGCCGGTGCGCTTTCGTTGAGCGCCGTGAGCACGACGCCGTTATCGCCGAAAGCAGGATCCAGTCGCCCGTCAGGGTAGCGCTGGATCAGGAAGATATCGTCGTCACTGCCCGACCAGGTGTAACCGACGGTGATGGTCTTGCCGTCTGGCCGCGTCAGCACATCATAGCCACGGTCGGCGGCCTCGCCGATCGCCGTAGGCAGGATACCGGAAGGCAATGAAAGGCTTGGCTGGGTTGTCATTGTTTTATTGACCAACGGTTGTTGAATCGGAAATAAAAACAGGCCTTGCCGCTGGCAACTAACGGCCTGTCCAATCAATCCACGCTAATGCGCCGGTGCCAATAATGGCATATCAAAAGTGACTGTATCGTTGACGGTGACACCCTTCAAATGCACGGCACCAACGGCACGCCGCCGCACCCCGTCAATAGCGCCGCAGAGGCCAGGAGGAAGGCTACCTTCCACATCCTCAGTGCACCTCTTTCTTGGGCAGCTCTTCAGAAAGCGCTCTGGCATAAGCGGTACGCGCCGTCTGATAGATCGCGAGCTGCTGCTTGAGCTTTTCGATTTCGGCATCGGTTACGCGCAGGTTGGTCACTTGCGCCTTGGCGTTATCCGACAGGTGGGCCACGTTGTACTCGGCGCCATCGATGGTGATGGTTTGCTTGTCGTCTGCCATGATCAAAACTCCTTGGTCAAAGTATAGTATCGAGCCGCTATCATCCATGCCATACCGCTCGGTGTCGAGGCCTTCCAGCCCTGCGCAAAGGGCCGACAGCCAAGCAACAGACCGACAGCGGCGTTAAACGACAACCTCGGCATCGGTCAGGCGCCATGCAAACAACATGGCACCGTAATACCTAGCACCGTAATACCTAGGCGATGAAATCCCACTGGGTCGCATCCAGGTCGTGGGTGCGCATTTCCTCAGACACCATGAAGCCGCCAACCACATCGCCAAGCGACGCCCCACTTTCCAACTGGTCTACCCAGTAGGCCTTGCCCGAGGCATCCGCCTCGCGGCCGAGCAGCGACGCGTAGAGCGTGTCCACTACGCCCTCGATGCCATCATCCTGCACGTCCAGGGACTGACTGGCCTCCGCCGACGTCATGAACAGCCGCGCCATATCGCTCTTGCCAAGCCCCTCGGCATGTTGCTGCGCCCAGTACTGGATACCGTCCACATCGGCCTGGCGTCCCAGCACCTGGTCGTAGAGCCCCGTAATCCAGCTCAGGTCGTCGTCATAGGTGATACTCTCCTCGCCGTCGGCGAAGGCCAGGCTTTCCACGTTGACCAGCGTGTCGGTATCGCTGCTGTCATTCCTGGCTTGTACCGTGATGACGCTGTGATCTTGCGTGATGAGGTAATCGTCACGATTGCCTTCATAACGCACTACGTCCGTATCGCGGCCACCATGCAGCAGGTCAGCACCGGCACCGCCAGACAGCTCATCGTCGCCGCTGTTGCCGAACAGCCGGTCGTCGCCGCCAGCCGAACCGACCACGTCGTCGCCACCGCCGCCACGGATGATGTCGTCGCCAGGGCCGAAGAACAGGGTTTGGGCGTTGTTGTCCCCGAGGACGTTGTCCACATCCGGCGCACCGCCGTCGGCCAGTTCCTCGTCGCCACGGAACGTGCCACTGCCGCGTACTACGATAGAGCCAGCGCCGGTGATATCAACGGCCGGAGAGGTATCACCGGTATCCATTTGTCGGGCGTCGACCACCACTACAGGGCTGGTATTGTCTTCGCCTGTGGGCGCGATCCGCACGGTTACCCGGTCATCGCCCGTGGCGTCGCCAGAGCGGGTAGGTGTGACGGTGACGATATCGCTGGATGGGGAGACAGCGACGAGGAAGTCGTCTACCTCCCGGCTGTTTGGCCCATCCGTGTCACCCTCATTCTCAGGGCGGTTGATCAGGGTACGCAGGTCGTCCCGGCTGCTATCAAGCCGCCGGGTGGCGATCAGCCCCAGGTTTTCGGAAATGCTGGCCCTTACCCGGTCACTCAGATCCACATCCACGTCGCTGGTGGCGTCGTCCTCATTGACCCGGGTACCGTCGGTGACCGGCAGGATCTCGAATTCGGTAATGGCGTTACCGGTATCTGGGTCAACGGTGCTGGTCACGGTGGCCGGTGCGCCGTCTATGGTGTCTGGTGAAGGTTCCGGCTCAGGGTCCGGGCTGGTCGGTGGGGGCGGAGGTGGTGCCGTCACCTTGACCGTGACAGTGGCGTCAGGCGAGCTACCGAAGTCGTCGTCCACCAAGAAAACATCAAAGCTGACATCGCCAGTTGAGCTGCCTGCCGTGAAGGTCAGGTTGCCATCAATGAGCTCCTGCTGAGTGAAGCTGTCAAGCACTTCAAGGGCCGTCCCCGACAGTTTAAGCGTGCCGCTGCCTGGGACGCTGTCCAAGATATAGGTCAGATCCGCCACGTCGTCATCCGGGTCTGTCCCGTTCAGGAGCGTGGTATCCAGCGTCGTGGTCCGGCCCGTGTTCACCGTCGGCGCGCTCCCGATCGTCAGTGTCGGGGCGGTGTTCGCGCCGGTCACCTGGACACTCAGGGTCGAGGTGTTAGTGTTGCCAGCGGCGTCTCGGATGGTGAGCATGACGCCGGTGGTTTCGCTATCTCCTGTGGCCAGCGCATCAAAATCGCCGTTTGGATCAAAGCGCACACTGCCATCGTCGGCAACGGTAAACAAGCCGCCGTTGTCGCCCGCCACCGCGCTGGCAACACCGTCGGCGTTGCCATTCACCGCCACGACCGGTGCCGTGGTATCCGCTCCGGTGTCGTTGTCCGTCACGTTGTCACCGGCCCCGTTCACGCCGGTCAGCACCCCGGCGGGATCGTTTTCCTGCACGCTGGCGGACGTGTCGTCGCTGAGCGTCGGCGCGGCCGTGTCCAGCGTCAGGGTCAGGTCGCCAGAATCATCACTGGTATTCCCAGCGGCATCGCTGGCCAGGATATCGACCGTGTTCGCACCTTCGCTGAGATCGCCATCCGCAAATGTGAAGTTCCAGTCGCCTGCGCCATCCGCTGTCGTCGTGCCCACAGACGATCCGTCGACGCGCACGGTGACCGCCGCTCCCGACTCGGTGCTTCCCGAAATCGTAGGGGTGGCAGTATCGGTGATGTTATCACTGTCGCTGGTGCCGCTGTCCGAGGCCGCGTCTAAGACCGGTAAACCCACGTTTGGCGAATTCGCATCGATGGCGTCACCACCCTGACTGATCGACGTATTGTAGGGGGTCGACAGGTTCCCGGCGGCGTCGGAAAGGATGACATTGACCGGAATATCGTCACCTGCCGCGCGGTCCGCATCACCTTCCTGAACCGTGTAGGTCGCCGAATAATTGCCGCCGCCGTCATCCGAAAACCCGGTCAAGGGCACCCCGTTCACCGTCCCGGTATCCAGCGACAGGCCAACCTCACCCGCCGTAATGCTCACCGTCACCGCATCGCCGACCCTGGCCGACGCATTCGGGATCGAGACCGCCGATATCGTCGGGGCGCTGACATCCACGGTCACGCCACTGTCGTTGATGGCATCGTGGGAGAGGTCGGCGCTATTGCCGTCGCCGTCGTTGTCCACAATCTCACCGCTTACGGCGTTAAAATCGATGGCGATGCTGTCGGCGGCGTCATCGCTCTGTATCGTATAGGTGCCAGAAAGCGTGGTTGTACCATCACCGCGATCCAGGTCCACCGTGCGGATGTTGCCACCTACATTAATGTCGATGGTCGGCGTTCCGGTGACGACGGTCACGGCCTCATCGAAGGTGACGGACACGGTGACGTCGTCGCCCAGGCCATAGGTCCCGTCGGCCACGTCCACCGAGGTAACGTCGGGCGCATCGGTCACCGTCACTGTCATCTGCAAGGTATCGGTATCAGTGCCGTCGCTGACGTCGATGCTGAAGGTATCGGTGCCGTTGAAATCGGTGTTCGGGGTATAGATAGCGTTGAAGGGCTTTTCGTCGGTGGCGGGCGTGTTCACCGTGCCGGACTCAATCTCGAGCGAGCCGTTGTCAGGGCCGTCGGTCCCGTTCTCCGACCAGGTCAGGGTCTGAGAACCATCAGGATCATCCACCTGCAAAAAATTGATCAGCCCCAGCGCGCCACTGTCTTCGGCCATGGTCAAATTCGCCGTACCCCCTGCCTCCGCACCGGACAGTACACCATTGTTGTCGCTGTCCTGGTCGAAGGTGGGGGGTGTATTGGGGGCCGTGATGTTCTGGAATTCCACGTCATCGATGGAAAGCGCCATCTGACCATCATTCGGCGTCAGTGTGAAGGATGATATTCCCTGAAAGTTTGCCGCCCCCGGGTCCGCAGAGACATCAAACGTCTTCGTCTCACTAGCCATAACCGAAAATGGTAGCGTATTACCATTCGCAGAAAGCGTCAGGTTTTCGAGCGAACCACTCAAGTCTCCCACACTAATGGATGTCAGGTCGAAAACATTGCTGCCTTCCAAATAAAAAACCAATGAAGACTCGAAGCCAGTACCGAAATCCGTAGCAATAGATTCCATCCCATTGATAACCACGCCATAATCGCTGGCCCTCACAATGTTAAGGTCAGTTGATGTGACGGTAAGCGCACCGGCTGTCTCTGTGCCAGTTATCGACTTCGTGTTGACTCCCATTAGACCATCTTCAAAACCGAAGGTCGCATTGGCAAGAACGCCTTGATAAGAGACTTGAGCCTCAAGCTGAAAAGCAAGCTCTCGCCGCATCGGTTCAATTCCCCAGGAACCGCCTTTCTCGGCCGCCCCGACAGGGTGTTCAGATGCCACCACGTCTCGGTCCAGACTGTTCCGAAGACCCTCGACAAAAGCGGCACCCGCCTCACCCTCAGCGACGCGGCAGCCGTAAAGAATGACCTCCGCATCCCCCGACAATGTCTGCCGGATCTCGTCAAAGGTTCGAGAGGCAGATTGCAGCGTTCTCCCTGACAACCGATTTGCGCTCAGAAACACTTCACCCGGTGCGCCGTGCGAGACAATATGCAGTGCTGTTATATTCGTCTCGCCCGCCAGCACAGTCGCGATTTCAGAGAGGCCGTTTCCATCGGGTGAGAGAATGTGATGCGCGACGCCGGGGCGTAGTCCATTGATCAGGGTTTGCCGATCTTGCACATCCGCAGTGAAGAATGCGATCTCGCGCGTCGGTGCGCGCTCATGTGGGCCGAGTTGCATGGACGTCGCCTCCAGCTAATTGCTTATAGCGTTTGTTTATCTTGGTATTTTACGGAGATAGTGGATGATTTTAGTCTGCGGCTAAATGGAAAAACAATGCCAAAATGGGGGTTGGCATGCACGCTGAAGCAGGTAAAGGGGTAGCTTTTTAGATCAAGTGACCAGATATGGCTCGCTGAAACGGTGATCGGGCCATTTTGGCCTTTCAACTACCTCAAGCAGCATTATTCATCGGTTCCTTAACGCTTTTTGTGACTAAAATAGTCAATATGCTTACGTCTTATCACACGATTTAATGAAAAGACACATCGTGCATGGAAACGGTATCTGCCCGCACCACGACAACGACATGGCAGCAATGAGACGCACAACGCTTAGCCGCTTGTACTAACGTTCATGAATAAGGACATCTACTATGCCCCTGACAAAGTTACAAAAACAGGCATTGGCCGATGAGCTGATCGACGTCATGGAGCGCTTTGAGCGCGACGCTGACCAGCAATATGAAGCACAGATTACCCAACCTACATCCGATCATCTGGTCATCAAGCTGCAACTTGCTGATAGCATCGATGAATCCCCCCCGTCACGTTGCCGCTCTCACCAAGCAACCGACTAGCAGGGGCGACAAGCGGCAACCTCGATACGCTCAGAGCCCCACGGCACCGACCAGAAAGCAGGCAAAGCTGTGGCGCCAGTCATGGAAGCGCAGTGGGGTTGCGCCATGGCTTGCGCGCTCAGGTGTGTACCAAAAGGCCACCGATGGGATGCTTTTACCCATTGAGAAGAATTGCTACCGGTTACTCATAGAAAAGAAGCAAAGTTGTCGGCGGTCAGGTCGTCCGTAGAGACACCGGCCAGCGTCACCAGATGATCGGCGTTGCTGAGACCATTACCAAGAGGGGCACTATTGCTAACCTCATAGATACCTGTATCACCGGCATACTCAACCGCGACGTAAGCAACGTCGTCATTCTGGCTTAGCCTTAAGTAACCGTCGTTGAAACCTCCATTACCATCGAAGTCCTCCAGGTATTCATGGACGTCTGCACCAGAGAGGCTATCCAAACCAGCGTTTTCACCCGTTATCATGACCAGACCAGCGTCAGCATCGCCTGAACCTAATGTAACGCCCGTATCAGGAGTAGCCTCTACCGAGCCGAAGGCATTGGTATCGAAACTACCGCTTACGGTACTGTTCTCTATGGCAATCTTGTCGCCGTCGTTTCCGGCTTGAAAGTTGGTAATGCTGATAGCGTCGCCCCCCACCCGATCAGGCGAACCGTGCAGGGTAATCAGGTCGTTGCCTGCCCTAGCGGACAGTGCAATAGACACCTCACCGGCGTAGCCAGTCGCAAGGGAAGACAGGTCGATGCTGTCGTTGCCTGCACCCGCACTGAGTGTCAGATCACCAACGTTGGCAAGCGCTCCCAGATCGACACGCAGATCACCGGTAAACGCGCCAGCATCGACCGTTTCGATAGCGGTACCGTCATTGCCAGACGTCGCGCTGAAATTTCTGATATCAAGGTCTTGATCGCCCGTAATGGTCAACGCCGTAAGAACGGAATCACCGTTAGCGTCGCTGGTCTGGTCATCAACAACCAGAACGTTCTCAGCGTTTTCACCACCCGAGTCAACGTTAATAGAGGTTGCCCCCCCTGCAACGGCGGCGTCATCGTTGCCAACTGTCAGACCAATCGTCTGCACGTTGGTGATCGGTCCGCCATCGATTGCGTTGACGCTTTCAGAATCAAAGACAGCGTTTACGCTGGTCGCGTTAGTGGCCACAACGCCCGCATCAGCGCTATTATCGTCTGAAGCGGAATCCGTGGCTGCCTGATCAACATCCAAGGTGACGTCCAAAGTGCCGGCCGTTGCTTGAGTCAGCACAAGGTCGCTGGCAGTGCCCATATCAGCCGTGGCACGGAAACCAACGCCAGCGCCAACCTGAGTCAATTCACCACCTGCCCCCGTGGCACCCGAACCAACGATTTCTTGAATATCATTACCTGCCGACAACATGCTCAGATCGAACGTCTTGTTCAGGGCGTTGACGTCGAACACTTCGAAATTGCTGAACGCACCAACATTGGCAGCCGCCACCGCTTGAAGCGGCAGTGTGTCGGTGCCTTCACCACCATCGAAAGACGCCTCTTCGGCCACTGCCCCCAGGTTGCTCACGACATCGTCACCAGCGCCCAGGCTGACGGAAGCGTCTGCTGCAACGTCGTTCCCGCCAGCATTAACCGTATCGTTGCCTGCACCGCCTATGAGCGTAGTCGCGCTGGGGTTGCCTTTCAGCGTCAACCCCCCGGTTGCCTGGCTGCCATCGACCGTCTCGATATCGCTTGTGCCGAGGTCGATCGCGAACGCTGTATCGCCGGTAATAATGATATCCGCTCCCTGAAAGCGTCCGTCATCACCCAGGTCAGTGACCGTATTGCCCTTCTCCCCGGTGGACTCAATGGTCAGCGACTCGGTAGCTGCGCTGGTATCGTCAATGTCCGAGAGGGTCACGCCGCCGGTCAGCGCTAGCGTGGTCGTTTGCTCAGAAACGCCAGCGCGATAGCCCGCGATATCCAGGGTGCCAAGATCGCTGTTGGCCTGTATCGTCATGTCGGCGGCCAGGTTGTTCACTTCCACATCATCCGCCTGGCTGTCACCATCGGTGATGCGAATATCCGTCAGGTCATCGCTGTAGTCGGCAACGTCTATCCGCAGCGATTGTGCCACGCCCTCGTCGAGTGTCTTGATGTCGAGTATCTCGATGTTCGCGGCCGCCGTGTCATTGCGCAACGCGGGCAGGTCGTGCGTACCGGGATCCACATCCGTCACCACCAGGCGATCCGTTCCGCCACCACCGTCCAGTACATCCCCCACTTCAAATTGAGGGTCATCCGCCGTGCCATTGCCGTCGGCATCCTGGCTGGCGCGAATGACGTCATCGCCAGGGCCACCGGTCACCACATCAGCGCCATCGGTCGCATCGGTCACAATGCCATCGGCCGATAACTCGAAGGTCTGCGAGGGAGGTGTAGGGGTAGGTGGCGAAACGGGGGGATCATCATTTTCAAGCGATTCAATCGCCTGCTCGGCGGCGGTCACCGTCTCAGGGTCACTGGTCACGTCTTCCAGTAGCGTTGTCGCTTCACCTTCTTCTACCAGGCCTGCGTCGGTGATCTGCTGGGCCACCGTGGTACGGTTATCGAGTGCATTGATGTCTTCTTCAGAGGCACCCTCGGTAAAGGCAAGCACCAGTTGATCCAGATTGACCCCAGCGCCTTCGCCGATTATCCAGTAGTCGGCCTGATCATCGGCTTCGCGGCCAAACAATTTAAGGTAAAGCTGAGTGACGAAATCATCACGGCTCAGTTGGCCTGGACCGTCGGCAAATTCTGGCTGTTCGTTAACGATATTGGCACGTAGCTGTTCTAGCGTCAGCGTGCCGCTTTCTATTAACTCATTCCAATACGCCAAGCCTTCTTCATCAGCGGGACGACCCAGTAAGCCAAGGTAAATGATTTGAATATCTTGCGTTGCCATACCAGCTAACCTTCTTGCGTTGGTAATCTCGATGCATATGATCTATCACCACCAGCCTAGCAAACACGACACTACCTATCATTGACGTTCAGTAACATTGAGACACTTTCGAAATACCTATTGGCGCCATCCATTCATCCGCACGATACCTAGCCTGGATTTCTCATAGTACCTCAGCCAGTACCGCACTCAGGCTGTAACACCGGGCCATTTTGGCCTTTCAACTACCTAAAGCAGCCTTATTCATCGGTTGGCGGTCTCAATGAATAAGCGCAACACCTAACCTATCAGGTAGGGTATTGCCATGACTTATTGTTACCACCATCCTTCTGCTGAAGATCGAGCCGCCATCATGCTGGTCCACTCGATTCGCGCTATCGTCCGTCAGTTGGGGCGTGCGCCCGGTACTATTTCACGAGAACTGGTGGTCTACCTAGTGCGTAAGTACTGGTCACCATAGCAAATTGCCCGCACACTGAAGCGTATATTTCCTGATAACACTAACCGCCACGTCTCGCACGAAGCCATCTACAATGCGCTCTACCTCATGCCGCGCGGCTCGCTCAAGAGGAAGCTGATTGCCTGTTTGCGCCAGGGTAAAGGTAAACGCCGCCCTCGCAGCCGTGGCAAGGATAGGCGACAACAGATTCCAGATTTAGAAAGCATTCATCTGCGGCCCCCTGCGATCGAAGACCGCCTGATACCTGGCCATTGGGAGGGTGACCTCATCATCGGTGCCAACAACAGCTCTGCCGGCTGTACGTTGGTAGAGCGAACCACGCGTTTAGTGATCCTGGCGAAAGTGGACGGCACCACGGCCATCGGCTTCAGCGACAAACTCAATGAGGTGACGCGCTCCCCGCGCTTGTCCATGACCTATGACCAGAGCAAAGAGATGGTGAACCATGCCGAGATCACTCAGAAGACGGGAACAGCGATCTACTTTGCCGACCCGCATAGCCCATGGCAGCGGGGTTCCAATAGAAATCCGTCGCCGATCCGAGCACTATTCAATAGCGTTGCACTTGGAACTTGAAGCCGCCGTGGTTCGGATAGGGTAAAATTAATAATTCACTAGATTTAGCTTTAACGGCCCACCTAAATAAAGTATGTTTTGCCAAAATGATGCGCTAAGAAACACGATAGGGACATTGAGCAATGAGCATGTTTTCGACTGGCTTGAGCGGGCTGAATGCGGCACAAAACGCCTTAAATACCACGAGCAACAACATCAGCAACGTTTATACACCCGGCTTCAACCGTGAAGTGACACTGCTCGGCGAGGGCTCAGCGGGCACACGTGGCGTTCAAGTTGATGATATCGAGCGTCAATTCAACCGCTACGTCGCCGATCAGCTCAACGATGCACGCACCCAATCCAGCGCATTAGAAAAATACGCGCAACAAGTCGAGCAAGTCGATAACCTTTTGGCCGATCGCGACGCTGGTTTGGCCCCATTAATGCAAAACTTCTTTTCTGGCTTAGAAGATTTAGCCAGCGCGCCTTCAGATCCTGCCTCACGGCAAGGCGTTATCGGGTCGGCCCAAACGCTTAGTGCTCAGTTCCGCTCCTTTGATGGCTACCTGCAGGACATGCAGCAGAATATCAACAGTGAGATCAAAGACGAAATCACTCAGGTCAACAACACTACCCAGCAAGTTGCCGGTCTAAACCGGGAAATCGCCTTGGCTCGTGCACGTACCGGCGAAGCCCCCAACAGCCTGCTCAACCAGCGTGACCACCTGATCAGCGAATTAAGCGATCGCATGGACTCGCGCCTCAACATTCAGGATGGCAAGACTTACAACGTCAGCCTGCCCAACGGGCAGCCGTTGGTCACCGGCACCGACGCATTCAAGCTCACATCACTGCAATCCGAAACCGACCCAGAACGTACTGTGATTGGCTATCGCGATGGCGGCGGCAACGTAGTTCCCCTTGAAGAAGACGTGATTACCGGCGGTAGCCTCGGCGGGTTAATGCGCTTCCGCGAAGAATCGCTGGATAAAACCCAGAATCAAATCGGGCAGCTTGCTGTGTCGTTAACTACCGCCTTCAACGAGCAGCACAAGCAGGGGGTGGATCTAAACGGTGATCAAGGTGAGAACTTCTTTACGATTCGTGCACCTCAGGCTTACAGCTCTCCCGATAACAACGCGAAGGTCGACGCCATTGCCTTCGATCCGACACGCGTCGATGACCTGCGCGCAACGGATTACCAGGTTCGCTATGACAACGGCACGTTTACTGCCATCCGAAAAGACAGCGGCGAGACAGTAAGTACTGAATG
This sequence comes from Halomonas sp. CUBES01, assembly GCF_020991005.1. GTDB lineage: Bacteria > Pseudomonadota > Gammaproteobacteria > Pseudomonadales > Halomonadaceae > Vreelandella > Vreelandella gomseomensis. The sequence goes on along the minus strand of NZ_JAJLLW010000005.1, from coordinate 224,638 downwards.
GGATGGCGAAGTGCTGGCATTTGGCGGCATTACCATGGCGTTTGATGGCCCGCCATCACAGGGGGATACGTTTGAAGTACAGCCAGTACGCCGTGCCGCCGCAGGCATGGACGTGCGAATCAACGACCTGGACAAGATCGCCGCCGCTCAAAGCCCTGTGCGCCCCATGCCCTACTCCACAGTCGATTTTCAATCGCAGAGCACAACGCGTTTAGGTGAAACTAAAATAATTAGCGATGTTTTAAATGAAGGGGACTGGGAAACGTTGAAATCAGGCCTGCAGCCTATCGCCTTTATCCCAGCAGGTGCAAAAAATGTTGAAATCCATCTCAAGGACCGAGGAGCAGATGATGACATCCAACTTTTCACCCGAGACGGCAAGCATCTAATAGGCACGCCAGTTGAAGGAACGGATGCTGATCCCTCGACTTGGGAAGGTACCGAAGCAGACTATACTTGGCAAAATAATGCTGATGGAATCTCAATCACATCAGCAGAAGATGTAGAAACAAATATATTTACTCTAACAAACGGGTTTAATGAAGGAACGACTTACAACAACAACGACCTTCTGAACCGTAAGGATAAATACTCCGCAGACCTCTCAGATCCTGCAACATTAAATTATGCGGGTATGGAGCTTACCTATACAGGTGATGGCAATAGATTTGATACTAAACCTAACAATCTAAGTACAGATACGGGCTATCGGGAAGAGAAATTAAATATTGATAACGTAAAAGAGCCTCTATTTTTGCTAGTGTCGGGTAACGGTGAATTTGATATCAAGGCTACTTGGGATGATATGCCCGGCGCCTCAACCACTGGCGGCATTAATCCCGACAACACCCCTATCGGCCGCGTGCAGGATCAGCTAACAGTCAGCGACATTGACGTAGCGCCCGGCTTCAAGGAAATGGACAGCGACTACCGCCCTCCAAGCTTTGCCGTGAAGGCCGCAGATGATGGCTCACTGAGCCTAGGCTTCTTTGGTGCGGACAGTGAAAATAACCTCTTCGTATCACCCGATGCAGGCTCGGTACCCAATGACCCACCGCCTGACGGTGTATTTAGTGTGTTTAAGGAAGACGGTACCGAAATTGATAATGTGCTCTCCGTAAACAACGCAACAGGCGATACGCTAGCGGTAGGTGATCGACTCACCATCAAGGATGATGCCACGGGAGAAACGGTTTTAAGTTTCACCATCGATGAACTGCCAAGCGAAGGCACGACAAGTGGCGTGACTTTTACAGGGTTATCAGGCACCACGGGGCCCGGTGATAACCGCAATGCGTTAGCGCTACAAAACCTACAAAGTGAAGACACCGTTGGTGATAATGCGACGTTTAGCGGGGCTTACGGCGCCATGGTAAGTGACGTGGGGAATCGCACCAATATCACCCAAGTGAACCTAGATGCACGTCAAGGGCTCACCGATCAGCTGCGTGCCGTGCAACAATCTGAATCCGGCGTTAACCTGGATGAAGAAGCTGCTAACCTGATCCGTTATCAGCAGTACTATCAGGCAAATGCTAGGGTGATTGATACGGCTTCTACTATCTTCGATACAATTCTTGGGCTAAGAGGTTAACCTATCTATAACATTGTTATTTTAGCAGCTCATCAAGGCCATAGAGCCGCATTTATGAGGTAAGGAAGGGAAATTGTCAGGTGGTGGCATAAAACGCCGCTTAGGGCGGCATGCGCGTTAATACAGCTCAATCTTAGGGCTGGATAGTCCGAAGCGTTTCGCCTTCGGCACAAGATGCCTGCTCTGCCTCATCCAGTAGCGGCTCGAAGTCATTGAAGCGCCCGCCTCGGGAATCAGAAACAGTCACTGGATGTTGTCGTGGGTGTGTTCCAGCCAGCACGGGGTAATACTCAGAGATCCTGCAAGGTGCGCCCTTGATGATCAGCACGCTCGCCACGATAGAACGCTATTAAAGGATTGGCTGACGGGCTCATGTTCCTCCCTCATTCACCGTGTCCACCAGCGTGAAATAAGCCTGCTCTACGCTATCACTGCCTGCCCCGTCGTCTTCGATACAGGCACCGATGAAGTCATCGAGAGCGTCGCACAAGAAAATAGCCTCGGGGGAGTCGCCCAGGTGGGCTCGCCACTGGTCATAAAGCGCATAGAGGCTATCCAGATCGGCCTGGGTCATGGGCTCAAACAGCAGGTGCTCGTTAGCCGCAAGCTCAGCTAACAAAGCCGTGCGGGTAGCCGGAGGGATAGGCGCCGTATCAGAGCCTTCGGAGTCAGGGTAAGCAGTCATACAGCTCACAGCGGCCACAGGGCCGCGTTTATGCCGTAAAGGCAAGGAAATCATCAGGTAGAGGCATAAAGCGCCGCACAGAGCGGCACTGGCGCGTTATTCAAATACACAAAGCACCCAAGGTCTACCTACTCCCTGACGAGACGAGCGTTTTGAGCTACCTCAAAATAGGTTTTTCAACTTCGAGAGCGGCATCATTGAGCAAAGTTATCAAGATCAAATGTGCCTGAAATACCGGTAATTTCGATCAATAGGTCATCCGCCGAAAATTCATCGTTGCCATCGACGTCGATGGCAAGGAATTTTTTCCCTGAGAGGTCACCCCCATTTACCTCAACAAGAGCTGCTGAAACATCATTCGCTTGGTCTGTATCGTAACCTGCTCCACCAGCTACGTTGAGTAGAGCGTTCAAATCAGTCACCAATGTCTCAGTATCGACACTTCCCGAGACCTGATTATTTACGTTTTCAACTGTTTCAGCGTCATTAGCAAAATCAACGAGTCGAACATTAATCTTGTTATTGTCGGGAGTATCAGCGCTGAAATTAACAATGCGGTCATAACTGCCAGCGCTTGAATCGCTAGCCTCGTTGTAGACAAAGATGTTCTGGCCTGATCCACCAACCAAGGTGTCTGCACCGCCATAGCCCGTAATAACATTATAGCGAGCGCCGCCAGTAATATGGTCATCTACAGCACTACCTAACACGGTAAATGCGCCACCTGTCTCAGCAGAACCGTCGAAGGTCAAAGGGTGAGTCCCAGTCGGGCCACCTGCGAAAATTTCCAGTAAATCATTACCGGCGACTAAACTATCTTTTGTAGTCAGCACATTCGTGCTGTCAAACATATAGATCAATGAAAGATGTGGCAGGGTGATATTGTCTAGTTCGCCTCCAGACAACGCATCCGTCAGTCTGAATGAACCGGTTCCAGTGATGTTGTTTGTAAAACCTCCAAGTTGCGCTCCCGTCATAGAAACAGAGTTGCCTGAGGAGCCATAGATTGCCAGCGTATCCGCATTGAAGGCCCCGCCCTCTATTCCTTCCGCAATCACACCACTAATATCAGCATTATAGATAACGTTAAGCGCGTCCGATTCCTGCGTTTCAACTATGCCATTGTATTTTCCCGCTATATCAAAGTTTAAGGTAGCACCGGATATAGAGGTTGCATCCACATTTTGGCCAAGGCTGCCTAATGTGAGCTGGATCGCATCATAGTTACTCAGAGTGTAAGTCGTAACATCACTTGCGCCTGTCACAACACCTTTACCGTACAGTGTAATGTCGTTCTCATTACCGATGATAGAAGTGAAGCCGCTGTGCTGGGAAACCGTCATCCCATAGGTAGTGTTGTTGCCTGCAAGCTCCAAGGCACCGTGGTTTACGATATCAATCGCTTGACCGGAAGCCAATGCCAGCTCACCCTCTGTGGCCAGCGTAATCTGTTGTCCTGACGCGTTAATATCAACCGAAGGCATCTCAGCATAGGCTTGATCTAACACCGTAGTTCCTGACAAGGTAAGCGTTCCAATGCTGCTTAAATCAAAACCCGACAGGTCGTCATTTCCCGCGAGCGCCACATTGATGACACCGGGCGTAGCCGTTAGCTTGGAAAGATTACTATCAAGGTTGGCTGCCGTGGCTTCGGTCAGGTTGATTAAACTATTGCCCGTCACGCTCACGGATGCCAGTGCAAGCAGCTGTGACTCGGTTACCGTGAGGCTTTCGTCCACCGCCTCAATATTAATCGAGCCGGCCGGGGCCAATTTTGCAATGTCCGCTGAAAGATCCTCGTTAGTGGCACCGGTCAGTGTGATATCACCTGAAGTCGTTTTCAGGCTGTCAATCAAATCCAAATCCACCTTGGCGATCTTGACAGCTTCATCTGCCGAGACGTTAAGCGAACCGCCTGCTGACAACTTGGCGAAGTCAGTTTTGAGGTCAGTTGACGTCGCACTGGACAAGCTAATGCTGCCCTCAGTCATGGTTGTAATTGAGGTAATTTCATCCAACACCGCTTTGGTGAAGCTTAAGTTAATGCCGTCAGTAGTGAGTGTATCGACTTGAACGGCATCAATGGTAAATGCCTCACCATCATTCGGCGTGAAGATAAGATTACCGGAATCTAAAGTAACTGCCACATCCCCAAATTCATTTCCGATACTGAAATTACCTGTGTCTCCATCTTCATTGACATCGAAAACAGGGTCGGTGCCACCACCACTGATGGATTCTTCTTCACCACTAGCCCGCTCTTCAACCGTCTGCTGGGCAGCTGTTACGGTATCGGGGTCGTTAGTCACGCCTTCCAGAATCGTGGCTGCGTCGCCTTCCAGGGCAAGGCCTGCATCGGTAATCAATTGAGCCACGGTCGCGCGGTTGTTTAATGCCACGGTGTCCTCTTCAGAAGCACCATCGGTAAACGCCATGACGAGTTGATCCAGATTGACGCTCGCCCCGTCCCCGGTCAGCCAGTAATCAGCGGCGTCATCCGGCTCACGGCCGAACATATTGGCGTAAAGCTGGGTGACGAAATCAGCACGGCTCAGTTGGCCTGGGCCGTCGGCAAACTCGGGCTGCTCATTAACAATGTTTGCACGCAGTTGCTCCAGCGTCAGCGTGCCGTTTTCGATCTCTTCGTTCCAATAGGCCAGCCCTTCCTCATCCGCCGGGCGACCAAGCAGGCCCAAGTAAACTTTCTGAATATCCGCCGTTGCCATGACGCCTTTCCTTTTTGTTGATTGAAGCAATGATTAATCCACTTCAAAGCCAACCTAACAAAGTAAAGCGTTGACTGACAGTTACGCCATTGGCACTACTATCCCGTTTTTAGCAACATAAAACGCCGCACGGAGCGGCATTAACGTTACTCACAATCAGCGTGACTTTTGTCGCCTGCCCTCAGCTATCAAAATCAAACATCAAATCGTCGTCATCGCCCATACCATCCAGCACGCTGTCCAGGTTCTCGGGCACTTCATTGGTACCGCCAACCTGTGCCAGTAGCTCAGCCCGCTTGGTCAGTTCGCTGAGTTGGTGGGTCGAGAGCATCTGGGCATAGGCCAGGGAGAGCGGGCCGCCGCGCAGGCCGTGCAGGGTCTCGGCATCAAGGGCGTTGAGCGCTTGTTCGCTGATGCGATGCAAGCCGTTCACTTTCAAAGGCTGTTGGTCGTCACCCCGGCCGATCTGCAAGGGCCATGCTTCGATCACCCCGGCGTCTGCCAGCTTCTGTACGCAGGCGTTGGTCACTTGGCGGCTCTGCTCGCACTGCTTGAGAAATTCCAGCGTGTCCGACACGGTTTTGGCGAGGTTGCCGTCGTTATCAAACAGCGGCTTGGCCACATCGTCACCGGTCAGATGGTCTTGCGCCACGCACAACACCGTTTGGTCTTCTTGCTGGGCCAAGCGGAAGGGATAGCCGCGCAGCGCGGCAGGGACATAGTTGCCCAGCCATTTGCCTTCCGGGTGAAGGTACAGATTGCCTTGGCCCAATCCGGTGATGGCCACGGGCTGGTAACGCTCGCCCTCTTTGACGAAGCCCAGGGCGTAGTGCGGTAACAGCTTGCCTAGCTCGGCGAGTAGCACCGGCACCACTTGCTGATCGCTGGCGAAGTGGTAACCGTCGCGGCCCCAATAGTGATGGTACGCGTGGTCGGTTTTCGAGAGTGCGATCCATTGAGTCATGTTGCTACCTTCAATTTACTATTAAGTTGGGTGTTCCCGCAGCAAAGGTGCAGGTTTGGATGTTTCTCGTAGCTTGACGTCACTACATGATGGCATTGATTGGCAACGTTTCTACATGGCCATCAGCTTGGTTACACTTGGCCAAGTCTGGACTTGATTACTCACATCGCGCACCGATGCCCAATCAACGTATTAGACCATGGGTACGAAGCGCGTTAATAACAGCATCGGCGGCTTCTTCTACACTCATTTCAGAGGAATGAACGTGCACATCTGGCGCTTCAGGGGCTTCATAGGCGGAGTCAATGCCGGTGAAGTTCTTGAGCTCACCAAGTCGGGCTTTTTTATACAGCCCTTTTGGGTCGCGTGCTTCGGCTACGTCTAGCGGTGCATCGACAAAAACTTCAATAAACTCGCCTTCGTCCACCAACTCGCGTGCCATCTGGCGCTCACTGCGAAACGGCGAGATGAACGCCGAGAGCACGATCAACCCCGCATCTACCATAAGTTTGGCAACTTCGCCCACCCGGCGGATATTCTCAACACGGTCAGCGTCAGTGAAGCCGAGATCACGGTTCAAGCCGTGGCGCACATTGTCGCCATCGAGCAGATAGGTGTGCTGCCCCTGAGCGAAGAGCTTCTGCTCCACCAGGTTGGCAATGGTAGACTTCCCAGCCCCGGAGAGCCCGGTAAACCAGAGCACGCAGGGCTTTTGCGTTTTCGCTTCGGCACGGGCCTGCTTATTGATATCCACGTGCTGCATGTGGATGTTCTGGCTGCGGCGCAGGGCAAAGTGCAGCATTCCCGCTCCGACGGTGTCATGCGTCATTCGGTCAATGAGAATGAAACCACCGGTATCCTGATTGTCTTTGTAGGCATCAAATGCCACCGCTTTGTTTACACTGAGCGTGCAGATGCCGATAGCATTGAGATCGAGCTGTTTAGCGGCAACATGTTCCAGTGTATTGACGTTCACCTGGTACTTGATATCCGTGATGGTCGCGGTGACGGTCTGGGTGCCGAGCTTCATGAGATAAGGGCGCCCAGGTAACAGCGGCTCGTCATGCATCCACACCAGCGTGGTTTCGAACTGATCGGCGGTATGTGCTGGCTGTTCAATTGCCGAGATCACGTCTCCTCGGGAGATATCTATTTCGTCTTCCAACAGCAGCGTAATCGACTGCCCCGCCACGGCTTCCTCCAGGTCGCCATCGAAGGTATAGAGGCGCGATACCGTGCTGGTTTTACCAGACGGCTGCACGCGGATGTGATCGCCAGGGCGCACGACACCACCAGCAATCATGCCGGTAAACCCACGGAAGTCGAGATTGGGTCGGTTTACCCACTGCACAGGCATCCTGAACGCGGAACGCTGCAAGCGCTCGTCATCGACTTCAACCGTTTCCAGATACCCCATCAAGGTGGTGCCGTGGTACCAGGGCATATCAGTGCCATGCTCAATGACGTTATCGCCCTTGAGCGCCGTCATGGGAATAAAGGTGATGTTCTCCAAACCCAACTGCTTGGCGAAGGCGCGGTACTCCTCGACGATCTCGTCAAAGCGCGCTTTCGAATAGTCGACCAAATCCATCTTGTTGATCGCCACCACCACATGGCGCAAGCCCATCAACGCCATCAAGAAGCTGTGGCGGCGCGTTTGGGTCAGGATGCCGTGGCGGGCATCGACCATCAGAATCGCCGCATCGGCGGTAGAAGCCCCGGTCACCATGTTCCGGGTGTACTGTTCGTGCCCCGGCGTATCGGCAACGATGAATTTGCGCTTGTCCGTCGAGAAGAAACGGTACGCCACGTCGATGGTGATGCCCTGCTCGCGTTCAGCGGCCAGGCCATCCACCAGCAAGGCAAAATCCATCTCGCCGCCCTGGGTGCCGTACTTCTTGGAATCCGCTTCAATGGCCGCAAGCTGATCTTCAAACAGCAGCTTGGACTCAAACAGCAAACGGCCGATCAGCGTACTTTTGCCATCGTCCACACTGCCACACGTGATAAAGCGTAAAAGCCCCTTGTGCTCGTGGGCCTTGAGATACTGCTCGATATCCCCGGCGATAAGATCCGATGAATGCGCCATTAGAAGTACCCCTCCTGCTTTTTCTTCTCCATGGAAGCGGCACTGTCATGATCGATGACCCGCCCCTGGCGTTCAGATGTATGGGTTAGCAGCATTTCCTGAATAATCGCAGGCAGCGTGTCGGCTTGTGATTCGATAGCCCCGGTCAGTGGATAGCAGCCAAGGGTACGAAAGCGCACCTTACGCATCATCGGCACTTCACCTTTTTTCAGCGGCATGCGTTCATCGTCGACCATGATCAAGGCGCCGTCGCGCTCGACCACCGGGCGCTCGGCGGCGTAGTAAAGCGGCACAATGGGAATGTTCTGCAGGTAGATATACTGCCAGATATCCAGCTCGGTCCAGTTGGAGATGGGAAATACCCGAATCGACTCGCCTTTATGCTTGTGCGTGTTGAACAGCTTCCATAATTCTGGCCGCTGATTTTTCGGGTCCCAACGGTGCTGGGCGGTGCGAAACGAAAAGATGCGCTCCTTGGCGCGGGACTTTTCTTCGTCACGGCGCGCGCCACCAAAAGCCGCATCAAAGCCGTACTTATCAAGCGCCTGCTTCAAGCCCTCGGTTTTCATCACGTCGGTGTGAATCGCCGAGCCGTGGGTGAAGGGGTTGATGTCTTTTTCGACGCCTTCCGGGTTGATGTGCACGATTAGGTTCATGCCGGTCTCTTCGGCCATCTTGTCGCGGAATTCGTACATGGCGCGAAATTTCCAGCGCGTGTCCACGTGCAACAGCGGAAACGGCGGTGGGTTCGGCGCAAATGCCTTACGCGCCAAGTGCAGCATCACGGCGGAGTCCTTGCCCACGGAGTAGAGCATCACCGGGTTATCCGTCTCGGCGACCACTTCCCGCATGATCTGAATGCTTTCGGCTTCAAGCCGCTGCAAGTGCGTTAACGACGTCATGGTGAAGGTCCATCAAAAGAAGCGTTTTACCAGCCGAATAACGATATCGCTGGGTCTAATAAATGACCAATATGGTACCCTTTTCCACTATTTTCTCCCACCGTTGTTCAGGAGCTCTGCCCATGGTGTGGGCCGTCTTAATCTCATTGGGTATCTTGGTTGGCGTATTAGTGAGCGGACGCCTTCCTCCTGCCGTGGCGTTTGTCACCTTAGCGGCGAGTTACCTGCTCATTGGGCTTGTCGATACCACCACGTTATTGCAGCAATACACTAACCCGGCGCTTGCAACGCTTCTGTTGTTGTTGCTCGTGTCCCAAGCGCTTGAGCGTTCGCCCTGGCTTGGCTGGCTTTCCGAGCGTTTATTACGCGGCTCAGCCCACGGGGCGACCGCACGGCTGGTGGGCACAACCGCTATCTTGTCGGCGTTTTTGAATAACACAGCGGTGGTGGCCGCCTTTTTAGGTGCTTTATCACGGCAAACACGCATCGCGCCTTCGCGCTTACTGCTGCCGCTGTCTTACGCTTCCATTCTGGGCGGCATCACCACGCTGGTGGGTACCTCCACCCATTTGGTGATTAACTCCTTTGTGCTGGACGCCACCGGCCGTGAGCTGGGCATGTTTCATTTTAGCCTAGTGGGTAAGTAAGCGGCTGGAGGGCCAACTGGGCAAAATCCCGCTACGCGCCGGGGATAGCCTCCTGCTGGCAGTGGGGCCGGATTTTCATCAGCAGCATAACGTGGCGCGGCATTTTCACTTACTCAGCGGCGGCACGACCCGTGCCCCTCTCTCCCGGTGGCAAAGCCGCTTGGCCTTTGGTGGCTTTGCGTGCGTGATAGGCCTCGCAAGCCTGGGGGTTGTGCCGCTGTTTCACGGCTTGTTGGTGTTGCTGGGTGGCTTGCTGGCAAGCCGCGCCACGGGGCTGTCGGAACTGCGGCGGCACTTCCCGTTTGAGTTGTGGTTGATCATCGGCTCGGCGCTGGCCATCGCCCAAGGGTTAGACAACTCGGGGGCAGCCGCGCTATTGGCTCAAGGCATGCAACAACTGTTCAGCCCCTGGGGTGTTTACGCCGCGCTTGCCGGCTGCTACTTGCTTACCGTACTGCTCACCGAAACCGTGACTAACAATGCCGCTGCCGCGCTGGGCTTTCCCATCGCGTGGTCAACGGCGCAAGCGTTCGGGGTAGACCCCACGCCCTTTATCATGGTGGTGGCCTACGGGGCCAGTGTCTGCTTTTTATTGCCCTACGGCTATCAGACCCACCTGATGGTGTACTCTCCCGGCCGCTACCGCGTTAGGGGCTTTCTCAAGGCAGGGGCGCCGGTCAGCCTGGTCTATTCAGCGGCCGTGCTGATCCTGACGCCTCTGGTCTTTCCCTTTCACTAAATCGTTAACGAACCTCACTCCGGCACAATCTGCCCACGTTCCGGGTCATACAGCTCCAACAGCGGCAAGAGCGGCCCCACGAATTTCTCGTAGTGGCGCCACCGTTCCTTGCTGGTCTTGTAGATCGGCTGGCGGGCTTGCCAGTTGCTGGCCGTACCCACCTTGCGCTCGGTCTTGTAGAACTCCAGCATGCGCTCGTCGAAGTCCAGCCCGACAAATTCCATGATGCGCTTGCTCCAGCCTTCCTGGTCTTCCACCAGCTGCTCGTAGGGCAGGTCGAGGAAGTTGTCTTCAGGAATCACCTGACGCCAGTGCTGCATGAGGCGGTGATACTGCCGATAGTGGTGAGCAATATCCTCCAGGTCATTGGCGTAAGCATGGCCCTTGTTGAAGTTCTGGAAGAAGATCGAGATACCGTTGTCCACCGGGTTACGCATGGTGTGCAGAATCCGGGCGTTGGGAAAGACGGTATGGATCAGCCCGACCCAGATAAAATTACCTGGCATCTTGTCGACCACACGGGCGGCATCGGGGGATTTTTCCTTGAGGTAGTCAAGGCACTGCTGGGCGGCTTTCTGTAGCCACTCGGCATCGAACTTGCTATTGAGCACCACGCGCTCATTGTCATTGGCCAGACGCGGCCAGAAGTTAAGCTCCCCTGCCCCGTGAATCTCGGGGTGGCTGGCCAGAATCTGCTCGGTCAACGAGGTACCCGAACGCGGCATGCCGACGATGAAGAGCGGTCGCATACTCGGGTCGGCCACGTCTTGCCACTGGGCAAACATCCCAGGTACGTAGCGATCCAGCATCACCTCCACCAGCTTTTCCTGCCGAGCACGGTCGTAGCGGCTTTCGGTCCAGGTATCGTGCTTGAGCTGATTGGCCTTCTGATAGTGCGGAAAGGCGTTGTCGTAGTCCTTGATGTCGTTGCAGAACTTGCCCATGGCGTAGTGGAGATTGAAGGCCTGCTGGGGTTCCAGGTCTTCTTTCTCCAGAAAGGCTTTTGCGCCTTCCCACCAGTCCTGGTCATCCGTCGTCATCTTGCGCGCTTGGGCAATACTGGCCCAGGCGGAGGCCATTTCAGGGTCAAGAGCCAAGGATTCCTCGAACGAGGCCATCGCGTCGTCAAAGCGCCCCAGATCGTTAAGTGCGTTGCCCTTAAATAGGCAGGTGGCGGCGTCTTTGCCCCCCAACTGCTCGGCTTCTTCAAAGCAGGCCAGGGCAACATCCGGGTCGCCTTCCTTGAGGCGTACCCGCGCCCAGGTCACCAGGGTAATCTCATTACGGTAGCCTTCTTCCAGCAGCCCTTTTGCCAAGGCTTCCGCTTCCAGCACCTGATCTTTCTCGAACAGCGCAATGGCCTTATTGGCACGGCAAGGTTGGTCATTGGGATCAATGGCGAGCCCCTTATTCACCCACTCAAGGGCTTGGTCGAACTCGCGGGCATCGTTGAGGTTGGCACCGATGTTGGCGTACACCGAGGGTGTGTCCGGTAGCAGCGCCACCACCTTTTTATACGCTTCCAGGGCTTCCTCGTGACGCTTGAGGTGCTTGAGCGAAAGGGCCAGCTGGTTCTGGACGTTGGCATCCTGGGGCAGCTGCTCGGCGGCGGCCTGGAAGTGCGGCAGCGCGTCTTCAAAGCGGTCCTGCTGATAAAGGGCCAACCCGAGGTAGTGCTTCAAGCGCGGGTGGTTCGGGTGCTCGGCCAGTTGCGCTTGAGCCTGCTGTTCGGCTTGAGCAAAGTGGCCGTTATTCAACAGGTTATCTAGCCCGGCTAGATCCAGCTGACCCAGGTTGGCCATGCGTTGGGCCTGGGCTTCAACCTTATCCACCAGCTCGCCCTTGAGGTTATGCTGACGGGCCTGGGCAATAATGGAGAGGGCATTCTTGGCCTTGCCCGCGCGCATCAGCGCATCGGCATAGCGCAACCAGCGCTCGCCTTCGGTGGGCTTGGCTTCTAGGGCGGTACGTAACAGCGGAAGCGCCTGTTCCAAGCGGCCCTGGTTGACGTTGATGATCCCCAACTGCTGGGTAGCCTCGGGGTGCTTGGGGTTCAGTTTGAGAATTTGTTGATACAGCGGTAACGCCTGTTGAAGCCGTCCGGCGTTTTGATGCGCCAACGCCTTTTTCAACAGATTGGCGACCGGCGTCGTGGATGCTTTTACCACGCGGTACTCCTGACAAACGACGATAATGAAAAAAGCCCGCCTCAAATGAGACGGGCTTCGGACTCTGAGAAATTCTCAGAAGGTCATAAGACGTTAAGTCTTACAGTACCAGACCACCATCTTGGTCGGTGCTAAACTGCGTAGCGTCAACGCCAGTTAGCTGGATGAGGCCTTCACCACCGTTGAAGCCGTCACCGCCGTCATTAGCGTAGACGTAGGCGTTGCCATCGTAGTTGAACACAGCAACATCACCGCCATTTGTGAGACCGTCAATGTAGCCAATCGCGTCAAACAAGCTTGCCTCGCCTTCAGCGTTGTCGAGTTGTGCAGTGGTCAGAACAACACCGTTAGTGTTCAGGTCCAACGTGTCGTCGCCAATATTGAAGTCGGTGACTTCAATGATACCGGCTTCGAAGGCAGCTTCGTCAGCATCGTTGATGTTGCTAATGGATTGGACAACCAGCGTGTCTTTACCGCCGCCCAGTGCAACAGTTGAAGCCACGTTAGAGCCAGCAGTGGTGTTGTTCAGAGTAACAGTGTCGTTACCTGCACCTGCATCAACAGAAATCTCTTCACCGCTTTCCAGATCAACAGTCAGATCATCAGCGCCTTCACCGCCAGTCAGGCTGGTCAGGGCAGTCAGAGCTGTAGCGTCCAGCGTAATATCGCCTTCAGAGCCAGACAGATCAACCGTGGTGATAGAGTCACCGGCACCGCCCGCATCCGTGAGGGTGACGGTAGTGTCTGAAGACAGTGAAATATTAGCAGTTTCAGTATCAGCAGTGTCGGTAACCGTCAGACGGTTAGTGGTAGCAGCCGGCGCAGCAGTGGTCACAGAACCGCTAACATTGATAGTTTCTAGATCACCACCAGCAAAAGTAATAGCGCTACCGTCAGCTACGCCGTCCAGTGCTACAGAGGCAGACTTCTGGTTACCAGAAGCAGCGTTAACAGAAGCAGTCGCAACTACTGCAGTAGCGCGGTCGCCAGTACTACGGAAACCAGCGGTAACGTCAGCAGCAACGGTTACGTCTTGGAATTCGGCAGCTGCATCGTCATTATCAACTTGCCACAGCTGCTTAACACCTGCGAAATCTGCAGAGTCCAACGCGCCAAGGTGACCATTATCAGCATAAGTAACGTTCAGTACTTCTACGTTAGAAATGCTGGCACCAGCCGGCAGATTACCAGTAGTGTTGGTGGTAGTTTCCCCAGAGGTAACCAGAAGGTTCAAGGTGTCGTTACCACCTTTGCCATCTACAGTGTCACCTACGTTAAGGGTAGCTGCATTAGAGTTATCCAGAACAGCGCCGAAAGTATCGTTTCCAGCAGTACCTACAACATTCTCACCGATAGCATCAGTGAGCGTGAAAGTATCGCCTTCGTTTTGAGTCGGCGCTTCGATGTCGCCATTTTCGATGGCGGCTTCAGCTTGCTCAACAGATGCGCGAGTGCCGTCTACGTCAGCAATTACAGCAGCGGCCAGGTCAGCGTCGAAGGAACCTTCAGCGCCCAGCTCGGTGGTGTAGGTGTTAGCGACTTCAGTACGGTTGTCCAGTACCAGTGTGTCAGCAGCTGACGCGCCGTTTACCAGGGCCAGTACCAGCTGATCGATGTTAACACCAGCGCCTTCGCCGTTAACCCAGTACTGCAGGCCTTCGTCGTCCGGGGCACGGTTGAACAGGTTAGCGTACAGCTGAGAAACGACTTGCGCGCGGGTCTGGCCGCCGAAGGTCGCTTCGTATTCCGGCTGCTCTTCAACGATGTTGGCGCGCAGCTGTTCAAGCGTCAGCGTGCCCGCTTCGATTTCGTCGGTCCAGTACTGCAGGCCTTCTTGGTCTGCGGCACGGCCCAGCAGGCCGATATAAATTTGCTGAATAGCGTTAGTTGTTTCCATGAGTTCAAACTCCGTTAGTTTGTCGAATCGACATTTACAGACCACCGGTGCCATGGAAGGCACCTAGACCCGTCGGCCTCGGCCTGCATTGCCATACCCCGTTGTGGGGTATGAACACCCCGTTGAGGCGATGATGTTATAGAACTGCTGATTGATGATGTCAAACGCTTCACCCATTAGCAAGATCTGTTGGCACTTGGCGAGACATTTCAGCCATTAAGCGCTTGTGCCGCGAGTAGACTAGCATAGCCTCTGCCAATCGACATACAGTTAAAAGCAAAAAAAACACGCTTGCAAGAACAGTGTTTGATTACTCGGATTCGTCCATCGACGGCCCTTTAATCTCATGTGCCTGCGCCAGGCGCTCCTTTCACCTTGGGCCGTATGTAAGTTAGCGTCATCCAGGATGAGGCTAATTTGCGAATGTTACTCTCTCATTACCTCGTCACTTAGGCAAGCGCTAAAAAATCCCCCTCTTACATGAAGGCTAGGGCGACAGACCCTCCCCATCCAGCGGGCCTGATGCCCGTTTGATCAGGCGACAGGCGGCCTCGCAAGCGCCGTCAACAAGCCGTTTAAACGCTGCGACAACCGCGCCCAATCGTGGGCGCTAACCCAGTGGGCGGCCTGGTGCACCAGGGCCTGCCGGGCGCCTGGATCGTTGAGCAGTGCGTCGATACCTTCTGCCATGTTGGCGGGCTGGGTACCGGGCAGCCAGGTGACGGCTTCGGCCACGTCATCAAAAATACTCAGCGGGGTGCAGGCCACCGGCTTGCCGCTGGCGAGCCCCCAGCGCACCGCCGCCGAGGATGACTCCTGGGTATGCTGGTAAGGGAACACCAGCAGGTCGGCAGCCTGCAGCCAGCCAAGCGTTTGCTCGTCGGGGAGGAAGTCATTGATCATTGTCACGCGCTGCTCTAGGCCTAGCCGGGCTATGGTGTCTTTGCAGCGCTGGGCCTCCTCTTCTGAGGGGGGCGCCGGGTAGAGGGCGTTAAGCAACAATAGATGGCGCTGCGGCGCCTGGTCGGCGAGGATTGCGAAGGCTTCTATCAGCTCGTGAACACCCTTGTGGGGCAGCAAAAAACCGTAGCAGGCGATCACTGTCTTGTCGGCGAGGGCCTGAAAGCGTGGATCCTGGGGCGCTGTGGCCTCGGGGCTGGCCATTACGCCATGAGGAAACAGCGTGGCGTTATCGTGCAGGTGCATGTGCTTGAGGCGGTTAAGGTCGCCAACGCTGTGCACCATGATGCGGGCACAGCGGCGCAGCGCCGGGGCCATGTGCTGCAGGCTTTTTTGCAGGGTACCCCAGGTAACATCGGCGGTGGAGTGGAAAAACACCAGGCATTGAATGCCTTCGTCGTGAAGCGTTTCCAGCAGCGCTGATAAAGGGGCGGTGCCAAAAAAACTGAAGTTGAACTGAAAGACGACGATCTCCAGCTTGCGCTGGCGAATTTCATGCAGCAAGTCATCCAGCGGGTCTTCGTCGTAGCCGCCCTTTCCGTCACCGGCGATTTGCCGCCAGCAGCGCACCACATTGGCGTCGTCTTCAGCAATACGGGCGGGAGTGTGGTCGGCCAGCACGGTGACCTGTCCAGCGAGCGCAGGGCTTACCAGGAGGCGCGAATAGGTGGCAATGCCGCATTTGCTGTTCCAGCTGCTGACCCAGCCGATACGCGGGCGCGGAGTCAGCAGCGGTTGGTGTTCCAGCGTCTCAACGGCCTGGCGTTGGCGCCGGGCCACCGCCGCCCAGGTGTGCTCCTGGCTGATCAGCCGGTAGGCCGCCTCGCAGCGGGGGGTTACCCATTGCGCCAGCCCGCCTTGCTGGTGGTGGTGATAAAACTCGCCCATCAGCCCGGCAAGATGGGCCGTGACCGGCTCGACCCATACCGAATTGAACTCCGCCATGTGGGTGGCCGCGCGGGCAAACTGGTAGTCGATCAGCCAGGCCGTCTCGGGGGTGCAAAAATCGCGCTGACCGCCGGCGCCGGTGGTGATCACCGGCAGGTGGCACCACATGGCTTCGGCCATGGGCAAGCCAAAGCCTTCACCGCGGCTGGGCGCGACCAGCACATCAGCCTGCTGATACAATGCGCGAATGGCCTCGGCGGAGAGATCCTGGTTGATCACCGTCACGGGGGCGCCTTCGGGGGTCTGCGCCCGCCAGTCGGCAATTGCCTGGTCGATATCGTGATGGGGGTTGGGGAAGGTTTTGATCACCAGCTGGACATTATCCGCCTGGGTGAACGCCTGAGCCCAGGCCGCAAGCAGCACATCTACACCTTTACGCGGAAAGCAGGACGAGACGTGCAGAAACGTAAGCGGTGGTGTTGCTACCGTGGCGCCTGTCTGTGGTGCCGGGAACCATGGGGCAATGGCGTCGGGGTCGGGCGTGATAGACGTCAGGTGGTCGGTACCCACGCCAGTGACCGGCAGCGGCAGTTTGACACCGCTGTCGGCCAGCACTCGCGAGACGTAGCGCGACATGGTGGTGACCGCTGAAAGCCGGGCGTTGAATGCCTGGGCATGGGCGTGGGGAAACACCGATTCTTCCCAGCCATAGGTATGAATAAGGCGGTGCCTGCCAGGTAACTCGGTGGTACGCGGTGGGTAGCAGAGCCTGAGCCCGGCGTCGTACCAGGCGGGGGCAGCCGCTTGCCGGTGCGCCTCGGCGAGGCCGGGACGGTGGTCAAGAATGGCGTTGTCCGGTGCGAAATCGCCGCCGCCTTCGGTACTGTGCAGGGTAACGTCCACCTGCTGCGCCAGCAGGGCCTGGGTGATCTCGCGATTGACGAGTGCCAGGCTATAGCTGGAATCGAACGGCCCCTCAATACGCAGTTGACGCCGGGGCGGTAAGCCGCTGGCAAGGCTGGGGGTTGGATTGGGTGCTTGCAACCCCAACTGCGCCAGGTAGTTGGCGAGGGCGTCAACCAGTACCGGCGGTGAGAAATGCGCAAGCCGCTCACGCTGGGCAGCAATGAGCCGGGCGCGCAGGTTGGCGTTCTCCAGCACCATCAAGGCGGCAGCGGCGGCGGCGCTGGGGTCCTTGTCGACGAGTAGCAGCCCGGCATCGCCAACGGTGTCGGCGATGCTGCTGTCCGGGGCGGCGTAGGCGACAACGGGAACATCATGGGCCATGGCTTCGATCAACGGCATGCCAAAGCCTTCGTGCTCACTGAGGCTGAGGTAAAGATCGGCCTGTTGATAGTGGCGGTGAAGCGTCGGGTCGTCCACCTTGCCGGCAAAGTGTACGTGGTCGGCAAGGCCGAGCTGATGGGCCTGCTCGCGCAGCGCTTCAAGCGTGGCGGGGTCGCCGCCGCCCACCAGCGTTAACGCCACCGGCCAGGCGCTGCGCGTTTGCATTTCCGCTAGCGTGGTGATCAACCCTGCCTGGTTCTTATTACCGGCCAAACGGCCGACAAACAGCAATTGATACGCCTGTTGGGGGATCTCATCGGGCGCTTTACGGGTCAGCTCGCTGGCGGGCGGGCTGCCAATGGCGCTGAAACGGGCGAGGTCGACCAGTAGCGGTAATGTGGTGGTCGTCGCTTCGGGGAACCCGGCGGCCAATAGCTCCTGGCGGTTATGCTCGGAGTCGGCCAGCGCCCCGTCCAGCCAGGTATGCCACTGGCTGAGTTGCTCTCTACCGTGGCGCAATACCGGAATAGCGGGATGATCGGTGCTGAAAAAGCGCTCGGGGGTAATGTTGTGATAGACCAGCACCTTGTAGCACGGCAGTGATTTCAGCCAGTGTTCGAGCGGGTTGCCGCTGCCGTGGTGAATCAACAGCAGGTCGGTTGGCTGGGGCTGGTAAGCTTGGTAGTCCGCTACATCGTCCTCGTTGTCCTCGGCATCAATGACGTAAATACGCGATGGCAGCCCCCAGGCGCGGGCAATGCGCTGGATAAACAACATGCCGTTGGTGATGCCGTCGCCCGCGGAATAGGTAACAGCAAACTGATGGAGGGCGGTGAGTGTCTGCATGCCGCGTTAGTTTCCTTTTGCGTCGTTGGGGCTGGCGGGTGGCGTAATGCGCAAGGTGTGCGCCAACCAGTGGCTTAACTGCTCGGCAATGACCTCGGGTTGGTAGCGGTCAAGCGCGCGCTGCTGCCCTTCGAGTACGGTTTGGCGCAATGCCGGGTCTTCCAGCAGCAACTCGGTGGCGGCTGCCATGGCGGCGGGCGCCTGGTCGTTGAGCACAAGCCCGCCCTCCCCCAATGTATGGGCGATGTTGCTGGTGTTCATGGCGACGACGGGGCATTGGGCCACCATGGCTTCGAGCAACGGCATGCCAAAGCCTTCATGGGCGCTGGCACACACGAATGCGTCGGCTTGCTGATAAAGGGCGCTGAGCAGGGTATCGTCCACTTTGCCGGGCATGATGACGCTGTCATCCAGATGCAGCTGGTGGGTTCGCTGGCGAATGAAGTGGCCATAGGGGCTGTTAGTGCCGCCACCGGCCAGTATCAGCATCGGTAACGGGGCGTTGCGGGTGTCTTGTCTCAGGCGGTGCAGGTACCAGAGCATTTCGAGCAGTAAGTGCTGGCGCTTGTTCTCGACGATGCGCCCGATGAACACAAGCGCGGGCCGGTCTTTCAAGGCGGGGTGCAGCGCATGGGCAAGGCGCGGCAAGGTGGTCTCGCCCACCGGGGGTGCCAGCTTGTCCATGTCGACCAATAGCGGTATGACGCTGATCCGGTCGGGATCGTAGTCAAGTGCCACAAGATCCTGAGCGTTGAAGTCCGACACGGCAATCACGCCGATAAAGGCGTCCCGCCAGTGACGAAGCTGCTCACGGCCCAGCTCGGCGTAACGGCGGTAGTCGCTGCCGGGGCTGAAAAATTCGCCGGGCGTGATGTTGTGGTAGACCAGTACGCGGGGGATAGCCAGGTTGACCAGCCAGTTGCCCAGCTCATGGCCCATCGAATGATGCTGCAGCAGGACGGTGGTGTCGGCGTTGCTGTCTTCCAGTGTGTGGTACGGCTTGATCTCGCCTTGCAGGGTGCCGGGTATGTTGGCGGCGAAAATCTCAGACGCAAACCCCATCCGACGCAATAGCTTGCGGATGAACAGCATGCTGTTGGTGACGCCATCACCGACGTCCACACCGTGATGAAATTGATGAATGGCCGTTGTGACGTGGGTCATCCGTGTGTCTCCTCGGTGTCCATGGGGGGCGTCGTGGCGGCTTTTACGGCCAGCATGGCGTAATCTTGCGGGCCGTAGAGGTAGTGGTTGAGCCGGCGCGAGGTTTCGCCTTCATCGGGAAGACGTAGCGAAGGATCAACGGGGTGCAGCGGCATGATGTCGGCGTGCTCGAACCCGCTGTATTCGGCGAGGAACTGCAGAAAATCCGGCGGTATGGGGCGCACATGGGTGGGGTCAAGATAAAAGTTGCAGCTGCCTACCAGGAGGTTTTGCGGGTTGGGCGTTTCAAGCAACAAGCGGCCTTCCGGAGCCAGAGCACGCAGCGCTTCGCGAAGCAGGGTGCGTAGCTGCTGGTGGCTCAAGTGCTCGATCAGGTGAAACGAGGTGATCATGCCCAGGCTGTCATCGTCACATTCGGCAAGCGCCGTTAGGGCGTCCTGATAGCGGACGTCCAGCCCGCGCCCTCGGGTAATCTTGACATTGGTTTCGTTGAGATCCACTCCCCAGGCGCGGTAGCCCTCTGCCTCTACCAGGGCCAACCACTCTCCCCTGCCGCACCCCAGGTCGAGCAGCGCCTTGCCGTGGTGGAGCGGTGGCGTGTTGGCCAGGTGCGGAAGGTGCTCTTTCATCAGCTCGCCGATGCTCGACAAAGAGCCCCGAAAACGCGCCTCAAGGGCGAGATAAAAATCTCGCTCGGGGGTCGCCTCGGTATCTTCCATGACCAGTGACTGCTGAGAGGCTGCGACCTGATGAGATGCCGATGACGATGTGGCGGCACTTGCAGTCGGTGCGCCTTGCTGCGAGAGCCGTTGGGTCAGAATGGCGTTTTCGGCCGCTAATCTGCCCTGAGCCGCCTGCAGCTCCGCCAGCGTCTGGGCTTGCTGACGATGCAGTTCGAGCAATGCGTCGTAACGGGCGTTCTGCAGGTGAATAAAATGCTGCATACGTCGCCGAAAGTCATCCAGCTTCAACAGGCTCCATGCTTGCCTGATGACGCGGCCCAGCTTGGGCAGGTATTTGATGCGGGCGCGGGCCAGCCCTTTTTCCAGCCCGGGCAATGCGGTCGAGAGAGCCGCTTGAGACGCATCGCGCTGTTTCGCCAGGGAGAGCAGCCATTTCTCGCGTTCCTCGCCGGACAGCAGCGTGGCCAGATGCTCGTGGTACTGGCTGTATTCGGGCAGCTGCCCTAGCAGGTAGTAACAGCTTTCTTCCACAAAGGCCGGCGTGGGCAGGGCCAACAGGCTGGCGTAGTCGGTGGCTCGGCCTAGCTGACACTGGCGGGTACTGCCCAGATTGACCACCTGGCCTTCAAGGCTTTGCTGCCAGAGGGTCTCTCCGCGCCACGGCGGCGCTTCGTCCAGACCATCCAGACGTTGACGCACCTTGGCCGATAGCCGCTGGGTATCCAGTTGCGGGTTGTTATTCAGTAACATGGCTGCCTTCCTGGGCGTGCGTGCCTTGGGGGTCAAGGGGTTCAAAACGACAGGTGAGCGGCAGCCGACAAATACCGCCAAAGCTGTGCCCTCTTATCCCGGCAATATCAAAGCGCAGAATGTTATCGCACCATTGATAGCATCGCCGCGTGTGGTCACTGCTTTCATGAAGCGCCAACGTCAACGTGTACTTGCCTGGCGCCAGCCACATATCCAGCGTCATGCGACAGCGCTTCTGCTCGCCGGCTTTCATGGCCAGTGGTTGGTTCATATACCAGGTGTTGGTGCCAAAAATATCCTGACCAAAGCGGTCTCGCACCATTAGCCCCAGGGTGATGTCGGGCAGATCCTCGTGGGCGTGTATGTCAATGAGAATTTCGGCTTGCTCACCGCTGGTGAGCGCGCTGCTCTGACTATCGGCGCCGATCAACTCGCAGTGGGCAATGGTGGCTTCCTCGGTGCCGTAGTGGGCGGTGTGAATGGCTTGCCCGTCCAGGTCGGTATCTTCAGCCAGCAGGCGGTTGTAGGTATTGACCGCCGCTTCCGCCGGCCCCTGGAAGACCACGTTACCTTTTTCCAGCACGATGACGCTGTCGCAGAGCATTTTGACCGCGTTGAGGTCGTGGGACACAAAGATAATCGAGCCACCGGCCGCCCGAAATTCACGAATGCGGCGCATGCATTTTTGCTGGAAATGGGCATCCCCCACCGAAAGCGCCTCATCAATAACGAAACAGGATGGGTCGGCGTGTATGCCTATCGCAAAGGCAAGGCGCATGACCATGCCGGACGAATAGGTGCGCAAGGGCTCATCGATAAAGCTGCCCAGTTCACTGAAATCGATGATGGACTGGCGCCGCGCTTCGACTTCTTTAACGGTCATGCCCAACAGCAAGCCGTTGGCGAGGATGTTCTGCGCACCGGTTAAATTACTGTCAAAGCCGGTACCCAGCTCCAGTAATCCGGTAATGCGGCCCTCTACCTTGAAGTCGCCACTGTCTGGCAGTAACACGCCGGTTAGCAGCTTGAGCAAGGTCGACTTGCCAGCCCCATTGCGGCCCAGAATCCCCAGGGTTTCGCCATCGGCGACGTTGAAGCTGATGCCATCCAGGGCTATGTGCGAGTGGTGGCGCGGCTTTCGGGTGATAATCTCTCTTAGCCGGTCGGACGGACGGGCATAGAACCGAAAGTGCTTGGTGATGTTATCTACCTGGATCATGCCCACCTCTTAAATGAAATCGCGAATATCACGTTCGAGCCGACGACCTAACTGCATACCCGCCAGCAGCATGATCAAGGCAATGAGCATGATGCTTATCAGCGGCAGCAGACTGGGCACGGTTTGCAGCATTAGCGCATCACGAAGTGCGTTCACGACGTGATAGAAAGGATTGAGGATGAACAGAGGCTTCCAGTTTTCAGGGAGAATCGTGATCACGTACACAATGGGGGTAAGCCAAAACCATAGCTGCGTCAGCACTCCGACAAACTGCTTGATATCGCGTATGAAGACGCTCAAGGTGGCAAAAATGAGACCAATCGAGTAGGCGAGCGTCTGCTGAACCACCAGTATCAGGGGCCACCACAGCCAGTGCCAACTGAACTCGAAGCCGATACTAAAAAGGAAGATGAGGAAAAAGCCGTTGGCGATGACGTAAATAACCAGCTCTGACAAGAGGATGTAGAGCGGTAAAAAAAACAGCGATATGTTGACCTTGCCGATAATGGCGGCCTTGTCATGGTAGACGTGGGTAACACGACTGAGGGTGTTGGCGAACAGGTTCCATGCCAGCACGCCGATCACCAGATACACGCTGTAGCTGTATTGGCCAAGCTCTACGCCCAGCTCGCCTAGCCGCATTCCCATGATACGAGAAAACACCAGCGTGAAGATGAGGATGTTGACGAGCGGCATGATGAAGGTCCATGCCGCGCCGAGTATCGAGCCCGCATAGCGGTCGACAAGATCCTGTCGCGTTAGGTGGTACAGTAATGCCAAGTTCATTGTTTAACTCGCTTAGGGCGTTTGGCGTTGCCGTTGACGGCAGTCGTCCAGCAAACGGGAAAGCATGGTTTCGCATGAGATGCTGGGTTGCCAGCGGGTCGCCGCGTGAATTGCCTCGGTACTCGCTTGCACAACGGGGATGTCTGAGGGGCGCTGACGTGCCGGATCCAGGCGATGCTCGATTGCGACGCTGGATAAACTCAGTAGCTTCTGGAGCAGCTCGCCAATCGCCATCGATCGGCCAGACGCAATGTTGTAGGCCTGGCCGCGTTGTCCCTCTTCCGGCAGCGAAAGGAGTTCAATATAGGCTTGGCAGACATCCTGAACATCGATGAAATCACGCTCGGCCGTTAGGTCACCGGTTTCGAGCACCGGCGACTGCTTGCCTTGTTCTATGCGGGCGATCTGGGTGGCAAAGCTGGCAAGCACGAAGGCGTCTCTTTGGCCTGGCCCGGTATGATTAAAGGGCCTGGCCCGCACCGCGCGCAGTGATTGACTGGCGGCCGTTTGCCCAACGGCCAGGTCGGCACTTGCTTTGCTGGCTGCGTAGGGGTTGAGGGGCTCGAAAGCCGTGTCTTCGCTGACCTTGTGACCATGCCGGAAGGCGGCGCCGTACATGTCGGATGATCCCACATTGAGCAGTAACGCATCGGGGCACTCACGCTGAATGCTATCCAGAATATTCAGTGTGCCTTGAAGGTTCACGTCCCATGTATAGCGGGTGTGCTCGAAGCTTGTGGGCACGTGCGACTGTGCAGCCAGGTGAATGATGGCCTGCGGCTTGAGCCGGTTGATCAGCTCGTTGACCTGTGAAGCATCGCGGACGTCTAGCGAGTGCCACTGGGTAGTGCGTGGAGAGGCAACGCCGCCTCTCCCTGTGGTGCCTTGACGACTTACCGTGGCGTGTAATCGAGCATCTGGCCATGCTTCATGCAGGGCAGCCAGCAGGTGGTGCCCGACGAAGCCGCTGGCACCTGTCACAAGAATGCGTTGCATACTGGGCACCAACACCTGCATTAGCGGCTCCCGAGCCGTTGCATGTCGGCTTCGACCATTTCTTCTATCATGGCCTTGAGCGAAGTCTCGGCTTTCCAGCCTAGCCGCTGCTGGGCCTTGCCTGGGTTACCAAGCAGCACCTCGACTTCCGCGGGCCGATAAAACTTGGGGTCGATGACCACGTGGTCGTCCATGTTCAAGCCGGCATAGCTGAAGGCTATTTCGCACATGTCTCTGACCGTGGTGGTAATGCCTGTCGCGATGACGTAATCGTCCGGGGTTTCCTCCTGCAGCATCAGCCACATCGCGTTGACATAATCGCGCGCATGCCCCCAGTCGCGCTTGGCGTCAATGTTGCCAAGGCGCAGTTCGCTTTCTAGCCCCAGTTTTATCCGCGCAACCCCATCCGTGACCTTGCGGGTTACAAACTCAAGCCCGCGTAATGGCGATTCGTGGTTGAACAAAATACCGCTGGAGGCATGAATACCAAAGCTTTCGCGATAGTTAACCGTCATCCAATGGGCGTACAGCTTGGCAGCTGCATAGGGTGAGCGTGGGTAAAACGGTGTGGTTTCACTTTGCATGGGCTCCTGGATAAGGCCATACATTTCGGACGTGGAGGCTTGATAGAAACGCGCCTTTGGCTGCGCAATACGCACCGCCTCAAGTACATTGACCGCACCTACGCCAGTCACTTGACCGGTAAGCACCGGCTGGCTCCAGGACGTCTGCACGAAAGATTGAGCGGCAAGGTTGTAGACTTCATCCGGCTGGCAGCTCTCCATCATGCGTATCAAGCTACCCAGGTCGCCGAGGTCGCCATCAAATAACTCAACGTGCTTTTCGATACCTAGCCACTCAAGGCGCGAGAGATTGACGTCTGAAGAGCTTCTGCGTGGGGCTAGCCCGCACACCCGATAGCCCTTATCTAACAGCAACTGGGCTAGATAGGCACCATCCTGGCCGGTAATCCCAGTGATGAGCGCGGTTTTTGAGGCGTTATGACCCATGCTTAGCTTTCCTGTTTGCTTGGTTAATAATGGGGCGAAATTTTATCATAGCCCCTGTCCATATTTTTCAGATGTCTGCTATCAACTAGATAACCTTTTGATAGCCTTATGTTTTACGCGCCATGCGTTTAGCTATATGATATGCCTTTCTTGCATAACGATATAACCTTGGATGCTTAGGAAGCCATTCCACGACCCAGCGACTTAGCTTGACCCTGATCAATAACCGGCGAAGTAATGACGGCCGTTTTTGTTGGGTAACGCTCGGTAACGGCTTGGTGGGCTTTGGTACAATGTAGTGTTCACTGAGCATTGTCTCCATGCGCTGCTCTAACTGAGGTATCTTCAGCGCTGGATTGTTATCAACCAAATACGGCCTTGTCGGCTTTTCCTCTGGCACCTTGCCTCCTAACAAACTGTTTTATATATAAATTATATTCATATACCGCATGGTGTAACCGTTCATGAAGTTACTGACTAACCTTAATTGCGCCAACCCACCACTGAGCGGCGTGGGGCATTATACACGACAGCTTCTAGGCCACTTAATGGAGCGCCATGCCCTGGAAGCATTCGCTGCCTTTCACGGCGGGAAGCTACTCGATCAGGAGACGACCCAGTCATGGCTTGACCATGATAACGATACCCAACTGACTGCAAGACAGCGCGTTGGTTCGCGTGTAAAACATGCCGCCCGACAGCTTCCATTGAGCTATTCTTTGCGCAACTGGTGGCAACAACGCCAGTTTGAAAGGCTGACTCGCCCCTTGCAGGATGCTACTTATTGGGAGCCAGGCCTTTCTCTTTACCCCTTTGCAGGTAAGCGCGCTGCCACCATATACGATCTATCGCACATTGTGATGCCCAGCGCCCATCCCCCTTCTCGTGTGGCATATTTGACCCGCCAGATTGATCAAACACTCCAAAGCGGATGCCAGCTTCTTACCATTTCCAATATGATGCAGCGCGAAATTGCAGCTTACGCGGGCATTGATGCCGACACCATCGGTGTGGTGCCGCCCGCTGCTCATCGTGCGTATGCCCCCTTGTCTGCAGGCGAAAAGGCACTGGCAAGACAACAATTATGTTTGCCACAGCAGTATATTTTGGCGCTGGGAACACTTGAACCGCGTAAAAACTTGCCCGCCCTATTAAGCGCTTTTTGCCAATTACCCAAACCCCTGCGCCAACAATGGCCATTAGTTTGCGTTGGCGGGCAGGGCTGGGGTGACAACCGTACGGTCGCGAATACCATGATGAAGCTTCAGCAAGCCGGGGAGCTCTATGTATTGGGCTATGTACCTCAGCAGCATTTGCCCGCCATTGTGGCATGCGCTGAGTTGCTGGCTTATACGTCCCTCTATGAAGGTTTTGGCATGCCGGTGGTTGAGGCGATGGCCTGCGGGGTGCCTGTACTCACCAGTCAGGATACGTCGATGCACGACATCGTTGGTGACGCAGGGTTTCTTGTTAACCCATATGACATCGATGACATGCGCCATACCCTCAGTGAGGCACTCCAAGATGCAAACCGCCGAGAGCGCTATGCGGCCCTCGGAATTGACATCAGCAAGCGATATACCTGGGCGCATTCAGCCGACAGGCTTTATCATTTGCTGACCTGTCAGTAAGCCGGCCTCGCAAGTCATTGACTCATTGACGCATTTTGTCATTGATAAAGTGCGTCACCTTCTCGGTAAATACGCCTTGGGCGAACTGCTCAGCCTGTTTAGCGCACGCGTCAGTTGAGTAATGCATGGGGTCGGACGCTTGCTGCGCTTCGAACATGGCAATACATGCCCTCAAGGCATCGGCGTTTTGCTCGGGTACATGCATACCGGTTTGGCCATCGACGATGGTTTCTTCGGCACCGCCTGCTCCATAAGCGATGACCGGCGCACCCGCCGCCTGGGCTTCGACCGGCAGAATGCCGAAGTCTTCCTCTGCCATATAGACAAAGGCTTTTGCCCGCTCAAGATGATCAATAAGAATGTCATCTGACTGGTAGCCCAGCATTTTTATATTAGGCGCCGCCTTGGCAGCCAGCGTATCGAAATCCGGACCATCACCTATGACGATAAGCTCTCGGTCAGGCATCTGGTTGAAAGCATCTATAATTAAGTCGATGCGCTTGTAGGGCACCATGCGGGCGGCTGTCAGATAAAAGTCGCCGCGCTCCCGGTTGGGATTAAATTTATCAATTTCTACCGGTGGATAAATAACGGCAGCCGGCCGACGATAGAAAAGCTCTACACGCCTTTTTATATAATCCGAAATGGCAATAAAGTGGTCGACACGCTGTGCGCTTAGATAGTCCCATTGACGAAGTCTGTGCAACTGCCAGCGCATCAGCATACTTACCATGCCTTTCTCTTTGCCGGACTGCCGCAGGTATTGGTGCTGCATGTCCCAGGCGTAGCGCATCGGGCTGTAGCAGTAGCATATATGGATGGCGTTAGGGTCTGGAATAATCCCTTTTGCAACGGCATGACTGCTGGAAAGAATCAGATCAAAGCCTTTTAGATCAAACTGCTCGACCGCAAGCGGCATCAAGGGCAAGTATCGACGATAGTGCTTACGCGCACCTGGCAGCGCCTGAATAAAGCTGGTGTGGATGGCACGGCCTTCCAGGCAAGCAACCGAGCCCGGCTTCAAAAAATTGACGGTGGTAAAGATCTCCGCCTGGGGGTAGCAGGCCAGCAATTGGGCCAGGGCTTTTTCTGCCCCGGCCCAGGTGGTCAGCCAGTCGTGAACGATGGCGACTTTCATGACGACATGTGACTCCTCAACATGTAATTCCTTTTCACGCCTGGCTTATTTACGTCCGTAGTCGTCGTTATAGCGGACGATATCGTCCTCACCGAGATAGGAGCCGGTTTGTACTTCGATCAGATGCAATGGAATGACACCTGGGTTTTCCAGACGATGAACCGTGCCTAATGGGATGTAGGTTGACTCGTCTTCGGAAAGTAGAAAGCTCTTTAAATTGCTTATATCCCCATGCCCTTCGCCCTGTGTCACCTGGGCAGTCCCCTGCACCACGACCCAGTGTTCGGCGCGATGATGATGCATCTGCAGGGAGAGCTTTGCGCCAGGTTTGACCACGATCTCTTTCACTTGAAAGCTGTCGGTCAACACCATGGTGCGATAATTGCCCCATGGCCGATAGACACGCTGGTGTGACTGCGATTCCTTGCGTCCCGCGACCTTCAGGGCATTGACAATCTGCTTGGTGTCTTGCGCACGACGGCGGTCTGCGACCAGCACGGCATCATCCGTCTCAACGATAATGAGGTTTTCAACCCCGACTGCCGCCACCAGCCTTGTTTCACTATGAATCAAGCTGTTGCGGGTATCGTGGAGCATGACGTCACCATGCAGTGCGTTACCGTCATTGAGGTGATCCGCTGCTTTGAGGTCATAAAGCGCGTCCCAGGCGCCAATATCGCTCCAGCCTGGGTTCATCGGCACCACGGCTGCATCGCGTGTATGTTCCATGACTGCGTAGTCAATGGACTCACTGCGACACTGGGAAAACGCATGGGCATCTATACGCAGGAAATCCATGTCTTTTGTGCCCGCTGCGCACGCCTTTTCGCATGCGTCGAGAATATCGGGAGCAAACTGGGTCAGCGCTTCAAGATAGTCCCCTGCTTTAAACAGGAAGATGCCGCTGTTCCAGAGATAATCGCCACTTGCAAGATACTCGGCAGCACGCTCGGCGTCGGGCTTTTCAACAAATGTATCAACACTAAACCCGGTACTTAACGGTTGACCTTGCTTAATGTAGCCATACCCAGTATGCGCGGTGTGCGGCTTGATACCGAAGGTGACCAGCTTTCCCTCATTAACCAGCGCCAGGCCTGACGCTACGGCTTGGAGAAACGCCGCTTCATCTTTGATAACGTGGTCGGCTGGCATCACCAGCAAGGCCGTTTCGGGGTCGGTCTGTTTCGCTGTCAACGCGGCTAATGCAAGGGCAGGTGCCGTATTGCGGCCACATGGTTCAAGGATAATCTGGGCATCACGGCAGCCGGTTTGATGCAGTTGCTCGGCAACCAGAAAGCGGTGCTCCTCGTTACACACCATGATGGGTGGCCCCGCTTCGCTCAACGATGCCACACGCTGGGTTGCTTCCTGCAACAAGCTCAGATCGTCTCGATGTAGATTGAGGAACTGCTTTGGGTAGTGTTCACGGGAAACCGGCCAGAGACGTGAACCTGAACCACCAGATAAGATAACGGGTAAAATCACCACCACTCCTTAGCAAAAACTCAATAAATATAATCTGTTATGGCTGCGTATTGATAAAACCACGGGTAAGCGTCATGACAAGAATCTTTAAATCAAACCCTAATGACCAGCGCTCGATGTAGTAAAGATCATACTCCACGCGTTTACGCATCAGTTTAACATCATCGGTAATGCCCCGCAGGCCGTTGACTTGCGCCCAGCCTGTCATGCCTGGTTTGACCCGGTGACGTTGCATATAGATATCAATATGATTCTTGTAATGATCATTATGATCCATGGCGTGAGGCCGCGGGCCTACGAGCGACATTCTTCCCTGCAGCACATTGTAGAGCTGGGGCAGCTCATCAAGACTTGTTCGGCGCAGAAATGCGCCCAGCGGCGTTACACGCGGGTCATGATGAGCGGCTTGCTCGGTCGTAGCGCTTTGGTGTAGCGACATCGTGCGGAATTTATAGATCTTGAAGCGCTTGCCATCCAGTCCGTGGCGCTCCTGCTTGAACAGCACCGGCGAGCCCATCTTGCAGCGGATAGCAATGGCGATAGCGGTCATTACGGGCAGAAATAGCACGAAAAGAACAAGTCCCAGGATACGGTCTTCAAGATTTTTTACGATCCGCATCGGACCGTTCAAGGGCGTGTAGTTCAGTTCCAGCGAATACAGCCCCGCGACTTGGGCAATACGATGATTGAGTAGACGAATGTCCGGCAAGTCTGGAAAGTAACGAACGGCGGCAGGTACCGCGGCCAATAAAGCCATCAGCTGGCGCACCCTTTCACCTTCCGAGAGAGGGTAGCCGAGCCACACCTCATCGAAGTCACGCTGAAAAATACTCGCTTGCGCGAGGCGACGAATATTGACCAGAAAGCGCTTATCCTGACTATCCACAAGATGCTTGACGATCACGTAACCTGCGTGGGGCGTATCGGTGACGTTTTTCTCAAGCAGTGCCAGATTTGCCGCATGGCCGATAAGCAGTACGCGCTTGAGGTTATGGCCGGACGCACGCATGCGGCGCAAATAAAGATAAAGCCCGATGCGCGTCATATTGCCGATGAAAAAAACCGACAGTGCGGCCGTTCCCATCCAGAGGCGAGAGTAAAGGTGAACGCTTTGCAGCAGGGTCAATAATAAGCTGAGCAGCAGAATCGTGACCATCCATGCCAGCGTGTAAACCCCTAACATGGTGTACAGACTGCGTCCCCGCCAGGACTGATAAAGCCCGATCAGCTCGCCCACGGCCGGCAAAAGCAAGCTGCCGATCAGAATGAGGAACAGGTAATCGTGCCCGTCGATGACGATGTCGGGCATCATCCACAGGGTCAGAAGCGAGACGCCAAGCGCGATTGAGGCATCGAAGAAGTGCATGGCTCGGCGGAGCCAGTCACTGCTCTGCGGACGCTTGTAAACCGCCATCGGGTGTTATTCCGCTGCCATGGGCGTATTAACGTTGGTCGTCATGGAGGCGAGCAGCTGCATCACCTTCGCCAGATCGTCACTTTCGAGATCGCCGACGGCGGACTGCAGGGCTAATCTGTCCAGGGCGTATTCCCCGAGCGTGTCAACGTAGTTGATACGCTGGTCGTAGAGACTGGCGCGGGCGTCCAGCACGTCGACCAGGTCACGTAACCCCAGCTGCTCACCGCGCTCGGCGGCATCCAGGAATAGCTGGCTGGATTCGATGGCCTGCTTCAGCGCTTCCAGGCGCCGGACCCCGCCGTTGAGCGAACGCAGCCGCGTGCGCACTTCTTGCACGGCCAGATTGCGCTCGTTGTCTACCGCCGCCTGATTAGCTTCAATGCGCTTTTCACCCTGACGCACACTCGCGTTGGTGTAGCCACCGCGGTAGATGGGCATGCTGAATTCAACGCGTGCGGTATAGTCTTCGCTAGTGCGCAGCTGGTCGTCGCTTTCTCGGTCGCTATAGCTCAGGTTGAGATTGAGCTCGGGGTAATAGCCGGCACGGCGAGTGCTGGTGTCGGCTTCGGTGGCGCTTTGTTCTTCCTGGGCCAACAATACGTTGAGGTTCTGGCCGGTGCGCGCCAGCCAGGCATCCGGCTCGCCCCATTCACGCTGAAGCTCGACGTTGGCTAATTCACCTACCGCCAGGCCGCGCATGCTTGGACGGGTGCCTGTCAACCGCTCGAGTTCGCTGAGGGCGTTATCCAGCTCGTTTTCCGCTTCCACAGCATCGGCAATCGCCTGGTCGAGGCGCGATTGCGCTTCAAGGAGATCGACACGATTACCAACGCCGAGGTCGTAGGCACGACTGGCCTGGCGCACCTGCAATTCCAGCGATTCTTCCTGGGACTTAAGCAGCCCCAGGCGCTGAGAGGCCAGATAAGCCTGGATATAGGCTTCGCTGACGCTGAGGGCGAGATCGCGCTCCACCACGGCCAACTGGACTTCGGCGGCGCTGATCTGGGCGTCGGCGACATCCAGGCCTCGCCAACGCTCCAGGCTGAACAGGGGCTGTTGCAGCTGAACCTGCCAGTACTGGTCGTCGAACTCGCCGGGGCGCTGGGCGGGTTGATCAAGCCCGAAGCCATCCGGGTCGGTTTGTATGTTGGTGGAGTCCTGCCAGAGGTACCCGCCGCTGGCACTGATCTGAGGCAGCAACTGCGAGCGGGCCAGGGGCCGCTCTTCCCGCGTGGCTTCCAGCTCATAGCGCTGACGGCTCAGGTCTGCATCGTTCTCCAATGCCTGAACAAACAGCTCGGGCAACGAGGGCAGGCGATGGGTTTCTTCACCGGCATCGTCCAGCGCTTCCAGCTCGGCGACGGCGTCTTCGCTGGCGGGCACATCTTCCTGCGCCGACAGAGGTGCTGCCACCCAAACAACCAGTGCCAGCGGTGCCCAGCGACACCATGTGCGTGTCGTGCGTTGCATCAGTCCTCCCGAATGGCGCGAGCCAGCATATCGGTGATCGGCTTGGCGATGTAGCTTGCGAAGGTGCGTTCGCCGGTGCGAATCATCACTTCAGCGGGCATGCCGGAAAGCAGCTGCATTTGCTCGGTCATTTTCTCTCGCCCTTTTTCGGTTACCCGCACACGCGCACGATAGTAGTTTTCGCCCGTGGCTTCATCTTCGAAGCTATCAGCACTGACGTGAATCACCTCGCCATCAATGACGTCGGTCAAACGCTGATTGAAGGCGCTGAAGCGAATCTCGGCAAACTGCCCGACAAAAATATTATCGATGTCACGGGTCGGGATTCGTGCTGCAACGACAAATCCATCATTGGAAGGCACGATGTTCATGATCGTATCGCCCCCACGAATGACGGCACCCTCGGTGTGCACTTGACTACCGACGACCGTGCCGGATACCGGCGCCTTCACGACGGTACGCTCTACCTGGTCGGATAGCGAGACGATCTGCTCCATGGACTCGGCGATTTGCGACTGCGCCTGGCGCAACTGCTCGCCTACTTCCTTCTGGAACTCTTGCTGCTGGATTTCACGCTCCAAGCGATTTTCGCTGATCTGCGAGCGCAGCTGGGCAATGTTGGATCGAAACTCGGCGTTATCACCTTCGTACTGGAGAATTTGGCGTTCCAGCTCGCGCAGGCGCTGATTATCGCCCAGCCCTTCACGGTAGAGCGAGCGAAAGTCTTCCGCCTCACCCCTCAGTGAGCTGATACGGTTGTTATTGACGCTGATGCGCTGCTCCAGGCCGTCAATCTGCTCGCGCATTTGCACGATCTGTTCGTCCAGCGATTCCAGCGTGCTTTTCAGCGACTGCTGGCGAGCCGTGAAGAGACTTTGCTGAACCGCAATGATCTGCTGCATGCGCGGGCTGTCTGGGTTTCGGATATCCTCCGGCATTTCCAGCATTTCGGCGCCTTCCTGCTCGGCGAGCAGGCGTGCCTCCATGGCACGGCTGATCAAGTACTGAGAGCGAGCGATTTCCAGCTGCGAGCGGGCCTGGGTATCGCTGAGCACCAGCAGAGTATCGCCGGCCTCGACCTTGTCGCCGTCCTCGACCATGAGTTCTTCGACAATACCGCCTTCAAGGTGCTGCACGGTGCGCTTGAACGATTCGATGGACACGCTACCTGGCGCCACCACCGCCACGGCCAACGAGGCGGTGACAGCCCACAGCACAAAACCGCCCAGGGCGATAAACAAGATGCCAAAGCCGAGCTTGCGATAGCCCTTGTCACTGGTAGGCAGTTTTTCATGTGCTTCGCCGTCCAGCGTTGCCGGCCCTTGCGGTGTAACGTCAATCTCTGATTCAGCGGATAGCTGGCGTTTATCGTTACTCATGTTACGTTTCCTCGCTGCCACGGCCGCCCTGAATAGCGGATAGACGTGCTGCGTTTTGCTGCCCTACCTGCGCCTTGGACTTCTTGGCGAATTGCGCCAACACCTCGTCGCGTGGGCCGAACATGCTGACCTGGCCTTCTTTCATGACCAGCAGCTTGTCCATGTTCTTCAGTACGCTGGTACGGTGGCTGATGACAAATAGTGTGGTGCCTTCCGCCTTGAGCTGGCCAATCGATTGAGAAAGCGCACGCTCACCTGCGTCGTCCAGGTTGGCATTGGGTTCATCCAGCACTACCAGCACCGGGCTACCGTAAAGGGCTCGTGCTAGCCCGACGCGTTGACGCTGGCCGCCCGACAAAGCACCCGAGGTGGATGAAATCATGGTGTCATAGCCATTGGGCAGCTCGAGTATCATTTCGTGCACGCCGGCTTTCTTGGCGGCAGCGACCACCTGCTCGGCATTGATGTCGCCGAAACGGGCAATGTTCTCGCTGATCGTGCCGTCGAACAACTCGATATCCTGGGGCAGGTAGCCAATGTAGGGGCCGATCTCATCACGGTTGTATTGGGTAATGACCCCGCCGTCGAGCCTTACATCACCCACCTGTGAGGGCCAGATGCCCAGCAGCACGCGGGCCAGCGTGGATTTACCGGCGGCACTGGGGCCGATAATACCGATGTGCTCGCCTTTTGCGGCGGAAAAATTGATGCCTCGGATCGTAGCCATGCGCGTTCCGGGGGGCGCGGCCGCCACGCCTTCAAAGTCGACCTTGCCCTGGGGAGAAGGAAGCGACATGCGGCGCTCTTCCCGGGGGATCTGGGTGAGCAGTTCATTAAGCCGGTCATAGGCGCCGCGTGCGCTGACAAAGCCTTTCCAGCTGCCGATCATCTGGTCGATCGGCGCCAGCGCTCTGCCCATGATGATGGAGCCCGCAATCATCATACCGGCGGTCATTTCGGCTTGAAGCACCAAAAAGGCACCCAGACCCAGAATCATCGACTGGAACAGCAGGCGAAGCACTTTGGAGGTATTGGTCAAAGCGCCTGCACGGTCGCTGGCTTGGGATTGTTTGGCCAGGAATTCGTGATGGCGCTTGGACCAGCGTCCCATGATGCCGGGCAGCATGCCCATGGCGTGCAGCACTTCCGCGTTGCGCAGATTGGAGTTAGCCAGGTTTTGTGCCTGGATATGTTCACTGTTGGCCTCTGCCATCAGGCGCTTGGTGGCTTTCTCGTTGGCGATGGCCAGCGCCAGTAGAATGATGGCCGCACAGGTGGCGAAAATCCCTAGCCAAGGGTGGAAAAGAAACAGCACGCCCAGGTAAACCGGTACCCAGGGCGCATCAAAAAAGGCAAACAGCCCGTTACCGGTCAGAAACTGGCGCAGGCTGGTCAGATCGCTCAGGGGCTGTGCACTCTGGCTGCCCTGCGCCACCAGGCTGCGTCGGAACATGGCGCTGTAAAGCCGTTCGTTGATGTTGGTATCCAGGTGATTGCCCACCCTGACCAGCATGCGTGAGCGAACCAGTTCCAGCCCTCCCATCACCATGAACAGGAACACCACGACAAGCGTCAACATGACCAGCGTATCGACACTCTGGGTGCTGAGCACGCGGTCATAGACCTGCAGCATGTACATGGGGGGAACCAGCATCAGCAGATTGACGAACATGCTGAAGAAACCGACCGACATGAACGATCCTTTGCAGGTTTTCAACGCACGCTGCAGATCCGTTGCTTCCTGTTGCTTTGCCATGTGAGGGTCACCGTTGAATCGTGGAGGCGTCAAGCACTGAAATTTAATCGACGTAGCATAACAGAAACGCCCCTACAGCGGGTAGAGGCGTTGCTGGTAGCGGGAAATTTCAGCTCGTTGAGCCAATAAGCTTTACTTGCTGGGGCTGGGTGCGCACATCGGGTTTGTAGGAGCGCACTTCATTGCGCGATCAGGAGAGATCGAGCTACCGCGTTTGATTACTTGTAAACAGGCAGCCGTGCACACACCTCGGCGACCTTGTCCAGCACCTGCGCTTCGATGGCGCTGGTGTCGTCACCGCTTGCCAGCACGTCGAGGATGTCGCAGATCCAGCCGGCCAGGTCGCTACATTCTTGCTCGCCGAAGCCGCGCGTGGTCACGGCAGGGGTGCCGATGCGCAGGCCGGAGGTGACGAACGGGCTTTGCGGGTCATTGGGTACGGCGTTCTTGTTGACAGTGATGTGCGCACGGCCAAGGGCGGCGTCGGCGTCTTTGCCGGTCACGCCCTGCTTGATCAGCGAAAGCAGGAAGAGGTGGTCTTCGGTGCCGCCGGAGACGATGTCGAAGCCGCGTTCGATGAACACACCCGCCATTGCCTGGGCGTTCTTGACCACCTGTTGCTGGTAGGCCTTGAATTCAGGCGCCATGGCTTCCTTGAAGCAGATGGCCTTGGCGGCGATGACGTGCATCAGGGGGCCGCCCTGGCCGCCGGGGAATACCGCGGACTGCAGCTTCTTTTCGATCTCCGCGTCATTCTCGGCGGAGAGAATCACGCCGCTGCGCGGGCCACGCAGGGTCTTGTGCGTGGTGGAGGTGACCACGTGGGCATGGGGCAGCGGCGTCGGGTAGACTCCCGCCGCGACCAGACCTGACACGTGGGCCATGTCGACCAGCAAGTAAGCGCCCACTTCGTCGGCGATCTCGCGGAACCTGGCCCAGTCGACGATTTGCGAGTAGGCGGAGAAGCCAGCGATGATCATTTTCGGTTTGTGCTCATGGGCCAGCTGGGCGACCTGATCGTAGTCGATCAGGCCCTTCTCGTTCAGCCCGTACTGTACGGCGTTATAGTGCTTGCCGGAGAAGTTGGGCTTGGCGCCGTGGGTCAGGTGGCCACCGGCGTCCAGGCTCATGCCCAGGATGGTGTCGCCGGGCTTGACCAGCGCCTGGAAGACGGCGCTGTTGGCCTGGGAGCCGGAGTGCGGCTGCACGTTGACGTAGGTCGCGCCGAACAGTTCCTTGGCGTAGTCGATCGCGAGGTTTTCGGCGATATCGACGAATTCACAGCCGCCGTAGTAGCGCTTGCCGGGATAGCCTTCGGCGTATTTGTTGGTCAGCTGGCTGCCCTGGGCTTCCAGTACGCGGGGGCTGGCGTAGTTTTCGGAAGCGATGAGTTCGATGTGGGCTTCCTGGCGCGCCACTTCTTTCTGCATGGCGTCAAACAGGGCATCATCGAATCCGGCAATTGTCATATCGCGGCTGAACATCGGCGGGGAACCTCGCAAGAAGGGTCGGTCATGAAAGAGTAGACCGCCATG
This sequence comes from Halomonas sp. CUBES01, assembly GCF_020991005.1. Classification (GTDB taxonomy): domain Bacteria; phylum Pseudomonadota; class Gammaproteobacteria; order Pseudomonadales; family Halomonadaceae; genus Vreelandella; species Vreelandella gomseomensis. The sequence continues at coordinate 187,827 of NZ_JAJLLW010000005.1, read as the reverse complement.
ATACCTCAGGTGCAGACGAGTTTCATCGCATCCGCGTCAGGATGCGGATGAATCGTGCTCATGTTGGCACGACCAAGGCGCGTTCATACTCGCCTAGCCGTTCAGTGCCGCTTCAAGGGCACTTTCCCAGCGCTCGTCACGCTGTCCGCACACGATGAAAGACGGATTGAGCACGCTTTCCTGCTGATTGCAGCGCAGCGGCGCAAGCGTGTGGGCGTTGAGCACCTCGCCACCTGCGGCCATCACCACGGCCTGGGCGGCGGCGGTGTCCCATTCGCTGGTGGGAGCCAGGCGCGGGTATAAATCGGCCTGGCCTTCGGCCACCAGGCACAGCTTGATCGAGCTGCCCATGCTGACGCGCTCGTGCGCAGGCAGACCCGCACAGAAGCGTTCAAACGCCTCGGCGCCGTGGGAGCGGCTGCCGACTACCTTCCAGGGCGCCGTTTCGGGATCGGGCAGCGCCCGCGCCTGGAGATTGACGTAGATGCCCTGTGCGATCTTGAAGACTTCACCGCCGACCTGCCCTACCCAGGTGGTCTGCAGCACCGGCGCGTAGACGATGCCGAATACCGGCACGCCGTTTTCGATCAGCGCCACGTTCAGGGTAAATTCGCCGTTCTTGTTGACGAACTCCTTGGTGCCATCCAGCGGGTCGATCAGCCAGTAGCGCTGCCAGTCCTGGCGGGTGGCAAAGGGTATCTCGCCGGACTCCTCGGAGAGCACCGGCACCTCGGGGGTGAGGTCTTTCAGCATCGCAATCAGTGCGTGATGCGAGGCCATGTCGGCGTCGGTAAGCGGGCTCTGGTCGGCCTTGGTCTCGACCGAGAATCCACTCTGGTAAATCGCCATTACCTCTCGCCCGGCGGCGTGGACGCCTTCGATCAGGCGGGCACGTTTTTCATTCGTTACAAAAGCAGTCACTGGATCACCTCGAAAAGAGAAAAAAATCAGACGCGTAGCGGCGCCTTACTGCTCAAAATCCCCACACCAGCGGCACCAGGCCAATCACCGTGATGGCTACCAACACGCTGAGCGGTGCGCCCAGGCGCAGGTAGTCGCTGAAGCGGTAGCCGCCAGGGCCCAGCACCATCAGGTTGGTCTGATAGCCCAGCGGGGTGATGAAGCTGGCCGAGGCGGCAAACATGATGGCGACGGCGAAGGGTAAGAAATTGACTCCCAGCTGGTCGGCCACCGAGACGGCAATCGGGAACATCAACACGGCGGCGGCATTGTTGGTGATCAGTTCGGTAAATACCGCCGTCATCAGGTAGACCAGCGCCAGGGCGGCCCAGGGAGCAAGGTCTTCCGACAGCAGCAGCCATTGCGCCACCTGGGTGGCCGCGCCGGTTTCGGTCATGCCCGCCCCCAGCGCGAAAGACGCAGCGATCACCGTCAGCACCGAAAGGTCGATATAGCGGCGTGCCTTGCTCATGGGCACGCAGCGGGTGGCCAGCATGCCGCCCCCGGCGAGCAGCGCAGCTTCGAGAATCGACAGCACCCCGGTGGCGCTCAGCCCGACCATACCCGCCAGAATGCCCAGCGCCACCGGGGCCTTGCGAAAATCCGGCGGCGTCGAGTCGGTGAGGCCACTGACCAGCAGAAAATCCTTGCGGTAGCGGTACTGGTCGACAAAATCCTGGGCGGTTTCCAGCAGCAGGGTGTCCCCCACCTGCAGGGTCACGGCGCCCAGCTTACCCGGAATGCGCTTGCCGTTGCGCGAAATGGACAGGATCACCGCCTGGTAGCGGGAACGGAACCGCGAGTCCCGGACGGTCTGGTTGAGGCCGCCGAAATCCGGCCCGATGACCGCTTCCACCAGGCAGCGCTGGTGGTGGGCGATGTCCAGCTTGTGGATATCGCCGCTGGCGGGTTTCAGGCCATGCACGCGGCGTAGCTCCCGGGCACATTCCGGCGCGCCGATAAACACCAGGATATCTCCCGCCATCAGCTCGGTGTCCGGCGGCACGGCCGTCAGCAGGTGGCCGTGGCGCTCGATATCCGCCAGATAACCGTGCGCCAGGCTGCGCAGCCCGGCATCGGCAATGGTCTTGCCCACCAGCGGGCCCTTGGCTTCGACCTCCACCTCGACGGCGTACTCGCGGGCCTGTTCAAGCTGCTCAAGAACGCCCTGGCGGTCGGGCAGCAGCCTGTTGGTAAAGAAGTACAGAAAAGTGCCACCAACCAGTACCAGCGGCACGCCTACCCAGGCGAGTGAAAACATCGAAAGGCTGACGCCCCGCTCGGTCTGCAGCAGGCCATCCACCACCAGGTTGGTGCTGGTGCCGATCAGCGTGCAGGTGCCGCCGATGATCGCCGCGTAGCTCAGCGGCAGCAGCAACTTGCCGGGAGGCAGCTTGAGGCGCGCGGCCCATTCCTGTATTGCCGGGATGAACATGGCAACCACGGTGGTGTTGTTCATGAACGCGCTGAGCCCGGCAGCGGGCAGCAGTACCCGCAGCTGCGCCTGGCGGAGCCGCGAGGGCTGGCCCAGCAGGCGGTGAGCCAGCCATTGAATTGCGCCGGTTTCTTTCAGACCGGCCGCCACCACGTAGAGCGTGGCGATGGTGATCACCCCGGGGTTGGAAAACCCTTGCAGCGCCTGGCCGGGGGTCAAGGTGCCACTGATGACCAGGCCACCGAGGGCGGACATCAGAATGGCATCGGGGGCAATGCGGGTAAGCGCCAAGGCGGCTAAGGTGGCCACGACCACCAGCAGAGTAAAAATAGCCGCGATTTCCATAGTGCTCCAAGCTACATCATTTTCAAGGCAAGTCGCCCGTTTAAGATCAGACGCTTACTCCAGTCCAGGCCATTTGAACCTGCGGCGATGGGAGCCAGTCCCATACGTTATATTTGCAGAGGCTGGCGAGCGCTTTCGGTACTGTTCAGGGCTCACTTGGATATCAAGTCATCTAGCGTTACTGAATTTCCTATATGTCGATCTGAAAGCTTTTGATCGTCAGTTACCAGGACAAAGCGGCCGATTAGCGCGGTGGCCGAAATGATACTGTCGGGCAGCTTCAAAGAAGACGTTCTACGTATTTTGATTGCCGCATCCTGAATGGGCTTTTCCAGCTGTATTACCCCAAGGTTCTGCAGCAATGCTTTCAGCTTGGCTTCCTCTTTACCTGTCAGAGAAGGCCAGGACAGAAGCTCCATCTCCGTGACGACTGAGACCGCATACCGATTATGCCGGTAATTTAAGCTTGCGGTTGAGCGCGTAGATAAAGGCATTCGTATCAAGCAGATATCTACCATTCATCCCGCCACTTCCTCTGCACGACAACACCATCATGTTCTTTGAATGCAGTAATAGCGATGTCGCTAAAATCTAACGCTTTTTCAGGCGGCTCCTTGACAGCATCGTCTTCAATCATCACCACAATATGCGCATGATGATTCTGCAACTCATTGTATTCAGGCGGAATAGTCACAACGCCATTTTTTATGTCCGCTTCGAACTCAATTGCATACATGACAGTTCTCCCAATCGGCTGCTCAAAAGCCCTTAATGGGGTACGCGAATGCGACAAGCCGATCATCTACAGATAACGAATACCAGAGTACCCGCCAATAATAGTTACATATTTCTCTTTACACTCATACCTCGACCTTGTCTTCAGTCAGAAGCTAGCCAGCACCCTTGAAGAACCGTGATACGCCTGCCCCCCCATCAAAACTCGACTCGTTGGGCGGTCAGGATAATCATCACGCTTCTCCCAATAACCCCAAACTCGCCGCAGGAGCTTGTTTGCGCAGGCTGCGGGAGAGGCCGTGGCCGATGACGCCGATCAGCAGTGCGCCGCCGATCGGAAGGGCCAGCCATAGCTCCGGATGCGGCCGGGGCGCTAGATCGAGCAGGTAGAGGTACAGCACGGCGGTGGCGAGCTCGGCCAGAGCCGCGCCGAGCAGCCCGCTGGCGAGGCCGAGCAGCGCAAATTCGGCGCCCTGTACCCGCGAGATCATCGTCTGCCCTGCTCCGAACACGCGCAACAGGCCGCTTTCGTGGGCGCGCACCGGGCGGCTGGCAGTGAGTGCGGCGTAGAGCACGCTCACCCCGGCGAGCAGCACCAGTATCAGCACCAGTTCCACCGCTCGGGTTACCTGGGCCAGTACGTCGCGCACCTGGCCGAGAATCGCCTCGACGTTGAGCAACGACACGCCGGGGAAGTCGCGCACCAGCTGATTGACCAGGCTTTGCTCCTCCTCCGGTAAGTAGAAGGCGGTGATATAGCTGTGGCCGAACGCTTCCAGCACCCCCGGCGGGAAGATCACGAAGAAGTTGGGCCGAAAGGTATCCCAGTTGAGGCTTCGCAGGCTGGTGATCTCGGTGGTGATCTCGTCGCTGCCCACGGCAAAGGTCATCCGGTCGCCAAGGGTCAGCCCCAGGCGCTCGGCCAGGCCGTCTTCCACGGAGATGGGCACCGGCGCGGCCTGGGCGGTAGCGTCGACTTCACTCATCCAGCCCTGCTGTTGTGCTTCGCCCTCCTCTTCGCTTGCAAACCATTCCCCGGCAACGATCTCGTTGCCTTCCGGCACCTCGGCCTGCCAGGTGAGGTTGAGCTCGCGGCGCAGGGAGTTATCGCCGCGGGCGTCAGGGGGCACGGCCTGGCGCGGGTCCTGGTCATTGATGGCGATCACCCGGCCACGCACCATGGGGTACAGCGCGCTTTGCGCTTCGGCACTCGGGCCGATGGCGTCTTCAAAGTCGTCGCGCTCGCTGGGCTGGATGTTGATGGCAAAGTAGTTGGGCGTGTCGGCGGGCAGCTGGTCCTGCCAGGTGTTGAGCAGATCGCCGCGTACCAGCACGATCATTGCCATGGCGAAGAAGGTCACCGAGAAGGCCATCAGCTGGCCGAGGCCCGCCTGGCGCCGCCGCGCTAGCTGGCGGCCGCCCAGGCGCAGCGCCTGGGACCAGGGGCCCTTGCCGGACAGCGACTGCACGCCGCGCAGCACGCCGTTGAGCAGCAGCGCACTGATACCCCACAGCACGCCGAGCAGCGCCGCCCCGCCGACCAGTAACGCCAACGCGAGCGGCAGGCTGCCAGAGTAAAGCCACAGCAGGCCGCCGAACACCAGGCTGGCAACGCTGACCACCAGCCATGCCGAGGGTGGCAGCGGGTCCAGCTCGCGGCGCAGCACCTTTAGGGCGCTGACGCGCTTGATGCGCAGAAGCGTCGGCCCGGCAAAACCGACCAGCACCGCCAGCGCGGTAAGCACGCCAAGGCCGAGCGGCATGATGCCCGGAGGCGGCAGCGTCATGGGCAGGAAGCTGGCCAGCAGCCACAGTAACAGCGCCTGCCCCGCGAGCCCCAGGAGCGCGCCGATGAGTGAGGCCACCAGCGCGAGGCCGAGCAGCTGCAGCGAGAAGATAATCACCAGCTGGCGTTGACTGGCGCCGAAGCAGCGCAGCAGCGCGGCGGTATCCAGGTGACGCTCGACGTAACGTCGAGTCGACATGGCCACCGCTACCCCGGCCAGCAGCACGGCGGCCAAGCCGGCGATGCCGAGGTAGCTTTCGGCACGTTCCAGGGCGTTGCCCAGCTGCGGGCGGTCGACGCGCACGTCGCTGACTTCCACGCCTTCGCGGCGCAGCTCATTCAGCAGCCCCTGTACGTTGGCCAGCGCCTCTGGCGAGCCGGCGGCGAGGATTTCAAACTCGACCCGGGAGCCTTCCTGGACTAGCCCGGTGGCGTCCAGGTCGGCGGTGTTAAGCATCAGGCGTGGGTTGAAGCTGCCGAAGCCGCCGGACTGGTCGGCCTCGCGCTCGATGATGCCGCTGATGGTCAGCTCGGTCTGGCCGACCTGTACGCGGTCGCCGATCTCGATGTCGATCAGTTGCGCCAGGCGCGGGTCGGCCCAAGCCTCGCCGGGAGACGGACCGGAAGCGACTTGCTGGGTGCCCTCGCCCAGGTCAACCCGCGAGCTACCGTAATGCGGGTACACGTCGTCCACCGCTTTCAGGCTGGCGGGCTGGAAGCGATCGCCCCGGCTGATCATCGAGACCAGATCCACCTGGTCGCTTAGCGTGAAGCCGGCGTTTTCCAGCTCGGCGCGCAGGTCGTCGCCGAACGGGTCGCGCTGCTCCAGCACTACGTCGCCGCCCAGCATCTGGCTGGCCTGGCGCTCCAGGCCGCGCTCCAGCCGGTCGAGGAAGAACGCAATCATGGTCGAGGCGGCCACGGCGAGCATCAACGCGACAAACAGCGCCCGCACGTCGGCGGCGCGTAGATCACGCTTCAAGCTGCGCATGGCCAGGCGCGTGTTGAGGTGGCTCATGGACGGGCCTCTTCGTCGGTCGTCGAATCATCGACCAAGGTATCGCTGGCCAGCGTATGCGGGTCGAAGGCCGCCAGGTGACCATCGATAAGGCGCAGGCAGCGATCGCAGCGGCGCGCCAGAGCGTGGTCGTGAGTGACCAGAATCAGGGTGGTGCCCGCCTCGTGATTGAGGCTGAACAGCAGGTCGATGATCTGCGCGCCGGTGTCCGGGTCGAGGTTGCCGGTGGGCTCGTCGGCGAACACCAGCTCGGGGTCGGACACAAAGGCGCGGGCGATGGCCACGCGCTGCTGCTCGCCGCCAGAGAGCTGTTTGGGCAGGTGGCCCTGGCGTTCGCCCAGGCCCACGCGGCCCAACCACTGGGCGGCGGTGTCGGTCTCGCCTGCGCGGGGCGATAGCTCCAGCGGCAGCAGCACGTTTTCCAGCGCGCTGAGCGTCGGCAGCAGCTGGAAGTTCTGGAACACGAAGCCCACCCGGCCGGCGCGCAACGAGGCACGGCCGTCTTCATCCAGCCGGCTGAGCGGATGGCCGAACAGGCTCAGCTCGCCGTCGCTGGGAGTGTCCAGGCCCGCGAGCAGGCCGAGCAGGGTCGATTTACCCGCGCCGCTCTTGCCCAGAATCGCCACGCTTTCTCCGGCTGCCACGCTCAACGATAGGTCGTGTAAGATGGTCAGCGTACGCTCGCCGCTGGTAACGCGTTTGGTAAGGTTTTCCGCATGGAGTACGCGTTGCCGGCCCGCATTCGCGGTCGGTTCAGGTGAGTCTGATGAGGAGTAAGACATGAAGCATGGCATCCTTGTGGCATGGCGAAAACATTACTGCATACTAACCCTGTGGCTGGGGGTGCTGATAGCCACCGCCGCCTCGCCAGTCAACGCTGCGTCCGATGACCCCGACACCGGCTCGGCGCCGACCCTGTTGGTGATGGGCGACAGCCTGAGTGCGGCGTATAACATCGAACGTGAAGCAGGCTGGGTCGCCCTGCTGGAAGCACGCCTGCCGGATGACGCGACGGTGGTCAACGCCAGCATCAGCGGAGAAACCACCTCGGGCGGGGCGCAACGGATAGACGACCTGCTGAGACAGCACGCGCCGGATATCGTTCTGCTGGAGCTTGGCGGCAACGACGGGTTGCGCGGCCTGCCGCCGCAACAGATGCAACGCAACCTGGCGAGTATGATCGAGGCCAGCCAGGCCGCCGATGCCGAAGTGTTACTGCTGGGGATCGATATTCCCCCCAATTACGGCGAGGCTTACCGCGAGGCGTTTACTAACGTTTATCACGCGCTTGCCGATAAATACGATGTGGCGCTAGTGCCCTTCTTGCTGGAAGGCGTCGCCACCGAGGACGACCTGATGCAGGACGACGGCATCCACCCCACCGCCGAGGCGCAGCCGATCATATTGGATACGGTATGGGAGGCGCTTTACGATACTCTGCTGCCCAATTAGGTGTCAGGGCGTCAGGATATTCACAATGGTGGTCTCCATAACAACGAGACCACCCGTGTCATCCGTTGATGCTTGCCCTGTTCATACGCGTCATGCCGGAGCGCTTACTGCATATCATTTGCCATATGAGCCAGCAGCAGCAGGGTGGCGGAGAAGTAGTCATCATCTTCTGTTGGCACAGGATCCGGCAGCGTTTCGTTGTTTACATACGCACGTATGGCTTTCACCCCGCGCGAAATGGGGTAGTCAGCACGTTCATCGGATTGGACATCAATCCAGGCAGAAGCGGGCTGGTTTGAAGGGTCGTTCCAAAACGCCATGATGCTGCCAATGCTGGCCGCTTCATCACGTTGTCCCCAAGCGAAATAAAGCGGAATTCGAACGGCATCAAAGCTGAAGCGTGGTTCCCATTCATCTGCAGGAGAAACAGCACCGTCATCGGTCAACGTTACCCAGTCAGTTGGAAGACGGTATTGCCCGAACGTGGTTTCATCGAGAAGTTTCACGCCATCATTGATCAACGCTTCCCATGGCTCTTCCGGCGCTATGTCCGCAAAATCCTGCATGGCGGGCACAAACCAGTACGACAAGTTAATATCCACATTGTCGCTATGCTTAAAGCCTTCGAGCCCTGGCAGGAGCACCGTATAATCTGCCAGATCAACGACCAGTTCATCCGCGATAGCACGCCTTATGCTGTTTGACGCATTGGTGTAGTTGCGATTTTCCCAGCGCTGACCCGCCAAATGTAATGCCCAGGCGATGAAGAGATCACCGTCCGCCGCGTTGTTGTTATCCCGCACGGGTGGCGTTTCATTCGGGTCATATCGCCAAGAAAATAGCGATACGTCTTGACGCCCCAGTTCCCGGCGAGTCCACCGCCAAAGTTGCTTGAACGTTCGTTGATCACCGTAATGCTGGGCCAGCATCATTCCCCAACCCTGACCCTCAGAGTGGCTGATATTGTTATTACCGGTGTCGATGACCCGCCCTTCTTCCGCCACGAAACGACTGACATACGCCGACCAAGCGTCATCCATGGATGTTTCTTCCGCGTTGGCGGTATTGATACCGCTGCCAACCATCAGGGATGCAAGAACCGTCATGGCGCTTAGCGGTATCATCTTCATCGGCGTATATCCTCAAATAGTCATCATCGTCACTGACCGTAATGAAAGGTCATTGAGCGTAGTGTGACGTTTGTATCAACACACCGCAACGGTGTTTTTCCGCTACCGCCTTGCTCGTTGATCCATGTCGTATACAAGCCTTCCAGCACGGCTGACATAGCCTGAAAGGCTTTATCCAGGGTGTGCTCTGTCGTTCCTGGAACAGGAAAGGCAACGTGCTGGATGGACAGATGATTACCTTCTGGACGTATGCTGACCCATCCCCAATCCAACTGGTTGAGTGCACCATTGATTGAAAGCTCCAGGGCTTCGAGCGTTTCATACTCTCCTAGCGGCCATTCGGCAGCCAGCCGGCTGCCTATGTGTCGCAAAAAACCCGATGCCCCTTCGCGATCCGTTTGGGTCATCAATTCATCGAATACCAACGCCAGGAAGCGATTCCACTGCGGGCTACAGTGACGTTCAGTGTAATAAGAAAGATAGGTTGCCGTATTAACGTTAGTGTTAGTCACTACCACCTCCAAAGGTATAATTGATGAACATTCCGGCGGATACATCCTCATAGTCACCGAAGCTATTGAAGCCTACCCGGCCTCCCATAGAAAGCTCAGGTGTCATGTTGTATTCCACCTCCCCTGACGCTGAAACGCCTGCACCACTCACGCTTTCCCCCGAGTAACGCGACTCGCTCCCAGCAATCAGCGTCGAGAACACATCCAGCAACGCTTGCGATGATGGATCAGTCGGGAAGTAATCAATATCGTCCGTGCTGTAGCTCTGATAGCCAGGCGATACCTGAGCAGCCCATGATAAATCGTCGCTTACATTCTCCTGGTAACGTATAGGGAATGAGACGCTGACGTAATCTTGAGGGCTGAAGTACCCGCCGTGACCGTAGGTAAAGTGACTTAGGTCTTGATCGTAGGCCATGGCCGACACATTGATACCAGTTTGCAGCTCACGCTTTTCGCTGTTGATTGGACGTGCATAGCCACCAAGTGATACGTCGTAGGCGGTATTATCGGCTACATTGTTACCCGTATATTCATAGGCGCCTGCATTTGCATAGACGCCACCACTGGGCGTGTCATAGTTGATACCCAGTCGTCCACCGGTGCGCACCACGCCCCCCCAGCTATCGCCGGTCTGTGCATCATGAGCACCTGCATACGACAGCAAGCTGTCTTTAACGGCCCTTCTCTCGGCAGTAAATGAAAGCGATGTGTTTTCGGTGATATTGGGTGTCCAGTTAATGCCACCGACGATATTCGTTTCATCGAAGCCCAACGGGGTGCTACCAATATCAACGTCGACATCGCCATATTCATAGCCCATTGCCAATGCCGCCCCGGATTCACGCTGACTGCCAGGTCGGGCAGCCTGGGCTGCGCTTTGCAGGCGAGATTGGATATCAGATAGCGAGGACTCAATAACCTCGCGGCTGTTCGCGAAACTTTCTGCAGACGTACCATCTAGCGCCAGCGCATCAAAGTCGACGCCTTGCTCGCCAAGGTAGTCCGCGAACACATCACGCTGCGCCTGGGTCAAATCCGCGATTCTTAAACCTGCTTCGTAAACAGGGTTTCGATCCAGCGCTGAGTTGTAGTTGGATTCAGCTTCTTCAAGCTCAGCGGTAAGCCGATCTATTTCAGACTCAGGGATGTCAGGATTATCCTGAGCGGTCTCCAAGCGGTTCTGGGCATCAAAAAAACTCGTCACGGATGACTCGATCTCATCCAGAATCGGGGTCAGCCCGTTAAGCGATTGATCCAGAGTACCCGCACTCTCGGCGAGCGCACTGCGACCAAAGCGTTGAACGCTATTCCCGGTGGGCGTACCCGCATCGACACTCGTCGGTATCACGGTGACATCAAAACGGCCCTCTCCAAATGGCGTTGCAGAGAAGCTGACCGGTGCTTCAACCCGGTTCTGCTCACTCAACCCGCTCTCACCGTCACGGAAATTGAAAGCAAATTCTCCACCTAGACGGGGTGCACGTTCGTAGCGAATTTCGCGCGCCAAACTGTCAATCTGTTCTCTTACACTGGGCGCTCTCGCCATCTCCCTTTCGCTGCTGCTAGCGACAGGTCGGTCGCTGCCTCCCGGTAGCCAGGTCGGCCGGTCATTACTGCCGGACTGGTCATTCCGCGAACTGTTGGTAAATGGATTCGAGGACGATAATGCCAGTGTGCGTCCTCCACTGCCTCCCAGCGATTGGCGTGCCTTTGACAACAGAGCCAGTGCCCGGCTGGAATCGCCATTACTCCGGGCAACCCGCGCCTTCAGGAGCAACATTTCAGGCGTATCCGAACCTTGCTGGTAGCGATCAAGTAATTGCTGGGCTTTTTGCGGACGACCTGACGCCAACGACGTCTGTACAGCTCCCTGCAATGCGGGGCCACTGTCCGGATGACGAGTCAATGCGTAGGTGTATATTTGCTCGGCCTGGGAATAACGTTCTCCGTCTGCGTATATTCTGCCCATTGCCAATAGCAGCTCTTCATTATCTGGCTGTTCACGCAGTGGCGTTGCAACAGCATCGTAAGCACTGGCCAACTGTCCATTGCGACGCAAGCGATCTGCATCTATGACGGCAATGCCATTTTCGACACGCTCAAGTTCATCCTGGGGCAGCAGGCTATTGTCCTGCTGTCTTACCCGCTCTAACAGCTGGTTAGCTTCACCGGGTCGTCCATGCCGAGCCAGAACCAGTGCGTGATTCAAATAAGCGCTGGCATATTCAGGGTTGAGGCCTTGCGCCAAGTCCCTATCAACCCAACGGGCCGCTTCTTGCGTTTCTCCTGCCTCGTTCAGCATGCTTGCCACTTGACCGACTTGGCGCGGACTCAAGTCAGGATTGTCTGCATAGAGTCTATCCAGTGTTCCGAACGCCGCTCTGCGGTTACCTCTTGCCAGTTGCTCAAGGGCCTCTTGAAGCGGTTGCTGAAGAGCAGCCTGCTGGCGTAATTCACGCATCGGATTCGTCATTTCGTCTGTCGAAATGCTGGACAGGGCGCGCTGAGTTTCAGCCCATTGGTCGTTCTCCGAGGAGTAAAGCGCATACGCATATCGCTGCTCAGGGGTTGCATCAGGGCGGTCAAGCGCTGAGATCGTTGCTTGAGCCTCTTCCTCTCGGCCTTGAGCTTCAAGCAAGCGGGCTAAATCCAGTCGTGCCCACGGATCCCGGGGAGATAGCTCGATGGCCTGACGCAGAGCTGTCTCCGCATCAAACGCATCACCGCTTTCGGCACGCCTGCGCAGCTCATTCACTTGGCTGGATGCCAAACCACTTAATTGATCACGCATGTTACTGGGCAAGCTTTGAGCAACCTGCTGCGCTTCACGCCAATTTCCTTTTTCTGCCAGGACCTGGGCTAGCCCTAACCGTGCATCTGCATTGTTGTCCCAGTCGTTAAGAATACGACGATAGGCTTTTTCTGCGGCATCTAAACGACGTTGCCGCTTTAAGATATCGGCTTCAAGCAGTCTTGCGGAGCGACCGGACGCCCCACCTTGCTGAGTCAATGGACGAACCGTGGATAGCGCGCGCTCAAGGTTATCGGCATCAGCCAGCCGGCGAGCTTCCGACAAGCGAGCATAAAAGGAAGCACTTTGAAAAGCGGGCATCCACTCATCACGTTGTTCCGGCGCTTCGTCAATCGCCTCTTCAAGTAAATTACGTGCTTCGTTGAAACGTTGCTGGCGAAGACGCAGTATCCCTAACCCTGCTTTTGCTTCTGCATCATCGGGATCTTCTTCCAATGCGTCTTGAAACGCCTCTTCCGCATCGCTTAAATCATTCGATGCCATGGCGCTATAACCTGTCCCCCGACGAGTTTCGGTTGTCGACGTTTCATAGTGCTCTTCAACAGACGTATCTTCAGGAAACTCATCCAGATATGCAGCATAAAGCTGTTCATCCGCAGGCGTGGCACTGAGCCATAGGAGCGCTTGCCTCCAGGCATCCCGGGCCTCTTCAGCCACGCTATCATTGTTGGATCGGGACAGGGTTGCCAGCTGTTTGATACCCTGGCGACGGGTGCCTTCCCGGTACGTCAATACTTCGCTTAATGCTAGGGCTAGCTCTTGGTCATCAGGATAATCGTCATTGAATTCCTGCAGTCCGTCACGAGCCTCGCGCCAGCCTGCATCGCTAGTGCCCGCTAACGTTTGATAGTATTCAACGGCAAGCGATCGGGAGGGCATATCACCATTGAAAAGGTCGCTATATATTCGGGCCGCTTCCTTATACTGCCCGTTTTGAGCCAACTGCCTGGCACGCGACAGTTGATTACTGTCGATGTTTTTCCCTCTCTCTAACCGCCTTAAATCCACAAGACGTGGATCATTGCCATCGAGCTGCTCAAGGCGGTTGATCCATTCCTGCGCTTCAGCAATATCATCATTCATCAGCGCATGTCTTGCTAACCGGTAGAGCACCTCCGGGTGATCGGGACGCCCATCGAGATAACGTTCCAGGGCTTCTCTGGCAAGATCGGGACGCTGATTTTCTTGCCAATAATCGGCTTGGTTCAGCAGTGCGCTTAACGCACTCGACGTATTTTCCTGGGCAAGTGCCATACCGCCCGGCAAGCTGCATGCCAGTGCACCGATCAAAACTCTTTTTTTATATGTTGCCGGTGCAAGCGTATTGAAAAAATTTTGCATGTAGGTTCCCCGTCCCTTCTTGCATCACTTACTGTGAATGCGCTGTTTTTCACGACGATTCAATGTGCCATGCAGCACAAGAGCCGTTAGCAAGACCACGACGGCCATCAGCAGCAATATGGGAATAATGTACTGACCGGCGTACCAACGGACTAAGCGATTCCAGCTAATGTCGCCTCGAATTCGTTGCTCCGCGACTCGGTAGGACTCAACATCGTTTTCATCAATGGTTACCAGATCCCCTACGGACTGGTTGCTGATCTCGGGCTGGTCAATAACGCTCGTAAATTGCCTAATAGCATTATCACTGAACCCGGTGGCTACAATCATGCTGCGGCTATCGTTGAGTGGTGAGCGGGTGGCCATGAGTGCCTGCTGAGGCGCCTGTGCGGTCAGCTCGTTCCTCGCCCTTTCCGTATCGGTCGATAAATCAGCTTTCGCCCACATTTTAATTTTCTGCCACAGATTAGAGGGCTCAATGCTCACCGTTTCACCTTCAATGGCAAAAGGATCCATCAGGCCATTCAACGAACTCTGTTCGATACTGTCTGACAGCGCGACAACCAAGAGGTCGCGATTTGCCAATGAACCGCTTAAATCAAGCCCCTTTCTAATATCGAGGCCATAGCTGGGATAACCTGCCGCATTTGCCATTCGCCCCACCATCCCCAGTGCCGCACTGATTTCACTTTCTTGCGGTACTTCAGGCACTAGTAGCGACGTTTGAGAGAGATCAGCCCACTGAGTAAAGGGGTAGCCAGCGCTGACCCAATAGGAAAGTTCAGGCAAGGCAGCGAATTTATGAGCCTCGCGCAAATCGATATGGGATTGAGGCAAGATTCGCGTCTCAATCTCTTCAGGCAGACCAAGATCGCAACCTTCTTCAGGCAGGTGAACCCCCATATTAAAGTAGAAAGTCAACTGGTTATTGCCATAAAGTTGCTCTTGCGGAATTTGCAAAACGGCTTCTTCCTGGCGAATATCATTACCTAACAGTTTCCATATATCCCACGCTATCGAATCTTTCTCGACAGGCAAACCATCAAGGTACTGCTCGTTCAGACTTACTTCGAGACGAGATTCGTCAATATCCAGCCACTCACCCTGTGGAAAACGATAATTGACCTGTAAACCCACGTCGTCACCGGCCCAGACAAACAAGGGTGGCAGACGAAAACTATAGCGCTGTGGAGCAGGCCTCACGCCTTCTCCCCGCATCATATCTTCATTATTTACAAGACTTTCAAGATAAATCGGCTCATCCAATGATTGCCATTTGGGCGCATCAAAGGCTTGGCGGGGCTCTACAGGTATATTCTCAGCCTTTATGCTTTGACCGCTGAAGCTTTCATGCCTTTGTGTCAAATAACGTGCCGCTGTTCTCACTTCCTGATCGTTTCGCCCTGTCAATACCAGCAGCCGATATAGCGGATCATCGGGATGTTGTAACTGAAGTATGGTAGGACCCGAAATAGTCTCGGGAAGCAGCACCCCCAACGGCATCTCTTGTCTGGTTCCCATTACCACCGCATGACTGTTGGGTAGCTGATCATGATGAACAGGAAAATCCGCACCACGAAAACTCGAGAACACGGCAAACTGTGAAGCCACTATTCCAGCGGCAGCCAGCAAGGGTTCTGAAGGTTCATCCGGTAATACAAACGGCAAGCTGAGTCGTTCCATAGCAGCATCATCAAAAAACGGTGCAGGGAACCTGGACAAGTCGACAATAGGCGGCAACACCTGTGTACTCACATTTAACGAAGAGTCAGGATTTACCTCTACCCAGATATCTTCACTGAGCACATTATTACATTGAGATAACGTTTGCCCGTTAACGCTCAAGAGCAATGTGTTATATGTCACTATCTGTTCAGGCGGCACCTCGATCTCGGCAACATAGCCTTCTGCGTTGAAACGATCTAGTTGAATTGTATCGATAATGACACCATTTAGAACGATGTCTAACCGGCTAACCCCTTCGAGCATGGCATCGGAATACTGTATTTCCAGGTTCAATGTTGCATCTGTTACTACTTCGCTGCTACTGATTGAAAAATCCAGACCTACTTGAGAACCATTACCCTGAATTCTTACGGGATTCTCTCCTCCCCCGTTTTCATGCATTGAGTGCTGCAATGGAAATACGTGCTCGCGCGACTCTAGTCCAGGCGAAACGGCATTACCAAAGTCCAGCTCACCCTCTGCATCCAGACCGACTGATGGCAGAGCATTGGAGAGAAAAGAACTTGGAAGTTCATTTTCCTGGTCTTGAAGAGGGTCATCCTCTGCATCAACACCTTGGAGTACTTGGCTAGTCGGAGGTACGCTATTTTCATCAACTGTTTGGCTCCATGCCCGCTGGCTTGAAATGATGCCTAGCACAATCAAAGCGACCAGGAACGCTCTCCAGGCCCACGTGCTTTTTGATGTCGTCGTTATCGCTCCGCTAGCATTGCCATTGCTGGCCATTGCTCGGCTCTTTTGACCACCACCATTCCCGCCACTAAAAAGTGCACGCTCCTTCCAACGCTTGAAAAACAAGCCTGCCACTGCTCGCACGACGGTAATAATCGAACGAATCGGCTTGTCCTGGTGTGCCTCGCCTTTTTCTAACCAGGAGTCGGCTCTTCCCATCACCAGCTTTACGAGCTCGCGTCTCTGGTTTACGTCCAGATCATAAAATTTCAGGCGTATGTGATCTTTATCTTGCATAATCAACTCAACAGGGAAGAGCATCGGCTTGTTATCGAAAGACATTTCTATATATTCTATATCAGCATCATCAGGCAGGCCTGAAGGCGCTTCCACTTGGATCCCTCCCATGGATAGATTTTGAGTAGACGTCAGCAATGTATACTCACCCTCGAGATGAATAACCGCAGGAAACTCCAGGTCAATTCGCACATATTCCCTTACCTGTTTTTGTTCACTCCCTACGGCAACTGCCGCCAGAAGGAAAAGCGCGCTGAACGATGCCCAAATAACGTTAAATAGCAGAACACTTAGCTGTTCATCACCCGAATTCCACCAAAAAAGCCGAAATGTGCCCCATATAACGCCTGCCAGCAACAGCACCAATACGAAGAGATGGGGCCTTAATACATTAAAATCAAAAAAGCTATGATCTAAAACCCCCCCTTTATCTGTTACATCGAACTTCCCTCGCTTGGGATCAAACAGTGTCACCAGCGTTGGCTTTAGCAGGTGAAAAGTCAGCACCGTCTCGTAAATCTCGTTCCAGAACGTATAACGATACTGGCCCACCAATTTAGCATTGGTGTAAACCACTCCAAACAAGTGCGGCAGCACATACGCTGCAACAGCCTCGGGAGAGGCTTCAATGATATCCAGGCCGAACAGCAAGTACGCTAAAGGTGCTGTCAAAAAAACAAAACGTGCTAGAGGGAACTGGAAATGGAGCATGGCGTTCAGATAACACAATCGCTGCGCAAATGTGAGGCCAACGCCAAGCAAGGGATTATCCCTACGCATTATCTGCGTCATCCCCCTTGCCCAACGCGCTCGCTGAACAATGTGCAGTGATAGGCGCTCGGTCGCCAAGCCAGCCGCCAGGGGTATACCCAGATAAGCAGTTGACCAGCCTTTACGTTGAAGCTTCAAGGCTGTATGAGCATCTTCGGTAACCGTCTCAACGGCAAACCCATCCGTTTGATCCAACGCAGATCGGCGTATTACCGCACATGAGCCGCAGAAAAAAGTGGCATTCCAATAATCGTTGCCCTTTTGAACCGCACCGTAAAAGAGGTTGCCTTCATGCGGTATGTCGCGACCACTGACTAGATTACGCTCAAAAGGATCAGGCGAATAGAAATGGTGTGGTGTCTGAATCAGCGCCAAGTTTTCGTCATCTAAAAAGGCACCTACCGTTGCTTGTAAAAAAGCTCTTGTTGTGATGTGATCACAGTCAAATATACAAATCAGCTCGCCGTTCGTAACCTTGAGAGCGTTATTCAAGTTACCCGCTTTGGCATGCTCGTTATTATCACGCGTGATATAGCCCACGCCTGCCCTGGAGGCAAAAGCACCAAACTCTGGTCTTTTTCCATCGTCTAACAGATAAATATTTAACTTGTCACTGGGGTAGTCCAGGTTTTGAGCCGCTAGGACGCTATCCCTGACAACCTCCATACCTTCATTGTACGTTGGAATATAGACGTCAACTGTCGGCCATCCAGAGGTATCGTCAGGTAGCGGAACGATTTTTCTTTCCAGAAGCCGTCCGACTTGAAAGAAACTGATAATTAGAACGAGCCAGGCATAGCACTCAGCTGCCAACAAGCCTGTACTCAGAACTGTCTCTGCAATACCGTCTGTAACGAGAGTCTCTGTAACACGCCAGTACATGTACCGAGTTGAAGTAATGGCCGTCAACAGCACCATGGCCAGACGTACACGTCTGGATGTGGTTTGCCCCATGCATATAAGCAGTAAAACTGTTACACCGCCAAATACCCATTGGTTTGCCAACCCCATGGGGGTCGACATCACCACGATAAAAACAATACTGTATAATAGTAAAAAAAAGCCAACCCAGCATTTATATAAAAGACCTTGCATACTAAATGCCCCTTCCTTGACTGCTAAAGCGAGCATTCGTACTCAGTGTTACCCTTGCCAGGTTATCTACTATTTGCTCAAGATCATTGATAACAGAAGATGAGTACGCATGTTGAAAGATGGATGTTTGCGCTGCCAGCGCCTCGGGTACAGCAGCATCCCGATGTATAGAACCTAGCAATAACGGCCCTAACCGGCTTCTTAACAAGTCATATACATCGACACTTAGGCGCTGACGCATATCAAGCTGATTGATGACGAAATAGATATTATCCTCTACTTCCACAGGAAAGAAATCACCATTCTCTATGGTTGGCAGCACTGCCAACGACGAACCATCTGCCATTAATATGGTGAGAAATATCGGGTTCAGTCTTGAGAGAGCGTCCAATGCTCCCGAATGCCCTGGAGGCAAGTCAACAAGCAGCACATTGTTTTCTCCTTGATAAAAAGGAAAAAGCGCTTCTTCCAGCTTTCCCGGAGTCTTTAAATAGTTCTCAAAAGCCAACCGGTCTTCGCGACTGGCCCTTCCATAAGGCAGCACGTTAATACCATTATGAGTCTGTATAACGAGATTTTCCCAAGACGAAAGCTGTTGACCTTCAGCCACAAAGCCTTCGGTGTCATCAAATGAAAAGCCAAAGTGTAGCTTAAGAGCATCTTGGCTATCAAAATCAATTACGGTGACATGCTTACCCTGGCGTTGAAATGTGTACGCTAAATTAGCTGTTAGCGTTGTCTTACCAACCCCACCTTTAGGCGATGTCATACAAATCAAAGTCATGAGTCAATTTGCCTTAGTAAATCTTTTAAAGGAGTATTACGGGCACTTTTGGTATCTTGACCATCATCGGCGTAATCTTTGAACAGACCTCCGAAAGACTGAGCTGATGCTGCTTTGGTTGATGAACTCGACGGAGGCAAATGATGACCATCATTAGCACCTTCTGGCGCCTGTTGCTGTTCATTCATTCGGTGAACGGGTGCTTCTTCGGCAGAGGTATCCGGCAAGGGAGACGTTGCCTTGAAGAGATCATGCTTTGGAACAGGCGCTTCCGCCAGCAATGGCGGCACACCCATTTCATGCTGAGTTACTTGCGTCGCTTGTCCAGGTGATTCCCGGCCATCGCCATCAAGCCTGGACTCATCTTTGATAGCCGTACGATGCCGAGGTGTCGACTTCAAACCAGGTGACCAGTTTGTGACACCCTCAAGTAGCTTCCAACGACTCTTGTTACTGCTGGTTCTCGCCCCCTTTTCAAACTGTCTATACTCGAATTCTCGATCCGCCTGCCCTTTTAACGCCTCTATATCGGTATCTTTTTGCATAATCAACACTCTGACCCCAAAGGTAACGGCTATGATGACGGTCATTACACGGTCAGTCGCGTTGAACGTTCCTTTTCCTTGGAGCTGAGTGAATACCGTCACCCTTATATTTTTAATACTTTTATATGACTTACGGCTATCATTCAAGGGGTGATGAAAAAAAAATATACGTTGGGCAATACTAGTACACAAAAGTACACATACCCTCGCAATACTGTTGCAAGACCTAGCCAAAACAGACGAGGCATGCGATCCAATCATCACGCTTAGGCCGTCATCTTCAGCCAGATGACGTCTCTTCCCACTTCACAGGGTTAAAGCGTGCGGGAGTCATCATTACTGAAGGTCGGCACTGTCGCGAATGCGTGGTGTTGGTCTGACACCCGTTCCCTTCGACCTCATTTAAAGTGACGAGCAATGCCTTTGACTTGGAGCGTTTCCTCAACGGATTGAATCAGGGGAGTCGCCAGCCAAAGCTGGCGTAAACCTCGATCAGCATGGCGGTTCAATGCGCTCTTACCTGCGCCATCCAGTGGGCCAAGATGCTGTTGCAAAGATGTCAGCCCATAGCACGCAAAGACCTGGCATTGCCGTTAAAACGGTAAGACACCGTAGTACTTATTGGATACCACATACGCCAATAACGTGCGCTGGCAATGCTTTTGGGTAGCCACTTATCAGGCGGACACGGCGCTTATTCCGTGCCTTGGTTATGTTGCGGCGTCTTTCACGACATCGTTGTCTGTCGCATCGGTAGCGCTGCATTCTTTGTTCACGCTTTGTAATATCTGGTTATCGAGAGGTAAGCGCCCTTCACCGGGTGTTAGGCTCCACGCCCGTTGGCTTGAAATAATACCTAACACAATCAAAGCAACCAGGAGTGCTCTCCAAGCCCACATACTTTTTGATGTCGTCGCTACCGCTCCACTGGTAATGCCATTGCTGGCCATTGCTCGGCTCTTTTGACCGCCACCCGCACCACCACTGAAAAGTGTGTGCTCCTTCCAACGTTTGAAAAACAAACCTGCCACTGCTCGAACAACGGTGATAATCGAACGAATCGGTTTGTCTTGGTGCACCTCTCCTTTTTCTAGCCAGGAATCGGCTCTTCCCATCACCAGCTTAACTAGCTCGCGTCTCTGGTTTACATGCAAATCATGAAATTTCAGCCGTATATGGTTCTTATCTTGCATAACCATTTCGACAGGAAAAAGCATTGGCCTATTATCAAACGACATTTCTATATATTCTATATAAGCATCACCAGGCAGACCTGGAGGTGTTTCAAGTTGAACACCACCCATAGATAGGTTTTGGGTGGATGTCATTAATGTATATTCACCTTCAAGATGAATAACCGCAGGAACCTCCAGATCAATTCGCACATACTCCCTTACCTGTTTTTGTTCACTCCCTACGGCGACCGCCGCCAGAAGGAAAAGCGCGCTGAACGATGCCCAAATAACGTTAAACAGCAGAACGCTCAGCTGTTCATCACCCGAATTCCACCAAACAAGCCGAAACGTACTCCATATAACCCCAGCTAACAGCAGCACTAATACAAAAAGATGCGGTCGCAAAGCATTAAAATCAAAAAAACTATGGGCTAAAACACCCCCTTTATCGGTCACATCAAACTTCCCACGCTTGGGATCAAACAGTGTCACCAACGTTGGCTTTAACAGATGGAAGGTTAACACCGTTTCGTAAATCTCGTTCCAGAACGTATAGCGGTAACGACCCACCAGCTTAGCGTTGGTGTAAACCACTCCAAACAAGTGTGGCAACACATACGCTGCAATAGCCTGGGGAGAGGCTTCGATTATATTCAAGCCAAATAATAAATAAGCTAACGGCGCTGTCAAAAACACAAAACGCGCTAGAGGGAACTGAAAATGGAGCAAGGCGTTCAGATAACATAACCGCTGAGCAAATGTCAGGCCAGCGCCAAGCAAGGGGTTATCCCTACGCATTATTTGCGTCATCCCCCTCGCCCAACGTGCGCGCTGAACAATGTGCAGTGATAGGCGCTCGGTTGCCAAACCAGCCGCCAAGGGTATGCCCAAATACGCAGTTGACCACCCTTTCCGCTGAAGTTTCAAGGCCGTATGTGCATCCTCAGTAACCGTCTCAACGGCAAACCCGCCCGTATCGTGCAAAGCGGAGCGACGTATTACCGCACATGAGCCGCAGAAAAAAGTGGCATTCCAATAATCGTTGCCTTTTTGAATTGCGCCGTAAAAAAGGTTGCCTTCATGCGGTATATCGCGACCACTGGCTAGGTTGCGCTCAAAAGGATCAGGCGAATAAAAATGATGTGGCGTCTGAATCAGCGCCAAGTTTTCGTCGTCTAAAAAAGCACCTACCGTTGCTTGTAAAAAAGCTCTTGTTGTGATGTGGTCACAATCAAATATACAAATCAGCTCGCCGCTCGTAACCTTGAGAGCGTTATTCAAGTTACCCGCTTTGGCATGCTCGTTATTATCACGCGTGATATAGCCCACACCTGCCTTAGAGGCAAAAGCACCAAACTCTGGTCTTTTCCCATCGTCTAACAGATAAATATTTAACTTGTTACTTGGATAGTCCAGATTTTGAGCTGCCAGCACACTATCCCTGACAACCTCCATCCCTTCATTATAAGTGGGAATATAGACATCAACCGTCGGCCATTCAGATGTCTCGTCAGGTAACGGAACGATTTTTCTTTCTAGAAGCCTTCCGGTTTGAAAGAAACTGATAATTAGTACGAGCCAGGCATAGCATTCAGCCGCTAACAAACCTAAGCTCAATACGGCCTCTGCAAACCCTTCTGTAACGAGTGTTTCCGTGACACGCCAATACATGTACCTGGTAGACGTAATAGCCGTCAAAAGTACCATAGCTAGACGAAAACGTCTGGAGCCCGTTTTACCCATACATATAAGCAGAAAAGCTGTCATACCACCAAACACCCATTGATTTTCTAAACTCATAGGTGTTGTAATGACTAAGGTGAAGACGATACTATAGAAAAAAACAAATAAAGCGACCCAGCACTTATATAAAGACTTCTCCATGCTACACACTTCCTCCTTGAATACTAAAGCAAGCATCCACGCTTCGTTCTACTATCACCAGGCTATTCAAAATCTACTCCAAAAAATTGATCATTAAAGATTAACGCATACAAATAGAAGTTGCTTACCATTACCCAGGTTACAGCGTCATCTCGGTGTGTATACGACTAGTTTTCCATAGCCCTGCGTTATTGCTATTTGCATAGCCTTTAAAGACGCCTGTGCAAGGAAAAGGTGATATCACTTCACACGGGAAATCTCATTGGGCACTCTTTGTCTTCTCCTCTGAAAAGTACTGTGACCCTAATTTTTTGATACTTTTATATGACCTGCACTCATCATTCAATAGGTGACGAAAAAAACAATCACTTGCGACGCTGTTGCAACGCCAAGCCAACAAGTATTAATACGAGCCCGGCCAATGTTGAAGCTCGTATTGCTTCACCCACTACCAACGCCAATAAAACTAATGACACCGGCGGCGACAGAAAGATCAGGTTCGACACCTTGGCGGTGCGCGAGACCTTGTGTACCGCCAGCTGCCACAGGATGAACGCGATTCCCATCTCGAACAGCCCGACGTAGATACCGGCCAGCAGTGCCGGGCCGCTGTGCCATTGAAAGCCAGGGCCCCCTAACAGCAGCAGCGTGAGTACCGGCAGGCCGACGGTAAAGTTCTGCCACTGGCCGACCAGCGGCGGGCGCTTGTCGCGGGCGTTGAGCAGCCAGTAAAGCGCCCATAGCAGCGTGGACGCCAGGGCAAAAACCACGCCGAGAGGGTCGGCAAAATTGACGTTGAACACATCGCCACGGGTGGCTATCACCCATACGCCCGAGTAGGCGACCAGCCCGGCGGCCACATCCGTGCGGGTCAGGCGGTGGCCAAGCAATGGCACCGCCAGAAACGCCATGGCCAGCGCCCAAGTGTAGTTGAGCGCCATGGCCTCCTGGCCGGGCAGCCGGTCATAGGCGGCAAACAGTACCAGGTAATAGCCCACCGGGTTCATCAGACCGGCCCAGGCGGCGGTCTTCCAGCCTTTGCTCAGCGCCACTCTGGCGTGGCCTTGATAGACCACGATGGCGCCCATCAGCGCCCAGGACACCAGCGATGCCAGCCACATGAGCTCCAGCGGCGACATCCAGGCCAGCGCCACCTTGAAGGCGGTGGCAACGGTGGACCAAAGGGCCACCGCCCCCAGGCCATAGAGAATCGCTCGACGATCTTGGTTCATCGGTCGGTGTGCCCCAGGTCGCGGGAAGGCTCGACATGGTTGCGTACCTGTTGCTTGAGCACCTTGATGTCGGGAAAGCCACCGTCACGCTTGCGCTCCCACAGCAAGTGCTCATCGCACCAGATTTCAAAGGTACCGCCGTGAGCGGGGGAAAGCGCCACTTCATTGAGCGCCTCGCCAAAGGTAGAGAGCAGTTCCTGCGCGTACCAGGCGCTCCGTAGCAGCCACTGGCATTGAGTGCAATAACGAATTTGAACGCGCGACATCCTTGAGCTCCCGGGCCTGACTGGCCATTATCCTTGATCAATAATGTATATGTCTGACGACATTCCTCAAGAGTGTACTGGATCACCGGGCGCGTCAAAATGATCGCCAAGGACACTATCGCCAAGGAGCTCACATGGCTAGACACGATATTGCGGAATCGCGAATTTACGAATGGCTTACCGGCGATGAAGACAGCCGGATGTGCGACGACATTCCGGATAGCGCCTGCCGTGAACAGCCGCGCAATTTCATGCTCCATTTATGGGCGGCGCTGGGTAACAAACTGGCCGACGAGCTATCCAGCGCCCGGCTGGTGCTACCCTGGCTGATGGGCCTCATCGGCGCGCCGGTATGGATGGTGGGGTTTCTGGTGCCCATTCGCGAGTCCGGCGCGCTGCTGCCGCAGATTTTTGTCGCCGGCTTCATTCGCCTCAAGCCCCAGCGCAAATGGGTGTGGGTGACCGGCGCCTGCCTGCAGGCGATTGCCGCGCTGCTGCTTGCGTGCCTGGCGCTATGGGGCAGTGGCAGCCTGGGCGGCGGCCTGGTCTTGCTGGTGCTGGTGATGCTCTCGCTTGCCCGCGGGCTTTCCTCCATTACCACCAAGGACGTGATGGGCAAGACCATTGCCAAGCGCCGCCGGGGCACCCTGATGGGCTGGAGCGGCAGCATTGCCGGAGGCGCGACCCTGGCGGCGGGTGCGGTATTGATGCTGCTCGACGATTCGCGCGGTAGCCTGACCCTCGCGGCCCTGCTAGGCCTCGCCGCACTCGGCTGGGCAGTGAACGGCCTCTGCGCCGCGCGCATTGAGGAGACCCCCGGCGCCGTGGAAGGCGGCGAAAACGCCTGGGACAGCATCAAACAGGGGCTTTCGCTGCTCAAGGAAGACCGCACCTTTCTGCACTTCAACCTGTCGCGGGCGCTGCTGCTATCAAGCGCATTGGCACTGCCCTACCTGGCGCTGCTTGGCCAGCAGCAAAGCGGTACCGAGCTGAGCGGCCTGGGCCTGCTGGTCGTGGTCTCGGGGGTCGCCGCCATGGTCGCAAGCCCGGTATGGGGCAAGCGCGCCGACCAATCAAGCCGCGGGGTAATGCGCGATGCCGCCGTGGGGACGGCACTGTGCTGCTTGATGGGCGCCGGCGTTACCTGGCTGCCCGCCAGCGTTTCCGAGCAGATATGGCCCTACGCGGCGGTCTATGCGCTGCTGGTCATTGTTCACCACGGGGTGCGTCTAGGGCGTAAAACCTATCTGGTGGATATGGCCAGCCAGGACAATCGCGCGCTGTATGTGGCGCTATCGAACACCTTGACGGGCGTACTAATGCTGGTGGTGGGCGGGGTTATCGGCCTGCTGGCACAGTGGCTGGGCAGCGCAGCGCTGCTGCTGGTGTTGTCCGCCACGGCGGTTGCCGCCATGGCCTCTGCAAAGCGATTACCTGAGGTTGAGTAACGCTCACGATTGCAATGCTCGGCAACGCTCGCCATGATGGTAGGTAGGTGGCAATTGTTAAGCGCGTTTTTGCTACCATAATAATTTATATCGCCCGGACGCATAAGCTTCGTGACCATCAACATGATCACGGCCCGCGATAGGTTTGGAGCTGCAACAGGACCCCTTGATGAAACGATCTCCCTTGATCAGCCCGGCGTTGCTCGAACGCATGGTTGACGCCTCCGAAGACGGCATTGTAGTTGCTGAGCAGGAAGGCGATGAAAACATCCTGATATACGTCAACAAAGGCTTTGAGCGCCTGACGGGCTACAGCGCCGATGAAATTCTGTATCGGGACTGTCGCTTCCTGCAGAACGAGGATCGCGACCAGGCTCCGCTGAACGCGATTCGCGAGGCGCTGAGTGATGGCCTTCCCTCCAGGCAAGTCCTGCGCAACTACCGCAAGGACGGCACCATGTTCTGGAACGAGCTCTCGATTACCCCGGTGTTCGATGAAGACGATCACCTGATGTACTACATTGGCGTGCAGAAGGACGTCACCGAGCGGGTGGAGGCCCAACAGGCGCTGGCGGCCTTGCAGGGCCAGCGCGAGAACGCCGAGTAACGCACCCTGGCCGGCGCTTGACATCATAAAACGAAAAAACGGCCGTAATACTTGAACTTCGACCCAAGCGGCGTTATATAGCGACAAGGCGCTGACACAGCGTCAGGTGCTTCCTTGCACCCTGCCTGCCAGGAAGTCATTGTGATGCCGGTACGCCGGCTTGGGTTGGAGGGCCTGTCATGAGCCGTGACCCCTTGAGTCGTGAAACTTTCTCCCCCGAAGACGCCGAATCAGATGACTTAGATTCCCTGGATGCCGTCAACGACGAGCACTATGGTCGTTCTCGGCCCAGTAGCAAAGCCGATAGCCTGCGCGCTCGACGCCAGGTAGAAGCCTGGCTTGAAGAGCGCCGCCTGAAACGCGCCATCGAGGACGACTGGGACGAAGAAGCGTAAGGTCGTCCCGTCCGCGAGGCGTTACCAATCATCATTGTCGCCGTCTGCCCATGGCCTTGCCCCATGGCTGGTCTTTCGTCACGCGGGGCTCTATCATCTGCGTATCGTCCAGCGGCGACGCTGACATTTTTTCATCAACCTAACGGATTTCCATGGCGCAATACGTTTTCACCATGAATCGGGTCGGCAAGATCGTGCCGCCCAAGAAGCAAATTCTCAAAGATATCTCGCTGTCGTTTTTCCCGGGGGCCAAGATCGGCGTACTGGGTTTGAACGGCGCGGGTAAATCCACACTGCTGCGCATCATGGCCGGTGTCGATACGGAGTTTGAAGGTGAAGCCCGCCCCATGCCGGGAATCAATGTTGGCTACCTTCCCCAGGAACCCGAGCTGGACGACAGCAAGAACGTCCGCGAAACCGTCGAAGAAGCCCTGGGCGCGATCAAGGAAGCCCAGGAAAAGCTCGACGCCGTGTACGCCGCCTACGCCGAGCCGGATGCCGACTTCGACGCCCTGGCGAGCGAACAGGCGCGCCTGGAAAACATTATCGAAGCCGCCGACGCCCATAACATCGAGCGCAAGCTGGACGTGGCCGCTGAAGCGTTGCGTCTGCCGCCCTGGGAAGCCCAGGTAGGCAACCTGTCCGGGGGTGAGCGTCGCCGCGTGGCGTTGTGTCGGTTGCTGCTTTCCAGCCCCGACATGCTGCTCCTCGACGAGCCGACCAACCACCTGGATGCCGAGTCCGTCGCCTGGCTCGAGCGTTTCCTGCACGACTACAGCGGCACCGTGGTGGCAATCACCCACGACCGCTACTTCCTCGACAACGTTGCCGGCTGGATTCTGGAGCTGGACCGTGGCCAGGGCATTCCGTTCGAGGGCAACTATTCCCAGTGGCTCGAGCAGAAGGAACAGCGCCTCGGCCAGGAAGCCAAGCAGGAAGCCTCGCGCCAGAAAGCCATCAAGCAAGAGCTCGAGTGGGTACGCTCCAATTCGAAGGGCCGGCAGGCGAAGAGCAAGGCGCGCCTCAATCGCTTCGAGGAAATGCAGTCCGGCGACTTCCAGAAGCGTAACGAAACCAACGAGATCTACATTCCGCCCGGCCCGCGCCTGGGCGACAAGGTCATCGAATTCCATGACGTGGCCAAGCGTTTCGATGACAAGCTGCTCTATCAGGATCTGTCCTTCACCGTGCCCCCCGGTGCGATTGTCGGCATCGTGGGCGGTAACGGCGCCGGTAAGTCGACCCTGTTCAAACTGATTACCGGTCAGGAACAGCCCGATGCCGGCGAAGTGGTCATCGGCGAGACCGTCGATATCGCCTACGTCGAGCAGCTGCGCGACGCCCTCGACGACAAGCAGACCGTCTGGCAGGCGGTGTCCGATGGCCAGGACATCCTCAACATCAACGGTTACGAAGTGTCTTCGCGTGCCTATGTGGGTCGCTTCAACTTCAAGGGCAACGACCAGCAGAAGCGTCTCGACGAGCTGTCCGGTGGTGAACGCGGTCGCCTGCAGCTAGCGCAGACGCTCAAGCAAGGGGCTAACGTACTGCTGTTGGACGAACCATCCAACGACCTGGATATCGAGACCCTGCGCGCCCTGGAAGAAGCCCTGCTGGCATTCCCGGGCTGCGCCATGGTGATTTCTCACGATCGCTGGTTCCTGGATCGGATTGCCACGCACATCCTGGCCTTCGAGGGCGATTCGGAAGTGGTCTTCTTCGACGGTAACTACACCGACTACGAAGAAGATCACAAGAAACGTGTGGGCAACGACACGCCCAAGCGCATGAAGTACAAGCGCATCGACGCCTAGACGTCGACCGGCCGCGTGCCGTCAATCAAAAAGCCCCGCGCTTGGCGGGGCTTTTTTGTGCCTGGCCGACGCTGCCTAACGATGAACGAACGCACGACTAGACGCTAGACTAAAGGTGGTACGTCGTCTTGCTGACCGCCTTGAAGGCGCCGCGCATCATCCACTGCACCGGTGCCGGCAGGCGAAGGCCACCAGCTTCCAGCGCCAGCTGGGCGTGGTGGTGCTTGTCCGTGCTCATCTGGCGCAGCAGTGCGCTGGAGGTGTGATCGGTGTCCGGCAAGCGACTCTGCTGCTCGCTCAAGCGTTTGGCGGCCTGTGCTTCGCTTGCCGCCAATACGCCGAGCCCGACCCGTTCGCTTAGCGCACCGGTCGTCGCCCCAATACTCAACGCGGCCATATAGAAACCCGGCGCCAGCAGGCTGGTACGGCTGTCCAACTGATGCAGCCGCTCGCTACAGCGGGCCAGGTGCTCAAGGTTCTTGGTCGCCGAGCGCTCCATCTGCGCGCTGGCTGCCGGGCGCTGGGCAAACAGCCGCTGGCCCTGATAGAGCCCTTGCAGGCAGACTTCGCCGCAGTGGTTGACGCGCATCGCCCCGACCACGTGACGCGTTTCAAAGTCCGTTAGCGCCTCGTCGCTTGGCGAGACAGGAATCGGCGCCTTGGCGTTCGCCGTGGGCGTCACCAGGGTGCGCAGCGCACGGTCAAACTGATAGATCCATTGGTCCGATGGGGTACCTTGACGCATCATGGCGCGCTCCTTGGCCGCAGGGTCGCATTGAACGGCAGCGTCACCCGGCAGGCCAGGTGAATTCGCGCCCGCCGAGCAGATGCATATGGATATGGTAGACCGTCTGTCCGCCCATTTCGTTGCAGTTCATTACCACCCGATAGCCGTCTTCGGCAAAGCCTTGCTGGTCGGCGAGCTTCGCGGCGGTGTACTGCAGGCGACCCACGGTCGTCAGGTCGTCGGTCTGGATATCGTTGAGCGTGGCAATGTGCTTTTTGGGAATGATCAACTGATGCGTGGGGGCTTGGGGATTGATGTCATTGAAGGCCAGCACGTGCTCGTCTTCATAAACAATATCCGCCGGGATTTCGCGGTTGATGATGCGACAAAACAGACAGTCCATATAAAGCTCCTTGGTGAGCGTGACCGGGTATTACGGGCAATCAATTTACCCGCGAGCCTAACGAAAACGACGCTGGGACAACAAGTGGCGTACCAGCGGCGCCAATATCAGCTCCATGGCCAACGACATGCGGGCGCCGGGCACCACCAGCGTATGCGGCCGGGTCATGAAGGAATCCTGAATCATCGCCAGCAGCCAGGGGAAATCCACCTTCGAGGGGTCACGGAAGCGAATCACCACGAAAGACTCGGCGTCGGTGGGGATATCCTGCACCTCGAAGGGGTTGGAAGTATCCACCGTGGGCACGCGCTGAAAATTGATATGGGTTCGGGAAAACTGGGGCTGGATATAGCGCACGTAGTCGTCCATGCGCCCCAGGATGGTATCGATCACCGCTTCCTGGGAGTAGCCGCGCATCTTGGTGTCGCGGTCGATCTTCTGGATCCACTCCAGGTTCATGGTCGGAGCGACGCCTACCAGCAGGTCGACGTGACGGGCAATATCAAATTCTTCGGTCACCAGACCACCGTGGAGGCCTTCGTAGAACAGCAGATCCGTCCCGCTGGGCAGCGGCTGCCACTCGGTAAAGGTGCCGACCTGATAGCCCGCCTCGATCTTCTGCTTGTCTTCGGCGTGGATGTAGTGCCGAAAGGTGCCCGTTCCGTGCTCGGCAT
This sequence comes from Halomonas sp. CUBES01, assembly GCF_020991005.1. Classification (GTDB taxonomy): domain Bacteria; phylum Pseudomonadota; class Gammaproteobacteria; order Pseudomonadales; family Halomonadaceae; genus Vreelandella; species Vreelandella gomseomensis. Next base: position 157,763 of record NZ_JAJLLW010000005.1, on the reverse strand, counting down.
ACTCGACAAACATGCCTTCGAGGCGGTCGAGCAGGTTGGCTTCCACGGCAAAGTGCGACAGCTCGTTCTTGCGCTCCGGCTCTTCGCGGAACATGCGATGCAGCTCTTGGCGGGTATAGCGGTGAAAGGCATCGCCGTCTACCATGGCGGCATGCACGTCTTCGCGCAAGAACATCCGCTCGAAGCTGCGCCGGACGGTCGTGGTGCCCGCACCGGACGAACCGGTGACGGCAATGATGGGATATTCACGGGACATCAGGCGTTTCTCGCTTGCGCTAGTGCATCCACGACCGACGCGGGCACGGCCACCGGGCGACCGGCGGCCATATCAATCAGCAGCTGGTTGACGCGGGCGGTCGCCACGGGCTTGCCCGAGTCGGCGTGAACCATGCGCTGATAGACGGTCAGCGCCTTGCCTTCGGGGGCCGGCACGGCGGTTTCGACCACCAGCGCATCCGGCCAGCGCGCTTCGCTCTGGTAGTGCACGGCCAGGTCGGCCACTACGCTTGGATAGCCGTGCATGTCCCACTCGGGCATGTCGAGGGAGGCAAAGGCCTGAATCCGCGCTTCGTGGAGAAGCGATACCAGCGCATCATGGCCGAGATGACGACCATAGTTCATGTCCGTGACGCGAACGCTCAGCGAATGGCGATGAATGATCGCGGCGTCGGGGAAATCAAGCTGAACCCGTTCCATCTCTTGTCCTTGTTGTGATTGGTCATCGCAGCAGGATGCCTGAGTGTATCGTCTGCGTTTACCCTTCTTCGCGGGCAATGGCACGGTGAGCGATATCCCGGCGGCAGATGACGCCCTCCCAGTGGATCTCGTCAACGCCCCTGTAAGCCGCCTGCTGAGCCTGGGAAACACGCTCGCCAAGTGCCGTGACGCACAGCACGCGCCCGCCGGCGGTGAGCACGTCTCCCTGGTCATTGTGACGGGTGCCGGCATGGAACACTTTACAGCCATGACGCTCGGCGTTGGCAATTCCCTGGATGGCGTCGCCCTTGCGGTAGCTACCCGGGTAGCCACCGGCGGCCAGCACCACACCGACCGCCGCGCGCGGGTCCCATTCACAGCGCTGCCCGTCGAGCCTGCCTTCCGCCCCGGCAAGGCACAGCGCCGCCAGGTCAGAGGTGAGACGCATCATGATGGGCTGGGTTTCGGGGTCGCCAAACCGGCAGTTGTACTCGATCACCTTGGGATTGCCCTGGGCGTCGATCATCAGCCCGGCGTACAGAAAACCGCTGTAGGGATGGCCTTCGGCGGCCATGCCGTTGACGGTGGGCAGAATCACCTGCTGCATGATGCGCTCGTCGACCTCGGGGGTCACCACCGGCGCGGGCGAGTAGGCCCCCATACCGCCGGTGTTGGGGCCGTTGTCGCCGTCGTAGGCCCGCTTGTGATCCTGACTGGTGGCCATGGGCACCACGTTTTCGCCATCGACCATGACGATGAAACTGGCTTCCTCGCCTTCCAGAAACTCTTCGATCACCACCCGAGCGCCCGCATCGCCAAAAGCGTTGGCTTCAAGCATATCGCGGATCGCGGCGTCGGCCTCGGCCTGGTTCATGGCCACGATGACCCCTTTACCGGCGGCCAGGCCGTCGGCCTTGATGACAATCGGCGCCCCCACCTCGGCCAGGTAGGCAAGCGCCGGTTCGACGGCCGTAAAGGTCTGATAGGCGGCCGACGGAATGGCATGGCGTGCCAGGAAATCCTTGGTGAACGACTTGGAGCCTTCCAGCTGGGCGGCCGCCTGGGTGGGGCCGAAAATGGTCAAGCCGGCCGCCTGGAAGCGATCCACCACGCCTTCCACCAGCGGTGCTTCAGGCCCTACCACCGTGAGCGCCACCGCTTCGTCGCGGGCAAACGCCACCAGGGCGTCAATGTCGCTCGCCTCGATGGCCACGTTGGTCAGCTTGTCTTCACCGGCGGTGCCCGCATTGCCCGGGGCGACGAACACCTGCGAGACAAGCGACGACTGAGCCAGTTTCCATGCCAACGCGTGTTCGCGACCACCGCCGCCAATCATCAAAACCTTCATGGATATCCTTCTTGAACGGAAAAGCAGATTCGTGGCGACATTATGCCACAGCTTACCCGCGCGTCGGTGACGCTTAGGACGACGGATCCTGGTTGGCGTTGTCGTCCTTCGCCTTGCCCTTCTGGGGCGATGCCTTATCGCTATCGTGCTGACTCGTCGGCGGCGCCTGGTTCATGGTGTTCTGCCAAAAGCGCATGTTCTCTTCCGCCAGTTCGCGCATGAATTCCATGGGCGTGTGACGAATGGCCTGCTGCCACTGGTTTTGCATGCGCTTCTGCTGCTCCATCATGATCTGGGTGCCCTGCTCCAGATAGCGCGCCAGCGGCAGCGGCGATGACATGTCGTAGACGCGGATAAGCTGCGCCAGCAGGTCATTGGAGAACACTTCCGCGTCGCTGTCGGCCTGCTCCTGCTCGATAATGATCGATAGAAGGATGGTACGCGTCAGGTCTTCGCCGCTCTTGGCGTCCTCCACCCGAAACGGCTCTTCCTCCAGAATCAAGTGACGCAGATCCTCCAAGGTCACGTAACGACTTTGTCGGGTATCATACAATCTGCGATTGGCATATTTACGAATGACGCGCACGGCGATTCTCCTTAGACGCGATAGGGCTTTATTCCCGTTGCTGTTATTGTGCCTGCAACACGCACCCATGCAAGCCATGTATCGATATTCCGTCGGCGTATCGTCTCCAACCACTGACTGATCCACCACGTCCATGAACCTGATTTTACTCGAACCCCACGATGTGGCCCAGCCGGGCCAGGCGATACTTCGCGATCAACGTCGCTTGACGCACCTGCGCGACGTCCATCGCGCCCGGCCGGGCGACAGGATCACCGTCGGCTGCACCGACGGCTGCATCGGCAAGGCAGAGCTCACAGCGCTCGAGCCCGACCATGCCCGGCTAAGCTGGACGTCGCTCAGCGAGCCGCCTCCGCCCGCCCTGCCCGTCCATCTGGTGCTGGCGCTGCCCCGCCCGCGCATGCTGGCCCGTACCCTGGAGCATGTGACGGCGCTGGGCGTGAAGCGTATTACGCTGCTGCACACCAAACGGGTCGAAAAAAGCTATTGGCAATCGCCCGAACTACGTCCCGACAAAATACATCAGCACCTGGTGCTCGGCCTCGAGCAGTCACGCGACACCCTGATGCCCAAGGTGACGCTGGTCAAAGGCTTCCGGGCGTTTCTCGATGACCATTTGCCCACGCTGCTTACGGAGGGGCGCGGCCTGGTCGCCCACCCGGGCATGGCCGACCCATGCCCGCGGGGCATCAGTGACGACACGGTGCTGTTCATCGGCCCCGAAGGCGGGTTTATCGACTGGGAAGTGGAGCAGCTGCTCGACGCGGGCTGCCAGGGCATGCACCTGGGCCCGCGTATTCTGCGCGTGGAAACGGCCGTGACGGCCTTGTTGTCGCGGCTGTTCTAGACGGTCAGCTTTTGTCGCTGGCGTCATCCTCGTCGGGGTCGTGGGCGACCACCTCGGTATCATCGTCGCAGGTGGGGGTCTGGAGGAAGGTCTCGCGCACGTCAAGCAGGCCCAGGTGGCTGATCGTGCGGCGTCCGAGCAGCAGCGGGTAGTTCATGTTTTCTCGGTTGCGGAGGCTGAACTGCTCTTCGTATATTTTATCGCCCATGCACACGTTCAGCAGCACGACCGGGCGCTCATCCCTGCCCCCCGCCCCGCGAACGCGCAGCTCGCGGTACAGCGGGCGCTCCAGCACATCGCTGAAGACCTCACCGGTTTCCTGGTCTTCGAGCTTGAGGCGAAAGCGCACCCAGTCTTCGCCGTCCTTTTCGAACATGTCGATATCCCGGGCGTCCAGCGACGAGGTCAACGCCCCGCTATCCAGCTTGGCTTTGACTTCGGTACCCCAAGGGTGAAGCGTGGCGTTTTCCACCCAGCCAAACACCTGGTCGTCGTCGGCGACGGCCTGGCTACTGGCCAGTGCCGACATCATCGCAGCACTGCTGAGCAACGTCGTTAACACCTTGAACATGATCGATTCCTGTCACGGTTTGAATATAAAACGGTATGCGATCCTGGCGTCTCCAAGCCGCGCACTCACTCTCCGTACGGCTCACGTAAACGTTCAAGCAGCGATTGCGTGGCAAAGCCGTCGGGGGTCAAGCCCTCGTCCCGCTGAAAGGCGCGCAGCCCCTTGCGGGTGTTGGGCCCCATGATACCGTCAGCGCCGCCGACGTCATATCCGGCCTGATTGAGTCCACGCTGCAGCGCTTGGACATCATCGCGTGTCAAGGGTGCCTGCTCGCGGGGCCAGCCCTGCTGGATACCGTCGCGACCGGCGATGGCGTCGCCAAGCGTCGCCACGGCCAGCGCATAGCTGGTGGCGTTGTTGTAGCGCAGAATGGCACGGAAATTCGGCCCTACCAGAAAAGCGGGCCCTTCTGCTCCCGCCGGCACGATCACCTCGGCGCTGTCAAAACGGGGCAGATCATCGTTGACCGCTTCCACACCCTGCTCGGCCCAGGCCTGGGTGCTGCGACGGCCGGTCTGAGCATAGTCGTAATCATCGGGCAGGTTGACTTCCACGCCCCAGGGCTGGCCTGGCTGCCAGCCTGCTCGAGCAAGGTAGTTGGCCGTTGAGGCCATGACGTCGGGGATGCTGCCCCAGATATCGCGACGATCGTCGCCGTCGCCGTCTACCGCGTAGGCTTCAAAACTGGTGGGAATGAACTGGGTATGGCCCATGGCTCCGGCCCACGAGCCGCGCATGTCCTCGGCGGCAATGTCGCCCTCCTGGATAATGCGCAGGGCGGCCAACAGCTCACTGCGGGCAAACTGCTGGCGGCGGCCGTCATAGGCCAAGGTAGCCAGGGCCTCTAGGGTCGAAAAATCGCCGAAGTTGCTGCCATAGTTGCTTTCAATACCCCAGATGGCCACGATAATCTCTGCGGGTATTCCATAGCGCTCTTCCATTTGCTCGGCGGTACGACGGTGCTCTGCCAGGCGGTCCTGCCCATTAGTGATGCGCGTGCTGGAGACAGCGGTATCCAGGTATTCCCAGATGGGTCGCACGAATTCAGGCTGATAGCGGTCGAGCTCGATAATCCGTTCGCGATAGCGAATGCCATCGAACGCCTCGCGCAGCGTTGCCTCGCTGATGCCTTGCTCACTGGCATAGCGCCGAAAGGCACCGCGCCACTGATTAAAACTGGCGTGCTGCACCTCTTCAGCCACCTGGGCGTCGACCTCGGTCATCAATTGCTGATTGGCCGTCACCGGGGTGCTCAACGCCAGGGCCGCAGTCATGCCAAGTACGGCGCTTGCCGAACGCAGGGTCACCTTTCCATCCATCATCATGTTTTCCTCAGCGCAGTCCTTGTCAGCGCCAAGCATGCCCGAGAATAATCAATCATACTAGGCGTTGTAGCGACGCTGCCTGCTCGTTTTGCATTATCAGCGCAGCAGGTGTGTCAGCAGGGCCAGGTGGGCCAGCACCACGCCGACCGTCAACACGCTGCGCAGCAGCCAGTACCAGCGCGGCCACCCATGGCGACCAAGGTCATACGCCCACATGAAAACGAAGCCGAGGCCCAGTATGACAAGCCCCCACAGGGCAGGCAGCAATAAGGCCGGCCAGGCGATCAGACTGGGCAGCATGGCGATCATCAGCCGCCCTCGTTGACCCGGTTCAGCGCGCTGGAGTGCGGCGCCCCAGTGGGTACCGCCCAGAAACGAAAGAATCACCGCACTATAGGCCAAGAACGCCTTGACTGCCGTTGCCTGCCAGGTGATGGGCCCCCATCCTGATAAGCCAAGCGTCAACGCAAAGGGCACAAGCCCTGCCAGTCCCAATAGCCATGCGATTCGCCGGTCGCTCATTGATACCCTCATTACTTATTACTTACTCGCCGGTTTGTTCCAGTTGGGCCTCACCGATCAGCCAACGTTGCCATGCCTCGGGCTCCACACGCGGCGCCATGTACGTCTCGGGCGCCACCCGCCAGGGCTGCTGCCGATCCAGGCCAACGGGTAGAGTATCCAGCTCTGGCAGCCAGTGAGCAACGTAAAGCCCTTTGGGGTCGTAGTGGCCCGCCTGCTTCAACACGTTGAAATAGCGATCCTGGCGCGGGTCGCGGCCGACTCCGGCAATATAGCGCCAGTTGCCCCAGTTGCTGGCAACATCATAGTCAATCAGGCAGTGCTCGAACCAGGCCGCGCCCAGGCGCCAGTCCACGCCCAGGTCCTTGACCAGAAAGCTGGCGACGTTCTGTCGGGCGCGGTTGGAGATCCAGCCGGTGCTGCTGAGTTCCAGCATGGCGGCGTCGATAAACGGCACCCCGGTGTTGGCCTGGCGCCAGGCGTCAAAATCTGCGTTGACGGGAGGTAGCCAGGCATCGCCGAACAGCGCCTTGCCTTCCAACCGGGCGGCGCGCAGGAAATACTCACGCCACAGCAGTTCAAAGCCGATCCAGTAGCTGGACTCGCTGCTGCCGTGCTCCGCTTCCCAGGCGTTCACTTCGTCATGCACCTGGCGCGCGGACAAGCAGCCTCGCGCCAGCCAGGGCGAAAACCGCGTCGAGAAGTTGGCGCCGAGCAGCCCATTGCGGGTTTTCTTGTACGACGCGGGGCCATGCTGACGCCAGATGTAGTGCTGCAACCGCTCCCGGCCGGCGGCTTCTCCTCCTACAAATGCCAGGCCCTGGCGCTCGTCGGGCTGCCAGGCGGCGCTGGTTTCGCAGACGTTGCACAGGGGGGGGAAGCCACGCGGTGCGTCGGGCCAGGCGGGCAAGGTGATCGGCGCGGCTTTGGCCGGCGGAATCACGCAGTGCTTCTCGACCTGGCGACGAAACGCCGAAAAGCTCTCCGGCAGTTGTGACGCCTCAAACGGCAGCGCGCTTTCATCGATCAGCCGACCGGATTCGAAACGCTCGAGGCTAATGTCGGCAGGCAACTGGCGCTTGACGCCTTCAATCTGCTGCGTCTCTTCCAGCCCCACGTGCTCGGCCACCCTGACGCTGCGCGCCTGCAGCTGCTCGGCCAGGGAAACCACCACGTCAGCGGGGTTACCGATGCGCACCAGCAGGTCGCTCCCCCGCTGCAGTAACTCGCCGCGCAGCTCCATCAGGCATTGCCATAGAAAACGCAACCGCGCAGGCCCTATACGCGCTTCGTCGGACTCATCAAACAGCGGGGCCAGCCAGGCCTCATCCAGCACATAGAGGCAAACCAGGTGATCCGGCCTATCGGAAAAGTGCAGCAGGGGGTTATCTGTCACTCTGAGGTCGTCGTGCAGCCAGACGATATCGATCGTGCTGTTCATGCTCTTGTCTCCTCAGCGCGTTTTGCTATCCGGGCATCGCGCCGGCAGCGTGTGCTGCAATAGCGGACCTCATCCCAGCATCGCGCCCATTTCTTTCGCCAAGTAAATGGACGCTGGCAGTGAGCGCAGATTTTTTCTGGTAAGTGGTGTTGATGTGCCATGTAGACATTGCCTTCACCGTGGGCGGTGTCGCATAAACATGAACATCATACCTCATGTCGTACAATTATTGTACACGTAATGTCCCGTGCAACCCTAAAATACCCACGCGGTGTCAGATAGCCGAACGCCACCCGCAGGTGGCGCTTCATTCAGTGGCTACTGGCTGGTCGGCAGCCCCTAGGTTCGCGGCAACCAGCCCGAGAGCTCATTGTTGACCACTGCAAGCAACGCGTCGATGTGGTCGTCACGGTCATTCAAGCAGGGAATATAGCTGAAGGTCTCGCCTCCGGCCTCCATGAAGCTGTCGTGAATCTCTTCCTTGATTTCTTCCAGCGTTTCCACGCAGTCCGAGGAGAACGCCGGCGATAGAATGGCGATGTGCTTGTGCCCCTGCTTGGCCAGGGCCGCTACGTGGTCAACGGTTTGCGGGCCGACCCACTTTTCGGGGCCAAACTGCGACTGGAAAGCGGTGTCGACTTCCTCCTTGGGCAGCCCCAGCTTTTCCCGCAGCAGGCGCGTGGTTTTCTGGCACTGACAATGGTAGGGGTCGCCTTCCAGCAGGTAGCGCTCGGGAACGCCGTGGTAGCTGGCCACCAGCTTGGTGGGCCGCGAGGTGAAGCCTGCGTACGCCTCCCGCACCGAATTGGCCAGGGCATCGGTATAAGCGGGATGATCGAAGTAAGCAGGCACGGTGCGGATGGACGGCTGCCATTTCATTTTCATCAGCGTGCGGAACGCCTGGTCATTGGCGGTGGCCGTAGTCGGTGACCCGTACTGTGGGTAGAGTGGGAAGAAGACGATTTTCTCGCAGCCTTTTTCCTTCAAGCGGTTGAGCACACTTTCGGTGGACGGGTTGCCGTAGCGCATGCAGAAGTCGACTTCCACATCGTCACCGTAGAGCGCTTTCAGGCGCTCGGTCATCTTCTCTGTCTGGGCCCGGGTGGTCGTGAGCAGCGGGCTTTCGTTGCGCTCGTTGTTCCAGATGCTCTTGTAGGCGTTACCTGACGAGAATGGCCGCTTGGTCAAAATGATCAGCTGCAAAAGCGGCTGCCACTTCCAGTTGGCGTAGTCCACCACCCGCTTGTCAGACAGGAATTCGCTCAAGTAGCGACGCATCGACCAGTAGTCCGTGGCGTCGGGGGTACCCAGATTGGCCAGCACCACCCCGACCTTCGCGCGGGGCACAGGGGGATGGTCGCTTGGGGCATGCGTTAGGCGACCTTCGCCCGGCTGATCCTTTGCGACTTGCTCGGTCATGACATTCACTCCTGCTGACAACGCCTGTTGAAAAATAAATCCTATCACTTTTCGGCACAACGGCGGCATAAAGTTATACTATTAACATTATTTGTACACGGTTGAGTCAATTTATGTCCAAGCCTTTGCTGCTGATATTGGGTGACCAGCTGTCGCAGTCCCTGGTGACCCTGCGCCAAGCCCCCGACAACGCCGTTATCGCTCTATGCGAAGTGGCCGACGAGGCTCGCTACGTGCCTCATCACAGTCACAAGCTGGGGCTGTTCTTCGCCGCCATGCGCCACTTTGCCCGTGAGCTTCGCGATAAAGGCTTTGAGGTTCACTACAGCGACCTCGACGATGCCGACAATACGCACTCGCTGATCGACGAAGCCGAGCGCCTGGCCACGCTTTACGGCTGCGATGAAATCCGCGTGGTGCGCCCGGGTGAATGGCGGCTGTTCAGCGCCATGCAGGACCGCCAGACCGGCGAGCTACCCTGGCTGCTCTTCGAGGATGATCGCTTTTTCACCACGCCTGATGACTTCAGCCGGTGGGCCCAGGGGCGCAAGCAACTGCGCCTGGAATACTTTTACCGCGAGCAGCGCAAACACACCGGGCTTTTGATGGCGGACGGCAAACCGGCAGGCGGGCAGTGGAATTTTGACCACGACAACCGCGACCCCATCCGGCGCGACCTGACGTTCCCTTCCCCACCCGACCACCCGGTTGATGACCTCACCCGGGCGGCCTTTGACGCCGTTGAACGGCATTTTCCCGACCACATGGGGGATCTGGCAACCTTCAACTGGCCGGTAACGCGCCGCCAGGCACTGGGCGATCTGCGCCATTTCCTGGACCACTGCCTGGCCGATTTTGGTCGCTACCAGGATGCCATCAGCGAGCGTTCGGCGTTTCTGTTTCATTCCCGCCTGTCGGCGGCGCTGAATATCGGCCTGCTTTCCCCCCAGGAAGTCTGCCAGGCGGCGGAAGCGCGCTATACCGACGGCGCCGCGCCCATCAACGCGGTGGAAGGTTTTATTCGTCAGATACTGGGCTGGCGTGAATATGTGCGCGGCCTCTACTGGACGCAGATGCCCGGCTACAAGCAGCTCAATCAGTTGGGCTTCGAGCGCGACCTGCCGGCCTTTTACTGGGATGCCGACACCGACATGCACTGCCTCAAGCGGGCCGTTGAAATGACCATGGAGAACGGTTACGCACACCACATCCAGCGGCTGATGGTGACCGGCAACTTTGCCCTGCTGTGCGGGGTCAAGCCCGAGGCGCTATGCGACTGGTACCTGTCGGTGTACGTCGATGCCTGCGAGTGGGTCGAGCTGCCCAACACCCTGGGCATGGTGCTGCATGCCGACGGCGGCCTGATGGGCTCCAAGCCTTACTGCGCCTCCGGCAAGTATATCGACAAGATGTCGGATCACTGCCAGCACTGTCGCTACTCGCCCAAGCAGGTGACCGGCGACGACGCCTGCCCGTTCAACAGCCTGTACTGGCACTTTCTGGCGCGCCACCGCGACCAGTTGAACCAGAACCCGCGCATGAAATTGATCTATGGATCCTTTGATCGCATGGCGCCCGACAAGCGCGCCGCGATCCAGCACCAGGCCGAGCAGTTTCTCGATCGGCTCGACACGTCCCCCGGCTATGGCCAGCCAGGCCATACCACCGGCTATTATGCTTCGGAGAACACTTCATGAGCCGTTTTAAACCCCTTGACGCCAGCGCCCCCGTGACACTTTTCCACGATGGCCACTGCCCCTTTTGCCGCGTCGAGGTCAACTGGCTTGCCAAGCATCGTCATTGCGATCGCGTCGAGCTGGTGGATATCCAGAGCGAGGATTTCAACGCGGCCCACGAAAACCGCGAGTTCGAGGCCATGATGGGCCTGCTTCACGTCAAGGATCATCAAGGCAACTGGTATATCGGGATGGAAGCGAGCCGCGCCCTGTATGCCGTGCTGGGCTACCGGCGGCTTGTCTGGCTGTCCTGCCTGCCGGGTTTGAGAGGGGCGCTGGATATGGGCTATCGGTGGTTTGCCCGTCGCCGGGTGCGGCTGGGCCAGTGGTGGGAAAAGCGGGCTAGCAAATCATCGTGACGAGCTTGACGTCAGCTTAGAAAACAAGCGGTACGCGCGAGCTCAGCGGAGCGCTGTAGTGGGCTTCGCGGCCGATCATTTCGTCGTGAGCGACATGCTGAACCAGATAGGCGCGGTGGATATCGGCGCGCTTGAGCTCCAGATAGATGTCGTCCAGGGCCCGAAACATCATCGGCTTGCCGCGCTGGGTCAGCATATGCCGCTCGCCCTCGACGTCTTCCAGCTCTACCTGGTAGAAGCGGCTGCCGGCGTGGCTGATAACGCGTATTTCAAAATTATCATGGTGGGCAACGAACGCCTTGAGTGACGTCATTTCCATGGTTCCCTCCTGGGTTTATTAGCGGTTCGATGACACAGCATGCCGCAAGCTCATGGCATTTTTGTTGCAGCGCTATGTCGTGACTATGACGCTGTTTCCCCAGGAGAGTTCCTCGGCACGCGCCGGCTATTGGTACTCGGAAGGGTCGATGGCCTTGCCCAGCGAATTGCGATCGATCCAGTTGCCCGCCTTGGTCTGCTTGTAGCGAAAGACCACCCTGTCGCCGACCTGAACCGGCAGCTCTGCGTCTTCCGTCTGGTAGCTGTACTTTTCGCCGTCGACCTCGATGTAGTAGCGGTAAAGGTCGGGCATGCCCAGCCACTCCTTGAACGGCCCTTCGCGCTCGAGCGACTGCAGCTCGCCGCGCGCTTCTAACTTGGGTAGACGCTGACGATTGCCGCGCCGAAAACCACCTGCCATGTTGTGCTCCCGTTCTGTTTGCTGATTGGCCGGGCATTATACGAGCTTGCCGCCCATGCTCAAGCGACTAACCACTCACCTAGTCGCCGAAGGCCTCGCCATAACTATCTGGCGCCAAATCTTCAAAGCGTGTATAGCGGCCGATAAAGGCCATGTGCACGGTACCAATGGGCCCGTTACGCTGCTTGCCGATAATCAGTTCGGCAATGCCCTGGTTATCGGGATTATCGGGGTTGTAGACCTCGTCGCGGTAAACAAAGGCGATAACGTCTGCATCCTGCTCAATCGCTCCGGATTCCCTCAGATCCGACATGACCGGGCGCTTGTTGGGACGCTGCTCGAGCGAGCGGTTGAGCTGCGACAGCGCCACCACCGGGCAGTTGAATTCCTTGGCCAGCCCCTTCAATGAACGCGAGATCTCGGAGATCTCACCGGTGCGGTTTTCGGAAAACCCGGCGATCTGCATCAGCTGCAGATAGTCGATCATGATCAACGCCATGTTGCCGTGCTCGCGCACCACGCGGCGAATACGCGAGCGCATTTCGTTGGGCGACAGCGCCGCAGTGTCATCGATGAACAGCTGCTTGTCTTTCAGCAAATTGACCGCCGACGTCAGGCGCGGCCAGTCTTCGTCTTCCAGCTGGCCGGTACGCACCCGAGTCTGGTCGATACGCCCAAGCGAAGACAGCATCCGCAGCATCAGCGATTCCGCGGGCATCTCCATGGAAAACACCATCACCGGCTTGTCGCTGGAAATGACCGCGTGCTCGACCAGGTTCATGGCGAAGGTGGTGTTATGAACACAGATATCTTCCGCCACAAAATTATGTGTATCGTCTACCGTCAAGTCGTAGACCTGCTGCATGCCGAGCGGCTCAATGGCGACGACTTCATCCCAATAAACATCGGATGACGCTAGATGGTCGAGATAAACGTCTCCCCCGAGCAGATGGGCAAACGCGGCAGCCCGGTGACGCGATAGACAGCGCTCGCTTCGACCTGACAAATGTGGGTTATAACCCACCGGCAAGGGGTCACCCACTTGCGCAAACAGCTCGCGCCAGGAACGCTCGCCTTTCCTGGCCAGCACATAGCGATTGACCGACTTGGGCAAGCTATCGCGGTTACTGTGCGCGCGTTTTGTATTGAGACAGGCAAGAAGCGATTCTAATGCCTGCTCTTTGCTATAAATACCAACGTCCTGGATGAAACGTTTTTGGCTTGCCTGGTCAAGTATCTCAAGCTCCCAGGGTGATTGGCGCAGATTGGCATATCGATGCTGCTTCTCGCGGATTTTGCTCAAGATGCCAAAGCGGAGTAGCAAATGCTGTACATCGCGTATCAGCTCACGGCTTGATGATGCATAGCTGATGCGGCCTTGGCCATTTGCCTGCACAAAGGCGCTGCCATCACAGGCAAAAAGACGGTTTAGAAACAGCGCTAACGGCTGTTTAGGTAACCGAAATATGCAGTCTGGCATGCGCTTGTGCTGTGCCTTTTTGGCCCACACACCGTGCGCTTCAAGAAACTGCCTGACAGGGTTTGGCGCATTTTTAGCCACAGCGCTATAGTCAGCTTCAGCATTGTCCCTGTCCAAAGGCATGTTTAACGCCTCGCAGAGACGCATGTAAGTTGCCTGAGCAGGCACAGCGTTTCCATTGCACCAGGCACTCACCGCTGCTTTACTCACGTTGAGCAATGCGGCCAACGCCTCCCCGGTCATGCGCTTGGCCTTTAGTGTCTCGCGCAGTGTTTGTGAAAACCGCTCCCTCAAAGGGTGAAAGCGGGCTGCATCCCTGCTTACCCGCAAGACGGGTGCCCGTCCAGCCGCTTTGTCAGCATTTTCAACCAAACGACAAGTGACGCCAGGAAAATGGCTCACTGCTTGGGTAAACTCAGCGCGCAGTTCGTCGCTATGGTTGGTGAACATGGGGCAGGTTTGCGTTGTGCCCCCATCGGCCAACATAAACGCCAACATCTTGACTTGATGCTCAGGCATGGTCTCTTGGCCAAACACCGGTATTTCACGGGGCACCGCAATGCGCTCGCCAACGGCTATCTTTTCCAGCGGCTGCCAGCCATCACCGGTTAAAAACGGGTGCGTCAGCGTTGTCGCCACTTCTCTTCCTGTCGCCGTACGAACACGGAAAACGGGCTTTACGCCATCGTCGACAAACGCCGATGCATGGGATTGCTTCAGCTTGAAATCATCCGTTAACGTCAGAAGTGGGGCTTGTTGACGAGCCACGAGTTCATCAATCGTGACCAGCGCGCCAGTGTCTGGATCGACCAGACGCGACCCACTCATCAAACACTTACCCATCGAGGGCCTTCCGGCGATGATGACCAGATCCGACGGCTGGAGCCCCGAGGTCATCTCATCCAGGTCGCGGAAGCCGGACGACAGCCCCGTCATTTCGCCCTTGAGGTTGAAGAGCTCGTCGATACGGTCGACGGCCTTGGTCAGCAGATCACTCATGCCGATGGGACCGCCCGTCTTGGGGCGCTCTTCGGCAATCTGGAAGACCAGCCGCTCGGCTTCGTTGAGCAGTTCGTCGGCAGGCCGCCCCTGGGGAGAAAACGCGCCTTCGGCAATCTGGTTGGCAGCGCGGATCAGCTTGCGCAGCGTCGCCCGCTCGCGGACGATATCGGCGTAGGCGCGAATGTTACTCGCCGAGGGCGTATTTCTGGCAAGCTCCGCCAGAAAGGCCAGACCGCCCACCGTGTCCAGCTGGTCACGCGCCTCCAGGGCTTCAGACAGGGTAACGACGTCGAGCGGCTGCCCCGACTCTGCCAAGTGAATCATCACGTTGAACACCAGGCGGTGTTCGTAGCGATAGAAATCGTCGGCCACCAGACGGTCGGAAATACTGTCCCACGCCTGGTTGTCCAGCATGAGCCCGCCTAGGACCGACTGCTCTGCCTCCAGCGAGTGCGGCGGCAGCTTTAGTGCTGCCGTTTCCCGGTCAGCGGGTGGCTGGTCCTGCATAGCAAGCTCCTTTCATCGCCCATGAAGGCGTCATCTTAGCCGCACAGGGCGCTCATCACTAGCGCGGCTCAACCGGCTAGCCATAAATAAAGGGCGCAGGGAATCCCCGCGCCCTTCAGGACGTTGATAGACGCGCAGTGTTTACTCTGCGACGACGACCACGCGTACCGTTGCGTCCACTTCAGCGTGCAGGTGAAGCGCAATGTCATACTCGCCGGTCTGGCGAATCGGGCCTTGCGGCATGCGCACTTCGCTCTTGGCCACGTCGATGCCCGAAGAGGAAATAGCGTCTGCCAGATCGCGCGGACCGATCGAGCCAAACAGCTTGCCTTCGTCGCCCGCTTTGGAGACCAACGACAGTTCGATGTCGTTGAGCTGTTCAGCGCGCGCTTCGGCTTCTGCCTTGCGCTCGGCCGCTTGGGCTTCGAGCTCGGCACGCTGGGCGTCAAACGCCGCAACGTTGTCTTTCGTTGCCGGTACTGCCAGGCCGTAAGGCACCAGGTAGTTACGACCATAACCCGGCTTGACGGTGACCTTGTCACCCAAGCCGCCCAGCTTACCAATCTTGTCGAGCAGAATGACTTCCATCTCGTAAACCTCTAGTCAATTGCTGCGGGCAAGGCGTGCGCGAATGTTCGCGAATGTATCTATCAGCCCCAACAGCAGCACAATGAGAATCGTGGGCCAGGTCGTGATCAGCAGCACATAAAAGGCCACCAGCCACAGCCCGTTCATCCCCTTTAATCCAACAACACCATGCACTAATGCAATACCAGCCACCAGCAGCGGAATCCATGCCAGCATCGCCAACGCGGAGATGCCCAACACCATGCTGACCACACTCAGAATAATCAGCACGATCAGTTCCTTGGGCGCTAAACGCAGCCCGTGAAACTCTTCGCGGAAGCCACCCGGGTTATACAGCCCGGCCTGCCAGCTACGCGCCAGTGCCAGACAGGCAATCGCGGCAAGCAGCACCACAAAGCCGGTCACGCCGCCCACTACTAACCCCGCCAACTGCTGGGTGTCGTAGCCCTGGGCAGCGAAGTCGTCGAGCATCCGATCGACTTCCTGGGATCCCTGGCGTAGCTGTTCGAGCATCTGCTCGGTACCGGCCGGCGGGCTGAAAATGCCCAGCTGCACCATCACGGCGGCGGCAATCGCGCCAAGGATCAGCGCTTCGCTCCAGCGCATGCGCTCGCGCAGCACAACGGCCATCAGTGTCACCAGCAAGATACTGGCTAACGGAATCACATCGCCCTGCACCCACCACAAACCGGCGGGCAGCGCTGCCGCCACGGTCACGGGTAGCGCCTGGGCAAACCCTCGGCGCAGCGTCACCAATGCGCTGATGGCCGCACCCAGCCAGAACAGCCAGGGCACGAACGTGGCCAAGGCTGCCCCGCCTGCGGCGTAGGGCGTCCCGCGCATCAACCACCGCGCCAGTGCTAGCATCACGTTAAACGCTTACTGGTGGCTGTCGGAATAGGGCAGCAGCGCCAGGTAGCGCGAACGTTTGATAGCCGTTGCCAGCTGACGCTGGTAGCGTGCTTTGGTGCCGGTGATACGGCTCGGAACAATCTTGCCGGTTTCGGTGACGTAAGCCTTCAGCGTGTCGAGATCTTTATAGTCGATCTGCTTGACGCCTTCGGCAGTAAAGCGGCAAAACTTACGGCGACGGAAAAAACGTGCCATGGAATAAGCTCCTTAGGTTACGTGGAGTGAATGCAATCAGGCAGATTCGGATTCAGATTCGGATTCTTCGGCTTCAGCGCGCGGCTTTTCTTCGCGACGCGGACGCTTCTCTTCTGCCGGCTTCATCATCGGCGATGCTTCGGTCACGGCTTCTTTACAGCGCACGACCAGGCTGCGGATGATGGCATCGTTGAAGCGGAAGATGTTCTCGATTTCGTCGAGCGTCTCACCGGTGCATTCAACGTTCATCAGCACGTAATGGGCTTTGTGGATCTTGTTGATCGGGTAAGCCAGGTGGCGACGGCCCCAATCTTCCAGGCGATGCACAGTACCGCCGCTTTCGGTCACGAGGCTGGTGTAGCGCTCGACCATTGCAGGGACTTGCTCGCTTTGATCCGGGTGGACCATAAACACGATTTCGTAATGACGCATGGGATCTCCTTGCGGTTTGACAGCTTCTTATGCGCGGGCGCTTGGCAACACGACATAGAAGCAAGGAGTTGACTGAATGCCGTCGCGCATTGAGCACGTCAATGGCAGGGGCATCAAGCAGAACAACGACGTGTAAAGCCGTACGTAGCAATCGTCCATAAGGACGAAGCGCCCGCTTGCCAAGCAAACGGGCGCGTGCATTTTAGTGGGGGTGGGGTCAACTTGCAAGCTGACGCTGACGTACCGCCTCAAATAAGCAGATACCCGCCGCCACGGAGACGTTGAGACTCGAGACCTGACCGGCCATGGGCAGTTTCGCCAGATTATCGCACGCCTCGCGGGTCAGGCGGCGCATGCCCTTGCCTTCAGCGCCCACCACCAGCGCCGTCGGCCCCGACATATCGATGTCATACACGCTGGCGTCAGCCTCGCCGGCGGTGCCGGTTATCCACACGCCCGCGTCCTTGAGCTTGGCCATCGTCCGGGCCAGGTTGGTGACCTGATACACCGGCACGACGTCGGCGGCGCCGCAGGCCACCTTGCGCACGGTCGCGTTCAGCGGCGCGGCCTTGTCTTTCGCCACGATCACGCCGTGGGCTCCGGCGGCGTCGGCGCTGCGCAGGCAAGCACCGAAGTTGTGCACATCGGTGACGCCATCCAGCACCAGCAGCAACGGCGGTGTGTTCGACGGCCAGGCGCGCAGCTTGAGCCAGAGCGACTCTTCGCTTTCGGGCGCAAGCGGCGGGCAGAAGGCCACCACGCCTTGATGCGAAGCCCCCTGGGTCAGCTGGTCCAGCACGGCACGCGGGTGCTCCAGGATACGCGCCCCCAGACCTCCGGCCTGGGTCAGCAGTTCGCTCAACCGGCTGCCGGCCCCGTGCTGCACCCAGATTTCCCTGGGCGCCTCACCGCGCTCGAGCAGGCTCTGCAAGGCATGAACGCCGTAGACCTGATCCAGGCCATCCGGGGTGTGCGGGCGCTTGTGTGAAGCTGGCGACTTCATGCTCACCCCTTGTTCGGCGATGGCTTGCGCGGGCCTTTGCGCGTGCGCCGAGGACCACGCCGCGTATCGGGCTTGTCCTTGTTCGAACTATCTTTGTTCGAGCTATCCTTGGCCGGCTTTTGCTTGTCGCCCTTGCTAGCCGCCTTGGCGCCATCGCTCGATGGCTTTTTACGCGGCTGGCGGCGCGGACGCGGCTTCTCGTCGGCCAGGGCAAAATCGATCTTGCGGTCGTCCATGTCCACGCGGGCCACCTGAACGCTCAGGCCATCGCCCAGACGATAGGTGGTGCCGGTACGCTCGCCTTTCAGGCGGTGCTTTTCCGCCTCGTAGTGGTAGTAGTCCGACGGCAGCGAGGTGACGTGCACCAGGCCTTCCACGTAAAACGCATCGAGGCGGACGAACAGGCCGAACTGGGTGACCGAGGCAATGGTGCCGTCGAAGGTTTCGCCCAGCTTGTCGGACATGAACTCGCACTTGAGCCAGCTTTCCACGTCGCGGGTGGCGTCGTCGGCGCGGCGCTCGGTCATGGAGCAGTGCTCACCCAGCTCGAGCATCTGCTCGAAGGTGTACGGGCACCACTTGCTCGGCGGCTCGACCGGGGCGCCTTCAACCCGCAACACGGTATTGGTCTGGCGCGGCCCGCGAATCACCGAGCGAATCGCCCGGTGCACCAGCAGGTCGGGGTAGCGGCGAATCGGCGAGGTAAAGTGCGCGTAGGCCTGATAGGCCAGACCGAAGTGGCCTTCGTTCTGGGGCGAGTACACGGCCTGGTTCATCGAACGCAGCATGACGGTCTGGATGATATCGAAATCGGGCCGGTCGGTGATGGTCTCGCGCAGCGCCTGATAATCCTGGGGCGTGGGCATGTCACCGCCGCCCACCGAAAGCCCCAGCTCATTGAGGAACAGGCGCAGCTTGTCGAGCCGCTCGGGGGTCGGTCGTTCGTGGATACGATACAGCGCCGGCAGGTCGTGCTTGTCCAGGAAGCGGGCGGTGGCCACGTTGGCGGCCAGCATGCACTCTTCGATCATCTTGTGCGCGTCGTTACGGCTGCGCGGCACGATCTTGTCGATCTTGCGCTCGTCGTTGAAGATGATCGCCGTTTCGGTCGTATCGAAGTCGATCGCCCCGCGCTCTTCCCGCGCCTGGCGCAGCAGGGTGTACAGTTCGTGGAGATTTTCCAGCGGCTGAACCAGCCCGGCATGCTCTTCACGCAGCGCCTTGCCTTCCTCGTTACCCTCCTCGAGCATCGCCGCCACCTTGTTGTAGGTGAGGCGTGCATGGGAGTTCATCACCGCTTCGTAGAAACGGTAGCGGCTGATGGCGCCCGTCTTCGAGATATTCATCTCGCAGACCATGACCAGGCGGTCGACATGCGGATTGAGCGAGCAGAGCCCGTTGGAGAGCAGCTCAGGCAGCATGGGCACGACCTGCCCCGGGAAATACACCGAGTTGCCGCGTTTGCGCGCCTCGTCGTCAAGCGGGGTGCCGGGGCGCACATAGTGTGATACGTCCGCAATCGCCACCAGCAGCTTCCAGCTACCCGACTTGGTTTTCCAGGCGCAGACGGCATCGTCGAAGTCCTTGGCGGACTCGTCATCGATGGTCACCAGCGGCGTATCGCGCAGGTCGACCCGGTGCTGCTTGTCGTCCTCGAGCACTTCTGCGGAAATCTCGCTGATTTGATCAAGCACTTCGGGCGGAAACTCGGCAGGAATTTCGTAGCTGCGAATGGCGATATCGATTTCCATACCGGGATCCATACGTTCGCCCAGCACTTCGATCACCTCCCCTACCGGCTGCGTGCGGGTCGCGGGCTGCTGAACGATCTTGGCGGAAATCACCTGACCGTCCTTGGCACCGCCGCAGGCGCTGTGCGGAATGATCACTTCCTGGGTGATCCGCGGGTTTTCCGGGATCAGGATGCCGAACTCCGGGGTATTGCTGCGATACACACCGACAATGGTCTGGGTGTTGCGCGAAATGACGTCGGCAATGGTGGCTTCGTCGCGGCCGCGACGATCACGGCCGCTGATGCGCACCAGAACGTGGTCGCCGTGAAACACGCGGCGCATCTGGCGTGGCGGCAGCACCAGGTCAGGCTTCTTGCCGTCGTCGCGCAGCAGAAAGCCAAAGCCATCGCGGTGGCCGAGTACCTTGCCCTTGATGAGATCGAGCTTGTTGATCAGCGCATAGGCGCCACGGCGGTCGCGCAGCACCTGACCATCGCGCTCCATGGCCGCCAGACGACGACGCACGGCTTCGTGATGGTCTTCGTCTTCCAGGCCCAGCAGTCCGCTCATTTCTTCATGGGTGATCGGCTTGCCATACTGCTCCAGCGCAGCGAGCAGGTACTCGCGACTGGGCGCCGGGTTATCGTACTTGTGCGCCTCGCGCTCGGCGTGCGGATCATCACTCAATGTCCAGTACTTCATGCGACCAACATCCTTGATTGCGTTAGCGGGAGGCGTAAAAAAAGCGCGGACGAGGTACGTCTCGTGCGGAGGGTTTCAGCATTCACGAAGCTGAAAAAAGTCGTATTTTGTTTAATCATGCCAGCAGTATAGCGCCGTGGCGCCCATCACCCAACCACCTTGGCCATGATTCTCGTATCAATGCGTTAAAAACCTACGCGCACCCCTTGCATTTAACCACTACACGGGTATCATACGCGCCACTTGCCCAGATGGCGGAATTGGTAGACGCGCTAGCTTCAGGTGCTAGTGACCGCATGGTCGTGGAGGTTCAAGTCCTCTTCTGGGCACCAATCAAACTCGTGTTATCCCCTTTCTACGAGTTGATAGGTGTTATCAGGTTGTTGTTCGCCCAGGTGGCGGAATTGGTAGACGCGCTAGCTTCAGGTGCTAGTGACCGTATGGTCGTGGAGGTTCAAGTCCTCTCCTGGGCACCATTGATGGATGCCCGCATCATTCAGCCTTTCATTTCCTCGTTTTAACTTCCCTTTCTTTTTATTAACTCCTCTTTCTCGTTCTAGCTTCCCTCGTTACCGCACCATCTGCCGTTCAGGCATGCTTTCATCGCTTGCTGCCCGGCTTATTGATAACGCCCCGGCCGCTTGGCGACCTCTTCCAGCGCCCAGCCTTCCGTGCGGATATCGCTTTCCAGCACACGCTCTACGTTGTCATCGAGCTCAGGGAAAAAATCCAGCCCGGTTTGCGCTTCGATGTCGTCGATGCTGGCCAGGTAGTCGTCCAGCGGCTCGTTGCCGCGAACGTCCTGGGGCATGATGAACGCCAGGGCGAGCGGCGCACTGTCGTGCGGGGCGACGATGATCTTGTAGAACGCCTCCGGCACCTGAACCAGCCCGACCCGATTGAAGACGTTATCCATGAAAGGCTCGGGGAAGATCGGCCCGGTAATCACCTGCAAGCGATCGAAGCGCGGCGCAAAGTGATCCATCACCGCTTCCTCCAGGCGCTGCCAGAGCTGGCGATTCAACTTGGGTCGCTGCGGGGTCATGTTGCTCATGTAAAAGGTATCGAGCTGGGCGCTACGCCCGTGCACGGCGGCAATGGCATAGTTGGGCGCCAGGTGACCGCGGTCGTAGCCGCTGCCCGAGTAGCTGTCGGTGCCCACCGGCCACAGGGTGCGCCAATCCGGTCGGAAATCGGGCCGCGAGCCAATCCGCGAATCGTCGACGGCGGCTACCTGGTAGCTGACCCACAGCGGATTGACGCGCACGTCCGACCAGCCGACCAGAAAGCCGTCATTGCGCAGCACGCGGTGGAAAGACGTAAGGCTCAGCGTTTCCCAGGTGGGCACGCCCTGCCAGGTATAGGCATCTTTATGCTGGCGCTCCTGGTACTGCCACAGCACGCTTCCCAGCGCCACGAACAGCACGAGAATCCCCATACGTCTGGCTTGCCGACGCCAGCCCAAGCGCAATCTACTCACTACTACAACTCCACACTGGCGACGGCCAAGCGACGCATGAACAAGGACCGATTACCAGCCAAGTGAAAACATGGTTTCCAGATCGTGGCGCGAATGCACCTGCATGGCGTTGAGCGTTTCGGTATCGCTGATGCCTTCCACCGCGTTGAGTCGCTCGGTGACCAGGTCGGCCAGACTCTCGAAGTCGCGGGTGCGCGCAATGGCGACCAGATCGTAGCGTCCGCAGGTCGAGTACACCTCGCTGATACCCTCCACATCCGCCAAACGCTCAGCGACGGCTCTCACCTGGCCTTTCTCGGTATTGATCAGAATGACTGCGTTTTGCATCGCGTCCTCTTCTATGTCGGTATTAGGTAGGCTCCATCATGGCGCGAGTATAACAGGGCGCTGGCAACGGGCGTAGTCGCTTGGGTAGGGGTTTGGCCAGCCGATTGAACCGTGTGACCCATTGTCGCTGTTAAGCGGGCGTATTCGCACTCCACGGGGCCTTCCGCTAGGATGAAAGCAAGCACTTATTACATGGAGTGCTGTATAATAAATAACCATACCGTGACGAGACGTCAGACAATGACGACGAGGAGAGACCATGGCCAATCAGAGCCGACGTGCCTTCATGCGTAACAGCATGCTTAGCCTTGCTGCCTTGCCGCTAGGGGCGGGTATCTTGTCTAAAACGGCCTTTGCCCAGGCGCTTCCCCGCCTGGATCCGTCCTCCAGCAATGCCCAGGCGCTGAGCTATGTGGAAAACGCAGCGGATGCCAGCGACCACCCGGCCTACGAAGAGGGCCAGCGGTGCGATAACTGCATGTTCTACAGCGCCGGCAATGAAGGCTGCCAGCTTTTCCCTGGCAAGAGCGTGGAGCCCGCTGGCTGGTGCCAGTCCTGGGTTGCACAGAGCTAGCACCATTACTTTACTGATGTCGGCAGGGGCGTGTTTCTCCCCTGCCATCACTTGGTTATCAGCTATCGTCTTGGCCCGGCTCTTCCACCGGCCAGCGATAGCGACGCGTCACGCGCCCCTCCTCCATCGATACCAGATGCACGGGAAACCCCCACAGTTTCTGCAAGTGCCGAATCACCGGATACACGGTTCTCGCCAACGGGCGGCGGCTGTCCTGAACGTGATGCAGCGTCAGCGAGCGATCGCCACGAATGGCGGCTTCCACCACCTGGATATTGGGCTCGCGCACCGATAGCGCGTATTGGGCCGCCAGGGCTTCGCGTACCTGACGGTAGCCCTGCTCATTGTGAATGGCGGCCACCTCCAGCATTTCTTCCTGATCGTCATCCACCACCAGAAACAGTTTGTGGTCGCGTATCACCTTGGGCGACAGGAACTGCTGGATGAACGATTCGTCCTTGAAATTGCGCATGGCGAATTCAAGCGTTTCCCGCCAGGGCGTGCCGGCAATATCCGGAAACCACTGTCGATCCTCCTCGGAGGGTGCCTCGCAGATACGCTTGATATCCATGAAAATGGCAAAGCCCAGGGCGTAGGGATTGATACCGCTGTAGTAGGGGCTGTCAAAGGCCGGCTGATTGATCACCGCCGCATGGGACTGCAGGAACTCGAGCATCAGCCCCTCATCCACATGGCCGTCGTCGTAGAGGCGATTCATCAGCGTGTAGTGCCAGAAGCACGCCCAGCCCTCGTTCATCACCTGGGTCTGACGCTGGGGGTAAAAATACTGCGCCAGCTTGCGCACGATACGCACGATCTCACGCTGCCAGGGGGCCAGCAGCGGCGCGTTTTTCTCGATAAAGTAGAGCAGATTCTCCTGGGGCTCCGGCGGGTAGCGACCACCGCTATGCAGCCCCAGGGGGTCATCCACCTGCGACGCCAGGCTGCCGGGCAGCTGTTCGGCGCCTTCCGGCGCATCCGGAATGGTGCGCCACAGCAGGTTCACCTGGGTTTGCAGGTACGCTTCGCGCTCCTCCTGGCGCTTGGCTTCTTCCTCGGCCGAAATCGGCGACGGCCGCTTGTAGCGGTCCACGCCGTAGTTCTGCAGCGCATGGCAGGCATCCAGCAGTTGCTCGACCGCCTGCACGCCGTGGCGCTCTTCACACCGGGCGATATACTGACGGGCAAAGACCAGGTAGTCGACGATGGACTCCGCGTCGGTCCAGGTGCGAAACAGGTAGTTACCCTTGAAGAAGGAATTATGCCCGTAGCAGGCGTGGGCCATGACCAGCACCTGCATCATCAGGGTGTTTTCTTCCATCAGGTAGGCGATGCAGGGGTTGGAGTTGATCACCAGCTCGTAGGCGAGCCCCATCTGGCCACGCTTGTAGGCCTGCTCGACGGCCAGGAACTGCTTGCCGAACGACCAGTGGTGATACCCCACCGGCATCCCCACGCTGGCGTAGGCGTCCATCATCTGCTCGGTGGTGATCACTTCGATCTGGTTGGGGTAGGTATCCAGTCGGTATTCATCGGCCAGGCGTGCAAGCTCCTCGTCGAATTGTTCCAGCACGCGAAAGTTCCAGTCGGAACCGGTCGCGATGGGTTGGCGGGTGGCAGTCATGGCGCACTCCTCAACGGGCGGTCAGCGCTGCTGGTTCAAGCGGCGCTTAAAGAGTTCACGGAAGACGGGGTAGATATCCCCGGCCTCGACAATCTGGCGCATGGCAAACTGCTCGGGAAAGCGCGCGGCCACGGTCTCGTATTCCTGCCATAGCGATTGATGATCGTGGGGCGTGATTTCCACATAGGCGTAGTACTGTAGCTGCGGCATCAGCTGCTTGATCAGCAGGTCGCGGCACACGTTGGAGTCATCGTCCCAGTTATCGCCGTCGGAGGCCTGGGCGACATACAGATTCCACTGCCCGGGGGGATAGCGTTTTTCGATGATGCCGTTGACCAGCGTAAGCGCGCTGGAAACGATGGTGCCGCCGGTTTCCCGGGAGTAGAAAAACTCCTCTTCGCTGACCTCCCGCGCCGCCGTGTGGTGGCGGACAAACACCAGCTCGACCTTTTCGTAATGTTTCTCCAGAAACAGGTACAGCAACAGGAAAAAGCGCTTGGCGATGTCCTTGTGGTTTTGCGTCATGGAGCCGGACACGTCCATCACGCAGAACATCACCGCCTGGCTCGACGGCTGCGGCTGGGCGGACAGCTGGTGATAGCGCAGGTCGTAGGTGTCGATAAACGGCACCGCTTCGATACGTTTTTCCAGACGCTCGATTTCCGCCTTGAGCTCGGCGATACGCGCCGGGTTTCGCAGCACGGCGTCCTTGCGCTCCTCCGCCTCCAGCGCCTGCCTGGCTTCTTTCAAGGCGCGCTTGATGGGCGCGCGCATGGCGATACGTCGCGCGTACGCCTCGCGCATCGAGCGAGTAATGCTAATTCGCGAGGGCACACCGTCCCGGGCCAGGCCGGCGCGCACCATCTTGACTTCCTGGAGTGACTTGAGCGGTTTGCGCTGCAGGTGCGGAAGCTCTAGACCATCAAAGACGAACTCCAGGAACTCCTCGCGGCTCAGAGTAAAGGCAAACTCGTCGGTACCCTCGCCCTGATCGGAGGCGCCGCCCTCCCCCGCGCCGCCAGCACCGCCCTGGCCCGGCGGGCGGCGAATCCTGTCTCCCGCCAGGAACTCTTTATTGCCGGGGGAGACGATGCCCCGCGCCCCGCCGGGGCCGTGCTGGAACACCGGCTCGGAAATATCCTTGGTGGGAATCGAGACTTTTTCTCCCCGCTCCATGTCGGTGATCGAGCGACGGTTGACCGCCTCTTCCACGGAACGCTTGATATGCTGCCGATAGCGCTCCAGGAAGCGCTGCCGGTTGACTGCGCTCTTGTGCTTGGCGTTGGGCCTGCGATCGATAAAGTAGGTCATGCGACCTCCTAGCTCTTGGCTTGAGCGCTAGCCGCTACTGGGACTTACGGACGCGCAGGTACCATTCCGACAACAACCGCACCTGTTTTTCGGTATAACCTCGGTCCACCATCCGGGCGACGAAGTCCTCGTGCTTCTTCTGGTCGGACTTCGATGCCTTGGCATTGAAGGAGATCACCGGCAGCAGCTCTTCGGTATTGGCGAACATCTTGTGCTCGATGACGCCCTTGAGCTTTTCGTAGGACTGCCAACTGGGGTTCATGCCGTTGTTTTGCGCCCGGGCGCGCAGTACAAAATTGACCACTTCGTGGCGGAAGTCCTTGGGGTTGGAGATGCCGGCCGGTTTCTCGATCTTTTCCAGCTCATCATTGAGAGACTGGCGATCGAGCAGCTCGCCGGTTTCCGGGTCGCGGTACTCCTGATCCTGAATCCAGAAGTCGGCGTAGGTGACATAGCGGTCAAAGATGTTCTGGCCGTACTCGCTGTAGGACTCGAGGTAGGCGGTCTGGATTTCCTTGCCGATGAACTCGACGTAACGCGGCGCCAGGAATTCTTTTATGAAGCCGATATAGCGTTCGAAGACTTCCGACGGCAGCTGTTCGCGCTCGAGCGCCTGCTCCAGCACGTAAAGCAAATGCACCGGGTTGGCCGCCGTTTCCGTGCCATCAAAGTTGAACACCTTGGAGAGGATCTTGAACGCAAAGCGGGTCGACAGTCCCTGCATGCCTTCATCCACCCCGGCGGCGTCGCGGTATTCCTGCATCGACTTGGCGCGGGGATCGGTATCCTTGAGGTTCTCGCCGTCGTACACGCGCATCTTGGAATAGATACTCGAATTCTCCGGCACCTTGAGCCGCGAGAGAACAGAGAATTGCGCCAGCATACGCAGGGTATCCGGGGCGCAGGGCGCGGCGTTGAGCGACGAATGCTCGAGCAGCTTCTGGTAGATCTTGATTTCTTCGGTCACCCGCAGGCAGTAAGGCACCTTGACGATGTACACCCGGTCGAGAAACGCCTCGTTGTTGCGGTTGTTACGAAACGCCTGCCACTCGGATTCGTTGGAGTGGGCGAGAATCACCCCGTCGAAGGGAATCGCGCCCATGCCCTCGGTGGGGTTATAGTTGCCCTCCTGGGTCGCGGTCAGCAGCGGGTGCAGCACCTTGATGGGCGCCTTGAACATCTCGACGAACTCCATCAGCCCCTGGTTGGCGCGACACAGCCCGCCAGAGAAGCTGTAGGCATCCGGGTCATCCTGGGAATAAAGCTCGAGCTGGCGGATGTCGACCTTGCCCACCAGCGAGGAAATATCCTGGTTGTTTTCGTCACCGGGTTCGGTTTTCGAGATGGCAATCTGATTCAGCCGTGAAGGATACAGGCGCACCACCCGGAACTGGGAAATATCACCGCCGTATTCCTTCAGCCGTTTGGCGGCCCAGGGCGACATCACGCTCTTGAGGTGGCGCTGGGGAATGCCGTATTCCTTTTCCAGCAGCTCGCCGTCTTCCTCCGGCGAAAACAGGCCAAGCGGTGATTCGTACACCGGCGAGCCTTTAATGGCATAAAAGGGAATCCGTTCCATCAGCAGCTTGAGGCGTTCGGCCAGGGACGACTTGCCGCCGCCCACCGGCCCCAGCAGGTAGAGAATCTGCTTGCGCTCTTCCAGTCCCTGCGCCGCATGGCGGAAGTAGGCCACGATCTGCTCGATGGCTTCCTCCATGCCGTGAAATTCGGCAAAGGCCGGGTAGCGGCGAATCACCTTGTTGGAAAAAATCCGCGAGAGGCGCGAGTCTTTAGCGGTGTCGATGACTTCAGGCTCACCAATCGCTTCCAGCATGCGCTCAGCGGCGCTGGCATAAACCTTGGGGTCACGGCGACATAGCGCCAGATATTCCTCGAGGCTCATATCTTCCTGCTGAACGCGGGCAAAACGGTCTTGAACGTGATCAAAGATGCTCATTGAACTCTCCTGTAGCCCATCCCCAGGCGGTCACCGTCAAGCGGCCAATGTCGTCACGGTGTGCCAAACGAGGTATCGCTCTATCAGCGTAGTCAGCATTAGCAAAATGTGATGGCTCAAACTTCAACGCTGCGGCGTTAATGCTATGAGCGTAAGGTCAGGCGATTAGTTGCGTTGAAAATAATCGGCTCGCTGATGACTGAATTGGCTCAAAGGCCACCTACCTCCCTACGCAAAGCGCCGCCTGTAAAGAGGCGGCGCCAGCTCAGAAAGTGCCAATCAGTCGGGTTATTCAAGCACCGCCTGGATATCGGCCAGCAGCTGGTCGAGCAATTCAACGGTGGTGTTCCAGGCGCATACAAAACGTACCCCGCCCGCGCCGATAAAGGTATAGAAGGTCCAGTCGCGGGCTTTCAACGCTTCAATGGCGTGAGGCGGCAATTCAACGAACACGCTGTTGGCCTGGGTGGGAAACATCAGCGACACGCCGGGTAACGCCTGCAGGCCGTCAGACAGGTAATGCGCCATGGCGTTGGCGTGCTGGGCATTGGTCAACCAGGCACCGCTTTCCAGCAGGCCAAGCCAGGGGGCGGAGACAAAACGCATCTTGGAGGCCAACTGCCCCGCCTGCTTGCAGCGGTAGGAAAAGTCCTCGGCCAGTTCCCGATTGAAGAACAGAATCGCCTCGCCGAAGGCCAGGCCGTTCTTGGTGCCGGAAAAGCATAGCGCGTCGACGCCCACCTGCCAGGTCAGCTCGGCGGGGGTGGCGTTCAGGCTGGCGCAGGCGTTGGCAAACCGCGCGCCGTCCATGTGCAGGCGCAGGTCGTACTTGTCCGCCATGGCGCGAATGGCCAGCAGCTCCTCGCGGGAATACACCGTCCCCACTTCGGTGGCCTGGGTCAGCGAGATGACCTTGGGCTTGGGGTAGTGGATATCGCTGCGCTTGGTGACCAGCGCTTCGATGCCTTCCGGGGTGAGCTTGCCGTCGGCGCCCGGCGACGTCAGCAGCTTGGCCCCATTGGAGAAGAACTCCGGGCCGCCGCACTCATCCGTTTCAATGTGCGCCAGCTCGTGGCAGATCACGCTGTGATAGCTGCGCCCCATCGCGGAAAGTGCCAGTGAATTGGCTGCGGTGCCGTTGAACACAAAAAACACGTCGCAATCGAAGTCGAACATCTCGCGAAAGCGGTCGGCGGCACGCGCCGTCCAGCGGTCGTTGCCGTAGGCCAGATCATCGGCCTGATTGGCCTCCAGCAGGTAGTCCATGGCTTCCGGGCAAATACCGGAGGTGTTGTCACTGGCTAAAAATCGCGGGGTACACTCCGAGGTCATGGCGATCGTCCTTTTGGGTAGTCCTTTATCTGGCAATCGAACGACGCAGGCTGGGTGCCACCCGCGTCGTCGTCATCCGTTAGGTTGGCTAACGTCACCAGTCTATCGCCATTTCAACGCTATAAGGAAGCCGCCAGCCGTGTGCCCTGGTCGATGGCGCGCTTGGCGTCCAGCTCGGCGGCTTCGTCGGCGCCGCCGATCACGTGAACGCGCCCACCCGCCTGTTCCAGCGGCGTGATCAACTCACGCACTGACTCCTGGCCCGCGCACACCACGATCGAGGCAACGGCCAGCACCTGCTCCTGGCCGTCGCGGCGGATGTGCAGCCCCTGATCGTCGATTTTCAGGTATTCGCACCCGGTCAGGGTCTTGACGCCACGTTGCTTGAGCGAAGCGCGATGCACCCAGCCGGTGGTCTTGCCCAGGTATTTGCCCGGCTTGGAGGTTTTACGCTGGAGCATGACGATGTCCCTGGGCGAGGCAGGCGGCGCGGGGGCTTTCAGGCCGCCGCGCTCGCCCACCGCCAGATCCACGCCCCACTCGTCGCACCAGGCAGCGAGGTCAAGCGTGGGATGCCCCTCATGGGCCAGCAGCTCGGAGACATCGAAGCCGATACCGCCCGCGCCGATCACCGCGACGGTCGGGCCGACACGCTCGGGCTGCTCGATGGCCTCGGCGTAGCTCAGCACGCTTGGGTGATCGGCGCCGGGTAGCGTCAGTTCGCGGGGCATCACGCCGGTGGCAATCACCACCTCGTCGAACCCGGCCAGCGCCTCGACCGTGGCGGTGGTGTTCAGACGCACCTCGACGTCATGCTTGTCGAGCATGACGCGGTAGTAACGCAGCGTTTCGTTGAACTCTTCCTTGCCGGGGATCTTGCGGGCGTAGTTGAACTGCCCGCCAAGCTCATCGCGACGCTCGAACAGCACCACCTGGTGCCCCCGGCTGGCGGCGGCCGTCGCCGTGGCAAGGCCCGCCGGGCCGCCGCCGACCACTGCCACGCGCTTCACTGACTGAGCAGGCGTAAGCGTCAATTCGGTTTCGTGGCAGGCGCGGGGGTTGACCAGGCAGGACGTGAGCTTGCCGGCAAAGGTATGATCCAGGCAGGCCTGATTGCAGGCGATACAGGTGTTGATCTCGTCGGCCAGGCCCGCTTCGGCCTTGCGCACCCAGTCCGGGTCGGCGAGAAACGGTCGCGCCATGGACACCATGTCGGCGTGCCCTTCGGCCAGCACCCGCTCGGCCACGTCCGGCATGTTGATGCGGTTGGTGGTGATCAGCGGGATCGACAGCGCCGCCTTCATGCGCCGGGTCACGTCGCTGAACGCCGCGCGGGGGACACTGGTCACAATGGTCGGCACCCGGGCTTCATGCCAGCCAATGCCGGTATTGATCACATCGGCACCGGCGGCTTCGATGGCTTGCCCCAAGGCAACGACTTCCTCCCACGAACTGCCCTCTTCCACCAGATCGATCATCGACAGGCGGAAAATCACCAGGAAGCGCTCGCCCACGGCGGCGCGGATGCGCTTGACGATCTCGAGCGGGAAGCGAATCCGGCGCTCGACGTCGCCGCCCCATGCGTCATCGCGCTGGTTGGTACGCCGGCAGATGAACTGATTGATCAGATAGCCTTCCGACCCCATGACTTCAACGCCGTCGTAGCCCGCCTGCTGGGCGAGTTTGGCGCAGCGCACGTAGTCCTCGATCTGCTGTTCGACCTCATCACCGGTCAGCGCGCGGGGCGTGAAGGGGTTGATGGGCGCCTGGATCGCCGAAGGTGCCACCAGCTCAGGCGAGTACGCATAGCGACCGGCATGCAATATCTGCATGCATAAATGCCCACCCTCGGCGTGCACGGCCTCGACCACCTGGCGGTGCTGTGCCAGCTGCGACGTGTCGGTTAACGCATTGGCGCCCTGAAACACGGCGCCTTCCGCGTTGGGCGCGATCCCCCCGGTGACAATCAGGCCAACGCCCGCGCGTGCGCGTTCAGCGTAGAACGCCGCCAATCGCTCGAAGCCATTGGGCGCTTCTTCGAGGTTGGTATGCATGGAGCCCATCAACACCCGGTTGGGCAGCGTCAAGTGGCCAACGGTCAGCGGACGAAACAGGTGGGGATACGCAGGCGAATGCGTCATCACGGTTCTCCAGAGAATAATTCGACTATTATTCAAACAAGCGTATGACATCCTGACCGTGACGTACAGTCCTGGGGCTTGCTCATCACCACAAAGCAGGTCACATTACCCGGCTAACGATAAGGATCGCGACATGCCATTGATGTATTTTTTAGCGCCGCTGACCACCGTGCTGATCTGGTCGGGCAACATGACCATCAACCAGCTCACCGTGGGCGCCATTGCGCCAAGCAGTATCGCCTTTTTGCGCTGGCTGCTGGCACTGGTCGTCATGACCCCTTTTGTACTGCCCGCGGCACTTCGCCATCGCGATGAGATTCGCCGCCATTGGCCCAAGCTCGCCCTGCTGGGGTTGCTGGGCATGGGGCTATGGCAGGGCCTGGCGTACGTGGCAGCGGAAACCACGAGTGCCACCAATATGGGCATCCTCGCCGCCATGGTGCCGCTGCTGACGGTACTGCTCAGCGCCTTGATCTTGCGCGAACCGCCCACTCTGGGCGGCATTCTGGGCGGCGTGGTCGCCTTTATCGGCGTGACCGTTCTGCTTGGCCGAGGCAATCCGCTGTCCTTGTTGCAGTTACGGGTGGCCTACGGCGATGCACTGATGGTGGTGGCCGCCACCTGTTACGCCTTGTACGGTGTCATGCTCAAACGCTGGTCGATGAACCTCCCCCCCTGGGTCATGCTTTACGCTCAGGTGTGCTTTGCCGTGCTCATCCTGCTGCCACCTTATCTGCTGGGCCCGATGACGCCGGTAGACACTCAGAATATTGGACTCATCCTGTACGCAGGCATTCCAGCCTCCATCATCACCACCTTCCTGTGGATGCGCGCGGTGCGCCAGATCGGGGCGAGTCAGGCGAGTATCTTCATCAACCTGATGCCGCTGTTCAGCGCGCTCATCGCCATGGCGCTGTTGGGGGAACGGGTCGCCGGGTTCCACTTTATCGGCGGCCTGTTGATATTGGCGGGCGTCATCATGGCACAGACGCTGACTCAATCCTTTTCCCAGGCCGTCAAGAACGAAGGTGCCACGGTACGCAAACGCAGCTAACGAAAATCCATGCTTGAAAAACAAAATATCTCTACTAGGATTGTACATATCATTCATCGACACGATGCCTTTGAATGAAAAAGCAATTAATCAGATCATAAGGATTTGCTATGAAAAACGTCATCAGGACAGTCGCGCTAGTAGGTACATTCGGTTTGATGTCAGGCATGGCCTTTGCCGACCATCACGAAGACATGAAAGACCACGATCTAAATGAAGCGGAAACCAGCGTTGATTCCGCCAATGATCCGGACGATGGCCAGACTGAACCAAACGCGACAATGTCCGACGACGCTGTCGTGGAAGAGGAAAACGTCACTGACAGCGCCAACGATCCAGAAGATGCCATGAACGATCCCGATGGCCAGCTTGAAGAAGGCGAAGTTGCTTCTGACAACGGTGTCGACTCCGCTAACGATCCCGAAGATTGATCGCTGGTACGCCATCGGTTATGAAAAGCCCCGGCATTCGCCGGGGCTTTTTCGTTGGCGCCTCTATGGTACCCACTGAGGTTGCTGTCCCTGTAGATCGACCGAGAGTGGTATCATTGCGCCATGATTTTCACACGAAGGGTAATGCATGTCCTTAGAAGAACTGCACCTTAACCTCCGCAACCTCGCAAGCGACGACTACGAGCAGCTCAAGACGCTGATGGATGCGGTGTATCACGACATCGGGGGTGCCTGGCCCAAGCACACCATCGACAAGCTGATCCAGGAATTCCCCGACGGTCAGATTGCCATCGAGGACGACGGCGTGCTGGTTGGCGTCGCACTCACCGTGCAGGTGGACTACGACGAGTTTTCCAATCCGCACAAGTACGACGACCTGATCGGCCACCGCGAGATCATTCTCAACGATCAGGACGGCGATGCCATGTACGGGCTGGATATCCTGATCCACCCCGACTACCGTGGCTACCGCCTGGGGCGTCGCCTTTACGAGGCGCGCAAGGAGCTATGCCGTTCGCATAACCTGCGGGCGATTCTGGCGGGCGGACGTATTCCCGAATACTGCCAGCACGCCGACGAGCTCTCCCCGGCCCAGTACATTGACAAGGTCTCCCGCAAGGAGATCTACGACCCGATTCTGTCCTTCCAGCTGGCCAACGACTTCCAGGTCAAGCGCCTGCTGCGCAAGTACCTGCCCGAAGACGAGCAGTCCCGGGGCTACGCGACGCTGCTGGAATGGAACAACATCCTGTTCGAGCCCGCCGAAAGCGTACTCGATACCCGCCCGACCCAGGTGCGCGTCGGCGCGGTGCAGTGGCAGATGCGCGAGTTTTCCTCCGTCGAGGCTGCGCTCCAGCAGATCGAATACTTCGTGGATGCGCTCTCGGATTACCAGAGCGACTTTGCGGTCTTCCCGGAGCTTTTCAATGCGCCCTTGATGGGTTTGCAGGACCGCGAGGCTCAGCAGGATCAGATGGGCGCCATTCGCTTTCTGGCCGGCTTTACCGAACGATTCGTCACCGAGCTTTCGCGCATGGCCGTGTCCTACAACATCAATATCGTGGGCGGCTCGATGATCGAAGCCCGCGACGATGACCGGCTCTACAACGTCACCTACCTTCTCCACCGCGACGGTAGCATCGAGAAGCAGTCGAAGCTGCACATCACGCCCCAGGAGCGTCGCGACTGGGTGATCGAAGGTGGCGATGACCTGCAGGTATTCGATACCGACGCGGGACGCGTGGGCATCCTGATCTGCTACGACGTGGAGTTCCCGGAACTTGGTCGCCTGCTCGCCGACCAGGATATGGACATCTTGTTCGTGCCCTTCTGGACCGACACCAAGAACGGTTACCTGCGGGTGCGCCACTGCGCCCAGGCGCGGGCCATCGAAAACGAATGTTACGTGGTGCTGTGCGGCAGCGTCGGCAACCTGCCGTCGATCGAGAACCTGGACATCCAGTACGCTCAGTCGGCGGTGTTCTCGCCGTCCGACTTTGCCTTCCCCCACGATGCGGTGCTGGCCGAAACCACGCCCAATACCGAGATGATCTTCTTCTCGGACCTGGATCTGACCCGCCTGACCGTGGTGCGTGCCGAAGGCTCGGTGACCAACCTGAAAGACCGCCGCAAGGACCTTTTCGACCTGCGCTGGCGCGACTGGTCATGGAAGTCAGGCGCCAACCTCGACGACTGATTTGAAGTTAGCTTACTAACTCCAATCAGCCATCAAAAGTAGGATCGGAATCAGCCCGAAGCGGGGGTTATTCGCCAGGGCCGGAAAACTATTCCCGACGTTTCCGGCATTTCCGCCATCCATGGCGGTCAGATGGCGAATGTAGCGCCCAGGGATGGGTTTACAGCGCCCCCGCGGAGGGTTGTTCCGATCCGGGCGACTGACTGATTAATCAGGCCAGACTAGGTGCCTGGGCACCCGCCCTTTGGCATCAAATACGACGCCTTCGTCGCGCAGTTTTTGATGCTGGCGGACGGCGCCACCATGGTCGGCGAGCTTCAACGATGCGGCAATCACCCGGTGCCAGGGTAGCTGGTGGCCGTCGGGTAGATGACGCATCGCCGAGCCGACCATGCGCGGCGTTGCGCCCTCGGTCATGGCGGCAATCCGCCCGTAGGTCGTCACCCGCCCCGCCGGAATCTGGTCGACAATGGTGTAGATCTGTTCGAGCAGTTCAGGACGGGGCATGGTCGTGTCTCCGGCTACCGAGGGTTAGCGTTTATCGTGGCGGGCCGGCCAGGCCTTGGGATCCACCTTGTGCTTGAGCTTGGGAAAGCGGCTGGGGTCGAACACCGGCTCTTTACCGGCCTTGAGCTGCTCGTCGTAGTCACGGAACAGCGCGAAGGCCACCGGCGACAGCAGCAGAATCGCCACCAGGTTGATGATGGCCATCATGCCCATCGACAGGTCGGCAAAGTTCCAGATCGCCCCGAGGCTTGCCACGGAGCCAATCATCACCATGGCCAGTACCGCTAGACGATAGACCAGCACGGCCATGGGCGCACGGCGTCCCGCCAGGTATTCGATGTTCGATTCGCCATAGGAATAGTTGGCGATCACCGAGGTAAAGGCAAACAGCAGAATGGCAATGGCCACAAACATGCCGCCCCAGTCACCGACGTGGCTGGAAAGCGCCATCTGCGTCAGCTGAATGCCGTTGTTTTCATCGCCCGCCAGCAGCTCAGGCCCTGCCATGATAATAATCGCAGCGGTCGCCGTGCAGATGACCAGGGTATCGATAAACACCCCGAGCATCTGGATAAAGCCCTGGGCGGCCGGGTGATTGGGGCGGGTGCTGGCCGTCGCCGCCGCATTGGGCGCCGAGCCCATGCCCGCTTCGTTAGAGAACAGACCGCGCTGGATACCGTTGATAATGGCCTGGGACACCGCGTAACCCACGGCACCGCCGGCTGCCTGCTCGATACCGAAGGCACTCTTGATGATGGTGCTCAATGCCGCCGGCAGATCGCCGATGTTGAGCGCGACCACTACCAGCGCCAGGGCCAGATAAAGCAGCGCCATCAGCGGCACGACCAGTTCGGCTACTTTAGCGATGGACTTCAAGCCACCAAAGATGATCGGCGCGACCACCGCCATCAGCACAAGGCCCATGACCCAGGTAGGAATCGCAAAGGCCTGCTCCATTGCCTGGGCGATGGAATTGGCCTGGACGCTGTTGAACGCCAGGCCAAAGGCAATGATCAGACAGATCGAGAACAGCACCGCCAGCCAGCGCATGCCCAGGCCGCGCTCGATGTAGCGGGCAGGGCCGCCGCGGAAGGTGTTGTCGCCGTGGTCGGTTTTATAGGCCTGGGCCAGCGTCGATTCCACAAAGCTGGTCGCCATGCCCACGATGGCGGTCATCCACATCCAGAAGATCGCGCCGGGGCCGCCGAAATAGATCGCCACGGCGACACCCGCCAGGTTGCCGGTGCCCACCCGGGCGGCCAGGCTGGTCGACAGCGCCTGGAACGATGAGATACCGCCGCTGCTCTGACGCGAACTACGCAGCAGCTTGAACATGTGACCGAAATAGCGCACCTGAATGGCGCGGGTCATCACGGTGAAATAGAGGCCTGCGCCAATCAGCAGATAAATCAGCACGCTGCCCCATAGCAGTCCATTGCCGCGATCGATAAATGACGTGATAAGCGGGGGAAGGGAAAAATCCATGCGTCTTGCGCCTTTTTAGTTCATTGGAGGCGCATTATTCTTCACGAATGCACCAAAATGGCAAGGAAATTGGCCAAATCGGTACCTGACAGTGAATAAAGCGGTCTAGATCGCTGCTTGCAACCATTGCCACACCGTCTCGGCATCTTCGCTTACCTGGCGCCGGCTGGGCCTCACCAGCCAGAACCGCTCCTCACTGGGCACGCTGATCGAAAACGGGGCCACCAGATCGTCGCGCTGCTCGAGCAGACGACAGTGCGTCAGGGCAATCCCGCCCCCTTGGCTTGCCAGCGCCAGCGTCATGACCTGATTATCGCAGGTCAGCGCGTGGCACTGTGCCTCCAGATGTGACACCCCCGCCGTCTGCAACCAGCCGGGCCAGCCGACCCCAAAACCCACCGCGTGAAGCAGGGTATGCCCGGCCAGGTCGCCCGGTGTACGCAGCGTTGCGGCGATAGCGGGGGTACAGACCGGCAATAGCTGCTCGTCGCCGAGCGGGGACATCTCGACGCCGCTCCAGTCGCCCCGCCCGTAGCGAATTTCAATATCGGCGCCCTCCGGGCCGAAATCATCGGGCCAGATAGCGCTGACCAGGCGCAGCAGTAGCCTGGGGTGACGGTGATGCAGCTGAATCAGCCTCGGCGCCAGCCACGCCTGCTGAATGACCGGCGTGGCGCGCACCGTGACTGGCTGCTCGGGGGTCATGCCAAACACTTCCGAGGTGCCCTCGCTGATCCGCGCGAAGGCATCGTGAATACTCGGCAGCCAGGCCTGTCCGGCAGGCGTAAGGGTCAGGCTTCGGGCATGCCTGACGAACAGCTTCTGGCCCAGACGATCTTCCAGTAACCGAATGCGCTGGCTGATCGCCGCCTGTGTCACCCCCAGTTCGTTACCGGCAGCGGTAAAGCTGAGCGTGCGGGCGGCGGATTCGAAGGCCTGTAGCCACAATAACGGCGGCAATGCACTCATGGGAAAGCAACCTATAAGTTGAATGAGGTCTTAGGGGTCAGATTAATCGTTTGTCACGGCCAATGCGACTGCGCATCCTGATGACATAGGCCTTAGCACAAGGTTATTGAGTTCTACGTCGGGAGAAAGTGATGAACAGTGCCGTTTTTGCCGAAGCGCAACGCCAAGCCCCCCAAATGGGCGAACTGGCCCCCTACCAGGACGGTCCGTTGCTTACCGAGGCGGTGGCCAGCGACGACGGAGTTCGGCTTACCTGGCAGGATGGGCAGCACACGACCCTGCCCCTGCTGTGGCTACGCGACCACTGCGCCTGCGCCGCGTGTCGCCATCCGCAAACCCGCGAACGCCTTTATCTGCCGCTTGACGACATCCGTGAAACACCGGCGATCGAGCTGGCCGACGGGCATCTGTACCTGACGTGGCAGGATGGCCACGAGAGCGCCTTTCACAGCGGCTGGCTTTACCAGCGCCGCCCGGAAACCGAACTGCCCACGGCGGTTCCCTCGCTGACCCCCTGGCGGGATCCGTTCACGCCCGAGCGTATTCGCCATGCCGATTTTCTGACGCCCGAGGGCGAAAAAGCCTGGCTGACCGCCATGCTGCGCGATGGCCTGGCGTTGATTACCGAAGGCCCGCTGGTGGAAGAAGAAGTCAGCCGCCTGGCGGAGCGCATCGGCCCACAGCGGGCCACCAACTTTGGCGCGCGTTTTGATGTGCGCTCGAAGCCGAACCCCAACAACGCTGCCTACACGGCGGTAGGCCTGCCGCTGCATATCGACCTGCCCAACTGGCGCCAGCCGCCGGATATTCAACTGCTTTACTGCCTGCAAAACGAGGCCAGCGGCGGCCAATCGCTGTTTGCCGATGGTGCCCGCGTCGCCAACGCGCTGCGCGAACAGGATCCGGACGCCCTGGCCATTCTGAGCGACACGCCGATCGATTTTCGTTTCCAGGATGACACCCACGACATTTCGGTGCGCGCGCCGGTCATCAAGCTCGACGACGACGGCAACCTCGTCGAAATGCGCCTCAACAACTGGATTCGCGACACCCTGCACCTGCCGGCGTCCAAGATGGCCGCCTGGTATCGCGCCTACCGTGTGCTCTGGCAGCTCTTCCACAGCGAAGCGCACCAGATCGAGTTCACGCTGCGCCCCGGCGAGATGGTCGCGTTCGACAACCGACGCGTGCTGCACGGACGGCGTGAATTCGACCCCAACAGCGGCGCTCGCCACTTGCAGGGCACCTACCTGGATCGTGACATGCTCACCTCTCGGCTGCGCGTACTCGCGCGCCGCGCATAAAATAACCCCAAGCAAGGAGATCACATGACACACCTCAAACCTCTCGCCTCGGGCATTGCCCTGGCAAGCGCCGCCCTGTTTACCTCGCCAGCCCAGGCCGACGACCAGACCCTCGATTTTGGCGTACCCGCCTGGCCCGGCATTACCGTCAAGACCGCCATCGCCGAGCAGCTGCTCAACCCGCTAGGCTACGAGACCACGACCCAGGAAATCGGCCTGCAGGTGATTTACCAGGGGATCGAAAGCGGCGATATCGATGCCTTCCTGGGTGCCTGGCTGCCGGCTCAGCGTGAGATGTTCAACCCGCGCAAGGAATCCGGCGTACTGGTGGATGTGGCCAACAACGTCGATGGCGCGCAAATGACCCTGGCCGTGCCGGAATACCTTTATGAAGACGGCCTGCAACGCTTTGCCGATCTGGATGATTACCGTGACCAGTTGAATGGCGAGATTCATGGCTTTGGTGCCGGTTCGGCGGCCAGCGAAATCCTCAACAACGCCATTGATAACGACACCTGGGGACTCGGCGACTGGCAACTGGTCGATACCAGCGAAGTCGCGATGCTCTCCGCCGCGCGGGATGCGATTTCCCGGGAAGAGCCCATCGTATGGGTTGGCTGGACACCGCACTGGATGAACCTTGAGCTGCCGATGCGCTATCTCGGCGACGAGAAAGACCTGTTCGGCGAGAACAATGGCGAAAGCGACGTACTTACGCTACTGCGTGCCGGCTACGCCGACGCCAACCCTAATGTCGTGACGTTCTTTGAACAGTTCACCTTCAGCGCCGAAGAACAGAGCTGGATGATCCAGCAGTTCGGCCAGGAAGAGCGTGAACTGGACGGTGTCGCCGAGCAGTGGATCAACGACAACGCCGAGCGGGTCGAAGCCATGCTTGCAGACGTCACCACCACCGACGGCGACCCCGCCTGGCCGGTTATCGAAGCCGAGCTGAACGACTGAGGACGCAGGCAACCTTACCTTCCACCGGTGCGCTAGCGTATGCTAGCGCTTTTTAAACCGGTGGGAACACGCATGTCACGCACGCTCCTCAAAGGCATAGGCCTGGTGATTGCCCTCGTGGCGCTGGGCGTCATGTGGCATATGCTGCAGCGCTACGAGATCCTCACCCAGGCCCACCTTACCGAATTAACCCGCACCATTGGCCAGTGGCGTACCGCGCCCTGGATGTTTGCCGCAGTGGTCGCGGTATACGTGGGTTCCCTGCTGATCATGTTTCCGCTGAGCCTGCTGGTCGTGGTGACCGGTTTGCTGTTCGGCCCGCTATGGGGACTCGGCTACGCCACCCTGGGCACGCTTGCGTCGTCCGTGGTGTCGTATTGGGCGGGCTACTGGCTGGGGCGCGACGCCCTGATGCGCTACGGCGGTCGCCACCTGCGCGGGCTTTCCGGCTATCTGTCGCAGCGCGGCGTGCGCACCATGACGGTTATTAACCTGCTGCCGCTCGCCCCCTTCACCCTGACCAACATGCTGGCGGGGGCTTTCCACCTCAACTTCCGTGACTACATGATCGGCTCGACGCTGGGCATCGTGCCGGGGCTCGCGGCGGTGATCCTGCTTGGCAGTCAGCTGAGCGCCCTGCTCACCGCCGCTTCCTATCAAGAGCTTGGCCTGGCCGTTCTCGGCCTGGCCGCCGGTGTGGGCCTGCTGCTGGGCCTGAAGCGCTACGCGGCGTCACGCACGGCCAGCCGTGGCCAGAACGATCACCCATAAGGCTATCCTGGCACTCCCTGGGTATTACCGTGATTTTTTCTCGTGGTATTTGGCCAGCACTTCGGCGTAGAAATGGGTCACCGAAGAGGCAAACCTGGGGATATCGTAATCGGCGGCAAACTGCTGTGCCTGCTGGCCCAGCGAGTGTCGCAGGTCATCGTCCTCGGCAAGTTCCCACACCCGCTGCCCCCACTGCTGGCGATTCTGCGGCGTCTTGAAGCCGTTGAAGCCATCGCGCACCACGTCATCGATACCGCTTGAGCGCACCGCCACCACCGGCAGCCCCGCCGCCATGGCCTCAAGAATCACCATGCCCTGGGTTTCCGAGGTCGAGGCAAACACAAAGACATCGCCCAGGTGGTAGTAAAGCGCCATTTCATCCGGTGGGATCGCGCCCACCAGCGTGACCTGATCCGCCAGCGCCAGGGTGTCGATCTGCGTCTGCAGCGTTTGCCGGTCGGGCCCATCGCCGATCAACAGCAGGTGCAGGTCGTCGTGGCCCTGGCGTTTGAGCTCGGCGAGTGACTCCAGCATGAAGCCAATATTCTTCTCCTTGCTGATGCGCGAGACGCTGATCAGCAAGGTGGCCGATGGGGATACGTTCAACTGCCCACGCAATGCCTCAAGGGCATGGGCATCCACGCTGGCAAAGCGCTGGGCGTCGATTCCGGTGGGCTGCACCAGCGTCGGCGTCTTGACCCCGATCATGCGCAGGTACTCTTCCGCCGAGTGCGTCGGCACGATTACCCCCTGGCAGCGGTTCGAGAAGCGCTTGATCAGGTAGTGGGAAATCAGGTTGCGGAACAGCGCCCCGGGCAGCGGCACGAAATGCGCGTAATGCTCGAGGCGCGTGTGGTAGGTATAGACCACCGGCACGCCCAGCCGGCGTCCCATCCACAGCCCCATGGAGCCCAGCCAGAACGGGTGATGAACGTGAATCACATCCGGCCTGAAGGCACGCAGGCAGCGGCGAAAGTGAACGCTGAAGGGGTTGGTCAGGCGAAACTCGCGCTTCTCTCCGAAAGCCATCAGCGTGGGCACGCGGTGGATGGTGTCGTCGTCCTGCCAGGTGTCGCGGTAGCGCGGCACCAGCAGGTGAACCCGATGCCCCGCTTTCTGCACCCCCTGGCGCAGGCGCTCTACCGAGACCGAGACCCCGGACACAAACGGAAAATAGTTGTTCGAGACCATGGCGACGCGCAGCGGCTTATCCAGATAGGGCGTCGGGTCGATATCAAAATCCGGATAGTAGTCACGCTCCTCGAAGATCAGCCGGTAGAGCCGCATGGCCAGCAGCGTCAACAAGCCCACAATCAGCAAAAACCGCAGATAGCTGACATAAAAGAAGGCATAGAGCGTCGACCATACGCTGGTGATCATTCGCCACCAGGCGGGGCTGTCCACATTCAGGCGCACGGGGAACAGGCTGACCGATTCGCCGTCCACCTGGGTGACCACGTAGTGGTGAAAGCTGCTGTCGGCATCGATGAGGATGCCGCCCGCGCCACCGGTGGTCACGTAGTCCACCCCGTTGAGCGTCTGGTGGGAGAACAGCGACAGATTGGCCGAAAACACTGTATCCACCGCGTAGCGCTCGGACAGACGCATGATCCCCTGGGCAAGTTGAGGGTTATTCAGGTAGTTGTCGGATTCGAACAGCGGCGCATCGCTGACCACATTGTGCAGCGGCTCCCCGATGAACAGGAAGCGATGCTGTGCCTCGGACGCGGCCAGCTCGCGTTCCAGCCAATCCAGCTGCCACGACGTGGACGACTTGCCGGTGCCATCCAGGAAAATGAAGTGACTATTGCCCGCGACAAACGAATAGAAATGCGGCCCGAAATATTCGTAGAACCGATAGCTGCCGAAGTCGCTGTCTTCATGTTCTCCATAGGTCAGCAAGTACGGCACGTCGAGCAGCTCCAGGCTCTTGTAGATCGCCTGATAGCTTTCCTGCTGACCGCCGCTGACGGCATTGCCCGCCGAGACCAGAAAGTCGATATCGCCCTGATTGACCAGCGGGACGATCTCGTCCTGAAACACATTGACCGAGTTGTTGATATTGCCCACCACGGCAAAACGAAAGTCGTCGCGCCCTGACAAGGCATCGCGGATATCGGCCACCTGCCGAGTGTGCACCGACTCGAATTGCGGCTCGGCCACATACAGCCACACCTGATGAATCACCAGGCCCGCCACCAGTGCCAGGTTGAGGACGAACAGCAGCCGCAGCCAGCGCAGGCGGGAAAATCGAAAAAGACGACGTCGTGGCATGAGAAGGCAAGGGTCTCTGAGTCAAGTGGGCATGCGGCCAAACGCGCTGCGCTTGGATAGCGCCTGAGACTATACAGCAAGCTTTTCAGCGAGCAATACAGGGCTAGGCGCTATCCCGGCCGTTGAGGGTCATGATCACGCGGCGACTGCCCCCGTACTCGCGGTGCTCGCCCAGCCAGATGCCCTGCCAGGTGCCCAGCGCCAAAC
This sequence comes from Halomonas sp. CUBES01, assembly GCF_020991005.1. Taxonomy (GTDB): domain Bacteria; phylum Pseudomonadota; class Gammaproteobacteria; order Pseudomonadales; family Halomonadaceae; genus Vreelandella; species Vreelandella gomseomensis. Next base: position 115,192 of record NZ_JAJLLW010000005.1, on the reverse strand, counting down.
GGCCATCGCGCACCGCCAGTGTCAGCTGCGTGCCCAGCAGGCTGGCCATGACATGGGCGGGCATGTCATCCGGGCCCTCCAGGGTATGGCGAAAATAATCCAGCCCTTCCGGCACCAGTCGGCGCATGAAGGCATCCATATCATGGCGGACATCGGGGTCGCTGTTTTCGTTGAGGGTCAACGAGGCCGAGGTGTGCAGCAGCTGCAGATGCACCAGTCCCATCTCGCACGCCTCAAGCCCTGGAAGCGCCTCGACCAGTTCATGGGTGACAAGATGGAAGCCCCGTGGCCGCGCGGATAAGTGAATCTCATCTTGGTGCCACATGGCCATCACCTTTATAGTAGAAAATGTTGACCCACTCATTGTTGGCGGCGACGTTCAAATTAGCAAACCCACGCCGTATCTCTGGAGCCCCCATGTCACTACCCTGGAAGGTCATCCTGTGCAGCGCTGCTCTGTCAGGCTGCACCGGCATCCCTGACGGCACTCAGCCGGTTACCGGCTTCGAACTCGACCGCTACCTGGGGCAGTGGTATGAAATCGCCCGCCTGGATCACTCCTTCGAGGAAGGGCTTCACTGCGTCACGGCAAGCTATAGCCTGCGCGACGATGGCGGCGTCAAGGTGATCAACCGCGGCTACCACCGGGAAGACCAGGCATGGGACGAAGCCGAGGGGCGCGCCTACTTTATCGATGAGCAAGATGTGGGTCGCCTGAAAGTCAGCTTTTTCGGCCCCTTCTACGGTGGCTACAACATCCTGGCCCTTGATGACGACTACCAGTGGGCGCTGGTGTCGGGCCCCAACCGCGACTATTTATGGATCCTGTCCCGCTCGCCGGACATGGATAGCGAGACGGAAAAACGGCTGCGCCAGCGGGCCGCCGAACTGGATTTCCCCACCGACGAACTGATTGACGTCGAGCACGGTGACGCCTGCCCGGAACGCTAGCGGGCACTGTAGCTTAACGTCAGGGCAACGGCGGTATCCGACCGGCCATCCCCTGCTGCAGGTAGTCGATAAAGGCGCTGATGCGCCGGGGAAGATGGCGGCGGTGTTCGAATACCGCATAGAAATCGGCGCGCACCCCCTGCCAGCCGGGTAGCAAAGGAAGCAACGCCCCGCTGGCCAGGTGCTCGTTGACATCCCACCAGGAACGCAGCATCACGCCGTGGCCATCCAGCGCCAGACGGGTAATCACTTCACCGTCGTTGCTCGCAAGGCGCCCGCTGACCTTCACCGATTGCCCGGAACCGGGCGCATCACAACGCTCAAACCGCCACAGCGGAAAGTCGCTGTCGTTTTCGCGGATGACCAGGCAGCGATGCTCGGTCAGATCGGCAGGTACCTCCAACGCAGGCATTGCTGCAATATACGCAGGCGACGCGCATAGCACCCGGCGATTGGCCAGAAGCCGCCGCGCCACCAGGCGCGAGTCCGGTGGCTCGCCAATGCGAATGCCCACGTCGAAGCCATGGTCGCTCAAGTTGAGCGGGAAGTTGGTCAGCTCCAGCCAGCTGTCGATACCGGGGTGCGCGCGGCAAAACGCCGACAGTAACGGCGCGACATGGCGCCGGCCAAAGCCAAAGGTCGCGTTGACCCGCAAACGCCCACCGAGCGCCTGGCTTGCCGTATCGCCCAGGTCATTTTCCAGCTCATTGAGCTCGTCAAGAATCAACGCACCGCGGGAAAGATAGCGCTCGCCTTCGGCGGTCAGCGTCAACCGCCGCGTGGTTCGCGCCGCCAGCACGACACCAAGACGTGCCTCCAGCTGCTTGAGCCGCTTGCTGACGGCCGACAGCGACAGCCCCAGCTCCCTCGCGGTGGCGGTCAGGCTGCCCGCCCGGGCCAGCTGCTGAAAAAACGCCAGATCATCCAGGGGCGACATTGATTCTCCACTTTAAGGCAACAATAGCTTGAATAGTAGCCTGATTATCTTCTCGCTGACAGGGGCTACACTCTCCCCATGACGCACATTTCATGCGCAGAAAGTCCCGGCAAACGCCACTGATCAAAGAAGGAGTCCCCATGGCCCACCATATTGCCGTGATTGCCGGCGACGGCATTGGCACCGAAGTCATGCCCGAGGGCATTCGCGCCCTGGAAGCCGCCGCCAGGCGCTTCAATATCGACCTCGAGTTCACCACTTTCGAATTTGGCAGCTGCGACTACTACCTGGAGCACGGCAAGATGCTGCCGGACGACTGGTTCGAGCAGCTAAAAGACTTCGATGCGCTGTTCTACGGGGCGGTCGGCTGGCCCGACAAGGTGCCCGACCACATATCACTATGGGGCTCGCTGCTCCAGTTCCGCCGCCGGTTTGATCAATACATCAACCTGCGCCCCTGCAAGCTGATGCCCGGCATCAAGAGCCCGCTGGCCGGTCGCGAACCCGGCGATATCGACTTTTACGTGGTGCGCGAAAACACCGAGGGCGAGTACTCGAGCATCGGCGGCAAGATGTTTGAAGGCACCGAGCGCGAAATCGTCATTCAGGAAACCGTGATGAGCCGCACCGGCGTCGACCGGGTGCTGAAATACGCTTTCGACCTGGCCCAGACACGCCCGCGCAAAAAGCTCACCTCGGCCACCAAGTCCAACGGCATCTCGATCACCATGCCCTACTGGGACGAACGCGTGGCCGACATGGCCCGGCAGTACCCGGACATCGCCGTGGATAAATTCCATATCGACATCCTGACCGCCAACTTCGTCCTGCACCCGGACTGGTTCGACGTGGTGGTGGGCAGCAACCTGTTCGGCGATATCCTCTCCGACCTGGGGCCGGCCTGCACCGGCACCATCGGCATTGCGCCGTCGGCCAATATCAATCCGGAAGGCCATTTCCCCAGCCTGTTCGAACCGGTCCACGGCAGCGCCCCGGATATCGCCGGCAAAGGCATCGCCAACCCCATCGGCCAGATCTGGTCCGGCGCGATGATGCTGGAACACCTGGGTTATAAAGAGGCGGCCGACGCCATGGTGGCGGCCATCGAAGCGGTGCTTGGCGAAGGCGACAGCCAGGTACTGACCCGGGACGTGGGCGGCCAGGGCACCACGGAACGCCTGGGCAAGGCGATTGCCGAGCACCTGACGAACTAGCGCGAACGAAAGCGCCCCATCGCTGGATGAGCGATGGGGCGCTTTGCATTGCATGACACGCGCGATAGCGTGAATTAGCCTGCCAGTTTGGCCGCTATTCCCGCCACATGCTCACCCTGGAAGCGGGCAATTTTCAGCTCGCGCTCGTCCGGCTGGCGAGAGCCGTCGCCACCGGCGATGGTGGCGGCGCCATAGGGCGTACCGCCGCTCACCTTGGAAATGTCGAACTGCTCTTCGATGCCGTAGCCGATGGGCACAAGCACCATGCCGTGGTGGGCAAGCGTCGTCCAGGTAGACGTGATGGTCATTTCATCACCGCCGCCGGTTCCGGTAGAGGTGAAGACGCTGGCCACCTTGCCGCGCAGCGCGCCACTGGCCCACAGGCCGCCGGTCTGATCCAGGAAGGTGCGCATCTGGCCGGCCATGTTGCCAAAGCGCGTGGGCGTGCCAAAGATGATGGCGTCGTAATCCGCAAGCTCCTGGGGCGTGGCTTCAGGCGTTGCAAAGTCCTGCTTGCCGCCGGCGTTCTTGAAGGCGTCTTCCGGCATGGTTTCGGGCACGCGCTTGACGGTCACTTCAACGCCCCCGACACTTTTTGCGCCTTCGGCGACGGCGGTGGCCAGGGTATCGATATGACCGTACATGGAATAATAAAGCACCAATACTTTCGTCATTGCTCACTCCTTTGTGCTGCGATTTACGCCGTTTAGATAGACACCTCAACCTTAACGCAGCGGGGTGCAGATAAAAGCGAATGTTTTCGACCACCAGCATCGATTTCATCGACGCTCGGCGGCTTGCACCCCAGTTGTTTGAGATGCCGATCTTTCACGATCCCACCGCGCTTTTTCATGCGAACGACGCCGAGGGTTGTCGGTTGCGCCGAAGATGGTAAAGGTGGGCCACGTTTATCAGCTTGTTGCACTGCCAATGACACAACACAAAGTTACCAGGCGACTTTCTCTTTCTGGCGCTGCTACCCGCCATAGGGTGCCCACATGCTAGGCGAGTGGCTGGACTGCACGCTCGACGAGCAGCGCGATACTTCCCGGCAAGGCACCTTTGCCAGCGGTCGCTTTGCAATCAGTGCCCCTGGTGTTCTTCGCCTGACGCCGCATCGTCAACGCCCTGACGCTCACGCCTGTATCTTTTCAGCCGCCATCCACGGCAACGAAACCGCCCCCGTCGAGCTGATAGGTCGTCTGCTGAGCGCACTGGAAGCCGGAACGCTAACGCTCGGTGCGCCGGTGCTGGTGATTCTTGGCAATATTCCCGCCCTCAAGGCCCAGCAGCGCTTTGTCCACACCAACCTCAATCGGCTCTTTGAGCGCGGGCTCTCTGCCAGCGGTGACGAACCGGATCGCGCCCGCGAGTTGATGGCCGAGGTGGATCGCTTTTTCGACGACTACGCCGAGCTCCCCAGACTGCATTACGATCTGCACACGGCCATTCGCGCCAGTCTATTCCCGCGTTTCGTCGTAGAGCCCTATGCGGATAGCGACACACACAGCGAACAGTGGCGATGGCTTGCGGCCGCTGACATGCAAGCCGTGTTGCATCAGCACCAGCATAGCTGGACGTTTTCCCACTACAGCAAGCACTACCACGGCGCTCAGTCCTTTACTTTCGAGCTCGGCCGCGTGGCGCCCTTCGGGGAAAACGACATGGCAGCGCTGCAGCCGATGCTGGCACTGATTAGCCGCCTCGGCGAAGGTATGCCTCCGGAAGCTGGGGCAACGGCATCGGTTCCCTATTTCCGCGTACAGCACGAACTGATGCGTCACGGCGACGCATTCACGCTATGCTTTGCCGATGACACGCCCAACTTTACCCGCTTTGCGCCCGGCACCTGCCTGGCCAAGGACGACGTCAGTGGAGAATTCAGGGTGGGCGACACCCCGCTCCACGTGGTGTTTCCCAACGCCAACGTTGAAACAGGCGCGCGTGCCGCGCTACTGGTGGCCCCCTGCGCGCCACCCGCAGAATGAACGTTTGACAATAACAATGCAGTGGCGATGATCACCCGCTAGGCGTTCACTACGACCAACGTCGAGCCATAAAAACATCAGGAAAGCGTGCACCCGCCGTTTAGCCTGATAGAATCGCCCCTTTTTTCGCGCCAGCCGCCCTCAACACTCACTGTTGCTGCGGCAACTCAGTATTGGAGCCAATGACATGGCCGCTACGCCCATTCCTCTTGAAGTGCGACATATAAAAAAACGCTTTGGCGATACGGAAGTGCTCAAAGGGCTCTCCCTGCAGGCCCATAAAGGCGATGTGATTACCCTCATTGGGGCCTCGGGGTCAGGCAAAAGCACCTTCCTGCGCTGCATGAACCTCCTCGAGCAGCCGGACGAAGGCGACCTCTTCGTGCACGGCGAAGAAATCCGCTTCAAGCAGACCCGTCATGGCCGCGAGCCCGCCGACTGGAAGCAGGTCGTGCAGATGCGTGCCAAGCTGTCGATGGTGTTTCAAAGCTTCAACCTGTGGGCGCACATGACGCTGCTCGAAAACATCATCGAAGCGCCTATCCATGTGCCGGGCAAGCCCAGGAAAGAGGCCATCGAGCACGCCCATGCACTGCTCGACAGAGTCGGGTTGACCGCCCGCGCCGATGCCTACCCGGCGCAGATGTCCGGCGGCCAGCAGCAACGCGGCGCGATTGCCCGGGCACTGGCCATGGATCCCGAGGTCATGCTGTTCGACGAACCGACCTCGGCGCTCGACCCCGAGCTGGTAGGCGACGTCCTCAAGGTGATGCACGGCCTGGCCGAAGAAGGCCGCACCATGGTGGTCGTCACCCACGAGATGAGCTTTGCCCGGGACGTCTCGAGCCAGGTGATTTACCTCCACGAAGGCATGGTGGAAGAAGCGGGGCCACCTGAAGAGCTGATCGGCAATCCTCAATCTCCGCGCCTGAAGCAATTCCTGGCGCCTAAATACTGATTCGCGAGGCTCACTATGCTTGATCTTCATGGTTATGGCCCGCGCCTGCTGGAAGGCGCCGGCGTAACGGTTCAGCTAGCGCTGTTATCGCTGCTGCTCGCCATTGTGCTGGGGTTGGTGACTGCCGTCGCCAAGATGTCGCGCAGCTGGATAGCCCACCGCACGGCTACGCTGTATACCACCGTTATCCGTGGCGTGCCCGACCTGGTTCTGATGATGCTGCTGTTCTTCGGCGGACAGATCGGCGTCAACATGATCACCGACTGGCTCTACTATCAGTTTGATATCGATATTTTCATCAATATCAACGAGTTCGTGGCCGGCGTGGTGACCATCGGACTGATCTTCGGCGCCTACATGGGCGAAACCTTCCGCGGCGCCTTCATGGCGGTGGATCACGGCCAGATCGAGGCGGGCAAGGCCTACGGCATGAGCAACTCGCTGGTATTTCGCCGCATCCGCTTTCCCCAGATGATGCGCCACGCCCTGCCGGGCCTGTCGAACAACTGGATGGTGCTGCTCAAGACCACAGCGCTGGTCTCGGTCATCGGGCTTTCCGACATGGTGCGCGTGGCCGCCGAGGCCTCCAAGGCCACCCGTGAGCCCTTCCTGTTCATGATGGTCGTGGCGGTGATCTATCTGCTCATTGCCAGCGTGTCAGAGTGGTTTTTCGCCTACCTTCAAAAGCGCTATAGCCTGGGCTATGGGGAGGCAGACTGATGGAAGCACTTTTATCCTGGCTCGAGGCTCAGCTCGCCGACAACAGTATTTTTACCCTGCAGACGCTGTCGCACTACGGCGAAGGTCTGACGACCACCGTCCAGCTGGTGTTCCTCTCGCTGGTCATCGGTCTGGTCGCCGCCGTGCCGCTGGCCATCGGTCGAGGCTCGCGGCATGGCTGGATCAAATGGCCCATTTTCGCCTACACCTATGTCTTTCGTGGCACCCCGCTGCTCATCCAGCTCTACCTGATTTACTACGGCGTGGTGTTCGTCGACGGCATTCAGGAATCGTGGCTGTGGATCATTCTCGAAGACCCGTTCGTTCCCGCGCTGATTGCCTTCACCCTGAACACGGCAGCCTATACCACCGAGATTTTCCGCGGTGCCATCAAGTCGACCTCGAAAGGTGAAATCGAAGCGGCACGGGCGTATGGCATGTCCCCCGGGCTGACCATGCGGCGGATCATCATTCCCAGCGCCTTCCGTCGCGCCCTGCCCGCCTACGGCAATGAAGTGATCTTCATGCTTCACGCCAGCGCCATCGCAAGCGTGGTGACCATCATGGACCTGACCGGCGCGGCCCGCTTTGTGTATGCCCGCTATTACGCGCCCTTCGAGGCGTTCCTGTTCGTCGCGGCCATTTACCTGTGCCTGACCTTTGCCATTCTGTACTTCTTCCGCCATCTGGAGAAAAAACTGCTGGCCCACCTGCAACCGCAGAACGGCTAGTGTGAAACAAACGTTGGTTCGTGCGTCGACAAACCATTCGCGTCGGCGCTAAGCTAACAGCGGTTATGTTACTCACCATTCAGTGATTACATCCCTCAGGAGACTCACAATGAAAAAAGTCCTAACACTTTCTCTGCTCGGCTTGGCCATCGCGGCCACCAGCGCCCAGGCGCAGGACGGCGAAGAAGTCCGCATTGGCGTTGACGTTCCCTACGAACCCATGGAGTATCGCACCCCTGACGGCGAACTCACCGGCTTCGATATCGACCTGGGCAACGCCCTGTGTGACGAGATTGGCGTGAGCTGCGAGTGGATCGTACAGGGCTGGGACGGCATCATCCCCGGCCTGATGGCGCGTAAATACGATGCCATCATGTCGTCCATGACCATCAACGACGACCGTCGGAAGCAGGTGCTGTTCTCTGACCCCTACATCACCCCGCCGTCCGCCTGGTTTGCGCCTGAAGGCACCGAGCTGGACGAGATTAGCGAAGAAGCGCTGACCGACATGACCATCGGCGTTCAGCGGGGCACCCTGCAGGACAACTACGTCACCGACATGTACGGCGATGTGGCCGATATCAATCGCTACGCGACCGCCGATGACATGGTACTGGATATGGAGTCCGAGCGTCTGGACATCCTGTTCCTCGACTTCCCGGTGGGCAAGTCCACGCTGCTGGATAGCGAAGAAGGCGACTACGTCGTCGTCGGCGACATGCTGACCGAGCCGAAAGAATACTTCGGCGACGGCTTTGGTATCGCCTTCCGCCAACGCGACGAAGCACTTGCCGAGCAGTTCAACGACGCCCTCGAAACCCTTCGTGACAACGGCACCTACGACGAAATCTACGCGCGTTACTTCGACGTCGAGTAAGCGCCATCGCTGCCCTTCCCTGGCGCCCGCCGGGGAAGGTTGTCTGGCGATATCCCCGCCTCTCCCCCCTGCCACTTTACCTTTTCCCTTACGCAACGCAGCTTTGAGTGAACCCTCCTCCCGATTGCGGGTCATTGCCTTAGCAAGGCAGACGCGATTACTGCAACGCCCACCCAAGCGACCATGCACACGGAGGTCATATGGCCCAAGCGGCGACATTACCCAAACCTTCATCCCGCTGGACGGCTTGGGGTCAATGGCTCGCGCTGTTCACCATGACGGTGGATCACCTTACCCGCTACGTGCTGCCTGTCAGTTGGGAGCTTGACTGGGCGGGATCATCCATCGGGCGCATCGCCTTCCCGCTGTTTGCCGCCATGGTCGCCTGGCATGGCCTGTTCAATACCCGCAACCCTCTGCGTTACGCACGGCGTATCCTGGTGATCGGCATGGTTGCGCAGCTGCCCTATATGCTGATGCCCCGCGAGTCCGACGCCTTTATCCTCAATGTCTGCTTTACCCTGGCCAGCGGCCTGGCCATCGGCGCGCTCGTTCGCCTTGGCTGGCAGCAGTATCAGCGGCAGAACCTGCCCTTTGGCTGGGTGCTTGCCGGTGCAGCGGCCGGCGTGACGCTCTGGTACCTGCTGGGATTCTGGGTCGAGTACGGCCATAACGGCTTGCTGCTGATCCCCTTGATGATGTTTGCCATGCAGGCGCTGCGTGAAACCAGCGGCGACTTTTATAACCGGCTGTGGGCGGGGCTGGCCGCGTTTCCCGCCCTGTGGATTGCCGGGCAGATGAACAGCTCCGACATGGCCAAGTCATTCACGGTGGGCACCTGTATTGGGGTGCTGGTGCTGGCGGCGGGCGCCGCCAGGCGCATTCCCGACCTGCAATGGACAATGCCCAGGCGCCTGTGGCTGAGCTGGTATCCGGGGCATTTTGCGTTGATCGCGCTGTGGCTGTTGATCAGCGGCCAGCTGGGCTAGCCGAATCGCTGAAAGGCACCTGAGCCAGCCGCTGCGCTTCATCCAGCATCCACGGCTGATAGCGGCGCCACTGGGCACGCCCTTCCTCCTTGGCCTGGTACATGGCGAGGTCGGCTTCCTTCAACAGCTCGCCGTAATCGCAGCCGCTGGCCTGGAAACAGGTATATCCCATGCTGGGGGTGACCTCGACAGTCCGGGCTTCCAGGCGATAGGGCGGCGAAAGGGCCTGCTGTAGCGAGTGCATATACGCCTCGGCCCAGGCCTCCAGGGCGTCGGATGTCTGGGCGTCGGTGACGGCCAGCAGCACGAATTCATCGCCGCTCAGCCGCGCCGCCATATCGCCGTCGTACAGGCTGGCTCTCAAACGCTGGGCGACCTGAATGAGCAGGTCGTCACCGGCGGCGTGGCCGAGCGTATCGTTGATCAGCTTGAAACGATCCAGATCCATGAACAGCACCAGCCCACTGGCGTGCTGGTCGCCCGTGCACAAGGTTTCCAGCCGCTCGATGAACATGCGCCGGTTGGGCAGGTCGGTCAGCGCATCATAGTAAGCCTGGCGGTAAATGGTTGCTTCGCGGTCGGCCATGCTGACGCGCAGCGAAATATTGTCGTGGATGATGCGCCCCAGACGCCGACTGGTCAGCACCAGCAAGCTCAAGAATACCACCATGACAATCCCCATCATGGTGTGGGTCGGCACCTCTGATGTGAAGAACATCCACTGCAGGGGCAGGCCAATCGGCAACAGGAACAGAATCACGATCCACCAGATAGCGGAAATCATGGTCACGCTTCCGGCCGCCACGCCCGAGAGAATAATCGCCAGCGCCGCGATGTATTCAGGGCGGTCGGGGGTAAACATGAGCACACCGGCCAAGCCCCAGACGCACCCCGCCACCAGAACGGCGAGCGCAAACCAGACGGTCCATATCGGGCGCGCCTGTGACGCTGTCTCCGCCTGGAGAAACAGCGATGCCAGTCGCAAACGCACAAGCGAGATGGCGATGATGGCCACCAGCCAGCTGATCAATACCACGTGGTCGACGGCTTCCCACATGATACCGACGAGCAGGACAGCGCCCAGGATACCGGCGTATACGGGCTGCCACAGGTTGCTGTAGAGGATATGCACCTTTTCGCAGGTCAACCGTCGGGCCCTGCCGGAATCGGCATGGTCGTCCGGGCTACCCGAATCCAGCGGCGTCGACGCACTCACATTCTGTGGCATTGAAACATATCCCCCTAGGTTGCCCGTCGCGTCCGAACGCGTCTGGTTGTTCGGCGGCCCGCTTACTTGGCGGCATTTTCCTGCAGCGTCCGGGATCCGGCCAGTTTCTCAGCCTCGTCCCGCATCCAGGGGTGATAGCGGCGGCACCGGTCGCGACCCTCCATCTTGGCCTGATACATGGCGAGGTCGGCCTGCTTGAGCAGGTCGCCGTGGTCGCAGCCCCAGGACTGAAAACAGGCGTAGCCCATGCTGGGAGTCACCTCGACAACCTGGGCCCCCAGACGATAAGGAGGCGCAAGCGCCTGCTGGAGCGCCTGCATATAGTCCTCGGCCCAGGCCTCGAGCGCCTCGGGCGTCCTGGTCTCGGTGAGCGCCAGCAGCACGAACTCGTCGCCGCTCAGCCGCGCCGCCATGTCGCCGGGCTGGAGGCTGGCACTCAGACGGCGCGCAACCTGCACCAGCAGATCGTCACCGGCAGCATGGCCAAGCGTATCATTGATCAGCTTGAAGCGATCCAGATCCATGAACAGCAGCAGGCCGCTGGTGTGCTGGTCACCGGCGCACAGGGTTTCCAGGTGCTCGATGAACATGCGCCGGTTCGGCAGGTCGGTGAGCGCATCGTAATAGGCCTGCCGGTAGATGATGGCTTCGTGCCGCTTGCGCTCGGTGAAGTCCTCGATCATCGCCACACCGCCGACCATGCGCTGGCTGGCGCTGTGCACGCCGTTGAAAAACGCCCGCAGCGGCGTGCCTTCAGGAGCGTTGGGCAGGCAATAGGTGCCTTCGTAGTAGCCGGTGCCCTGACGCAGGGCGTCGCTGACGGCGCTGGCAACCGCCCTGTCGGCATTGGGCGAGAGCATGCAATAGCCGATCAGCTGCGCCCGCTCCACGCCGAGAATTTCCAGCAGCTTGCCGTTGCAGTCGGTCACGGTGCCGTGCTCGTCGAAGTGCATCACGCCCATCGGCGACTGGTGAAAGATCGACCGATAGCGATCCTCGCTTTCCATCAGCAGGGCTTCCCGCGATGCCATGCTGACGCGCAGCGAGATATTGTCATGAATAATGCGGCTCAAGCGTCGGCTGGTCACCAGCATCAGCCCCAGAAACAGCACCAGCATGCCGCCGACCAGTATCGACAGCGACGACCCGTGAAGTAAGAACTGCAGCAGCAAGGGCAGCATGATCGGCAGCACAAACCCGAGCGACACCCACCACACGGCGGAAAGCGTGGTCACGCCCCCCGCCGAAATCCCGGCCATGACAATCGACAGCGCGGCGACCTGCCCCGGCAGGTCGCCGTCAAACAGCTCGAAGCTGCCAAGCCCCCAGACGCACCCCGCTGCAACGGTGCCGATGCTGAAACGACGCAGCCAGCGATGACGCTGCTGTTGCGCCGCCGGCAGGCGATAAAAACGATAGGCCAGGCCAAGGCGAATGCCCGACACCACGACCAGCAGGCCCCACCATGCGATCAACTTCCAGTGCGCCACCTCGGGCCATAGCGCCGCCACCAGCAGCGTTGCCGCCACGATACTGGTGAGTACCGGCGCCCACATGTTGTCGTAGAGCAGGCGTACCTTTTCGCCGCGCAGGCTTTTCACCGCAATGTGGTGTTCGCGTTGAAACCGGCTGCGCAGACCCGACGCGACTGCCGTGCTAAAAGGCTCTGGCATACAATGTCCCTTATGTTGCCAAGCTGGCTTTCAAGCCATTCTTATTCATGAATAAACTCAATCCTTTTTAGCCGATTTTCCAATCCTTGGCGACTTAAGTTGACTATTGGATCGATAGGGCACAAAAAAGCCGCCTGGAAAAGCGGCTACCAGACTTAAAGGGTTGACTCGAAACTCCAGGCCACCGGCGGTGCCTCGGGCAGCAATGCCTGGCAGGCGCGCACCTTGTCGAGCAGCTCGGCATGGGTCTCCGCCACCACATTCACGTGGGCCAGCTTGCGCCCCGGACGCTCGGCCTTGTCGTAGCGATGCAGATGAGTATTGCCAATCGCCAGCAGCGCCGCGCTGTCGCCTTCACGGCCGATCACGTTGACCATGCAGGTCGGCGCAGTGGCCTCAGTGCTGCCTAGCGGCAGGCCTTGCACGGCGCGCAGGTGGTTTTCGAACTGGCTGGTCACCGCCCCGTCCATGGTCCAGTGGCCGGAGTTATGCACCCTCGGCGCCATTTCATTGGCCAGCAGGCTACCATCGCGGGTCTGGAACAGCTCCAGCGCCAGCACGCCCACGTAGTCCAGCTCGTCGAGCAGCGCGCGGATGTAGCCGTCGGCGGTTTGCTGAACGCGTTCGTCCAGATCCGGCAGCGGTGCCACCGAATAGCGCAGGATGCCGTCGACGTGCTGGTTCTCCGCCATGGGGTAGAAAACCACCTGGCCGTCACGGCCGCGCACGGCAATCATCGACACCTCGCGCACGAAATCGACAAAGGCCTCGACGATCAACCGCGAATGGCCAATCGATTGCCACGCCTCCTGCGCCTGTTCGGGCTGTTTCAACACCGCCTGGCCCTTGCCGTCGTAGCCTTCGGTCACCGACTTGGCGACCACCGGGCAGCCCAGCTCGCGGGCGGCGGCTTCCAACTGGTCGGCGCTTTCCACCACGCGGTACGCCGGCGTAGGGATGCCCAGGCGATCGAACAGCGCTTTTTCCTCAACGCGGTTCTGGCATACCTCGATGGCCCGGCTTCCCGGGTAGACTGGCTTGTGCTGTTCGATTTCCCGCACCAGGGCCACCGGCAGGTGTTCAAACTCGTAGGTCACCACCTCGACCCTGTCGAGAAAGGCCGCCAAGTGCTGGTTATCGGGGTCGACGATCACCTCGCCAATCCCGGCGCTGGGGCTGCCGGTGGTATCCAGAAAGGTGAACCGGTTGCCCAGCGGATAGCCCGAAAGCGCCAGCATGCGGCCCAGTTGGCCGGCGCCCAGCACACCGATATTAGCAGGAATGACAGAACTCATGAGCAGTACTCCTCAGGTCGCTTGGGCATCGGGGCGCGGATCGGGGTTATCCAGCACGGCCTGGGTCTGCTCGGCGCGGAATGCTTCCACCGCGTCGCGCACCGCAGCATCGTGCAATCCGACAATCTGCGCGGCCAGCAACCCCGCATTGGTCGCGCCTGCCTTACCGATCGCCAGGGTGCCCACCGCTATGCCACCGGGCATCTGGGCAATCGAGAGCAGCGAATCAAGCCCCTTCAGCGCCTTGGACTCCACCGGCACACCAAGCACCGGCAACGGCGTCTGGGACGCCACCATGCCCGGCAGGTGGGCAGCACCACCGGCCCCGGCCACGATCACCTGCAGGCCGCGCTCGGCGGCGGTCTTGGCATAGTCGAACAGCAGGTCCGGCGTGCGATGGGCGGACACCACCCGGGTTTCATAGGCAACGCCCAGCCGCTCGAGCATCGCCACCGCGTGCTCCATGACCGGCCAGTCCGATTTTGACCCCATGATCACGCCCACTTTGGGTGCGCTGTTCGACGACATGCCACTACTCCCCGGCCCGAGGCCTTGTCAAAACGCTGATAGACCGTGCCCCCATGCGACGGGGCACGCAAAAAAATTAAGCGGTTAGTTTACCAGAGCCAAGGGCTTTTCGGGGGGGTCTGCACGTCATGAAATTTTCGCCAAAAAAGGTATTGAAAAGCCCTTCGGTTGGCGGCATTGTGTCGATGTCACTTCAGACAGATGGAGCCTCATGAGTACGGCACGCTCAACTGCCCACGCGGATCTGCTCGATCCTCCGCGAAGCAGCCCTGACCTCGATGTCAGGGAACTCGAAAAACGCACGCGTCTTATGCGTATCATCACACGGCTGATTGCGGTATCAGACATGGGAAGCCGTGAAATCGCCCGCCGAGCGGGGCTACCCGTTCAGAAGGTCAGCGACCTGCTCGCTGGAAAGCTTGAGCACCTTAACGTGGATGAACTTCACGTTTTGCGTCGCACGCTGGAAATGGAGGCGCCATAGCGAATAGATCCTCCACGCCTCCTATTGGCTGTTTTTCTCTCGCTATATCGGCCGCCCTTGCAGCGGCCGTTTTTGTGCCCGCTTCATGCAACGCCCTCAGGGCGCAATCAACACGCCGCCAAACGCCACTACGATCACCACCGCCCAGGCAGGCAGCTTCCACACGCTCAACAGCAGAAAGCCGGTGAGCGCCAGGGCAAACTCGGGAGCGCCAACAATCGCACTCGTCCATACCGGATCATAGAGCGCCGCCCCCAGAATACCGACTACCGCTGCATTGGCACCGCGCATCAGCGCCTGAGCCCACTGCCACTGACGAAAGTGATTCCAGAACGGCAGTACGCCCACCAACAGCAAGAACCCCGGCAGGAAAATCGCCAGCAGGGCAAGCGTCGCGGTCAGCAAGCTACCGCCTGACGGTATCAGCGCGCCCAGGTAGGCCGAAAAGGTAAACAGCGGCCCGGGGATCGCCTGAGCCGCCCCGTAGCCGGTCAAAAATTCGTCGGCGGAAACCCAGCCCGACTGCACCACCTCGGCTTCAAGCAGCGGCAACACCACGTGACCACCGCCGAACACCAGCGCGCCTGAACGGTAAAAGGCATCGGTGATATCCAGCCAGATCGCCATGCCGGCCAACAGGGGCAGTAACACCAGCAGCCCGCCGAACAGCACGAGGGCGATGATGCCGACCAGGCGCGACACCGGGAAATGCAGTGGATCACTTTCAGCGGCCGCGGCCACGCCCCGGCATAGCAACAGCCCGGCGACGCCACCCAGCACAATGGCACTTACCTGCCCCAGCGGCCCGCTCACCGCCACAACGGCAAAGACGGCGGCCAGGGCGATACCCGCGCGGGTACGGTCCGGGCAGAGATTACGTGCCATGCCCCACACCGCATGGGCAACAATGGCCACGGCGACGACCTTCAAGCCATGAATAATACCACTGGCAATCGGCCCTTCAAGCACCGCAGCGCCAAAGGCGAACAGCACCAGCACAATGGCCGACGGCAGGGTAAACGCCAGCCAGGCCATGACCGCGCCCCAGGGGCCCGCCCGCATCAGCCCCAGGGCAAAGCCCACCTGGCTGCTGGCCGGGCCAGGTAGAAACTGACACAGCGCCACCATATCCGCGTAGGCGCTTTCCGTCAGCCACTTCCGGCGCGCAACAAACTCGCTGCGGAAGTAACCCAGATGCGCCACCGGCCCCCCAAAGGAGGTGAGCCCGAGCAGCAGAAACGCCTTGAAAACTTCGCTGACCCGTGACGTCTTGGAGTTCGCTTGCGTCGCCATTGAAACGATTCCTTTACGCCAATAAAAACGCCAGGTTATCCCTGGCGTTTGACATACACATGACAACGTTCCGCTTGACTGTCGTTTACTCTTCGTTGTCGGTGACCGCGCCAGTGCTCGCGGAGCTGACCAACCGCGCATACTTGGCCAGCACGCCACGGCGGTAACGCGGTGTCGGCTGGCGCCAGGCGGCACGGCGGCGAATCAGCTCGTCGTCGGAAACCGCCACTTCAATGGTGTCGGCCACCGCGTCGATGGTGATGGTGTCGCCGTCTTCCACCAGCGCCAGGGGGCCGCCCTCGAACGCCTCGGGGGACACATGGCCAACGACAAAGCCGTGGCTACCACCGGAGAAACGGCCATCGGTAATCAAGGCTACATCGCTGCCCAGACCACGGCCCATAATCGCCGAGGTAGGCGTGAGCATTTCGCGCATGCCGGGGCCGCCCTTGGGGCCTTCGTAGCGAATCACTATCACGTCCCCCGCCACCACGGTGCCGTCGTTGATGCGCGCCTGGGCTTCCTCTTCAGAGCCAAACACCCGTGCAGAACCGCTGAACCGCGTGCCTTCCTTGCCGGTAATCTTTGCCACCGCGCCTTCCGGCGCCAAGTTGCCGTGGAGAATACGCAGATGGCTTTCGGCTTTAAGTGGGTTACCCAGCGGCGCGATAATTTTCTGGTCCAGCGGGTACGGCTCAACGTCAGCCAGGTTTTCCGCCAGCGTCTTGCCGGTAACCGTCAGGCAGTCGCCGTGCAGCAGGCCTGCGTCGAGCAGGATCTTCATCAGCGGCTGAATACCGCCAATCGCCACCAGCTCGCTCATCATGTAGTGGCCGCTGGGGCGCAGGTCAGCCACGACCGGCACGCGCTTGCCGATCTCGGTGAAGTCCTTGAGCGACAGTTCGACGCCAATGGTGCGCGCCATGGCCACCAGGTGAAGGACGGCGTTGGTCGATCCCCCCAGCGCAATGACCACGGTCACGGCGTTTTCAAACGCCTCGCGGGTCATGATGTCGGAAGGCTTGATATCGTTGGCCAGTAGCGCCAGCACGGCTTCGCCCGCCGCCTCACAGTCCTCGCGCTTGTCGCGGGAAATGGCGTTCTGCGCCGAGCTGCCTGGCAGGCTCATGCCCAGGGCTTCAATGGCCGAGGCCATGGTGTTGGCGGTGTACATGCCGCCGCAGGACCCGGGGCCGGGAATCGCCGTTTCTTCGATATTCTTGAGTTCGATCAGATCGATATCGCCGCGTGAGTGCGCGCCCATGGCCTCGAAGACCGACACGATATCGGTATGCCCCTCGCCGGGCATGATGGTGCCGCCATAGACAAACACGCTGGGGCGATTGAGCCGCGCCAGACCCATCACACAGCCGGGCATGTTCTTGTCGCAGCCGCCAATCGCCACCAGGCCATCAAACCCTTCGCAGCCCGCCACGGTCTCGATGGAATCGGCGATCACCTCGCGGGACACCAGCGAGTACTTCATGCCCTCGGTACCGTTGGCGATGCCATCGGAAATGGTGATGGTGTTAAAGATCACACCCTTGCCACCCGCCGCGTCGGCGCCGTCGCGGGCATGTTCAGCCAGCTCGCCAATGTGGCTGTTGCAGGGCGTCACCATGCTCCAGGTCGAGGCAACGCCCACCTGGGGCTTTTTGAAATCCTCATCGTTAAAACCCACGGCGCGCAGCATGGCGCGGCTGGCGGCTTTGCCTGGGCCATCGACCACGGCAGAAGAGTGACGGCGGGAATTGTTAGAAGACTCAGTCATGGGGAAATATCTCTCAGCATTGTTCACGGTATCGGCATAGCTTGGCGATATATCGCGCATCCCGCAAGATGTTCATTTAAAGCGCCTTAACAGTATGCGGATTATTGCTTTTTCTTATCATCAAGTGTAAACCAAAGTTGACACTTTCAGCACTGCCAACTATAGCTATCAGCCAGTCCCGCGACATCGAACAGGCCAAAGCCATTGCCGCGCAATGGAAGGAGTAACTCCCATGACCGTTTCTAACGTCACTTTCAGCCACTACGATACTGCCGATTACCTTCAAACTGAGGAAGATATTGCCGCTTATCTGGACGCAGTGATGGAAGAAAATGATCCAGCACTTCTCGCAGCCGCACTCGGTGATATCGCCCGTGCGCGCAACATGAGTCAACTTGCCAAGGACGTGGGCATGAGCCGCGAAGGACTCTACAAAGCCCTGTCTGGGGAAGGCAATCCGGCATTTTCAACCATCAGCAAGGTCGCCAACTCCCTAGGGTTGCGCCTGTCCATCGAACCGCTTTCACGGCCGAAAGCACATAGCTAACGCGCTTATCGCGCATCCAGCAAGACGTAAACTTATGGCGACGGAAAGCTATGCTCCCGCGGACATCTCATTTCACTAGTTTGCTAGACGGCCGTGTTATGCCTCTGAGCCTGCACTGATAACTCAAAACCGCAGGCTTTCGCATAACGCTGAAGCGTTTTCCAACCGGGGTTACTGTCACCACGCTCTAGCCGACTAATATTACTTTTTTGGGTATGCAGACGCTTTGCCAATTCGTCTTGAGTCAGGCCTGCTTGCTGTCGCATGGTGATCAGCGTGTTGGCCAATTCAAACTCAGGTGCCAAGCGCTCGTATTCCGCTTTGACCTCGGGATTTTGGAGCGCCCTATCCTTTAGTGCTTGTAAGCTCATGACCGTTGTACCTCACGTTGGCGTATACGAGCCTATTTACATTACCCAGCTCCCTGAAGGTTATCTTTTATGATAACTCATTTGTCGTAAAAGTTCCTCTTTCCAATACGCATCCCGCAAGACGTTAACTTATGGCACCATACCCATAGCCACTACCACCGCCGTGAAGGAACCTCGCGCATGCCCGCCAATTCGCTGCTTTCGCCAACATCGCTAACGCCAGGGTTCATGGTGGTACATGGCAACCGCCTGGAAGATTTGCGCGGGTTGGCGGTGGAGTGGATGCGCCTGCACCCCCTGGGGCCGCTGGAGAATGAAACCATTCTGGTGCAGAGCAACGGCATCGGGCAGTGGCTGAAATTGGCACTGGCGGAAGACCCGGACAACGGCGGCGCGGGGATCGCAGCGGCGCTGGACGTGATGCTACCCGCGCGGTTCCTGTGGCAGGCCTACCGCACGGTGCTGACCCATGTATCAGACAATGAAGACGCCGTGCCGGAAACCTCGCCGTTCGATAAATCGCGGCTGGTCTGGCGGCTTTTACGCCTGCTGCCCACCCTGGCCGAACAGGAAGTCTTCGCCCCGCTGGCGCAGTTCCTGGAAGTCGACCGCGACCAGCGCAAGCACTACCAGTTGGCCGAGCGGCTGGCGGACCTCTTCGACCAGTACCAGGTCTACCGCGCCGACTGGCTGGACGCCTGGGCCAACGGCGAGGACGTGCTGATCACCGCCCGCGGCGAAACCCGCCCGCTGGAAGATCACCAGCGCTGGCAACCCGCCCTGTGGCGCATCCTGCGCGAAGACGTGGCCGCCACCCAGGGCGATGCGGGCCTCAACAGCAGCCGCGCCCAGGTGCATCGGCGCTTTTTGAAGGCCACCGAGCAGTTGGACGGCCAGACCTGCCCACCGGGCCTGCCCCGGCGGCTGATCATTTTCGGCATCTCGTCGCTGCCCCAGCAGACGCTGGAAGCCCTGGCGGCGCTGTCGCGCTGCTGCCAGGTAGTGCTCTGCGTGCACAACCCCTGCCAGTACTACTGGGCGGATATCATCGAGCACAAGGACCTGCTCCGCGCCAGCCGCTACCGCCAGCGGCGCAAGACAGGCATGCCGGAAGCGCTGGACGTACTGGGCACAGGCGACGCTGACGATGCCCTGCACCTTCACGCCCAGCCGCTGCTCGCCGCCTGGGGCAAACAGGGCCGCGACTACCTGCGCCTGCTGGATGAGCACGACGACACGGGCGACTACCAGACCCTGTTCGAACAGCAGGCGCTGCGCATCGACATGTTCGAGCCGTTCTCCGGCGAACGCGGCTGCCTGCTCAGCCAGTTGCAGGACGACATCCGCGAATTGCGCCCGGTGGCCGAGACACAAACCCACTGGCCCGCACTCCCCCCGGCGGACGACTCCCTGGTGTTTCATATCGCCCACGGACCCCAGCGGGAAGTCGAGATTCTCCACGACCAGCTGCTGGCCGCCTTCAGCGCCGACCCCGACCTGCGCCCGCGGGATATCATCGTCATGGTGCCGGATATCGACCGCTACGCGCCGCACATCGACGCAGTATTCGGCCAGCTTCAAAGCGACGACCCGCGCTTCATTCCCTACACGCTATCCGATCAGGCTAGCCGCCACCGCCTGCCGATGATGATCGCCCTGGAAAAGCTGCTGCGCCTGCCGGAACTGCGCCTGTCCGTCAGCGACCTGCTGGACCTGCTCGACGTCCCCGCCCTGCGCCAGCGCTTCGGGTTGGAAGAGCGCGACCTGCCGGTGCTCGAGCGCTGGATGGAAGGCGCGGGGATTCGCTGGGGGCTCAACGCCAAGCAGCGTCAAACCCTGGAGTTGCCCGGCGGGCTCAGCCAGAACACCTGGGCCTTTGGCCTGCGCCGCCTCTTGCTGGGTTACACCGTGGGCGACGGCGACGCCTGGCAGGGCATCGAGCCGTTCGACGATATCGGCGGGCTGGAAGCGGGCCTTGCCGGGCCGTTGGCGACGCTGCTGGAAAAACTCGAAGCCACCTGGGAGACCTTCCGCCAGCCCACCGATGCCGCCAGCTGGGTAGAACGGCTGCGCACCCTGCTGGAAACCTTCTTCCTGACCGACGACGCCCAGGAAAGCGTGATGCTCACCAAGCTGGAAAACGGCCTGCAGCAAATCCTCGAAAGCAGCCGCGAAGCCCAGCTGGAGGACCCGCTGCCGCTTTCCATGGTGCGCGAACACTGGCTCGCGCAGATCGATGAGCACAGCCTTTCCCAGCGCTTCTTGGCCGGGGCGGTCAACTTCGCCACCCTGATGCCCATGCGCGCCATCCCCTTCAAGCGGGTGTGCCTGCTGGGTATGAACGACGGCGAATACCCCCGCTCCCAGCCGCCGCTGGACTTCGACCTGATGGGCAGCGACTACCGCCCCGGCGACCGCTCCCGCCGGGAAGACGACCGCTACCTGTTTCTCGAAGCGCTGCTCTCCGCCCGCGACCAGCTCTACATCAGTTGGGTCGGCCGCAGCCAGATCGACAACACGCCGCTTCCGCCCTCGGTGCTGGTCGGCCAGCTGCGCGACCACCTGGCCGCCGGTTGGCACTTTGAAAACGGCGTGCCGCTGCTGGATACCCTGACCACCGAGCACCCGCTGCAGCCGTTCAGCCGCCGCTATTTCGAAGACAGCACCGAGTCCGCGCAGCTATTCACCTATATTCATGAGTGGCGTGGGGTCCATGAATGGCGCGACGACCAAGCCACCAGAGCGCCACGGTCTCAGCCAGAAAAGCTCCCCCCGCCGGAAAATGCCCCCGCCAGCCTGTCCCTCGGCCAGCTGGGCGGCTTTCTGCGTGAACCGGTGCGGGCCTTCTTCAATACCCGGCTGGGCGTCTACTTCGAGCAGGAAGCCATTGCCGAACTGGACGCCGAACCCTTCGCGCTGGACGGCCTGCAGAACTGGCAGCTGCAGGACCGGCTGATTGCCGCCCAGCGACACGCAGTCGACAACGGCGAGCCACGCCTGGAAGCCCTCGACGCCCAGCTTGAACGCTTCCAGCGCCAGGGCGTGCTCGCCATGGGGGCCTTTGGCGAACGCATGCGCGACTCACTGGCCGAGCCCATGGAAGACCTGTTCAGTGCCTACCAGGAAGCACTGGACCAGTGGCCGGTGGCAATAAGCGCCCCGGAAGCCATTCACCTGGAGGGTAGCAACGGCATCGTGCTGGAAGACTGGCTGAACGAGCTGCGCCAAAACGAGGCTGGCGACCGCTGCCGCCTGTTACTGCTCAGCAGCAGCCTGATCAGCCAGGGCAGCGGGCGCGGCCAGTACCGCTGGACCCACCTGCTGCGCCCCTGGGTGGCGCATCTGGCGGGCAACCTCAGCGGCCCGATGACCACCCAGCTACTTTCCAAGGCAGGCAACATCACGCTGGACCCCATCGCCGCCGACACCGCCCGCGCCCACCTGGACACCCAGATGACCGCTTGGCAAGCAGGCCTTCAAGCCCCGCTGCCGCTGGCCCCCCAGGCGGCGTTTGCCTGGCTGACCAAGCTAGGCACGCCGGAAATCGCTGAGGAAAAAGGCCGGGAAAGCGACGCCTACGCCGCCGCAGAAGGGGCCTATGACGGCGGCCGATTCCAGACCGGCGAAGTCGCCCAAAGCGCGTACCTGGCCCACCAGTGGCCCCGCTTCGAGCGACTGTTCAATGACCACCGCGAACAGGCGCACAGCTTCGCCGCGCTGACCGAGGCGCTCTACGCCCCGCTGCACAGATCGGTAAAGGGATGACTAATCCGCACTGGGTTCTAGCGTCTCCACCTCAAACGCCACAATCTGGCGCCGGGCGCTGGAAAACTCCTCGAACAGGCGCTAATCACGCTTCCCGTTCAGCGACAGTATCCGCCTCGCCAGCGAGATCATCTCCGGGTCGCCGGTGTTCTTTTCCGCCACGTCGGAAAGCTTGATCACCGGCAGCCAGCCCTGCCCCTCCGGGCGTGCCTCGACCATCTTGATCACCATGTTCATCGGCTCAACACCCACGTCATTGGTGAAGTTGGTGCCGATGCCGAATGCCATCCCAATGCGATCCTTACAAAAAGCGTGAATGCGCTCGACCTTTTCCGGCGTTAACGCATCGGAAAAGATAATCGTCTTGCTCAGCGGGTTAATCCCCAGGCGCTCATAGTGGGCGATAGTCTGGGAGGCAAATTCGATAGGGTCGCCGCTATCATGGCGAACACCATCGAACAGCTTGGCAAATTTCTTATCGAAGCTGTCGTAAAAGGCTCGCGTGGTGAACGTATCCGTCAAGGCAATACCCAGATCCCCACGGTACACATCCACCCAATGCTCCAGCGCCAGGCTATTGGCCATCTTGAAGCCGAAGCGCGCCCCGTGGAACATGAACCACTCATGGGCATGGGTGCCGATCGGCTTAACGCCGTGGCGCATGGCCAGCAGCACGTTGCTGGTGCCGCTGAATGCCTCGCCACCATAGTTACCAAGCGCCCCCACCACCCGGTCATGCACCTCAGAGGAAAAGCGCCGGCGGGTGCCGAACTCGGCGATCTTCAGCCCCAGCCGCCGGTAGAGCTCGATCTTCTCCTGGGCGCGCTGCTCGACCATCGCATCGGTCTCGGGCGTGATCGTCACCCCGCGCATGCGATACCAGAGCTCGCTGATCAACGCCATCAACGGCACTTCCCAGAGAATGGTGCGGTACCAGGGCCCTTCGATAATCACCGAAAGATCACTCCCTTGCTGCTCGATAGTCACCTCGCTGGGGTTGTAGTGAAACCCGGCGAGAAAGTCGAGATAGGTAGGGTCGAGATAAGGGCAGGTGATTTCGAGATAACGCTTCTCTGCATCGCTCAACCGCAACGTCGCCATCTTGTCCACTTCCTGGCGCAGCGCGGCGCCGAAGCCTTCGGGAAACGCGTGCTCGCCACGGTTGATAAAGGCATAGCGGGCATGAGCATAGGGAAAGCGCTTGATCACGGCGTTCTGCATCGTGATCTTGTAAAAGTCGTTATCCAGCAGCGATGTCAGCATGAGATCCCGTCGTTAGAATGAACCGAAGCCGCCGGTAGCGTAAACTAGAATGCACCCCAATGGCTCGGCAACAAGATTATCAGGTGGCGGGGCTGTCATACAGTTAAGGAGGCTAGCTTCATGCGTATTACCCAAACACATCGCACCATCATTCTGTCTGGCGTGAGCGAGTTTATCGGTGATGATGTGGAAACCCGTGTGTTTGGCTCAAGGCTAGATGATGCCGAGCGAGGCGGCAGCGTTGAGCTACTGCTGATTTCCCGGACAGCGATACCGCCGCAGTCCTGTGCTGCACTCAAGCAGGTGCTCGAAAAATACCTCAAGCTGCCGGTGGACATCGTCACCTACGTATCGACGGACAAGCCAAGCCCCACCCAGGCAAGCGTCCTGGCCGAAGCGCTCCCGATTGATTAGAAGGACACGTCATGAGCCAGCCCGCACCACTCGATCCATTACGCCTACCCCTCCACGGCAGCAGGCTAATAGAAGCCAGCGCGGGCACCGGCAAGACCTTCACTATCGCGCTTTTATACGTGCGCCTGGTACTGGGCGGCCAGCACAGCGAAGACGACACCGCCTTTGTGAGACCGCTGACGCCGCCGGAAATCCTGGTCGTCACCTTCACCAACGCCGCCACCCAGGAGTTGCGCGAACGCATCCGCAACCGGCTGGTAGAAGCCGCCGGGGTGTTTCGGGCAGAAGTATTGCATGAGGAGCCGGGGGTATGCCTACGAGGAGGCGCTGTGAACCCATCCTTGGGCGCTACGTCCGACATCCCTGTCGGACAACCTCCTCTACGGCATACCCCCGGCGGAGCAGCACCGCAAGCCAAGCTAGACCCGCTGCTCCTAAAGCTCCGCGCCCAATACGATGAAGCCACCTGGCCCGCCTGCGCCCGGCGCCTGGAGCTGGCCGCGGAATGGATGGACGAAGCGGCGGTTTCCACCATCCACAGCTGGTGCTACCGCATGCTGCGCGAGCACGCCTTCGACAGCGGCAGCCTGTTCTCCCTCGACCTGGAAAACGACCAGCACGAACTGGAACAGGAAGTGGTGCGCGACTACTGGCGCACCTTCTACTACCCGCTGGACGCCGAGGCACTGGGCCACATTACCCGCTACTGGAAATCCCCCGACGAGCTGCACGCCCAGGTCGCCCGGCTGCTCGCCGAAAGCGACGCCCTCGGCAGCCAGCGCCCCGACCCGGCGGAGACCCTGAGCGCCGCCGAGGCCGAACGCCAGGCAACGCTCAGCACCCTGAAAGCCCCCTGGCCCGCCTGGCTGGACGAACTGGCACCCGCGCTGGAAGACGCCGCCAAGCGTAAGGCCTTCAAAGGCCAAAGCTTCAACGCCAAAAGCCGCGCCAACTGGCTGGGCGCGCTGCGCGAGTGGAGCGAAAGCGACCTGGAGCGCCCCGCGCTGACCCCCGCCGCCTGGAAACGCCTCACCCCGGAGGGCATGGCCGAGATATGGAAAGACGGCGCGCCACCATGCCCACAAGCCTTTGAAGCGCTGGCCGAGCTGCCTGAAGCGCTCAAGGCCCTGCCGGAACCACGCAACGACCTGCTGATTCACGCCGTGCAATGGTGCAAGGTGCGCCTGGAACGCGAACAGGAACGCCGCGCCGAAATGGGCCCCAATGACCTGCTCAGCCACCTGGACCGCGCCCTGCAAGGCCCCAACCGCGAAGCCCTGGCCGCGCAGATCCTGCGCCAGTTCCCCGTCGCGCTGATCGACGAGTTCCAGGACACCGACCCCATCCAGTACCGCATCTTCAACGCGGTGTTCGAGGTCGCCAAGCCCCGCCGCGACGCCGCCATTCTGCTGATCGGCGACCCCAAGCAGGCCATCTACGCCTTTCGCGGCGCGGATATCTTCACCTACCTGCAGGCCCGCCAGGACACCGCCGGCCGCCACGTCACACTGGGCACCAACTTCCGTTCCAGCCGCGCCATGGTCGATGCCGTCAACCACTGCTTTGCCTACGCCGACCGGCAACCCGCCGGCGCGTTCCTGTTCCGCGAAGAAGGCGGCGACAACCCGCTGCCCTTCCAGCCCGTGACCGCCAAAGGCCGCAACGAACAGCTGATACACCAGGGCCAACCGCTGCCCGCCATGACGCTCTGGGCACTGCCAAGCGACGAGCCGCTTTCCAAAACCGCCTACCAGACCGAGATGGCCGAGCGCTGCGCCTCGCACATGACCGAACTGCTCAGCGCCGGGCAACAGGCAGAAAGCGGCTTCCAGAAAGACGACCAGCTCACCCCGCTCAAGCCGTCGGACATGGCGGTGCTGGTCAACGGCCTGCAGGAAGCCCGCGCCATTCGTCTGGCGCTGGCCAGCTGCGGGGTCAAAAGCGTTTACCTCTCCGACCACGACAAGGTATTCAGCTCGCCCATGGCCGGGCAGGTAGAGCGCTGGCTGCGCGCCTGCGCCGAGCCGCTGGCCAGTTCCCGCCAGGCCGAAGCCCATCTGCGCGCTGCCCTGGCCACGCCGGTGCTGGGCCTCACCCTGGCCGACCTGGACCACCTGCAACAAAGCGAGCTGGCCTGGGAAGCGCGGGTCGAGCAGTTCAGCCACTACCATCGCCTCTGGCAGCGCCAGGGCGTACTACCGCTGGTCCGCCGCATGATGGTGGACTTCGACATTCCCGCCCGCTTGCTGGCCGAGTTCGAAGACGGTGAGCGCTTGCTAACCGACCTGCTGCACCTGGGCGAACTGCTCCAGCAGGCAAGCGCTGAACTGGACGGCGAGCACGCGCTGATTCGCTTTCTGTATGACGCCATCGCCGACCCGGAAAGCCACGGCGACAGCCACAAGCTGCGTCTGGAAAGTGACGCCGACCTGGTCAAGGTGGTCACCATCCACAAGTCCAAGGGGCTCGAGTACCCTCTGGTGTTTCTGCCGTTTATCGCCAACCACCGCCCGGTCAGCGACAAGGACCTCCCGCTGCGCTGGCACGACGCCCACGGCAACCTGCAACTCAGCCTGAGCGCCGATGAAGACACCCTGGCCACCGCCGACCGCGAGCGCCTGGGCGAAGACCTGCGCAAGCTCTACGTGGCGCTCACCCGCGCCCGCCACGCCACCTGGCTGGGGCTGGCGCCGCTCAAGGGGCTGGAAAACAGCGCCATCGGCCACCTGATCAACGGCGGCAAGCCCCTCGACCCGGAGGCTCTCGCCGCCAAGCTGGCGGAATTGACTGAAGGCAGCGACATTCGCGTTGATGCGCCCCCCGAGCCCACGGCGCTGCGCCTTGCGCCGCCCCAGCAGACCACCACCCTGGGGCACGCCCGTACGCCCACGCGCCCCGCCAAGGAACACTGGTGGATTGCCAGCTACTCGGCGCTGCGCCTTTCCGGCACGCTCACCGCCCCCGTGCCCACGCCCCTGGAACCCACCACCGCCCAGGAAGCCACGGCGTTCGAGGTGCTGGATGAACCGCAGGATCTCTCCGAGCCGGACGCGTTTCACCTGCACAAGTTTCCGCGTGGCCCCGGCCCCGGCACCTTCCTGCACGGCTTATTGGAATGGGCAGGCAAGGAAGGCTTTGACACCGCCGCGACCGACAGCGCTGCCCTTGACGATATGCTCTGGCGGCGGGTGCAGCTGCGCGGCTGGCAGGCATGGCAAGCACCGCTGGCCGGTTGGCTCACGGCGCTTTTGACCACGCCCTTGCCGCTAAACCACAGCGACAGCGTGCCGCTCACCGAGCTTGGCAGCTATCAGGTCGAGCTGGAGTTCTGGTTCGCCGTCAAACAGGTCAATACCCAGGCCATCGACGCCCTGGTTAGCAAGCACTTACTGCCTGGGATTGAACGGCCCGCGCTGGATGCCGACACCCTCAACGGCATGCTGAAAGGCTTTATTGATCTGGCCTTCGAGTACCAGGGGCGCTTCTACGTGCTCGACTGGAAATCCAACTATCTGGGGCCGGATGACAGCGCCTACGAACCCGAAGCCATGCGCCAGGCGCTGCTGACCAAACGCTACGACCTGCAGGCCGCGCTTTACCTGCTGGCCATGCACCGGCTTTTAAAAGCGCGCCTGCCCGACTACGACCCGCACCAGCACCTGGGCGGCTCGATGACGGTGTTTCTGCGCGGCAGCCGCAGCCCGGGGCGCGGCGTCTTTACCGAGCCCGCCCCGGTTGAACTGATCGAAGCCCTGGATGCCTTGTTTGCCGGTGAGCCGGTTTCCACCACGTCGCAAGAGGCCACGCTATGAGCCGCAAACGCACCAACGGCCACCCAGGCGACACCCATACGTTTGACCTGTTCGACGACACCGCCGCCGAAACGAGCAAGGAAAGAGAGCCAAGAGAGACGAGAGAGCCAACGCCCACGGCGGATACCGCGCAAGTAAGCGCTCACCTTGCGCTCAGCGACACGACCGAACTGCTGGCACTGTGCGAGCGCTGGGTGGCACGTGGCTGGCTGCGGGACCTGGACCGCGCCCTGGTGCGCTTCCTCGCCATGGAAGCGCCGGACGCCCCACCACTGCTGCTACTCGGCGCCGCGCTCGCCAGCCACCAGCTAGGCCGCGGCCATGTGTGCCTGGATCTAAACGCCACGCTCAACGCGCCGGACTTTGCGCTCTCGCTACCGCCGGAAGGCGACGACCTGACCGACTCGCCGCCGCTACCCAGCCAGGTGCTCGCCACGCTAACGCTCGCCGAATGGCAAGCCGCGCTCAGCCACCCATTACTTGCCAGCGAAGGCCCCGGCAATACCCCGCTGGTCGTCAGCCACAACGGCAACACCACCAAGCTCTACCTACGCCGCTACTGGCAATACGAACAAACCCTGCACCAGGAAATCGCCAACCGCCTCACCGGCGAAGAAGGCACCTGTAGGAGCCAGACTTGTCGGGCGATGGGTGACGATAGTCACCCCGGAATACTCCCCCAAGCCCTAAACATCCTATTCAAACCCACCCCCACCCTAGACTGGCAAAAAACCGCCTGCGCCCTGGCCGCCCGCAACCGCTTCGGCATCATCACCGGCGGCCCCGGCACCGGCAAAACCACCACCGTGGTGCGCCTGCTCGCCCTACTGCAAACCCTGCAACTGGCAGAACCCGACGCCCAACCGCTGCGCATCCGCCTCGCCGCCCCCACCGGCAAAGCCGCCGCCCGGCTGAATGAATCCATCGCCGGGCAGGTAAGCCTCTTGCCATTTGAGTCACTAGCTACCTTGTTGGAGCCCGATTCATTGGTGGTCCGACATATCGGCGATGAAGCAGGCTCGGGTCAACTACAGGCGTCTATCCCAACTGAAGTGACCACGTTGCATAGGCTGCTTGGCGCCCGCCCCGATACCCGCCACTTCCGCCACAACGCCGCCAACCCACTGGCGCTGGACGTGCTGGTGATCGACGAAGCCTCAATGGTGGATATCGAAATGATGACCGCCGTGCTGCGCGCCCTGCCCGCCCAGGCGCAGCTGGTGCTGCTGGGGGATAAAGACCAGCTCGCCTCGGTGGAAGCCGGTGCCGTGCTGGGCGACCTGTGCCGCCGCGCCGAGGCCGCCCACTACACCCCGGAGACCGCCCAATGGCTGGAAAACGCCACCGGCCAGCCGCTGCCCGCGGACTACATCGACGCCCAGGGCCAGCCCCTCGACCAGGCGATTACCATGCTGCGGGTCAGCCACCGCTTTAACGAACACAGCGGCATCGGCCAACTGGCCCAGGCGATCAACCAGCCAAGCCACGCCCAAAGCGACCAGGAAAAACACCAGGCGGTGAACAAGGTGCTGCGCCACGGCTACCCGGACCTGCACCACCTGACGCTGATCGACGACGCCGCGCTGGATAAGCTGGTCATTCACGGCAGCCCCGATAAATTCATCAACGGCGGCGAAGGCCGCACCGACCACAACGGCGCCCCCATCGCCCCACCCACGGGCTACCGCCACTACCTGAACGTGCTGAACACCCAGCGCCCGAGCGGGGCATCGTTTGAGGAAAATGCAGACGCCTATAACGACTGGGCAAGCGCCGTACTCAGCGCCTACAGCCACTTCCAACTGCTCTGCGCATTGCGCAAAGGCCCCTGGGGGGTAGAAGGGTTAAACCTGCGCATCGCCAAAACATTGCGCAGCGAAAAGCTACTGTACGGGAGTGATTTCACGCTTGAAAAAGGCTGGTATGAAGGCCGCCCGGTGCTCGTCACCCAAAACGACTACGGCCTGAAACTGATGAACGGCGATATCGGTATCACGCTAGCGGTGCCTGATCCACGAATGCCCGGCAAATCGCTACTTAGAGTCGCCTTCCCCACAAGCGACCCGGAAAAACCCATCCGCTGGGTCCTGCCCTCTCGCCTGCACGCAGTAGAAACCGTGTTCGCGATGACGGTGCACAAATCTCAAGGCTCGGAGTTCAACCACACCGCCCTGCTGCTACCGCCCACCATCAACCCCATCCTCACCCGCGAGCTGGTCTACACCGGCATCACCCGCGCCCGCGATTGGCTTACGGTGATTGAAGCCAAGCGTGGAGTATTGAATGAGGCGGTGACTAGGGAGGTTATGAGGGTTAGTGGGATAGAGGGGTTGTAATCAAAGCCGACATTACCGCTGTTGGTGTCGGTATTCGGCTAAAAGCTGTCTTTAAAGCAATGTTAATACAGCTCCGTGCTCTGCGACAACTTTCGAACGAAGCAGACAAGTTGTCCGCCAGTAGCGCGTTGCTAGAGCCTGCTTGCACTGGCTTTTGGATTACCATCAACGTGCAGTATTTTTATTGCCGCACCGTTTATCATTCCATTAATTTCATTCAGCCTATCGATAGCGGCTTTCGTAAAACCTACGTCTATAACGAGATATATCCCCACTTTCGATTTCTCAGATTTCATATATTCAGGAAGCTGCTTTTCTATACCCTTTTTGAGACCTGAAG
Source organism: Halomonas sp. CUBES01 (assembly GCF_020991005.1). Lineage (GTDB taxonomy): Bacteria > Pseudomonadota > Gammaproteobacteria > Pseudomonadales > Halomonadaceae > Vreelandella > Vreelandella gomseomensis. Next base: position 84,707 of record NZ_JAJLLW010000005.1, on the reverse strand, counting down.
TATTTGTTGACTTCTTTATTTCTACTAAAACACTATTCTCCATGTTTGTACCGAATTTGAAGTCTACAGGCCCGCGTCCAGAGTCTGACTCCCTCGAAATCAATACATTATTGGACTCACAATAAGACTCGGCAACACCGTAGAATAATAATTGCGCCGCTTTTTCATGCTTTGCGCTCCCATCTGAACTATACAACAGTTCTGAGAGGCCATTGTATTCAACCAGTGACTTAAATTTCTCGCATATTTTTAAGACCATCGTCTCGACATCACTAATCATCGGGTGGCTTGGAAGATTTAACTCAAGTGGATTCTCTTTCGTGATTTTCTGAGTCACCGGATACCATATATATTCTCCAGAGCGATCTGATGAAAAATCATAGGGGTTAGCATCCTTGGCCGCATACTGTCTCACCAGATCATCTATGAGCTCAGGATATTTGAGAATATAGGTTTTCAACTCATCTTTTTTCAAAGAATGCGTTGCCTCCCTCCAAGTATAACCAATTAGAGCATTCAAATTATCACGAAGTATCTTATTATTTGCGGCAATTGTGTCATAATGACTCCAGTCTAAAGCAACAGGAAGGTCCCTTAGAAGAAATTTTGGTATCAGATATAGCAACTCACCAGTATATGGATTAATCGGAAGTTCTTTTTCTTCGTCAAAGTTTAAATAACTTTCTAAATCTACATCCATGTCATCGAAAACGCGCTTTGTAAAAATTTCTATGTCATCTCTTATTATGTTCGCGGTCATATCGCTAATGCGATCAGGTCCAAAGTCCTCTTCAAACATACCAACTAGCTCAAAAAGCTCGGGATCATTCCTTCCTTTCGAAATTATCAACTTAGCAGTCGAAAGCAATCGACGGCGAAGTGCTGGGCCGATCCCACTTCCTGACGTGCCACTGCTGGAATATCCAATACACAATCCTTTGACCTCTCTCCATTGCATCAAATGATCAGCACTATTCCAGAAAACATCTCCCTCTTTATCAGATGCGGCGAGTAGCTTTCCTATCGAGAGAAAATGTTTCTGGAGTTTTCCATAGCTCGCTTCAAACTCTGGAACGTCACAGTGTTTCAATAAATGAGGATCAATAAAAAGGCGAGTATCCAAGTCAAGAATAGGATCGAACGCATCCCTATCAGATAACTCGGAGTTATCGATAGCCAATAAATTTGATAATGACTGAGGCACTAGCTATTCCTTTTCCGCTATAACGCTTTGCTCACCGGAAAATCAGGAGCGAAACGAGTAATTTATCCGCGTGCAGCAACTTTTTATGTGTTGTTTTCACTAAATGAAAAAACATATTTTTTTGTGAAGCTATAGGGATCTGATACATAGTCTTCCGCAACTTCGGTAGGATCATCAAACCAAGAGTGATGAGACCATTTCCATTTTTTTGTACCATCGAATTCGTTGAATGAATCCCAGCTGGATCTTTTCTCATAAGAGTTACATGTCAAGATCAAGCACTCAGTTAAACGAGGCAGGAAGACTATCTCGGAAAAAACCCGATTGAGAGCCATAGATTTTGGCTCAAAATAAATGCCGACATGAACGGATTGCAATTTGCTATGATTCCAAATGTTATAAGTCGTATCATAGTCATCTTCTGATGCAAATGCGGCTGCTGCTAGTACTGCGCTCATACCAAATGGATGTCTCCGTTTCGTTTTTTCAACATCGCTCTCGACAAATGAATCCGATCCGCCTCGACGCCTCAAAAGATCAATCACTGAGCGTTTATTTTGGACTAGTTCAAAATCATCGTATTTTACAGTCCGAATATCAAATAAATCATTTATTTCCGGTGTTTTTCCTGAAGCGCTTACAGTGTGCTCGAACACGCCATTGATAAATTCCTGCGCTTTGGCCATCGATGGAATCAATGATTCTATCTTTTCAATAGCCGCTTTTGCACAAGCAAACTCTGTAACTGGTGGTGACATTATTTGATTATCGCTACCGGGTACGACTAAAAAAGTTTCTCGGAAATCTTTTAAGTGGGTGGCATCGGCGCAAAATTTTTCTTGCGAAGTGCCCTGCCGTATGAAATGTGGTGTTTGACTGGAGTGGCTCAAAAAAGCATCTCGAAGAGCGCTCTCAACATCTGAATAGTAGACGGGGCCATTCTCTTTATTCAAGCAAGCCTTGATAAATTCATCGGTGAAAAGGCTAATTCGGTCTCCTGCAAGTGAAAACTGACTTTCCGTGCAAGAGGAAAACTGAACGAAGTTGGAAAACTTTGTCTTCAAAGTGTATGAGAGTGGTGTTACATGATTTTTGATTAAGTTTCGGCCAGCCTCACATGCATCTATAACAACCACTGATAATTCGGCCTTGAACTCGCGAATCAATTCAAATGCATCGTTTCTTGAGAGACCAGTGGTATTTGGCGAAGACTCTTTAAAATTTGAAAAGCACATAAAAAAGTCATCGGAGTTTGAGAGGCCGTGGCCAGAGAAGTACAAAAAAACCTCTTCAAATCCGTCGCTAGATTCCGCCAACTCTCTAAGTTCATCTTTAACAAAGTCAACTGGCTGATCTATATAATCTACTATCCTACTGAATTTTTTAGCTGCTAATAGCAACTCTCGCATCTGATAAACATCGTTAGCGCAACAATTTAACGTCGATAACTCATCGTATTTGGTATTTCCTATGAGTATTGCGATATTCTGACTCATTTAATGCACCTAGATCCCTATAGTAGTCTTATACTTAGCGATTCTATAATCCGCTATAATGAGGAATTAACCGAGCAAAATTGATACTTTTCCTTGCTCTGGATCGTAAGCAGACCTTCGCCAAAACACATAACAGTGACTATACCCCACTGCATAACCTCAATGAACGCGACGGCACATTGATTGATGTTATGTAGCAGCCCAATTAATCTAAACGATTGATTTTATTAAACCTACAACAACCCATAGCTATACATCCAAGATTCGCATGCCGTATCGTTTTGCTATTTTAATAATACTAGCGGTTACTCTATGCATTGATCACACAACCCTCACCACCAAACGCTACCCTACCCGCCATCGCTTCCATCCCCTCAACCGGCTGCTCGTAACTCCAAGCAATGTCTATATTGTCGCCCAGCGAGAAATACACCGTGTTGCCTTTAAACGGGCAGTGGGTCGTGGTTTTTGAGGTGGTCAGTAAATCCATCCGCACGTCTTCACGTGGGAAGTAGTGGCGAGGCGGGTAGCCGGTTTCGCGGAGTTCGAGAGCGTTGGTTGAGTCGGCGAGTAGCGTGCCACCCACATGCACCTGCACGCGCTGGTTAACGGGGTGAAGCTCGATGCGAGGGGCATGTGGCATTAAGTTGTTTCCTGCGGCGATTTTCGCTCTAGTAAAATTAGCCTAGCAGCAAAGTTCGTTGAAGCCCATGCTCGGTTCATAAAACTTTAGGATGCGGGCGTGACTTGGGTCATGCCTATGGCACCCTCTATTCCACACAACCGCCCTGCCGCTGCCTTTCTTTCGCTGCCGTGGTCGAGCTTTGACCAAGGGCCGGTCTTGGTAGTTAGCTCTGTCTTGTCGACGCTGCTTATACGAATCAGCACCTAGCGACTCCTTCCCGCCAATAGTCACGACAAGTACAAGTATACGAAATCGCTATCATCTTAGCGGTAGAAAGCACGACCTGCGCCGCCCAAATACCATGGCCATAGGAAGAAGCGCGACTGCACCCGCTATGGATTGCCAGAAATTGACCTGCAAGACGGGGAGGCCAGTGCCTGGGCCCCAGAAGAAGACAGTGCCACTCGCAAAGGCGAGCATGGCCCCGGCATCCATCAGGGTTCCACACGCATCAACAGGCATTCCACTGACAACGCCTGAGGTGACCACCACTCCCACTCACCCCAGGCCACGCCTAGCGAAACCGAAATCTGCGTCTTGAAATTGTCTCTGCGCTTTCCCGACGCTCGCAGCAAGTTCACTTAGCTGTTAATAAGCCACCAATACTGCCTCTCATTCATTACGTTTCATAAAGTGTCACTGACCAAATCTTCATTATTCATAATCACTGCATCTCGCTAGCCTTTCCTTGGTAACAAACCCACTAAGGAATGATTCCAATGACATCAAATACAACCACAATCCCTCGTTTTCTCTCAGGTATGGGCGCCCTAGGATTGCCCTTGCTTTTCATCGTCATGTGGAGCACAGGCTACGTGGCTGGCAAAGCAGCCCTGCCATTTGTCGGCCCATACACCATGATCTTTCTGCGCTTTGCTAGTGCCGCCCTAGTCTTACTCATGGTCACCTTAGCAACACGCGCACCCTGGCCAAGAACATGGAAAGAGGTTGGACACATTGCTGTTGTCGGGCTGTTGATTCAAGCAATGCAGTTCTCTGGACTCTATACCGGGATCAACCTTGGCGTGAGTGCGGGGGTTTCAGCGCTCATCGTCGGTACAATGCCCATCTTCGTTGCACTTGGCGCCAGTGTTTTTCTTTCTGAACGCATAAAGCAACATCAATGGGTTGGGCTTCTGATTGGCCTAGCAGGTGTTGTGTTGGTCGTTTCGGAAAAGTTCTCTTTTGGTGAGGCAACAGTCGGGGGGTATATCGCGATTTTCTTCGCCCTACTTGGCATCACGTTGGGCACGCTTTACCAGAAGAAATTTTGTACAAGCATGGATCTACGTACAGGCGGATTCATTCAACTGAGTGTCGCAGCGATCTTTGCGTTTTTTGCAGCTCATACACTTGAAGGTATGTACTTCGAGGTCACGCCTACTTTCTTATTCGCAACAAGCTGGATGAGCCTTGTGAACTCGATTGGAGCCATCAGCGTCCTTTACGTCATGATTCGTCGCGGCGAGGCAAGTAAAGTGGCCAGCCTCTTTTACCTAATACCCGGCATGACTGCCCTTATGGCCTTTGTGGTTCTTGGTGAAACGCTTCAACCGTTAGCCATGATTGGTTTTGCAGTCACCGCTTGCGGGGTTTATCTGAATAACCGTTAAGTCTGAAGTTATGTTCATACCGGATAGAAACAGTTTTTAAACCTACAGCGCGCTATCAGTAGACATAATTTCAATTACTAGAAACTTGATAACAAAAGGTAAAAAAGATGAAAAACTCAAAGATCCTTTCCAATCTTATTGGCAACCAAGATGCACTTGACAACCTTAATTGGCAGCCGCATAGCAGTGATGGTCGATCAAATGCTGATATTTTCGAACTATACGATGGCCGCAATAATAATAACGAAGGGCCTAAAGCGGCTCTGATGCGCTATCGACCTGGTGCTACGGTCAAACCACATCTTCACCCAGGTTATGAACTTATTTTTGTGCTCAAGGGAACTTTGATAAACGATACAGGGGAGCACCCAGAGGGAACATTAGAAGTATGCCCACCTGGAAGCATACACAGTCTCTCAAGCCCTGATGGTTGCATTTTTTTAGTGGTATGGGAACAACCAGTTGAAGTACTCGAGGATACTCATAATCGCGTCTAAAAATATAAAACAACCTAGCTAGTCACAGCTTACTTTCTAAATGCAACAGGAAGCGAAGAAATGTTGAATATTTCAGGGAGATTCTGGAATGAAAGTTATTACGGCAGAACAGGCCAGTCAGTTAATCAAATCTGAAGCAACACTCTCTACTGGCGGATTCGGTAGCTGCGGCCACCCAGAGGCTCTTACAGCAGCTCTTGCGGAACGATTCATAAAAACAGGACAGCCGCAAAACTTAACCTTAATTTTCGCTGCAGGCCAAGGAGATAAAGGCGAGCGCGGCCTCAATCGTCTGGCTATTCCTGGGCTAATCAAGCGGGTAATTGGCGGATATTGGGCACTAACCCCAATGCTCGGAAAGCTAGCGCTTGCGGGTACGATTGAAGCACATAACTGGCCCCAAGGTGTGATTAGCCATCTCTACCGCACAATCGCAGCTGGCGCCCCTGGTGTAATAACTAAATTGGGGTTAGGAACTTTCATCGAACCCGATCAAGATGGGGGTAGGATTGATTGCCAAGACACTTCCTCACTAGTCCGAAAAATATTACTTGAAGGTGAGTCATACCTACTTTATCCCGCCTTACCACTTAACTGCGTTTTCATCCGAGGCACTCGTTGCGATAGAAAAGGCAACCTGTCGATGGAAGCTGAAGCTAACTTTCACGATGTCCTAACCCAAGCGATGGCGGCGCGAAACTCGGGAGGGATAGTGATTGCGCAAGTAGAAGAAATTTGTGAGCCCGAAGAACTTTCACTTAAGGATATTAGAGTTCCAGGAATACTAATTGATTATGTAGTGATAAGCGAAAAGCACCATCACTGGCAGACTTACGGAACGCAATATAATGCCGACTTTGTTTCACGTACACAAGCTACCGCGTCACATAAAGGCATAACTGAACCAATGCCTGTAGCAAAGAAAATCATTGCTCAACGCGCATTGATGGAAATCGAACATTTCGATGAACCAGTCGTAAATTTAGGGATTGGACTGCCTGAAAAAATAGCTACTGTAGCTCGTGATGCTGGGATTCAAAATTTAGGTCTGACGGTTGAATCTGGGGCTATCGGAGGTTTCCCAGCAGGTGACATGTCTTTTGGCGCCTCAATGAACCCAGAAGCCGTAATAGATCAACCTTCAATATTTGATTTCTACAACGGTGGTGGTGTCGACATCGCCTTCCTGAGCTTCGCTGAAGTCGGAGCAGGAGGTCATGTCAATGTTGCAAAGTTGGGTAAGCGCATCAACGGTGTTGGCGGATTCGTAAATATCGCTGAAGCAGCAAAAAATCTGGTTTTTTGCGGCACGTTTACTGCCGGAGGCCTTGAAACGCACTGTACTAACGGTCGTTTGATTATTTTAAAAGAAGGCAGCATTCGGAAATTTAGAGTCGATGTAGAAAAAATATGTTTCAACGCGCATGCAACAGCCCCTCAGAAAGGAATGGTGCTCTATGTGACAGAGCGCTGTGTACTGCGTTGGGAAAGTGGCCAACTACTCCTCATCGAAATAGCTCCTGGCATCGATCTAGTGCAAGACATACTCAATCAAAGTGACACACCAATCACGGTCTCATCGACATTAAGATTAATGCCCACTGCACTCTTTGAGACCGCTCAAGCGGTGACTGTGACTTCATCATAGCACTCCACTAGTTTTGAGAATATAAAGTTTACTAAAAACAAGGACAATAGCAATGCACCAACGTAAACAAGTAGTCATTATCGGCGGCGGCTCGGTCGGAGTTTCGGCCTTTCATCAGCTTATTAAAAACGCTGTAAAAATGGGTGTTTCAGATTATCTTGCGATAACTCTTATCGAACGCTCAAGCAAGGTGGGTTCTGGAGAGGCTTATCAAAATGATCACTCACAAGCTCTTTTAAACACTCATGCAGACACAATGTCTCCAATTTCGGGGCAATCTTCGCATTTTATAAATTGGCTATACCAAAACGAAGAACTATGGCGGCAACAACACCCTGATCTATATGTTCACCCCAGTGCCTATTTACCTCGCCCTCTTTTTGGGCTTTATATGCAACATTTCTTTGAAGATAGTCGCACACTTGCTTGGCAATATCGCATACCTTTTACTCAACACCATTGTGAGGCATCAGACATCTTGCCAACCGAAGAAGGATACTTAGTAATCACCGACAGCGATAAACAAATCAAGGCTGATTATTTGCTCCTTTGCTGCGGGAACCTCCCCTCAACAAAATTCAAGGCACACCATCGGCGATCTTCATACTTCAATAGCCCTTATCCAGGGTGCGTTATCGCAGAACAAATTGATAAGGATCAGTCAGTCTGCATCGCTGGTACCAATCTGAGCGCAATTGATACCATTATTTCGCTAACAGAGCATGGGCATAGGGGTAAAATTATTTGCGTTTCGCGGCGTGGTCGTTTCCCAAGCGTCAGAGGCACCCAGAACCCAAAGCACAAGCCCCGCTATATAACCGCATCAGCAATTATGGAACTCTCAAAAGCACATGACGGCATAACCCTAGAGGATATCTGGCACCTTCTTAATCAAGAATTGCTTGCCGCAGGAGGCCGAGAAATTGATATTCAGGAAATTCTTTCTGAAGGAAAAACTGCCTATGACTATCTTTGTCAGGAGATTTATAAGGCTACGCAAGCACCAAGACTCTGGCAGTCCATAGCTTACTCACTCAATAGCGTCATTGATCTTATCTGGCACCATCTACGCAAAGAAGATAAGAAAAGATTCTATTGCGAATATCGTGACCTCTTCATTTCATACCGCGTCTCTTTCCCGCTCGAAAACGCTCGGCGCTTACAAAAACTTATGGAAACGGGACAGCTAGATATTCATTGCGGAATCCAGAACGTTGGCTATGATGAAGCAAAAAACTGCTACAACATAGAACTTATCGAAAATGCTTGGAAACATGAGATGAGCGTTCGTTCTCATTACTTTATTAACGCCACTGGACACAATCTCTCAGTAGATGAAAGCGAGGTAGCTCTAATTCATAATCTTCTTAAACGCAAGCTTGCAACTGCAGACCCTTTTGGAGGATTCCGTACCGACTTTAATACAGGAGCAATCCTCTCCCCATCAGGATTACCACAGAGAAATTTCTTCGCCTTGGGCAGCCTAACGACTGGAACCTATTTCTTCACCAACGCCATGGATGTTAATGCCCGCCATGCAAGTAAGCGTGCAGGCCATATTGTGGAAAAAATTGCTATTGCAGCCCACTCTCAGGCCCGGGATGCAGTATAGCGTAATACGAGAGAACACTGAAAACTCCATCTGCTAAGGGGCGTAGTTATATTTAATGTGGCATTTTTTCTGCGACCTGCTCTGGCAGGGACCAACAGCGACGAATTAGCTGAATCAGCCATTCAAGTTGATTGAACTCAACAGTGGCCGCGGTTTTAATATTGATGCTTATATCCGGCAGTGAGGGGAGTTGTTGTAAATTTATTGGTGAGGCGAGCCCATACTGCGAAGGAGTAAAAGGTAGAGCACTCACACCCAGGCCAGCTTTGACCGCTGCAAGCAGATCTCCTAAATCACGCGCCTCGTAAACTATGCGCCAAAGCAGCTGACTTTGTTTTAGCTCTTTGATTTGTAGGTCTCGTAATATGCAAGGGGGAGCAAATGCAACTAGAGGAATTTCATTGCAGGTCTCAAGAAAAAAGTCTGATGCACCTACCCAGAAAAGACGTCGGTCTGCTATCTGGACTCCTTCTTGCACATTCAAGTTCGGTCTCTCTGTAATGTCGACAGCGATGACCATATCAAGCAGTCCATTAGTGAGCTTATGCTGCAGTACGGTTGAGCGCCCTAGTTGAGGAATAATACGAACGTCTTCCTTCTCAAAACGCATGGAGGCCAGCATGGCTGGCAGATAATCCTGGGCAAAATATTCCGACACTCCTAAACGAATCTCTTTTGCCACCCCACGGCGCTGTCCGAGCTTATCGAAAGCCTCGTCGTTAAGGGCAAGAATTTGCCTTGCATACCATAGAAAGAGCTCGCCTGCTTCAGTAAGACGTTTTCGACGTCCATAGGTCTCAAAAAAAGTATTACCAAGCTGCTCCTCAAGCCGACGAACATGGTGAGAAACAGCCGATTGAGTGAGGTGTAAAGCCTGCGCTGCTTCCGAAAATCCTCCGTGGTCGCTTATCGCTACCAGCGTACGCAATAGCGTGGTATCTAAATTAGTTTTACGTGCAATCTTAATTATGTCAGTCATGAGAGTCCTCCTTATCCCTCACATACACGTCTTTTATACGCTTTGGAGAGAATGCAATGCAACTAGACTTCTGGACCGTCCCGAGATTACTGAAAGCTCTCAATCTTTCGGCACACCTTGTGTTACGCCTTCATCCGGTGTTGAGAGTTAACCCGTAACCAGCATGACTGGGGCTTTGTGACCTGCGCAACATGAAGGACTACCTTGGAATCACAAACGCGTTTACTGAAGTTATCGTGCGCTAGCGCTTATCAAGCCTCGCAAGCGGCTGGTACGTGAAAAGCCTGAGTCGCTGGAAGTGCCCACGACCATCAACACCAGTCGGACGATGGATTTTATGCACGACCAGATAGGCCAAAAGCGGACATTTAAGTGACTCTGATTTCACACCTGATTTTGGCGCTTTTGAGGAGCTCGCGCAGTTTGTGGAACGAAAGGCCCTCGCCAACGATTTGTTGAGTATAAATTCTATTGGAGTGGTGAAATTAGAATATTCCAAAACATTTCGGCCGCGCCCTCCTGAGTAAGCGCATCCTTATTATTTCCGCTCATATGATACTGCATGCCCATAGGCCGAAGAAAAAGCGTGTAGCCATCGTCTGCTATTGAAATTGATTCGTTCATAGTATTTCTACGGCCGTCGGCTTGAGAAGAATAGCAAATAGAATCTTGCGAAAAACCACCACCTCCATGAAATATATAACATTCGCTTGATCGTTGACCATCTGCATAAATATATGCAGTAAAGCTGGTATGATCAAAACGTTTAAACTTACAAGATATATGGCTATTTCTTTCTTCTAGTTCTGCAAGTGATCCCTCGAAATACCTAGCTATATATTCATAAGTATCTTCCAAAAACTGATCACGCTCGTTGTCTGAAAAGTTTTTCTTCACACGTAAATTACTAGATCGTTCACGAGACGGTGCAGATACTTCACCATGTGATATTTTCGTCGTTTGCTGAATGTTTAATGAACCGGAAGCGGTTCTTATATCCTTTGCAATGTTGGCAAATGCTTCATGTTGGTTGGCGTGCATACTTACCGGCTTCCCATCTTTCGGAGTAGCAAGTAATGCTCCGAATGGAGCGGAGTGCCAGTCGCATGGATGAAGGATTATTGGAATCACCACAACTTTCCCTTCTTCGTGAAGCTGCATTGCTCGCTCCATTTCTTTCTCGTAGCAATAGTCGGAGGCCAAGAAATTAGAGCTGACCAAAAGTAATACGATACTGGAACTTTCTAAATTTGTGGATATCTCGTTTCCGATGTTAGAACCCGCTGTGATTCTTCGGTCGTACCAGGAAGATATTACTCCCTGTCTTTTGAGCATCGCCAAGTGATTTTCTAACTCGTTTCTATACTCTTCATCTTTATGCGAGTAGGAAAAAAACAGCTTCAACATGTGCTACTCCATTGTGGATCGGTTTATATGCCCAGTAGGTATTCGACTGCCTTCCCTAAGATTGGATGGAAGTGCCGTCACGTTTATCCGGCAAGTGCGGCACAAAAAATCTAGCGACTGCTGCATATTGAGCCGTATCCGCTCAGGGTCGAAAGGCATCCTTCGCTAAATTTCTCATAAAACGCCACCCTCCCCACTATCTCCTCCATCCCTTCAATCGGCTGCTCGTAGCTCCAGGCAATATCTTTATTCTCGCCCAGCGAGAAATACACCGTATTGCCTTTAAATGGACAATGGGTCGTCGTTTCGGAAAGGGTAAGCAAATCCATCCGCACGTCTTCACGCGGGAAATACTGCCGTAGCGGGTAGCCGGTTTCGCGGAGTTCGAGGGCTTGATTGGAGTCGGCAAGCAGCTTGCCATCCACATGCACCTGCACGCGCTTGTTTACGGGATGTAGCTCGATGCGAGGGGCATGTGACATTAAGTTGTTCCCTGCGGCGATTTTCGCTCTAGTAAAATTAGCCTAGCAGTTAACTTATGTTAAACACACCCTCGCAGCTTAGCTTTTAGTCGGTAGCGCATGGTGGGGTGGGGATTCAGGCCTTCTTCACAAACTGGGCGGTGACCATCATGTCGCCAGTGCCGTCGACCTTGCAGTCCAGCTGGTGGTCCTTGCCTTCCTTGAGCCGTTTGATCACGGCTTTTGTGCCAATCTTGAGCACAATAGAGCTGCTTTTCACTTTGAGGTCTTTTATTAGCGTGACTTTATCGCCTTCTGCCAGCAGGGTGCCGTTGGCATCCTTGACGGTGACCGCATCTTCAGCGGCGGCCTCGGCGGGGTTCCATTCATGTGCGCACTCGGGGCAGATGAACAGGCTTTGGTCCTGGTAAACAAATTCAGACTGACAACGGGGGCAAGGCGGGCACGACATAGTAATGGCTTCTGTGGTTTGATTAGCGGCCTATGATACTGCGCCCTGGCGGCCTTGGCGAATGGAGTCACGCCAATCAAGGTTGCCTGGCCTACCTATTGCTCCGGTGGGGACAGGTGGGCATCGGTCAAGGTGCGCGGTCGGTAATCACAGGTTGTATCGGCCCAGCGCTTCCAGACGCTGTCATCGATTGAGATATTGACCGCCGGTTTGCCCTGCATTCCTTGGGAATATTGCCGGTAGAATCGGCCGTCTTCTGCGTTTCCGATGCGTTTGAATTTGCCGTAAATCCCCCACAGAAACTCGGCGAAAGAATCTCTTGGCGCGGCCTTCCAGGCATCCTCGGCAACGTCGTATTGAGCCACTTTCAGACCCGCCTTTTCCGCCTTGCCTAACATCCACTTCAGCGAAATATCGGCCAGGGTGTCGTCCGCGCCATACCCGCCGCCTACATTGGCGTGGGCGCCAATAAACCAGCGCTGCTCTACGTCCAGGTTACCCGCTTTTTGCTTGCCATCCTGGCTGGTCCAGAGCGAGACGTTGTAGGTCGCTCTGTGCTCGTCCAGCGCCACCGCTTGATAGGCATGATCGACAATGCTGGAAAGCTCCGTATCGTGCCAATCGTATTTGCTTTTAAACATGTTGGTGCCGGGCACGCCCAGGGCGCCAACGGTATCCCAGATGCCAATGAAATGAATCCTCGGCTGGCGGCTGAAGCTTTTCTTGAACTTTTTGCAAACGCCATCGTCTGGGTGCAGCTTTTTGTCCCGATAAATACTTTCGGCCTTATCGAGCAACCCTGGCGTGACCACATGCACTAACCCGCATTTCCGTATGAGCCCCACCAGGCTTCTGGCCGTGTAAGCACCGCGGCTGAAGCCGAATATCCAGATCTCATCGCCCTCTTGGTAGCGCCTGCAAAGCCAGTCATAGCCTTTCCGTAAATGTTGGCTCAGCCCGAAACCGAAGGCACCGCCGCTGATTCGCCGAAACCTGGAGGTGCCCACACCGGGGTCGTAATAGAACCGTTGCCTTACATCACCATCGTAATCTTGGATGAGCCGCGTGAGACGATAAACATTCGTCTGGTCTTCAGGGTCGTTCCAGGTGCCATCAAAGAGCAGGATCAGTTTTTGTTTTGTCATGGTGTTCCCCATGATGATGCGCACTTGAACAGTGCTCATGACCGATGACGGAGGGGCAGCGGATGCGCTATATACCCCTGGGCATAGCGCATCCGATGGCCTCAACATTATGTAACTAACTGTAGTCGAAAATTCTTTTCTTCGCCTCTAGGCGCTGGTAGCCCGGTGGCAAGGCCACCAGACCTCCCAGGTTCAGGCGCTGCGCGCCATGCCTGGCGCACAAACAAGACGCCCCCGGAGTTCCGGGGGCGTGGGTATTGCTAGGTTCTCAATTTACCGAGAGTGTCAGTGGCTCTCATTGAGGACCGCTTCAGGGAAGTGGCGACGCAACATCCGGTTCTGGAAGTCATCCACGAAGCGGCTGTTGATGATGATGATGAACCGCTCGAAGGGTGCCTCGCTGTCGAGCTGTTCGATCCCGTCGACACTGTGGAATAGCCGGTCATCGTTCAGATGAAGGATATCACCCGGATTCAGGGTGATATCGACCACGGGTTGCGTGCCGGCCTTGTCTGCGTAGAGATGGTTTTCGGCACCCGCCACGTTTTCCCGATTGATGACCAGAATGCTTAGAGCCTTGCAGCCATCGGCATGAATCCCCTGTCCCTGAAGGGGGTCGATGTTGCCTTCTCCGCGAACCCCGGTGATCTGCATCAGAATGGGTTCGTGCGCACCGATACTCCACAGCCTTGCCCAGGCGCGAACGAAGGCCTTCACATCGGGGCGTCCCATGAATTCCCGAGTCAGCGGATCATAATACCGCAGGCGATCCGCCATGCTTTCCGCGTCGTTGAAGGCACCCCCCTGGGCCATGGGGCATTGGCCCATATCCTCGACATCGCCCTGATCATTCAGGGCGAGCCATGACATCCGCTTCCATCGCTGGTTGACATAGGGATCGCGCGGCAGGTCAGCGGTAAACCCCTGCCAGGCGGTCAGATCGATTCGCTCCCGAATATCGGTTTTTGCCCAATCCTGATGCCTTAGCGACTCAGCCACTCCCGGTTTCCAATAATCGGCGAGTGAATCGGCAGGCATGGAGGTGAGGTCGAAACCATGCTTGAGGGTATCGAGTTTCATGTTGATTTTCTCCTGTTAACTGGGCGGAATTGCCCGGTGTGGCCGGTGTAAACACTGCGGCCAACAGGAAGAAAATGAAAAGATTTGCAACGATATGTCAAAAAAATGTACTAAAAAAGGATGTTTTTTTAAAAAAACAGGATCAAACCGTTGATGAGGTATATATGTAGGTTCTCCTACAAATAGGTGTAGGATAATCACAAGAAAGTGCTTATCGTTGCCATAATGATGGCTCTTGACAGTGTTTTTTCTTTAAGTGGATCCCATGACTGCCAGCGATTCCCGACATCACAGAGATCCGGAACGCCTGAAGAAGAACCGCAGGGAGTTTTCCGGTGCGCTCGTATTGAAGATGTCAAAGACACCTTCAACGAATAGCACCGGTTCGCATGATGCCGGCAGGGAAGAAGTCGAGTTAGTACGCCGCCAGTATCTGGAGAGTGAGCAGCGATTCCGCGCCCTGTTGGAGAGCCTGCCGAAGGTGGCGGTTCAGGGGTATGATCGTGATCGGCGAGTGATTTACTGGAATGAGGGTAGCATTCGTCTCTACGGCTATACCGCTGAGGAAGCCCAGGGACAGTTACTGGAAGATCTGATCATTCCTGCCTTTATGCGTGGCGAGGTGATCAAGGCACATCGCGCCTGGATCAATGAAGGGGTCGATATACCCGCCGAGGAACTCGAGCTCCAGCACAAAAGCGGTGAGCTGGTATCGGTCTTCTCCCAGCATCTGATGCTCAATGAGCATACCGACTCACCCTTGATGTTCTGCGTGGATGTGGATCTTTCCGACCAAAAGCGCGCCCACCGTGCCCTGGAATTCGCCACCCATTTTGACAGGCTCACCCATCTCCCTAACCGCCAGACCTTCGAGGTCGACCTGGACGGTCTGTTGGAATCCTGTCGACGCCAGGGCAATGGCCTGGCAACCATCTACCTGGACATCGATCACTTCGTCGAGATCAATGATGCCCTTGGCTATGATCAGGGCGATCGCCTGCTCATTGAGCTGACTCGGCGACTGAGAGAGTGCCAGCGAGTCACTGATCTGGTGTCCCGTGTCTCTAGCGATGAATTCGTACTGGCCTTTCCTGGCGTCTACTTGGACTGCGATGTCAGACGGGTCGTTCGTCATGTCCAGAATGTCTTTCGGGAACCTTTCGCCCTGGATGGGCGGGAGCGTCAGGTCACGGCCTGCCTGGGTGTAGCGCTCTTTCCCGAGAATGGTGAATCGTCACGCGAATTGATCCGTAATGCCGATGTTGCCAAGAATCGTGCCAAACTGGATGGCCGGGGTGCTGTACGTTTCTTCCAACAGAAGCTCCATGATGAGCTGGTTCGCCAGCACTATCTCTCGGCGCGACTCGAGGAAGCCCTGGATAACGGGGAATTCTCCCTCTACTACCAGCCCCAGGTCTCGGCGGCCAGTGGGCGAATAGAGAATTTCGAGGCCTTGATACGCTGGGAGCCTGCCGATGGCCCGACGATCTCGCCTGCCGAGTTTATTCCGCTGGCCGAGCGTTCCGGTTTGATCCATCGTCTGGGCGACTGGGTCACCGAAGAGGCTTGCCGCCAGCAGGTGGAATGGCGTGCCAAGGGATTTCATGAGTACCGCATCGACATCAATGTCTCGGGCCGTCAACTGGTGCGTCCCGATGCTCTCAAGAACTTTGAAGACTCGCTACAGCGTCACGGCTTGGGTCCTCGGGATATCGGCATCGAATTGACCGAGAATGTCCTCATCGAAGCCGATGAGATCGTCCTCGAAGACCTGTGGCGCCTCTATCATCGCGGTATTCGCATTGCTATCGACGACTTCGGGACCGGTTATTCTTCCCTGAGCTATCTCAAGCACTTTCCAGTCACCGCCCTGAAGATCGATCGCTCCTTCATCCGCGACGCTCCCACACAGCCGAAAGATCGGGCCATCATGGAGGGTACCATCTTCATCGGTCATCGGCTGGGATTGGAGGTGGTGGCAGAGGGTGTCGAGAACGCCGAACAGTTGTCGTTGCTTCGCGAAATGCATTGCGACCTCGTCCAGGGGTTCTTTTTCTACCGTCCGATGCCCGCCAAGGAAATCGACCGCCTGCTGGGCGGTTTCGTGCCCGGTCCCGAAGGACTGTCGAGCTGAGCCTCGTCGTGATTTGAGGTCCAATCCCCGTGGTTGCCATACCCTGGAGACTTGTGAACGACCCTGATGCCCCTCAATCTCATTCGTTCACTTCCCCACCAAACGCTACCCTACCTGCTATCGTTTCCATGCCTTTAATCGGCTGCTCGTAGCTCCAGGCAATGTCTTGGTTTTCGCCCAGCGAGAAATACACCGTGTCGCCTTTAAACGGGCAATGAGTGGTCGTTCCTGAGGGGGTAAGCAAATCCATGCGCACGTCTTCGCGTGGAATATAACGCCGTGCGGGTAGCCGGTTTCGCGGAGCTCGAGGGCCCGTGTGGAGTCGGCTAGCAGTTTGCCATCAACATGCACCTGCACGCGTTGGCTAACGGGATGAAGCGTAATGCGTGGTGCCTGTGGCATTAGGTTGTTCCCTGCGGCTTTTTAGCTCTAGTTAAATTAGCCTAGCAGCAACGTTCGTTGAATCCCATGCTCGCCCCATCACACTTTAGGCGCGAGAATGATCTGGATCATGTGGGGGTGATAACGGCTAAACGTTCGGGTTATTCCCATTCACAAACGAGTACAGCTGAATATCCGACCGGCATGCCCAGCCCTGACTGGCCCAGAATTGTTTGGCCGTCTCGTTCTCGGGGAGGATCATCAGGTGTGATTTCAGGATGCCTTCATCCTTGAGCGCTTCCAGGCAAAGGCTTACCAGCTGTGTCGCGATGCCTTTGCGGCGCTGGGAATCTGCCACCGATAAGTGCTGCACGTAGCCGCGCTTGCCGTCGTGGCCCGCCATGATCGTGCCCACCAGTTGCCCTTCTTCTTCCCCCACAAAGCTCAGGCCGGGATTGCGCCGCAGGTACTTCTCGATGCCCGCTCGGGAATCAGCATCGCGCAGCCGCACGCCCTCACTTTCGTTCCATAGGGCGATGGTGGCGTCATAGTCGTCGATGGTCATGGGGCGGTAGTGCATGTATGAGGCTCTCCCGGGTGGCGGTTTAGTTTCGGGCGTTAATGTGCACGCCCACGCATAGCGCGAATATCATCGAGATCAACGGGCCTTGCGAGCATCGATTTATAGCGAATCAAGTCTTCCTTCAACATCAAGGGAAGTGCCAGGCCCAATAACTCGACGGTTTCATAACGATCAAAAGCTATATCGAGCGGTACCCAGGACTGGCTGACGGCATCTAAAACGTGCGCACCGTCGGCGTTGCCGACTTCCACCTTGATACCTTCATACTTGAACTGGACGTAGGTTAAATCCCAGCCTTCCTCGCAGCGGTGCGCGGCGGGCTTGGAGATATACGCCTGCCCTGCCTCCACCACCGTCGCAAAATGCTCACCGGGGACAAACAGGTCAATATCATTCAGCGCTCGCTCAGCACCATAGCCCTTTGCGGCGAGCCCTCCGCATATCTGAAACGGGATATGTCTATCTCTGAGTAGCTCTACTATCCATTGGGCGGCTATCTGATGCATGGCGGCTCCATTCAACGGGGCATTGCCACGGATTCAGCGCAGACACGAGTTAGGGCCTGCCATAAACTAGTGGCCCCAGCTTAACGCAAGCGCTTCAACAACGGCTTTAACTCTCTCGCGGGCTTCGCCTTGCAGCGTGTTCAGCGGCTGGGGCAGGCAGGGTTGGCTGACGTTACCGGTGAGCTCGGCGATGGTGGCGGCGACCCGGAGGCTGCCGCCGTAGTCACGGTAGAGCGCCCATAGCGGCTCGAGCGCTTCGGAGCATGCCATCGCTTGCTCGGTATCCCCAGCCTGGGCGGCGCGGGTGAGCGCCAGCGCTATATCCGGGTAGAGCCCGCCGATCACCGAGTACCAGGCATCGCACCCGGCGAGTAACCCGGTGGCGGCGGCCGGGTCGCCGCTGATGCCGATGGTTACATCAGAAGGAATTAACGCTCGCAGTCCTGCAACACGTGCCTTGGCAGCGGCCAGGTCGTTCTGTACCGGCGGTATCTTGATCGAGCGCACCTGGGGCAGTTGGGCGATGCGCCCATGCAGCTCGTCGCTGAACTGGAAGTGGGTGGTGCCGGGGTTGTCGTACACACAGAGCGGCACGCTCAGCGAGCGGCAGACCGTCTCGTAAAGACTGAACACTTCCTCAGCGGTGAGTTTTTGGTACGACACCGGCGCCAGCAGCACGCCGCTCGCGCCTGCTTGCTGGGCATGCTCGGCATTGATCAGCACATCGCGGGTGCGTAGCGCGCCAATACCGGCGATCACGGGTACCTTGCCGGCACTTTCCACACTCAGTTTGACCACGCGGGCGCGCTCGTCGCTGCTTAAATAGGCGTAATTGCCCGTCGAGCCCAGCACGCCGATGGAGTCCACCTCGGCTTCCGCCAGGCGCGTCACCAAGCGAGCAAACTCCTGCTCGTGAATGCCCTGCTCGTTCATGGGGGTTAGCGGAAATGCGCTCAGGCCGGTCAACATGATGAAGCTCCTTTACTGCCCAAAGCTGATACCCAGGCGCAGCGCCTGGAGGCCGTCAAATTCGACACTGACCTCGTCAGAGAACACCGGATGCCCCTGCACGGCCATATCCACGGTCGCTTGAGCGCCGCGGTAAGTGACGGTAATAGCGATATTGGCCGAGGTACTGATCGGCGCCGCCAGCCCGTACGTCACGTCATCGACGCTGATGGAGGACAGCCCGCGATCTTCCAGTTGCTGTTCAACTTCCTGTTGTACGGCCACACCGTAATAGACGTACAAGCCAGCGTAACCCAGCGCCAGCACGATAATCAGTGAAAAGAGCTTTCCCATGTAAATTCCTCAAGAGTATATCTTTGGCGTCACGCTGGCCGTCAGGGCCTTTCAGCGCCCGCCCATCTCGTCCGAGAGGTCGGGGCCGGGATGCAGGCGGCCCGGCCAGCGTAACACCATGATCGCCAAAACGTTGCGATGTTCACCACCTGCTAGGCCCACTCTCCCCGAAGGCGAGGGGATGATGCCGCTGGCCGGGTCCACCGCCGCCACCAGGGCCTCGCGTACCCGGCCCACCAGCGGGTGGTCCTCGCGGTCGGCCAGCAGGAAGGCTAATGCCACCTCGGCTTGAATGTCGGCCGTGGCGCGGGCCTGGATGTCGGCCGCCTCCCGCTCCAGCGCTTCCAGCACCCAGGCATGCACCGCCGGGTCCACCTTCTGCTGGTAGTAGCGGCTGTCAGCGATGACGAAGTGGGTCAGACCATAGAGCCAGTTACGGTACTCGGCGTCGTCGAGCTCAGCGACTCGCTCGGGCGGGTAGTGGCGCCGGAAGGCTGCCTCCACCTCCCGGCGCAGGTCCATCACGCCGAGCTGGTGCAGGAAGTAAGCATAGTTGGCCACCTGAGCGGCATAGACCTCAATCACCGCGGGGTCGGTCAGGAAGGACTCCCAGTCGACCTCTGCCTGGTAGTCCAGCGCCCGCTGGTGGTCCTCAATAGCTGGCAGCAGGCCGTGGTACTCGGCCTGGACCAGCCGGAACAGCAGCGACCGGGCGAAGGCGATCTCTCCCCACTCACCCAGCATGGCGCGTCGGGCACGCTGCTTGGCCGTGCGCTCCGAGTAGTCGGCAACGATCGCCCGACTGCGGGCGGCCGCGTACCCGGGCTCTGTCAGGCCGACGATATCCACCTCGAGTCGCGCCAGTAGACGTTCACCGTAGGCATGATTGAGGGCCCGCCAGCGCGGCTCGCCCGTCAGGCGATAGAGCCGCTGGGCAAAGTGGCGCTGCTTGTCCTCGGACAGCGTCGGCAGCGCCTCCTCGTAGACTTCCTGGATGGCCAGACCGGCGTCGCGCTGGGCGTCACGTTCCGCTTGCGGCTCCATGACGGCGCAGCCGGTCAACAACAGCACCATCATCAGTGAAAAGAGTTTTCTCATGCCGAGTCCTTGGTGGTGTTCGCTAGCGATTGGCCATCATTGCACAGTCGATGAGCAATTATGTACAAGCATCAATGACATTGTCGGCATAAGCTAGGGGTGTGTTTCGAGGTGTTGGGTTTCATCAGGAGAGGTCGGCATGAGCAACGCCAGCCGGTTTGAGTTCTTCAAGAGTCATCATGTGCCGACACTGACGGTGCTGAAGGCGGCCATTGAGGACTTCAGCTACGACCCGCATGCCCATGAGGAGTATGCCTTTGGCGTTACGCTGGCCGGGCGTCAGGACTTTTTCAGCGGTGGGCAGTTTCATCGCAGCCCGCCGGGCAACGTGATTCTGTTCAACCCGGAGGAAGTCCACGACGGTCATTCGGGCGGCGCACAAGCGCTGGACTACCTGATGGTGTATGCCCACCCGGAACAGGTGACGCCGCTGTTCGCCGAGGTGCTTGGCCGCGAAAGCGCCGCAGGCTTCCGTTCCGACCAAACTCTGATTCAGGATGCGCCCCTGCGCCTCGCCATTCTGGAACTGGCTCGTTTAGTGAGCACCCACGCCGGTAGCTGCATTGACCAGGAGAATGCGCTTTATCAGGTGGTTGAGCGAACCGTTCAACTAGGCGGCCGTGTTCAACCCAGCCGTGTCACGCAACGCCCGGATGCCCTGCTGGGCCTTGCCAAGGCGTACATCCACGCCCACCTGGAAACGGATATGTCGCTGGACGACATCAGCCAGGCCGCGCATTTATCCAAGTACCATTTTTTGCGGCTGTTTCGCCAGCACTACGGCATGACGCCTCACCAGTACGTGATTAACTGCCGGATCAATGCGGCCCGTGCGGCGCTGGATCAGGGGGCGCCGCTGAATGAGGTGGCGTTGCGGTTTGGGTTTGCCGACCTTAGCCATTTCAACCGCCGCTTCAAGCGTATCTATGGCATGACGCCCCACCAATACCAGCGCGATATCGCGCGTTAGCCCTACCCAACTTAGAGGTTCCACCATGTTAGCAATCGTCGCCTATGCCCTGGGCGTCATGTACACCCCTGGGCCTGTGAATCTGCTCGGCCTCAATGTAGGCATCAATGGCCAGGCCAAACAGTCGGTCGGGTTTTGCCTGGGTGTGGGAATGGCAATGCTGGTGTACCTGCTGGTGTTGGGTTGGGCGGGAGCAGCCTGGATCAGCGGTAACGCGCTGATCGTGGTGAGTGCGCTGGGCTGTAGCTACATTGTGTACCTGGCCGTCAAGATTGCCCGCGCCAACGCGGATTTGGGCGAGCCTGACCATGCGCCGCGCCTGCTGAACTTTCGCGATGGGCTGGTAATGCAGTTGCTCAATCCGAAGGCCATCGTCGCGACCCTGCCCATTGCCACCCTTCAGTTTCCGGCGGCGGGTATCCAGGGCGTCAGCCTGGTGATCTGGGCGCTGGGGCTGTCCGCCATGGCGGCGGGCGCCCCCGGCAGCTATGTGGTCATCGGTAGCCTGGTGGGTGAGCGTATTAAAAGCACGCGGGTCGTGAAGGGCTTCAACTGGCTGATGGCGGGGCTATTGGTCGCCGTGGCGATATCGATTGGTGCCGAACATGTGTGGAGGCCACTTGTGTCCTGAGCTGATGTCTATGCGTAAAGCTTCCAGGCCATCGGATTTATGCGCCCGAAATTGGAAACCTAACCTATAGCCGGTTCTTCCAGTAATTTGGCTCTCGATGTAAATGCATGACAGCAAGTACAAAAACATCGTCATTCTCAAGAGCATAAAGCACACCGTAAGGGAAACGGCGTACCAATGAACGGCGGATATCCCCCTCCAGTAATGTCCATACTTCTGGATGTCTGTGCGCACGTTCGATGGCTGAGTATACCTCAAGCGCAAAGTCCCATCCCAAGCCTGGTTCAATGTCTTCGTAATACTCTGTACTTTCAGCTAGTTCTGCTTCCGCTTCAGGGTGAAAGCGAACACTCATCTCTCAAGCCTTGCCCGAAGGTTAGCGAATACTTGCTCACTTGAAACCGTAGCCACTTTACCCGCCCGTATATCGTCTAAGCGGCTGCGGGCAACGTCGATCCATTGCTTGTCGATATCAGCCTCAGGGGAGTTGAGGCTACGCAGCAACACATCGACGACTCTTGCACGCTCTTCAACGGGTAATGATTCTGCTTCGCTGACAAGCTCTTGGATGTTCATAGTCTCACCTCATGAATGGCTCAGACTGAAGGTATCTCAACTATTATCTTTCCGCCAGTTCGCTCACCAGGCCATGTACCCGCTCGACGGCGTCGTCGGACGTAGTGGCGTGTTCGATGCAGTCGACCAGTGCCGAGCCCAACAGCACCCTGGGCGTCATGTACACCCCTGGGCCTGTGAATCTCTCGGCCTGAAATGGCGGGACTACTGGTCGCCGTGGCAATATCGATTGGTGTTGAGATTGGTGTTGAGCATGTAGGGGGTGCCTCTCGCTGGTTAACGCTTAAACCCAGGTCGAGTTTGGTCTACATTACATACGACGTTTAAGTGACGCATAGACCTTGCCTTTATCACGTTTGCTAACGGCAATGACATAAACGAACAGCTCGTCGTCAACGACTTCATAGACCAGGCGATAGCCAGCGCTGCGAAGCTTGATTTTGTAGCACGCATCAAAGCCGCTTAATTTATCAGCGGCTACTTTGGGTGATTCCAGCCTTTCCGCAAGCTTCTTTTTAAACTGGCTTTTGACTGGCCCGCCAAGCTTTTCCCATTCTTTAAGCGCTGCTGGCAGAAAGCGAAGCTTATAGGTCATCTAACGTGACCGTCACTGCCTTATCTTTATCAGCTCGGCGTTCATCCACCAATTTGGCCAGCTCATAGTCTTCCAGCATTTCCATCATAGCTTCATAGGTTTCGGCGGGGATTAGATAGGCGGCTGGCTTGTTATGGTTCAGCACGGCAATAGGAGAGCCGCTAACCTTGGCAAGCAGCGAAGATGGATTTTTCTTTAGCTCAGAGATACTTACAGAAAAATCTGCTAATACTTGGTGCATGTCGCCCTCCTGGGAACCCTATAAAAAGAACTTAATATAGGGTTGATATTAGCTCTTTTTTTATTCATTCGCTAGGTAAAGCCACAATCATTGGCAGTGCCTTACCTCCGGCACTCCCTGACGCTTTCCGCCAGCTCACTCACCAGGCCATGTACCCGCTCCACAGCTTCATCAGGCGTCGTGGCGTGTTCGATGCAATCAACCAGTGCCGAGCCCACCACCACGGCATCGCTATAGCGGCCAATGGTTGCCGCCTGCTCGGCGGTGCGGATGCCGAAGCCGACGGCGATGGGCAGTTCGGTATCTTCCCGCAGGCGTGAAACTGAGGCTTCCAGCCGTTCCGGTGTGGAGGCACTACCGCCGGTGACGCCCGCCACGGAGACGTAGTAGATAAACCCGGAGGCGTTCGCCAGCACTTTCGGCAGGCGTTTGGCATCGGTGGTCGGGGTGGCGAGACGGATAAAGTCGATGCCGTGCCGAAACGCGGGCTGGCAAAGTTCTTCGTCGTGTTCGGGTGGCAGGTCCACCACGATCAGGCCGTCTACCCCGGCACGGGCGGCATCGGTCAAGAAGCGCTCAACGCCGTAGCGGTAAATGGGATTGTAGTAACCCATGAGCACAATCGGCGTGGTGCTGTCCTGTTCGCGGAAGGTGCGCACCATGTCCAGCGTTTTGGCCTGGGTCTGGCCGTTGTTCAGGGCGCGCTGGGCTGCTTTTTGAATGGCGGGACCATCGGCCATTGGGTCGCTGAACGGCATGCCCAGCTCGATGATATCCACCCCGGAGGCGGGCAGCCCGTGCAGCAGGCGACGCGAGGTGTCGGCATCCGGGTCGCCGGCGGTCAGGTAGCTGATCAGTGCCGGGCGGTTTTGCTGCTTGAGTGTACTGAAGCAGTGGTCAAGACGTGTTGGGTTGCGCATGGTCTGACTCACGGTAGCGTTCATCGCGTTTTCCTGGATCGCGCTCATACGTTTTTCACTCCGAATTTATCGCCAAGGTGATGGGCGACGCTGGTCATGTCCTTGTCGCCACGGCCGCTCAGGTTGATCACCATCAAGTGCTCGCGGGGAAGCTGGGGTGCACGTTTGGCGACTTCTGCCAACGCATGGGCGGTTTCCAGGGCGGGAATAATGCCTTCCTTGCGGCAGCAGATCTGGAACGCCTCTAGCGCCTCGTCATCGGTGGCCGAGACGTACTCGACCCGCTTCTGCTCGTGTAACCAGGCGTGCTCGGGCCCGATACCGGGGTAGTCCAGCCCGGCGGAAATCGAGTGAGCGTCGGTAATCTGGCCGTCTTCGTCTTGCAGCAGGTAGGTGCGGTTGCCGTGCAGAACCCCCGGGGTGCCGCCGTTCAGGCTGGCAGCGTGCAGGCCGCTTTTGACGCCCTTGCCGCCCGCTTCCACTCCGACCATGTGAACGTCCGGGTCATCCAGGAACGGATAAAACAGCCCAAGGGCGTTCGAGCCGCCGCCCACGCAGGCAACGAGTGAATCCGGCAGGCGGCCTTCCTTTTCCAGCATCTGGGCCCGGGTTTCATGGCCGATGACGGCCTGGAAGTCGCGCACCATGGCGGGGTACGGGTGCGGCCCGGCCACGGTGCCAATGATGTAGAAGGTGTCGTCCACATTGGTGACCCAGTCACGCAGCGCTTCGTTCATGGCGTCCTTGAGCGTGCCGGTGCCGGAGGTGACGGGGACGATTTCCGCGCCCAGCAGCTTCATGCGGAAGACGTTAGTCTGCTGGCGTTCGATGTCCGTCGTGCCCATGTAGATGACGCAGGGCAAACCAAAACGCGCCGCCACGGTGGCAGTGGCGACGCCGTGCATCCCTGCGCCGGTTTCGGCGATGATGCGCTTCTTGCCCATCTGCTTGGCCAGCAGTACCTGGCCGATGCAGTTGTTGATCTTGTGCGCGCCGGTGTGGTTGAGCTCTTCGCGCTTGAGATAAATGCTCGCTCCGCCAAAGTGCTCGGTCAGCCGTTCGGCGAAATAGAGCGGGCTGGGCCGCCCCACGTAGTCGCCCTGAAAGTAGGCTAACTGACGCTGAAATTCGGGATCGTTTTTGGCGGTGGTGTATTCGTCTTGCAGCTCCAGAATCAGCGGCATCAGGGTTTCGGCGACAAAGCGGCCGCCAAAGCTGCCAAACAGGCCGTTGGCATCGGGCAGGCGCTGGGATATGTCTACAGGTTGATTCATCACGACCTCTGAATGCGTGTTGAGTATGTGATGACGTTAAGGCAAGCGCGTGAAGATAAAAATCGATAAGATGTCATCAACATGTGAGCTGGAGTCACACATCAATGCACAATAGCCTGCCACCGCTTAGCGCCTTGCGCGCTTTTGAAGCCACTGCCAGGCTGGGCAGCGTGACCGCCGCTGCCGAAGAGCTAAGCGTTACCCATGGCGCTGTCAGCCGCCAATTAAGAAGCCTGGATGACCATTTTGGCGTGGCACTGTTTACCAAAGCGGGCCGCGGCATTGTGCTGACGCCCCACGGCGAGAAGCTGCAAAGCGGCTTGAGTGACGCCTTTGCTCAGTTGCGCAATAGTTGCGCCACGCTCAAACGTGATGTTGAGGAAGCACCCTTCACCCTCGCCTGCCCCGGCAGCCTGCTGGCCCGCTGGTTGATTCCCAGGCTAGACCGCCTTCACCGTGATCTGCCTGACCTCAAACTGAAAGTGGTGGTGAGTGACACCGAGCAGCCCGGCCAACAGACGGACACCAGCGCAACCCTGGCGTTTTCCGAGCCGCCCTGTCCCGCAGAGGTGGAGGTCGTCGAGCTTATCCCGGAGCAGATATGCGCGGTGGCGAGCCCGCAACTGGCCGCGCAGTGCGACCCCGCCAACCCGGCAACGCTATTCGATAACACGCTGCTATACACCGCCTCGCGCCCTCAGGCATGGCCGCATTGGGCCAACGCCCAAGGGCTTGAACAGGCACAACTTGAAGGAGCACTAAGTAAAGGCCAGGGGTTTGAGCACCTTTACTACCTGATGGAAGCGGCCGTGGCGGGGTTGGGCGTGGCGATTGCCCCCACGCTATTGGTGGAAGACGACCTGAAGAGCGGGCGGCTAGTCGCGCCTTGGGGCAGCATCGAGACACCCGCCCGGCTCTGCCTGTGGCTGCCCAGCCAAACCGACTTATTCACCCACCCTCACCGAAGCGAGCCGCTGGCGGAATGGCTTAAGGGGGAGCTTGGGAGATAAATGCGAAGGGTTAGTGAGGCTGCGTGTTATCCGGAAGCTTGTGACTCGCTTCGGCTTTCAACCTTTCAACCAGCCAAACTTTGATAATAGATTGACGCGTAACGCCTATACGAGCGGCCTCACGATCCAGGGACTCAACCACCCAAGCGGGGAAGTCGACATTGATATGCTTCGGATCTTGATTAACACGGTGTGCAGTGGATAAATCAAGATCGTCAACGATGTCTTCGCTATCCTGGTCAAATTTTTGGTCAAAGTTGCTCATGAGTATAAATTATTCCCTTTCTACTCAACCCGCAAGATAGCCCAACACTTCCATACTGCTCAACAAGCGTACCGAGACAGCTTTATGCCGCCTTTTTACCTCTACTCACCCACGCAAGCGCTCACGGTTGCTGGCTACTAGTTCAGCAAGAAAATCCGCTACGGCCCGGATACGGGCTGATTGAGTGAGATCCGTCTGGATGACGAGATAGATGGGCTGATCCACGCCGATATCGGACTCGAGGCAGACGAGGTCAGCCTCCAGCGCCAGAAAGTGCGGCAGTACCGCGACCCCCAGCCCCGCTTTGGCCGCCGCTAGCTGGGTCGCCAATGATGTGGTGGTCAGCGCCGGTTCGCGACCTCGTAACATCCGCTCAACCCACTGGGCGGCGGGCAAATGCGCGTGCGTGTCGCCCCAGGTGATAAAGGCATCCGTGTCGTAATCGCCCGCATCATGATGAGCCTTGCGCTGCGCTGCATAGCTGGGGCTCGCGTAAAGCCCGAAACCCAGCATACCCAAGCGTCGAAGGGTGACGTTGCCCCGCTCTGGCTTAACCATTCTAAGTGCCAAGTCGGCGTCGCGGCGGTGCAGGTTGACGGTGGTGATATCGGTCACCAGTTCAAGCGTGATGCCAGGGTACTGCGCATGAAATTGCGGCAATGCGGGCAGAATCAGCGCCGTGGCCAGGTTTTCAGCGGTCGCCAAACGCACTCTGCCGCTTAGTTGCGCAGTATTGGAAACCCCGCTGGAAAAGGCGGCCGCCGCCGCCTCCAAGGCTTCGGCTTTCTCGATTAGCCCCGCTCCCTCCTCGGTAAGCTGATAGCCAGATTGCTGGCGTACAAACAGCGGCAGCTTTAAAGCGTTTTCCATCCGTTCGATACGCCGGGAGAGCGTGGCGATGCCCAGGTTCAGCTCGGCGGCGGCACCACTCAGC
Source organism: Halomonas sp. CUBES01 (assembly GCF_020991005.1). Classification (GTDB taxonomy): domain Bacteria; phylum Pseudomonadota; class Gammaproteobacteria; order Pseudomonadales; family Halomonadaceae; genus Vreelandella; species Vreelandella gomseomensis. Next base: position 56,988 of record NZ_JAJLLW010000005.1, on the reverse strand, counting down.
GTGCCGTGGCGCGCCACTGCCAGAAAGGTGCGTGTGTCGTCCCATACCCAACCACGCGGCATGTGTTTTTCATGATCGGAAATTTGTTTATCGAATTCGTTAATTTTTTTTCATCAACGGATAGTGCCACGCTGCTACGGCACCACTCAAGAACGCGTCACTTCTGGAGGAACATCATGCAACAACGAACGCTAGGCAGCGATCTAACCGTTTCCGCTATCGGCTTAGGCTGCATGGGGATGAGCGAGTTTTACGGCCCTCGGGACGACAGCGAGTCGCTGCGGGTATTAGCGCGGGCGTTAGAACTAGGTATCGACTTTTTCGACACGGCGGATATGTACGGGCCGCATCATAACGAGGCGTTGATTGGCCGCTTTCTCGCCAGTCACAAGCCTAAGGTCCGTATCGCCACCAAGTTTGGCATTGTGCGCAACCCTGGAGAATATCAACGTAGCCTGAACAGCAGCGCCGCGTATGCACGCAACGCTTGCGAAGCATCGCTGCGACGGCTGGGCATCGAGCAAATCGATCTCTACTACGTCCATCGTGTTAACCCGGACACACCCATTGAAGAGACAATGGAAGGACTCGCCCAGCTGGTCAAAGAGGGAAAAATTGCCCACATTGGCCTCTGCGAAGTCAGCGCTGACACCCTGCGCCGTGCCCACGCTGTACACCCGGTGACAGCGGTGCAAACCGAGTACTCGCTCTGGACGCGAGACGTTGAACAAGCCGTATTGCCCACCTGCCAGGAACTCGGCATCGGCTTTGTGCCCTACTCGCCGCTGGGCCGTGGCTTTTTAACGGGAAAACTTCAGGAAAATACCGACTTCGGCGAAGGTGATTTTCGTCCTAACCTGCCGCGCTTCTCTGAACAGGCCATGCATGCCAACCGCCGAATCGCCGACGTCATCGGTGAAATGGCGAACCATAAAGGCTCCACCCCGGCGCAGCTGTCGCTGGCCTGGCTGCTATCCAAAGGCGATAACATTGTGCCGATTCCGGGCACCAAGCGTCTTCGCTACCTTGAAGAGAATACGGCAGCAACGTCCATCACCCTGTCCGCCGACGAGCAGCAACGGCTTGAAGCGGCCACCGAGCGCCTTCCGGTAACCGGTGAGCGCTATACGCCGGAAGGCATGAAGGGGGTTAACGCCTGAACGGCTGGTGGCTCATTGAGAACGTCTACTTGATAATTTCGTCGATCGACCGCTTGCCGTCCAGCAACGCGAACTCCTTGTTGATAACACTGCTTTGCAGCGCGTAGTGCAACGCATGCGCGACATTGGCGCGGGAGATTTGATTGTCGCCGGCCTCGTCGATTGAGCTTGCGAAATGCTGGCTGGCGGCGTCATCCGTCAAACGTCCGGGTTTAAGAATCACGTAGGGTACGCCGCTGTTGCGCAGATGGGCATCGGCGGCGAATTTTGCGGCCATGTAGGGGCGCAACTTCTCGGGCGCTTCCATGGGGTTTTCGGCCCGTATCGCGCTGATCATCAGGTAGCGGGAAATACCTTTCTGCTTGGCGATATCGGCAGCACGAATGGCCCCGTAAAGATCGATCAACAGGGTCTTGTCCGGCCCGGTGTGCGGTCCTGAACCGGCGGTGAAGACCACTTGGTCACAGCCTTCAAACGCATGCTCAAAGTCGTCTTCCAGGTCGGCAATGACGGTATCGATACCTCTGTCATTGAACCACGGCACCTGCTCTTCGCTGCGAATCATCGCCTTGATGGGCGTGCCCGCTTTTTGGGCCAGCTCGCAGAACTGTTTGCCAATCTGTCCGTTCGCGCCAATCACTAACGCCGTCATAACGTCTCCTTGTGAGTTGCCTATATAGGCTAGGTGCTGGCAAAAAAGACGACATTCAACCCAAGGGCGGCAAGAGAATCGTTAATTGCTTATAGCAGATGAATGAGTTGGCATCACCCGCAGCAACCTGCCTTCCGGGCTGTCGGTGAGCAGGTAGATCGCGCCTTCCGGCCCCTGGCGAACGTCGCGGATGCGTTCCCCCAGCTCGCCGAACAGCCCTTCTACGTCTTCGGCAATTGAAGCGTCTTCGGATAACCGCACGCGGCGCACTTCTTTATTGACCAGTGCGCCGACCAGCAAGTCGCCCTGCCATTCGGGAAACAGATCACCGCTGTAGAGCGCCATGCCGGAGGGCGCAATCGAGGGTGTCCATTCGAGTGCAGGCGGTTCGGTCCCCGGGTAGTCTTCGAACGGCGTTACCCGTGAACCGGTGTAATCCAGCCCGCCGGTGGCGATCGGCCAGCCGTAGTTAGCGCCCGCTTCGATAACGTTCAACTCATCGCCGCCGCGAGGGCCATGTTCGTGGGCGATCAGCCGGTTATTGTCGGCGTCGAAGACTAGCCCCTGAACGTTGCGGTGGCCGTAGCTGTAGATTGCCGGCCGGGCGTCATCGCGGTTCACGAAGGGGTTGTCATCCGGCACGCTGCCGTCGGGGTTCAGGCGCACAAGGCTGCCGATGTGGCTTTCCAGCTGTTGCGCCTGTTCGCGGTAGTCAAAGCCATCGCCCAGGGTGAGGACCAATGTGCCGTCCGGCAGCCAGGCCAAACGCCCGCCGAAGTGGGCAGCGCCCTGTTTGGCGGGCTGAGCGCGAAAGATTTCGCTGACGTCTTCCAGGCCGTTATCCTCCAACGTACCTTTCGCCAGGCAGGTGTGATTGGCAAGTTCATTACCGCAGGCGTAGCTGAGGTAAAGCTGCCGGTCGTCTTCAAACCTGGGCGACAGCCGCACGTCAAACAGCCCCGCCTGGCCCGAGGCAAACACCTCGGGCACGCCGCCTAGCGATGCCTCGAGCGTGTCACCTTCGGCACTCAACAGCCGTAGCCGCCCAAGACGTTCGGTGACCAGCATGCGCCCATCCGGCAGAAAGGCCAGCGACCAGGGATGCGCCAGCCCCTCGGCCAAGGTCTCGATTTGATAGGCGCCTTCAGCCTGGCTCTCCTCGACTTCCTGGGCCTCGGCTTGCTGACCGACGCCCAGCGCGGCAGCCAGACTGCCTACCCCCCAGACAATCGCCATGCCGGAGAACCCCCGCGGGCGCTTGGCATTGGCCATGCGTTTTCGCAGCCACGCAAACAACCAGCCCGCCACGCCCGCCGTTGCCAGCATGGCGACAAACCCGACGACGCCGCGTGTGGCGGCAATCAAGGTCGGTGGCGGCGCCAGCGTATTGACCAGCCATAGCGTCGCCCACAGCCCGACGGCCGCACCGCCTGTGCATAACAGCGCCAAACACCGGCCACCCAGCCAGCCTGAGAGCAGCACCGCCACGGCTTGCGATACCACAAAGCCCACCGCGAACAGCACCGCATACAGCGGCGCAAAGCTGGTCAGGTCGTGCAGGGTCGTGGCAATGCGCTGCCCTGGCGATATCTCGACGCCCAGCGCCTGAAGCGCGGCCAGATTGAACTGGGTCTGCACGACGCTACCCAACACCACGCCCACCAGCAGCGCGATGATAAAGTAGATCCCGGTAAGTGCCCAGCGGGGTTGGTGGGTCATTGGCAGTCTCTTTTGGCAGGCAGATTTTGTGGGAGCAGGCGCTCCAGTATTGCGCCGACAGGGCGGCGCGTTCAAATCACATTTCTTAACGCAGCGGTTTCAAGGCAGGACAGGAGGTGACACCACTGCATTGTTTGTAAGCCATATCCTACATAGCTGTCGGTTTTGGCTTACAAAAAAAGCATGGCAAGACTGGTAACATTAAGCAGAATTTACAAACTGTTCGCCTCTAGTCTACTGACGAATCTTGAGGCTTGTCGGTACCTCTCGATATAAAAACTCAAACCGACAACATTAATTATTAGGGATTACCATGCTGAAACGTTCTTTGACGGCTGCTGTTGCACTGCTGGGCGCCACCACTGTACTTACCTTGAGCACCACCGCGTTCGCCAACGATCATCAGGGCGATATCAATCCGTGGCAACATTGCGGTATCGGTGCCGCTATTTTTGACAACAACACCACAGCGGCTGCTCTCTCGAATGTCATTTGGGACTCAGGCACCACCGCCGTCACATCTGCCACCATCTCTCCCGAGACCTGCGAAAGCGAAGAAGTCAAAGTCGCTCAGTTTATCGATGAAACCTACGACCAGCTGGCCATGGAAGCGGCCATGGGCGAAGGTGAGCACCTGACGGCTGCCCTTGGACTCGTTGGCTGTGATGCCAGCAACTCAGCAAGCATTTCCCAGCTGCGCAACGACCTGAGCACCGTCAGCGCTGACGCTAGCTACTCTTCCATGAGCCATGAAGACAAGGCTTACCGTTTCTACAACAGCCTGAATCAAGCGGCTGCGAACTGTTCAGCCAGCTAATGCCTCATGTGGGCTGGCCCTCTGCCAGCCCACTCCGCTTCCCTAAAGGATACTTCGCGCATGCGGCGGCTTTGGCTGACGACCCTGTTGCTTTGCTCACTGTCTAGCACCCTGTTACACGCAGAAGAAACGACCCTTTCGCAACACCCCCAATGGCGTTCGCTGCTGCATTTCGACCGCCAGACGCCTTTTTCTCCGCCGCGCAGCGCCGTGATCGATGATGCCTTTTTCCTCGCTGAAAATGGCCGCTACGACCCTCGTGCCGAACTGGAGGCAACGCTTGCCGCCTTGCGCGCGCCTTCCCGCGCGCCGGGAACACATGCCCGCTGCCAATTTCCTGCGCGGGCCATGTGGCTCTCAGAAAACACAGGTGAGCAGTGGCCAGGTGCTGACTGCCCTGAATTCAACGAATGGCAATCAACGCATCAGGGCGCCGGTCTGGGCCTGATGTTTGCGACGGGCTATCTCGGCAATCCCGCCTCGTTTTTTGGTCACATCATGCTTCACTCGGCTTCCGGACAAAGCGTTGGCGCGTCGTCGAATCCCCAACACCTGCTGGATACCAGCCTGAACTTCGGCGCGGATGTGCCAAGCGATGACAGCATGCTGACCTACATGGCCAAGGGCCTTTTTGGCGGCTACAACGCGACATTTTCCAATGCGTCCTTCTATCTCAATGCCACGCTTTATTCCGAACGGGAAATGCGTGATTTATGGCATTACCAGTTACGCCTGACAGATCAGGAAGCGTCGCTTTTAACAGCGCACCTTTTTGAAATTGTAGGTCAAGATTACGAGTATCTGTTTTTATCCCAGAACTGCGCGTCACGCATTGCCCGCACACTTGAGCTGGTTATCGATGAGGAGCTGACGCCGGGTATTTCTCCATGGGTGGCCCCTGAAGACCTGTTAAGAACCTTGAGTCGCGCAGAACATCACGGCCAGCCTTTGCTCGCCGACACGCGCCACATCCCATCGCGACGGCTCACGACCCAACGCCAGTTCACGGCACTAAGCGCGCGTCAACAAGAGGCAGCGAATGCCGTATGGCCCGAGGAAGATAACCTGCAGATGCTGGCGGCCGACTTTACCCAGCTGCCTGCTGCTCAACGAAGCGACGTTCTGGATACGCTGCTCAGCCACGCCTCTTTTCTGCGCCAAACCGGCGATACCGAGCAGCTACCGGAAATCGAGCGGCAACTGCTGCAGGCACGATTGCGCCTCCCCAAAGGGGATACGCAGACGAACCACCCCAAACCACCTGCCATACATGAAGTGGCGCCACCTGCCTTGGTGAATGTCAGCGGTGTCCATAACAGTAACTCGGGCAATGCGTTTCGCCTTAGATTTCGACCACTTCAGTACGATCTACTGGATACCAATCGGGCGCGCATGCCCCATTCGGCGGTTGAAATTGCCAACGTCGAAATCAACGCCGACGAACAAGGCGTATCATTACAGCGTTTCGACCTTTTTAACATTACCAACCTGCACACCAACGCCATTACATTGCCTACCCTGCCACAAACCGCCTGGCAGATATCGGCGGGGATCCAGCGGAACCGCTTGAGCTGCCGACGCTGCTTCGATGGCGTGGCCGATGTGCTGGGGGGGAAGTCATGGTCGCTAGGTTCTCACCTGCCGTACGTCCTGGCGGGTGCCCAGCTGCGCACCCAACGGCATTACGAAGGGGTCGCGGTACCCATGCTGAAGGCGGGCATGGTCAGTAGCTGGTCGCCACGCCAGCGCACCCATTTGCAGCTGACCCATCGACGAAACGTTGGTTACGACGACCGCCAGCGGACGGCGTGGCAACTACAGCATCGGGTGGCACTATCCACCGCGTGGGATATCCGGTTTGAACTGCAGCGAGACCAATCGGCTACCGAGGCGAGCCTTGGGTTTTCCCGTTACTTCTAGCGAACGATGCGCAGCAACCCAATGACACAGCGGCATCATCATGACGCTCATTCCGATGACTCGCCGTTTGGCTTTCATCCGCGAATCCGTGTAGGGTTATTGATCGAACATTCAATTTAAGGAATTCCTATGCAACGTCGTCCTCTGATTGTCGCCATGTCATTGGGTCTTTTCGCTGGTGCTGCCACGACCGCCGCCTTGGCGGATACCTCGCCGCTGGAGCAGCAGCTAAAAGATCTGCAATCGTTTCAAGTCATCGCCCACCGGGGCGCCAGCGGCCACGCGCCGGAGAGCACCATGGCGGCCTACGAGCTGGCCCATGAATGGGGGGTCGATTACCTGGAGCTGGACGCCCAGCTATCGTCCGATGGTGAAGTGGTGGTGTTTCATGATGACACCATCGACCGCACCAGCGACGGCGAAGGCGCGATCAACGACTACACCCTGGAAGAGCTGAAGGCGCTGGATACCGGCACCTGGTTCAACGAGGCAAACCCCGATAGTGCCAGCGATGACTTTGCCGGCGCGCAGATGCTCACCCTGGACGAGCTGTTCGAACACTTTGGTCACGATGCCCGCTACTACATCGAAACCAAGTCGCCCCAGCTGAACCCGGGCCTGGAAGAAGCCCTCGTTGAAAAGCTCGAAGAGCACGACATGATCGAGAACGGTCGCGTCCTGGTGCAGTCCTTCGAGCAGGACAGTCTGTTGAAAGTGCAGGAACTTAACGACGACGTACCGCTGATCCAGCTGGTGTGGTACTACCCCAGCGAAGAAGACGATTCGACACTGGTGGAGTGGACAGGCGTAACGCCGGGCCCCGCCGAGATTACCGATGAAGACTTCCAGGCAGTTGCCGACTACGCCGTGGGCATTGGCACCAACTACCTTTACGACGGTCGGCAAGTGATTGACGCCGACTTTGTCCAGCAAGCCCAGGAAAACGACCTGCCGGTGCACGTCTATACCATCAACGAAACCGAGGAAATGGAGCGTCTGATGGACATGGGCGTCAACGGTCTGTTCACCAACTATCCTGACCGCCTGCTCGAACTCGTCGAGTAACCACCGTTTCAAGCACTATCACACCCGGCCACGGCCGGGTGTTTTTTCTAGCGAAACGCGTGTTCGTCGGGCTTGTGCTCGTTCATGGGGGTGAGCGGAAAGGCACTCAATCCTAGAAACATTCACTACTCCTTGTCACCAGATGCCCAACTGAGCCGAGACCCACCGCCCAGGCATCAATGTGCCGATAAAGGCGCCTAACAAGCCGACATAAGCGCCAAGCATCCATCGTTTGTGATCTCGGACACGGCCCTGCAGGATCGCCAGAAGCGCTAGCGATATGGCTACCAGCATCCACAACGATAACAGGTGGATAGGGCCCCAATGACCGATCATGGGAAACACCCCACCCCCCAGCCAAAAGGAGCTGAGCGCCGATGCCACCATTGCCGATACCCACGCTATGCCCAAGGTTTTGTGTAGCCAGTCGCCTTTATGCCTCAGCAATACGATTGCGCCTACACCAAGTCCGGTAAACGATGCCCACAGATGTAACATTAACACCATATTCCTCTCGCGACTCTGATCCTGAACGCCCTGATATTAAATGCAACTTGTTGCATATCAAGGAGCATAGTACCGACCCGCTTACTATGCAACAATATGCACAAATGAAACGAGGCTATCCATGTCATTAAGAGCCGTACTGCTTATCACACTGCAACGCGAACCGGGTACTGGGTACGACGTTCTACAGCGTTTCAGGACAGGACTCGCTCATGTCTGGCAGGCCAGCCACCAGCAGATTTACCGTGAGCTGGACAAAATGCATCGAGAGCGACTGTTGAGCTGTCAGACAGTGGCCCAATACGACAAGCCGGATCGCAAGGTTTACCACATTACCTCGGAAGGAATTGCATTTCTGGAATCGTGGCTGGCCAGCCCACTGGGGGCCCAACCCGTGCGGACACCGTTGTTTGCCAAATTCTTTGTCTGGGAACGCTGGCCGGCCGACGCCCGTCATGCGGAACTGGCTTCGCTGCGCAACACCTTGGAGGAACGGATGGATAGTTACCAGGCTATTGAGTCGGCGTGGTTTTCCTCTCCCGACTCACTTCTCCCGCACGAGCGCGCCCCGTGGCACACGTTGCGCCTGGGCAAACGCTTGACCCAGACCTGGCTGGCCTGGATCGATGAAGTGCTCGAGGAAGATCGCGAGGCGATCAGTTAGCGGTGGGCTTTTGAAAATCGTTGATCGATATACTGGCAAATTTTTCCAGGAAGAACACCAACGACTCGGGATGACGGAAACGTTCGCTGAAAGCTTCCTGACCTTCCGGCGAGTGGCGGGTGATATTGGCCTCGTACTCGTTACCTACCTTGAACACGTTGGCATGGTTTTCACGCTCGCCTTCGCGGTGAACGGCAGTAAGCGCTGTTTGCTGCTGGAGCATGACCCGCAATCGGTTTGCATCACTTCTCTCGTCTTCCGTGGCCCACAGCGGCTGGTCGCGGTTACCGTAATGATAGAGCATAATCGCCAGCAAAATGGCAAAGATGCTGCTGGTCAATACCCATGTCAGGGTCACACCTGACACCGACATTTGCAGCATCACCACAAATTGCACGACCGCACCCACGGCCAGTGCAACCGCCAGCGGTCGCCACATACGCGGGTTCATCACGCTGCGCTGAAGGCTTATCCCCCAAAGCCCCAGCACGGCAAAAAAACCAACGACCAGATACACCGCCGCGAGCAGCGTACCGCCACCCATCAATATGGCAATAATGCCGATTACCAATAACAGGCTATATAAGGCTGCCAGCAGGCAGTAGGCACGCTGTAGGGTCATTGGATCCTCCTGAGCCACGTTGTTGTTATGCGGGTTCTTCACAACCGAGTATAGCCAATTCACCTGAGCATGCCTGCTGCCCCCCAACTAGCGTTTGGGCATACCGGCGACGTTGATCCCCGCGGGCAGGCTGTCAACGCTAATCGCGTGATCCACCGTTGGCGTCGTCCGGCTTGGCCTTCACGGAAAGATCCTTGTCGCCGCGAATTTGTGCGTGGCTGATCAACGCAAAAATAAAGGTACCCCCGATCACGTTACCCGCCAGCGTGGGCAGGCCAAACTGGAACACCAGCTCGCTCCAACTGATATTACCGATCAGCAACAGGTAAAACCCTTCGCTCGCACCCACCACGATGTGGGTGAACTCGCCGATCGCCATGACGTAAGTAATAATGATGATGACCCACACCTTGGCTTGCCCGGCCGCGGGAATCAGCCACACCAGCGTGGCAATCATCCAGCCGGCGAGAATGGCCTTGGCAAACATCTCGTAGGGCGAGTTTTCCATCATGTGCTCGCCAATCGCGGTAAACGACTCATGAGTGGCCGCGTCAAACATCGGCATATACAGAAACGTGGCAGCAGAAAGTGCCGCGCCCAATAAGTTACCGACGAGCACCACACTCCAGAGACGCCCCAGGAAAGCAAAATTTTTCCGTGTCGGGTTGCTCATAATGGGCAATACCGCCGTCACGGTATTTTCCGTAAACAGCTGCTGGCGGGCCAGGATCACGGCAATAAAGCCGATGGTGTAACCCAGGCACTCGATCAGAAACCCCACATCACTATCCGGCAGTCTGGCGTGCATGACACCCCGTGCCACCATGGAAAAGCTCATCGAGATGCCCGCGGCCACCGCCGACAGCAGCAGTGCCATCGAGCCACGCGCCAGTTCTTTTTGGCCGTCCATACGCAGTCGCTGGTGAACCGCAGCGGCCTGGGAAGGCAGCTCGCGGGCCTCATTTTGCTCGACCCGCTGCGGATGGCGCTGGGCGTCCGCCGATTCCTGCTCGCCGGCGGATTCGGCGTCCAGCCCGCCTTCAAAATCGTCATCCGCGTGCTTTACATCCTCACCCATGGTCGTGCGTCCTTTGCCAAGGTTACAAAATCAGGAAAACAATCAGCTACCAGCGTAGTGGCAACTCAGGGATTTAGGTAGCGATACCCTCGTGCTGCCTCCCTTATTAAATGCCCGCTGCGGATACAAAAACCAACGCCCGGGTTGCAGTAAAAGGACTGTCGCATAACGCAGTGGAGCGCATGTCACGCTATACTTAGCCAAGGGTTTTGAACGGCACACCACGCTAGGAAGCATTTATGACGGATTCATCACGCCAATCGACGCGGCAATCCTGGAACCCCGAGGGATATGCCCGACATGCGAGCTTTATACCCGAAATGGGTAACGAGATCCTTGCACTGCTCGCCCCCAAGGCGGGTGAGCGGATTCTGGATCTGGGGTGCGGTGATGGCTTGTTGACCGAGCGTATCGCCAAACGCGGCGCTGACGTGGTGGGTATCGATGCGTCCCAGGAGATGGTCGACGCGGCCAAGGAGCGCGGTCTCGATGCGCGCATGGTGGATGCGTATCAGATGCCTTACGACCAGGAATTCGATGCCGTGTTCAGCAACGCCACGCTGCATTGGTTGCTCGACCCGCAGGCGGTGCTCGCCAGCATCAAGCGGTCGCTTAAACCGGGCGGCCGCTTTGTGGCCGAATTTGGCGGACACGGTAACGTGGCGGCGATCTGTACCGCACTGATCGGCGCGCTGCAGTTTCGCGGCATCAGCGCTCGCGGCCGCCATCCGTGGTACTTCCCGACGGCCAGTGACTATCGCCACCTGCTGGAGACCGTCGGCTTCAAGGTCGATTCGATCGAGCTTATCCCCCGGCCCACGTCACTTCCCACCGGCATGAGCGGCTGGTTGGATACCTTTGCCACCCCGTTTTTACACGGGCTGGATGACGACCTGCGTGACTCGGTGGTCGACAACACTCTGCTGCTTCTGGCCCACAGCCTGCGCGATTCCCAGGGCAACTGGACCGCCGACTACGTCCGCCTGCGGGTATGCGCCCACCTGTGAGCCCCAACAAGGCCCCGCCACATACGTAGCGGGGCCTTTGTCACCCTCCTAGAACTCGTCCCACTCGTCATTGTCGTGATGAGCCGGTGTCGGCTGTTTGCTGCGAGGGGTTTCCTTGCCGGGTGACGTCAGGGGGCGGTTGGCAGGCGTAGCTGCTGGCGGCTGGGTTCCCTCGCTTGGCTGAACGGCATCTCCCTGCTCCAGCCGGAAGGTCGCCATCAGCGCGGCCAGCTGCTGTGCCTGGCCTTCCAGCGAGGCGGCGGCGGCATTGGTCTGCTGCACCAGTGCAGCATTCTGCTGGGTTACGGAATCCATCTCGGTGAGCGCGGCGTTGATCTGCTCGATGCCGCTGTTCTGCTCGCGGGTGGCGGTGGAGATTTCGCTGACCAGGTTAGTGACCTGGCGAATGGAGTCGACCGCATCGTTGATGGTCTCACCGCTGCGTTCTGCCTGTTCCGCCCCCTGATTGATCTGACCCGTGGTGGCCTCGATCAGCTGGCGAATTTCCTTGGCCGAGTCGGCGCTGCGGCTGGCCAGCTGGCGCACTTCGCTGGCAACAACGGCGAACCCACGCCCCTGCTCGCCGGCCCTCGCCGCTTCCACCGAGGCGTTCAGGGCAAGGATATTGGTTTGAAAAGCAATCGAGTCGATGACACCGATGATATCGTTGACGCGTTCCGCGCTCGAGGCAATGTCACGCACCAGCTGAACCGTGTGGGCAACTTCCTGGCCGCCGGCTTCCGCCGATTGCGAGGCCGCCACCGACAGCTGATCCGCCTGCTGGGCAGTGTCGGTGTTACGGCTCACTGTCGTGGCCATCTGCTCCATGCTGGAGGCCGTCTGCTGCAGCGCGGCGGCCTGCTCTTCCGTGCGGGCAGAAAGATCCTGGCTGCCCGCCGAGATATCGCCGGCGCCGCTGAACACGCTGTCGCTACTTTCCCGCAGCGAGACCACCAGGCTTTTCAACTTGGTCTGCATGAAGGCCAGCCCTTTATAGAGCTGGCCCACCTCGTTGCGTCCCCGGTCTTCAATCTCGGCGGTCAGGTCACCGCTGGCGATGCGCTCAAAGTGGTGGATCGCCTCGCGAAGCGGCTTCACCAGCACGCGGACAATCACCATGCGCATGATCAGCGTTGCCAGCACGGCCATGACCAGCAGCGCGATGGCGATGATGGCGACGGTGCGATTCAGCGAGGCGACATCCGCCAGCATGGCATCGCTGCGCTGGTTGGCGTAGCCCGTAAACGCTTCCATGGCGGCGTCAAAATCGTTACCCAGCTCGCTCAGCGATGCCTGGTTGCGTTGGATTTGAAACGGCGCCGCGTCAAGCAAGGGCACGATGCCTTCGGTCACGAAGGCGTCATAGGCCTCCACCATGGCATTGACGTACTCGGCGCGCGGGTCATTGTCATCCAGCTCCACCTGGCGGAACTGATCAAAGCGCTGCTCTGCGGCCTCAACCGCAGCCTGGGCCATGGCCTGACTCTCCTGGCCTTTGTCCGGATTGCCCTGCATGCTGAAGCTGGCGTAGCGATCCAGGAAGGTTTGCGCGCGCAGCGCGTTGACCTGGGTGCGGTTGGCAGCGTTGGCCAACTCTCCGTTGTTGATCGCCAGTTCGTGCAGGGCCTTTTCGCTGGTGGTGCTCGAATAGAACCCCAGCCCGCTGATCAAGCCAATCATTAACAGCAATATCACCAGCGCGGCGGTCAGACTCCACTTGATCGAAAGGTGCTTCATCCCGTTGATCCCTTTGCTTTTTTAAATGAGAGTATCAACGATTATCGGCTACTGTCGGACAAAATAAAGTAGAATTTATAAAAAACGCCCGTTGGCGAGGGGTCACTCGCCAACGGGCGTCAAGGTAAGCTAGTTAAAAGACGTGCATTCAGGCGTTACAGGGTGGCCATGTCGATCACGAAACGATAGCGCACGTCGCCTTTTTCCATGCGCTCGAAGCCTTCGTTGATGTTGTGGATATCCAGCATTTCAACATCGCAGGTAATGCCCTGGTCAGCGCACAGCTGGAGCACCTCTTCGGTTTCGGCGATGCCGCCGATCAGCGAGCCGGCGACCACGCGGCGCTTGAATATCAGGTTGAAACCTTCGATAGCCGGTTCGATCGGCTCCAGCAGCCCCACCAGGATGTGCGTGCCGTCATACTTCAGAGACGCCAGGTAGGGGTTGAGGTCGTGCTGAACCGGCACGGTATCGAGCATGAAGTCGAAGGTTTCCGCCACGGCGTCCATCTGCGCCTGGTCGCTGGACACCACGACGTGGTCGGCGCCGTTACGCTTGGCTTCTTCGACCTTGGCATCCGAGCGGGTAAACACGGTGACTTCAGCGCCCAGCGCCTTGGCCAGCTTGACGCCCATATGACCCAGACCACCCATGCCGATCACGCCAACCTTGTGGCCCTTGCCCACGCCGTGATGCTTGAGCGGTGAGTAGGTGGTGATACCGGCGCACAGGATCGGGGCGGCGGACGCCAGGTCAATGCCATCGGGCATTTTCAGTACGAAGTGGTCGCTTACCACAATCTTGCTGGAGTAACCGCCCTGGGTCATGGTGGCGTCCTGACGGTCTTCGCTGCCATAGGTCATGGTGAACCCATTCAGGCAGTACTGCTCGACGCCTTCCTGGCAGGCCGAGCAGGTGCGGCAGGAATCGACCATGCAGCCAACGCCGACGATGTCACCTTCCTTGAAGCGGGTGACCTTGTCGCCTACAGACGTCACGCGGCCGACGATTTCGTGACCGGGCACAATGGGGTACTGGGTCATGCCCCAGTCATTGCGCGCAAAGTGCAGGTCACTGTGGCAAACGCCGCAGTACATGATGTCGATGGCGACATCGTCCGGGCGGGGCTCGCGACGGTCAAAGGTAAACGGGGCTAGGGGTTTTTCGGCGGAAAAAGCCGCATAGGCTTTTGCTTGGCTCATCGAATGAAGCTCCTTTATTCCTGTGATCCCCCTCAACGACGGGGATGGCTACCCATTATCGACCCGATGGGGCGAGTTAGCGATGAACGAAGCTACGAAACTTTTGCTCAATTCTCCATATCACCGGTATAAAATAACAAGACAATCGAAGATAAATGCCATAATCGTCTTATTTAAGGGAAACACGACCATGAGGTGGGCATGCTGAATGACGTTTCCAACCCGATACCCCATGCGGCGGATACCGCTGGCGAACTGGCGGAATGCATTACACCACTGATCACCCAGCAGGGCATGACGGCTAGCGCACTTAGCGGCGTATCGTTGCTGAGCCTGGATCGCCACCAGCCTCGGACGCCGCTGCTTTATCAGCCTAGCCTGATTTTCATCGCCCAGGGGCGGAAGATCGGCTATCTGGGCGATAGGGAAATTCACTACGATCCTGGCCAGTACCTGGTACAAACCTTGCCGCTGCCGTTTGAGTGCGAAACCTACGGCTCTCCCGAGGCGCCTCTGCTGGGCGTGTCGATCCAGCTGGAACCTGCGCTGCTCAGCGAGATGGTGACCACCATGGGCGAGCCACCCGATCAGCAACAGGCAACGCTGCCGATGGCGTCGGTCGCCATGGATCCGGGCATGCAGGCGGCGGTACTGCGCCTGGCGCGCGCCCTGCATTCGCCGGCCGAGTGCACCACCATGGGCAGGGCGCGGATACGCGATGTAGTGTTCGAAGCATTGAAGGGCGAGCAGGGGCCGGCGCTGAGGGCACTGGTACGTGGGCAGGGTCACTACGCCCGCATCGTTCAGGTGCTGTCGTCGCTGCACCGCGACTTTGCGGACGACTACAGCGTCGAGCAGCTGGCGCGACAGGCCAGCATGAGCCCTTCGACGTTTCACCAGCACTTCAAGCAGATTACTCGCGCCTCGCCGGCGCAGTACATCAAGCAGCTGCGCCTGATCAAGGCCCAGCAGCTGCTGCTTCAGGATGATCACAACGTCAGCCAGGCGGCCCAGGCAGTAGGCTACCGCAGCGTGTCGCAGTTCAGCCGTGACTATAAGCGCTATTTCGGCGACGCGCCGTTGCAGCATCGTCGCCAGGAACACGCCCTGCGCCGCTGAGCGGTGCCGTTACTTGGCAAATAGCTGGCTCATGTCCTTGAAGGCCTTGAATTCCAGCGCGTTGCCGCAGGGGTCGAGCAGGAACATGGTGGCCTGCTCGCCCACTTCGCCCTTGAAGCGCACGTAGGGCTCGATCACGAACGGGGTAGCGCGGGCCTTCAAACGCTCGGCCAGCGCTTCCCACTCCTCCCAGCCCAGCACCACGCCAAAATGCGGCACCGGCACGTCGTGCCCATCGACCGGGTTGGTGTGGACGGCTTCCTGCCCGGGGGTTTTGGGGTGTTCGTGAATGACCAGCTGGTGTCCGAAAAAGTCGAAGTCCACCCAGTGGTCGCTGGAGCGCCCTTCACTCAGGCCAAATACATCGTTGTAGAAGGCCCGCGCCGCACTCAGGTCATAGACGGGGATTGCCAGATGAAAAGGGGATAGGCTCATGGTTGTCTCCTGTGGCGTTGGTCTGATGAATCGCGTTATCTGAAAGCGATGGCTTGATGATAGCGTCTTGACGCTATAAAAGGTGCATGAATGCACACGAAAGGATCGCCCACGTGAACCCGCAAGACCTTGAAAAGCTGGTGACCCGCACCATGCCCTTCGGCAAGTATGAAGGCCGGCTTATCGCCGACCTGCCTGGGCCGTACCTTAACTGGTTTGCCCGGGAGGGGTTCCCTGCCGGGGAAATCGGCCAGCTGCTCCACCTGATGCATGAAATCGACCACAACGGCCTGAGCGATCTGCTCACCCCGCTGCGCCAGGGATAACGTCAGCGCGACTGGCCTCTGAACCTGAGCGCCCGCTCCCGTTCGGTGATGTACAGCGCTTCGTACTGTTCCGGGTCGGCGGGAAATCGACCCAGCGCCACTGCGTGTTCAAAGAAGCCCTCGGCGGGCAGGTCGTTACGGCGGCTGACCACCAGGGCCGCGATCATCGGCCGCCCGGCGGCGACATCCTCGTCCATCAGTTGCTCGATCGCCTGGGCCACACGCTGAATGGTGCGCGGTGGTTCGAGTCCCAGCGCCCTCGCCACCTGCTGGTAGGTCATGGGCAATTCGCCACTGGGCTTGTCGGTCAGCAGCGCGCGCACCTGGTCGGAAAGCGCGGGGGCAGTGTCAGTAGGGGTCATCGTGATCGGCGTTCTCGTTGCAGGAAAACAGGCATACCCTGGCAGGGCTGGTTATGCTGAAGACCTATGAGTGGATTAACGCGTTATTCGTCAGGAGAAAAGCATGACAAAACCACCTAGCCCTCAGCAACCCAAAGGCGACCGCTGGCCCAAGATTCTGGCGTGGCTGAGCGCTCTGGCGCTGCTGGCGGCCTTGCTCCTGATGGGCGGAGCGGGCCCGGCCTATCGTACTGAACTGCTTGGCCTGGGCGGCGCCTTCAGCCTGCTGCGCTATGGCGCCTACCTCGCCGTCGCGGCCGCTACGCTTGGCGTGGTTGTGCTGGTAGTCAGCACCATCACGCGTCGTCCCGGCGCGGGGATCGTTGCGGTGAGCGTGCTCGTGGGCACCGCCGCACTGCTGTATATGCCCTGGCAGCAGTGGCAGCGGGCCCAGCAGGTTCCGGTGATCCACGACATCACCACCGATACCCAAAACCCGCCGACCTTTGACGCGCTGCGCGACGTCCGGGCATCAGCGCCCAACGGCGTTGACTACCCCGGCGGGGAAACCGCGCGAAAACAGCAGGACGCCTACCCCGAGGTACAACCGCTGGTGGTGGCGGCACCGCTATCGCGGGTGCTCAGCGCCGTCCAGTCAGAGGTCGAGTCGGCCGGCTGGCAGATAGCGGCGGTGAGCGACCGCACCCTCGAGGCTACTGCCGAGACCCGCTGGTTCGGCTTCAAGGATGACGTGGTGATCCGCCTGAGCGACGCGGAAGACGGCGTCAGGGTGGACATGCGTTCGGCGTCGCGGTTGGGTGCCAGCGACGTCGGCACCAACGCGCGCCGTATCGAGGACTTTCTTGACGGACTTGAGGAACGGCTCGAATAGCCGTTCAATGCACCTGATTGGCGCGAGTCGCGCCCTGCTGGCCCACCAGCGATTCGCCGTCCAGCGACCCGATCGCCACCTCGAGGCTCGTGGGTATATCACCGCTTAGCTGGAGGGCTTGATAGCGCAGCGCGCAGACGCGCAGAAATGAGGTGAAGTTGCCCAGGTCGTGCCCGGCGGCAATCGACTCGTGGTAGAGCCGGGTGATCATTTGCGCGGTATTCATGCCGTCGCGCCGGGCGATTTCCTCAAGAATCTGCCAGAAGTAGTTTTCCAGCCGCACGCTGGTCACCATGCCGTCAATGCGCAGCGAGTGAGTCGCGCTTTGCCACAGTGCGGGGTCGGCATCAATAAACAGTTTGCACATCACACGCCTCATTGAAAGATTGGCCGC
The DNA here is from genome assembly GCF_020991005.1 of Halomonas sp. CUBES01. Classification (GTDB taxonomy): domain Bacteria; phylum Pseudomonadota; class Gammaproteobacteria; order Pseudomonadales; family Halomonadaceae; genus Vreelandella; species Vreelandella gomseomensis. Next base: position 39,331 of record NZ_JAJLLW010000005.1, on the reverse strand, counting down.
CATGCCATCAGCATAGCGGCCAAATCGCCCCGCGCCCAGTTATCGGCGCGGCGCAGGGGACATGATCCCTGCGCCTAGCGATCCAGTACCGCCATGAACTGGGCAAGCCAGGCCGGATGCGCGGGCCACGCCGGTGCGGTCACCAGGTTGCCGTCGGTCACTGCATCGGTCACGTCCAGGTTGGCAAAGCGGCCGCCGGCAAGCTCGACCTCGGGCTGGCAGGCGGGGTAAGCCGAGCACTGCCGGCCTTCCAGCACCTTGGCAGCGGCTAACAGCTGCGCGCCGTGACAGATCGCCGCCACCGGCTTATCGGCCGCGAAGAAGTGCTGCACCATGGTGAGCACTGCTTTGTTTAAGCGAAGATATTCCGGCGCACGCCCGCCGGGCACCACCAGCGCATCGTAGTCCGCCGGGTCGATATCGGCGAAGGTCGCGTTGAGGGCAAACCGGTGGCCGGGTTTCTCGGTGTAGGTCTGGTCGCCTTCGAAATCGTGAATGGCGGTGGCCACGCTGTCCCCCGCTCGCTTGTCGGGGCATACCGCGTCCACTTGGTGACCCACCGCCATCAGCGCCTGAAACGGCACCATGGTTTCGTAATCTTCGGTGAAGTCGCCGGTAATCATCAGAATGCGCTTGCTGCTCATCTCAAGTCTCCTTGTTATCCACAACGATGGCGTTCCACGCGGAGCGCGTGTGAGATGAGCTTAGCAAGCGCCCATAAAAGACGGGTAGTAGGCCGTTACTACACCCGCCGCCATGCCTTGCGTGAGGGCGGCGGGTGTGTCAACAGACTACTTGAGGCGGGGAGCGGGTTTCTGTTCCGGCAGCGATAGATGGCGCTGCCCGGCGCCATCGCCGACCTTGAAACGGCTAACCAGCAGGTTCATGTCGCTGGCCCGCTCGTCGAGGGTCTGGCTCTCGGTGGAGGCTTCCTGAACCAGGTGGGCGTTCTGGTGCGTCACCTGATCCAGCTGGGCAATCGCCTGGTTGATCTGCTCGATTCCGGAGGACTGCTCGTGGGTCGCCTGGGCAATTTCCGTCACGTAGCGTGTGACTTCGCTCAGGCTGTCGACGATCTCCTGTAGATGCGAGCTCGAGGCATTCACCAGGTGCTCGCCCTCGCTCACCTTGGCCACGCTGTCGTCGACCAGATGGCGGATCTGCGCGGCTTCTTCCGCACTTCTACCGGCCAGCTTGCGGACTTCCTGGGCGACCACGGCAAACCCACGCCCCTGCTCACCGGCCCGGGCGGCCTCTACCGAGGCGTTAAGCGCCAGCAGATTGGTCTGGAAGGCGATGTCGTCGATGGCCTTGATGATGCTGGTGATCTTTTCGCTGGCCTCGCGAATATCGCCCATGGCCTGAGTGGTGCGCTGAGCCACATCCCCGGCGGAGCGGGCACGCTGGTCGACGCTGCTGCTTGCACCCTTGGCGTGGTCGGCGTAGTCGGCGGTCTGCTTGACCGTCGCGGTGATCTGCTCAAGGCTCGACGCGGTTTCCGCCAGTGAAGCGGCCTGCTGATCGGTACGCTGGGAGAGGTTTTCATTCCCGGAGGCAATCTGTCGGCTGCTGGCGGCAATCGCCTCGGCGCTTTCACGAATCTGCGACACCATGCCTTCGAAGGTGTCCATCATGCGGTTGAACGCCTGGGCGGTCTGACCAACTTCATCATTGCGCTGCAGATCCAGGCGCATCGACAGATCAGCATTTTCACCGGCCGCACCGCTGATGCTTTCCATCTGTTGGCGCATCGTCAGCAGCGGGCCCAGCACGCGTACCATGGTGCGCCAGCCGAAGATTGCCAGCAGCGCAATCACCACCAGGGTTACCACGATCAGCAGGGTTCGCCCGGCGTTGGCCAGGGTTTCGGCCTGCTCGGCGGCGGTATCGGCTTGCGCCACTGCATAGGCCTCCACATCGGTAAGGGCGTCGCCCATCTGCGCCATGGCCTGGCTGACGTTATTCAGCTCCGCCTGAGCCTGCTCCTGGCGCTCCAACTGCTGCTGACGCAGCGCGTAGACGGAGCGGTCATCGCTGAGCATCAGGCTTTCCAATTCGACGATGATAGCGTCCAGCTCGTTGACCAGCGCCGCCTGTTCGGTATCAACACCGGGGGAGCGCATGATGCCCGCCAGCGACTGCCGCGCCAGGCCAATCTGTTGGCCGATCTGGTTATGGCGCAGGTTGACCAGTTCGTCTTTGCTCTCTACCTGCATCAGGCGACGCCCGAGGTCGGCCAGCATGGCGACGGCGATGCGCACCTCGCTGCTCAGCCGGGTCACGTCCGCTTCATTGCTGAACAGGTTATCCAGCAGCCCGGTGGGCAAGGTGGTCATGCCGTCGCTGCGCCAGGCGTTCAAGCGATCTTCGAGCGCGCGCTGATCGCGCACCTGGGCGAGCGCGGTCCGCCCGGCGATATCGCCGGCGCTGCTCATGACCTCGCCGATCAGCGCCTGCATCTCGGCCAGCTGTTCGTTCATGCTCGCCTGCAGCGCCAGTTCTTCCTGACGGACACTTTCCAGCGACGCGTCGCTGTCCAGCAGGCTTTGGTAGTGTTCATCCAGCGTGGTCAGCTGGCTGGATCGGGTTTCGGCATCGTCGGCCGCGAGCTGATCGCGCGCCTGGCGGAAGCGCTGATCGAGGGTTGCCCGGGTGGGGATCTCTTCAAGATCGGCGGCGCTCTCGGCGGCCAGCAGCTCGGCGTGGCGTCGTCCAAAGGCGCCCATGGTCGAGACCATTTGCCGGCTGGCGTTCTGCAGCGGCATCACTTCACCGGTGATGTAGCGTTGGGAATCGATCAATCGCTGATTGGTTGTCCAACCGGTCACCGCCAGCACCACGGCGCCGATCACGGCGGCCAGGAACAGGCCGATCAACATGGCACGTAAGCTGAGTGTTTTTTTCATTGGCTGATTTCGCTTGTCTCAGGGAAAAATGGCGCATCAAGCTGCGGCTAAATGCCTTAGCGCAGCAGCGTTGACCACTCGACGCGTTCGAACTGGCCGTCGACAACGATGGTCGGCCAGACGCTGTCGCTTGCCTGGTGATCGTCGCGCGCCAGGTGAAGAGGTTCTTCAAGACCGATATCCACGTCTCCCAGCCCCAGCAGCCCGTCGACAATGGCTTCGCGATCCGGTGAGTCGCCGGCGGCTTTCACGCCTTCCACAAACAACTTGGCGGCCAGATAACCTTCCAACGAAACAAAGTCAGGCTCACTGCCGTCGCCATATTCCTGAAGCGCCTGGCGGTAGGCGTCAACGGCGGGCAGGTCGGCGTCCAGTGGCGGCACCACCTGGGTCACGATCACGCCCTCTGCTTGATCACCCAGCTCATTCAACAGCGCCTGGCTGCCCACGAAGGACACGTTGAGGAACACCGCATCGGGCATGTCCTTGCGCGCTTCGCGGATAAAGTCAGCCGCCGGGCCATAGGTGCCGACGATAATCACCGCCTTGGGCGTTTCAGCCGCCTGGAGGATGGTGGCCAATCCCTGATGGACGTTGCGTGTCCCGCGCGAAAAACGCCCGTGAGCGAGGTTTTGAGTGCCGGTAAAGCCCTGTGCTTCAAGCGCTTGCTTCGCCCCGTTGTAGCCGGCGTCGCCGAAGCTGTCGTTCTGGGTGAAGAAGGCAATTTCCTCCGGCTCGATACCCGCGTCCATCAGGCCGTCCACCATCGCCGCGGTTTCCTGAACGTAGCTGGCGCGGTAGTTGATGACATAACGGTCGGGGGGCGATTGACGCAGCACGCCTGCGCCGGTAAAGGCGCCGAACAGCAGCGTTTTGGCTTCGTTGTAAATCGGTATGGTGACGGTGGCGGTGGGCGTGCCCACATTGCCGATGGCCGCCAGGATATCGTCGTCTTCCACCACCTCGCGGGTGTGGCGAGCGGCGGTGAGGGGGTCGTAGCGATCGTCAAAGGCGGCGAGGGACAGCATCTCGCCATTGACACCGCCCTCAGCATTGACCTCGGCAAAATACGTTTCAATGCCCTTCTGCATGCCCTGCCCGAGTGAGGCTGCCGGGCCGCTGTCCGGCGCCACGATGGCAAACTTCAGTTCCGCATGAACGGCCGGAATCGACACTACACTTGCCAGTAATGCTATCAAGAATCGTCGCATTGTCCCTTCCCTAATCGGTTTGCCGCTTTATTGTTGCGTGCGGTTCGTTTAAAACTTTTCTAATAAGCACCACGGCGATATTTATAGCCACGCTTCACCCGCAGCGTAAAAAGCACCAAGCAGTACTATCGGCCGAAGACTATAGGACTAAAGGACAATTATCCTTAATTACAAAGTAAGCTTTATTTCGAGTTTCGTAACCCGGCCCGAGAGCCGGGTAAAACGATTAGCCGGGACGCTGCAGGGCGAAGCGATCCGTGGTGCGCAGATAGTCGCTGCCGGCCAGGCGCCCCAACGGGTTGAGCACCTCCAGATTGACGTGGCGACCGTCCCAGATGGCGTCATCAAGATGCAGGGATATCACGTTGGCGAGTACCAGATTGCCGGCCATGGGCTGATCGCCAAAGCGAATGATGTCGCGCAGCCGACAGCCGAACGCCACCGGCGCGCTGGCAATACGCGGCACAGACACTCCTGCCATGGCGGCTTTTTCGAGCCCGGCGAGCATGAATTCGTCCTCGCCGGGAGACAGGCTTGCACTGGTGGCGTTGAGGGCATCGACCAGGGCTTCGCTGCTGATGTGCACCACGCACTCGGGGTTTTCCTCGAGGTTACGCACGGTGTCCTTGCTGCGGCCCTGACCGTTCTGGAGGGGCGAAAACCCCAGCACCGGCGGATCGACACTGACCACGTTGAAAAACGAGAACGGAGCGAGATTGGCGTTGCCCTGGCGATCCTGGGTGGCCACCCAGGCAATCGGACGTGGACAGATCGTGCCGGATAACAGCCGATACAGGGTGCCCGCCTCCAGCGGCGACTTGTCGAGTAAACAGTGCATGGCCTTTCCTCATCAACGCATGGACAAAGCCTTACGCTACCACACCCAGGTCGTCGCGGGTCATGTTAGGCTAGGCGCTCGCGATTTCCCCCTTGCATCCATGAGGCTGACGATACCCGTGACTTCATCTCCTTCTTCTTTCCGCCCGCTGTCGCCGTGCCGCAAGATCTGTCGTGTCGACCCCGACCAGTCGCTGTGCGAAGGCTGCGGGCGCACCCTGGATGAAATCGCCCGCTGGGGACAGATGACCGAGGCCGAAAAGGCGCCGGTATGGGAGCGCCTCGACGCCGAGGGCTACAGCGTATCGTCGGGCAGCTCGGCGCGCGGTGGGTGATGACGATCCAGCAGGATGTGGTGTAGCTCGCCGCAGTTCACCAAGGGGTCATCGCAGTTGATCACGATATCCGAGTGGGCCAGCACGTGGCTACGCCCGGTAATGGTGTTTTCCACCACCTGATAAGCGCCTTCCTGGTGGGTATCGATGAAGGTGCCGATAAAGCCGGTGTCGCGCAGCGATACGGTTTCCAGCTTGTCGCCCTGGTTCAGCCGCCCTTCGTAATGCATCAGCGCCAGCCGCGCGGACGTCCCCGTACCGGTGGTGCTGCGGCAAATAACACCGGGATGCACGTAGGTCGTTGAGCGAGAACGTACATAACCTTCAGCGACCTGTTCTTCAGGCCCCATGAAATGCAGGAATGGCAGCGGCCCCACATCGCCCAATGTGTAGTGGGAAAAGCCCCGCTCGGCCTTGATGGCTTCGACAATCTTGTGCGCACAGAGCGCCAGCGCCGCCTCTTCTTCCAGGGTCAGCTTGAAGCCCAGCTCGGCGGCATCCACCAGCGCGTAAAAGCCGCCACTGTAAGCGACCGAATAGGTCACGGGGCCAATGTCCGGCACCTGGATGGTCTCGCGGTAGGTGTCGATGTAGCTGGGCAGCCCGCCGCAGGTCACCGACTCCACCACGCCGTTATGCACCCTGGCTTCGATCTGGACAAGGCCCGCCGGGGCTTCCAGCTTGAAGCGCTGGATGCCCTCCTTCTTGGGCACGATACCGCTTTCCAGCACCGCCGTGGCGGTGCACAGCGTGTTCGAGCCCGAGTAGATCGGGTAGCCCATGACCTCCATGATGATGTAACCGGCCACGGCTTCCGGGTCGCAGGGCGGCACCAGGAGATCCACGGACATCTCGGGGATGCCGTAGGGTTCCTCGAGCAACAGCCGACGCAGGCCATCGGCGTCGTCGCGCAGGTACTCCATCTGCGCGCGGACGCTGTCCCCGGGAAGATGATCGATGCCACCGGTCACGATCCGGCTGACATCGCCGCCCGCATGGGTATCCATTAGCTGGATGGTGTGCTGAGTATTCATTCGCCAGTCTCTTTGGGATCAGGAAGCGTTAAGGGCAAACGGGGCGCCATGGGTGTCCCATTGGCTATCCGGGACGATCACGATCTTGCCCAGATAGTGGCTGCCGCGATTGACGAAATAGCGCTCGGCTTCATGGAGTTCCGAGAGCTTGAACGCGGCGTGCAGAACCGGCTTAAGCTCGTCGCTGCGAATCCAGGCGATGAGCTGCTCGGCCTCTTCCCGGGTACCGTGGGAGACGCCGAAGATCTGCACCTGATAGAGATAAATCTTCGTCCACATGATTTCGCTCACGTTGCCGCCGCTGGCGCCAGCGATGGAAAGCCGCGGATAACGCTTGCGATGCTGCATATCGACGATCATGGTATCGATAAACAGGTTGGTCATGTCGCCGCCGACCAGATCCATCACGGCGTCGATCGGCTGGCCATTGGTCGTTGCCAATACGCGATCCACAAAGGTCGGCAGATCACCCCGGTCGATCACCGCCTCGGCGCCCAGTGCCAGTAGCGCATCGGCCTTCTCAGGCTGGCTCACGGCGTAGGGCACAGCGCCCACGACGCGACACAACTGGATCAGTGCCGTGCCCACCCCGCCGCTTGCGCCGGTGACCAGCACACGCTCTCCGGCGCCGATCCCGGCGGATGTCATCATGTGGTAGGCCGTCTGGTAGGAACACATCCCCATGGCGGCAAGCTCGGCATCGTGCAGCGCCGGGTTGGGCACGTGGTGAAACTGGTCAGACGGTACGGCGATGTACTCGGCATAGCCACCATCGGCCCCGTGGCCATAGTAATCCGGGGTCAGGTTGATATCACGGCGATCATCGGCATACAGATTGAAATCCAGCAGCCCCCGCTCACCGATCCTCGAAGCATCAACGCCCTCGCCCACCGCCACGACACGGCCCGCCACATCGGCGCCCTGAATGCGTGGGAACGTCAGCGTGGCCTCACCGCCCATGGCAAACGAGGTCACGTCGCCCTTGTTCTTGGTGGGGTAAAGCCCCTCGCGGGCCTTGCGATCGGTATTGTTTTTTGCCGTGGCGGTCACCTGCACCAGCACCTCCCCCGCCCGGGGCTTGGGCGTGGCCACGTCCTTGCGGTACTCAAGCTTCTCGACGCCGCCATGCCCGGTCAGCAGCATGGCGGCCATGGTATCGGGCGGTGTGGCATTCATCTTTGCGTCAGCCATTGTCGGCCTCCTTCCAGCGATGAAACGTCGTATGGGTTATGGCATGACCCTAACAAACTTTCGCCCTGTCTCAAGCGAACCGGGTCGGGAGCCGGTCTGGCGTCAAAACCAGTGCTTGCGCTTGAACAGCCAGATCAGCATACCGCCGATACCCAGCATCACGCCCCACACGAAGAAATAGCCGTAGCGATAGCCAAGCTCCGGCATGTACTCGAAATTCATGCCGTAAATGCCGGCAATGAACGTCAGCGGCACAAAAATCGCGGTAATTACCGTAAGCACGCGCATGGTGATATTAAGCTGGTGCGAAGAGATCGAAATATAGCCATCCACCAGGTCACCGCAGATGTCGTAATACATTTGCGTAAGGGTATACAGCCGCTCGAAGCGCTCTTCCACATCGGTAATCGCGTGCAGGGTTTCGCTCTCGTCGCGGGGCAGGTGCGCATAGTCGTAGGCGGTAAGCTCCTGGGTAATACCCCGGTGATAGCTGAATATGCGGCGCATTTTCACCAGCCGCGAGCGGTAGGCGATAATCCGGCGCATCAGCACATCATTGCCGTTTTCAAGCAGCTCGTCTTCCAGATCGCTGAGGGCGACTTCGAACTCCAGCAGGCTGTCGATGTAAAACCCCGCCGACAGGTACATGACCCGCAGCGCGACGTGTTCGGGGGAGTACGCCAGCAGCTCGCGGCCCTGCTCCTTGAGCAGCCGCTCGATACTCATCGCCTCCCCGGGGTGCAGGGTCACCAGAAAGCGCTCGCCGATAAAAAAGCATACCTGCTGGGGAATGAAGTTCAGTTGGGCATCAAACGAGGAGATGCCGCGGTAGATAATCAGCGTGTGATGGCCGAACTCTTCGATTTTCGGCGGATGTCGCTCCCGATGGGCATCCTGGATCGCCATTGGATGGCAGTCGAAGTCTTCCAGCAGCCGTTGCTCGCTGGCCTGGCTTTCGCCTTGCATGTCCACCCAGATATGGCTACCGGGCGTCTCCCGCCAGACCGCGACGAGCTGCTCGTCGCCTTCCTGCACCTGGCCGTCGGGGGTGGTCAACAATGTCCGGATCATGGTCGTCCTTGACGTTTTGAATGCGATTACGCGGGTGCGTCAGCCATGCGTACCTGAGCCTTGCCAGCACGCTTGGCGTCATACATGGCGACGTCGGCACGCTTCAGCAACTCCTGGGCGGTTTCGCTGGCCTCGGGGTAATAGAGCGCCACCCCGATACTGGTGCTGATATGGGCCGTCCCCTTTTCCAGGCAAAGCGGCCGCTCGATGGTGTCGACCAACTGTCGGGCGAGTCGCTCGGCCGCCTCCGGCGCGATGTTTTCCAGCAGCACCACAAATTCGTCGCCCGCCCAGCGGGCCACATAGTCGGTTTCGCGCACGGCGTCGCTAAGGCGTTTGGCCACTTCGCGCAGCAGCTGGTCACCGGCGGCGTGGCCGTTTTGATCGTTGACCGATTTGAATCCGTCCAGGTCCATGAACAGGACGGCCAGGGCGTTTTTCAGGCGTCGCGTGCGCGCCATGGCGTCCGGCAGTCGTTCATCCAGGGCGCGCCGGTTGGGCAGTTGGGTAAGCGCATCCTCGCGAGCCTGCTGGTCGCGCAGGCGCTCCAGCTGTATGCGCTCGGTAACGTCGTGCAGAAACAGGCTGCGGCGACCCTTGCCCTCGATCTCCAGCGACTTGATGCGCATTTCCACGGGCACCTGGCTGCCGTCACGGCGGGTGGCGTAGTAGGTCATCGGCATTTGCTGATCGCCTTCGGGCACGCCTTCGGGAAAGATCAGTTGCTGAAGGGATCTGGCCAGGGCTTCCTTGCGCGTCCAGCCGAACATGGTCTGCGCCGCGCGATTCCAGTCCAGCACCTTGTCGTTATCATTGATGCTGATATAGGCGTCGTAGGCCGACTCGATCACCAGATTCAGCTCGCGCGTACGCCGCTCAATCTGGTTTTCGAGATCAAGATGCAACGCCTCGAGGGATGCCTGCGAGTCTTCGCGACGCTGCTTTTCAAACTGAAAACGTTCGCGCAGGTGAATTTCATCGGTCACGATCGCCGCCAGGTCCTTTAGCGCGGCGAGCTCGGCATCCGTGACACGACGCGGCCGGGAATCCACGGCACACAGCGACCCCAGAGCCAGCCCCTGGGAGGTGCGCAGCGGAATGCCCACATAAAAACGCACGCCCTGATCGGCGGTCACCAGGGGGTTATGCGCAAACCGGGGATCCTGCTGCGCATCTTCCACGATCAGCGGCACCTCGTCGGCAATGGTGTAGGCGCAGAATGCCACGTCGCGGGAGGTTTCCTGGGCCTCTACGCCAACGCGGGACTTGAACCACTGGCGCTTGGCGTCGACCAGGGTCACCGTTGACGTGGGCACATCCAGCAGTTGGGTGACCAGACGCGTGACCCGGTCGAACGCAGGTTCCTCCGGTGTGTCCAGCAACGCCAGCTCGTACAGCGCTGCCAGACGTGCCTCTTCGTCGGGCAAGATTGGGTAGTTCATTGGCGTGTCACCCATGATAGTAGGCGGTAACCTACCAGCATAACGCGAACGACGCCGCTTTGCTCAATGGGCGCGTAAACGCCCGGCCATTGCCAGCCCGACGCTGACCAGGGTAGAAGCGCATAGCGCGCCCAGGAAGGGCCCGAGCGTGGGGATTCCGTTGGGAAAGGTGGCCGCCATGAGGCCGGCGGACAGGCTCCCGTTTGCCACCCAGCCCGGCAGCACGGCGCCCAGCAGCCCCGCCAGGCCGCCGGCAATCGCCGCTGCGGCACTCATGCGCCGCCACAACCCCAACAGCACCGGTACGACGATTGCTGCACACAGCAGGTCGGCGACCAGAAACAGCCGCAGCACCGAGAGCCCCTGCAGCGCGATCACCACCACCGGCACCATCAACGCCACGGTCAGCCAGCGCGCCGTGGTCAGCGATCGACCTTGCTGTTCATGCTGGGAGACCATCAGCGAGGCGATCGCGTTTTGCAGCGTATCGACGCTCGATGCCACCAGCGTGACGGCCAGCACTAGCGCCAGAAGCCCCACCCAGGCAGGCGCCGTGCCCAACAGCGCAAAAAACGGCATGGGCGGATTGCCCAGCTCGACACCGCTCATTGCCGCCAGCATCCCCAGGCCGCCAATCACCATGACGACGGCGACGGTCATGCCACCGCCCAGCCAGGCGCCCCGGCCCAGGCTATTGGCATCCTGGGCGGCCCACACCCGTTGCCAGTACCCCTGATGGAAAAGATTGGCCGCAGTGACGGCAATCACCAGCGTCAGCGCCACCCCCAGCGCCTCCCCCACAGGGACGCTGGGCATCGATGACATCGTGGGCATGTCGGGCAGATGGGTGAACGCCACACTGCTGACGATGAGCAATAACGCCACCAGCAGCCAGGCCTGCCAGCGGTCGGTGGCAAGGCTCGCTCGCAGCCCCCCGAGCACGGTATAGGCCAGGGTACTCAAGGCAACGCCCAGCACCACCGCGGCAGGAGGCACATCGGAAAGCAGCGCGGTAATCGCGCCGATAGCGGTCAACTCGGCGGCCAAGAAACATGCCATGTAGGCCACCGACACCAGCGATACCCAACGCCGCACGCCGCTGCCGTAGCAGGCCTGGGCAAACTCGGCGATGCTGCGACCTTCAGGCAACGCGCGCCGAATAGCCGGCCCGTAGAGTCCTAGAACGATAAACGGCAGTGCCGACCCGATGGCGTAGCCGGCAAGCGCCACAGGCCCCACAAAGGCGCCGATTTCCGGCGGGGCAAACAGAATCCACGCGCCCATGCCCGAGGCAAGAAAGGAGAGCCCCAGCGTGCCCCCCGACTGGGAGTTGCGCGCGGTGATATAGTCGTCCACCGTGCCATCGACCCAGCGGGCACGTAGACCAAGCAGAATGAAACAACCAAGTGCCGCGGCGAGCACGGCAGATGTCAGGTAAGGCATGTCGCACTTCCTCCGCCGGTATCAACCGGATCAGGTTCCAGGGTAAGCATAAAACGCCCTCTCAGCCCGGTAGGGCTCCCCTGGCGACAGTGAGTGAAAGGATTTTCTTGCGGACTTATCGTCAACGATAATGGCGTCAGCGTAAAGCGCCAAGAGTGTGCCGCAGCGCGCAGGCGTTGAGTATTTCACACGCCGGGGTCTTTCAATCCTGACAGCCGCTCGCCATACTCAGCAGGTAACCCGCTAATGTCAAAGAAACCGTGCGCTACGGGAAACGGTTCTCTCAAAGGGATGACGCTGATGCACTACACCGAAGCCAAGGAACATACCCCGGGCAGGCTGCACGAGCTGTTTGCAGACCCTTACAACGCGTTTGAAAACGATACCGACGAACGCCAGCTGCATATTCGCATCACGCTATACATGCTGCTGACGCGCCCGATGAAACGTGGCCTGATGACGCTGCGCGTGATTCACGGCTGGGAAAACGGCGGCTTCGATCCCCAGGATCTCCAGCACGTCGACTACCCTCTGAGTAACGTGGCTGATTTCAAACGCGCGGTGAGCGACTTTACCCGGGCGTCAAAAGACAACCTTGCCTTGCCCGCCGATGACGACGCTCTGTTGGCCGCCCCGCTTGCCGATGCCATCGCCAATGCCGAGGCAGACGGCCAAACCCTGGATGAAGAGACACGCACGATTCCGGCGCGCTGGCCGGCCTTCGAGGGCGGCCTGGCGCTCTATACGCTGTTCAAGATGTACCACCGTCTAGTGTACGGCGAGGACGAAGCGTACCGCTGCACACAGTGCTATACGTCTCACGGGCTGCGCGAGATTCACGAGTTCCATCTTGAAGAAGGCGAGTTTGCGCTGCTGGTGCCCACCGGCAAGCACTTCATCACCGAACCGTCACTGCTGGTGCTGCACGAAAGTCAGCTGGATCCCATCGAACGGCTGCTGGAAGAAAGCCTGCCGATCTTTGCAGACGTCTAGGCGGTTACCCAAAGCCTGCCAAGCACCTCCCCTCAATCCGGCTAAGGGGAGGCGACGAGATACCATCAGCCGAGCGAAATGGTGCTGTTGATACCGCTAGAGACGTTCTCCGGCTCGAACCAGCGGGCGGTCACGGTCTTGGTTTGTGTCCAGAAGGCAATCGCCTGCTTGCCGTTCGGCCCCAGGTCACCCAGCTTCGACCCACGCGAACCGGTAAAGCTGAAGTAGGCGACCGGCACCGGGATGGGTACGTTGATGCCTATCTGGCCCACGTCGATGTCGGTTTCGAAGCGCCGCGCCACCCAGCCGGAGTTGGTAAAGATCGAGGTGCCGTTACCGTTGGGATTGGCGTTGATGAAGGCGATGGCATCGTCCAGAGTGTCCACGCTGACCACGCAGAGCACCGGACCAAAGATTTCCTCGCGATAGACTGTCATCTCTGCGGTGACGTCGGCAAACAGTGTCGGCCCCACAAAGTTGCCGTCGGGGTAACCCTCCACCGTGCAGCCACGCCCGTCGACCATCAGCTTGGCGCCTTCTTTTTCGCCCGCAGTAATCAAGCGCTCAACCCGCTCCTTGGCCTGGGGAGACACCAGCGGACCCAAGTCCGCATCGCGCTGGGTGCCAGGGCCGACGGTCATGCCCCGCGCGCCCTGGACGATGTCATCCAGCCACTCGCGCGCTTCACCGACCAGCACTACCACCGAGTTGGCCATGCAGCGCTGCCCGGCGGCGCCGAAAGCGGAGCCCAGCAGGCTGTCGATGGCCTGGCTGCGATTGGCGTCCGGCATCACCACGCAATGGTTCTTGGCGCCCATCATCGCCTGCATACGCTTGCCCGCTGCGGCAGACCGGTTGTAGAGCAGCGAGCCGACGTGGGTCGAGCCGATGAACGACAGTGCCTTGATATCCTGGTGGTCGGCGATCTGGTTGGCCACCTCAGGGCCGCCGTGCACGACGTTCAATACCCCTGCGGGAATACCCGCTTCATGGGCAAGCTCGACCAGGCGCATGGTCGAGCTTGGATCCTGCTCCGAGGGTTTCAGGACAAAGGTATTGCCGGTGGCAATGGCCAGCGGGAACATGAAACACGGCAGCATGATCGGGAAGTTGAAAGCGGTAATGCCCGCCCCGACGCCCAGCGGCTGGTGCATGGTATACACGTCGACTTCGTTGGCGGCATTATCGGCCAGCTCGCCAAGCTGCAGCGAAGTGATCGAGCAGGCATGTTCCACCACTTCCAGCCCGCGCCCCACCTCACCTTCGGCATCCGGCAGCGTCTTGCCGTGCTCCTCGGTAATCAGCGCCGCCAGCTCGGGCGTGTGCTCGCGAATCAGCGCCTGCAGCTTGAGCATGATGCGCATGCGCTTGCCCAGCGGTACCTTGCGCCATTCCTTGAAGGCCGTTTTGGCGCTGGCCACGGCGCGCTCGACTTCGTCGGCGGTACAGAACGGCACGCGGGCGACGACGTCCTGGGTGGCCGGGTTCACCACGTCGCGCCACGCCTGGCTTTGCGACGTGACGGGCTTACCATCGATATACATGGGGATTTCGCGAACGGGCATGGCTTGGCTCCTGTTGTCATTGTGTCGGGATGGGCGCTTGCCTGGATCGTGGCGGCATGCGTGGTGAACGGACGTCACAGCACGCTCGACCGCGAACCAAAGAAAGTTAACGTAAACGTCAATTAGCCATAGCACGAGTAAACAGAATCTGGGGCGCGGCGTCAATTAGCCTTTTCATGGCTGCGCGGATCTCGCTATGCTGGAGCAATCATCGCGTCTCCGCGCCAATGAACCTTAATGAAGCGCGCTGCGACTCGCCCCCAGGAGACCTTCATGCAGACGTTCAGCTGCCGCTGTGGCAACCCGCTTTTTTTTGAAAACACCCACTGCCTTGGCTGCCGGTCCGAGGTTGGCTGGTGCCCGACGTGTGCCAACATCGTGGCGCTGGAAACATTGCCCAAGGGCGGGTATCGCTGCACCCACCCTGGCTGCGCCACTGACCTGATGAAGTGTCACAACTACGCATTCGCCAATGTCTGCAACCGGATGGTGGTCATGAACGACGGGCATGCCGATACATTGTGCGACTGCTGTCGCTATAACGCGGTGATACCGGATCTGGCGATCGAGGGTAATCGCGCGCGCTGGGCAGCGCTCGAAGCCGCCAAGCGCCGGCTATTTCACACCTTGGATGTGCTGGGCCTCCCCCACGGCACCCACGGTGATGCCATCCGCGTGCCGCTCAGCTTCTCGTTCATGGCCGACGCACTCCCCGACCAGGGGCTATGGCGCTCAACCGCCAGCCAGGAAAAAGTCTATACCGGGCACGCCAACGGCCATATCACCATCAACGTCAAGGAAGCCGACGACGTTGAACGGGAGCGCCTGCGGGTCGACATGAACGAATCTCACCGCACCTTGATCGGTCACTTTCGCCATGAAGTCGGCCACTACTACTGGGATTTGCTGGTCAAGGCGCGTGACGAGGAAGCCTGTCGGCGAGTGTTTGGCGACCACCACCACCCCAGCTATGCGGAGGCGCTGGAACACTACTACCAGCAGGGCGCGCCCGCCGACTGGTCGATACACTTCATCTCGGCGTATGCCGCCATGCACCCGTGGGAAGACTTTGCCGAAACCTTTGCGTTCTACCTGGATATGGTGGCGGTGCTGGATACCGCCATGCACATGGGGCTTTCCCGCGCCGAGTACGATGGCTCGCTGGACGGCATGCTGCAGGCCTTCCACCAGGTAGGCATGGCGGTCAATGAACTCAACCGCGACATGGGGCTGCTGGATCTGGCACCCGGTGTGATGGCCCCGGCGGTGCGCGACAAGCTCGCGTATCTGCATGAGCTCATCCGCAACGCTCCGCGCAGCCTCGAGGGTTAAGATGAATGACGGTCAGTCGTCGTCGATATCCTGATCACCTGCATGACTCTGGGTTTGCCGCTGGGTCACATGGGGAATGCTGTCGGCGCTGACAAAATAGGTGGCACTCAGGGTGTCGTGAATCGCGGCAAAGCCAATCTGCAGCTCGTCGACAAAGGCGTGCAGCTTGCTCGGCGAGTGGGCCAGCGCCTGAATATCGGCATCCACCACATCCGCTCTAACCAGCGAGACGGTGGCAGCAACGCGATCCTGCCTGGGCAATAACTGCAGCTCGTGACCCAGGGTTTCCAGGCTACAGGCAATAGAACGCGGCAGGTTGGGATCCTGAAGCAGAAAGCGCAGCACATCGGGGCCGCGAACGCGCAGGCGCACCTGCTGCCGATACATCTGGTAAGCGGTCAGCGACTTCAGCACGCTCATCCACTGCAGGTTTTCAAACGGCAGCAGTTCTTCAGGGTTTTGCGGCAGCAGGCTCGCCGAGCGCACGTCGACAATCCGCGTGGTCATGTCGACCCGCTCCAGTTGGCGCCCCAACTCAATAAACGTACGCGCCGGACCGTGGCTCAAGGTGCCTTCGATCAACCCGGTCAAGGTCTGGCAGCCACGAATGACGCTTTTCAAAAAGGCATCCCGGCGCCGTGGGCTGACGCCGTTCTCGGCCTGGTCGGCAACGCTCAGGTAGAGCTGGTTGACCTCTTCCCAGATCTCGCGGGGCACCACATCCCGGGTGGTGCGCAGGTTTTCACGGGCGCTGGCCAGGGCGGAAAGAATCGAGCTGCCACTTTGGGTATCGGCGCACAAGAAGTGCACCACGCTACGCTCGTCAAAGTCGCCATGGCGCTCCCTGAACGCCTCGAGCGTGCCGGTCATTTCAATCAGCGGCCCCCAGCCAAGCGGCAGATGCCGGGGCAAATCCAGCATCAGGTGGCTGTTCACGCTCAGTAACCGCGCGGTGTCTTCGGCGCGTTCGATATAACGGGCCATCCAGTAAAGGTTCTCTGCGACGCGTGACAGCATGGGCTAGGCTCCTGTCCGCTCAGCGGCGGCCGCGGGGTGATCCTCGGTCTCGACAATCCAGGTGTCCTTGCTGCCGCCCCCTTGTGAAGAATTGACCACTAGCGAGCCTTCCACCAGGGCCACACGGGTCAACCCCCCGGTGGTCACATGGGTCTCGGGGCCGGAAAGAATAAACGGACGCAGGTCGACATGGCGGGGCTGCGGCAGGCCGTTGGCAAGGGTCGGCGTCGTCGACAGCGCAAGCGTTGGCTGGGCCATGTAGTTACGCGGATTGGCGTTGATCAACTCGGCGAAATGGTCGCGGGTCTCCTTGGTCGAGCGCGGGCCAATCAGCATGCCGTAGCCACCGGATTCGTTGGCCGGCTTCACGACCAGCTCATCCAGGTGCTCGAGCACATACTTGCGATCCTCTTCAAACATGCACAAATAGCTGGGCACGTTGGGCAATAGCGGCTCTTCGCCCAGGTAGTAGCGAATCAACTCGGGCACAAAGGCGTAAACCACTTTGTCGTCGGCGACCCCCGCACCGGGTGCGTTGGCCAAGGCCACCTTACCCGACCGCCAGGCGCGCATCAGGCCCGCCACGCCCAGCATGGAGCTGGGGTTGAAAGCTTCAGGGTCGAGAAACTCGTCGTCAACCCGTCGGTAAATCACGTCCACCCGTCGCAACCCTTCCACGGTGCGCATGAATACAACGTCATCGTCATCCACCAGCAGGTCGCTGCCCTGCACCAGCTCGACCCCCATCTGCTGAGCCAGATAGGCGTGCTCGAAGTAAGCCGAGTTGTAGATCCCCGGGGTGAGTACAACAACCTGTGGCTCGTCCCCCGGGCGCGGCGACATCGCCGCCAGCATGTCGTAAAGCTGGGCCACGTAATCATCCACGGGCAAAATCTTGCCGGTGGCAAACAGCTCCGGCAGCACTCGCTTGGTCACGTTGCGGTTTTCCAGCATGTAGGAAACGCCGGAGGGGATACGCAGGTTGTCTTCCAGCACATACAAGGTGCCATCGCCGCCACGCACCAGGTCGGAGCCGCAAATATGCGCCCAGACCCCATGGGGCGGGTTGATACCCACGCACTGAGGACGGAAGTTGACCGACTGCGCCAGCACTTCGGCAGGCAACACCCCGTCCTTGACCACTTTCTGCTCGTGGTAAAGATCGTCGATAAACAAGTTGAGTGCCTGAACGCGCTGTTTTAATCCCGCCTCGGTCTTGCGCCATTCATGGGCGGGAATAATGCGCGGCACAATATCGAACGGCCAGGCGCGATCGATCATGGCGCCTTCCGAATACACCGTGAAGGTGATGCCCATGGTGCGAATGGCGATTTCAGCAGCGGTTTTACGCTCGGCCAGCTCATCGGCACTGAACCGCGCCAGCATGTTGCAAAGCTCGCCTGCCGACGCGCGGGGGTTACCGGGTGACGCCATCAGTTCATCGTAATAATCGCGGCACGCATAGTTATTCCAATTCACTTGGCTCATGGGCGCTCTCCTGGCGCAGGGGAAGGACGGCATCTGCCTGATACTTAGTTTAAGCAGGTCTTGCCAAAAGACGGTAAATAAACCGAGCAAAATACATACCATCTTTTGCGCTTTTTCAACGCTCGATTAGCTACACGCTTTAAATGTCATCATTTATCCCGCCGGTTTATTCAAATAGCGCTCTATGGCAGTGCATAACTCGCTTCTTTGTGGTGCAAAAATCGTTTTACACCTTACTTAAACGGCTTAACGGCAATGACAGCTGCAAAAAAGTAAAACTGGAACGATACTTGCGAGTAATAACCTATCATTGACCGGCTTTCGGTTGATTCCGGCTTTCATGAGGGTGGCTTATGACCATTCGCGTTGCCTTGTACCACCAGACGACCTACCGCTTTGACCGGCCGGTACGCTTATCACCGCATGTGGTCCGTCTTCGTCCGGCACCCCACTGCCGCACCCATATCGAGGCCTACTCGCTCAACATTTCCGGTGACGATCACTTTGTAAACTGGCAGCAGGATCCGTTTGGCAACTTCAACGCGCGAATCGTTTTCCCCGAACCACGGCGCGAACTGATCATTGCCGTTGAGCTCATCGCGCCGATGACGGTGATCAACCCGTTTGATTTTTTCCTGGACGACATCGCCCAGACCATCCCTTTTACCTATCCCGACGCGCTGCGCACTGAACTCGGTCCTTACCTGGACGTTACCGAGGCCGGGCCACGCCTGATGGCGTGGCTCGAGGACGTATCCATGGAGCCGACCACCAGCGTCGACTTTCTGGTGGCCATCAACCAGCGTTTACAGCACGACATCAGCTACCTGGTGCGCATGGAGCCCGGCGTGCAGAGCTGCGAGGAAACCCTGACCCTGGGTAGGGGCTCGTGTCGCGACAGCGCCTGGCTCATGGTTCAAATACTGCGCCATCTGGGGCTGGCGGCGCGCTTTGTCTCCGGTTACCTGATCCAGTTGACCCCCGACATCAAGGCACTGGATGGCCCGAGCGGCACCGATGTGGATTTCACCGATCTCCACGCCTGGACCGAAGTCTTCCTGCCCGGCGCGGGCTGGGTGGGGCTCGACCCGACCTCAGGCCTGTTTGCCGGCGAGGGCCATATCCCCCTGGCCGCCACGCCGACCACCGGCAGCGCCGCCGCGATTACCGGCGCTTCAGAGAAGTGCGAGGTCGAGTTCGATGTGGAAATGCGCGTCGAGCGCCTCCACGAAGACCCGCGCGTGACCAAGCCCTACAGCGACCAGGCGTGGCAGCAGATCCTTCAGCTGGGCGACCAGGTGGATAGCGAGCTCAACCAGCAGGACGTGCGCCTGACCATGGGCGGCGAGCCCACCTTTGTGTCGGTCGACGATATGGAGAGCCCCGAGTGGAACACCGAGGCCCTGGGCGAGCACAAGCGCGAACGCGCCGAGGTGTTGCTGACACGCCTGCAAGCCAGCTTTGCGCCGGGCAGCGTCATTCAGCAGCAGCAGGGCAAATGGTACCCCGGTGAGCCGCTGCCGCACTGGGAACTTGCCTGCTACTGGCGCAAGGACGGCGTGCCGCTATGGCGCGACCCGCATTGGCTCGCCTGCTTGGACGGCGCGCCCAGGGTGGTGGTCGACGACGCCATGGCCCAGCGCTTCACCCTGGCGCTGAGCGAACGGCTGGGGGTGGCCGAACGCCACTGGATTCCCGCCTATGAAGACCTCTACTACTACCTGTGGAAGGAGCAGACCCTGCCGGTGAGCGTCGCCCCCCGCGACGCGGATCTGAAAGATGACGCCGAGCGACGCCGACTCGCCCGGCTGCTGGAGCAGGATCTGGGCGCGACGGTGGGCTACGCCCTGCCGCTACGCCATTCGACTGTGCAGTCCCACCGCTGGGAAAGCGGCCACTGGCCGCTGAAGCGCGACCACCTGTATCTCGTCCCCGGTGACTCACCCATGGGACTGCGACTGCCGCTGTCGGCGCTGCCATGGGCCGACCCGGACGAGCAGTCCCGCCTGACCGGCGCCGAGCGCCACGGTCAAAGCCTGCACCCAAGCTCGAGTCATCCCGAAGGCGAAGCCGTTCAGCAGCAACCCAGCGCCGAGAACGACCGCGACCACAAGGTGATCCACACCAGTCTGTGCGTGGAGCCCCGGGACGGGCGTTTACACATCTTTCTGCCGCCGCTGACCCAGCTTGAACACTACCTGGATCTGCTCAGCAGCATCGAGACGTGCGCCCGCGAGCTTGGCTGCCCGGTGATGCTCGAAGGCTATCCACCGCCCCGCGACCCGCGCCTGGACAGCTTCATGATCACCCCCGATCCCGGCGTAATCGAAGTCAACATCATGCCGGCGGCCAGCTGGAAAACCCTGGTGGCGCAGACCGAGCGGCTTTACGACGAGGCCCGACAGGCGCGCCTGGGCACCGAGAAGTTTATGCTCGACGGCCGCCACACGGGAACCGGCGGCGGCAACCACGTCACCCTGGGCGGCGTGACACCGGAAGATTCGCCGTTCCTGCGCCGCCCGGATCTGCTTGCCAGCCTGGTCACCTACTGGCAGCACCACCCCAGCCTTTCGTACCTGTTTTCGGGTCTGTTCATCGGCCCCACCAGCCAGGCACCGCGCGTGGATGAAGCCCGCCACGAAGCGCTTTACGAGCTGGAAATCGCTCTCCAGCAGATACCCCAGGGCGAGGTCGTACAGCCGTGGCTGGTGGATCGGCTGCTGCGCCACCTGCTCACCGACCTTACCGGCAACACCCACCGCGCCGAGTTCTGTATCGACAAGCTCTACTCGCCGGACAGCGATAGCGGCCGTTTGGGGCTTCTTAAGCTTCGCGGCTTTGAAATGCCGCCACACGCGCGCATGGGACTGATGCAGATGCTGCTGATTCGAGCACTCGTCGCCCGCTGCTGGAAAACGCCCTACCGGGCCAAACCGGTGCGCTGGGGCAGCGCTCTGCAGGATCGCTGGATGCTGCCGTATTACCTGTGGGAAGACCTGAACGACGTCCTTGACGACCTGCGTCATCATGGGTTTGATTTCGACCTGGCCTGGTTTGCGCCGTTTCTCGAGTTCCGCTTCCCGGTGCATGGACGGCTGCACACCCCCATGCTGGATATCGAGCTGCGTCAGGCCATCGAACCCTGGCACGTGCTGGGAGAGGAAGCTTCTGCCGGAGGCACCGCACGCTACGTGGACTCCTCGGTCGAGCGCCTGGAGGTCAAGGTGAACGGCATGAGCGGCGACCGCTATATCGTCACCTGCAACGGGCGTCGGGTACCGCTCGCCGCCACCGGGCGTAATGGTGAGGCGGTAGCTGGGGTACGCTACCGGGCCTGGCAGCCGCCGTCGGCGCTGCACCCACAGATTCCCGTCCACGCACCGCTGGTTTTTGACGTGGTCGATACCTGGAACCAGCGTTCTGTAGCAGGTTGCACCTATCATGTGGTGCACCCCACCGGGCGCAATTTTGACACTTTCCCGGTGAACGCCTTCGAGGCAGAAGCAAGGCGCCTGGGCCGCTTCAGCGATAGCGGGCACCGGCATGGCACCCAGGTACCGCCGACGGAAATACCCAGCCTAGAGCTGCCCTGCACGCTGGACTTACGCTGGTGTCCACGCTAATCCACGGGTGAGTACTTTCTTATCCGCGCTGGCTGCAGGATAATCCGCCCCTTACCTGCTTTAGGACTACAAGGATCATGACGGCGCCTGTCTCTCCCTCGGTACTCGAGCTCGGCACTGCCGGGCTGGTTGAGGACTATCGGCATCAGCTAGGCAAGGGACAGCCCGGCACTTTTGACGCGCTGCTCGACCGCCACGGCCAGCTGCGCCCTGGCTGGACAAGCCTTATCGGCGCGCTGGAAGCGTTAGGCAAGGCGGGGCGCGACCGGCAGCAGGACGAGATCCAGCGGCTGCTGGCCGAGAACGGCGTCATCTTCAACATGCACGACAATACCCAGGGGCGCGCGTGGCGGCTCGACCCGCTGCCCTGGGTGATCGACCAGACCCACTGGCAGGCGCTGGAAGCCGGCCTGACCCAGCGCAGCCGGCTATTTAATGCGCTGTACCAGGATATCTACGGTGCCCGCACGCTGTTTGATGCGGGCATGCTACCGACCCAAGCAATACTGGCGTCGCCGCATTTTCTGCTGGCCTGTCACGGCGCAAAACCTAATGACCGACCCGCGATCAACTTCCACGGTGTCGATGTCATTCAGGACGCCAAGGGCCAGTGGCGAGTCATGGGTGATCGCCTACAGGCGCCCTCGGGTACCGGCTTTGCACTGGAAAACCGCATTCTAATGGCCCGAGCCCTCCCCGAGATGTACCGCAACGCGCCGTTAAAGCGTCTGGCGGGCTTTCTGGACAAGTATCACCGCACGCTTACCGTGCTGGCCTACCAACACCGTGACAATCCCAAGGTCGTGCTGCTAACGCCGGGGCCGGCCAGCCCACGTTATTTCGAGCACGCCTACCTGGCCAACTATCTCAACATCGACCTCGCCGAAGGCCAGGATATGGTCGTGCGCGACAGCCAGCTATGGCTACGCACGCTGGGTGGACTGCAGGCGGTGGACGTGGTGCTGCGCCACTGTGACGATGCCTACTGCGACCCACTGGAGTTGAGGGGCGATTCACAGCTGGGCGTGCCGGGGCTCCTGCAGGCAGCACGATCCAGCGGCGTGGCCATCTCGAACGCGCTGGGTGTCGGCGTGCTGGAGCTCCCCGCGCTTGCCGACTATCTGCCGGCGCTGTGCGAACACTTGCTCGGCGAACCCTTGTTACTGCAAGCGGCCAACCCGCAGACCCCGACCGCCACGGCACCGGTGTTCGATAACCCCATGCAGCGCCTGACGCCGTCTACCCTCAACCTGCGCTGCTTTGTGTCGCGAACGCCAGGCAGCGTCAGCGCAGCAAACGATCACGCCAGCCACTATCATGTCATGCCCGGCGGGCTCGCCTGGGTGGGCGCTCCCGGTTCGCCGTCCTTGGCAAGCCCGGTAGTCAAAGACGTCTGGATCACCGCCGACACGCCACAGCCTCACGTTAGCCAGCTGCGTCAGGCACGGGGCCCGGTGGTCGCCACCCGCGATGGCACTGACCTGCCCAGCCGCGTGGCCGAAAGTCTGTTCTGGCTGGGCCGCTACGGCGAGCGTCTGGATGCGCGTTCACGCCTGCTGCGCGAAGCACTGCTGCGGCTACTGGAAGTCGATCAGGATGACATTGCCGACCAGTTGCTGGATGAACTGTTGATGATACTCGACATTGCGACCCGGGACGCCGATGGCGAACCCAGCAAGGCGCCAAGGGTAGGGTTCATCCAGAAACGCGACGCCCTGCTGGCCCAATTCGACGATAGTCATCCCCAGGCACTGTCGCCGCTGTTCGCCCAGTTGCTGGGCAATGCGCGCAGCATTCGCGACCACCTGGGCGATGATTCCTGGCGCGTACTCCACCAGCTGCGCCAGCGGATGAACAGTATGCATCCTGGTCATGACGCCAGCGCGGCCCGACGCACCTGCGAAGCCCTTTCCGCGCAGCTGGCCGCCTTCTTTGGCCTGTGCAACGAAACCATGCCCCACCACTACGGCTGGCGATTCATGGATATCGGGCGTTTTCTGGATCGCGTCCTGGGGCTTTTATCGTTACTCAAACTGACGCTGAACGCGCCGCCGTCACCGGGCCTGGCCCTCTGGGAGGTGGTCCTCGCCACGACCGATAACTTCACCGCCTACCGGCGGCGTTATCGCAGCGAACTCCACCCGGCCGCGATTCTCGACCTGCTGCTGTTCGATGAAACCAACCCGCGCTCGGTGGGCTACATGCTCAAGCGCCTTGAGCGGCAAATCGACCGGCTGCCCGGGAGCTCATCGCCCTACCGCAATGCCGAACGGCGGCTGATGATTCAGGCCAATGCTGCGCTGCACCTGGCCGATATCGGCCGTCTGAGCCATTTGGCCGAAACCCCTGAGGCGCAGGTCGCCCTCGGGCAGTTGCTCGACGCCCTGATAGCGCCGCTGAGCGCGCTGTCCGACGCTATCAGCCACAGCCACTTCAGCCATGTCGAGCGGCCGCGCCAGCTCGTCAGCATGGAGCCTGGCGCGTGAATTACACCCTGCGTCACACCACTCGCTACCGCTACACGGCACCAGTGACGCTGTGCCATAGCGAAGCGCGGGTGCTACCGCGCAAGACGCCGCACCAGCAGTGCGGCGCCTCCGCCTTGACCATTCATCCACTGCCTGACGCGCAGGCCGAACGTCGCGATGTGTTCGGCAATCGCGTGCTGTATTTCGCGCTGGAAGACCTTCATCAGACCCTGGACGTCACCGTGGTCACGCCGATCACCACCCAGCCGCTGGGCCCGCTGCCCGCCCACTCCCCGGCCTGGGAGCGCGTGGCCGAGCAGCTCGGCGTCGACAGCCATTTTGATCGCCAGCTGTATCGGCTGGATTCGCCGTTCATTCGCCGTAACGAAGCACTGGCGGCCTTCGCCCGGCGCTGCTTTACCCCAGGGCGCCCGCTGGTTGAGGCGGCGTTGGCCCTCAACCAGCTTATACACGCCACTTTCGACTACGACTCCAGCGTCACGACGCTCGCCACGCCGCTGAGCGATGTGCTCGCCCAGCAGCGCGGCGTGTGTCAGGACTTCGCCCACCTTGCTATCGGTGCCCTGCGCTCGATTGGCCTGGCGGCGCGTTACGTCAGCGGTTACCTGGAAACCCAGCCGCCGCCCGGCCAGCCACGCCTGGTGGGCGCGGATGCCTCCCATGCCTGGCTGGCACTCTGGGTACCCGACTGGGGCTGGCTGGCGCTGGATCCGACCAACGGCACGGTTGCCGGCGAGCAGCATCCGGTACTGGGCTGGGGGCGTGATTACGCCGATGTGGCGCCGCTCAAGGGGGTCATGAATGGCGGTAGCGACCACCAGCTCGAGGTCGAGGTGGACGTCATGCCGCTAGCGGCTGATCAACCCGTTGGTTAACCCGGGCAGCCAGCAGCGCATCTCGGCCTGCGAAGCTAGTCCACCGACGCCAGATAAGCCGCCTTGAGGCGATAGAACTCGTCGACAATCGCGGCCATTTCGTCGGCGTCATAAGCACACAGCCCACTGACTACAAGCTTTTTCGAGCCCACGCCCACTGGCTCACCACCGGACTGAATGGCAAATTCCAGCAGCGCGTCGGCCCGCTTGCCCTGTACGTCCAGCGATGAGTGGGTCAGCACCAGTCCTGGCGATATTCCATCCAGCCGCTCCAGCGAAAAGCCCATGCTGTCGTAGATAACCAGCGGCCGCCTGGGGTTGAACATGACCCCGTGCTCCTCCATCAGCGGCTTCAGGTAGTGAGGGAAGTTCTTGCCCGAAAACGCCACGTAGCAGCGGGCAAAGGCGTCGATTACCGACGCGTCGTAGGTCCTGTCACCCCGACGCGTAACCTGCAAGTAGCACTTGCCGGCTTCGTCGCGCACTTCCAGCTCGCCGTTGTCGGTCTCGCTGAACAACAACGGGGTGTCGGCACCCACCATGTTGGTGAAGCGAAACTCCATGTGGCGCGACAGCCCGAACCTTGCCAGCACCAGGGCAAAGAGAAGGTCGCCCGGCACACAAAAACGCCGCGCGTCAGGGTTATGGATCGGGTTGTAGTCTCCCGCCACACCCTTGGCGAAATGGCTGGCCTGCTCGGCGGAGATCACTACATACTCTCCACGCTGCGTGTAAAATTCCTGGAACATGGCGTTGGCTGTCTGCTTAGCGTTGAAATCAAAAGTCGATTGCGGACTTACGTGGCGCATAATGCCATAAAACATGGACTAGCAGGAGCCATCTTCAAGGACGGTTTTATGTCATCGCCACCGCCTAATACCACACCCTCGGCACGCGCCAAGGCCTGGAAACGACGCTTACCGCACTGGTTCGCCATCACGTTAGGGGCGGGATTGGGTCTGTTAGTGCTCTGGCTGGCGGGCAGCTACTGGCTGCTCAACAGCCAATGGCTGCCCGAGCGACTGTCACAGGCGCCCGGGGTGGATATCCGCTGGGAACAAGGCAGCAGCCGCCACCCCGGGCGCTGGAACGTCGAGGAATTGACGATACGCCGCGATGACGGCGCGCTTGCCCTGGCGCTTGACGCGGACCGCGCGACGCTCGAGCTCTCGTTGATGGCCCTGCTTGGTGGCGAGATTCACATTAAAGCGCTGGACGCCGAAGGTATCCGCGAGCTGCAGCTTGGCGATATAACGCTTCAGGGGGAAGGCCGTTTCAGCCTCAAGGACACCACGCTCAGCCGCGACACCCTGGCCATTCCCCAGGCGACTCTGCAATTGACCCAGGGGCGGCTGGTGCGTGGCCAGGATGGCGCCACCCTGGCCCGGAATATTCAGTTGGATGCCAGCGCCTCTCTCGACCGCATAACGCCGACCAGCGCTGAAGGCGGGCTTGATCCCGAGCTTGTCGCCGCGCTTTCCGCCGACGCACGCCTCAGTGCCCGCGCCGACGCCTGGGATGTGTTCATGCCCTACCTCAGCGACCTGCCCTGGCTTGCGATCAACGGCCGCGGGGATTTACACGGTGACATCAGCCTTGACCACGGCCGGCTGCAACCCGGCAGCCAGGTGACCCTCTCGGCTCCTGCACTGGTCATGCGCGTCGACGAAGCCTACCTGGGTCAGCCGCAAGCGGTGCGCTGGCAGCGCCCCGACCAGCAGCCCCCGGTACACATCGCCCAGGGAGACGGTGTTATCGCGTTGAGGGTTCCTGCCGGGTCACCCGATACGCTGACCCTCGACGCCACGCTGGATAATGTCATGTTGGCCGATCGCCTTGCCGCTCGCCAGGCGGCACCCTATGCCGATAACACGCACCTCGAGTTCAGTACCGCACTCGACAACCGGCGCGTGGATCAGCTCGAGGCGCCGAGCGCCGCCGCGCTCAGCCTGGAGGGACGTGTTCTCCGGCTGGACATGCTGGCGCGCTACCTGGAGCGGGCAGCCGCCGATCCATTAGACGGCGGTATCACTCTGGCCGGTGACGGACGCCTCGCCCTGGATGTGGCGCTGTCTGATAACCGCCTGGAGACGGCGGACCTGACCGTCACCGCCACTGCCCTGCGCGCAAGCGCCATGGCGTTGACCGCTGAAGGCAACGGTACCCTTCACGCGCACCTGCCCACTCCCGAGACGTTCACTGCGACGCTCAACCTGACCCAGGCAAGACTGCAGCACAACGCCCGCCCCCTGCTGGCTGACGCGTCGCTGACGCTGACCGCCAACAGCCCGCTGGATCCTGACGCCGCGCGCCGACATGCCACGGGTTCATTACGCTGGGAGGACGCGACACTGCCCGACATTAGCAAGCTGCAACCCTATGTGGACGCCTACCTGCCCGATGCAGCGCCGCTGCGTCTGGTCAGCGGCCAGGCGCGCAGCCAGGGCCAGCTTAACCTGACGTCCGACCAGCTGAGCGGTGACGCCACCCTCGCCGGCAGCCGCTGGGTAACCGATTGGTCAACCGGTAAAGACGCCCATCGCCTGACCAGCGACATGCAGCTCGACCTGACCATCAACCAGGCGGCTATGGATGCCAGCACGTTAGACGTCAGCGGCAGCCGCCTTGAGTGGCAGGTAAGCGACGCCTCCCGGCAAGCGCGCAAGGAGAGCACGCTGACAAGCTCGCTAATCCTCCACGAAGGGCGTTTTCAACGCGAGGATAGCCAACCAAGCGGCCGGTTCGACGTGTCCGGCAGCGTCCAGCATCTGGGGTTTCTCAACGCCTTTCTGCCCGATGCCCATGGGCTTGCCCTCGACGGCGCGGGACAGCTGTCGGCCCGGGGCGGCTTCAAGGCTGATCGACTGACCGCGCCTACCCGGCTTCGCGTGGTGGCCAATCCACTGCGCGTTGATTTTCTGGATTACCGCGCCAGCGGGCGTGGCGAGCTGACCGCGCAGTTGGACAGTGCCGAGCGGGCGCTACTCTCCCTGGGCATTCCGCGCTTTTCGCTGGCCCGCCAGGGCGATGACAGCCCCCATGTGGAAGGCCGCCATCTGGCCCTCACCACCACGACCGAGGCCTTTTCCGCGGTCATCGACGACCCGCAGCCCGAGCACTTCACCACCCGGATCAGCTTGCCGATCATCGATGTGCCGGACATCACCCGCTACAACGCCTACCTGCCCGAGGGCGCTGGGGTCAGGCTGCTAGACGGTCAGGCGAGTCTATCCAGCGAGCTTGTGCTACGCGGTATGCAGGGCGAAGGCGACGTGACGTTCAGGGCGTTCGGCACCGAGCTCGCACTGCTTGAGCAACGGCTGCGTGGCGATATCCACATGCAGCTGGTGCTCAGCGAAGGCGATCTGGCGGCCATGCGCTTTGTCGCCAACGATTCCTTCCTGCGCCTGGAGAACGTCTCACGAATAGGCAACGAAGCGTCCAGCGATGCAGGCTGGTGGGCGCAGTTGGATATGGCCGAGGCGACGCTTCTATGGGAGACGCCCGTCAATCTTGATGCCCGCCTGGGGCTGCGGCTGCGCGACAGCGGCCTGCTCGCGCGGCTGTTTCTCGCCCGTGCCCGGGAAAGTGACTGGCTGGGGCGGTTACTCAGCGTGCGCAATATCCAAGGCAGCGCCCTCCTCCGCTTGAATGACAAGCGGCTGGATCTGAATGATCTGCAGCTAAGCGGCGGACCACTGCTGCTGCTGGCTGATCTGACACTGGCTGAGCAGAGCGCCAACGGCGCGCTTTACGCTCGCCTAGGGCGGCTCGGCGTGGGGGTCGAGCTAGCGAACCGCGAGCCCACGCTGAAAATACTCCAGCCACGCCGCTGGTTTGAGCACTGGAGAGAGAGCCACCGCCGCGTGAGACCCTAGAACGGTTAGCGCTGCTTACGCTCATGGCGAATCATGCGCACCCGCTCCTTGGCCTTTTGCGGCGTCGACAGCGGCTCGCCTGTGTCGTTGGGGGCTTTGCGCGGCACACTGACCCAGGCAAACACCGGCAGCGCCAATTGCCAATGGATGGCGGCCAGGCGCAATCCCAGCGTCACGCTCAGCGATACGACAATGCTCACGGCAGACGGTACCCCCAGGGCATGCAGGGCCACGTAAATGATCCCCCCGGCCATCGCTGCCGTGGCGTAAACCTCCTCGCGCAGTACCATCGGCACCCGCTGGGCCAGCACATCACGAATCATACCCCCGGCCACGCCGGTCATCATGCCCATCAGTACCGCGACCACCCCCGGGCTTCCCAGCAGCAGCGCCTTGTGGGCACCAATGACGGTAAACAGCGCCAGCCCAAAGGCGTCGGCTACCGGCAAAAAGCCCCGTGACAGGCGGTGGATATAATGAAACCCCACCAGCGACACGCTCACCGTGGCGAGAATCACCCACAGATAGATGGGATCGGTAACCCAGAATACCGGCCGCACTCCCAGCACCAGATCGCGTAGCGTGCCACCGCCAATGCCAGTGACTGCCGCCAGCACCAGCATGCCGATGGGATCCATTCGCGACCGGCACGCCAACATCACGCCCGACAGCGCAAACACGATGACCCCCGCTATATCCAGCCAGTAGACAACGCCCGACACGCGCTTCCCCTTTATCCGTTAGTGAGTGATTGATCATGAGGCTAGTCCCTGACGGAACGCGTTTGAAACTAACACGAACGTCTTCACTGAGTACGCTAATGATAGGCG
This sequence comes from Halomonas sp. CUBES01, assembly GCF_020991005.1. Taxonomy (GTDB): domain Bacteria; phylum Pseudomonadota; class Gammaproteobacteria; order Pseudomonadales; family Halomonadaceae; genus Vreelandella; species Vreelandella gomseomensis. The sequence goes on along the minus strand of NZ_JAJLLW010000005.1, from coordinate 9,771 downwards.
CCAGCCCCTCCACTAGGTTACGCTGGAGAAAATGATCGCCATGGATAACGGAGCGTGCATGGACTGGAACCCCGCTTATAGCTGGCTTGTACTCGCCTTGCTGCTGAGCCTGGCGGAGCTGACCTCCGGCGCGATGCTCTTGCTCGCCCTGGGCGTCGCCGCGGCGCTGACGGCAGCGGTCACGGCGCTGGGGCTCACCCTGCCCTGGCAGTTGATCAGTATGGGCGTGTTTGCCGGCGTGCTGATGCCAGTGGGCGTAATGGTGATTCGCCCGCGCTTTTCGCCCAAAGGCGTTGCTTACGGCACCACCGGTACCGGCGTGGAAAAAGGCAATCACTACACCACGTTAAAACGCGACTTCGATGATGCCACAGGGATCAAGGTCAACGGTGACTTCTATCGCCTGCGCGTCATCGAGAGCGACCAGACCGAATTACCTCCGGGCACCCCGGTGGTGTTTAAACGCTTCGATGGCACCACGGCCGTTGTTCAGCTCTCTTCTTCAGCCAACGGAGCACCTTCGGCTGATACGCCCCAACCCAAGGAACCTTAAAAATGGATTTACCCATTAGCCCCGGCTTGTTGATAAGCCTGATCATTGTCGTCATCGGCATACTGATCATTTCGAAAGGCCTGGTGATCGTTCGCCAATCAGAGGTGATGGTCATCGAGCGACTCGGTTCGTTTCATCGCGTACTGGAAAGCGGCATCAACATCATCGTGCCGTTCATTGAGCAACCGCGTGCCATCACGATGCTTCGCTATCGCAAGATAGGCGATGACTACACGGCGCTTACCACCGACGAGACCCGTATCGACCGCCGCGAGACGGTGATGGATTTCCCGGGTCAGCCGGTGGTGACCACCGATAATGTCACCGTGCGCATCAATGGCGCGCTCTACTATCAGATCATCGACCCCAAGCGGGCGGTCTACGAAGTCGAGAACATGAGCCAGGCAGTGGAAGTGCTGGCCAAGACCACGCTGCGTTCGGTAGTTGGCAAGATGGAGCTGGACAAGCTGTTTGAATCCCGCGCGGAAGTGAACAACGAAATCCAGGCTGCCATGGAAGAACCGGCCTCCAAGTGGGGCATCAAAATCTCCCGCGTCGAGGTGCAGGATATCGCCATGCCGGATGAGGTCGAGTCCGCCATGCGTCTGCAGATGGCCGCCGAGCGTAAGCGCCGCGCCACCGTCACCGAAGCGGAAGGCGAAAAATCCGCCGCTATCGCCATGGCCCAGGGCCAGCGGGAATCGTCCATTCTTAACGCCGAGGGCGACAAAGAGTCCGCCATTCTGCGCGCCCAGGGCGAGCAGGAGTCGATCAAGCTGGTGCTAAGCGCCATTGGCGACAGCGAAGAGAACAAGCGTACCGTCGTGGGCTACCTGCTGGGCCAGAGCTATATCAAGGGCCTGCCCAACATGGCCAAGGACGGCGAACGGGTTTTCGTGCCCTACGAGTCGTCGGCCCTGCTGGGTTCCATGGGCATGTTCCGCGAAATGGCCGGCTCACCGGAAGACACTGTGACCAGCCACCTTAAAAACCGTAACGGCAGTCGCGAAAGCGGCCTCCAGAGCGGGATGGTCGGGGGTGCCGCCAGCGGCAACTAATGGATGGATTATCCAGCCTCCATCGACGTTCACGCCGGGCCCCTGGTGGCCCGGCTATTTTGTATCCGGGTGGACGATAAAAAAGACCGGCCAACGTTGAAGTAAACATCGCCACCTGGACGAGGTTTTTGGTTAAACTGATAAAGGCTCAAGTACATGGGCCTCACACCGCTTTCATGCCGTCGATAATCCCAGTGGCCGCATTGATGAGTAGAATGCCCGCTACCAGCAGATGAGGACGCTCACCATGTTGCCCCGTGGGTTCGCCATACGCTTTCGCACGCTTGTGCTCATCGCCTTCGCGCTACTGATGGCGATGCCGGGTGTTGTGCACGCGGAGGCGTCCCCTCAGCCGCTGGATAGCTGGGAATACCGCTGGGGAGACTCCCCCCTCGATGCCAACGGCGCCCCCCAGTGGCTGGGCAGTGACGCCAGTGACTGGCAGTCAGCGATATCGCCGTCCAACCCGCCAGGACGTGAGGGGCACCAGCACCTATGGCTACGTACCATCTTGCCTGACGGCAAGTGGAACGACCCCGTTCTGTATATCACCAGCATCAACTTGATTGGCCAGGCCTACCTCGGCGACGAACTGATTTACCAGTACGGCGAACTTGACGACCAGGGGCGCGGCGACTTCGCGGGCTGGCCCTGGCACATGATTGACCTGCCTGACGACGCGGCCGGCCAGACGCTTACCTTCCGTATTTACTCCTACTACACAAGCATTGGCCTGTGGGGTGAAGTGCAGGTGATGGAGCGCATTGATGTGCTCAAGCAGGTCATCCATGACTCCGCCCAGGACTTGGGTGTTAGCGCGCTGGTCTTGGTGCTCGCCATTCTAGCGACGATTTTCGCCCTTATCGGGCCGGAGCGGCGGGGGTTCATGGCCATCGCACTCTTCGCCTTTGCCTCTGGGCTGATGCTGCTGGCCGAGGCGCCTGCCCGCCAGTTGATCGCCGATGGTGCCCTGGCCTGGGACACGCTCAGAGCGGGCAGTTACTACACCCTACCCATCGCGCTGGGGATGTTGCTCAGCCATTGGCTGGAAGGCACGGCAAAACGTTGGATTACCCGGCTGTGGGCGCTACACCTGGCGTATCTGGCGCTTGCCATTGGACTGGTGCAACTCGGGGTTATCAGTCTTTCGATCACCTTCCCCATCTTCGATGTCCTGCTGGCCGTGACCATGCCGATCATGTTGCTGCTCGCCCTGTTTCGCTTCCGGCGGCTCAACCTTGAGCAGCGCCTGCTGGTGCTGAGTTTCACCTTTTTTGCCCCGCTGCTACTCGCCGACATGATCGTCGCTCATGGTTTTGTGGCCTGGCGCTCGGTGCCGTTGAGCTACGGCAGTCTGGCCTTTTCCCTGGCGATTGCGGCGATATTTCTGTGGCACTATCGCCGCACCCAGCAGCAACTGGCCGTGGCGAATGAAACCCTCGAACAGCAGGTGGCCTCGCGTACCGCTGAGCTCGACCAGCTTGTCCGCGAACTCGAAGGCCTGTCGTTTGAAGACCCGCTCACCGGGCTGCATAATCGCCGCCATTTCAACACGGTCTTCGATCACGAGTCTCGCCGGGCACAACAGCACGGCAGCCAGCTGTCGCTGTTGATGCTGGATCTGGATCATTTCAAGGACATCAACGACCACTTCGGCCACGACGCCGGGGATGAGGTGCTGGTCGAGATCGCCGCCTTGATGCGCCAGCACTTCATGGAATCGGGGATAGTATGCCGCATCGGAGGCGAAGAGTTTGTCGCCCTGCTCCCCGACACTTCCGCGAGAGCGGCCGAAGCCAGTGCCAACACCCTGCTGAATGCGGTGGCCCAGACCGACTGGTCTCACCAGGCCGCTTCGCTCAAGCGCATCACGTTTTCATGCGGTATCGCCACCTATCCCGACCATACCGAAGACCCGCGCATGCTGCTACGGCATGCTGACGAGGCGCTTTATCACGCCAAGCGCAGCGGCCGTAACCGCTGCGTGGAGTGGTCCGCCTCGCTCGAGGCGCATGGCGTCATGCTTGGACGACGACAGCCCCAATAGCCACCGACAGGCTACGGGGAATCGGTCGCCAGAAAGTGGTCGATGAACACGCCGTAATCCTGCTCGACGCAGTCGGCATAGGCCACTGCCAGGGTCGACACCACGTCGACAAACTGCGCTTCACGCCCTTCCAGACGCCGGCAGACCGCCAGCGCAAATGGCCTGTGGTCGCCCTTGTTCAATGCCTGCGCCCCGCGCAGGTGCTCGCGGGCGAGAATCTGCCCCCATTGTCGGGCCAGTTTGCGATACGACTTGGCGCCGGAAAGCTTATGGGTGGGAACGTCTTTCTTGAACGGCGAGCGTTCTCGTACCGAGAATATCTTGCCGTTCATGGAGAGCCAGCCAAGGTAGGCGTCCGGGTGTTCTGCAATGGCGTGAAACGCCGCCGCGTGGCGAATGCCTTCGTTGGGAAACAGCTTTCGCCACGCCTGCTGCTGCGGCTTCGTCATCAAACGGAACGCCTCTGGCGCCACCTGCTCTTTCACGTCGAGAATGATGTCGTCATGCTCATGCTCGACACCGCCTTCAATCAATACGTAATACCGCTCCACGCCCAGCGAGCCGGTGCCCGCATCCAGACGCCGCGCGGTATCCTTGACGCTAAAGTGATGGGCGTCGTTTTCCTTGGTCGGCGCTTGGAGGGTCTGCTGATACTCCTGCTCGATCAGGCGACGCAGCTGACTGGCGACATCCGCCGGCAGATTAGCCAGTTTTCCCGGGCGCTCGGCAAACTGACGGCCTTGCTGTTCATCCAGCGTGGTCCATTTTTCCAGCATGCGGGCGCGGCTTTGTTTATCCGCCACCTTGCTCATGAACGGCTTTAGCGGGCCTTTGGCGCTCTCCAGCGTTACCGCCTCGATGGGGATATCGTCGGTATACGCCGCCAGGGTGTGATAGTAGCCTTCAAGTAATTTTTTCAGCGCTTTATCGATCGCTTTGGGGCTGAGCTCGGCATTTTCGCGGCCATCGAGCACCAGGCTCACCGCCAGTCGCCACACATCGTACTGGTAGTCACCGATCAGCGCGTCGTCAAAGTCGTCCATCCCGTAGCGTACCTGGTCATCGTGATGACCGTAGGCGCCGAAGTTGTAGACATGAGCGTCGCCCTGCAACCAGGTCTGGGTATCCGGCCAGCCGCCGAACAGCGCAAAACGCCAGTCGTGCCAGACATCGTCCCAGTAGAGATGATTGGTACCCCGGAAAAAGCGGTAAGGAGACGCGGCCATCTTGGCGTACTTGGCCTGGCGAGTCGGCGCCGCCAGGGGCGCGTTGGTGTGCTGAATAGCCTCAATCACTTGCTGAGGGCGGTTGTGACCCGTTAGTGCGTGACTCATCGCAATGCCTTTGTGGGTGCATAAAAACGCTATTAACAGCATAGGCTAGAAACGTTAACAGATTAAGTCAGTCGTTCATCCTGAGCCTATGCGACGCAGACGGCTGACGATGCTCAAAAGCCAACTTAGGGTCAGTCGATTTCAGTGGGTAGAGGCATCGGGGTGTCTTTTTAAGGCATACGGACAAAAACTCGAATCAGACGCGCCAGGCCGTCAACGATATAGAGACGTTACGTCGTCTAAGCTGCTAGTGTAATGGTCTGATCCCCCTGAGCGCACTCGCCACCTCATATGCCGCCTTCAGTGAGACTTCCCCACCGACTTGCCTTAGCGACGCTTGCTCCGCGCGTGTTTGCCTTCTGTCATACCTTCGGACTTACCGTCTGGATCGCCGTGGCAGAAGGGCTCGGCTGGGCGCTTGTGCTGCCGGGTCTGTTGTTGCTGGCCTGGCCGGGCGTGGCATATCTGCATGCGGCCAACGCCCGCAACTCCAAGCGTGCCGAATTCACGAACTTGCTCTGCGACAGCGTGCTGTTTGGCGTTTGGTGTAGCGTGCTGGACTTTTACGTTCTGGCCACCGTCACCATTGGCCTTGCCTGTTTGATGAACAACCTCGTGGTTGGCGGGTCGCGACAGATGCTTGTCTCAACGGCCTTGTTCATTGTTGCCGCCGCTGGGGGAAGCGTCCTCACCGGAAGCGATTTTCGGCCCTACATCAGCTATCCGCTTGACCTCTATCAATGGGCTGGCGCCATCGTCTATTTCCTGACCATCGCTCGCGTCACCTACAGCCAGAATCGCAAGATCGGTCGTAACATCGGCGAGATAAGGTTTCAGAATCGGGTTTTTCATGCCCTGCTCGACCTGGGGAAGGTTGCCAACAGCGCCGGCAACATTCACGTCCTGCTGGAGAACGCCCTGAACCACCTGCACAGCCACTTTCCGGACTACGGCTTTGCCGTGTACCTGAAAGAACGACAGCGTCCCGATATAACAAGCTATGCGGCCGCCGCCGGCATTGGCTCAAAAGATCAGCCCCGGTTGACGGAACTGATCGACAACGTCTCAGCACAAACACCCCTCACGTTCAAGACGCACCCGACAAGCGACGGTGAGATACTCTATGCCACATCCCTGGGGGGCGGTCTCAGCCTGTACGACGGCTGGCTGATTGTGAAGGCGCCCAAGCCGAACACCACGCTGGAGCCGATACTCACTCTGTTTGCCGACCAGCTGGCCGCAGCGACCGAAAACAAGCTGCTGCACCTGGAGTTAAAGAAGACCGCGGAACGCGATGGCCTCACCGGTCTTTACAACCGGGGGTTTCTGGAAGCATCGCTGCAGGCAAGCATTCAGGGCAAGGTGCAGACGCCGAACCTGGATTTTGCCGTACTGATGATCGACGTCGACGGGCTCAAGGACGTCAATGACCGCTATGGGCACATGGCGGGCGATCAGTTGATCACCACCGTGGCCGAAAGTCTGCAGCGGCACTGCCGCGACAGTGACATCCTGGCGCGCTATGGCGGCGACGAATTCGTCATTCTGTTTCCGTCTGCCGACCTCTCGGCCGCCACGCGTCTGGCCGTCCTGATCAGGCAACACCTGCCCGATCGGCCATGCCTCATCACCACTGCCGACGGCGACCGTGAAGCCCTCGCGCTGCATGTCAGCCTGGGGTGCGCCAGCTCAAGCGAAGCCCCTGCCCAGCAGGTGCTGGCGCTAGCGGATGAGCGCATGTACCGCGACAAGAGCCAGCGCCGCAGGCAAAGAAAAAGTGGCTAAGGCTCGACGAGCGGGCTGTCCTTGCAAATGAAATGCTGGTTACCCACCGCTGCCTCGCGGCTGCCCCCACTTGTCGCCGTGCACCAAGTCGTTTAATGGCAGGCGGGAACGCCAGCCCTTGGCTTCAAGCTCCGGCTGGTCTAAGAACTCGCTCACGTAGCCAAGACAGAGATACGCCAGCGGATAAACGTGCTCAGGCAGGTTCAACGTCGTACTCAGCTGCGCCTGGTCGAGAATACTCACCCAGCCAACGCCAATACCTTCCGCCCGCGCCGCCAGCCACAGGTTCTGCACGGCCAGACAAGTGCTAAACAAATCGGTTTCTACAATGCTATTACGCCCCAGCACATGAGGGCCGCCCCGGCTTCGATCGCAGGTAATACAGAGATTGAGCGGGCTTTCCATGATTCCCTGCAGCTTGAGAGTGCGATAATGCGCCTCGCGTTCGCCTTCAAAGCGCTCAGCGGCCTTCTGGTTCTCCTGCTCGAACATCGCCAGCACCGATTCCCTGACGTCGCGACTTTCAATCACGATGAAATCCCAAGGCTGCATAAAGCCCACGGAAGGCGCATGATGCGCGGCTTCCAACAGGCGGGTCAGCACTTCAGGAGGAATCCGGTCAGGCAAAAATTGCGAGCGCACATCACGCCGCTCAAAGATGGCGCGGTAAAGTCCACGCCGCTCAGCATCGGAAAAAGGAGGGTTCGAGGTGGTCATGCCGCTGGCCGGGCCTTTTGCTGATTGGTTTTATGGACAGCTAAGAGTCTACACGAGGTCAACCTAGCCACCATCGCAGCAGGTGTGTTTGACGTAAAACGCCGCCCTATGACTCAAACACCGCCAGGAACTGCTTGAGCAGATCATCGAGTTGCTCCCGCTGCTCGTCAGTCAGCCCACTCACTAACTGCGCCTGGGTTTCCACGTGGGCGGCCACTGCTTCGTCGATTAACTCGAAACCACGCTGGGAAAGAGAGATGAGAAAACCACGACCATCGTCAGGGTTTTTGACACGCTCGATCAACCCCGCCTTTTCCAGTTGGTTAATGCGGTGAGTCATGGTGCCTGAGGTCACCATAGTGGATGCCATCAAGTCCCCTGGCGATAGCGCGTAGGGCGCCCCCTCTCGGCGAAGAGTCGCCAGAACGTCAAAGCTGGCGTCCGTCAGGCCGTATTCCGCCCAGGTCTTCTCCATTGCGCGCATTAAGCTGTGGTTCAGCCGTTTGAGCCGCCCAATGGTACCCATCGGTGCAACGTCAAGGTCGGGCCTCTCCCGCTGCCACTGTTTAAGAATGTTGTCTACATGATCCATAAGCTTATTTTGCGCCTAATTATCTTGACGTCAAGATTGATCGCACATAACTTGATATCAAGATACTTTCCAAGTCGTTACCAATGAGAACTTCGCCAATGACGTTATCAAGCACTGCCCGCACCACACACCCACCCAAAAGCGCTTGGCTTGCCCCACTGGTATATCTGCTAGCCGGTGGCGCCTTGCTGGGTCTGTCAACTAATTTGGCGAAACTTGCCGGTGACATTCAGCTACCAGCGCTTGCGTTTCTGTTCTGGTCGATTTCAGGGGCGGCGCTCATTTTGTTGGTTCTGGCCGCCTTCCGCCGTAATCTACCGCCGGTTAACCGTCGCACCATTGAGTATTACGCTATTTCCGGGCTGCTGGGCGTAGCGGGTGCCAACCTAGTCTTCTTCACTGCCATCCCCCATGTGGGTGCTGGGTTCGTGGCATTGATTATCACCCTGCCACCGCTACTCACCTACATCGGCGCATTAGCGTTAAACATGGAGCGGTTCCAGGTGCTGCGTGCGACGGGGGTGATCTCAGCCCTGGCGGGGGCCGTCACTCTGGCCTTCCATAAACTTTCCGCGCCGGATGCTGATTATCTCTGGATTCTCCTCGCTTTAATCGGCCCGGTACTGCTGGCCATCGGCAACCTTTACAGAACCTTGCGCTGGCCAGAAGGTGTATCCAGCGATGCGTTAGCACCGGGGATGCTCATCGCCGCAGCCGTCATTCTTCTCAGTGTGGGTTTTCTGCCAGGCTTCTCACTAAAAGTTCCGACAGACCGTTCCCTGCCGATCATGCTGATCGCCGTTCAAGCCATGGTCTTCGCAGGCCAGTTCTTACTGCTCTTCCTGCTGCAAAAAAGTGGCGGCCCGGTGTTTCTGAGCCTATTGGGTTCAGTTGGCGCCGTGGTGGGTGTTCCGGTTGCCATATTGTTGCAGGGAGAAACCGCCCCTGAGGGCTTATTACTAGGCACCCTATTAATTGGTGCCGGCATTGCCCTGCTGAATATTGGAAAAGCCAAGCAGTATCCAAATAAACCAGACTAACAAGGGGGGATGAAAATCAAGGCAGTGCGCCGCATAGAGGCGTTCAAAAGAAGCCTTCAACCAAACCTAACTTTCATTATTGTTAAAGAATACACCGCTCCATATAGTGAGTATTATCTTCTGTTTTACAAATGCGAAACCCCATACGCTCGTATAAAGCAGTTGCCGGATTTATAGAAAATACACGAAGCCGAATTAAGCGAATGCCCGCTTGTTGGGCAATGTCCATTGTGTAACGGATTGCCGTTGTACCCAAGCCTTGACGCTGCCACTCTGGGTCAATCTGCAGTTCTCGAATATAGTAGGCGTTTGCATCGTGATTTATGCATAGCAGCCCCACTCGCGCAGCGTTGATGACCAGCTCGTAGCTGTCTAAATCCCCCCACTGCTTATCAAACAGGTCGGTATCCCAGTGCATATCCAACTGCCTATAGTAGGCAGACATGTTTTGACGAATTATTCTTTCCGCGAACTCTTTGTCATCAGTTCGACGAATAATGGCTTCCATATGCGTATCTCTAAGCTTTAGTTACCTGAGATATCTTGGACTTATAGGGCGGATGCAGGCTCTGAGTGCAACACCGTCAATGTGTCGATGACGGAACCTCATGGTACTTCGCCAGCTCCTCGCTCATCACCTCAATT
>NZ_JAJLLW010000004.1 GCF_020991005.1 Halomonas sp. CUBES01 | reverse complement strand
TGCAGAGTTCAGAATATGACATGGATACAACACCCTACCGGTTTGGTCAGGTGTTGCACTCAGAATTTGCGGCCGAGCCTCAGTTCTGGCTTAAGTCTCACTCAATCGTTAGAGACGACAATCGCCTTCGAGCACCCACCATTGTCTCAAGAGCTAGGTCTGGTTCTTCGAGAGTTGAGAATCGGGGTGCCCTTTGAGGAAACGATGAACAACCTTTATCAGCGACTACCGGAGACTGAGGTTCAGTTGGTCACGTCAGCCATGACGGTATCGCGAGAAATTGGTGGCAATTTATCCGAAACGTTACTCCGGATAGCAGATACGCTACGTAAGCGGCTACAAATGGAAGGCAAGATACGCAGTTTAACGTCACAAGGTAAGTTGCAGGGGCTTGTGATGACCGGGTTGCCAATATTTTTGATTGTGGCACTAAATTATATGCAACCCGAAGCGATGTCATACCTGTTTAAAGAGTGGTATGGGTGGGCCACTATCGGCGTGATACTGGTGATGGAGGCGATTGGTTATCATATCATTCACAAAATAGTGAGCATCGATGTTTGAATCAGCGTTAAATATTTTGGTGGGAGTGATGGCGGCGGCCTCCTTGGCTATGGTAGTGGCTGCAGCTATCTCATTTCGACGTAATATAGAAGCGCCGGACAGGGATTTTATGGATCCACTGTCTTGGCGCTTAAAAATGGCATGGCCACTTATTATTTTTGTATCGTATTATCTCGGCCGTTTTTTGACGACTGAGTACATACAGAGAACAAAAATATTACTAGCGCGATCGGGGCTTTCGTTCAGCCTGAACCCTGAGCAGTTTTTCGCAATTAAAATAATTTCAGCCATCGGCGTGGTGATTTTTATACATACTGCCTGTCTGGTTGCTGGGCTTCCTCCCAATATTGGCTTATTCGTTATAGCTGCAGGTTTCGGCTACTTTCTGCCAAATCTGAAGCTAAACGAGCTGAGGAAAAAGCGTGAGCGAGACATTGTCAGAATGCTACCGACGTATCTCGATTTTATCACCATGGCCGTCGAAGCTGGTTTGAGCCTTGCAGCAGCACTTGTTAAGGCAACAACCAATGGCCCCGATGGTTTGCTTCGCCACGAACTGGAACGTGTAAATCGTGATATCCGAGCGGGTGCCGGGCGCATCGAGGCACTAGAAGCAATGGCAAGCAGGCTTGATCTGCGTGAAATAACACAGGTCGTCTCTGCACTGGCTCAGGCTGAAAAAACCGGTAGTAGTGTCGGGGCAACGATGCGTATTCAGGCAGAGCAACAAAGAATTGAGCGCTTTCAGCGGGCTGAAAAGAAAGCGATGGAAGCCCCTGTGAAGCTTATATTTCCACTTGTGGCTTTCATTTTTCCTACGACGTTTATTGTATTAGGTTTTCCTATTGTTATGCGGCTTATTCATGGGATATAGGAAAGGCAAGATTTACAATCTGACAAATGGCGAAGTTGTCTTCACTCAGGGGGTTCTCCCAACTGACTTCTGGTCTCGTTTTCGGGGGCTGCAATGGCGTCGCGAATTAAGAGAAGACGAAGCCTGGTGGTTCAAGAACTGTAGCTCGGTGCATACGTTTGGCATGAGGCATCAACTTGACGTTCTGCATTTAACAGCTGAGGGGAAGGTTATCAAAATCAACAGATGTATGAACAGGCGGCGGATTTCCATTTCAGCAAAAGGGCGATCTGTCATTGAAATGAAATCAGGCATGGCAAAATCTAAAGGGCTTGAACTTGGTATTTTCTTGGGGTGGCATGATGAATAAAGTGATTATTAGTTGCTTGGCGGCTTTTTGGTTGATGGGGTGTGCATCTCCGCAAGTGCAACAGTCGCGAGAAGGAGAGGAGGACGGCCAGCTTCGGGAACAGTTAAAAAAAGCCGATGAAGCATTGAAAGAAGCTCGTTTGATGGATGCAGAAATTCTGTATCGAGAAATAACCTCGGAACACCCAGACCTTCCTAATGTATGGTTGAAGTTGGGTAATATTTATGCCCGTCAAGGTCGTAATGAAGCGGCTATACGTACCTACGATGAAGGGCTTAAATACCAAAGGGATGACGGAAGAATTTGGTATAACCTAGCCGTTATTCAGATGAAAGAAGCTATCGAGACGCTTGAAGATGCTAGCAGAGTTTTAGAATCTGATAACGCCCAGTTGCCAAGGATAGAGTTGCTGCATGAGTCTCTTCTTAATGTGAGCCGCCCTTCTGGCGTTAGTAGTGATGGGCTCTAATGTCGATTTAAACTTGTATGGATGATCTTGATGCATCGACAGTCGGGACAAGGAACAGTTGAGTTTGTCGTAGTCATGCTGATATTCCTGGCATTCTTAGGTGGCATTTTCGAGATGACGCGTGTGTTCCGCGCTAAGCATACGTTGAATGAAGCCACCTTTCTGGCAGCTCGTGAAGGGGCTCTCAATCATGCCAGGATTGACCCTATGGTGGCACGCCTGGGGGAAGGCATGGCAGACCTTTTTATGGTGAAAGATTCTAAGACATCATTAACAAAGGCATTATTGGTGTCTCGTGCTCATGCCGAGGCCTTTCAGGCTTCAGGTGGGGGCGTCAAAATAGTTAGCCCGACAAAATCGGTATTTAACCAGCTTAGCAAAGAGCAATTCATTCCCTTTGATGGTAACCAGCAACCTTCGACTGTCAGGGTTATTCCTAATGACAATCTGCGCTGGCGTCCAAATGAAGTAGCGAATTTAGATGGCGATAGCAATATCGACCTAAAAGATGCGAATTTGTTAAAGATTAGGACGATTTGGTGTCAAAGGCTTGTGGTACCAGGTTTGGACTTTCTCATTTACCAAGTGGCAGGGGCGGTGGGTAATTCTCAACGTCAAAGCACGTGCCGACAGGTTAGTTCAGGGTCTCAAGTAAGTGGCGTCGCTTCCGGCTGGTATATTGCTATCGCTTCCGATGCGACTGTCAGAATGCAAACCCCTGTTCTGGGGGATGACCTTCCTTAATGACTGATTTTTGGGGTTCTGCCCTGCTAATGCCAACGCTCAGGTTGGATAGAAATCAATTAGGACTTTTAGATTGGAGATATTATGCGCATAAAGACGACTATTCTGGCCGCGGGATTTTTCCTGATCGCTGGCAGCGCTGAGGCACGCGACGAACGAGCCTCACTTGAGGGTGTGTGTGGCTATGAAGCTGATTTTGCAGAAGCCGCGATGCAGGGACGTTTGGACGGCTTTTCAAAGGAAGAGGTCTTGCAAGGAATTCCGCCAGATGACGATAGCGAGTCCGCCCGTATGGCTAAGTCGGTCTATGACAAGGTCTATGCGTACGATATCAGCAGTCATTCCGTTGAAGCCTTCCGGGAAAAGGTATTTCAAGAATGTATGGAGGAGGGCTAGATAAAAGCGGCAATAACGGGCTTATTCAGGCAGTTTAATTGAACCAACCGGCACATGATCCAACCTACCATGTGCCGGTTACGTCCCTTACATATCGCCAAGGAACACAATCGATTGGTGCTCGGCGACCACGCTTTTAAGGGGTTTGCATAACGCTTGAAACACTTCTTTATGTCCAATCTGCTTGCCCATGGGATCGGACTTTAAAGTGTAGCTCTACTCAAAAAAGAGGGGTCGCCGGGTTCACCCATGACCGGCTGGACAAACACAAAAAAGCCGATACTCGTAAAAGTATCGGCTTTTTCTATGTATGGTAGCGGGGACCGGATTTGAACCGATGACCTTCGGGTTATGAGCCCGACGAGCTACCAGACTGCTCCACCCCGCATCAACGTGTGGCGTATTCTACGCTTTTTTTACGTTTCGTCAACAGGGGATTTTAAAACGTTTGCCCTATAGCCGTTGATGGTCTGGGTGCTGCAACATGAGACGAGTAGCGCTATGCTGAGGTTAGTGCAACAAGAACAATGCTGACTCTCGGCAAGTCGCGTATCTGTATTGCGATTTGCCGTTGGTACTCAAGCGCCAAGGCGCTTTTCACAATGGCTTGCGGTTTTCATCATGCAGTGCCCAAGCCATTCGTCATATCAGGGAGGTAGTCAATGGCCAATCAAGCCCCCGTCGCCTGGGTAACTGGTGGAACTGGTGGTATCGGTACGGCGATTTGTCGTTCGCTGGCGGATGCGGGTTATCTGGTCGTAGCGGGTTATCACAACCCCGAGAAGGCCAAGACCTGGCTGGCATCGCAGCAGGAAGATGGCTATAACAACATCGCGCTGTCCGGTGTCGATCTCGCCGACCATCAAGCCTGTCTTGAAGGTGCTCAGCAAATCCAGGAGCAGCATGGCCCCATCAGTGTGCTGGTCAACTGCGCGGGAATCACCCGCGACGGCACCATGAAGAAAATGTCCTACGAGCAGTGGCACGAGGTAATCGATACCAACCTGAACAGTGTCTTCAACACCTGCCGCAGCGTGATCGAGATGATGCTCGAGCATGGGTACGGCCGGATTATCAATATTTCGTCGATCAATGGCCGTAAAGGACAATTTGGCCAGGTGAATTACGCGGCGGCAAAGGCGGGGATGCACGGCTTGACCATGTCGCTTGCTCAGGAGACGGCAACCAAGGGCATTACCGTGAATACCGTGTCGCCGGGCTATATCGCCACCGATATGATCATGAACATTCCCGAAAAAGTGCGCGAGGCGATCCGTGAGACGATCCCCGTCAAGCGCTACGGCAAGCCAGAAGAAATCGGTCGACTGGTGACATTTCTAGCCGATGAGGAGTCCGGGTTCATCACCGGGGCCAATATCGATATCAACGGCGGTCAGTTCATGGGCTAAATGCTCTGGACGACATGTCCCGTGACGATGAAGCCAGCGAGGATGCCTCGCTGGCTTTTGTCGTTTGTCAGGGCGGTGGTGTTCGGGCGAGGCGCGTTAGCAATTCGTCGAGTTCGTTGACCTCCTGCACCCACAGCGTTCTTGGCATGGGGCCAAGGGCGACGAGCCCGGCCAGCACATCGGTGACTTCCTGGGCGCGGCTGCGTTCCTGTTGAAGCCCGTCGTTAAGACGCTCTACCTGGATGGCCAGCCGCAGGGGCTCGTCGTGCTGGCGAACGCGTCCCATGGCCAGCAGTGAAAGGTGCACACGCAGCCGGGCGAGTTGGTCCTGCAAGGTCGCCTCGAGTGATTCGGGCAGGGCTTCTCGGCGGCGCTGGTTGCGTTGATGATGGGCGTCGGTAAACGCTGCCGGCAACGGCTGCTCGCCCAACACCGCGACGGCGTCCACGTCGTCGGTCGCCTCGCCGACCAGGCGACGCTCATCGGCCGCCAGGTGGGCTTCCATCAGGGGCATCAGTTGCTGCCAGGTGGTGACCGCGCTGGCCACTTCAAGGCGGTTCAGGCGTTCGCGCCGGGCGCGTATGATGCCGCTCAGGCGTCGCTGCATGCCGTCGCTGCGACGGTTGCGCGGCAGTGGCTCCAGGCGTGTTGCCTGATTGACGAAAGCATCCAGCGTGGCGTGCTCGCTGGCGTCCTGAGGCTGCCAGCTGTCCATCTCGTCGATCAGGGTCTGCAGGGCGTCGAGCTGCTGCTGTTGCTGGGCGCGCTGTTCCTGCTTGTGTGCATCACGCAGCGCAAAAAGCTGGTCGCACTCGTGACGGAAGGTTTTCCATAGTGTCTGCTCCTCGCCCTTGGGCGCACGCCCCAGCTGACGCCATTGTTGCTGGAGCTGCTTGGCGTGCTCGATGCGCTGGGCGAGAGGGCGCTCGTCCTGGTGGAGCGCCTGAACGTCGGCAATCAGGGCTTTTTTCTGGTCGGCCATATGTTCGGCACGTGCGTCGATCAGGGTCTGTAACCGATGACGAATGCGGCCAAACCGCCGGCCGATCGCCTCTGCCTGGTCACGCGGCACCGGGGAGTGATGCCGCCACTGCTGGCGTGCTTTATCGCGGATCTCGCGCAGCATGTCCGGGTCGGCGTCCGCCGCCGGCTGATCCAGCAGGGTTTCCAACTGCTCGCACAAGGCTTCCCGGGCGTGCAGATTGGCCGTGCGTTCCTGGGTCAGTCGTTCGCGCCACGGGGCGAGCCGTTCGTGAATGCGGTCGGATGCTGCGCGAAAGCGCGCGGACAGATCCCGATTGGCCGCTGCATCCCCTAGCGATTTCCACTCTTTCACCAATTGGCGATGATGGCGATCCAGCGCCGCCTCTTCCATGTAGCCGTCGTTGGCCAGGGCTTCGATGGCGTCGCACAGCTGTTCGCGCTTGGGCCCTGCTACAAAGCCCCGCCAGTCGCGCAGTTCGGCGAGCTGCGCACCGAGGTGTTTGAGGCGCGCCTTGAGCGGCCTGGCCTCGGTGCCCTGGAGGGCCTCGATACCTGGCTTGAGCCGCTGATGGAGGCGGCTGGCACTTTTGAAGGCGCCGCGTTCGAGCAATTGCTCGAAGCTGTCCAGTTCGGCCTGGTAAGCGCTGAGTGACGGGGCGTCATGCTGGGCGGGCGCTGTGTCAGGGGCCGTCGCGAGTGCTTCCTGAGCCTGGCGAGCGAGCGCCGGCATCGTCAGGCGGTCGGGCCAGCGGCACGCATCAAGCAGCGTCGCCAACCTGGCGTGGTCGCCATCGGCGAGCGCTTGCTCAACGTCGGCGCTGACGCCCTGCCAGCGCTGCCAGGCTTCAATACAGGCGTCGTAGTCCTTGAGCGCGCGGGTGTAGCGTTGGCGGGTAGCCTCGCTGGGCGGGTGTACATCCGAAAGGTGCTGCCAGCGCTGGCCGAGCAGTTGGCGTTGGGCACGCAGGCTGTCGATGTCCTGTGCCGTCAGGGCGTTGCCCAGGCGTAGTCCCTCCAGGGTTTCTTCAAGCCCTTCCAGGAGCTGGTCACGCGTCAGGTCGGTGGCTTCGCGCTGCTGCTCCTGCTCCTGGCGCGCCTGCTCCTGGGTTTCGTGATCGTGCAGCGTCTTGCGACAGGTCAGCACCGCCTGGTGATAGCGGGCCTCCTGTTCCTGGCTGGGGGACTGGCCGAGCTGTTCCCACTCGCGCTGCAAGTGGCGCAACCGCCCGCCGTAAAGCGGCTCCCAGGTAGATTGGGCGTGACGCTCGAGCTGCTGAAGAAGCGTTTCGCGCTGCTGTTGCTGGGCCTCTTCCCACTCGGCGTCGGCCCGCAGGGCTTGCAGCCGCTCGCGGGCCATACGGGTCACCTGGCGATCACGGCGCGCCTGTTTTAACAGCTGCTTTAATCCGGCTTCGCTGGCCACACGATCCGCGGCCTGGTGACGAACCGCGGCGACCCCGTTGTGGCAAGCCTGTTCGATCAGATCCTGCTCGTCGGCCAACCTGTCGAGCGCGGTCAGGCGCAGGTTGAGGTTATCGCCCTCCAGCGCCACGGCATTGAGCAACCTGGCATCGTCGATACGCGCGACAAGCGCCTCACGCTGGCCGAGCCCCGTTTGCCCCTGCCGGCCGCTCAGCCGCTGGCGCAACGCCTCGTGCCAGTCGGGCGCGTCTTGGTGTGCAGGGTAGGCCACCACCAGGCCTTCCAGGTCATCCAGAGCGAGCAGTGCAGCGAGCTGAATGGCGCTGTCGCTGTCCCTGGCGAGGGCGGTAAGCGCCTTGCGCTGCTCCGCATGATCGGGGTCTAGGCGATGGAGAGCCTGGCGACGTACCTCGGGGTTTGGGTGTTGCCAGCGAGGTGCGAACAGGCGTCTTAACAGTCCGTGCATGGATCATCCTGCTGTTAGGCGCTTTGCGTGATAAAATTCAGACGACGACCGTTCGTAAGGTTGCAGTCGTCGGCGCTGTCGCTTAGCGTTGAGTTATGATGTGGGTATGACGAGGGTCAATGCTCACCGCCCAAAAAGTGCGCGAATGCGCTACCTTGTATCTTACCTGATCATGACATGGAGTTCGGCCATGAGCCTCAATGTGGATAGTGCCGACGTGGCCTTTACCTTTAAAGGCGGCATGCTGCCGATGACCGTCATGGAGCTAAGCAGCGCTGACCCAGAACATATCCGACGTCAACTGGCAGGCAAGCTGTCGCAATCGCCTGCATTCTTTCAGCATACACCGGTTGTGCTCAGCGTGGAAAAACTCGATGAGCCCCACCTGTCGCTTGAGCGAATCTGCGCCGTTTGCCGGGATCATAAGCTGCTCCCCGTGGCAGTGAGGGGCGGTACCGAGCCGGTTCGCCAGTCGGCGTGGGCGCTGGGGCTGGGCTGGTTCGCACCGGTCGACGAGAGCCGCGCGCAGATGCTCAAGAGCGTCAATGGCGAGCCCGCCGACGACAGCACAGCCTCCGTGGCGGCCATCAATGACGCTGCCGCCGAGGAAAAGGAAGAGGAAGGTGCCGCTGCCGACACCACGCGACTGTACCGGGGGACGGTGCGCTCGGGGCAGCAGGTCAGCGCTTCCGGCGGCGATCTGGTGGTGATCGGCGCCGTCAATGCGGGGGCCGAAGTATTGGCCGCTGGCAGCATTCATGTTTATGGCGCATTGCGGGGGCGTGCGTTAGCGGGTATTCATGGCAATACCCAGGCGGGTATTTATTGCCGTGAGCTCGCCGCCGAATTGCTGTCGGTGGCGGGTAATTACAAGCGTCTGGAAGATATCGATTCTCAGCTGCTGGGAGCGCCGGCCGAAGTGCATTTTGCCCAGGAACAGTTGGACATTAAGCCGCTGAACTAGAGATAACGGCGCAACCCGTTGAGAATGCCAGTCACGCGGCGTTGCCGTGTGGCTTGTTGATGACATAGACGTTCCCGTTGTCCGTAGTGCGCCTACCGCGCTTGCGCAGAACGACTTCAAGAAGGAAGTGACTCTTGGCCAAAATCATTGTAGTGACCTCAGGTAAAGGGGGGGTCGGTAAAACCACAAGCGCTGCCGCTATTTCGACAGGCTTAGCGTTGCGCGGCAAGAAGACAGTGGTGATCGATTTCGACGTCGGCTTGCGCAATCTCGACCTGATCATGGGGTGCGAGCGACGGGTAGTGTACGACCTGGTGAACGTGATCCAGGGCGAAGCGGGTCTCAATCAGGCGCTGATTCGCGACAAGCGTGTCGAAAACCTGTTTATCCTGCCGGCCTCGCAAACCCGCGACAAAGACGCCTTGACCCAAGAAGGCGTTGCCGAGGTGCTTGATAAACTGAAAGAAGACTTTGACTTTATCATCTGCGATTCGCCTGCCGGCATCGAGCGTGGCGCCCAGCTCGCCATGTACTTTGCCGACGAAGCCATCGTGGTGACCAACCCGGAAGTCTCCTCGGTTCGCGATTCCGACCGCATTCTCGGCTTGCTGGCGTCCAAGACGCGGCGCGCCGAGGATAGCAGCGACCCCATCAAGGAACACCTGCTGGTCACGCGCTATAACCCTGAACGTGTCACCTCGGGCGATATGCTTACGCTGGACGATATCCGCGAAATACTGGCGATCAACCTGCTCGGCCTGATTCCCGAATCGGAAGCCGTGCTGCGGGCGTCTAACCAGGGCGTGCCGGTGACCCACGATATTTCAAGCGATGCAGGCCAGGCTTACAGCGACACCGTGGCACGGTTGCTCGGTGAAGACATGCCGCTACGCTTTCACGAAATGCAGCGCAAAGGCTTGTTGAGCCGGATGTTCGGGGGAGGTCGTCGATGAAACTGCTGGAGTTCTTGAAGCGTGAGCGCAAGAAATCTGCTTCGGTGGCCAAGGAACGCCTGCAAATTATCGTGGCGCATCAGCGCAGCCAGCGAGGGCAGCCCGACTACATGCCCATGCTGGAGCGTGAGTTGCTCGAGGTCATCCGCCGCTATGTGAATGTGGATGACGACGCTATTCAGATATCCCTGGATAGCGAAGATAACTGCTCGGTGCTGGAGTTGAACGTGACGCTGCCCAAAAGCTGATGGGCGGTTTGCGGGATACGCGGCGAAACCCGCCGTGGATATGCTAGGCTTGGGCTTTTCTTTGCCCCGCGGAGTGCTTGTCCATGGCGTCACCCACTGCTGCCCCCGCCAGCTTTCTATGGCATGACTATGAGACCTTCGGGGCCGATACGCGTCGCGATCGGCCCGCTCAGTTCGCCGCCTTGCGCACCGATGCGGATCTGAACGAGATCGGTGAGCCCATCGAGCTGTTCTGTCGCCCCGCTGACGATTACCTGCCCCATCCTGCCGCCTGTCTGATTACCGGTATCACACCGCAAAAAGCCCAGCGCCACGGCCTGCCCGAAGCGCAGTTTGCGGGTGAAGTGCAGCGCCACATGAGCGAGCCGGGTACCTGCGTGGTGGGCTACAACAGCCTGCGCTTCGACGACGAAGTGTCGCGTCATCTGTTCTACCGCAACTTACTCGACCCCTACGCGCGGGAATGGCAAAACGGCAACTCGCGCTGGGATCTGATCGACGTGGTCAGGGCATTTTACGCCCTACGCCCGGAAGGCATCGAATGGCCGCAGCGCGACGACGGGGCGCCAAGTTTCAAGCTTGAACACCTCACTGCCGCCAATGGTATCGCCCACGAAGGTGCCCACGATGCGGTCGCCGACGTGCGCGCCACGATTGCGCTGGCGCGCCTGCTCAAGTCGCGCAACGGCAAGCTGTTCGACTATCTGCTGGGGCTCCGCAGCAAGCGGGCGGTGGCCCAGCAGCTGGATTTGCCCAGCGCCAAGCCGGTGCTGCACATCTCGCGTCGATACCCGGCAAGCCGCGGGTGCAGTGCCCTGGTGGTGCCGCTGGCGGAACACCCCAGCAACCCCAACGGGGTGATCGTCTACGATCTCAGCGTCGACCCCAGCGAGCTATTGTCGATGTCCGCCGAGCAGATCCGCGAGCGGGTCTTCGTCAGCCAGCAAGACCTGTCGGAAGGCGAGGCTCGCATTCCCCTCAAGGTTATTCATATCAACCGCTGCCCGGTGGTCTTTCCGGCGACGGCACTCAAAGATGTCGACGGCCCCCACAAGGGTGAGTACGGCGATATCGTGGCCCGCCTGGGACTGGACATGGACGCCTGCCGAACGCACTGGAAGATGCTCCGTGAGGCGTCGGGCGTGGCCCAGAAAGTGGCCGAGGTGTTCAGTGCAGGCTATGACGATGCACCCCAGGACCCCGATTTGATGCTCTACGCGGGGTCGTTTTTCTCGGCGGCCGATCGCAAGCAGATGGAGCGCGTGCGCGCCATGGATCCCTGGGACCTGGTGGGCGAGCGGTTTGCCTTTCAGGATCCGCGTCTGGAAGAAATGCTGTTTCGATTTCGTGCCCGCAGCTACCCGGAAACGCTGGAAGGTGACGAGCTGGAGCAGTGGGAGGCGTTTCGCTGGATGCGCATCAACGATGCGACCCTATCGGGTTTGACTCTCAAGGGGTTCGCCCGGGAAATCGAGCACTACAACCAGCAGACCCTGACTGATCACCAGCGTCAGGTGCTGGAAGAGCTGGTGCTTTACGTGGAGGCGATGCTGCCTGCCCAGGCGTTTGACGCCTGAGCAGGCAGGGCATGCGCTTACTCGCTCGCCTTCTTGGGTAGGGGATCAAGCTGCTCGCGGATCTCCGCCACGTCGCTGGGCGCGTCGCCAGGGTTGAAGCGTACGTCCAGCTGGTGTTCGCGAAGCGCAGGCCACAGGGCCTGAAGCTCGTCCGTGGTGACCTCGAGGGCCAGTTCGGCGAGCCGCTCGCGGCGGTCAAAGCGCACGTCGTCGCGGGCGGTGGCCTGCCAGTAACGATTGGCCATCTGGCCAAGCTGGGTATCGCGCTGGCGCAGTCGACTGTTCACAGCCTGGCGATAGGCGTCCAGCTCACTGTCGTCCAACTGCGCGAGCCGTTCGTCGGCGTCCTCCAGAAACGCGTCCATGCGCTCGGCAATCGTCTCACTGTCCGCGTCGGGTGACTGCACCACCATGGCGATGCCCGGTGCGTCGAGCAGCGGAAAATAACCGGCATTCACCACATAGCCGAGCTGTTCTTCGGTTCTCAAGCGCTGGTAGAACGGCGTCTCCAACCACTGTGCAAGTACCTGGGTAGCCGCCTGCTCGCGCGGGGTTTGATCGCGGCCTTGCAGGTAGCGCAACACGATGGACTCCTCGCGCTCGCTGTGGGGGTGCAGCACCCTGTCGTTGCTTTCCACCGCCAGCGGCGTGAGGGTGGGAATGTCGTCGCGCGTCAGTCGCGGGGTGAGCTTGCCGCGCATCAGGTTTGCCTGCTCGCGGGCAAGCTCAGGGCCCAGGTTGCCCACGGCCATGGCGTCGACGTAAAGGTCATCCAGGAAACGCCGCCGAAAGTCGATCAAATGGCCGCGTTCCAGGCGCTGGCTGGCGTCGAGCAACGCCTGTGTTGACCATTGGGGCGTCAGTAGCGCCTCGCCCAGCGTGCCGCTCGCCTGGCCATATAAGGATTCTTGTGGCGCGTTGCGCCATTCACGCTGAAGCCGGTTGCGTACCCGCTCGAAATCGCCTTGACGAATGTCGGCCCCGCTGAGCTGTTCCAGCGCCTGTTCGATCAGCGGCGTCTGGCCGTCCCGCCAGCCGGAGAACGACAGCGTCATGCCACGAGAGTGGGCGTAGGCGCTGAACGACTGGCCCGCCAGCCAGGCCGGGTACAGCGATTCATTGAGGCTGTCGTTCAGCCAGTTGGCCAGCAGCCGGGTAAGCACGGCTTCCTCGGCGGAATAGCTGGTGCTGGGGTGCTGCAGGCTCAGGCGCCACTCGACCTTGGGGGTGTTGAATCGCGCATCCTGCATATGCCAGGCAGTAAACGAGGGCGTGTCGATCAGCGTGCTGGGGCGTTCGTCCTGGCCGTCCAGTAGGGTCAGGTCGCTGGCGATAAACGGGTTGGGCGCAGGCAGCGCCAGCCCGCTCAATGGCTGTCCTTCCTGGCGGGGCGATTGTTCTCGCCAGGCCGTATCGAACCAGGGCGTTACCTGGTCGCTTTCAACCTCCGGCCCTGAGTAGAGGCGCAGCATGTTGTCCTCGGTGAGGGCGTCCAGGTAGCGCCGGTGCTGCTCGGGGTCGAAGCCGTCCATGCGGTAGGCGGCGTACTGGACATCTTCCACCGGGTAACGCGCGAGGCTCATCGATAGCCGAATGGCTTCCTGCTGGGGTTCGCCGGGCTGCTGAAAGCGGAAGGCTTGCTCGTTCAGGTCGGCTTGCTCGGCGTAGCGCCATTCTTCCAGCCCCCTCTGGCGAATGCGCGCGATCGCCGCGAACAGCGTGGCCTGGATATCGTCCAGGCGCTCGGCGCCGTCGTCGGTAAGGCTGATCGATACCGTCAAGAGGGCGTCCTGGCCGTCGGCACGGCTGACCCCGGCAGAAAGCCCATCGGCGAGTCCCGCGTCCCTGAGTACCGCGAGCAGGCTGCCGTCGCCTTCATCACCGAGCAGGTGGGCAATCAACTGGGTCGGCTTTTGGCGATAGGCGTCGGACGGGTCGGGAATCGGAAAGTAGAAGCGAACCTGGTGACGGTCTTCAAGGGAATGGCGCTCGACATAGCGGGGCAGGGTGTCGCTTTCCACCAGCGGTGTGTCGATGCTGGGGGGCTCTCGGTCGTTATCGGGAATCTCGGCGAAACGCTCGACGACCCAGTCTTCCAGGGTATCCAGCGACTGGGGTGCCACGACGGCCAGGTTCATCACATTGGCGTCGTAGTGGCGCTGATAAAACGCCATCACCCGTTCGCGAAGGGTGGCTTCGCCTTCCGGGGGGGTAGCCAGCGTCTCGCGGTTACCCACGGCAAACTGGGTGGTGGGGTTATCCGGGTTCAGCAACTGGTTGAGTACCGCGTTTTCGCGCCGTCCTTCGTCCCGCCGACGCGCAACGTATTCGGAGTGAACGACGTTGCGTTCGCTTTCAAGCCGGTCGGCGTTGAACAGCGGTGAAACAAAAAAAGCGCTGAATCTGTCCAGTGCGCCCTCGAAGGCGGAAGGCTCAATGCTGAAAAAGTAATTGGTATCCTGAGAGGCGGTAAAGGCGTTGTGCGAGCCTGCGTTGCGCGATAGGTAGCGCTGATAGGCGTCAGCCTCTGGGTAAGCTTCGGTGCCCAAAAACAGCATGTGCTCGAGGAAGTGGGCGAGTCCCTGTAGGTCATCAGGGTCCTGGGCGCTGCCGACCCGTACGTTCATCGACGCCGCCGCTTTATCGGCCTCGTCATCGCTGACGAGCAGCACATTCAATCCATTTTCCAGTTCGAGCACGCGGTAGTCGCGCTCGTCATACGGGCTGACGTGAGGTGTGATGACGCCCTTGATGTTCTCTTCGTCGGCAGCCAGTGCCGTGGGCGCAAACCAAAGGCTGCCCATGGCCATGCCCAGCAGAGCGCCTCCAGGCAACGCTATATTCCAACGTGAAAAGCGTTTTAAACCAATAAGTTGACGCATGTAAGCTCCTATGGCGTGGTCCAGCGTATCATCGGCCCGGTGGGGTGCGCGCAGGCCGGTGACTGGTAGGTGGGGAAGTTGATCTGTTTTGATACCGGAAAAGCGCCCAACAGTTCCAGCGGCGCAGGGGTCAATAACCGGTCAAGGGTCGCATGGTCGGTGTCCGGGTTCAGCCAGGCGTCGGCGTCCTGCGGGGCAATCACGGCCGACAGGCGATCCGTCAGCGGCGATAGGCAGGCGTTGGCCGGCACGGTAATCAAGGCGGTGGAGTCGGTATAGGCCGTCAAGGTGGTGTGGTAGCGACACCACAGTCCCGCCAGCAACAAAGGCCCGCGATCTACCTGGGTGACCAGATAGGGCTGCTTGGCGCGGGGCAGCCGCTTCCAGATATAAAAACCGCTCACCGGCACCAGGCAGCGACGCGAACGGTAGGCTTCCTGAAACATGTTGCGCTGCGTCAGGGTTTCCGCCCGTGCGCAGTGGGGCGCGTTGTCGAGCACGGTCAGCCAGGGCGGGGTCAACCCCCAGAACAATGACTGTAAACAGAGGGTGCCATCGACCGCGCGGATCGCCGATACCGGCTGGCGCGGCGCCACGTTGGGAGACTCAAGCAAAGGTTCAGTCATCTTCAGGCGTGGGAGTAGGCGGGCAAGCGGCAGTTGCTGCACGTGTAGACGCCCGGCCATGCAGGTCTCCTTTTTACGCTAACGCGTTGTCGTTGCCCGTTAAGGGGCCTTTACGCATGAAATGTCGCGGTTTAGAGTCGAAAACAGTGTTCGATGTGGGGTATCCTATAGTATCCCTTGTTCACGCTAAAGCGCGATAAGGCAATCTTCCTGTTTGCCGTTCACTTTAAGAGATCGCCATGGCCCGCCCCAGACAGCACGCGCCCGATGCCCTACATGCGCAGGTGATGCGCGCTTGCGATGAATGGCTTTCCAAACAGCCCATTCATGGCCTTTCGCTGCGTGCTCTGGCCCGAGACGTCGGCTGCGCGCCCAGTACGCTGCTCAAGCTTTATGGCAGCTTCAACATCCTGTTGCAACACGTCAACGTCGAGACCCTGGCGCGCCTGCAGCTGACCATTTCCAGCCTGGCGTCCGACGAACCCGAGCCGTGGCTGCGGGCGCTCGCCAACGCCTACTGGCGCTTCGCCGAGCAGGACTGCTATCGCTGGCAACTGCTGTTCGACCATCCGCTGGCCCAGGAAGGCGAGCTGGACCAACGCCAGAGTCAATTGATCGAAGCCTTGTTCACCCAGGTGGAAACATCGCTCAAACGTTATCAGCCGGCGTTGGATGATGCCGAAGCCCGGCGGCTGGGACGCACCCTCTGGGGAAGCGTGCACGGCCTGGTCCAGCTGGGGCTGAACGAGCGCCTGGGCTATTGGCAGGGGCATCAGCTCAAGGTGGACGAGCTGCTCGACCAGCTGTTGAGCACCATTCTTGCGGGGCTGCGCCATCGAGGGCCAGACGCGGAATGAGCGTGGTGAAGCCAGTGCGCCATCTGTTGCGCGGCGGTATTTTCCTGATCATGCGGCTTTGCTACCGCCTGCGCGTTCGAGGGCGCTGCCATATTCCCAGGCAAGGGCCGGCGCTGGTGGTATGCAACCATGTCAGCTTCATGGATGCGCTGGTGCTGGGCGGCGGCAGTCCGCGTCCGTTGCGCTTTGTCATGGATCAGCCGATTTTCGACTCGCCCTGGCTCAAGTGGTGGTTTCAGCTGGTGGGGGCCATCCCCATCGAATCGGAACGGCGCAGCCCAGGTGCGTTGCGTCGCGCGCTGGAAGACGTCAGCCAGGCGTTGCGGCATGGCGAGGTGGTGATGGTGTTTCCCGAAGGGCGGCTGACGCCCGACGGCGAGATCCATGCCTTTCGGCGCGGACTCGAGGCGATCCTCATGCGCGATAGTGTCCCCGTGGTGCCTGCCGCGCTTGCGGGGCTGTGGGGATCCTGGACGTCGCACTACGACGGCAAGGCGCTGAAGAAATGGCCCAGGCGCTTCCGCGCGCCGGTGAGTCTTCACTTCGGCGACCCTGTCGACCCGCGGGCAATCGGCGACCTGGCGCTGCGCCGCCACCTTGAGCAGCAGGTGCGCGACCTCAAGGCGCAAGCCGACCGGGATCTTAGTGATTGAGCCCGGCGAGCGCGGCCTTCCAGCAGCGCGCTGAGGTGATCAGGTTTTCCCGGATATCCAGAATTTCCATCCGCGTGTTGCCGATCTGCAAGCAGGCGGGGCCTTCCGGAAACCCTTCCAGGTGCTCCAGGATCAACCCGTTCAGGGTTTTGGGTCCGTCGGTGGGCAGCTGCCAGCCCAGCATCTTGTTGATGTCGCGAATGGTCGCCGTGCCTTCGATGACATGGCTGCCGTCGGCCTGCTGGTGTATCTCGTCGTCTTCCGACACGTCGGTGGTAAATTCCCCGACAATCTCCTCGAGAATATCCTCCAGCGTCACTAGTCCTTCAACGTCGCCGTATTCGTCCACCACGATGCCAATGCGACGCTTCTGCTTCTGGAAGTTGAGCAGCTGGGTATGCAGCGGCGTGGACTCGGGAATAAAGTAGGGTTCCCGTGCTTCCTGAACGATCGACGCCTTGGTCACTTCGCTGCGGGATAGAAAGCGCGCCGCATTGCGCAGGTGAAGCATGCCGATGATGTTATTGATGTCGCCTTTGTAGACCGGCAATCGCGTGTGCTGGCTGGTGCGGATCTGCGCCAGGATGTCGTCGAGCGAGTCGTCCAGGTCGATACCCAGCACTTCGTGGCGGGGCACCATGATGTCGTTGACGGTGACGTTTTCGAGATCGAGGATCGACAGCAGCATGGCCCGGTGGCGGTAGGGAATCAGCGTGCCGGCTTCGTGCACCACGGTGCGCAGCTCGTCACGGGTCAGGCTGTCGCCGCCGTTTTCGACGCTCTTGACGCCGATCAGGCGCAGCAGGGTGTTGGATACGGCGTTGACCAGCCACACCAGCGGATAGAGCAGCTTGAGCAGCGGTTCCAGAGCGTAGGAGCTGGGGTAGGCGATACGCTCGGGTTTGATCGCCGCGTAGGTCTTGGGCGTCACCTCGGAAAAAATCAGGATCGTGATGGTCAGCAGCGCGGTGGAAATGGCCGGCCCCGAGACATCGCCAAAAAAATGGATGGCAATGATGGTAGCGATGGACGCGGCAAGGTTGTTGACGAAATTATTGCCGATCAGGATAACGCCGATCAGGCGGTCGGGGCGTGCCAGCAGGCGCATGACACGTTTGGCGCGGCGGTCGCCGCTGCTGGCGCTGTGGCTGAGCCGATAGCGGTTGATCGACATCATGCCGGTTTCTGAACTTGAGAAAAAGGCAGAGAGGGCAATTAGCAGGGCCAGCAGGCCAAAGAGTAATCCCAGGGGGAAGTCATCGCTCAAGTCGGAAATTCCTTTACGCCGTGTTCAGCTCGATTTGTAAGAGGTTGTCACAGGGGTGTCAATACACCGCCTTGCCTGCAGGTTAGCGATTGAGTACCACTTCAAGCACGAACTTGCTGCCAAAATAGGCCAGGGTCAAAAGCGTGCAGCCGCCGAGCGTCCAGCGTACCGCGCGCATGCCGCGCCAGCCATAGCGGTAGCGGCCAATCAGGAGCGTGGTGAAAATCACCCAGGCGAAAAGTGACAGCACGGTTTTGTGCGCCAGGTGCTGGGCGAAGAAGTTGTCGAGAAAGAGCAGGCCGCTGACGATCGACAGGGTCAGCAGCACGATGCCGGCCCAGATGAGCTCGAAAAGCACGCGCTCCATGGTAGTGAGCGGGGGAAGCGATTGAACGATGCCGCGAATGTGGTGGTGGCGTAGCGCCTGGTTCTGTAGCCCGACGAGTACCGCCTGGACGGCGGCGATGGCGAGTACCGCGAAGGCCAGCGCCGAGCTGACCGCGTGTACCAGGATGCCCGGCGTCAGCCCGCTGTGGCCGCCCTGGCTGGGTAGCCAGGTGGCCGCCAGCAGGGCAATCCCGGCAAGCGGGAAGAGCGCAATGCCCGCATTCAGCACCGGCTTGAACAGGCTGGCGACCAGCACCACATTGACGGCAACGGCCATGAGCAGCGTGGCGCTGGTGGCAAAGCCGGGGAGCAAGCCGGGGGTCTGGCCAACCAGCTGCACGACCACCGGGATATGCAGCAGCAGCCCCAGGGCGGCGACAAGGCGAACCATGGTCTGGCGGGGCGGGACACGCCGGAACAGCGTCATTCCCTGCCAGATGGCGGCGGCGACATACAATACAAAGGCGATAGTGGCGAAAGGGAGCGCCTGCATGATGCTATCCGTGCGCCTTGCAGCGCGTCATGATGAAAGTGGCAATGAGCGTGATCATTGAATACGGCGAACCGATATCCGTCTACTATAACGAATCCTTACAGTGACGCACAGCCATCGACACCTCCTGCCCCATGGAGACTCATGCGGCGAGCGCGTATAATCTTTTTCACATTAGTCCAGCGGCGGTCACGCCCGGCGACAGCGACGGAGGCAGAGAGGCCCCATGTTTTCGAATCTCAGTGAGCGTCTTTCCCAGACGTTAAAATCGATCAAGGGTCAGGCACGCCTGACCGAAGACAACGTTAAAGATACCCTGCGCGAAGTCCGCCGCGCGCTGCTCGAGGCTGACGTGGCGCTGCCGGTGGTCAAGGACTTTGTCGAACGGGTGCGCGAGCGTGCCGTGGGGCAGGAGGTGTCGAAGAGCCTCTCGCCCGGGCAACAGTTCATCAAGATCGTCCAGCAAGAGCTGGAAGCGACCATGGGCGAGGCCAACGAAGGCCTGACGCTGAAGAGCTCGCCGGCCGTGGTATTGATGGCGGGTTTGCAGGGCGCGGGTAAAACCACCTCGGTGGCCAAGCTGGCCCGCTACCTGCGCGAGCGCGAAAAGAAAAAGGTGCTTGTCGTCTCCGCCGACGTTTACCGCCCGGCGGCGATCGACCAGTTGGAGACCCTGGCTAAAGAAGTCGAGGTGGATTTCTTCCCCTCGCGCTCCGACCAGGCCCCGGTGGCGATCGCCGAAGCGGCGATCAAGCACGCCAGGATCCAGTTCCACGACGTCGTACTGATCGATACCGCCGGCCGCCTGGCGATCGACGAGGCGATGATGGCGGAAATCCAGGCGCTGCATAAAGCCGTCACGCCGGATGAAACCCTGTTTGTCGTCGACGCCATGACCGGCCAGGATGCCGTCAATACGGCCAAGGCCTTCCACGATGCGCTACCGCTGACCGGCGTTATCCTGACCAAGGCCGACGGTGATGCCCGGGGTGGCGCCGCGCTTTCCGTGCGTCACATTACCGGCAAGCCGATCAAGTTCATGGGTGTGGGTGAAAAGGTGGACGCCCTGGAGCCCTTCCATCCGGACCGGGTTGCCTCGCGGATTCTGGGCATGGGCGACATGCTCTCGCTGATCGAGGAAGCCGAGCGCACGGTCGACAAGTCCAAGGCCGACCAACTGGCCAAGAAGGTCAAGAAAGGCGATGGCTTTGATCTGGAAGACTTCCGCGAGCAGCTCCAGCAGCTCAAGAAAATGGGCGGCATGGGCGGCTTGCTCGGCAAGCTGCCGGGCATGGGACAGATGGCCGACATGGCCCAGGGGCCGGGGCCCGAGAAAGAGCTCGGCAAGCTCGAGGCGCTGATCAACTCCATGACCCCCAAGGAACGCCACAAGCCGGAGATCATCAACGGCTCGCGCAAGCGCCGCATTGCCGCAGGGGCAGGCCTCCAGGTGCCAGACCTTAACCGTCTGCTCAAGCAGCACAAGCAGATGCAGAAAATGATGAAGAAAGCTGGCAAGAAAGGCGGCATGCAAAAAATGATGCGCGGCATGTCCGGCATGATGGGCGGCGGCGGCGGTGGTCCCGGCGGCCCGGGTGGCCCAGGCGGTATGGGGGGCCCCGGCGGCATGCCCTGGCGTTGAACGGCACTTGGCGAGCTTGACGGCCTGACAGTTTTCTGGCGGCCAGGCTTTCCAAGCCGCGCGCATT
Source organism: Halomonas sp. CUBES01 (assembly GCF_020991005.1). Taxonomy (GTDB): domain Bacteria; phylum Pseudomonadota; class Gammaproteobacteria; order Pseudomonadales; family Halomonadaceae; genus Vreelandella; species Vreelandella gomseomensis. The sequence goes on along the minus strand of NZ_JAJLLW010000004.1, from coordinate 400,304 downwards.
TGCGTAGAATGCGGCCTCTTCGTGCGTGGGTGTTGGCTATGAAGCGTCAAATACCTGCCATGGAGACCTTAATAAAGTATGAAGAGTGTCTCCGGTAGCGAAATCGCTAACCCCGCTCTCGTAACCTCAACCGAAGGATAGTTATCGTATGGTTACCATTCGTTTGGCACGTGGTGGCGCCAAGAAGCGTCCCTTTTACCACCTGACCGTGACCGACTCGCGCAATGCCCGCGACGGCCGTTTCATTGAGCGTATCGGTTTCTTCAACCCGGTCGCCCGTGGTCAGGAAGAGCGTCTGCGCGTTGATCTGGATCGCGTCGTACACTGGCAGAGCCAGGGTGCCCAGCTGTCGGGTCGCGTTGCTGAGCTGGTAAAAGAAGCGCGTAAACAGGCCTGAGCCCGTTCGCGATGAAGCAAGTGCTGTTGTACGTTGGGGTCGTCGATGACGCGTTTTGAAACAAGCCAAACTGACGACACACATGTGGTGCTAGGCAAGCTGACAAGCCCTCACGGGGTGAAAGGCTGGCTGAAGGTATATTCCTATACCAGTCCCATGGACAGCATTCTGGAATACCCCGAGTGGTGGGTGCGCCAAGGCGAAAGCCTGACGCAAATAGCCATTGTTCAGGGCCGTCGGCAAGGTAAAGGCCTTGTGGTGCAGCTGAAAGGCGTTGACGACCGTGACGCGGCCGAAGCGTTGGCCCAGGCGGATATCCTGATGCCCAAAGCCGCCCTGCCGGAGCTTTCCGACGACGAATACTATTGGCATGAGCTTGAAGGCCTGGCGGTTTTCACTCAGGCCGGCGAGCGGTTGGGACAGGTCAGTTATCTGTTCGAAACCGGCGCCAACGATGTCATGGTGGTGCGCGGCGATGTCGAGTCGATCGACAAGCGCGAGCGACTGCTGCCGTTTCTGCCGGACGACGTCATTGTCGAAGTCAGCCTCGAAGATGGCCGCATGGTCGTTGACTGGGATCCTGAATTTTGAACGGTGAAGACGTGCCGGAGAGCGGAAGCGAAGGCGCCCACCCCGCGATGTGGATCGGTGTGGTATCGCTGTTTCCCGAGATGTTCGATGCCCTGACTCAGCAAGGGGTTGTGGGTCGAGCCATCGAAAAGCAGCGCATTGCACTGGCGTTCTGGAATCCGCGGGATTACGCCACCGACCGCCATCGCAGCGTTGATGACCGCCCTTATGGCGGAGGCCCCGGCATGTTGATGAAAGTCGACACGCTACGCGCCGCGATTCATGATGCCCGCCGCGAGGCGCATCACGCGACCGGCCAGGTGCCTACCGTGATCTATCTGTCGCCCCAGGGGCGCAAGCTGGATCAGCAGGGCGTCCGGACGCTGGCCTCCAAAGGCCCTCTGGTCGTTGTGGCCGGGCGCTATGAAGGCATTGATGAGCGAGTAGTGGAAAGTGACATCGATGAAGAATGGTCGATTGGCGACTATGTGCTAAGCGGCGGTGAGCTGCCGGCCATGGTGTTGATCGATGCGGCGGCAAGGCTGGTTCCCGGTGTGCTGGGGCATCAGGACTCCGCCATCGAAGACTCGTTTAACGATGGGTTGCTGGACTGCCCGCACTACACCCGTCCCGAAATGATTGACGGGCGTCAGGTGCCGGAGGTGCTGCTGAGCGGCAACCATGCCGCCATCGAGCGCTGGCGGTTGAAGCAATCATTGGGCCGAACGTGGCAACGGCGTCCCGACCTGTTGGAAGGACGCACGCTAGAAGCCGGGCAGCAACGGCTGCTGAACGAGTTTATCGAGGAATACGCCCTGACCAATCGGCAGGCCGGGGCGGCGGTGCAGGGCGACAAAGGCGACTAGCCTGCGCACCTGTGTCACCCATAACGACTCCCGCGCCGCTCGTGTTGAGCGCCGGGATCACGGCGACCGCCTTCCATGACTGAGCGGTTTAGCCACCACGTTATTCAGGAGCAAGACGATGAGCAGTAAAAACAAAGTGATCCAGGCGCTCGAGACCGAGCAAATGTCCAAAGAGGTGCCGAACTTTGCACCGGGCGACACCATCGTCGTTCAGGTCAAAGTGAAAGAAGGCAACCGTGAGCGTCTGCAGGCATTTGAAGGTGTGGTGATCGGCAAGCGTAACCGCGGTCTGAACTCCGCTTTCACCGTGCGTAAGATTTCCCACGGTGTCGGCGTCGAGCGTACGTTCCAGACCTACAGCCCGCTGGTTGACTCGATCGAAGTCAAGCGTCGTGGTGACGTGCGCCAGGCCAAGCTGTACTACCTGCGCGAGCGCAGCGGCAAGTCCGCACGTATCAAGGAAAAGCTGTCCTAAGACACGTCTTTTCCACAGGCGTTTACGCCTGGGTAGCAAAACCCCGTCACCGCTCAGCGGGGCGGGGTTTTGTTTATCTACGAGATGAATAATCCTAACGGGCGGCTTGCGTATGCGTGTCATTGATGCTTTTTTGGATGCCTTGTGGCTGGAGCGCGGGGCCAGTGAGCATACGCTAGCGGCTTACCGGCGCGATCTGGTCGCTTGGCAGCAACACCTGCAAGCGCACGACGAATCACTGCTGTCGCCTTCATCGGGGCGACTGGATGCCTGGTTTACCAGCCGTCGCGAAGCGGGTTATCAGGTGCGCAGCAATGCACGGGTGCTGTCGAGTCTGCGCAGCTTTTACCGCTGGGCGCGAATACAGGGGCATGTTGCCAGTGATCCGCTCGCCGATGTGCGTCTGCCGCGCGTGCAGCCCGGCTTGCCGAACACCCTCGAGGAGGATGAGGTAGAGCGGTTGCTGCAGGCCCCGGCGCTGGATACCCCGCTTGGGGTGCGCGACCGCACCATGCTGGAGCTGCTCTACGCCTGCGGGTTGCGGGTGTCCGAGTTGGTGGGGCTCTCCGGCGATGCGGTGAACCTGCGTCAGGGCGTGGTCCGGGTGCGCGGGAAAGGCGACAAGGATCGTCTGGTGCCCATGGGCGAGGAGGCGGCCGATTGGCTGGCTCACTACATGAAAACGGCGCGCCCCCAGCTTATGCAGGATCCTACGCGCCCGGCCCTGTTTCCAGGACGGGGCGATAAAGCAATGACGCGGCAGACCTTCTGGCACCGTATCAAGGCGCATGCCATCACGGCGGGGATCTCGCGGCCGCTGTCGCCGCACACGCTACGTCACGCATTTGCCACGCATTTATTGAATCATGGGGCGAATTTACGGGTCGTACAGCTGTTGCTGGGCCATAGCGACCTATCCACCACGCAAATTTACACGCATGTGGCCCAGGCCCGCCTGGAAAGCCTACATGCCGAACATCACCCAAGAGGTTGAATGCATGATGCGCCGAGGTTTAGAACACACGACGTTACCGGGCAGGCCGCGTAGACTCATGGGCTGGCTGCTGGCCAGTGCGTTGATACCCATGGTAGCGCAGGCGAATAGCGTGCCCGATGAGCTTCGTGACTCGCTGAGCGTCAATGGTCAGGCAATGCCGGTTGACGAGGTGCGTGAAACGCCGATGGAAGGCATTTATCATGTTCGCCTGGAAAACGGCGAAACGTTTTACTCAAATGCCGACGGCAGCCATTTTCTGGTTGGCGACCTGTACGAAAACGCCGATAGTGGGCTGGTCAACCTGACCGAGCAGTCGCGGAACCAGGCGCGCGCAGAGGCCATCGCGGCGATCCCGGAAAGCGAACGGGTGGTATTTCGCGGGGAAGACACGCCCAAAGCGACGATCGTGGTATTTACCGATCCAACCTGCCCTTACTGCGTGCGGCTGCATGACACCGTGCCCGAGCTCAACGAGCGGGGCATTGCGGTACACTATCTGGCGTTTCCGCGCAGCGGCATGAACGGCAATGCCGCCAAGACGCTGGAGCGGGTCTGGTGTGCGGATAACCCCAGCGAGGCCATGTCACGGGCCAAGCAGGGAGAAACACTGTCCACGACCGCCAGCTGCGACAACCCGGTCGCCGAGCAGTATGAACTGGGCCGCCAGCTTGGCGTCCAGGGCACTCCGGCGATTATCCTGCCCGACGGGCAGATGGTGCCGGGGTTTGTACCGCCGGACCGTATGATGGACATGCTGGAACTTGATGACGCCGATTGATCCAATAACATCACGCTGAGACACTGCACCGACGGGTGCACAACATGAAAGGGGAAGTATTTTGAAACCGGTAAGAGTAGGCATTTGTGGGCTGGGTACCGTCGGTGGCGGTACGTTCAACGTGCTGACGCGCAACGCAGAGGATATTGCACGCCGTGCAGGTCGTCCGATTGTGATTGAGCAGGTGGCCCACCGCAGTATTCACCCCGATTGCGACATTACCGGTATCAACGCCACCACGGATGTATTCGAGGTGGCCACCAACCCCAATGTCGACGTGCTGGTCGAGCTGGTGGGCGGCTACGACACGGCCCGCGAGCTGGTGCTCACGGCGATTGCCAACGGCAAGCACGTGGTCACCGCCAACAAGGCGCTGATTGCGGTGCACGGCAACGAAATCTTCAAGGCCGCGCACGAGAAAGGCGTGATCGTGGCGTTCGAAGCCGCCGTAGCTGGAGGGATTCCGGTGATCAAGTCGCTGCGCGAGGGCCTTGGGGCCAACCGTATCGAATGGGTCGCGGGCATCATCAACGGCACCGGCAACTACATCCTGACCCACATGCGCGACGAAGGCCGCGCCTTCGAAGACGTGCTCGCCGAAGCCCAGGCACTGGGCTATGCCGAATCCGATCCGACCTTTGACGTGGAAGGCATCGACGCCGCGCACAAGCTGACGATCCTTGCCTCGATCGCCTATGGCGTCCCGCTGCAGTTCGAGAAGGCCTTCACCGAAGGCATCTCGCGGATTACCGCCGAAGACGTCGAACAGGCGGATAACCTGGGCTATGTCATCAAGCACCTGGGGATTTCCAAGCGCACCGAAAATGGCCTGGAGCTGCGGGTCCACCCGACGCTGATTCCCAAGGAGCGCCTGCTGGCCAACGTCCACGGCGTCAAGAATGCCATCGCCGTGATGGGCGATGCCGTCGGCCCGACGCTCTACTACGGCGCTGGCGCCGGCGCTGAGCCGACCGCCTCTGCGGTGGTGGCGGATATCCTCGATGTGGCGCGGGATATCGCCACCGATCACCACTATCGGGTGCCTTACCTGGCCTTCAGCGGTATCGACGAAGACGTCAGCCAACTGCCGATCATGCCCATGGAAGACATTACCACGGCGTATTACCTGCGCCTGCTGGCGGTGGATCGCCCGGGCGTGCTGGCCCGCGTGGCGACCATCCTTGCCGAGCAGGGCATGTCGATCGAGGCGCTGATCCAGAAAGAGGCGACCGAAGGCGAGCTGGTGCCGATCATTCTGCTGACCCACCGCACCAAGGAGAAGCAGATGAACGAAGCGATCCGCGAAATCGAAGCCATGGCGGATATCGCCGGCCCGGTGACCCGCATTCGTGTGGAAAGCCTGGACGAAGGGGAGTAATCAACCGCATGCGCTATATCAGCACGCGTGGGCAAGCGCCCGCGCTCTCCTTTGAAGAGGTGGTGTTGACCGGCATGGCCAGCGACGGCGGGCTTTACGTGCCGGAAACGCTGCCGTCGCTATCGAAAGAAGACCTGGCCGACATGGCCGGGCTCTCCTACGCGGAGATTGCCTTTCGGGTGATGAAGCCGTTCGTCAACGGTGAGATCGACGATGACACCTTCCGCCAGATCGTGACGGACGCCTACGCGACGTTCAATCACGACGCGGTGCTGCCGCTCAAGCAGCTGGATGCCAGCCACTTCCTGCTCGAACAGTTCCACGGCCCGACCCTGGCGTTCAAGGACGTCGCCCTGCAGCTGCTGGGCCGCCTGCTCGACCACTTCCTTCAGAAGCGCGGCGAACGCGCCGTGATCATGGGCGCCACCTCCGGGGATACCGGTTCGGCGGCGATCGAGGGCTGCCGTCACTGCGACAACCTGGATATCTTTATCCTGCACCCGCACAACCGCGTCTCGGAAGTTCAGCGCCGTCAGATGACCTCGGTGCTGGCCAACAACGTCTTCAATATCGCCATCGAAGGCAACTTCGACGACGCCCAGGCGATGGTCAAGGCCAGTTTTGCCAATCAGGACTTTCTGAAAGGTACACGCCTGGTGGCGGTCAACTCGATCAACTGGGCGCGCATCATGGCTCAGATCGTGTATTACGTGGCCGCGGGCGTGGCGCTGGGCGCGCCGCAGCGCGAAGTCAGCTTCTGTGTGCCATCGGCCAACTTCGGCAACGTATTCGCCGGCTACATGGCCTACAAGATGGGCTTGCCGGTGAAGCAGTTCATCATTGCCACCAACGCCAACGACATTCTGCACCGCACCCTGGCCGCCAATGACTTCTCCAAGAAGGAGCTGGCCGCCACGCTGGCGCCGTCCATGGACATCGTGGTGTCGTCGAACTTCGAGCGCCTGCTGTTTGATGCCTACGACCAGGATGGCGCCGCCGTCGCGGCACTGCTCGAGCGTTTTCAGCAGGAGCCGACGGCGCTGGCCGACGCGCCGCTTGCCAAGCTGCGCGAAAAGTTCTCAAGCCACAGCGTCGACGACGCGACGATCCTGGAAGTCATCCGCGAGGCGCATCACCGCACCGGCGAGCTTCTCGATCCGCATACGGCCACCGGCTACCGGGCGGCCGAGCGTGCGCGCGCCGACAAGACCACCCCGGTGATCACCCTGGCCACCGCGCATCCGGCCAAGTTTGCCGACGCCGTGGTGAAAGCCGGCTTCCAGGGGGTGCCGTTGCCCACCCACATGGACGACCTGCTGGAGCGCGAAGAGCGCTATACGGTGTTGCCCGCCGAGCTCGCCGCGGTTCAGCAGTTCGTCGCTGACAACCGGCGCTAGGACGTATGGTCGATGTGACCGACGCGTCGCCTCACGCCCAGCGCGGTGAGCGGCGCCAGCTCGCCAGCCGTCCCCGCCTTGAGCCTCGTCCGCTGGACGAGGCCGTCTATGCGCGCGCCCAGGCGGAAGGCCTGAACGAGCTGCAGGCGCGCCTGCTGGCGTCACGGCTGCCGGGCTATCAGGGCGAATTGGCCCCGCTGGTGTCGCCCAGCCTGCGCTATCTGGCGCATCCGCAAAAGCTGGCCGACGGCCGGCGCGCCGCCGAGCGGATTGCCCAGGCGGTGGCCGAAGGTGAACCGATCGGGATTCTCACCGACTACGATGTGGACGGCATCACCTCCCACGTGGTGATCCGCCGGACCCTGGTCGAGCTGTTTGGCGTACCTGAACACAAACTGCACAGCTTGATCGGCCACCGTATTCACGACGGCTACGGGATCAGCCTGCCGCTGGTCGAGCGCACGCTGGCGCTCGAGCCGCTGCCGACCCTGGTGATCACCGCCGACTGCGGAAGCTCGGACGAGCCGCGTATTGCCCGTCTGAAAGCCGCCGGCATCGACGTAGTGGTCAGCGATCACCACGCGCTGCCGCTCGAAGGACCGCCGCCTTCCGCCTACGCCTGCGTCAACCCGACGCGGGACGACTGCGACTACCCGGACAACACCATTGCCGGGTGCATGGTGGCGTGGCTTACGATGTCACTCGCCCGCGGCGTACTTATCGAGTGGGGCGTGCTTTCCGAGACCACACCCAAGCTGTCGCCCTGGCTTTCCTACGTGGCGCTGGGCACGGTCGCGGACTGTGTATCGCTGGGCGGCAGCCCCGCCAACCGTGCCGTGGTCAATCACGGCCTGACGCTGATCAACCGGATGGACGCTGCCTGCTGGCGCGTCATGGCCGAGCGCCTGGGCGCCGACAGCGTGCCGTTCAACGCCGAAACCCTGGCCTTTCAGATGGGGCCGCGAATTAACGCCCGCTCGCGGCTGGATGATCCTTATGCGGCGCTGCACTTCATGCTCGCCGAGAGCGACGGCGTCGCCAGCCGCCAGCTCGACGTGCTCGACCAGGATAACCAGTCCCGCAAAGCCATCGAGACGGACATGGCCGAAGAGGCGCGGCGCCTCGCCGTCAGCGCACTTGACGCCGACGAGCCGGCAGTGGTGGTGCTGCTGGAAGACGGTCACCCCGGGGTGCAGGGCATCGTCGCCTCACGGCTGGTGCAGGCCTACGGCCGCCCGGCGCTGGTGCTGACCCGGGCGGCCGCCCCCAATATGCTCACCGGCTCCGGGCGCTCGGTGGACGGTCTGCATCTGCGCGACGCCCTGCAGCGCACCTACGAGCTTGCCCCTGAAGCGCTGCCCCGCTTTGGTGGCCACAGTGGCGCCGCCGGCGTGGGCGTGCCACGGGAGCAGCTTGACGCCTTCAAGGCGGCTTTCCTGCAGGCGGTGGGCGAGCAGTTGGAAGGGCGGGTGCTTTATCCGCGCCTGTGGACCGACGGTGAGCTTTCCACGGCACAGCTGTCGCTTTCAACCCTTGGCGATATCGAAGCGCTGGGGCCCTATGGCCGTGAATTCGACCCGCCGCTGTTCGAAGGCCGTTTTATCGTCGAGGCGCTGCGTCCGGTGGGCGCCGAAGGGGCGCATTTGATGATGGAGCTTTCCATGGGCGCGGTGACCTGCAAGGCCATCTGGTTTCGCGCGCTGACCCCCGGCGAGCTGCCGGCGTTTGATGTCGGCGATACGCTGCACTGCGCCTACAAGCTAAACCGCAATCGCTGGCGGGGGCGCGAAACGCTGCAGCTGATGGTGGAGCACGCTAGCCCCGTTTGACCCGCTCGGCTATCCTCGCGCCCTTGGCTGCGTTGACGGCCGCTTGGATCATGAAAAAAGGACGCCACTATGCGCATGGAAGACCTGCCTGCCGATCCTCATAAACCCTATGAGGATGTCATGGCGATGCTGTTGGGCACGCTGTTTGTCGCGCTCGGGGTGACCTTTTACACCCATGCCGTGCTGCTGACCGGCAGTACCGCCGGCATGGCGCTGCTGTTCAACTACCTGACAGGCTGGGGCTTCGGGGTGTGGTTTTTTGCCATCAACCTGCCGTTTTACTACCTGGCGATCAAGCGCATGGGGTTGAGCTTTACGCTGCGCACCTTCTTGGCGATCGGCCTGGTGTCGCTGTTTTCAGAGCTGACCCAGGGGTGGGTCGCGTTTGCCGCCGTGCCCTCGCTGTACGCCGCGCTGATGGGCGGTGCGCTGATCGGCATCGGCATGCTGATGCTGTTTCGCCACCGCACCAGCCTCGGCGGCATCAATATCCTGGCGCTTTACCTCCAGGAAAAACACGGCCTGCGTGCAGGCTACGTGCAACTGGGCATCGACGGGGTGATCCTGCTGGTAGCGCTCACCCAGTTGCCGCTGGACCGCGTGGCCTACTCGGTACTGGGGGCGCTGACGCTCAACCTGATCATCGCCCTGAATCACAAGCCGGGGCGCTATATCGGCGTCAGTTAGGTACTGGCTAAGCCAGCCAGAACCACCACACGATGGCGGCGATCAGGCCGAGGCCGGCGAGATTGACCACTAAGCTCATGAGGTTCCTCCTTTGGCGGGGGCGGCGCTGGTTTTCCACAGGCGCAGGCGATTGGCGTTGCTGACCACGGTGATCGAGGAAAGCGACATTGCCGCCCCTGCAATCATCGGCGAGAGCAGCGTGCCGGTCAGCGGGTAGAGCACCCCGGCGGCGATGGGGATGCACAGCACGTTGTAGCCAAAGGCGCCGACCAGGTTCTGCTTGATGTTGCGCAGGGTGGCGCGGCTGATTTCGATGGCATCGGCGACGCCGTGCAGCGAGCCCCGCATCAGCGTCATGCCAGCGCTTTCGATCGCCACGTCGGTGCCCTGACCAATCGCGAAGCCGACGTGGGCGCGGGCCAGTGCCGGAGCGTCGTTAATGCCGTCGCCGACCATGCCGACCACTTCGCCTGCTTTTTGGCGCCGCTCGATGTCGGCGTGCTTGTCCTCGGGCAGCAACCCGGCGCGATAGTCGTCAATGCCGACCTGGCGGGCAATGGCGGCGGCGGTGTGGGGGTTGTCGCCGGTCAGCATGACCACGTTCAAACCGTCATCCTGCAGCCGCTTGACGGCGGCAACGGCGTCGTCACGCAGCGGATCGCTGATACCAAACAGCGCCGTCAATTGCCCGTCCAGGGCAAAGTACACCAGCGTGCGGGCTTTCTCTTCCAGTTCGCGGGCCTTTTCCTGACGCGCGGAAAGGTCGACCCCGGCGTCTTCCATCAGGCGCGCGTTGCCCAGCAGCAGCGACTGGCCGTCGCGGGTTTGCGCTTTGACCCCGCCGCCGGTGACGCTATCGAAATCACGGATCTCGCCAGGCGCTGCGTCATACTCGTCGGCATAGGCCATCAGCGCCGCGGCAAGCGGGTGCTCCGAGCCGCGCTCCAGCGCCGCGATATAACCCAGTGCCGTGGACGTATCGTCGCTCAGCACCTCGGCCTCGGTCACCCGGGGCTTGCCTTCGGTCAGTGTGCCGGTCTTGTCGACCACCAGCGTGGTCAACTTGCTGGCGGTCTGCAGTGCCTCGCCGTTTCTGACCAGCACGCCGTGCTCGGCGGCCTTGCCCACGCCGATCATGGTGGAAATCGGCGTCGCCAGGCCCAGTGCGCAGGGGCAGGCGATAATCAGTACCGTGGTGGCGGTCACCAGCATGTGAATGACCCGCGGCTCGGCGCCGACATTGAACCAAACCAGGGCCGTGAGCACGGCGATGATCATCACCGAGGGGACGAAAATGCTCGACACCTTGTCGGCCAGCTCGCCGATCGGCGGGCGCGAGTTCTGCGCGCTGGCCACCTGTTCGGTGATCTGCCCCAGGCGGGTGTTCGCCCCTACGCGGGTCGCTTGGTACACCAGTCCGCCTTTGCCGTTGACCGTGCCCGCGCTGACGTCATCGCCCTGGCCCTTCTTGATGGGGTCGGGTTCGCCGGTCAGCATGGATTCGTCAATGTAACTGGCGCCTTCGATGACCTCGCCATCTACCGGTAGCCGCTCGCCGGGGCGCACGCGAATATGATCGCCTTCGCGCACGGCGTCGATCTCCACCTCACGTTCTTCGCCGTCGCGGATCACCCGGGCGGTGCGGCTTTGCAGGTCAAGCAGGCGTTTCAGCGCATCGCTGGTGCGCCCGCGCGCGCGCAGCTCCATGGCGTTACCCAGCAGGATCAGGCCGATCACCATGGCCGAGGCTTCAAAATAAATGCCGTGCGCCACCTCGGGTAACCAGGGGGCAAAAACCACGACCATCATCGAGTAAAGCCAGGCGGTGCCGGTGCCCATGGCCACCAGGGTGTCCATGTTAGCTTGATGGTGCTTGAGGTTTTTCCACGCGTTGACAAAAAAGTGGCGGCCGGGAAAGGCCAGAATGCCCAGGGTCAAAAGCCCGATGACCAGCCAGAAGACGCGGCCGACGCCCTCCGGGTGAGGGTGATAGACGAACATGCTGAGCATCAGCGGAACGGCCAGGGCCAGCGACCAGGCGCTGCCTTTCAGGCGCCGCTTGTAGTCGCGGGCTTCCTGATCGGCGCGAGTTGCCTCCGCCTCGCGCATATCGACGATCGGTTCGGCGCCGTACCCCACCGACTTGACGGCATCGATCAGGGCTTGCTCGTTCGCATCACCCACCACTTGCGCGGTATGCGTCCCGAAATTGACGCTGGCGGTTTCGACCCCCGGCGTGCGCTCCAGTGCCTTTTGAACGCTCTTCACGCAGCTCGCGCAGGTCATGCCGCTGATCGCCAGTCGAGTTTGCTGGCGATGCCCCGAGCCTTGAGAACGGTCGCTTTGCGTAGGCTTATCGCCGGCGTCGTCGGGCTGCTCGGCACTTGGCGGGACACCGCTGGACTGCTCGCCGGGCGGGTAGCCTGCCCGCTCAAGGGTCTGGTCAAGGGTGGCGTCGTCGAGCGTCGTGGTAACATCCAGGCGCTTTTCCCCCGGCGACCCGACGACGTCGGCGTCGTGATCCTGCTGTTGAATGGCCTCGCGCATGCGCTTTACACAGCCCTGGCAGTTCATGCCGGGAACCGTGCGCGTCAGGGTGTGTTGGTTCATGGGGTCTCCTGTTTCTCGGGGAAGCTCTCGATCAGACGGCAAAGGCTGTGCCCGTCCGGGGTGCCATCGGGCATGTGCTGCCAGCTCTCAAGCGCCTGCTCCATCCGTTGGGCTAGCGCCTCGAGTTCCTGGATCTGGGCGCGGATTTGCGGCAGCCGGTTGGCCAGCAGGTCACGAACCAGCGGGCAGGGCGAGTCTCCCTGGTCGGCATGGGCGAGGATGTCGCGAATCTCGGCGACGCTGAAGCCCAGCTTGCGCGCCCGCTGAATGAAATGCAGCCGTTCTAGGTCGGTGGCGGAGTACAGCTGGTAGCCGTTTTCAGGATGGCGTGAGGGAGCGAGCAGCTGCTCCCGGGTGTAATGGCGCACCGTTTCGGGGGTCACGCCGCCTCGTTTGGCCAGCTCGCTGACTTTCATGGAACTCCCCAGGCATGTTTCAAAGATAAAGTAAGTCTAGAACCTATGGGTTACACAAAGGTCAAGCGATGGCGACAAAAAGCCTCCTGGAAACATAAAACAATGATTTAAAACGGTCGTGCGACTAATGTATAAGGCAAAAACAAAATAAAACGCTCGTTTGCCCTTGAACGAATCGGTGTTTTGGGCCAAAACTGGTGTGTACAAAAAAAGCATGACGGATGAACGCCATCTCGTCGGATCATCGGGAAGAGAGGCCCACTATGCACAATAAATTCAACAAGCTCGCCCTGGCAGCCGCCGTTGCCGCCGCCGCTTTCGCCAGCCAAGCCCAGGCAGGTGGGTATCAAATCAACGAGCAGAGTGTCAGTGGCCAGGGCTATGGTCACGCGGGGCGCAGCTCGAATGTGGAAGACGCGACCATCGTGTACGGTAACCCCGCCGGCATGTCGTTCCTGGATCGCGCGCAGATTTCCGCCGGTGGGACATATCTGAACGTCAATAGTGAGCTTTCTAATGTGCAGGCCAGCCGCACGCTAGATGCAGGCGTCGCTCAGGGCGGGGCACCGACTGGTTCACAGGTGCCGGTAGGCGCGGTACCCGGCGGCAATGAGGGTGACATGGTGCCTGGCACCCTGATTCCCTATGCGTTTTATGCTCACCCGGTCAACGACAAGCTGGCCTTCGGGTTTGGGGTATACGCGCCCTTCGGCTCCAAGACCGATTACGAGGACGACTTCCAGGGCCGCTACTTCGGCAACTTTACCGAGGTAACGGTGGCGAGTGCCCAGCCAACGGTATCGTACCGGTTCAACGACCAGTGGTCCGTCGGGGCGGGTATCACCTACAACCAGGTAGAAGGTGAACTACGTCGCCAGGTACCCAGCGAGGCGACGTACAATCCGAGTGCCGACATTGACTCCCGTGTGGACGGTGATGATGAAGCCTGGGGCTATAACCTCGGGGTGATCTATCAGCCGGTGCCTGAAACCACCTTGGGCCTGACCTATCGCTCGAAAGTGGATTATGAGCTGGAAGGCGATTTCAGCGCCACCGGCCCCACAGGGACCGTGGTTCGCTCCAGCGCTGCCAACCTGGACCTGACGACGCCTGAGACGGTCAACTTCTCGTTGACACAGCAGATGAGCGATCGCTTGAAACTGATGTTCGGCGCCTCCTGGGTGCGTTGGAGCCAGTTCGAGGAAATCCGCGTCGTGGATGATCAAGGCGGACCGATCACCAATGAGCAGCAAAACTATTCCAACGCCTGGGCCTTTGCCACTGGCGGCGAGTACCAGCTGACGCCAACGCTGGCGCTACGCGCCGGGGTATCGCTCGACTTTACGCCGACCAACGACGACGACCGTAGCGTGCGCATTCCGTCCGACGACCGGCGTATATTCTCGCTAGGTGCAGGCTGGACGCCGACCGATGACGTTACCATCGATGTGGCTTACTCCTACCTGAGCGAGCGTGGCACCTTTGTTGAACAAGACCGCAACGACCTGTTGAATGGCGCCGGCGGCGCAACTTATTCGGCCGACTACAAAAACGAAGCCCACGGCTTCGGTGCCCAACTGACCTACCGCTTCTGAGACGTTAGCGTCAGGCTACATCGACCCAAACCCGGCTTCGGCCGGGTTTTTTGCGACAGTGCTAAAGTCGGTGAGATGGATGCGGTAGGCGCGGGCTTTCGTTACAATACGCGTCACAGATTTTCGCCGCTGGGACGCTAAGCGCTGATTGATCGCTTATCACCCCAGCGGCGCGTGTTTCTCTCGAAGCGCGTTTCACTGAACTTTTTTACTGATGAAGGCCAGGGCACTCCATGTTGGAAACTAACCCGATTCACCTCCAGATCAAGGACCTGTCTGAACGGACAGAGGTTCTTAGGGGGTATCTTTGACTATGCCGAGAAGCAGGATCGGCTAGAAGAGGTCACCCGCGAGCTGGAAGACCCCAACGTCTGGAGTGATCCGGACTACGCGCAGAAGCTTGGTAAAGAGCGAGCCTCCCTCGAGACGATCGTGGCCACCATTGACGACCTTGAACAGGGGCTGGGCGACAGCCAGGATCTGCTCGAGCTTGCCGAAATGGAAGACGACGAAGGGACTGTCGACGAAGTCCGCAAGGAGCTGGATAACCTGCAGGCCAATCTCGAGAAGCTCGAGTTTCGGCGCATGTTCTCCGGCGAGATGGATCAGAACAACGCCTATCTGGATATCCAGTCAGGGTCGGGCGGCACGGAAGCGCAGGACTGGGCCAATATCCTGCTGCGCATGTACCTGCGCTGGGCCGAAAGCCACGGTTTCAAGGCGGATATCATCGAAATTTCCGCCGGTGACGTGGCGGGGATAAAATCGGCCTCGCTGCATATCCAGGGCGATTACGCCTTCGGCTGGCTGCGTACCGAAACCGGCGTTCACCGGCTGGTGCGCAAGAGCCCGTTTGACTCCGGCGGTCGTCGGCATACGTCGTTTGCCTCGGTCTTTCTGTCGCCGGAAATTGACGATAGCTTCGAAGTGGACATCAACCCTTCCGACCTGCGCGTGGATACCTATCGTTCCAGCGGCGCGGGCGGCCAGCACGTCAACACCACCGATTCGGCGGTGCGGATTACCCACGAGCCCAGCGGCATTGTCGTGGCGTGCCAGAGCCAGCGTAGCCAGCATGCCAACCGCGACTTCGCCATGAAACAGTTGAAGGCGAAGCTGTGGGAACACGAGATGCAGCGGCGCAACGAGGCCAAGCAGCAGGCGGAAGACGCCAAGTCCGATATCGGCTGGGGCAGCCAGATCCGTTCGTACGTGCTCGACGACCAGCGCATCAAGGACTTACGTACCAACGTCCAGTCGAGCAACTGCGAAAAAGTGCTCGATGGCGATCTGGACCAGTTTATCGTCGCCAGTCTCAAGCAAGGTTTGTAATCTTTTCAGGGTTTGATCATTTACAGGGTGCCCGATGGCTAATCAAGACGCGTCTTCCGCAGACAACGAAAACCACCTGATCGCCGAGCGGCGTGCCAAGCTTGCTGCGCGTCGCGACAGCGCGGCCGCGCAGGGCAAGAGTGCGTTTCCCAATGACTTTCGCCGCGATAGCCTGACCGTCGAGCTGCACAATGCGCTGGGCGAAAAGGATAAAGCCGAGCTCGAGGCGCTGGATCATCACGCCT
This sequence comes from Halomonas sp. CUBES01, assembly GCF_020991005.1. Classification (GTDB taxonomy): domain Bacteria; phylum Pseudomonadota; class Gammaproteobacteria; order Pseudomonadales; family Halomonadaceae; genus Vreelandella; species Vreelandella gomseomensis. Next base: position 384,732 of record NZ_JAJLLW010000004.1, on the reverse strand, counting down.
CGGTGGCGGGGCGCGTCATGCGACAGCGGGGGCCCTTTATCGTGATTCAGGATGTAGCGGGCCAGATCCAGCTGTACGTCGACAAGAAAGGCCTGCCTGCCGACGTGCTGGACGACATCAAGAGCTGGGACATTGGCGATATCGTCGCCGCCCACGGCCCGGTGCACAAGTCCGGCAAGGGCGACTTGTACGTGATGATGAAAGAGGCTCAACTGCTGACCAAGAGCCTGCGCCCGCTGCCCGACAAGTTTCACGGCCTGACCGACCAGGAAGCTCGCTACCGCCAGCGCTACGTCGACCTGATCATGAACCCCCAGTCGCGCAAGGTGTTCGAGACCCGCGCGGCGGTGATCAGCTCCATGCGCCGTTTCTTCGAAGCGCGCGGCTTCATGGAAGTCGAAACGCCGATGCTCCAGCCGATCCCCGGCGGGGCGGCCGCCCGGCCGTTTATCACCCACCATAATGCGCTGGATATCGACATGTATCTGCGCATTGCGCCGGAGCTGTACCTCAAGCGTCTGGTGGTCGGTGGTTTCGAGAAGGTCTTTGAAATCAACCGCAATTTCCGCAACGAAGGGCTGTCCACTCGGCACAACCCCGAGTTCACCATGGTCGAGTTCTACTGGGCCTACGCGGATTACAACGACCTTTTGGACATGACCGAAGCGATGCTGCGCACGGCCGCCCAGGAAGTGTTGGGAACCACCACGATCGACTACCAGGGGGCCAGCTACGACTTCGGCAAGCCGTTCAATCGCCTGACCCTGCGCCAGGCGATACTCGACCACGGCGACGGCATCACCGAAAGCGATCTGGATTCCCTCGACGCGGCACGGGCGCTGGCGGAAAAATGCGGCATAAAGGTCAAGGACAGCTGGGGGCTTGGAAAGCTCCAGACCGAAATCTTTGAAGACGTGGCCGAGCACAAGCTCGACCAGCCCACCTTCATCACCGAGTACCCGGCTGAGGTCAGCCCGTTGGCGCGGCGCAACGACGCCAACCCCTTCGTCACCGACCGCTTTGAGTTCTTTGTCGGCGGGCGTGAAATTGCCAATGGCTTCTCGGAGCTCAACGACGCCGAAGACCAGGCCGAGCGCTTCCGCGAACAGGCCGCCGAGAAAGACGCGGGCGATCTGGAAGCCATGTACTTCGACGCGGACTACGTCCGCGCATTGGAGTACGGTCTGCCGCCCACGGCGGGTGAAGGGATCGGTATCGACCGCCTGGTGATGCTGTTTACCGACAGCCCCTCGATTCGCGACGTGCTGTTATTCCCCGCGATGCGCCCCGAGGTAGACTAAACGCATCCAGCCGTACGTTTTGCGGATGAAAAGTTGGTAAGGGCGCGATTTAGCGCCCATAATGACCACGTTTCGACGGCGAGGAGAATCCCATGAAACTGCTTAATCGCTCCGCCCTGAGCGTCAGGCCGACCCAGCCCTTTGTGGACTGGATCAATGCGCTCGAACCCACCATGGGAGACGACGACCTGACCCTGGACGACGTCGAACGTGAAAGCACGGTGTATCTCATCCCGGAGATGGATACGCCCGAAGCGCTGGAGACGTTTGTTCGCGAACGGTATGTGGAAATCCTGGAGACCGAGCTGCGCGCCTGGGAAGAGGATGAACGTCAGTGGCCCGAGAAGCTCGATTGGTCGCTGTTTCAGACGTTTCTGCGCATCGAGCATAGCTACCTCGCTATCGACCTTGATGATGATACGGCCCTTGAAATATCCGACGTCGATGATGCCCTGCTGCTTGATAACGAACAGGACTAGCAGTCGCCGTCTTGGCGTTAGCGTATCGTGAAACCGGCTTTGGCCGGTTTCGCTGTTTCAATGGGGCCGTTTAGGAACTCAACCTGCATGCGATTGTTTGAAACCCGACCCGGCGATGACGGCCTGCCAGGATCCGAGCGCGTTCTGGCCGTACTGGCGCTGGTGACCGGTACGCTGATGGCGGTGGTCGACACCACCATGATCAATCTGGCCCTGCCCACCATTGCCGCTGACCTGGACGTGTCGGCCTCCCGGGCGGTGTGGATAACCAACGTATTTCAGGTGGTGTGCGCCGCGTTTTTGCTGGTGTTTGCCGGCATCAGCGAGCTGGTGACTCGGCGGCGGCTGTACCTGGTCGGATTGGCCACCTTTGTCATGGCCGCGCTGGGGGCGGCGCTGTCGCGCAACCTGGAAACGCTGCTTGTGTTTCGCGCGCTGCAGGGCCTGGGGGCGGCGGCGACGCTATCCATCGGGCCGTCGCTGTATCGGGCGATTTTTCCCTCGCGCTTGCTGGGCAGTGCCCTGGGGCTCAGTGCTCTGGTGGTGGCCGGAGGCTACGCGGCTGGCCCCACGCTCAGCGGCGTGATCCTTTCGTTTGCCGATTGGCCCTGGCTGTTTGCGCTGAATGTGCCGCTTGGCGTGTGTTCGTTGTGGCTTGCCCGTCGTGCGCTCCCTAGGGAAGCGCCGCGCCAGGGCGGGTTCGACGTGCTGGGTGCGTTGTTGTCGATGATGATGCTGGCGAGCTTCTTTCTGGCCATGGATGCCGTGGGTCATGCGGCACCGTTGTGGCAGAGCGGCGGCTGGGGCGTGCTGGCGGTGCTGGCCTGCACGCTGTTTATCAAACGCCAGCGCCGGGCGCCTTATCCCCTGCTGCCGCTCAGCGTATTCAATGAAAAGCGCTTTACGCTGGCGGTCTCGGCCTCTGGGCTTGCCTTTATCGGCCAGGGGCTGACATTTGTCGCCCTGTCGTTCTTCTATCAGGAACAGATGGGCTTTTCGCCCCTGGAAACCGCCTGGCTGTTCACGCCCTGGCCGCTGTCCATCATGCTGGTGGGGCCGCTGGCCGGGCGCTTGGCCGACCGCATCAATCCCAGCGTGCTGTCCAGCACGGGCCTGGTGCTGCTGATCATCGGCCTGATTGCGCTGGCGCTGGTCGATTCTTCCACGGGCGTTGCCGGGAGTCTTTGGCGCACCGCGCTGTGCGGCATCGGCTTCGGCCTTTTCCAGCCGCCCAACAATCGCGAAATGATGAGCAGCCTGCCGCCCGAGCGCAGCGCCAACGTGTCCGGGGTGATGAGTACCACACGCACGGTGGGCCAGTCGGTGGGGGTGGCGCTGGTCGGTGCCGCGCTGGCCCTGGGGCTTCCCGTGCAGGTAACGCTGTGGCTGGGCGCCGCGACCACGCTGCTGGCGCTGCTGGCGAGCCTTTCCCGGGTATCGCTTGCGCAGCGCGCGCTGGTTGCGCGTCGGGCATCGTCTGGCGGCCAGTAAGCGCGTACAATGGAAGGGTTTCCGACCTAAGGAGAGCTTCCATGACGCTGCAGACACAGATAGAGCAGAAGTTATCGGCGCTCGCGCCCGACGTGCTGCAGGTAGAAAATGAAAGCCACATGCACAACGTGCCCGCGAACGCCGAGACGCATTTCAAGGTCACCCTGGTGAGCGATAGCTTTGACGGCCTGATGCCGGTCAAGCGCCACCAGAAAATCTATGCGCTGCTGGCCGACGAACTGTCGGGTCCGGTACACGCGCTCGCCCTTCATCTGTATACCCCCCACGAATGGGAAGTGCGTCGTGGCCAGCGCCCTGACTCGCCGAACTGTCGAGGGGGCGGGCAGTGACACCAGAGGTTGCGCGTCGGCATTACCTGGAGGCCATGGGCATTACCGCCTGGGCGTGCCGCTATCAACTGCCCAACGCACGGCCGACCGAAGCCTGCGAGTGGGATGATACGCCGGCGGCGACAACCCCGCCGCGCGAGCGCTTGCAGGCGCTTTTGGATGATGCGCCTTCGCCCAAACCCGCCGACCCGCCGCCTGTCGTTGACGACGTGCCCGCGTCACCCTCGGCGGTGCGTGCCCTGCTTGACGATCGTCAGAAGGCCCCGGACAACCCCGCAGAAGCGCCTGCGACGTCAACGCCTGACGAGGCACCCGCTACGTCACCTCACGCAGCGCCCGCCAAGCCCCTGACGTTTCATGTGTCGTGCGTGTGTATCGGTGGACGCTGGCTAAGCCTGCACGCCGGGGATCTCAGCGCGGCCGCCCAGCGGTTACTCGCCAATATATGTCAGGCGGCGGGGCTTGCAGACGGCACGCTGCCGGAGGTCACGCGGTTCAAATGGCCGCCCATGGCCAACGCCTTTGTGTCGGACGACCCGCTGGAAGAAGCCCGCGAAGGCGTCACCGCCTTTATCAGCGGCGCGGCCAGTCGCCGACACTGGCAGCTGGAAAAGATACTGTGGTGGGGCGCCGACGTTGCTGACCCGGATAGCGAGTCGCTGTCGACGGTGCTGGATGTGGAGGCCGATCGCAGTCGCACCCTGGGCCTGCCGGTCTGGCAGGCGCCGGCATTGACCACATTGCTGGAAAGCCCTGCGGCCAAGCGCGCTTTGTGGCCTGAGCTGTGCGCCCTGGCGAAAGACTGGCAGACAGCGTCGCTGGCACAAGATGATCGCTGAGCTTTACCGCACTGACGCGCCGGCGCTTCTGGCGCTTGAAGCGCGCGCCCAGAGCGGCGTCAGCGAAGCTCTGCTGACAGAGGCGTTGATCGACGATACGGTCTATGTAGCGGGACGCTGGCAGGAAAGCCAACTGATCGGTTATGCGTTGCTGGCACGATTGCCGTTCGATGCCGAACTGCAGGCCATTGGCGTGCTGCCCGAGCGTCGTGGCGCAGGGATTGGCGGCGAATTACTCGGTGCGGTGCTGGCGGTGGCAGCCGATTGGCAAAGCGAGCGAGTGCTGCTTGAGGTGCGAGAAAGCAATGCGTCAGCGCGCAAGCTCTATGCAGGCGCAGGCTTTCAACAGGACGGTATGCGACGGGATTACTACCCGGCGGCTGAGGGCGCCGCCGGACGCGAGAATGCGCTATTGATGTCGCGGTCTATTTAAGACGGGTCGTCATCGAATTTTGTCAGCAGCGCGCTCAGGCGGCGCTCCCATTCTTCGTGTTCCTGCTTGAGCTGGGTGTTTTCATTGCGCAGGGTCTCGTTTTCCAGCTTCATCATTTCCAGCGCCTCGACGGTATCGGTAACGCGCTGTTCAAGCTGATTGAATAACTCTAGGCTCATGCCCACCTCCAGATAAAAACAAGCGACATGCTTGCCTGAAAAACCAATAGGTAAAAATCGTTGAAGCGAGCGTAACGCCCGGAATGCGATGCCGCAAGCGCTGATTACCGGGCGTGGCGTTGATAGAGCCGGGCCGTGGTTTCACCGGCGTGGGTCTCGCGATGCAGCGCCCAGTGCGCGGGCACCTCCAGGGCCAGGTCGCGTTCGGTTTCCAGGTAGATCATCGCGTCCGCCGCCAGCCAGCCCCCCGTTTCCAGCGCGCGGCAGCACTCGGCTGCCAGGCCCTGGTGAAAGGGAGGGTCGAGGAAGACGACGTCGTAGGGGGCGGCGGGCTGTGCCAGAAAGCGTTCGGCATCGGCAGCGGTCACCTGGCCCTTGTCCGCATTGAGGGTCTCGAGGTTACGGGAAATGTGCTCGGCCACCTGGCGGTCACGCTCGACAAAGGTGACTTGCGCGGCGCCGCGGGACAGCGCCTCGATCCCCAGCGCGCCGGTGCCGGCAAACAGGTCGAGTACCGCTTTGCCGTACAGGGCCTGGCCAAGCCAGTTGAACAGGGTTTCACGAACCCGGTCGGGCGTGGGGCGTAAGCCGGGACGGTCGAGAACCGGCAGCTGGCGGCGGCGATAATCACCCCCGATAATGCGCAGCTTGCCAGGCGGTTTGGCCGCCGGGCGGCGCGATGTCGATGAGCGAGATGAGCGTTGTCGTGTCATAACGCGGATTGTAGCGGGCTCCTTATCCAAAGTCTTGGTTGGCGGTGGTAGGATAATCCCATTCTTCACTTTTATCAGTCGGATGACCTCAATGTTTGGTTTTTTCAAGCGTAAACAAAAGCAGGATTCCCAGCGGGAAAAACAGCAGGACGACGCGTCGCAGGAGCAGGTGGCCGATGAAGCGCCGTTGCAATCGTCTGATCCGCAAAGCGCCGAGCATGAGGAAGCCGACGTTGACGCGCGCTCGACGGCGCCTGACCCTGTGCCAGAGCCAGAGCCAGAGCCAGAGCCAGAGCCAGAGCCAGAGCCAGAGCCAGAGCCAGAGCCAGAGCCAGAGCCAGCGCCCGTCCAAAAGCCAGCGCTGCAGGACAAGCCGGTGGCCGACAAGGGGGGAAAGAAAGGCTGGCTTGCGCGTATCAAGTCGGGCCTGGGTAAAACCCGCGCGAACCTGACCGACGGCATTGCCGATCTGTTCCTGGGCAAAAAGCAGATCGACGACGAGTTGCTTGAAGATCTCGAGACGCAACTACTGATGGCCGACGTGGGCATCGAGGCCACCAGCGAGATTATCGAGCGGCTGGAAGCCCGGGTCTCGCGTAAAGAGCTGAAGGATCCCGAGGCGCTGTATCGCGGTCTCCAGGAAGAGCTGGCGGCCATGCTCGAGCCGGTCACCAAGCCGCTCAGCTTTGAGAAAGACAGCGACGGCCCTTTCGTGATCCTGGTGGTGGGCGTCAACGGCGTGGGCAAGACCACCACGATCGGCAAGCTCACCCAGCGTTTTCAGCGTGAGGGCAAAAGCGTCATGCTGGCCGCCGGCGACACCTTCCGTGCCGCCGCCGTGGAGCAACTCAAGGTATGGGGAGAGCGCAACAGCGTACCGGTAATCGCCCAGCATACCGGGGCCGATAGCGCCTCGGTGATTTATGACGCGGTGTCGGCGGCTAAATCGCGCGGCGTCGATGTGCTGATCGCGGATACCGCCGGTCGTCTGCATAACAAGGGCCACCTGATGGAAGAGCTGAAAAAAGTCCATCGGGTGATGAAGAAGATCGACGACACCGCGCCCCATGAAGTCATGCTGGTGCTGGATGCCGGGACCGGGCAGAACGCCATCTCACAGGCCAGTACCTTCAACGAGGCCGTGCCGGTCAGCGGTATTACGCTGACCAAGCTGGACGGCACCGCCAAGGGGGGGATTATTTTCGCCCTGGCGAAGCAGCTCAATACGCCGATCCGCTATATCGGCGTGGGTGAGGGGCTGGATGACCTGCGGCCCTTCGCGTCCAAGGATTTCGTTAACGCGCTGTTCGACCGTCAGGGAGACGATGCCAACCCATGATCGCCTTTGAGCATGTGGGGAAGCGCTACGGAGGGCGCTTCGAAGCGCTATCGCACCTCAACTTTCGCGTGGCGAGAGGCGAGATGGTGTTTCTCACCGGCCACTCCGGCGCGGGGAAGAGCTCGCTGCTGCGCCTGATCATGCGCCTGGAAAAACCCAGTCGCGGGCGAGTGGTGGTGGCGGGGCATGATATTGCCCAGTTGCACGCCAGCCAGGTGCCGTTTTACCGCCGACAGATTGGCGTGGTGTTTCAGGATCACCAGTTGCTGTTTGATCGCAGTGTCTACCACAACGTCTCGTTGCCGCTGGACATTCAGGGCATCGAACCCCGCGAGTCCGCCCGCCGCGTTCGTGCGGCCCTTGATAAAGTCGGGCTGTTGCACCGCGAGAAAGCGCTGCCCATCGAGCTGTCCGGCGGTGAGCAGCAGCGCGTCGGCATCGCCCGGGCGGTCGTCAACAAGCCCGCCCTGCTGCTTGCCGACGAACCGACGGGTAACCTTGACCCACAGCTGTCGGCCGACATCATGGCACTGTTCGAAGATTTTAACCGTATCGGCACGACGGTGGTGATCGCCAGTCACGACCTGGCGCTGATCGCGCGGCTCCAGCATCGGATGATCCGCCTGCGCGATGGCCGCCTGGTGGCGGACGAGGGGGCCGCATGAAACGACCCACCGGTATCAAACCCAAAGGCGCCGCGCCTCGCTCAGGGCGTCCCCGCGCGGCGACCCAGGAATCCCAGCGCCCTCAAAAGCAGGGCGCACGATCGCAGCAGCCGCGTCGATCCAGCCGCCTGCGCGCCTGGGGTAGGCACCACCGGGCGATGGCGATCGACAGTCTGCATCGCCTGATCCGCTACCCGCTGGGCAATTTGCTCACCATGCTGGCCATCGCCATTGCCCTGGTGCTGCCGGCGGCGCTGTGGCTCACGCTGGATAGCGCCCGGCTGCTGGATGCGGAACTGGATGACAGCGCGACGCTCACCGTTTATCTCGACACCGGGGTCGCGTCTGGGGAGGCCAAGCGCATTGAGCAGGCCGTCAGTGCGGATACTGACGTGCAAAGCACCCGCTTTGTCAGCGCCGAGCAGGGCATGGCCGACTTTCAGCAGTCCCTGGGCGTAGAAGATGCGCTCTCCGGGCTTGAGGATAACCCCCTGCCGAGCAGTATTGTGGTGCGTCCGGGTAGCGTTGACCCTGACCTCATGCAGGCCCTTGCCGAGCGCTTGGAGAGCCTGGCCGGTGTCGACGAAGTACGCGTCGACCTGGCCTGGGTCGAGCGCCTGCGCCACTTGGCGGCGCTGGGCACGCGGGTGGCATTGGCGCTGGGCGTACTGTTTGGTCTGGGCGTGCTGCTGGTGGTGGGTAATACCATCCGCCTGTCGGTGGAGAGCCGACGGCGTGAAATCGAAGTGGTAATGCTGATCGGCGCGACCCATGCGTTTGTCAGGCGTCCCTTCCTGTACAGCGGCGCCTGGTACGGCGTTGGCGGCGGGGTGCTGGCGCTTGGCCTGCTGACGTTGGGCAACCATTGGCTGTCGATGCCGGTGGCCGCCTTGGCGGCGAGCTACGGTGCCAGCTTTTCATTGCCTCAACTGGACGTGACAGGCTCCACAATGTTGCTATCTTGCAGTACACTACTTGGCTGGCTGGGGGCATGGCTCGCCGTATCGCGGCACCTTGCCAGTATCCGCCCGCGCTGAAAGGCCCGCGTTGCTCATCAGGCGACGGCGAGGGAACCTTGTCCATACGGCAAGGTCACAGTGACACACTAAACCACGTAAGGGTTACAGGGAGACCACCTGCACATGAGCACTAGTCTTCTACCGGTGGGACAGCTTTCCCCAGGCCACGACCTGGGTGGCTATATCAAAGCGGTCAACGGCATTGCAGTTCTCAGTGCCGATGAAGAGCGCGAGCTTGCGTTCCGCCTGCACGATGAAGGCGATCTGGAAGCAGCGCGACGTTTGGTACTATCGCATTTGCGCTTCGTGGTACATATCGCCCGTAGTTATTCGGGGTATGGTCTACCGCAAGCCGATTTAATTCAGGAAGGTAACGTCGGCTTGATGAAAGCCGTCAAGCGCTTCGATCCCAATCAAGGCGTTCGGCTGGTGTCGTTTGCCGTGCACTGGATCAAGGCCGAGATTCACGAGTTCGTGCTGCGTAACTGGCGTATCGTCAAAATTGCCACGACCAAGGCCCAGCGCAAGCTGTTCTTCAACCTGCGCAGCGCCAAGAAGCGTCTTGCCTGGCTCAATAACGACGAGGTCGAGGCGATTGCCAAGGATCTCGACGTTAAACCAGGCGTTGTGCGCGATATGGAAGGGCGTCTGTCCTCCTACGATGCAGGGTTTGACGCCTCGCCCAGCGAAGACGAAGACAGTGCCTATCAGGCGCCGGTGCATTTTCTTGATGATGCGGCGTCTGACCCGGCAACACAGCTGGAAGACAGCGATTTCGAGGAAGATTCCACACGCCGTTTGCAGCTGGCGCTCGAAGGCCTTGACGAGCGCTCGCGGGATATCCTGCAGCGTCGCTGGCTGGCAGAGAACAAGGCAACCCTGCATGATCTGGCCGATGTCTATGGCGTCAGCGCCGAGCGCATTCGCCAGCTCGAGAAGAATGCAATGAAAAAGTTGCGTCAGAAAATGGGCGACGCCATCGCGGCATGAGCGAGCAGTTTCAGCCCAATAAAAACGGCGCTCCCATCAGGGAGCGCCGTTTTTTTGGGTCAGGTGTTATGCCGGGCGCCGCAGGGTCATGCCGGCTGCACCGCCTCTCGCAGCAGCTGGGCGGATAGCAGCGTCCACTGGTCGTCCCAGTAGTCGGTGGGCAGGCGTTTGAAATCGCTGCGCACATACTGCGAAATACGCCCCTCTGCCTGGGCCGCCAGCAAATTGGCAGCGGCCGAGGCGGGGATGGTGGGGCGCAGGCCCTCGCGCATTTCGGCTTCGCGGAGAATCTGCTTGAACTGGGTTTCCAGGCGCTCGAACAGCTGGTGAATCCGCTGGCGCAGCCGAGCGGTCTCGCCGGTCAATACATCACCGCCCATTACGCGGGCAAGTCCCGGGTTCTTTTCGGCAAAGCCGAGCACCAGCGACAGGATCGTGTGGCAGCGGTTAGTGGCGTCGGGCACTTCTTCCATGATGCGGTTAATGCGCGCAAAGATGCTTTCTTCGATAAAGTCGATCAGCCCTTCGAACATGCGCGCCTTGCTGGGGAAGTGGCGGTAGAGGGCGGCTTCGGACACCCCGACCTGGCGGGCCAGGGCGGCGGTGGTGATACGCTTCCCGCTGTCTTCCTCCAGCATCAGGGCCAGGGCCTGGAGTATCTGCTCGCGGCGGCGAGGTTTGCGATCATCGCTCATGACGTTGCTCCTCCCGTCGCGGTTAGTGGGTATCGGTGATCAGCGTGCCCACGCCGGCGTTGGTGAAGATCTCCAACAGCACGGCATGCGGCACGCGACCGTCGATGATATGGGCGCTGTTGACGCCGCCTTTCACGGCGTCCAGCGCGCAGCGGATCTTGGGCAGCATGCCCCCGTGAATAGTGCCATCGGCAATCAAGGCGTCGACTTGAGCCGTGGTCAACCCGGTGAGGACTTCGCTCTCGGCATTCATCAGGCCGGCCACGTTGGTCAGCAGCATGAGCTTTTCGGCGTTGAGGGCTTCGGCAATCTTGCCGGCGACAAGGTCGGCGTTGATGTTATAGCTGTGGCCTGCCTCATCCACGCCAATCGGGGCAATCACGGGAATGAAATCCCGCGCCGCGAGCATTTCAATCAGGTCGGTGGAGATCGATTCGACCTCACCAACATGGCCGATGTCGATGATTTCCGGGGCTTTCATTTCGGGGCTTTGATGCTCGACCTTCAACTGGCGGGCACGGATCTGCGCGCCGTCCTTGCCGGTCAGGCCAATCGCCTTGCCGCCGCTCTGGTTGATCAGATTGACGATGCTCTTGTTGACCAGCCCGCCGAGCACCATCTCGACCACGTCCATGGTTTGCGAGTCGGTGACGCGCATGCCGTTGACAAAGCGCGATTCGATATTGAGCTTGGCCAGCAGGTCGCCAATCTGGGGGCCGCCGCCATGCACGACCACCGGGTTAATGCCCACTTCCTTCATCAAGACGATGTTGCGGGCAAAGGAGTCGATCAGGGTGCTTTCCGTCATCGCGTTGCCGCCGTATTTGACCACAACGGTTTTACCGGAAAATTGCTGAATATAGGGGAGGGCTTCGGAAAGCACCTCCACAACGACCTGGGGGTCGCGACTGGCTGAACTCATGACGTTGTCCCTTGATAATGATGTGGCTAACTTATGGGCATTAAGCGCACTGTGACGCCCATGGCGAGCCGTGCCTTCTAGTGGGCAGGGTCTCGCCACGCAATGACGTTGCTAAGCCGGGGGTAGCGTCAAAGCGGGGTCGACGTTTTTCAGTGCATTGGCAAACTGCGCTTTAATGCGCGTTAAGGCCGCTTCATTTTTTCCTTCAAAACGCAGTACTAACACGGGGGTGGTGTTGGAGGCCCGGCAAAGGCCCCATCCGTCCGGGTAGTCGACCCGAATGCCATCCAGCGTGGTCTTGATACCATCGCCGAAGTCGCCTTCCCGAGCAAGTTTATCGACCAGGTTGAATTTATTGCTGTCGGTGACGGTGATATTGATTTCCGGCGTGCCGAGGTCCTGGGGGAAACTGTCAAAATACGCATCGGCGTCGCCCGCGTAGTTGGCCAGGATTTCCAACAGCCGAGCGGCGGCGTAAATGCCGTCGTCGAAGCCGTACCAGCGTTCCTTGAAGAAGATATGCCCGCTCATTTCGCCGGCCAGCAGGGCGCCGGTTTCCTTCATGCGTGCCTTGATGAGCGAGTGGCCGGTGCGCCACATTTCCGGCTCACCCCCGGCGTCGCTTATCACCTTGACCAGGTTGCCGGTGCACTTGACGTCAAAAATGACCTTGGCGCCTTGATTGCGGCCCAGCATATCGGTGGCAAACGCCATCAACAGATGGTCCGGGTAGATCAGCCGGCCGCGAGGGGTAATGACGCCGAGGCGGTCGCCGTCGCCGTCGAAGGCCAGGCCTATATCGGCGTTGGTTTCCTGCACCGTGCGAATAAGATCCTGCAGGTTCTCGGGCTTGCCGGGGTCGGGATGATGGTTGGGGAAGGTACCATCGATCTCGTCAAACAGCGGTACGGTGTCAACGCCCAGACGCTCAATCAATTGCGGACCAAGCTCGCCGGCCACGCCGTTGCCGCAGTCGACCACGGCCTTGATAGGCCGGTTAATCGTTACGTCACCCAGGATGCGCGTTAAGTAGGCGTCGCGCACGTCTTCCTGGCGAATGTGGCCTTCTCCTTGGGGTAGATCGCCTGACTGTAAACGTTCGTAGAGGGCGGTGATGGCATCGCCCGATAGGGTGTCGCCATCGAGCACAATCTTGAAGCCGTTGTAGTCGGGCGGGTTGTGGCTGCCGGTGACCATGACTCCGGAGCGCGTACCGTCAAGAATATGGGTGGCGAAATACAGCACCGGGGTGGGCACCATGCCGATATCGATCACGTCGCATCCCGCCGCGTTCAGGCCGCGCATCAGGGCCGCCTGAAGCCGTGGGCCCGAAAGACGTCCGTCGCGGGCGACCACCACGGTGGATTCGCCCCGGTCAGTGGCTTCGGCGCCGATCGCACGGCCGATCCATTCCACTGTGTCTTCGGTGAGGGTGTCATCGACGATGCCGCGGATGTCGTAGGCGCGAAAGATCGAAGCGGGAATTGTAGCTGTCGTCATGGAAGTATCCTTACTCAAGTAGCCAGTACCGATTAATGACGGCCGGTGCTGCCGAAGCCGCCGCTGCCGCGGTTGGAATCGCTGAACTGATCGACCAGCTCAAGCGCCGCCTGCACCACAGGCACAAGCACGTACTGTGCCAACCGCTCGAACGGCGCGAGCGTAAAGGCGCTTTGGCCGCGGTTCCATACGGAAATCATCAACTCTCCCTGGTAGTCGGCATCGATCAAGCCCACCAGATTGCCCAGCACGATGCCGTGTTTATGCCCCAGACCGGAGCGCGGCAGAATCATGCCGGCAAGGCCCGGGTCTTCAATATAGATTGCCAGGCCCGTTCGTACGAGCTGTGTGTCGCCCGGGTGCAGAGTAAGCGGCTCGTCAAGCAGTGCGCGAAGGTCCATGCCCGCCGACCCGTCGGTCGCGTAATGCGGTAAATAGTCACGCAGTCGTTCATCGAGGACTTTGCACTGCAGGCAAGGGCGGGCGGTCATGAGGGCACTCCGGTGGTAGACGGGGGTAGTAGTCTAAGGGCTTGTTGGATAACGCGAGCCGCCAACTGAGTCTTGCGTTGCGGGGCTTCTTCCCGACGCTCAACCCCCTGGGGCGTGCGCCATAGCAGTAATGCCGCGTTATCGTCGCTGCCGAAGCCGAGACCCTGATGGCTGACGTCGTTGGCCACGATCATGTCGAGTCCCTTGCGCGTCAGCTTGTCGGCGGCATAGTGCTCGACGTTCTGGGTTTCGGCGGCAAAGCCGACCACGAAGGGTCGGGTGTCGGTGGGCAGCGCTGCCACATCGGCAATAATGTCGGGGTTTTTGACCAGGGTAAGCGTCAGGGTGTCGTTGTCGTCGGTCTTTTTCATCTTGTGCTCGGCGGCGCTGGCGGCGCGGTAGTCGGCCACGGCCGCGCAGCCAATGAACAGCGCCGCCTGGGAAGCAAGGGCCAGCGCTTCACGGTGCATCTCCGTGGCGGATTCCACGTCAATGCGGGTAACGCCCGGCGGCGTGGCGAGGCTCACTGGCCCGCTGATCAGGGTGACACGCGCCCCCTGGGTGGCCGCAGCGGCGGCGAGGGCGTAGCCCATCTTGCCGGAGCTGTGGTTCGAGAGGTAGCGAACCGGGTCGAGGGCTTCGCGGGTCGGGCCGGCGGTGATTACCACGTGCGGCGCCTCGCTGCTGGCGGGCGCGATGGTGGGGGTCGCCAGATGCTGAAGCAGCGCGTCCGCGATGGTTTCTGGCTCGCTCATTCTGCCCGGGCCGACGTCGCCGCAGGCCTGGTCGCCCGCGGCGGGACCAATCAGCTGCCAGCCGTCGTCTTCCAGCTGCCGGGCATTGCGCAGGGTGGCGGGATGGCGCCACATGGCCTGGTTCATGGCGGGGGCCATCAGCTTGGGGGCAGTGCTGGCCAGACACAGCGTGGTGAGCAGGTCATCGGCCATGCCCTGGGCCAGGCGGGCCATGAGATCAGCGGTGGCGGGCGCGACCAGGACGACGTCGGCCCAGCGGGCGAGCTCAATATGCCCCATGCCCGCCTCGGCCTCGGGATCGAGCAGCGAGGTACGCACCGGCTCACCGGACAGCGCCTGGAGCGTCAACGGCGTAATGAACGCCTGGGCGCCGCTGGTCATCACCACGCGAACCTCGCAGCCTGCCTGTTTGAGCAGGCGCACGATCAGCGCACTTTTATACGCGGCGATGCCGGCACTGATGCCCAGCAGCACGCGTTTACCGTTAGCGATTGGCGGCGTTGGCGAAATCACGGACGACATGGCAGTAGACCCACGTTGAGCATTCTTTAGGTCGCTTACCATACCATTCGTCTGCACAATTTGGCATGCTGCATCCACGCACAGGGAAAGGTGAAACACCGCTCAGGGAGGCAGCGATGGGTATCAACCACTGGCCGGAAGGCGAGCGGCCGCGTGAAAAATTATTGAACCTGGGCGCCCAGGCGCTCTCGGACGCCGAACTGCTGGCGATCTTTCTGCGCGTCGGGGTGCAGGGGCGCTCGGCGGTGGACCTGGCGCGGGATCTGCTGGCAAGCTTTGGGGGCCTTCGTCAGCTGCTGGAGGCCGACCAGGCAAGCTTCTGTGATGCACGCGGGCTGGGCAGCGCCAAGTTTGCCCAGCTGCAGGCCACGCTCGAACTTTCCAGGCGCCATCTGGCCACGCAGCTAGCGCGCGGGGAGGCGCTGACCTCACCCACGCTGGTACGCCATTATTTGAGCGCTCAGCTGCGCCATCTTGGCCATGAGGAGTTCGCGGTACTTTTTTTGGATACACAGCACCGAATTATTCGCTATGAATCCCTGTTTCGCGGTACCCTAGATAGCGCATCCGTTTATCCCCGCGAAGTTGCCAAGCGTGCCCTGGCGCACAATGCTGGCGCTGTTATCCTGGCGCATAATCACCCTTCGGGCGTGGCCGAGCCCAGCGATGCTGATCGACGAATCACAGAACGTTTGAAAGATGCACTCGCCCTCTTTGATGTGCGGGTGCTGGATCATTTCGTGGTGGGGGACGGAGACGTGGTGTCATTTGCCGAGCGGGGTTGGCTGTAAGCACGCTACCCGGCCAATCAGCAACGATGTTAAGTAGCATGGATCAAAAGGCGGTTTTTCGGCCTTTTGTCACGGTTTTTCTTGCTGAATGGCGAGTGCTCTGGTATAAAGTGCCACCTTTGAACTTGGGTTGAATAACGGATTTGGGTATAGCTAGGCGGTTAACCGCGTTGACGCCCTCCCTGCTCCGGTTTGCCCGACAGTTTTGAACACTCAGGTAATTAAATCCTGGCCAAGCAGTTGGAGGCTCTCATGTCCAAAGTATGTCAGGTTACCGGTAAGCGTCCGGTAACTGGTAATAACGTTTCGCACTCCCAGCGTAAGACACGTCGTCGTTTCTTGCCGAACCTTCACACCCATCGCTTTTGGGTTGAGTCTGAAAGCCGCTTCGTCAAGCTGCGCGTATCCTCCAAGGGCATGCGTATCATTGACAAGAAAGGTATTGAGACGGTTCTGGCTGATATCCGTAAGCGCGGCGACGCCATCTAAGACTGCATTTTGGGAGAGTTAAACCATGCGCGATAAGATCAAGTTGGTGTCCAGTGCCGGTACCGGTCACTTCTACACCACTGATAAAAACAAGCGGAACACCCCGGATAAGTTCGAATTCAAGAAATACGACCCGGTGGTCCGTAAGCACGTCATGTACAAGGAAGCCAAAATCAAGTAATCGCGGTTGCGATGACTGGCTTTCACTGCAGGCGAGCACCTGTTGAAAACCCGGCCTACACAGCCGGGTTTTTGCATGCCTGGGTGTTATGCCCCGGCAAGGCCTCGATATGGCGGGCTTGAACGACCGTCACCACGCTGTCATCAAAGGCTCTCATCATGCCCGAGCTGCCCGAAGTTGAAACCACCCGGCGCGGTATCGCGCCGTATCTGCAAGGCCAGGAAATCACCGAAGTGCGGGTGCGCCAGCCGCGGCTGCGCGTGCCGGTGCCCGAGGACCTCGCCGAGCGGCTGGTGGGCGCACGGGTCGGGGAATTGCAGCGGCGTGCCAAATACCTGCAGATGCCGCTCGAGGCGCCGGCGGGGGCTGCCACGCTGTTATGGCACCTGGGCATGTCGGGCAGCCTGCGCATTGCCCGGGTAGGTGACTTGCCCAAGAAACATGACCACGTGGATGTGGTGACCGAAAGCGGCCATGTACTGCGCTACCACGATCCCCGCCGCTTCGGGTTCGTCGACTGGCAGTTGGGTGACGGCAGCGCCGACAAGCGCCTGGCGCACCTCGGCCCGGAGCCGCTTGATGACGCCTTCAACGGCCGCTGGCTGTATCGCCTGTCACGCAACAAGCGCGTCGCAGTGAAGCCGTTTCTGATGGATAACCGCGTGGTGGTCGGGGCGGGTAATATCTACGCCGCTGAAGCCCTGTTCATGGCGGGTATCGATCCGCGTCGGGCGGCGGGCCGAGTGTCTCTGGCCCGCTACGAGACGCTGGCCGCCGCCGTGAAGGAGGTGCTGGCCGCTGCTATCATTCAGGGCGGCACGACGCTGCGCGATTTTGTCAGCGGCCAGGGCGAGCCCGGTTATTTTGCCCAGCGTCTCAATGTGTATGGCCGGCACGGCCAACCCTGCATGCGCTGCGGAACAGAGCTACGCCGTATCACCCTTGGCCAGCGGGCAAGCGTTTTTTGTCCCGGCTGCCAGCGTTAACGATTTGCTACTGATTTGCCCGTGCCTTGGGAGCCAACGCTCTTGAGGCGCTCTTTTGGAGATTGCTGTGACCCAACGCCTGCGCCTGAATAAAAACGCTGACCGCCGCCTCAAGGCGGGCCACCTGTGGATTTATTCCAACGAAGTCGATATCAAGGAAACGCCGCTGAAGGATTTTGCGCCGGGTGAAGCCGCCCTGGTCGAAGCGTCCAATGGCAAGACCCTCGGCGTGGCCTACGTGAATCCGCATTCGCTGATTTGCGCCCGGGTGATGTCCCGGGACCCTGAGATGCGTCTGGATCGCTCGCTGTTGGTGCACCGCTTCAACCAGGCGCTGGCCCTGCGTCAGCAGCTGTTTGATCAACCCTTCTACCGCCTGATCCACGGTGAGGGTGACCTGCTGCCGGGGCTGGTGATCGACCGCTTTGGCGACGTGGTCGTGGTGCAGTTGAACACCGCGGGTATGCAGGCGCTGGCCGAGGACATCGTCGATGCGCTGGAAAAGGTCATCAAGCCCAGCGCGATTGTGTTCCGCAACGACACCGGTGGCCGTCGTCAGGAAGGCCTGGAAGCCCACGTGGACGTGGTCAAGGGCACCTTGCCCGACGAAGTGCTGCTGGAAGAGAACGGCGTACGCTTTGCCGTGCCGGTGCTCGACGGCCAGAAAACCGGCTGGTTCTTCGACCACCGCGTCAACCGTGCGTGGCTCAATCGCCAGGTCGCCGGCAAGCGCGTGCTGGACGTCTTCAGCTACGTCGGGGGCTGGGGCGTGCAGGCCGCTGCCA
The DNA here is from genome assembly GCF_020991005.1 of Halomonas sp. CUBES01. Taxonomy (GTDB): domain Bacteria; phylum Pseudomonadota; class Gammaproteobacteria; order Pseudomonadales; family Halomonadaceae; genus Vreelandella; species Vreelandella gomseomensis. Next base: position 366,817 of record NZ_JAJLLW010000004.1, on the reverse strand, counting down.
ACGGCGCCTCTGAGGTGCTGTGCGTGGATGGCTCTGGCCCGGCGCTCGAGCAGGTGGCCCGCAACGCCGAGCTGAATGGCGTTCAGGAACAGGTGGCCGTGGGGGAAGGTGATGCGTTCGAGGCGCTGGCGGCCCTCAAGGCCGACGGCGAGCAGTTCGACGTGGTGGTGCTCGACCCGCCGGCGTTTATCAAGAAGCGCAAGGATATCCCCAACGGCGAACGCGCCTATGCGCGACTGAACCGTGAGGCGATGCGCCTGCTCGGCCGCGACGGCTTGCTGCTATCGGCGTCCTGCTCGATGCACCTGGCGCCTGAGCGCCTGGTCGACGTGGTGCGCGGCGCGGTTCGCCACCAGGACCGTCACGGCCAGGTGATCTACCAGGGGCATCAGGGGCCGGACCATCCGGTGCACCCGGCCATTCCGGAAACGTCGTACCTGAAGGCGCTGGGCGTGCGCGTTTTCCGCGACTAGTTCGCAACGACTGGTGAAGGAGCCTGAACAATGGAATGGGCGCTACCCGAGCCTTTTGTGATCGAGATTGACGTGACCGATGAGGCGATCGATGCCTATCGGCACGTCAATAACAGCGAATACCTGCGCTGGGTGGAACAGATTAGCTGGGCCCACTCGGAGGCGCTGGGGCTGTCGCTTGCGCGTTACCGGGAGTTGGATCGCGCCATGGTCGTCCATCGCCATGAGTTGGATTACCTGGCCCCGGCCTACGCCGGTGATGCGCTCAAGCTGGCGACCTGGATCGTCGCCTGCGACGGCCGCTTTAGTCTCACCCGCCGCTTTCAGCTAAAGCGCATAAGCGATAGCAAAACGCTGTTGAATGCCCGCACCCGCTTTGCCTGTGTGGCGCTTTCCAGCGGGCGGCCCATGCGTCTGCCCGACGAGTATCGACGACTTTACGGTGACGCCGTCGTCGACGAATAGCGATGATTTTTTTGCCTTTAGCCGGTAATCGCTAGATTTTTCTCCTGAGAAACGCCTTAACCGGCGTTTTTTTTGTTTTTAATTTCGGGGTAGGGAGAGGCATAAAAGCTGTGCTGTAATGGATGAAAAGTAACGAATTGCTACCGACACCATCAGGAGTAACAGACATGCGCATTGCCGTTCCCAAAGAGATAAAAAACCATGAATATCGGGTCGCCTTGACCCCGACCGGGGCGCGGGAGCTGACCGGCCGTGGTCATCAGGTGAGTGTTCAGGCGGGCGCCGGCGAGGGCGCCGGGTTTGCCGACCGCGACTACGAAGCCGCCGGTGCGCGCATCGAGGCCGATGTGGCGACGCTCTGGCAAGACGCCGAGCTGATTCTCAAGGTGAAGGAGCCCCAGGCGGAGGAAGTCGCCCGTCTGACACCTCAGCACACGCTGTTTACCTACCTGCATCTGGCCGCCGAGGAATCGCTGACCCAGGGGCTGATAGAAAGCGGCGCCACCTGCATTGCCTATGAAACGATTACCGATGCGAAAGGCGGCCTGCCGTTGCTGGCGCCCATGAGCACCGTGGCCGGCCGTATGGCCGTGCAGGCCGGCGCCCACAGCCTGGAAAAGGCGCAGGGCGGCGCCGGCGTGCTGTTGCCGGGTGTCCCCGGCGTGGCGCCGGGTAAGGTGACCGTGATCGGCGGCGGCGTGGTGGGTGAAAACGCCGCGCGGATGGCCTTGGGGCTGGGTGCCGAGGTGACCATTCTCGACAAGTCGATTGCTCGGTTGGAAGTCCTGGACGACCGCTATCAGGGCCGTATCAAGACCGTCTATTCGACGGCGGACGCGCTGGACGAAGCGGCGAGAACGGCGGACATGATCATTGGTGCGGTGCTGATTCCCGGCGCCGCCGCGCCGAAGCTGATCACTAGGGCGATGCTTGCGGATATGCAACCTGGCAGCGTGCTGGTGGACGTGGCCATCGATCAGGGCGGCTGTTTTGAGACCAGCAAGCCCACGACCCATGCGGAGCCGACCTACATCGTCGACGGCATCGTGCATTACTGCGTGGCCAACATGCCCGGCGCGGTCGCGCGCACCTCGACGCTGGGGCTGACCAACGCCACGCTGCCCTTTGTCCTCGACCTGGCCGACAAGGGCTGGCAGCAGGCCTTGCGCGACAACCCGCATTTCTTGCCGGGGCTCAACGTGCATGACGGCCAGGTAACCTACGCGGCGGTGGCGGATGCCTTTGGTCTGACGAGCATCGACCCCGCCGAGGCGGTGAACCGGTAAGTTATCGATCGGGATTGTGGATCAGTAGTGGGGCGGTATGTCGTCTTCGGGACGGCTGCCGTCGGGGTCGTCACCGGCCTGTAGCGCCTGGTGCTGTTCGCGCAGGCGCTCGCGCATCAGCGCGCTGAGCTGTTCGAGCGTCGCCAGCCGACGCTCCTGCTGGGCGACCGCTTGATCCAGGGTGTCGAGCCAGTGCTCTTGATAGGCCAGGCGGCTTTCTAAAGATTCAAGCTGTTGAATCAGGTCGGCAGGCGATAAAGAAGATGTCATGGTAACATTGCAACCTTGTGTAGTAGCTCGGTTCATCGGGTCGTCAAGCCCGGCTGAACTGGGTATTGTCCTTCTTCTGTTACCCATACAACAAGAGAGCTTTTTTTATCCATGAACCCAAAAGTTGTGTTTCGCTGTATCTTGATCAGTGTCTTGCTTGCCGCCCCCACGCCATTGCTGCTGGCGGGGATTGTTCATTTAACCGACGCACCGCTGGCTGAGCGGTGGCTTGACGAGCTGGCTGTGACCGGGGCTGGCGGCATCTACATCGCCGTGGCCATCGGCAGCTTCGTTGTGCTGTGTATCGGTACGTTAGCGACTGCCGCGCTGGCGCCACCCGTGGTGGTGTCGCCGGATGTGGCAGTGCGTGCCAAGCCGGCACCGCGTCAGTCTCAAGCCCCCAGCGCGCCGGACGATGACGATATCATCGACCCCAATGACGGCCGCGAAGAGGGCGAAGTGAAGTGGTTCAATACCAACAAAGGCTACGGCTTCATTACCCGCGATAACGGCGACGATGTGTTTGTCCATTTCCGGGCGATTCGTGGTCGCGGGCCGCGCATGCTGGCAGAAGGCCAGATCGTGCGTTATCACGTGATTAAAAACGAGCGTGGTTTGCAGGCCGACGACGTGAGCATCATCGAGTAACGATCAATCCCGCTTGAGATTGCTTCGCACGACATTTGACCCCGCTCCGGCGGGGTCAAATGCGTTTTGGGGAACTAGCGGCCCGAGTCGGGCCACTCGATGGGCCCTTCACGGCCGTCGGGCAGCACCTGCCAGAAACGATCGGGATCATCGCCCGGATGCCAGCCGCCCAGCGAGCAGCGAATTTCGGTCTGCAGGGCTTCCGCCGCGTATTGGGCGGCTTCCTGATCGGTTTGCCAGGGGCTGTGGCCGCTATCGAGCCACAGGCTGGCAAACCCATCGGCGGCGTTTTCGACCAGCAGCACCGGCACCTTGTGCCCCTGGTGGTGGCCTTGGGTACGCCACTTGCCTTTGCCCGCCGACGTCAGCGGCGGGGCGTCCAGCGCCTTCGCCAGCCAGTCGTTGAGGGCGGGGTGGGCAACGCTTGCCAGGTAGATCTCGATATCCGGATAGCGCTCCATCATACGTTGACCTCGCCGGAGGTGAGCAACGCCTGCAGCGTGGCTTCGTAGATCCGGCTCAATGCATCCAGGTCGCTGGCCCGGACGCGCTCGTCTACCTTGTGGATGGTGTCGTTGAGAGGCCCCAGCTCGACCACTTGGGCGCCCAGGGTGGCAATGAAGCGGCCATCCGAGGTGCCGCCGCTCGTGGAAAGCGCCGGTCGCTCGCCGGTGACCGCTTCGACACCGCGAATGGCGGCGTCGACCAGCTCGCCCTCGGCGGTCAGGAACGGCTCGCCGTTGAGCGTCCAGTCGATGTGATACTCAAGGCCGTGCTGATCCAGCAGCGCTTCGGTACGCCGCCGCAGGGTTTCGTGGGTGACTTCCGTGGAGTAACGGAAATTGAACACCACTTCCACCTCGCCGGGGATGACGTTGGTCGCCCCGGTGCCCGCCCGCAGGTTGGATACCTGAAAGCTGGTCGCCGGGAAGAAATCGTTGCCGGCATCCCAATGTTCATTGACCAGGGCGTCGAGCGCGGGCATTACCTGATGGATAGGGTTGCGCGCCAGGTGAGGGTAGGCCACGTGGCCCTGTACGCCTTTCACATGCAGGATGCCGCCCAGCGAGCCGCGCCGGCCGTTCTTGATGGCATCGCCAAGCCGCGCCGTAGAGGACGGCTCGCCGACGATGCAGTAGTCGAGGCGTTCGTTGCGCTCGCGTAGATGCTCGACCACCGCGCGGGTGCCGTCGACGGCGGGGCCTTCTTCGTCGGATGTGATCAAAAACGCGATACGTCCGTCGTGGTCGGGGTGGGCGTCGACGAAGCGCTCGACGGCGGTGAGCATGGCGGCCAGGCTGCCTTTCATGTCCGCGGCACCGCGACCGCACAGCATGCCATCGTCGTTGATGCAGGGCGTGAAGGGCGGAAATTCCCAGTTGGTATGCGGCCCGCTGGGCACCACATCGGTATGCCCGGCAAAGGCCAGCACCGGGCCGTGATGGCCGCGCACCGCCCAGACGTTTTTCACATCGCCAAACGGCAGTGACTCGATGTGGAAATCGAGCGCCCTCAAGCGCTCGATCATCAGGTCCTGGCAGCCTTCGTCGTCGGGCGTGACCGACGCGCGGCGCAGCAGATCAAAGGCCAGCTGCAGCGTCGGCGACAGCCCCTCCGGCTCAGTTATGGGCATGCAGCGCCTCGTTGAGCGCGATGGCGCTTTTATTGGTCAGGCATTCGATGCGGCCGTTCTGCGAGTTGCGGCGCAGCAGCAGGTCGTCCTGGCCGGCCAGCTCGCGCGCAGCGACGGTATTGACCTCCTGGCCCTGGTCATCCAGCAGTGTGACTTTCGACCCCGCCGTGATATACAGCCCGGCTTCCACCGTGCAGCGGTCGCCCAGCGGGATGCCGATGCCCGCGTTGGCGCCGATCAGGCAGCCCTCGCCGACCTTGATCACCATGTTGCCACCGCCGGACAGCGTCCCCATGGTCGAGCAACCGCCGCCCAGGTCAGAGCCTTTACCCACCATGACGCCGGCGGAGATGCGGCCTTCGATCATGCCGGGGCCCTCGGTGCCGGCGTTGAAGTTAACGAACCCTTCGTGCATCACCGTGGTGCCTTCGCCGAGATAGGCGCCCAGGCGCACTCGGGCGGTGTCGCCGATGCGGATGCCGTGAGGCACTACGTAGTCGGTCATCTTGGGGAATTTATCCACGCAGTCCACCGACAGGGCGCGGCCTTCCAAACGGGCTTTGAGGCGGCGTGCGGGCAACTCTTCGATGTCGATCGCGCCTTCGTTGGTCCAGGCGATGTTGCGCAGCAGGCCGAACATGCCGGTCAGATCCAGCCCGTGGGGTTTCACCAGCCGGTGGGAGAGCAGGTGCAGCTTGAGGTAGACCTCGGGGGCGGTCTGCGGGGGCTGGTTGGTGTCCAGGAACATGGCGACCAGCGGACGCTGGCTGGCGGCGAAGGATGCCGCCAGCTCCGCCTGTTCGGCGTGGCCGGCCGTTTCAAGCGCCTTGGCCAGGCGCGCGCAGTCTTCCGGCAGGAAGCTGATGGCCGCGTTACCGCTGGGTGCGTCAAGGGCTTCCTTGGCGGCACTGACCAGGCTTTCGGGCGGGTTGATCAGCGGCGCCGGGTAGTAGATTTCCAGCCAGTCGCCCTGGGTGTTTTGAGTGCCGATTCCAAGCGCAAAGCTCAGCATAACTGCGTTCCTTTGGGTCAGTGTTTGATCAGGATGTCAGAGTTTGTCGTAGTCGCCGTCCTGGTAGCCGACGAGTATCGTGTCATCGTCGACTTCCAGTAGCGGGCGTTTTAACAGGGTGGGGTGCTTCAGGAGCAGTTCGCGTCCCGAATTGGCGTCAAAGTCCTTCTCTTCATCGGATAGTTCCCGCCAGGTCTTGCTGCGCTTGTTGATCGCTTCGACCAGCGGCACACGATGCAGGATGTGTTCCAGAAGCGGCGCCGACAGGCCGTCCTTGCGCAGGTCGTAGGTCTTGAAGGGGATACCTTTTTCGTCAAGCGCCTTGCGCGCTTTGCGGCAGGTATCGCAGTTGCTGATAATGTAGAGCGTGAGCATGGATGACCTCCTGGCAATGGCGTCGAGTTGTCATTAACGTGCGTTAGCCGCGCTCAACGAGTTGGCGCAGGCGTTCGGCGGCTTCGAGCGTCGGGGCCAGCTCCGCCACCAGCGCCAAGCGTAGCCGACCGCTACCGGGATTGTGGCCGCCGCGTCCGGGGCGGCCCATCAGGCTGCCCGGCAGCACGCTGACATGCTGTTCAACGAACAGCCGCTGGGTGAAGGCAATGTCGTCGCCACCCGGCACGGCGGGCCACAGGTAAAAGCTGGCTTCCGGGGTGGGGAAGTCCATTACCGGGGCGAGCACCTCGGTAACCGCGCTGAACTTTTCGCGGTAGGCCTCGCGGTTGGCGCGCACGTGGCTTTCATCCTGCCAGGCGGCCATGGAGGCGTGCTGCAGCGGCAATGACATTGCACAGCCGTGGTAGGTGCGGTAGCGCTTGAACGGTGCAAGCAGGTCTGCATCGCCGGCGACAAACCCTGAGCGAAGCCCCGGCAGGTTGGAACGTTTGGACAGCGAGTGAAACACCACGCAGCGGCGATAGTCGTGGCGGCCGAGCTCGGCGCAGGCCTGCAGGAGCCCCGGGGGTGGCGCCGCTTCATCCAGATAGAGCTCCGAGTAGCACTCATCGGAGGCGATGATGAAGTCGTGCTCGTCGGCCAGCGCGATCAGCTGCTTGAATTCGGCAAGCGGCGTGACCGCGCCGGTGGGGTTGCCGGGTGAGCAGACAAACACAATCTGCACATTGCGCCAGGTGTCCGCGCTGACGGACGAAACGTCCGGGCGAAAGTCGTTATCAGCGGTGCAGTCCAGGTAGAGCGGCTCGCCCCCCGCCAGCAGCGTGGCGCCTTCGTAAATCTGGTAGAAGGGGTTGGGAACCGCTATCTGTGCCGGGCGCGTGCGATCAAGGGCTGCCTGAACGAAGGCGAAAATGGCTTCCCGCGTGCCGTTGACCGGCAGTACCTGGCGCTCGGCGTCGAGCCCTGACAGCGCGAAGCGCTGGGTGGCCCAGGTGGCGATCGTGTCGCGCAGGGCAGGCAGGCCGTTGGTGGCCGGGTAGCGCGCCATCTCGGCCTGGTGGGCAACCAGCGCGGCGAGAGCCCCGGGATAGGGGGCGTGCTGAGGTTCACCGATTGTCAGCGGAATATGCGTTAGCGTCGAAGGTGGCGTTAGATCCGCCTTGAGGGCCGCCAGCTTTTCGAACGGATACGGATGCAGGGCGTCGAGATCAGGGTTCATGGGTGTCCAGAACGCCGTGCCGGCGTCGTTGTAGGCGTCGTTTCGCGAAAGTAGCCGACGATTATAGGCAAGCCCCGGAGCTTGCTCAAACCCCCAGCACCTCAATCAGACGTTCGCGCAGCTGCTGCTGGCGGTCGGGGTCGGTCAGGGGCTCGCCGTCTTTGGTGGTAATGAAGAACACGTCTTCCACGCGTTCGCCCAGGGTGGCGATTTTCGCCGCGGAGAGCGCAATATCCTGCTCCATGAAGATGCGCCCGACGCGGGCCAGAAGCCCGGGTCGGTCCGGTGCGCTGAGCTCCAGCAGCGTGCGGTCATTGGCGGGGTCCTGTTCGATCAGGACCTCGGTGGCGACCCGGAAATGCTTGAGCTGGCGCGGCGTATGCCGGGTGACGATATCCGGATAGTCGTCGGGATCGTCCAGCTCTTCCACCAGGTGCTGGCGCATTTCTTCAATGCGCGCCGGGTCGCGAATCGGCTGGCCCAGGTTGTCGAGCACGATGAAGGTGTTGAGCGTCCAGTTATTGTTTGAGGTGGCGATGCGCGCATCGTGGATCGACAGCCCCAACTGCTCCATGGCAGCGGCGGTGGCGGCGAACAGGTCGTCGACCGAGCGGGTGTGGATAAACACCTTGGTGCCGCCTTCGGCCATGTCCGCCGTGGGCGCGCTGATCAGCACCAGCGGCAGCTGGGAGGGCTGGTGGGTGAGTATCCCCTGGGTCTGCCAGACGATTTCGCTGGGCGCGTACTGCAGGAAGTAGTCTTCGCCGAGGGATTCCCACAGCCGGTCTATTTCGGCTTCATTGACGCCGATCGACTGCAGCAGCGAACGAGCTTCAGAGCGCGTCTCGCGAACCCAGTCGTCGCGGTCGGGCGGGTTTTTCAGGCCGCGGCGCAGGGCGCGTTTGGTTTCGGCGTGCAACTGGCGCATCAGCGATGCCCGCCAGCCGTTCCACAGGGTAGGGTTGGTGGCGTTGATATCGGCCACCGTCAGCACGTAGAGATAGTCCAGTCGCGTCTCGGTGCGCACCTCGGTGGCGAATTCGCGGATCACGTCCGGGTCGCTGATGTCGCGCTTCTGGGCGGTCATGGACATCAGTAGGTGATGTTCGACGAGCCAGCTGACGAGGTTGGTATCGTGCTGGGAAATCTGGTGGCGCTGGCAGAACTGTTCGACGTCCCGGGCGCCGATTTCCGAGTGATCGCCGCCGCGGCCCTTGCCGATATCGTGAAACAGCCCTGCTATCCAAAGCAGATCCAGTTTGGGGAGCTGCTGCATCAGCGCCACCGCGACGGGAAACTCGCCTTTCGCTTCCGGCTTGCGAAAATTGTGCAGAAACTTGAGCAGCAGCAGGGTATGGGCATCGACCGTGTAAATGTGGAACAGGTCGTGCTGCATCAGGCCCACGGCGCGACCAAACTCGGGCAGGTACTTGCCGAGTATGCCGTAGCGGTTCATGCGCCGCAGCTGGCGGGGTACGTTGCCCGGCGCACGCACGATGGCCATGAACAGCCGCTGGTGGCGGGGGTCGTCCCGGTAGTGGTCGTCGATCTGGTGGCGATGGTCGCGGATCAGGCGAATGGTATCGGCCCGCACGCCTTCGATTTCCGGATGCTCGGCCATTAGCAGGAACAGTTCCAGCATGGCCGAAGGCTGTTCCCGGAACAGGTTGCGCGAACGCACCTGAATATAACCGCCCTTGGTTTCAAAGCGCTCGTTGAGGTTGACCGTTTCCAGCGATTCCTTGCCGCGCAGGATGGCCTCATCGAAGTGCTGGAGCAGCATGTCGTTGAGGCCGGCGAGCGCGGTCACGTGCCGGTAGTAGCGCTTCATGAACTGTTCGACGGCCAGGCGTTCGGGGGTGTCGCGAAAACCGAACATCTCGGCAATGGTGCGCTGGTGATCAAACAGCAGGCGATCTTCGGCGCGGTCGGTGAGCATGTGCAGGGCGTAGCGGACCTGCCACAGAAACGCCTGCCCCTGGCTTAAGATGCGCAGTTCGGCATCGTTCATGAAGCCGTTGGCGACGATATCGGTGTATTCCTCGGTGCCGAAATGGCGCTTGGCGACCCAGCCGATCATCTGGATGTCGCGAAGCCCGCCTGGCGAGCTTTTGAGGTTCGGTTCGAGATGGTACTCGGAGTTGTTATAACGGTAGTGACGGGCAATCTGTTCCTGCCACTTGGCCTCGAAGAAGCGGTCTGCCGGCCAGACATGGTCGGCATTGAGCCGCTCGCGCATGCGCTCCCGCAGCGCTTCCGGACCGGCGATCAGGCGTGACTCGAGCAGGTTGGTGATCACCGTGACATCGGCGGCCGCTTCGCGCTCGCAGTCATTGAGCGAGCGCACGCTGTGGCCGATTTCCAGGCCAATGTCCCATAGAAAGGTGATAAAGGCGGTCAGCGGTTCGCGATAGGGAGTGTCGTCATCTTGCTCGAGCAGCAACAGCAGGTCGATGTCCGAATGCGGGTGCAGTTCGCCACGGCCGTAACCTCCCACGGCCACAAGGGCGACGCCGTCGTCGGGCCAGTCGTGCTGTTCCCAGGCGATGGCCAGCAGTTGATCCAGATACCATGCGCGACCACGCACCAGATCGCGAATATCGGCCCCGGCACGAAAGCGTTCGTCCAGGCGGGTCTGAATTTCGCCAAGCGCAGCCTTGAACGGCGCGATGGGGGAGCGTGACCCCGCAAGCTCGGTGCGGAACAGCTCAAGGTCGAACAGCGTGGTGTCCGGTTCAAACCGGTAATGGTGAAGTAGCATCAGTGCGTCAGAAAACTGAAGTCTTCGTCGCCGCGTGCGGTCAGCACCTCAACGCCGCTATCGGTGACCAGTAGCGTGTGCTCCCATTGGGCTGACAGGCTGCGGTCCTTGGTGATCGCCGTCCAGCCATCGCGCAGCACCTTGGTCTTGTAGCCGCCAACGTTGATCATGGGCTCGATGGTGAAGCACATGCCAGCTTCAAGGCGGATGTCCGCTCCCGGGGCGTAGCCGTCGTAGTGCAGGAACTGGGGGTCTTCGTGGAATTCGGCGCCGATGCCATGACCGCAGAAGTCGCGAACCACGGAGTAGCCGTTGCTTTCGGCGTACTTTTGGATCACGCGGGCAAGCTCCGAGAGGTGCACGCCGGGTTTGACCAGCTCGATGCTTTTATACAGGCATTCCTGGGTAATGCGGCACAGGCGTTCGCCCTGGATGGTCTCGCCGACCACGAACATCACGCTGGAATCGCCGTGGTAGCCCTCGGCGGTGCGCACGGTGATGTCCAGGTTCATGATGTCGCCGTTCTTGAGCTTCTTGGCGTCGTCGGGAATCCCGTGGCACACCACGTGGTTGATCGACGTGCAGGTGGCCTTGGGGAAACCGTGGTAGTTGAGCGGGGCCGGCGTGGAGCCCAGCTCGTCGACGATATATGCGTGGCACAGGCGGTCGATTTCGCCGGTGCTGATGCCCGCCTGGACGTGGGGCGTGATCATCTCGATGACGCTGGCGGCCTGGCGGCCCGCGTCGCGCATCTTGTCGATTTCAGAAGGCGTTTTAATGGGAACGTTCATGAATTCTCGATAGTGACTCAGAATGGCAAGTTGAGCGGCAATAAAAGGCCCGCTGAACGGATGACAGCTTCATCTTGACGAGGATCTATGGTATAAAGCCGCGCGCTTTCCTGCAATCGTCATCCGAGACAATTGCCAGGTTGATGCAGCAGCAGAGCGTAATCACGGCATCGCCGGTATCTGCCAGTGGGGCGGATCACCGTTGCGATATTGAACAGCAAGCCTTGAAAACACACATGCACCGGCACATGGTCCCGGGTGCCGCCGGCAACGTCTGACGATGCCAACGGTCGGATCCATGGGGTGCGTGGAGGCCTAACCCGAGTTTCAGGAGTTTTACCATGTCTCACGTCAATATGCGTGACCTGCTCAAAGCAGGCGCTCACTTCGGTCACCAGACCAAGTACTGGAATCCGAAGATGGGTAAGTTCATCTTCGGCGCGCGCAACAAGATTCACATCATCAACCTCGAACACACCCTGCCGGCGCTGAACGAAGCGATCGACGTGGTCGAGAAGATGGCGGCATCCAACAACAAGATCATGTTTGTTGGCACCAAGCGCAGCGCCAGCAAGATCATCAAGGAAGAAGCCAACCGCGTTGGTCAGCCGTTCGTCAACCATCGCTGGTTGGGCGGCATGCTGACAAACTTCAAGACCATTCGCGTATCCATCAAGCGTCTGCGCGAAATTGAAGCGATGCATGAAGACGGCACCTTCGAGAAGCTGACCAAGAAAGAAGTGCTGATGGCCACCCGCGAGCAGGACAAGCTTGAGCGCTCCGTAGGTGGTATCAAGAACATGGGCGGCCTTCCGGACGCGCTGTTCGTGATCGACGTTGACCACGAGCGCATCGCGATCAACGAAGCCAACAAGCTGGGCATTCCTGTTATCGGCGTGGTGGATACCAACTCCAACCCCGACGGCGTGGACTACGTAATTCCGGGCAACGATGACTCCATCCGCGCTATCCAGATTTACGTAAAAGCGATTGCCGATGCCTGTGCACGCTCCAAGGAAGGTCGCCCCGACGAGTTCGTCGAAGTGACTGACGCCGAAGAAGCCGCTGACGTCGACAGCAGCGCCGCCGCCGAGTAAATCGGTGGCCGATGCGGTGTCGTCACGGGTGCCGCATCATTCAAGAGGGGGCCTGGGCCCCCTTTTTCCCGCTTTGGGTTAAGGCTTGGAGTGGGCAGTCTTGGGCCGGCATCAATGCCGGCGGCGTCGTGCAGAGTGAGATCATTCGGTCATGAACCGTTGCGACACTCGGCAAGGCGTATAACTAACTCTCAGCTAGAACCATTTCAGAGGTGAAATCTCATGGCCGCTATCAGCGCCTCTCAGGTTAAAGATCTTCGCGAACGCACCGGCTTGGGCATGATGGAGTGTAAAAAGGCACTCACCGAAGCGGGTGGCGACATCGACGTTGCCATCGAGAACCTGCGTAAAAGCTCCGGCTTGAAAGCCGCGAAGAAGGCCGGCCGCACCGCCGCGGAAGGCGCCGTCGTGACCCGCGTTGCCGATGACGGCAGCTACGGTGTCATGGTGGAAATCAACTCCGAGACCGACTTCGTTGCCCGCGATGATAATTTCATCGCCTTTGCCGACAAGATTGCCGATGCATTCTTCGCCGCCAAGAGCGACGACGTGGCGGCGGTAATGGACGGCGAGCTGGAATCCGCCCGTGAGCAGCTGGTTCAGAAAATCGGCGAAAACATCGGCGTACGCCGTGCCGTGGTCGTTGAAGCGGCCGACGGTGGTGTGGTTGGTGAGTACGTCCACGGCGGCCGTATTGGCGTGCTGACCGTGCTGACCGGTGGCGATGCCCAAGTGGCGAAAGACGTTGCCATGCACGTGGCGGCGATCAACCCGTCCGTTGCCCATCCGGAAAACATGCCGCAGGAAGAGCTGGACGCTGAAAAGGCGATCATCCTGGCGCAGCCCGACATGGCCGGCAAGCCGGAACAGATCGCTGAAAAAATGGTGCAGGGTCGTCTCAAGAAGTACCTGGCCGAGAACAGCCTGACCGAGCAAGCGTTCGTCAAGGATCCCAACCAGACCGTTGCCGAATACGTCAAGGCGGCTGGTGGCGAAGTGGTTGGCTTTACCCGCTTTGGGGTGGGAGAAGGTATCGAGAAAGAAGAAGTCGATTTCGCCAAGGAAGTCATGGAACAGGCTGGCCGTCGCTAAGGTCAGAGTGTCCAGTTGTAGGTTGGCGTGCGCGCGAGCGCACGCCTTCGCGTATCCAGCCCCTGCATAATGGGAGGGGTGATGCCGCTTGTCGGTGCCCAGGTCTGCCCCCAGGAGAATTGCCATGTCGCGCGATATTCAAGAACCGCTAACTTCCGTGTCCAGCAAGTCAAAAGCCGATGGCTCGAAGTCAAAATACAAACGTATCTTGCTCAAGCTGTCCGGCGAAGCGCTCATGGGAGAGCATGATTTTGGCATTGATCCGAAGGTGCTGGATCGGATGGCGCTGGAAATTGGCCAGCTAGTGGGTATTGGCGTTCAAGTGGGCATTGTCATCGGTGGCGGCAACCTCTTCCGTGGGGCGGCGCTGAATGAAGCCGGCATGGATCGCGTTACCGGTGATCACATGGGCATGTTGGCCACCGTCATGAATGCCCTGGCGATGCGCGACGCGCTGGAACGCTCCAATATCCGTTCGCGGGTGATGTCGGCGATTCCCATGAGCGGGGTCGTCGAGCACTATGACCGGCGTACGGCCATCCGCTATTTGACGTCCGGCGACGTGGTGCTGTTTTCCGCCGGAACCGGCAACCCGTTCTTTACCACCGACTCGGCCGCCTGCTTGCGGGGCATCGAGGTCGATGTCGACGTGGTGATCAAGGCAACCAAGGTTGACGGTGTCTACGATAAAGACCCGGTGAAGCATCCCGACGCCGTCAAGTATGAGCAGCTCAGCTATGATGATGCGCTCGATCAAAAGCTTGGCGTCATGGATTTGACCGCTATCTGCCTGGTACGTGACCATGACATGCCGGTGCGGGTGTTTGACATGAACAAGCCTGGTGCCCTGCTGAATTTAGTAGTCGGGGGCAGGGAAGGTACGCTGATAGACAGAGGGTAACGACGTGATTAACGATATCAAGAAAGACGCCGAGTCGCGCATGAAGAAAAGCGTGGAGGCGCTGCACAGCAACTTCAACAAGATCCGCACCGGGCGCGCCCATCCAAGCATCCTGGATGCGGTTACCGTGGAATATTACGGTGGGCAGGTGCCGCTCAATCAAGTGGCCTCGGTGAACGTCGAGGACGCGCGTACGCTGTCGATCTCCCCCTGGGAGCAGAGCATGGTGCAGAAGATCGAGAAGGCCATCATGACCGCTGATCTGGGCCTCAATCCGGCCAGTGCGGGCAACGTGATTCGCGTGCCGATGCCGATGCTCACCGAAGAGACGCGCAAGGGCTATATCAAGCAGGCGCGCAGCGAAGCCGAGCATGCCCGAGTGGCGGTACGTAACGTTCGCCGCGATGCCAACGGTGACTTCAAGACGTTGTTGAAAGACAAGGACATTACCGAAGACGATCAGCGTGAAGGTGAAGACGCCATTCAGAAGCTGACCGATAAGTATATCGCCGAGATCGATAAGGCCCTTGCCGCGAAAGAGCACGACCTGATGCAGGTGTAATAAGCGGATGTTCACGCCGCGGGCAGCAGCGCTGCCCGCTCTGCCATCCATGATTGGCTTTTTCTATAACTGATCCTTGGTGCAAGCATTCATGACGTCACCGCAGCTTCCCGGACAACGACCGGACGATGCCCAGGCGCGCGAGTCCGCGCAGGAAACGGTGCCGTCCCACGTAGCGATTATTATGGACGGTAACAATCGCTGGGCGCGTGCCCGCGGCCTGTCAGGGGTGCGCGGGCACCGAGCGGGCGTGGAAGCCGTCAGAGCCGTCATTCAGCGCGCCGCCGAGCGCGGGGTTGACACGCTCAGCCTGTTCGCCTTTTCCAGCGAGAACTGGAAACGCCCGGCGGCAGAGGTCAATGCGCTGATGGAGCTATTCCTGATGGCCCTCAAGCGCGAGGTCAAAAAGCTCCATGAGCGCAATATCCGGCTGTCGATCATCGGCGAGCAGCGTGGCTTTTCCCATGCGATCCAGAAGCATATTCAGCGCGCCGAGACGCTGACCGCCAGCAACACCGGCATGCATCTGGTGATCGCAGCCAATTACGGCGGCCAGTGGGATCTTGCCCAGGCCGCCCGTCGGCTGGCGGAACAGGCGGTGGCCGGCGACATTTCGCCGGCGGCGATCGACGAGCAGACAATGGATCAGGCCATGGCCGGTAACACCTGCGTACCGCCCATCGACCTGTGCATTCGCACCAGCGGTGAACAGCGGCTGTCCAATTTCATGCTCTGGCAGCTAGCCTATGCGGAGCTGCATTTTTCACCGTTACTCTGGCCCGATTTTCAGGCGGACGCCTTCGACGAGGCACTGGCGGATTTCTGCCGGCGTCAGCGGCGATTTGGCATGACCGACGAACAATTAGAGGCCCAAGGTGCTTAAACAGCGAGTGATGACAGCTGCCTGGCTGGCGCCGCTGGTGCTGGCCGGCTTGTTTGGTTTGCAGGGTGGCGGCTATGCGCTCTTCACGGCCTGTATCGTGCTGCTGGGCGCGTGGGAGTGGACGAATCTGGCGGGGGTGGAACAGCCGCTCAAGCGAACGCTGCTGGTCGCGGGGTGTGCCGTCCTGATGCTGCTCATGTGGCTGACCGGCTCGGCGCATGCCGAGTGGCCGCTGTGGCTGGCTGCCGCCGGCTGGCTGGCCAATCTTGTGTGGGTCGCACGCTACCCCCGTCTCGCCATACAGTGGCACTCAACTCCGGGCCGTCTGTTGATGGGGCTGTGGGTGCTGCTGCCCTGCTGGGTGGGCTTTAATATCCTGCGCGAGAGCGGCGCGATCTGGCTGCTTTTTGTGCTGTTGCTCGTCTGGTCGGCGGATATCGGCGCATACTTTGCGGGCCGTCGCTGGGGGAAGCGCAAGCTGGCGCCCAGCGTCAGCCCCGGCAAGTCGTGGGAAGGCGTGTTTGGTGGCATGGCGGCCACCACCCTGCTGGCGATCGGTTTTGCTATCGGCCTGTCGCTTGGGCTTGGTGAAAGCGTCGCACTGGTCGTGATTACCCTGCTGGTCACGTTGATCTCGGTGCTGGGTGATCTATTGGAGAGCATGCTCAAGCGTTACCGGGACGTGAAAGATTCGAGCCAGCTGCTGCCTGGCCATGGTGGTGTGCTGGATCGTATCGACAGCTTGACCGCGGCGATTCCGCTGTTCGCACTGCTTTACCTACAGGTGCTGAGTCTATGACCTCGACTGCCAGGCAACGCGTCACGGTGTTGGGCTCTACCGGTTCCATCGGCACCAGTACGCTTGACGTCATCGCCCGCCATCCCGAGCGCTATCAAGTGCATGCGCTGACCGCCCATACGTCCAAGGAAACACTGCTTGCTCAATGCCTGGCCTTTCGTCCGGCCGTTGCGGTGCTCGCCAGCGAGCGGGACGCCGAGTGGCTGCGCGCCGAGCTGGGGCAGCGGCAGCAGGTCACCGAGGTCGTGGCAGGCCCCGAAGCGCTATGCGATGTGGCCCGCGATTCAAGCGTCGATGTGGTCATGGCAGCGATTGTCGGGGCGGCTGGGCTATTGCCCTCGTTGGCGGCGGCAGAGGCGGGCAAGCGCGTGCTGCTGGCGAACAAGGAAGCTTTGGTGATGAGCGGGGCACTGTTCATGCAGGCCGTGGCGCGCTCCGGGGCGACGCTTTTACCGATCGATTCCGAACATAACGCCATCTATCAGTGTCTACCCTCCGAGCATCGTGGCGGGCTTGCGCGTCATGGTGTCTCGCAGCTACTGCTGACGGCCTCTGGCGGCCCCTTTCGCACCTGGAGTGACGCGGCGATTGCACAGGTCACGCCCGAACAGGCGTGCGCGCATCCCAACTGGTCGATGGGCCGCAAGATATCCGTGGATAGTGCCACCTTGATGAATAAAGGGCTTGAGCTGATAGAAGCATGCTGGCTGTTTGACGCCACGCCCGACCAGATCCAGGTCGTGGTGCATCCCCAGAGTGTCATTCACTCGATGGCGGCCTATCACGACGGTTCGGTGCTTGCCCAGCTAGGCAACCCCGATATGCGCACGCCTATCGCGTATGGCCTGGCCTGGCCAGAGCGCATTGATGCGGGCGTCGAGGCGCTGGATCTTTTCCAGGTGGCGCGTCTTGATTTCGAGACGGCCGACGAAGCGCGCTTTCCCTGTCTGCCGCTGGCCCGTGAAGCCATGCGTCTCGGCGGCGTGGCGCCAGTAGTGCTCAACGCGGCCAATGAAGTGGCGGTCGAGGCGTTTCTTGACCACCGGCTGAGGTTTCTCGAGATTGGCAACCTGGTTGAAGAAGCCCTGTCGGCGCCCATCGGCGGTCACGCCGACTGCCTGGAAAGTGTCCTGTCGGCCGATCAGCGCGCCCGCGAACATGCCGCTGGCTGGTTGAAACGTTGGTCCGCTTAATCATCTCAGCGCGGCTGAGTCGTACACCAAGGAGTATCCTGTGGGCCTTATACAAAACATTTTGGCGGTGATCGTGGTGTTGGGCCTGCTGGTCACCTTCCACGAGTTCGGGCACTTCTGGGTGGCACGCCGCTGTGGGGTCAAGGTGCTGCGCTTTTCGGTGGGCTTTGGCAAGCCGCTGTGGTCGCGAGTGGATCGTCACGGCACCGAGTTTGCCATCGCCGCCATCCCCCTTGGCGGCTACGTAAAGATGCTCGACGAGCGCGAAGCGCCTGTGCCCGATGATCAGCTCGACCAGGCCTTCAACCGCAAGACGGTCTGGCAACGTATTGCGGTCGTGGCCGCCGGCCCCATTGCCAATTTCCTGCTGGCCATTGTGGCGTATTGGGCGCTGTTTGTGGTCGGCACCACGGCGGTGGCGCCGATGGTCGGCGACACCACGCCGAACTCGCCGGCGGCGGAAGCCGGCCTTGCCCAGGGCGATGAAATTACCGCGATTCAGGGAGAGGCGGTCAGTAACTGGGAAGCGATCAATTTCAAGCTGGTCTCGATGATCGGCTTCAGCGGCGACCTGACCATCGAGGCGCGCCCTGAAGGTGAGAACGACGTGGTGGTTTATCAGCTGCCGCTGCGCGACTACCTGACCCGGCAGGATCCGCCCCAGCCGCTGGAAACGCTTGGCCTCACCCCCTGGCAACCTGAGGTGCCGGCCACGCTTGGCCAGGTGATCGACGGCGAAGCGGCCGCCGCAGCGGGGCTTGAGGTCGGCGATCGCATGGTCGCGGTGGACGGCTCGCCCATCGCGGACTGGATGGCGTTCGTCAACGTGATTCGCGGCAGCCCCGGTGAGTCCCTGGAAATCGAATTCGAACGCGATGGCGAACGCCGGACCACCACCTTGACCCCAGGGCGCAACCGCCTGGAGACCGGCGTCGAGATTGGCTACATTGGCGCCGGGGCCGAGCCGGTGGCCTGGCCTGAAGAGTACCAGCGCGAGATTCGCTACGGTCCCATCGAGGCCGTCGGCCAGTCACTCGAGCGCACGGCGGACATGACCCTGTTGACCGTGGATGCCATTCGCAAGATGCTGATAGGGTTGATATCACCGTCCAATCTGTCGGGCCCGATCACCATCGCGCAGATTTCGGGAGATTCCGCCCGGGCAGGCCTGGAAGCATTTGTCAGCTTTCTAGCGTATCTTTCTATCAGCCTTGGGGTGCTGAACCTGCTGCCCATTCCCGTGCTGGATGGGGGGCATCTGCTTTATTATTTTCTGGAGGTCGTGCGCGGTCGACCGGTCTCCGAGCAAACCCAGGCCATCGGCTTGCGTATCGGGCTGGCCATGGTTGGCACCCTGATGCTGATGGCCCTGTATTTTGATCTGATGCGCCTCTGGTAACGACGCGTGTAGTGCCAAGGATGCCTTGTCATCTGCCTGCACAAATGTATATGGTGCCTGTTTGAATCCATGGGCAGACCAACGCGAGCGAAATGACTGCATGAAAATCAAGACCTTTGGAATGGCGGTACTCCTGCTGGCGGGTGCCAGCGGTGCCCAGGCACAATCCTTTGATGTTTCGGACATTCGTGTGGAAGGACTGCAGCGGGTATCCGCCGCCTCGGTCTTTAATGCGTTTCCTGTCAGTGCCGATGACCGGGTGAGCGAAAGCGAGCTGGCGGCAGCGGCACGGGAACTCTTCGAAACCGGATTGTTTGAAGATGTATCGCTGGCCCGGGAAGGCGATGTGCTGATCGTTCAGGTCGTCGAGCGTCCGACTATCGCCCAGTTGAATATCAGCGGCAATGATCAGATCTCGGAAGACGATCTGCGCCAGGGCCTGCGTGATGCCGGTATAGCCGAGGGCCAGGTGCTGCAGCTCTCCACGCTCGAAGAGATGGAGCGTGAGCTGGAAGGCGTGTATCAGTCCCAGGGCCGTTACAGCGCCGGAATCGAAACCAGCGTCGAGGAAGTCGACGAGGGGCGGGTCAGCGTTGATATCGATATCAACGAAGGCGACGTGGCCAAGATCCGCCAGATCAATATTGTCGGCAATGACGCCTTTGACGATGAAACGCTGCTGGATATCTTCGAGCTGGAAGACCGTCCGGGCTTCCTGTTTGGCTGGTTCTCCAGTGACGAATATTCCCGCGAGGCATTGGCCGGTGACATCGAACGTTTGCGCTCTTACTACCTGGATCGCGGCTACGTCAATTTTGAAGTGACCTCGACCCAGGTATCCATTGGCGCCGACAAGTCGGAAATCTTCATTACCCTCAATGTCAATGAAGGCAGCCAGTACCGCGTTGGCGACGTGCGTTTCACCGGTGACCTGGAAATCGGCGAGCAGGAGGCCCGGGATCTGTTGACCGTCGAGCGCGGCGAAATCTTCTCGCGTCAGGCGCTCAATGCCTCCACGGAAGCGCTGCGCCAGCGGTTGGGTGCCGAAGGCTTTGCCTTTGCTGATGTCCAGGGCTCGCCCGACGTCGCGGACGACGGCGAAACCGTGGATCTGGTGATTGCCGTGGATCCTGGCCGGCGCGCCTATGTGCGACGCATCGAGTTCGTCGGCAACACGACCACTGACGATGAAGTCCTGCGTCGGGAAATGACCCAGATGGAGGGCGCACCCGCCTCGACGGATTCGATTACCCAGTCGCGCCAGCGTCTCGAGCGACTAGGCTTTTTCAGTCAGGTGGAAGTCGATACCGAGCAGGTGCCCGGCGAGCCCGACAAGCTAGACGTTACCTATAACGTCGAGGAGCAACCGTCGGGTTCCATTTCAGCGAGCATCGGCTTCTCGCAGAGTGCCGGGGTGATCTACGGCGCGTCGCTTTCCCAGAACAACTTCCTCGGCACCGGCAATCGCGTCAATATCGGTGCCCAGCGAAGCGATACCTTTACCAGCATCAACTTCGGCTTCACGGATCCCTACTGGACGCTGGACGGCATTTCGCGGGGCTACAATGTTTTCTACCGCGAAACGGACTATGAAGATTCCGATATCTCCAGCTACTCCACGGATGCGTTTGGTGCCGGGATCAACTTCGGCTATCCAATCAGCGAGCTATCAAGGCTGAATTTTGGCGCCAGCGCCGAAGATATTACCGTCAAGACTTACCGTGATACCGCCTCCGAGATTCGCCGTTACGTTCAGGACGAAGGGGAAGATGCACAGGCGCTGAAACTCAATGCCAACTGGACGCGCAACAATCTCAATCGCGGTATCATGCCGACCGCGGGTAATTACCAGCGCCTCTCCTTGGAAACCAGTACGCCGGGCAGCGATGCGGAATACTATAAACTCAGTGCTCGTGCGCAACAGCTGTTTGCCCTCAACGATGCGTGGTCATTGAAGTTTACGGGCGACATCGGCTATGCCGACACACTGGGGGGCGACGACCCCTATCCGTTCTATGAGAACTTCTATGCCGGTGGTTTGGGGTCGGTGCGCGGCTTTACCTCCAATACCCTGGGTCAGCGTACGACGCCGGCAACGGAAGGTGGGCGTGATCGTACCCTGGGTGGCAACGTGCTCGTTGAAGGTAGTGCCGAAGTAATATTCCCGGTGCCCTTTGTCGAAAATCAGAACTCTTTGCAGGCTTCTCTGTTCTTAGATGCGGGTAATACGTTCCTGTCGTCCTGTTACGACGTCCTCGACGAAGACGCTGGCCGCCAGCAGTGCAATTCCGGCGTTGATCTTGGCGATCTACGCTACAGCGCCGGATTGGGGTTATCCTGGCTGACGCCGGTGGGGCCGCTGACCTTTGCGGTGGCCGAGCCGCTGAACGAGGAAAGTGGTGATGATACTCAGTTCTTCCAGTTCTCGTTAGGCCAGTCATTCTGACGTCTTGACGCGCGTCGCAAGGCGCGCCCGCTTTACAAAAAAGGAGTTGTTACCATGCGTAAGCTCACTGGGGTCGTGTGTCTACTGGGTGCCATGGTGTTGTCGGCACAGGCGCAGGCGGAAGAAGTTGCCGTCCTCGACTGGCGTGCGGCGTTGATGAACAGCGAATCTGCGCAATCCTCCATCAGTCGCCTGGAAGGTGAAATTGGCGATCAGCAACGCGAGGCGGAAAGCCTCGGTAACGAGCTGCAGGGACTGCAAGAACGCCTGCAGAATGAAGGTGAAATGATGCCTGAAGCCGAGCGCGAGTCGTTGATTGCCGAACTGCAGCAGAAGGGACGCCGTTTTGAGCAGTTACGCCAGCAAATCGGCCAGGCCCAGCAGCGCTCCGAGCAGCAGTTTCTGGAAGGCGCTGAGTCCAAGTTGGAGCAAGCCGTCGAACAGGTCATCGACCGCCACGGCATCGAAGTGCTGGTGGATCCACAGGGTGTCCTGCATTCCTCCAGGGATTTGCCCAACGTGACCGATGAAGTGACGCAGATTTTTAATTCGCTCAACTAACTACCCATAATGATCGGTGCGGCCCCGCCGCACCAAAGGTGCCTTGGCCGCCCATGACCCACGCTTCTCACGACCTAACGCTTGCGGATATTGCCCGCCATTTGAACGTCGCCCTCGAGGGTGACGGAGATCGCCCCATCAGAGGGCTGGCGACGCTCAAGGAGGCCCAGAACGACCAGGTGGCGTTTCTGGCCAACCGGGCCTACCTGAAAGATTTGGCCGAGACTCAGGCGGCAGCAGTGTTGCTGCATCCCGAGCACGCCAAGAACTGCCCGGTTCCCCGCCTCGAGATCAACAATCCCTATTTGGGTTACGCCCAGCTGTCCCAGCTTTTCGATCCGCTACCTATGCGTGATGTGCCCGGGATCCATCCCGGCGCCGTGGTGGCCGAAAGCGCCACGCTGGGCGTTGGCGTCAGCGTTCACGCCAACGCGGTGATTGAAGACGGCGTGGTGCTCGGTGACGGCGTGGTCATCGGCGCCGGGAGCGTGGTAGGTGCCGATAGCGTGCTGGGCGATGATACCCGCCTGCATGCCAACGTGACCGTCTGTCATGGTGTGGTGATGGGCCAGCGTGTGATTCTGCAAAGTGGCTGCGTGATTGGCGGCGATGGCTTCGGCTTTGCCCATGACGGCGGGCAGTGGCACAAGATCGCCCAACTGGGCGGCGTTGTGCTGGGTGACGACGTGGAAGTCGGCAGCTGTTCGAGTATCGACCGGGGAGCGTTGGGCGATACCGTGATCGGCAACGACGTGAAGATCGACAGCCAGGTGCAGATCGCCCACAACGTGACGGTGGGGGATCACAGCGCCCTGGCCGGCTGCGTGGGTATCGCCGGCTCCACCCATGTGGGACGACACTGTATGCTCGGCGGCGGGGTGGGGCTTTCCGGCCACCTGACGATCTGCGACGGGGTTCAGGTGACCGGCATGAGCCTGGTGACCAACTCTATCCACGAGCCCGGCGTCTACTCTTCCGGCACCGGTGCCATGAGCAATGCCCAGTGGCGAAAGAACGCCGTGCGTTTCAAACAGCTTGATGACATTGCCAAGCGCTTGTCACGCCTGGAAAAACATCAACGCGGCCAGCCGTAACGGTGTAAATATGGCAGTGGGTCGGTTGAGGCTCACCCGCAGCGCGTTATAATCCACTGCCTTTTGATCGGCCCGTGCGCCGATATTTGCCTGCAATGACAGGTGTTTTGTCTTTTTAGAGGTCGCTACGATGGTTATGGATATTAACGAAATTCGCGAGTACTTGCCGCATCGCTACCCGTTTTTGCTGATTGATCGGGTAACGCAGCTAACCAAGGGCGAATCCATCGTTGCGTATAAAAACGTTAGCATCAACGAGCCGTTTTTCAACGGCCACTTTCCCCATCATCCGATCATGCCGGGCGTGCTGGTGATCGAAGCGCTGGCACAGGCCTGCGGTATCCTGGGGTTCAAGACGGTCAACAAGCTTCCCGCCGACGGTTACGTGTATTATCTGGTGGGGAGTGATAACGTGCGCTTCAAGCGCCCGGTCATGCCCGGCGACCAGTTGATGCTCGAGGCCGATGTCATCCGTGGCAAGCGCGGCATCTGGAAATTTGCCTGCCGGGCCACGGTGGACGGTGAACTCGCCTGCGAAGCAGAGATTATTTGTGCTGAGAGGAAAGTGGCTTGATACATCCTACTGCCCTTGTTGACCCCGCCGCGCGGCTTGCCGACGACGTCGAGGTCGGCCCGTTTAGCGTGATCGGCCCGGATGTCACCATCGGAGCCGGCTCGGTTATTGGCCCGCATGTGGTGGTCAAGGGCCCGACGACCCTGGGTGATCGGACGCGTATTTTTCAGTTCGCCTCCGTGGGTGAGGATTGCCAGGACAAGAAGTACGCCGGTGAGCCGACGCGTCTGGTCATGGGCGATGACAACGTCATTCGCGAGGGCGCCACGATACATCGCGGTACCGTGCAGGATCGCGGGGAAACCACCATCGGTTCGCGCAATCTGCTGATGGCGTATGTGCACGTCGGTCACGACTGTGTGATCGGCGATGACTGTATCCTGGCCAATCAGGTGACCCTGGCCGGCCACGTGACGGTGGGTAATTTCGCGATTCTGGGTGGTTTGGCGGCCGTGCATCAGTTCTGCTACTTTGGCGACCATGCCATGGCGGGCGGTGGCTCGATCATTACCAAAGACACCCCTGCCTATGTCATGATCAACGGCAACCCTGCGGAAGCCCGCGGGCTCAATCTGGTGGGTCTTAAACGCCGCGGTTTCAGCCGTGAAGCGGTCAATGCGCTGAGTGCCTCTTACAAGCTGGTCTACCGTCAGGGCTTGACCGTCGAGCAGGCGCTCAGCGAAATGCGTCGCCAGTACCCATTGCCGGAAGTGTCTCACTTCGCTGATTCCATCGAGCGTTCCACCCGCGGCATTACCCGCTAGCCGGCATGGCATTGCAGCGCATCTACCTAGTGGCAGGCGAGCTCTCCGGGGATATTCTGGGGGCGGGCCTGATGCGCGAGCTGAACGCGCGCCACCCCGGGGTCGAGTTTCGCGGCATCGGGGGCCCGCGCATGGAAGCTCAGGGTCTCAGCAGTCGCTTTCCCCTCGAAACCCTCTCGGTGATGGGCCTTGTTGAAGTCATCAAGCATCTGCCGGCACTGATTCGCGTGCGCCGCACGCTCCGTGAAGAAGCCAAAGCCTGGCAGCCTGATATCATGATCGGCATCGATGCTCCCGACTTCAATATCGGCCTGGAGAAGCAGCTGCGCGAGGCGGGCATCAAGACCGCGCACTACGTCAGCCCGTCGGTTTGGGCCTGGCGGCAGGGGCGGGTGAAAAAAATCGCCAGGGCCGTCGACGGCATGCTGACGCTGCTGCCCTTTGAAGCGGCCTTTTATCGCCACCATCAGGTGCCGGTGGCCTTTGTCGGCCATCCGCTGGCCGATGAGCTGCCGCTTGACAATGACCGTCAACGTACCCGTCAGGGGCTTGGCCTTGATCCGCAAGCGCCGGTATTGGCACTGCTGCCCGGCTCCCGGGGCAACGAGATCCGCTTTCTGGGCACCACGTTTTTACAGGCGGCGGAGCAGCTGTGCCAGCGGCATCCGTCGCTTCAGGTGGTCATTCCGGCCGCCAGCGCCCAGCGCCACGACGAAATCGATCAGCTACTGCAGGCGTATCCGGCACTGAGTGAGCGGGTGGTATTGCTCGACGGTCAGGCCCGCGAGGCAATGGTGGCCAGCGATGCCGTCCTGCTGGCCTCGGGTACGGCCGCTTTGGAGGCCATGCTGTGCCACCGCGCCATGGTGGTTGCCTATAAAATGGCGCCGATGACCCACTGGTTGGCCAAACGACTGGTCAAGACGTCCTGGGTGTCATTGCCTAACCTGATCGCGCAGCAGACGATGGTTCCCGAACTCATTCAGGACGCGGCGACCCCCGAGTCGATTGCCGACCAGCTGAGCACGCTGTTGACCGACAAGGCCGGTCGGGAGGCGTTGGAAACGCGCTTTGCCACGCTGCATGCTTCGCTCCAGCGCAACGCCAGCCGCCGTGCGGCGGATGCCATCGACGCCCTGGTGGCCGGGCAGCCGCTGGACGTACAGGACGACGCTATCGATGGGTATTAACGCCACTGACTATCCGCCGCTGGTCATTGATTACGCCGGGGTACGCCTCGCCGGGGTGGATGAAGTCGGCCGTGGGCCGCTGGTCGGCAGCGTGGTGGCCGCCGCTGTCATGCTGGATCCGGCCAAGCCCATTGACGGGCTGACCGATTCCAAGAAGCTGACCGCCCGGAAGCGCGAGATGCTGGATGCGCTGATCCGCGAGCGGGCGCTGGCGTTCAGCGTGGCCGAGGCCGGTGCTGCCGAAGTCGACCAGCTCAATATCTACCATGCCACGCATCTGGCCATGCGCCGCGCCATCGATGGCCTGGCGCCGGCAGCGGAATACCTGCTGGTGGATGGCAACCGGCTGCCCGGGCATGCGCTGCCCGGACAGGCGGTGGTCAAGGGCGACGCGCGCCATGCAGCGATTGCCGCCGCCTCGATTCTGGCCAAGGTCACCCGCGATGCGCAGATGGCCAGCCTGGATATGCGCTATCCTGAGTATGGTTTTGCGCGCCATAAGGGCTACCCGACCAAAGAGCACCTGGCCGCCCTGGCGGCTCACGGCCCCCTGGCCGAACACCGCCGAAGCTTTGCGCCGGTGCAGCGTCAGTTGGCGCTGCTGTAACGTATTTTTCTCCCCCTAGGTTGCCTAGCGTTTTGCTGAGAGTCCCATGACAGTTCCGTTCGTTCATCTACGTTTGCACAGTGAATACTCCCTGGTTGATGGCCTGGTAAAGCTCAAGTCACTGGTCAGTACCACCGCTGAGCGCGGGATGCCGGCGCTGGCGCTGACCGATGAAGCTAACCTCTTCGGGCTGGTGAAGTTCTACAAGGCCGCCCAGGGCGCGGGGCTGAAGCCGATTATCGGCAGCGATTTATGGTTGCATAACCCCCACGACGACGCGCATCCCTACCGCATCACGCTGCTGGCGATGAACGAAGAGGGTTATCGCAACCTCACCGAGCTGATTTCCAGAGGCTGGACCGACGGCCAGCGCCAGGGCCGGGCGATTCTCGACAAGCAGTGGGTTCTGGGGCAAAGCGCCGGTCTGATCGCGCTGTCGGGTGGACGCGACGGCGAGATAGGCCGCCACCTGCTCTCGGAGCACGAACGCGAAGCGAAGACACTGCTCGAGGAATGGCAGTGCGCCTTCCCGGATCGTTTCTATCTTGAGCTGATCCGTACCGGCCGCCCCCTCGAAGAAAGCTGCGTGCACCAAAGCGTCAAGCTGGCCATCGAGACAGGCACCCCGGTGGTGGCGACCAACGACGTGCGCTTCCTGGAGCGCGACGATTTCTGGGCGCACGAGACCCGGGTGGCGATCGGCGAAGGTAAGGCCCTCGACGATCCCCGCCGCGAGCGGCGCTACACCGAAGAGCAATACCTGAAAAGCCCCGAGGAGATGGCCGAGCTGTTTGCGGATATCCCCGAGGCGCTTGAAAACAGCGTGATGATCGCCGAGCGATGCAGCGTCGACGTGCGCCTGGGCGACATATTCCTGCCCGAGTTCGGCATCCCCGAGGGCATGACCCAGGATGAATTTTTCCGCAAGGTGTCCCACGACGGCCTGACGGATCGCCTGGATTTTCTCTTCCCCGCAGAGCGTTACCCCCGCGACGGGGAGGAGTACCAGGCGATCGACCAGCGCTACCGGGAGCGGCTCGATTTTGAGTTGAACATCATCATCCAGATGGGCTTCCCCGGCTACTTCCTGATCGTCATGGACTTTATCCAGTGGGCCAAGGACAACAACGTGCCGGTGGGCCCCGGGCGCGGCTCCGGTGCGGGGTCGCTGGTTGCCTACGCGCAGAAGATCACCGACCTGGATCCCATCGGCTACGACCTGCTCTTCGAGCGCTTCCTCAACCCCGAACGTGTCTCCATGCCCGACTTTGACGTCGACTTCTGCATGGAAAAGCGCGACCGCGTCATCGACTACGTCGCCGACCGCTATGGCCGCAACGCGGTATCGCAGATCGTCACGTTTGGCACCATGGCCGCCAAGGCCGTGGTACGTGATGTCGCCCGTGCCCAGGGCAAACCTTACTCGCTTGGCGACAAGCTCTCCAAGCTGATTCCCTTTGAAGTGGGCATGACGCTGGACAAGGCGATCGAGCAGGAAGCGGCGCTGAAAGAATTTATCGACAGCGACGAAGAGGCCGAAGAAATCTGGGAAATGGCCCTCAAGCTGGAGGGCACCACCCGCGGCACCGGCAAGCACGCCGGGGGCGTGGTGATCGCGCCCACCAAGCTCACCGATTTCTCGCCGCTGCTCTGCGACGAAGACGGCTCCGGCCTGATGGTGCAGTTCGATAAAAACGATATCGAAGAAGCGGGCCTGGTGAAGTTCGACTTTCTGGGGCTGCGCACGCTGACGATTATCGACTGGGCGCTGGAAATGGTCGACAAGGTCCGCGAGGCCAACAGTCAGGGCCCGCTCAATATCGACGCCATTCCGCTCGACGATGGCAAAACCTTCGAGATGCTCAAGCGCGCCGAGACCACCGCGGTCTTCCAGCTCGAATCCCGCGGCATGAAGGAGCTGATCAAGCGTCTGCTGCCCGACTCCCTCGACGACATGATCGCCCTGGTAGCGCTTTTCCGCCCTGGCCCGCTGCAGTCGGGCATGGTCGATGACTTCATCAACCGTAAGCACGGCCGCGCCGAAGTATCTTATCCACACCCGGATTACCAGCACGAGCTGTTGAAACCCGTGCTGGGCCCTACCTACGGCATCATCCTGTACCAGGAACAGGTCATGCAGATCGCCCAGGTGATGGCCGGCTACACGCTTGGCCAGGCCGACATGCTGCGCCGCGCCATGGGTAAGAAGAAGCCCGAGGAAATGGCCAAGCAGCGCGCCGGCTTCATGGAAGGCTGCGCGGCCAACGGCATCGACAAGGATCTGGCGGGCAATATCTTTGACCTGGTGGAAAAATTCGCCGGTTACGGTTTCAACAAGTCGCATTCGGCCGCCTACGCGCTGGTTTCCTACCAGACCGCCTGGCTCAAGGCGCACTATCCAGGGCCGTTCATGGCCGCCGTCATGTCCACCGAAATGGATAACCTGGATAAAGTCGTGCCGCTGATTGAGGAGTGTCGCCATCTCAAATTGACGGTGACGCCGCCAGACGTCAACGTGGGCGGC
The DNA here is from genome assembly GCF_020991005.1 of Halomonas sp. CUBES01. Taxonomy (GTDB): domain Bacteria; phylum Pseudomonadota; class Gammaproteobacteria; order Pseudomonadales; family Halomonadaceae; genus Vreelandella; species Vreelandella gomseomensis. Next base: position 338,177 of record NZ_JAJLLW010000004.1, on the reverse strand, counting down.
TACAAGTTCACCGTGGATACCGAAGGCCGCGTCGTGTACGGGCTCGGCGCGATCCGCGGCGTGGGGGAAGGCCCGATTGGCGCCATCGTCGAGGCTCGTCAAGCGGGCGGCGACTTTAGCGACCTTTTCGATTTCTGCAAGCGTCTCGATCCCAAGCGCATGAACAAGCGTACGCTGGAAGCGCTGATCCGCTCCGGTGCGCTGGACAACCTGGGGCCGAACCGCGCCGTGCTGGCCGCGGCCATGGAAGACGCGCTAAAGGCCGCCGCGCAGAATCACGCCAATCAGAACCTGGGAATGCTGGACATGTTCGGCGAAGCATTCACCGCCGATGAGGCGGCAGTGGATGTTTACGCGGAATACCGTCACGTGCGTGAGTGGACCGACCGTGAGCGGCTATCCGGCGAAAAGGATACCCTGGGGCTGTATCTGACCGGCCATCCCATCGACGAGTACGAACGCGAGCTGAAACGCTTTGTCTCCACCCGCATCAGCGACTTGAAAGCGTCGCGTGATCCGCAGCGGGTGGCCGGACTGGTGATCGCCATGCGCACCATGAAGTCAAAGCGCGGCGACACCATGGCGTTCATTACCCTGGATGACCGTACCGGACGGATCGAGGCGTCGCTGTTCGGCGAACTCTTCGAGCAACTGCGCGGCCAGATCGCCGCCGACGAGGTGGTGATTGTCGAAGGCGAAGTTTCCAACGATGACTTTTCCGGCGGGCTCAAGCTGCGCGGCAAGGACGTCACCCCCATGGTCGCGGCGCGCACGCGCTTCGGTCAGGCGGTGGAGCTGGCACTGGATGCCAAGCAGCTCAATGGCCGACTGGTGGATAGCCTGCGCGCAAGCCTTGCGCCCTTCCGCGACGAGGCCGGGCTGCCGGTACGCCTGCAGTATCGCCATCCCGAAGCGGTCGGTTGGCTGGAGCTTGCCGACGAGTGGAAGGTGTCGCCCAGCGACGATTTGCTGCTCACCCTGCGCGATGTCCAGGGGCAGGTAGGTGTCCAGCTACGCTACAAGTAAGGCACCTCCCGGCGCTAGCTTGCGTGGCAGGGCCAGGGTGCGATAATGGCGCGATACATGCGCGTTTCGACAGGGCTTATTTTTAACAGGCAGAGCCGATGAATCCCAACTATCTCGATTTTGAACAGCCGATTGCCGAGCTTCAGGCAAAAATTGAGGAGCTGCGTCTGGTCAGCTCCGATAGCCAGGTCAATCTTTCCGACGAAATCGCCCGGCTGGAAGAAAAAAGCCGCAAGCTGACGGAATCGATCTTCAAGGATCTGACGCCTTGGCAGGTGTCCCAGCTGTCGCGACACCCGCAGCGTCCCTATACGCTGGACTATCTGGAGCACATGTTCAGCGATTTTGACGAGCTGCACGGCGATCGCAATTTCGGTGACGATGCCGCCCTGGTAGGCGGCGTTGCGCGTCTGGATGACCAGCCGGTCATGGTGATTGGCCACCAGAAGGGTCGCGACGTGAAGGAAAAGGTGCGGCGCAATTTTGGCATGCCGCGTCCCGAAGGCTACCGCAAGGCCTGCCGGCTGATGGAAATGGCCGAGCGTTTCAAGATGCCGGTGCTGACCTTCATCGACACGCCGGGCGCCTACCCGGGTATCGACGCCGAAGAGCGCGGTCAGTCCGAGGCGATTGCCTATAACCTGGCGGTCATGTCGCGCCTCAAGACCCCGATCATCTCCACGGTGGTGGGCGAGGGCGGCTCCGGCGGCGCGCTGGCCATCGGCGTCTGCGATGAGCTGCAGATGCTGCAGTATTCGACCTATTCGGTGATCTCGCCGGAAGGCTGCGCGTCGATTCTGTGGAAGAGCGCCGACAAGGCCTCCGAAGCCGCCCAGGCGATGGGTATTACCGCCGAGCGCTTGAAAGAGCTGGGCTTTGTCGACTCGCTGATCAAGGAACCGCTGGGCGGCGCCCACCGCCATCCGGTGACCACTGCCGAGCGCGTCAAGGAGGCCATGGTGGCCAGTATCGATCGCCTGCAGGGGATGGACACCGACGCGCTTCTGGCACGCCGCTACGACCGCCTGATGAGCTATGGCGCCCCAGCCGCCTGAACCGCTGATTGACCTGCTTGACGACGCCCTGGTGGAAACCCCATCGGGGCGCGCCATTTGGGTGGCCCTATCCGGCGGCCTCGACTCGTCGCTGCTGGTGACACTGGCCGCTGCAGTCTGCCGGCGGCACCAGCGACCGCTCAGGGCGCTTCACGTCAACCATGCCCTGCAGCCAGCCGCCGAGGCGTTCGAGGCCCACTGCGAGACCCTGTGTGCGGCGCTGGATGTGCCGCTCACGGTGGCCCAGGTGTCGGTCGAACGTCACGGGGAAGGGCTCGAAGGCGCCGCCCGCCGGGCCCGCCTTGATGCCTTTCGGCGCCATGTGCCGCCCGGCGATACGCTGTGGCTGGCGCAGCATCAGAATGATCAGGCCGAAACGCTGCTGCTGGCGGCGCTGCGCGGCAGCGGTATTCGCGGGCTGGCGGCGATGCCCTATCGGCGCGATTGGCAGGGCATGACCCTGCTGCGTCCCTGGCTGTACGTCAGTCGCCAACAGCTGGCCGAGGTCGCCAATACGTTGACCCTCGACTGGTGCGACGACCCGACCAATCAGGACGTTGGCCTGGACCGCAACCGCCTGCGACATCGGGTATTCCCCGCGCTTGAGGCCCGCTGGCCCGGGGCGCAGCGTGGGCTTGCGCAAAGCGCGCGACACGCCGGCGAGGCCGACCAGCTACTGGCCGCCTATGCCGGTGAGGAGCTCCAGACGCTGACGCATGGCGATGACAGTCTCGACGTGGCCGCGCTTGGTCTACGCGACCGCCCGCGTCAACGGTTGCTGGTACGCACCGCGTGCCAGCAGGCGGGCCTGCCTAAGCCGCCGCGCCAGCGGCTGGAAACCCTGCTTGACCAGTTGAGCGCCGGACGCGATGCCCAGGTGCGCGTCACCTGGCCCGGGGCCGAAGCGCGCATCTGGCGGCGCTGCCTGTATCTGATGCCTCCCTGGAGGGATCTTCCCCCCTGGCAGGTGACGTGGGACGGGCAGCCGGGGCTTTTGACGCCGCTTGGGCCGCTGACGCTGGCGCTGGACAGCCAGCGACCGGTCACGCTTCGCTGGCGGCAGGGCGGCGAGGTAATTCGTCTTCCCGAACGCGGGCGGCGCGACGTGAAGCGGCTGCTGCAAGCAACACGGCTGCCGCCCTGGCAGCGTGAACGGCTCATCATGGTGATGCAGGGGGACGCGTGCCTGGGCGTGGTGCAGCCCCCCGACACGCTGTTGTGGCGGGCGGAAGGGGCTAGGTTTGACGGGCAGGGGGCTCAACGAGGGTCAGCCTGAAGCCTGCCGACTCCATGTAGCTTTGCTCTTGCTCGAGGTCGGTGCTCAGCAGCGTTGGTTCGTCGCTTTCGGGCAGCGTGATGGTCATCTCATCGCCGCTCGCGGCGATAGCGGGAAGCGGCGGGGCGTTCTCCGGCCGCGAATGGTTCAGCAGCACCGCCAGGCGCAGCAGGCGTGCCAGCTTGGCGTTTTGCGCCTGCTGATGCTTGGGCAGCGCCTGCCACTCCTTGAGCGGAAACTTGCGGCGATGGGCGCGTACCAGAAATGCCAGCAGCTGCTGTTCCGGGCGCGAAAACCCGGCAAGGTCTGAATGTTCGAGCAGGTACGCCCCGTGGCGATGGAACTGGCTGTGGGAAATCGCCAGGCCGATCTCGTGGACATGACTCGCCCACTGCAGGTAGCGCCCCAGGCCAGGGCTTAACGACCACTCGCGGCTCACCGCGTCAAACAGCCGGGCGGCGGTATCCGCCACGTTGTCGGCCTGGCGGCTATCCACCTCGTAGGTGCGCTTGAGCACGTCCAGGCTCTTCGAGCGTGAATCCTCGGCGCTGTTGCGCCCGGCCATGTCATACAGCACCCCTTCGCGCAGAGCGCCGTCGGCGAAGCGCATCTGGCTGAGATCAAAGGCTTCGAAAATCGCACTCAATATGGCCACGCCGGCGGGAAACACCTTGGCGCGGTCGGCCTTCAAGCCGTCGAGGGCGACGTTGTCCAGCTGCTTGCACTTGATCAGCCGCTCGCGCAGCTTCTTGAGTCCGCTGCGGGTAATCAGTCCTTCCTGCGACGTATCGCCGTAGGCGTAAAGTACGCCGGCCACCGCCTTGATGGTGCCGCTGGAGCCCACCGGGTCATCCCAGCCCAGGCGCTGGTAGGGGCGCTGGATATTGGCCAGCTCCGAAAGCGCGGCAAGCTCGGCGCGGCGCATACGCTTTTCGCTCAGCTCGCCCTCGGGGAAAAACCGCCGTGAAAACGTCACGCAGCCCATGCGCAGGCTTTCCAGTGCCCTGGGTTCGAAGGCCTCGCCGATGATGAACTCGGTGGAGCCGCCGCCGATATCGACAATCAAGCGGCGACCGTTTTCGGCCAGGGCGTGGGCCGCCCCCAGGTAGATCAGCCGCGCCTCTTCGCGGCCGGCGATGATCTCGATGGCGTGGCCCAGCTGGGCCTCGGCGCGCTCGATAAAGGCCTGGCTGTTATGCGCATCGCGCAGCGCATTGGTCCCGACGATGCGAAGATTCTGCTGGGTGATATCGCTCAGGAAGGGCGCAAACCGACCCAGGCAGTCCAGGGCACGCTGGATGGCCGCTTCGCTGAGCTGACCGCTGTCGTCTAGGCCTGCCGCCAGCTGGACCTTTTCGCCCATCCGCGCCACGACCTGAAGGCGCTCATTCTGATAGTTGGCCACCAACAGGTGGAAGCTGTTCGACCCCAGGTCGATAGCGGCGAGGCGTTGCGGGGTGTCCCTGTCAGCCGCTGTGGCAGGCGCGTCGAGGGGGAACGAAATGTCCTTGGGCATGGGCTATCCTTCGTGTTGGCTATGCCAAGGTTGCGGGGGGCTTTATTTATTGTCAATTGCCAAAAGCTTGCGTTTGGCGCAGGGGTTGACTAACATCGAGCTACTGGCTTGATCCGACCGGATTTACCCATATATAAACTAGGTCGCCCCAGGCATCATTCAGCGTCGACGTCGGCGCCATAGCGCGGTGAATGTTTAACTATCGCGCCGGTTGATGTCGGCCAGATGTCCAAGTCGTCAGATAACCCGCTGGTTAAGCCGTTCCTGTGCTGACCAGAGTTACCAGCACCAGCACCCTCGAACTGAATCACTGTTAATCCTGTGGTTAATACGATTCGGTCTAGCCCCTTTATTCGAGCGCGTGTCTTCTCGGGGTCTGAACGCATCACACGGCGGAATGAACGCCTCCTGTCTTATCCCGGCGCCTGGCGCCCAGCTTTCATGAGCAACTTTCTAACACACCGATGAATCTCACTGAACTCAAGCAAAAAACCGTTCCCGAGCTGCTCGATATCGCCCGTGAAATGGGTATCGATAACTTGGCCCGTTCGCGCAAGCAGGACATCATCTTTGCCATCCTCAAGAAGCACGCCAAAAGCGGTGAGGATATCTATGGCGACGGTGTGCTGGAAATTCTTCAGGATGGCTTTGGCTTCTTGCGCAGCGCCGACAGCTCTTATCTCGCCGGGCCGGACGACATTTATGTCTCGCCTTCACAAATCCGTCGTTTCAACCTGCGCAAGGGCGACTCCATTTCGGGCAAGATACGTCCGCCGAAAGAAGGCGAACGCTATTTTGCGCTGCTCAAGGTCAGCCAGATCAACTTTGACCGCCCGGAGAACGCCAAGCACAAGATTCTCTTCGAGAACCTGACGCCGCTGTTCCCGGACGATCGTCTGCGCATGGAGATCGGTAACGGCTCCACCGAGGATCTGACTTCGCGGATCATCGATCTGACCGCGCCCATCGGCAAAGGCCAGCGTGGCTTGCTGGTGTCCCCGCCAAAAGCGGGCAAGACGCTGATGCTGCAGAACATTGCCACCTCGATCACGCGCAACAACCCCGAGTGCCATCTGATCGTGCTGCTGATCGATGAGCGGCCCGAGGAAGTGACCGAGATGTCGCGCACCGTGCGTGGCGAAGTGGTGGCGTCGACCTTTGATGAACCGCCCGCCCGGCACGTCCAGGTGGCCGAAATGGTCATCGAGAAAGCCAAGCGGCTGGTTGAGCACAAGAAAGACGTGGTCATCCTGCTTGACTCGATTACCCGCCTGGCGCGTGCCTACAACACCGTCGTCCCCAGCTCCGGCAAGGTGCTGACCGGTGGTGTCGATGCCCACGCCCTCGAGAAGCCCAAACGTTTCTTCGGGGCGGCACGTAATATCGAAGAGGGTGGCAGCCTGACGATTATTGCCACCGCCCTGGTGGATACCGGCTCGAAAATGGACGAAGTCATTTTCGAAGAGTTCAAGGGCACCGGCAACATGGAAGCGCACCTTGATCGCAAGCTGGCCGAAAAGCGCGTCTTCCCGGCGATCAATATTCGCCGCAGTGGCACGCGTCGCGAAGATCTGCTGGCCTCCGAAGACGAGATGCAGCGCATGTGGATCCTGCGCAAGCTGCTGAATCCCATGGAAGATACCGCCGCTACTGAATTTCTGATTGACCGTCTGAAAGACACCAAGACCAATCTGGAATTCTTTGACGCGATGAAGCGCCGCTAGCGTCAGCCCACACAGATGTCGCGGCACGACCGCCAGCCGGGGAGTGTGCATTGAAGTACCATGATCTGCGCGAGTTCATCACGGCCCTCGAAGCCCAGGGCGAACTGAAGCGAATTACCGCTGAAGTCGATCCTTACCTGGAAATCACCGAAATCTGTGACCGCACCCTGCGTGCCGGTGGTCCGGCGTTACTGTTTGAAAACGTCAAGGGCCACGACATGCCGCTGCTGGGCAATCTGTTTGGTACGCCCAAACGGGTGGCCCTGGGCATGGGCCAGGATTCGGTCGAAGCGCTGCGCGAAGTCGGCAAGCTGCTGGCCTTTCTCAAGGAACCAGATCCGCCCAAGGGGCTCAAGGATGCCTGGAGCAAGCTGCCGATCTTCAAGCAGGTGCTCAGCATGGGCCCCAAGCACGTCAAGCGCGCGCCGGTTCAGGAAGTGATCCTTGAAGGCGACGAGGTCGACCTCGGGCGACTGCCTATCCAGCACTGCTGGCCGGGCGATGCCGCGCCGCTGGTGACCTGGCCGCTGGTGATCACCCAGGGGCCGCACAAAAAGCGCCAGAACCTGGGGATCTATCGCCAGCAGAAAATTGCCAGAAATCGCCTGATCATGCGCTGGCTATCCCATCGCGGCGGGGCGCTGGACTTCCAGGAATTTCAAAAGGCGCATCCCGGCGAGCCGTTTCCCGTGGCGGTGGCGCTGGGCGCTGACCCGGCCACGATTCTGGGCGCGGTCACGCCGGTGCCGGACACGCTGTCCGAGTATGCCTTTGCCGGGCTGCTGCGCGGTTCGCGCACCGAGCTGGTCAAGTGCGCGCATGCCGAACTCGACGTGCCCGCCTCGAGCGAAATCATCCTCGAAGGGTTTATTTACCCCGATGACATGGCGCCGGAAGGCCCCTATGGGGACCACACCGGGTACTACAACGAGGTCGACCACTTCCCGGTGTTCACCGTCACGCGCATGACCATGCGTCGCGACGCGATCTATCATTCGACCTACACCGGTCGGCCGCCGGATGAGCCCGCCATCCTGGGCGTGGCGCTGAACGAAGTGTTCGTGCCCATTCTGCACAAGCAGTTCCCGGAAATCATCGACTTCTACCTGCCGCCGGAAGGCTGCTCCTACCGCATGGCAGTGGTCACCATGAAGAAGCAGTACCCCGGCCACGCCAAGCGCGTGATGATGGGGGTATGGAGCTTTCTGCGCCAGTTCATGTATACCAAGTTCGTCATCGTCCTGGATGATGACGTCGACGCGCGCAACTGGGAAGACGTGATGTGGGCGATTACCACGCGCATGGACCCGGCACGGGACACCGTCATGGTCGAAAACACGCCGATTGACTACCTCGATTTCGCGTCGCCGGTGTCCGGTTTAGGGTCGAAAATGGGCCTCGACGCCACCAACAAGTGGCCAGGCGAAACCGATCGCGAATGGGGCACGCCCATCGTCATGGACGAGGACGTCAAAGCCCGCGTCGACGCGCGCTGGGACAGCCTGGGCATCGATATTCCCTTGCCGCCCGCGCGCAAAGGTAGCAACACCTAGTATTCCAGACCTTTTCTAACCATAGAGGCTTTCATGAGCGCAAGGATGTTGACTTGCCACGTTACGGCCGTCGAGGATCTCAACCCCGACGTATTCGGCGTTACCCTCGAGGGGCGCGCCGAAGCCATGCAGCACGCCCCCGGGCAGTATCTGGAGCTCAAGCTCGACGATGCCACTTGGGTGCCTTTCTCGATCGCCAGTGCCGAGCGTGGCGACGGCATCATCGAGCTGCATATCCAGCACTGGCCCGAGCGCGACAACTCCGCGCGGCTGCGCGAGCTGCTCCAGGTCGCCAATCAGCTCACCGTGCGGTTACCCGGCGGCGACTGCGTGCTGGACACCCAAAGCGAGCGTCCGCTATGGCTGATTGCGGCGGGTACCGGCTTTGCCCAGATGAAAGCGATCATTGAAGCCTCGCTTGCGCATCAGCCCGAACGTCGGGTATCGCTGTGGTGGGCGGTACGTGAGCACCGCGATCTGTATGCGGAAAACCTCGCCTGCGACTGGGCGCAGCGTTATCCCAACGTCGACTTCCAGGCCGTCACCGAGTTTCCGCTGACCGAGCCGATGGCCTCCGGCGAGCGCATCCATCACCACCAGGGGCGCATCGACTTGGCGCTCGAACAGTCGTCGATGACGCCCAGTGAGTGGGACGTGTTCATCTCCGGCTCTCCCGGTATGGTGTACGCCTGCATGGACGTGCTGGAGCGCAAGGGGCTCGACGAGAATCGGGTATTCTCCGATGTGTTCTCCTACGCGCCGCGTCGCTGAAGGCGCCGGGGCGCATAAATCGCACCGGGTGTTGCTATTGTCAGCGCATACAGGCAGGATAAAAGACGTGTTCCAGACCGTTCGCTGCCGCCGTGTTGCAGCCACACCATAACAGGACGTTTTATGTTATCACCATGTGCCCAGTTCTCTGTTTTCCGCCTGCCAATAATGGCGGATAGTGGCTGCGCGCCTGGCGTTTTTGGTTATGGCTATTGGTTTAGCAACGGTGTGCCGATGGCCGACGCCTAACGTCGCGCTTTCAGGCACACCCCACGGGTTGCCTGCCGAACGAAGAAGCCCCGGTGGGTAACCCCACCGGGGCTTTTTGCATGTCAGGCAAACCATTATTGAGCAAAGCAGCATTGACGAGCGTTTTATCCATTCACAGGTATTTCATTGAGGAGCTGACCATGACCTATCGCGCCTATTTATTCGCTGGTGAACATCGCTATCTGGACGACGGCTGGCGATTTAGCGACGCGCGGTCGGTGTCAGCTGCCACCTCCGACCGTGCCCGTACCGGTGGCCTGCTGGTCAAACGATGTCCCACGATTACGGAGAGTTAACCCCATGAATGCCACCGTCAGCGCCATGCGCAATACGCCGTCCACCTCGCACGATTCGACGACGATGCGGCTGCCCACGCCGTCTGAATTACACGCCCAGCTGCCCATGGATGCCGCGCTCGCGGCGCAGATTGCCGATCAGCGCCGCGCGGTGCAGCGCATCCTTGCCGGACAGGACGATCGCCTTCTGGTGGTGGTCGGCCCCTGCTCGGTGCACGACCCTGAGGCCGCGCTCGACTACGCCGACCGTCTTGCCGCCTTGAGCGACGAGGTCAGCGAGCGGATTCTGCCGGTCATGCGGGTGTACGTCGAAAAACCCCGCACCACCGTGGGCTGGAAAGGCCTGGCCTATGACCCGCAGTTGAACGGTCACGGTGATTTGCCCAAGGGCCTGGCGCTGTCCCGCGACGTCATGCAGAGCGTGGCGCGTCGCGGCTTGCCGGTGGCCACCGAGCTGCTCCAGCCAATGCTGGCGCCCTATCTGGAAGATGTCCTGAGCTGGGTGGCGATCGGTGCGCGCACGACCGAGTCCCAGCTGCACCGGGAGCTCGCCAGCGACCTCACTGCGGCGGTCGGCTTCAAGAACGCCACCAGCGGCGATATCCAGGTGGCCGTCGATGCCATGCAGGCAGCGGCGCATTCGCACCAGCGGTTTGCCCTCGATGACCAGGGGCGCCCGGTCATGCAGCAGACGGCCGGCAACCCGCATACCCATGTGGTACTGCGCGGCGGCCACGGCGAGCCCAATTACCAGGCCCACCACGTACGCGCCGCCGTCAATACACTGCGCGAAGCGGGACAGAATCCCCGTCTGATGGTCGACTGCAGCCACGCCAACGCGCGCAAGGACCACCGCCGCCAAAGCGAGGTGATGCTCGACGTTCTGGCCCAGCGCCAGGCAGGCGATGCCAACCTGGTGGCGCTGATGCTGGAAAGTCACCTTTATGAAGGCAAGCAGCCGCTCAAGCCCGGCGCCCTGCGTTACGGCGTCTCGGTCACCGACGCCTGCGTCGGCTGGGAAACCACCGAACATCTGTTAAAGAACGCCGCGGAACGCTTGTCGTAGGTAACGAAACACACGAGCGAGATGCCCAGGACAAGTTAAAGCAAGGGTCTTTCGCCATGGATGGCGAAAGTAGCGCCCATGGATGGGTCTACAGCGCCCTTGCGGAAACTTGTCCTGGGAAGCGACGAACGCTATGACTTGTTTGCCCTGGCCAGCCCCGTATCATAGGCACGTCCTACACTTTTATGCCTGCGAGGTTGGCCATGGTCTTCACCCTGGAGCCGCACGACCCCACGAGCTACCGCCGCAAGGCGCGTATGATCACCTTTATCATGGCCGGGCAACTGCTGATTTTCGGGCTGTTGTTTGCCATGCTGCTCACCACCGTCTTCGGCCAGAGCCTATGGCTCAACCTCCTTGGCGGCGTGCTCGGATTGCTTGCCACCAGCGCCATGTTTGCGGCGTTACGCGACCGCCCCTGGATGCAGGAAGTCGGCTATGTCTGGCAGCTCAAGCAGCACCTGTCACGGATCAACGGCCATCTGCCAGCGCTTCACCAGGCGACGGGGGAGGATAACCGCACGGCGCTGGATATTCTGGCCTTTTATCATCAGGGGCTGGCGCAGCTTGCCGCGTTCAACGGCCGTGAGCCAAGCGACGATAATGAATCCCGGCGCATCCGCGAGCATCGGGTTTCCCTCGGCTTGCCCGCCGAGGTCGAGCGCTTCGACCCCCAGGATTTACATGCCTTCAAACGTCACTAAGTGACCCACTCGTTAGCTCAGGAGCCTTTTGCCATGATCACCCTTGCCGTAAGGCTTGTTGTATTAGGTACTGCTATTGTAGCGATCGGCGGCTGCGCTGCACTGGAGCCGACCTCGAGCGCTGTCCCTTCAGACGACAAGTCCGCGCTGGATACCCAAGCGCCGTTGCTGCCTTCGGCACTGTTTTCCGGCCAGGCGGATGCCTTCGAGGCCTGGCACTGCAGTCCGGCGCGCCAGCATCTGGTGACCGCTGTCGACGGCGAAATACTGCGACTATGGTCGCTGCACGGCGCCTGGCGCCTGCCCCAGGCCGTTGTGGCCAGCGGTGCGCGCTATCAGGACGGCGAGATCAGCTTCTGGAATCGCGGCGAGCAGGCCATGGTCGAAACGCCACGCGGCCAGCTCAAGTGCGAACTGGCCGCCCGCCGTGATGCCCTGACCCGCGAGGACTACCCGGGCGTGATGTTCCGGGGGCAGGGCAACGAACCCGGTTGGACGGTCGCCATGGCCCATGACTCGCCCCAGCTTACCCTGTCGACCCAGTATGGGGAAAACGAGGAAACGCTGCCTTACATGGTCAGCGTCATGGATAACGACGCCGGGCGCGTGGTGCTTGAAAATGCCGATGCCGACGACTTTTTCCGTGTGCGCATCGAAGCCGGTGCCTGCTTCGACGGCATGAGTGGGCATCCCTTCCCGGCGCGGGTCACCCTGACCGTAGACGGTGAGCAATACAGCGGCTGCGGTCAGGGGATCGCGCCTTAGGCGTCAGGCGAACAGGGTAGGGTGAGCGGCTGAAGCTGCCACTCAGCCGCCACGTAGGCAGTGGCGCAAAGCGCGCCACGCTCGCCCAACGCGCGTGCCGCCAGGCGCGACAGCGTGGCGAGCTGAACGCCCCGCTCACTGCCAAGTTCGACGGTCGGGTCGACCGGCTGCCACCTTGAGTTCTCACGGGTGGCCAGCGTGAAGCTGAACGGATGAAACCCTGGGAACCCCAGGCGTAGATCGGTCGCGATCAAGGTGAGCTTGCCCTCGATCGGGCGCATCTCGTAGCGTAGAAACGGCCCGGCAAACCACGCAAGTCGCTTCCCCGCCTGACTGTCGAAGGCCGCACTTTCCAGCGCCGCGCCGCGGCGTAGCGGCTCGAGAGCTGGCGGCGCATCGCTATCGAACAGGCTCACCAGGCTTTCATAGTAGCGGTCACCGTCGACCACGGTGGCCCGCCAGAGCAGGATGTTGAACGGCGTCGGCTGTACCAGGTGCGGTGCCGTGTCGAGCCCCTGTTCGGCGAGCGCCGGCGCAAGTCGGTGTTCAACGCTGAGCTTGGCGCCAAAGGCCAGCACCAGGTACAGGCTGGATATCGCCAGTCCCCAGCCGCACCAGCGCCTGACCCGGCGGGTCAGTAACGCGGTGATCAGGCAGGCCAGCAGCGGCAGCGAGTAAAACGGGTCGATGATGAAGACCAGCGGCCAGGCGACCGGTGGGGTCGCAAGCGGCCACAGTAGCTGGGTGCCGTAGGCGGTCAAGGCATCCAAAAGCGGGTGGCTGATCAGAATCAGTCCAAAGAAGGCGCTCCAGCGGGCGAGCGAAATATCCCGGGCGGGTGCCAGTCCCGCGCTCAATACGCTTAGCAACGCGGCCAGGCCGGTGAGCACGAACAGCGAGTGGCTGAAGCCGCGGTGCTCGGTAACGTTGGCCACCGCATCGCCGTAGTCGAGCACCACGTCAAGGTCCGGCAGTGTGCCCAGCAGCGCGCCCATCAGTACGGCCTTGCGCCCCAGTCGTCGCCCCAATACGGCGCCGCCCACGGCTGCGCCCAGTGCCGCCTGTGTGACTGAATCCACGTTGTCTCCCCCGTTAAGGTGAAAGTGACGCTAATTGCACATGATTGTTAATAAAGTATTCTCATGTAAGACTGTTGTCTAATTAATGCGCTCAACCGGCGCGCCACGTGAGCCACCATTCTGCCCGCAGGACGGCAACAGGAATGCTAAACTTGACGCATAATGAGCGCGCGTCGGGCGTTTTATGTCACCATCGTTACATGACCCCATCAGGAGAGATGCATGCAATACCTACACACCATGGTTCGCATCAGCGATCTGGATGCCTCGCTGCACTTTTACTGCGAGCTGCTGGGCCTCAAGGAAGTGCGTCGCAAGGAAAACGAGAAAGGCCGCTTTACGCTGGTGTTTCTCGCCGCCCCCGGCGACGAGGAGCGTTCAGCGCGGCTGACGGCGCCGGAACTTGAGCTGACCTACAACTGGGATCCGGAAGAATATACCGGCGGGCGCAATTTCGGTCACCTGGCCTACCGGGTCGATGATATCTATGCGCTGTGCCAGAAGCTCGCTGACAATGGCGTCACCATCAACCGCCCGCCGCGGGACGGCCATATGGCCTTCGTCAAGTCGCCGGATGGCATCTCGGTTGAGCTGTTGCAAAAAGGCGACGCGCTGGCGCCCCAGGAGCCCTGGGCGTCGATGGAAAATACTGGCAGCTGGTAATTCTCATTCAAGGAAGGTTCATCATGACCATGAAAGGCGGGCGTTTATGCCTCTGGCTGGCCCCGGCCGCGCTGCTGCTCAGCGCCTGCAGCAGCGCGCCAGGCCCAAGCTCGTCACCCCAGGAAGCACCAAGCGGTGGCGAGCTTTCCGGGCCGGTTGTCGAGCAGCGCTGGAATCTGTTGCTGGTCGGCACCAACGAGCGGCTGTCGATGCCGGAAACCCCCTTTTTTGCAATCGACCGGGACGGCCGCATCAGCGGCCACGACGGCTGTAATCGGTTTACCGGCGAGGCGCGGCTAGGCGAAAGCCAGCGTATCGAGATAAGCGAGCTGTCTACCACGCGCAAAGCGTGCCCTAACATGGACGACGCCCGACGGGTGACGGACATGCTCGAAAACGCCTATCGCTACTTGATCGACCATGATCGGCTGGTGTTTTTTGGCCCGGATAGTCGAGTGCTCGGTGGCTGGCGAGAATCGAACTAGTCGCGATGGCGAGACGACCGTTCCGTGCGTATATGACGGTCGTCATTGATCCTCAAAAGGCGGATTGAAGCGGGCGATAAAGCGCGCATCGATCCGCTTTTTCCATTCCCACACCCACTTGCCCCTAATGCCCAGCGCGCCCCGGCTGGCAATGGCGCGTCCGTCGCCGGTGCCGATCAGCGCGAGGACGCGTTTAGGCGGCTGCCAGTCGGTGAGTGGCTCGCCGTGGCAGGCCCGGCGCAGGTTGTCCGCCAGGCAGGAGCCCATGCGTACCGCATACACCCCGGCGTTGGGCAGGGGCGGGTCAAACGCGGCGCAGTCGCCGGCCGCGAAGATGCCCGGCTGGCCCACGATTGCCAGCGTCTTTTCGACCTGAATAAATCCCTGAGCGTCCAACGGCAGCTGGGTGCTGGAAAGCCAGTCGTGGCCGACCGCTCCGGTGGCCCACAGCACGATATCAGCGGCGATGAAGCCGCCCTGGGTGGTGGCGACGCCGCCCTTGACCAGCGAGGCCCCACGCTGCCGGAGATGTAGCTGAATGCCCGCCCTGGCTAATGCGCGCCGGGTCAGCCAGCGGGGCAGCCGACCCGCGCCGGGGAGCAGCGTTGGCGACGCGCTGAGCAGATGCCCCGACCAATGGATATCCGGGCGTTGGTGGCGCACCTGGGCCAGGACGCTCAACAAGGTTTCGCAGCCTGCTGCACCGCCCCCGACGCTCACCACGCGCTGGTGACTTTCCTGAGGGAGCCGGTCGATATCATCGCGCAGCGCCTGCCAGCGATGGTGCAGCGAGCTCAGCGGGCGCATGGCCAGCAGATGCGGCAGGTGGCCGCCATGCTGTATCGGCAATGCCAGGGTCGAGCCGACATTGAGCGAGGCCACGTCGAAGGCCAGCGTCTCGCCACTGGCCAGGGTGACGTGGCGCGCCGCGCTGTCCAGGGCCACCACCGGTGAAGACACAAACCGCGCGCCTGCCCGCTGGCAGAGTGCCGCGACGTCGATCTGGGTGTCACGCAGCGAACATTCCCCCGCCAGCCAGGCCGGTACGCTGCCTGAGTACGCGGCCAGGTGACTGTCGCTGACCACGGTGATGGCCACCCTGGTATCGGGGCGCCGGGCAAAGGCTTCCAGCACGAAGGCGTGCGCATGGCCCGCGCCAATCAGTAATAGATGCTGCATGCCAATGCCTCTCTGATAGCGTGTGTAGCGAACAGGTCGTGATGCGTGTAAAAACGCAAGGGCGAGAACTGCCTAGCGCCGCATGGGAACGTTCGCTACATGCCTTGGATCAAACGCCTTACCCGCCACGCTAGCAGATCATGACCTGATTTTTACCTGCCGCCTTGGCAAGATACATGCCTTTATCCACGCGTTCTAATAATGAGTGGGAAGGTTCACCCGGCTGGACGGTGGTAAGTCCTGCACTGATGGTCACCGTCTCTGGAATGGAAAAGGGGTGTTGCTCGATGTATCGGCAGAGCCGCTGGGCGATGAAAGCGCCTTCGTCTTGTGCCGTGTCAGCAAGGATCACGATAAACTCTTCGCCGCCCCATCGGCCCAGGTAGTCGTTGCTGCGCAATAGTTGCGTCGCTAGGTTGGCGACCTCACGCAGGATGTCGTCACCGACGGCATGGCCATAGGTGTCATTGATACCCTTGAAGTCATCAATATCAAACATCGACACCGCGCAGGGGGTGCTGGAAGCACACAGTGCCTCGATAACGTGCTCCGTGTAATAACGGTTCCAGCAGCGGGTGAGCGGGTCAGTGTGGGCAAGGCTTTCCAGGCGCTGATTGGTTTTCCTCAACTGGCGGTTGACGTGAACCACTTCCAGGGCCGTAATCGCAACCGCCAGGTCGTCGGCGAGTTCCAGTACCATGGAGGCTTCAACCGGCAGCCAGACACTGAGCGGGATGTCCGGTGCCGCTCGCGCCGCAAAGCTGACGGTCGACGGCGCACGGAACATCAACAGCCATCCCAGTTGACTGCCGGCCATGCTCAGCGGTGTCGCAATCCCACCCTGGCACTCGCCCTCCAGTTCTATCGGGCTGTCGTCCAGGTCGGCTTGTGCATCCAAGTGTCCGAGGTGTTGAAAAATACAGCGCCGATCCGGTGTCTTTCCGACACAATAGAGCTCATCCTTGTGGGCTAACGCGATGCCATCCGCTTGAAAGATGTCACACCAGCCCTGACCGTGATGCTGGAGGCAGTCTGCAAGGGATGTGAGCCGTTTGATGTCGCGAGAGAGCTGGCGGCGGCGGGCCTTGAGATCGATCTGACGCCTGGCCATGTGATCCGCTTTCAGCAGCCGGAGCCGCTGCGCAGCGATATCGACAACGATGCTGATCCAGTGCAGGGCCTCCTTGGGCGGCGCAGACGGATGGCCTATATAGCCCCATGCGCCGTGCTCGCCTGGCAGCGCATAATACTGGTATTCGAACGCCCGTAATTCATCCAGCGAGCGAACGCCCATCAGCTGCCTGCAAGCGGTGATGGCGCTGTCGACAGGGTGGCAATAGGTCAACCGCAGCTCTCCCGATGGTGAGCGTCGATAAAGCGCGATGGGTTGCCTGCCGACCAGTGTGTGCAGGGTGCTGGAAAGTCGCTCGAAAAGCACCGCAGGCGTTTCCGATCGGCTGATGAGGCCCAATGCATGGCACAGGCAATCAAACGAATTAACCGGTGTGGAAGATAGGCCACTCATCCTGAATGACTCCTCAAGCACGGCTTCAACAGCCAAGGCGTGGCTTGGTATGGGTGGAACGACGGACGGGTATTGAAGTTACGATTCAATCAAAAGGTTAACCGTTATTCAACTTTTATTGAATAATCGCTTCACATTGGCGGCATGAATGAAAAACAGATGTTCGCCGAGCGATTAAAGAACGCCATGCAAGGCGCGGGGTATGACGTGCGCTCCTCCGTCCTGGAGCGCGAATTCAACCTGCGCTACTGGGGAAAGCCGGTTACCTACCAGGCGGTCAGGCGCTGGCTGCGGGGGGACTCCATTCCCAGCCAGGAAAAGCTTCAGGTATTGGCAAGCTGGCTGGCCATGGATCCCCATCAGCTGCGCTATGGTGGGGAGAAGCACGCGTCCATCCAGGAACCGAAAGCCGCCTGGGATGTGTCTGCCAGCAGCGAGGAACGACGGTTGTTGGCGTTATACCGCAGCTTGCCCGCAGAGCAGCGCAAGACCGTGCACCAGGTGATGGAAACCTTTGCCAAGGCCCATTCAAACTGACCAGGCCTCGCCCCGAGGGGATCGCTACGACTCGCCGCGCCGCCAGGTAAAGTAGCGCTTCAACAGTCTCAGCACCCGCTCGGGTTTGTGAGCGTTTTTCCATACGCCTGCCGTCGCCTTGGCGGCCTCGCCGAGTGTCGGGTAAGGGTGAATGGTGCCCAGCAGCTTGTTCAGGCCCAGGCCGTGTTTCATGGCCAGGGTAAATTCGCCCAGCCATTCGCCGGCGTTCTCCGCGACGATGGTCGCGCCGATAATCTTGTCCCTTCCCGGCACGGTGAGCACCTTGATAAAGCCCTCGGTGGCGCCTTCGGCAATCGCGCGGTCGCTTTCGCTCATGGCGTAGCGGGTCACTTCATAGTCAATGCCCTTGTCGATCGCCTCTTTCTCGTTCAGGCCGACCCGGGCGACCTCCGGCTGGACATAGGTGACTGCGGGCATGAAGCGGTAGTCCACCGCAAAGCGCTTCAATTCGCCAAACAGGGCGTTCACCGCCGCATGCCAGGCCTGGTGGGCCGCTGCATGGGTCAACTGGTAGGGCCCGGCGAGGTCACCGCAGGCCCAGAGATTGGGCAGGCGCGTTTGCAACTGCTCGTTGAGCTCCAGCGTGCCGGCGGCGCTGGTGGTAACACCCAGGGCCTCGAGCCCCAGCCCTTCGATGTTGGCCTGGCGACCGACGCTGACCAGCAGGTAATCAAAGGCCAGCGTCGTGCGCTCGCCGTGTTGCTCGACGACCAGCTGATGCCCGGCGTCATCGCTGACCACCTCAAACGCCTTGGCCTCGGTCATCACCGTCACGCCCTCACGGGTCAGGGTGGCGTCGACGGCCTCGCCGACTTCTTGGTCCTCGCGACCCAACAGCTGAGGCATGCCTTCCACCAGGGTGACCTGGCTGCCCAGGCGGGCGAAGCTCTGGCTCAGTTCGCAGCCGATGGCGCCCCCACCTAGCACCACTAGACGTTTGGGCAGTTCGGTCAGCGACCACAGGTTTTCAGAGGTCAGCACGGGGGCGCTTTCGATGCCGGTAATCGCCGGGACCTTGGGCCGCGCCCCGGTGGCCAGCACGATATGCCGGGCGCTCAGGGTCTGGTCGCCGACCTGGACGTGCCACGGGGAGGTCAGTGTGGCGTGATCCTGGTAGACCTCGACGCCCAGCCCGCGGTAGCGCTCCACGCTGTCGTGGGGTTCGATATCGCGGATGGCCTGATGGACGTGCCCCATGACGCGCGGGAAATCGACCTGCGGCTCGCTGGCGGTGACACCGAAGCGGGGAGCCGTGCGAATCTCGTGGGCCGCCCGGGCGGCGCGGATCAGCGCCTTGGAGGGCACGCAGCCGGTATTCAGGCAGTCGCCGCCCATCTTGTGCTTTTCGACCAGCGCCACCCTGGCATTGACGGCGCTGGCGATATAGCTGGTGACCAGCCCGGCCGAGCCACCGCCGATGACCAGAATGTCGTAGTCAAAGCGCTCGGGCCGGGTAAAGCCCTGGTAGGCCTTGCGCGTCTGCACCAGCCGCACGAGGCGGCGGGCGATCCAGGGGAAGATGGCCAGCAGCAGGAAGGAGCCGATCAGCGTCGGCGACAGGATACCGCTGAGCGTCTCGAGCTCGCCCAACTGTCCCCCGGCGTTGACGTAGATGGCGGTGCCGGGAAGCATGGCCACCTGGCTGACCCAGTAAAACGTGACGGTCTTGATACGCGTCAGGCCCATGACCAGGTTGATCATGAAGAACGGGAACACCGGCACCAGCCGCATGGTGAACAGATACAGCGCGCCGTCGCGCTCGACGCCACGGTTGACCGAGGCAAACTGGCGCGGAAAGCGCTTTTCGATGGGGCGACGGAACAGGAAGCGCGACAGCAGAAACGCAAGCGTCGCCCCCATCGTACTGGCAAAGGAGATGATCAAAAGCCCCCAGCCCAGCCCGAACAGGGTGCCGCCGAGCAGGGTGAGCAGGGTGGCCCCGGGCAACGACAGCGCGGTCATCACGACATAGATGGCAAAGAAGATGCCTGCCACCTGCCAGGGTGACTGGCTGAACGCCGCCTGGAAATCATTTTGGTAGGCTTTCAGGGTGTCGAGCGTGAACCATTGGTGGGCGCCGCTCAGAAAAAAAGCACCGATAGCAATGATGAGTAGCGCGGCGATCAATAAGCGTTGTCGGTTCAAGGTCATCTCCAGCGAAAGCCATTTAAGAGGTAAGGTTCAGTGGGCGGGCAGCGTGTTTCCTTACACCGGTGCCTGAACGCCTTTCCAGCGTTGCCAATCAGCAGGGCGGTCGACGTCCCACACCGTGGCGGGATAGCTGGCGCTAAGGCCGAGTGCCTCGATACGCTGGCGGGTGGCGGTCAAGACACTCTTGCTGCCCCAGGGAATCAGTTCAAACAGCCCGGGGTGGTCGTGCCGAGTGCCGATGAGCCCGTAGCCGCCGTCTTCGGCGGGCAGCAGGACGACCTCAAAGCTGGCGAGGCGCTGCGCGCAGGTCGTGATCAAGTCGCGGGTGACGCTTGGGCAGTCGCTGCCCATGACCATGCCAGGGCCGGGGGTGCTCGCCAGGGCGTGGCGAATACGTGCGCCCAGATCGCCTTCGGGCTGGGCACGCAGGGCAATGCCGAAATGGGCCCCCAGCTCGCCAAACAGCGGGTGGGCGTGGTCGAGGGCTGTCCACAGCGTGATGCGCTCGGCGGGCAGCGCCCGGCAGGCATTGGCCACACAGTGACGCACCAGCTCGGCGTGGGCCTCGGCGGCCCCTTCGGCGCCGAGCAGCGGCATCAGGCGTGTTTTCGCCTGCCCGGGCAGCGGGGCCTTGGCTAACAAATGTAAATGAGGCTGCTCAGCGGGCATCGCGGTACTCCTTGGCGAGTTGAGTCGGGCTCGCGCCGCGCCAGTAGCGATAGCGCAGCCGCCACATCAGGCGGATGGTGGCCCAGGCGCCGTGTTGATCCCAACGCCTTCCCGAGCTTACCACTTTCGCCGCCAGGCAGGCGGGGCGCGACACCCGTCTGAGGCGTTGCGTCAGTTCGACGTCTTCCATAAGGGGCTGGTCGGCAAACCCGCCGAGGTGACGAAACGTGGCGGCACGCACGAAGATCGCCTGGTCGCCGGTGGCGATGCCGGTGAGCCTGGAGCGCTGGTTCATCATCCAGCCGATGACCGGCAGCCAGCGACTGCGGCCTGTCAGCGCAATCGAAAATCGCCCCCAGGCGTGGCGGGTCAGCGCCGTGGTGATCTGGCTCATAGCATCATCGGGTAGCCGGGTGTCGGCATGCAGGAACACCAGCGCTTGGGCACTTGCCAGCTGTGCGCCCAGATTCATTTGCCGTGCCCGGCTAGGCACACCGCTGATCACCTTATCCGCCAGCGGCGTCGCCAGCGCCACGCTCTCATCGGCGCTGCCGCCATCCACCACGATGACGTCAGCGCCCTGGGCACGCAGTGGCTGAAGCGCTTCAAGGGTTGCTTCAAGGCCTGCGGCTTCGTTGAGCACCGGTATGACAATGCTCAGTGCCGCCGGTGGCGGTGGACTAGCCAAGCTCAATGATTGGCCCTCCCGCCGCCTCGGCATCCGCGTGGTCGTGGGTGACCAGCAGCGCCGGCAGGCCGGCGTCGCGCAGCTGGCCGAATACCAGCGCGCGCATGTCCTGGCGGAGTGCGGTGTCCAGCTTGGAAAAGGGTTCGTCCAGCAGCACCGCTCTGGGCGTCGACAGCAGCAGCCGCATCAAGGCCACGCGGGCCTGCTGGCCACCGGAGAGCGTGGCCGGATCCCGGGTGTCAAAATCCGCCATGCCGACCTGTGAAAGGGCCTCGCGGATCTGCGATTGTTTGTGTCGCGCATCGCGGGGGAGCGCAAAACGCAGGTTGCCCGCCACGCTCAAATGGGGAAACAGCAGGGGATCCTGGAACAAAAGCCCCAGCCCGCGTTGCTCAGCGGGTAGCGTGTCGAGACGCAGGTTGCCCAGAAATACCTCGCCCCGGGCGTTGAAGGTAGGCGACAGAAACCCGGCGAGATAGGCCAGCAGCGTGGACTTGCCCGACCCCGACGGCCCCATGACGGTCAATACCTCGCCGGGGGCGATGGATCGGTCGATCGCAAGCAGTGGATCGCCGTTCAGCGAGACCTGAACCTGATGGATGTGCAGCGTGGGACTGGCGGTCATGCAACGCCTCGCATATTGCGCCGTCTGGCCCATATTAGGCGCGGTATCAGCAGCGCCAGGCTAAAACCGATGAATGGCAGCAGCGCCTGGAGCAGCGCCAGCACCGCCATCAGGCGGCGGCTGCCGCCCGAGGCCATGGCGACGGCTTCGGTGGTAATGGTGGGGACGCGGCCGCCGCCTAGCAACAGCGTAGGGAGGTACTGGCCGATACTTACGGCAAGGCTGACCGCGCAGGCGGTCAGCAGCGGCGCCAGCAGCAGCGGCAGCCGTATCTGCCAGAAGGCTCGCCACGGCGATGCCCCCAACGAATGCGCGACCTGCAGCCAGCGCGGATCCAGCCGCCGATACGCTTCGGCAAGCGACAGGTACAGGTAGGGCACCACAAACAGCAGATGCGCCACCATCACCAGCGACCACTGCGGGCCAAGGCCGAGGCTTTCCGCCGCGACCACCAGGCCAAACAAGAACGCCACCTGGGGAACCATCAGTGGCAGATACAGCAGCCACTGGCCCGCCCGCGGCGGCAGCTGGTTTCGCGTCGCGCTTTCAAGCGTGGCCACGACCAGTACCGCGGCTATCAGCGTCGCGGCAAGTCCCACGCTCAGGGTATTGAGGAGCGGTGTCGCGACGGTGGGCAGCACGCGCTGCCAGTGATCCAGGGTGAACGACCCGGGCAAGGCGTCAGGGAAGCGCCAGAAACCGGCCACCGAAAACACCGCCAGCCCGGCCAGCGCGCTCAGTACCAGCAGGGTGGTCATGCCCAGCAACCCGCGTCCGCCCAGCGTGATGGCAAGCGAGCCCCGCCGTCGCACGCCGTTGACCACCCAGTGATAGCCGAGCCGTTTGGTAGCCTGCTCGCCCAGCCACCAGGTCAGCAGCGCCGCCAGCGTCACGCCAAGCTGCAGCACGGCCCCGGCGGAGGCCATGAAACGCTGCTCCAGGTCGGGATCGTTGAACCAGGTCAGAATCGACACGCTCAGCGTGGGCGGCAACGTCGGGCCCAGAATCATGGCCATGTCGACCACCGAGGTGGCGTAGGCAATCACCGCGTAAACCGGTAGGCGAATCAGCGGATATAGCGCCGGCAGTACGGCCTTCAACCAGGCGATACTCGGCGAATAACCCAGCGAGCGCGCCAGGGTGACGCCTTGCTCGGGGCGCAGCTGAGGCAGTGCGGCCAGGCACATGAGTAGCAGAAACGGCGCTTCCTTGAGCACCAGCCCGGCCATCAGTGAAAGCCCCAGGGGGTCGTTGACGATGAGCCAGTCGGGCGGGCGCTCCCAACCGGTGAGGCCAGGGGATATCCAGCGTGCCAGTAGCCCGGAGGGTGCCATCAAGAACGCCAGGCCAAAGGCCACGGCAGCGTGGGGAATCGCCAGCAGCGGTGATACCAGGCGACGAATGCCCCGGTCCAGCCAAGTACCGCGGCTGGCGGCCAGAAACAGCACGACGATGGCCAGCGCCAACAAGGTGCTCACCAGGCCGCTGGCATAGCTTACCGCCACCGAGCGGCCAAGCCCGGGATGGTCGAACAGCATTCGCCAGGGCGCCAGGCTGACTGCGTCGCCGCCCAGCGCAGGCAGATAGCCGAACGCCGGTAGCAGCACCATCAGCAGGCCGGCCCCCACCGGGAGGACCAGCAGGGTAGCAAGCAGCGCCGGCGCGAGTCGCAGCATGCTCAGTTAACGCCGTAACGCTCGAGCCAGGCATCCTGTAGCGCCGTCATCCAACTCGGATGCGGCTCGGGGAGCGTGTTGGACAGGGCATCTGCCGGTAGCTCGGAAGGATGGCGATCCCCTTGTTCGAACAGCGCCTGATCTTCGGCGTCGAGCGACTCGATATCCAGCACGCTGCGGTCGCCCCACATCGCGAGCGACTGCTTTTGGGCCTGGGCTTCCGGCGACATCAGAAAGTCGGCCAGTATCATGGCGCCGGCCTTGTGGGGCGAGTTGTAGGGAATCGCCACGAAGTGAACGTTACCCAGCGTGCCGCCGTCCAGGACATAGCTGCGCACGCTCTCGGGCAGTTCGTATTCCCTTACCGCCACGGCGGCATCGGTGGGGTAGAACGAAAACGCCAGGCTCAGCTCGCCATCGCTCATCAGCGTGCGCAGGTTGGGGCCTGAGTCGGGGAAGGTGCGCCCGCTGCGCCACAGGTGCGGATGGAGCGCATCCAGATAGGCCCATAGCGGCGCTGTCACCGCTTCGAAATCGCTCTCTTCAACGGGCTGATAAAGCGCCTCATCCTGATCGGTCAGTTCGATCAATGCCTGCTTTAAAAAGGTGCTGCCGGTGAAGTCGGGGATTTTCGGGTAGCTGAACTGCCCCGGGTTGGCGCGCGCCCAGTCAAGCAGTGCCTGCATGTCCTGAGGTGGCGTGTCGACCTGATCAGCGTCGTAATAGAAGGTGATCTGCGCCTTACCCCAGGGCGACTCAAAGCCCTCGGTAGGCAGGGTAAAGTCGGTCACCACTTCGGGATTCTCGGCGGCGTTGGTCAGCGCAAAGTTGGGCAGCGATTCGGCGAAGGGGCCAAACAGCAGGTCGCGGTCACGCATCGCGGCAAAGTTTTCGCCGTTGATCCAGATCAGGTCGATGCTGCCGTCGTCGTCGTTGCCCGCCTGCTTTTCGGCCAGTACCCGGGACACCGCACTGCTGGTGTCGTCCAGCTTGACGTGCTCGACCGTCACGTTGTGCTGCGCCTGCATTTGCTTGGCCACCCAGTCGATATAGCGATTGGTACGCGAATCCCCGCCCCAGGCGTTCCAATAAACGGTTTGGCCCTCGGCCTCGGCTAACACGTCTTGCCAGTTGCCGGGGTCGGGGGCTGCCACGGCGGGCAGCGCCAGTGCCAGCAGAGGGGCCATCAGGGTAAAACGGCGGGGATTCAACATCGCATACCTCTCAATAGAACAATAGGGAGCTGGCCGGCGTCTATCCAACGCCCGGCATTAAATTAAAGCGTGGCGCGCAGGCGCTGCAGTTCGTCCTGAACACGGTCAATGATCGCCGGTGACAGGTAGTGATCCACCCGGTCGCGCACGTGGGCAATCACGGCGGGATCGGTAAGCTCTGCCGACCAGTCCTCGCCGCGCTGCCGGGTATCCTTGGCGCGCAGGTGCTGGGCGCGCCACTTGGCACACCAGGTCAGCGACCACAGCCAGGTGGCGCGGCGGCAGGCGACCAGCGTCTCGGCGCTGGGGGAGTCGCCCATGGCAGCCTGCCAGCGGCGGTAAAAATTGACCACTTCGTCCAGCGAGAGGTTCGCCTGGCTGTTGAGGTCCCAGGTCGTGGAGGTATAAAGACTGGTATGCGCCAGGTCAATGCCCGGCAGACCGTAGCGGCCCTTTTCCAGGTCCACCAGCACCGCGCGCCCCTCGGCGTCGATCAGGAAGTTGCCGGGGTGGGTGTCAAAGCTGATCAGGCAGCGGGCGGCATCGGGTAGCGCCGCTGGCAGGGCGTCCAGCTCGGCGCGGATGCGGTCGATGACGTCGCTGCTCAAGTCCGCCTGCTCGAGCCACTCAGACTGACGGGCGACTTCCTCGCGCATGGCCCGCCACGGATCCACCGGCGACAACAGCGGAGCGGGCTCATCCGGCAGCGGCAAGCGATGCAGGCTGGCAAGCGTCTCGGCGATGCGCGGCAGATCCTCCGGCAGTCGCGCCAACCGGCCGTCGATCGCCTCCACCAGCAGCCCACCCCGGGGCAGGGCGTTGCTGACCTCCAGCAGGCCGTGCAGGCGTGGAACCTGCCCGCCCTGGCTGGCGCGCGCGTAGCATGCCGCCTCGTAGGCCAGGTTATCTTCCGGCCCCAGGTTCATCTGGCTCTGCTTGGGCAGCCGCGCCACCCAGTCTTCGCCGTCGCGGTGGAGCCAAACATGGTCGTGGGCAAGCCCGGTATCCGCCATGGGCGAAAGCGTGCGGTAGGCGATCCCCGCTTGCTGTAATTCGCCCGCCAGCGCCTGTATGCGCGTCTCTGAGGGTGTCGGCATAGCACAATCCGTGTAAAAGCAGTATTCGATGCCACTCAGTGGCCGTTGTTGTACCAACCTTACACGGTTCAGAGAAAAAAAGGCCAGGACGCGACGGGGATGATCAACGCATGCGACTTACCGCCTAGTTTTGCATGGGGATGTCGTCTTTCCAGCGAAAGCCGACGCCCCCGGTTTTCCAGACGCCATCGCGATTGAAGGGGTGCGGGCCGGCCAGGTTGATGTACTGCGGCAAGCCAAAGTGCGGCGCCAGGTTCTGCCTGGACTTGACCGTCACGCGGTCCATGATCCGCAGGCCCTGCTCCTCGGCGGACATGTGTGCCTCCGGCGCCGCCCGGTGCGCCAGCGCCCAGTTATCGATGTACAGCAGGTCGCCGGTGTCGTAGTGGTAGCGTATGCCGTAGCCCTTCTCGAACGACGCGTTCAGCAGGTCGTTGTAGTCGTTGAACAGCTGCTTCATCTCGTCTTCATTGAGCAGACGAAGCTGGTCGGTCGAGGCGGGATCCTGCTGCAGTTCGTCGATGGGGCGTCTGTCCTCCGGCAGCCGTTCGATGACCGCGCCGGTCATGCCCAGGTGCAGCCACACGCTCTTGCGTCCCGAGATCGGGTGGGTGTGGACGACGGGATGGCTCACCCCTGACGCGGAATTGACCGAGACAAGGCGCTCCCAGAAAGCCTGCTTTTCCTCGGGGAGCACGTCGAAGGCGGCGCCCTGGTGGGCGAAGTGGGTGCCGCCGCCCTGTTCGGGCGCCCGCGCCATATAATAGGCGGAATGCGAGAAGGTGGCGGCTTCGAAGCTGCCGTCGTTGTGCCACTGCGGGCCCACGCCCAGGATGCCGTAGCGGTTGTCGTTGGAGCAGCGGAAGACGTCCCGGTTCATGCCCGGCGTTGCCGGGTGGACGCCGTGAGTCGAATGGATTTCGCCGGCGCCCCACCACGTGCTGGCCTCTACCAGTTCATCCGCCGAAAGATCCGTCTGGTGCTTGAAGACGATGAACCCGCGATGGGCCATTTCCACTTCCAGGGCGTCGATGACGGGCTGGGGAAGTCGGGTGCGAACATCGGCGCCGTATATTTCAACGCCCAGCGGTTCCAGGGGCTTGACCGTCAGTCCCGCTTGCTCGAATAGCGACACGCGGTCAGGATCCAGCGGCGGTATTGTGGGTGGCGTGCTCAGGAACTTATCGGAGGATGTTGCCATAGGGAAGCGACCTCGATGGGTGAATGCTGGGCAGCGTCACTCGCTAGAGAGGGTGACCCGCCTCGGACCATCAGGATCAAATGATCCAGATCTTATGGGCAGGCTGTCTTCGGTTTTGTTCCTTATCCATTTCCCCTTGCTCGTCTAAAGCAGGCTCCCAATCGCAAACAGGGCACTCCAACGACGCTAAGCCCCCTGTCAAGCAGGGAGCAAGTCGGCAGTAGAGACACAAGTTGCTGTTAACGCGGTAAAGCGTCCTCGCCGATTTTAATCGGTTTGCCGTCTTTCCAAACCACAGCATAGTGTCCTAAACGCTTCTTGCGATCTAGTTCCTTGCTGACAGCCTGTTTCATTGCAGCAAGTGCTTGTTGCGCAAAGGGTGAGGGAGTGTGTCCGTCAGTATTCACGATGCGGCTACCTCCAGGAGGTGTTGGAAATGCTCATGCTGGATAATATGTCGGGTACAACCGTGTTGTTCAAATACCAGTTCAGGCTCCATGCCGCTGTTCATAAAACAAAGACATTCGTCTACCGCGATGCTATAGCGCATGAACAAGTTTGCAAGGCTACGAGGAAAACGCCGTTCTATATCCCTCTTCGGAATGTTATGCCCGCCATGTGAAACTCGCTCAGCAACCCGCATATGAGACATCTCAACGCTGGGTAACGCCAGGTAAAATAGCACTACGCGCCATCCACTTCTGCGTAACTGATTAATTCTATGGAGATAAGTGATACCCGAAAGCGTGGTCTCGAAGGCAAAGTCTTCATTTGCTTTGACACACCAATCAATTTCTTTAAGAAATAACCGGCTTGCCGCCATCAGCTCCTTCTCAGGGGCGAATGGCGAAAGACCTGCGGCAATGAGGTCGGCATTGACAAAGCGGGAGCCATTGGCGACTTGCGGTAGGTACTCAAACGCAAACGTTGTTTTACCCGCTCCGTTTGGGCCTGCAATTATCCAGCAGGTAGGCATATGCAAGCTCCAAATGGAAGCGGCGCTCCTCGGCACCGCTTTTGGGTTTGGTAATAACTAGAGGCTACAAAGCCGCAATCTTCGCCTTTTGCTCTTCAAGCAGCTGCTTGGCGGCCTGGAACTCGGCCAGCTTGCCGCGCTCCTTTTCCACCACGGCGTCGGGGGCTTTGGCGATAAAGCCTTCATTGCCGAGCTTTTTCTCAATACCGCCGATCAGCTTGTCCTGCTTGTCGATCTCCTTGGCCAGGCGCTTGAGCTCGGCGTCCTTGTCGATCAGGTCGGCCATGGGTACCAGCACTTCCATGTCGCCCACCAGCTGCGTTGCCGAAAGCGGGGCGTCGTCGGGGTTGGCAAGCCATTGTGCGCTTTCCAGCTTGGCGAGCTTGGCCAGGAAGTGGCGGTAGCTTTCAAGCCGCTCGGCGTCCTCGTCCTTGCCTTTGGTCAGCAGCACGTCCAGCGGCTTGCCGGGGGCGATGTTCATCTCGGCGCGGATGTTGCGCACGGCGATGATCACGCCCTTCAGCCATTCGATATCCCGGGTCGCCTGCTCGTCGATCTTGCTGTTGTCGGCTTCCGGCCATGCCTGGTGCATGATCGACGCATCGTCGCCCATGTACATGCCCGCCAGGGGCGATACCCGCTGCCAGATCTCTTCGGTGATGTAGGGCATCATCGGGTGGGCCAAGCGTAGAATGGCTTCGAGCACGCGCACCAGCGTCCGGCGCGTGCCGCGTTTGGCTTCCGCCGTGGCATTTTCGTCCCATAAAACAGGCTTTGAAAGCTCCAGGTACCAGTCGCAGTACTCGTTCCAGACGAACTCGTAGAGCGCCTGGGAGGCGTGATCGAAGCGGTACTCGTCCATCGCCTTGGTCACTTGCGCTTCGGTTTTCTGCAACTGGGAGATAATCCATCGGTCGGCCAGGGAGAGTTCGACCTCGTCGCCGTTGGTGCCGCAATCTTCGCCTTCGGCGTTCATCAGCACGTAGCGCGAGGCGTTCCACAGCTTGTTGCAGAAGTTGCGGTAGCCGTCCAGACGGTTCATGTCGAACTTGATGTCGCGCCCGGTGGTGGCCTGGGAAAGAAACGTAAAGCGCAGCGCGTCGGTGCCGTGGGCTTCGATGCCGTCCTTGAATTCGTCGCGGGTGGCCTTGGCAATCGCCTTGGCCTTTTGCGGCTGCATCATGTTGCCGGTGCGTTTTTCGAGCAGCGCGTCCAGGCTGATGCCGTCGATCAGGTCGATGGGGTCCAGCACGTTGCCCTTGGACTTGGACATCTTCTGGCCCTGGCCGTCGCGTACCAGGCCGTGTACGTAGACCGTCTTGAACGGCACTTCGTCGGTGAACTTGAGCGTCATCATGATCATCCGGGCCACCCAGAAGAAGATGATGTCAAAGCCGGTGACCAGCACGCTGGTCGGGTGGAAGGTCTCAAGTTCCGGGGTTTGCTCCGGCCAGCCCAGGGTGCCAAAGGTCCACAGGCCCGAGCTGAACCAGGTATCCAGCACGTCTTCGTCCTGCGTCAATGTGACATCAGGGCCGAGTTCGTGCTTCTCGCGAGCTTCGACTTCCGTGCGTGCAACATAGACATTGCCCGCCTCGTCGTACCAGGCGGGAATGCGGTGGCCCCACCACAGCTGGCGGGAAATGCACCAGTCCTGGAGGTCGCGCATCCAGGCGAAGTACATGTTTTCGTAGTTCTTGGGCACGAACTGGATGTCGCCGTTTTCCACCGCTTTGATAGCGGGCTTGGCGAGGGACTCCACGGCGACAAACCACTGGTCGGTCAACAGCGGCTCGATGACGTCGCCCGAGCGGTCGCCGTAGGGCATGGTGTTGTTAACGGCCTCTACCTGCTCGAGCAGACCCAGCGCGTCCATGTCCGCGACGATCAGCTTGCGTGCTTCGAAGCGGTCGAGTCCGGCGTACTTGGCGGGCAGGCTGGCGTCTTCATCCGGCTGGGGAGTGCCTTTCAGGTCGTAGATCTCGGCCTGCTCAAGAATTGCCGCGTCCTTGGAAAAGACGTTGATCAGCAGGTGATTCTGGCGCTTGCCGACCTCGTAGTCGTTGAAGTCGTGGGCTGGGGTGATCTTCACGCAGCCCGAGCCTTTGTCCATGTCGGCGTGTTCATCGGCGACGATGGGAATCCGGCGGCCGACCAGCGGCAGCTCGATGAACTTACCAACCAGCGAGGCATAACGCGTGTCTTCCGGGTTGACCGCCACGCCGGTATCCCCAAGCAGGGTTTCCGGGCGGGTGGTGGCGACCACGAGATAGTCCTTGCCGTCGGCGGTCTTGACGCCATCGGCCAGCGGGTAGCGGAAGTGCCAGAAGCTGCCCTGCTGCTCCTTGTTCTCGACTTCCAGGTCGGAAATCGCGGTGTGCAGGGTGGGGTCCCAGTTGACCAGGCGCTTGCCGCGATAGATCAGGCCTTCCGCGTGCAGGCGCACGAAGACTTCCTGCACGGCCTTGTAGAAGCCGTCGTCCATGGTGAAGCGCTCGCGGGACCAGTCGACGCTGGCGCCCATGCGGCGCAGCTGGCGGGTAATGTGGTCGCCGGATTCTTCTTTCCACTCCCACACCTTGTCGATGAACGCGTCGCGACCCAGGTCGTGGCGAGTTTTGCCTTCTTCGGCCGCAACCTTGCGCTCGACCAGCATCTGCGTGGCGATGCCGGCGTGGTCGGTGCCTACCTGCCACAGGGTGTTGTTGCCCTGCATCCGCTTCCAGCGCGTCAGGGTATCCATGATGGTGTCCTGAAACGCGTGGCCCATGTGCAGACTGCCGGTCACGTTGGGCGGCGGAATCATGATCGAGAACGGCTCACCGCGGCCTGACGGGGCGAAACGGTTGTCGGCTTCCCAGCGCTCGTACCAGCGGGTTTCGATCTGCTCAGGTTGGTAGGTTTTTTCCATGGATTGGCTCACCGCAACGATGCTCCCCGCAGGGAAGCATGGAATTCATAAAAGGGGTCGAAAAAATGGCGACAAGTATAGCGCGATAAGGGGGGAAGCGTCAGGCCCCTGCCGGGCGACGGTTCAGCCCGCGCATGGCGATGAGCCCAAGCACCGGCCCGGGCAGCAACCACCAGATAACGCCGAGGCCCTGGCTACCCCACAGTGACGTGACCAGGGCGATCGACGGGATGGTCAGGCCGAAGCCGATGGCATTCATCATGGCGAGTGCTGCACCCAGCCGTTCGGCGGGGGCAGTGGCCGAAGCCAGCGCCGAGAACTGCGCCGAATCGGCGATCACGCTCAGCCCCCAGACCAGCAACAGGGCGATCAGCAGCAGCGGTGGGGCGGCGCCGATCAGCGGGTAGATCAGGCATAGGGTGCCGGAGGTAGCCAATGCGACAAACGCGACATGGGCGCTACCCACCCGTCGGCTCCAGCGCCCGGCAAGTACGCAGCCGGGCAGGCCGATGGCAATGATCAAAAAGCTCAGCCACGGCTGGGCGCTGCTGCTGGCGCCGAGACGCGTAAGCTCCCGGGTGACCAGGAACGGTACCAGCGCCCAAAGGGCATACAGCTCCCAGCAATGGCCGAAGTAGCCCAGCGCCGCCGCGCGAAAGTCCTTGTGTTTAAACGCTGCCAGCCCCGCCCAGGGGCGGCCGCCGCTGGCCTTGGCGGGAAGGTGCGGGCCAACGCCCAGCCTGTCAATCATCAGCGCGGCGACCAGCGCGAGCAGCGAGGCAAGCAGTAGCGGCCATTGCCAGGGCAGGCTCAGGGTGAGCCCGCGCAACAGGTGCGGCGAGGCGATGCCCAGGGTCAGCATGCCGACCAGCCAACCCAGCGCGGCCCCGGCGTGGCTGGGTGTCCAGCTGACTACCAGTTTCATGCCCAGCGGATAGATCCCCGCCAGGCAAAGCCCCGTAGCAAAGCGGGCCACCGCAGCCAGCGTGACGTTATCCGCCACCGTGATGAACGCCGCATTGATCAGCGCGCCGAGCACGGCGGACAGCGCGAAAAGGTGGCTGGCGCGGACACGGTCGGCAAGGCCTGTTGTGGCGATGAACAACGTGCCGCTGATAAACCCGGCCTGAACGGCAATCGTCAACAGGCCAAGGTCACGCCCGCTCAGCCCGACGGCGTCCTGCAGCGCCAAACCCACGCCATTGACGCTGAACCACAGCGAGGTGCCGAACAGCTGGGCGATGACGATCGTTACAAGCGGGTAGCGCGTCAACAACACGTTTACGTCTCCATGAGGGTAAGGGGCGGGGCGAGGCCTCGCTGATGGTAATCAACAATTGGCCGTTACGAAGAATTTTTTGAAAACAGCATTGTCGGAATGCGAGAGTACAGCAAGATCCGTCAGGAAAGTGTCGGGTAAGCAATTCACTTTGTACGCAATTGGAGTTTTTGATGCAGGTAGCCAAGTTTTTCGCGCCGGCAGTTGCCGCACTGGCGTTCAGTGTTCCCGCCATGGCTCAGCAAATGGGCGGCGGTGCACCCAGTATCGATGACCAGGTTAACCAGCTCGACGAAATGCTGGATCTGGATGACGGCCAAAAGGAAGAACTCAGCGGTCTTTTGACCCAGATGCAAGAGGAAAGCACTGCCAAGCAGCAGGAAGCCCGGGAGCTGCAACAGCAACTCAGCGAGCATGTCCAGCCCGACTACGATGAAGCGGCTATTCGTGCGGATGCCGAGCGTCTTGGTGACCTGACGGCCGAGATGACTGCTGACAGCGTCATTATGCAGTCCCAGATCGCAGACGTGTTCACTCAGGAACAGCGTGACCAACTGGATGAAGCCATGGCTCAGCGGCAGAAGCAAATGCAGCAGATGCAGGAGCAGATGCGGCAACAGCAGGGAGGCTAAGGCGAAGACGCCTGGTAATGATGGGAAGCAGAGATGTAGAGCTGTAATGGAGAGCCGGTCAGGTAGATTGCCTGACCGGCCCGATAGCGACTGTCTTCTCCATTGATGACCCCGCCACGTGCGGGGTCTCGCGTTTATGACGA
Source organism: Halomonas sp. CUBES01 (assembly GCF_020991005.1). Lineage (GTDB taxonomy): Bacteria > Pseudomonadota > Gammaproteobacteria > Pseudomonadales > Halomonadaceae > Vreelandella > Vreelandella gomseomensis. The sequence continues at coordinate 305,404 of NZ_JAJLLW010000004.1, read as the reverse complement.
GTGGACTCGTTCATTTACCCCAGCTTGTGCGGCACGACCTCATGGCCGAGTTCTTTATAGCGCTGCCAGCAGGCGCGTTTGGCGACCAGTACCTGCTGGTGCTGATTGATGATTTCGGCAATCCGCGCGTAATGCTCAACGCCCTCGGGAATGTCCGGGTGCAGGTTGAGCAGGGCGGTGTCTGCGTGGGGCGTCGGCAGCGTTTGCCAACCCAGGGTGATCGGCACGCTTTCCGCCATGTCGCTGTCCTCCAGCGCATGGGGCAGGTAGGCGTCGTCGCGAAAGCCCCACAGCGCTTCGTCGGCCTGTTCCGCCAGGGCTTTATCCTCGCAGTGAAGGTGCAGCCGGTAGCCCTTGCGGTGGATGGTCTCGGCCAGCTTGCAGGCAAACTGCAGGCGTGCCTCCAGCGTCGTGTCCGGCAGGATATAAAAGTCGATGCGCGCCATGGCGAGGTCCTGGCTGGGCGTCCTGAGGTACGTCGCCGCTGAGGGCAGCGGCGACGCAAACGATGACGGATGACTAGGCCAGCTGGGTCAGCCAGCCGTATTTATCGTCGCTGCGCCCGTATTGCAGGTCGAGCAGCTTGGTGCGAAGGCGCTTGGCCACGTCGTTATTGCCGCCCGCCGTGAGACGGATGCGCTCGTCCTCGCTGACCAGTTCGCCCACCGGGGTGATCACCGCTGCGGTGCCGCAGGCGAACACTTCGGTGATCTCGCCGGAAGCCGCCCCTTCACGCCATTCGTCGATGCTGATGGGGCGCTCCTCCGGGGTCAAACCCTCGTCTTCTGCCAGCGTCAGCACGGAGTTGCGTGTGACGCCTTCCAGAATGGTGTCGGTCAGGCGCGGCGTGACCAGGCGGCCATCCTTGAAGACAAAGAACAGGTTCATGCCGCCGAGTTCTTCTATCCACTTGCTTTCCGCGGCATCCAGGAACGCCACCTGGCCGCAGCCGTTGGCGGCGGCTTCCTTTTGCGCTGCCAGTGAGGCCGCGTAGTTGCCGCCGCACTTGGCAAAGCCGGTACCGCCGGGGGCGGCGCGCTTGTAATGCGACGACAACCAGATCGATACCGGCTCGATGCCGCCCTTGAAGTACGCCGCCGCCGGCGAGGCAATCACGTAGTAATCCACCTCGTGGGCCGGGCGTACGCCAAGAAAGGCTTCCGAGGCGATCATGAACGGGCGCAGGTACAGGCTGCACTCGTCGGCATCGCTGGACGGCGTGGGCACCCAGGCGTGGTCCTGGGCGAGCAGGGCTTTCAGCGAGCCGATGAAGTCCTCGTCGGAAAGCTCGGGCAGTGCCAGGCGGCGGGCGCTGCGCCGAAAGCGCTCGGCGTTCTTCTCCGGGCGGAAGGTCCAGACCGTGCCGTCGGCGTGGCGATAGGCCTTGATACCTTCAAAAATCTCCTGACCGTAGTGCAGCACTGAGGCGGCGGGGTCGAGGGTCAAGGGGCCGTAGGGGCGAACCTGGTGACCATGCCACTCGGCGTCGATCGTCCAGCGAACGTGGGCCATGTGATCGGTGAAATACTGCCCGAAGCCGGGGCTTTTCAGGATGTTGTCGCGAATCTCGTCGGCCGTCGGCTGATTGGACGGCAGGGCTTCAAATTGCGTATCAGAACTTGCAGTGGGCACGGCTGTTGGTCTCCGCTGGCAACACGCCTCTCGGGGCGAACACTTGGAATAAGATGAAAACAGGCGCACCGAGTCGTCCTCCGTACGCCTTGATAGATTCAGGTTTAACGGTTGTAGCGCCTAAAGGCAACCGCTGGTTGTTTAGTCGTCGCCATTTTCAACCTGGACGTCGTTTTCCCGGTCCAGCAGATATTGGGTGAGCAGGCCGACGGGGCGGCCGGTGGCGCCTTTCTGCTTGCCGGAATGCCAGGCCGTGCCGGCAATGTCCAGGTGTGCCCAGGGGAAACGGTCGGCAAAGCGCGACAGGAAACACGCCGCGGTAATCGTGCCCGCCGGGCGGCCGCCGATATTGGCCAGATCGGCGAAGTTGGAGTCCAGCTGTTCCTGGTACTCGTCCCATAGCGGCAGGTGCCAGGCGCGATCCCAGGCGGCATCGCCAGCGTCGAGCAGGTCCAGGGCCAGGTCGTCGTCGTTGGACAGCAAGCCGGTGGCGTGGTGGCCAAGCGCAATGATGGCCGCCCCGGTGAGCGTGGCGATATCGACCACGCTTGCCGGCTTGAAGCGTTCGGCGTAGGTCAGCGCATCGCACAGCACCAGACGGCCTTCGGCGTCGGTGTTGAGCACCTCGACGGTCAGCCCCTTGAGCGTGGTGATGATATCGCCGGGTTTGGTGGCGGCGCCGTCCGGCATGTTTTCGGCCGCGGCAACGATAAATACCAGGTTCAACTTGGGCTTGATCGTGAGAAGTGCTTTGACCGTGCCGAATACGCTGGCGGCGCCGCCCATATCGAACTTCATCTCGTCCATGCCTTCGCCAGCCTTGAGCGAAATGCCGCCGGTATCGAAGGTGATCCCCTTGCCGATCAGGACGTGGGGGGCTTCATCCGCGTTCTCGGCGCCATTGTAGCGCATGACGATCAGGCGGCTTGGCTCTCGACTGCCGCGCCCGACCGATAGCAGGGCGCCCGCACCCAATTCGGCAAGCGCCTCTTCGTCCAGAATATCGACCTCAAGCGCGCCTTGCGATTCGCGGCCGAGCTGTTCAGCCTGCTCGGCTAAATAGCGCGGCGTGCAGACGTTGCCCGGCAGGTTGCCCAGGGTGCGCGTATAGTTGATGCCCTGGCCGATGGCGCTGCCTTGGCGGGCGCCCTGTTGGGCGATGTCCGCATCGGCGGCGCTACTGATCATCAGGGTCAGCTGCGCGAGGCTCTGGGCGGGCGCGGGGGTGCGCTTGAACTGCTCGAAGCGATAGCTTGCGCGTTCGATGCTCTCGAGTACCTTACGCGCTTTCCAGCCGGTATCGCGATCAACCAGCGGAACGTCGGTGAGCATCACGCTGGCGTCATCGATGGGCAGTTTTACCAGCGCCGCCATGGCCGCATCCAGCGCCTTCAGGTACGCTGCTTCCTGGCATTTTTCGCGCTCGCCAAGGCCGACGAGCAGCAAGCGCTGAGCGCCCAGGCCGGGGGCATAGGGCAGTAGCTGAACGTTGGCCAGGCTGGCATCAACGTCGCCACGCCTGACGAGCTGGCCAATCAGCTGCTCGCTGGCATCGTCGAGTTTCGCCACGGCAGGCAGTAAATCGCTATCTTTATAGACGGGTACTACAAGGCAAGCCGTTTCTATTCTGGCCGGATTGGCCGTCTGAACGGAAAATTCCATGACGTCTCCAACAAGACAAGCATTGAGGTATTCAGGATAATGGCCCCAGTGTAACCAAGCCCTGCCGTCATTGCATGACATCCTGCACGACCAGCCGGAGAGCGTGTTGATCTTATTTCGCTATTTGACCCGAGAAGTATTGCTCACCATGTCTGCTGTGGCGGGCATCTTGCTGCTGGTGATCATGGGCAGCCGCTTCATCCGCTATTTCTCCGATGCCGCAGAGGGCGACTTCCCGGTCACTATCCTGGGCAGCCTGATGGTGTATCACCTGCCGGGCTTCATGGAGCTGATCCTGCCGCTGGCGTTTTTTCTGGGCATCCTGCTGGCCTACGGGCAGCTATACATGAACAGCGAGATCACCGTCATGGTGGCCTGCGGCATGAGCCCTGGACGGCTGTTGAAGGTGACGCTGCTGCCTGCCTCCGCAGTGGCCGTGGTGGTCGGGGTGTGTAGCCTGTGGCTGACGCCGGCGGGGGCGCTGCAGACCGCGGCGACGATCGAGGAGCAGGAAAGCCGCCTGGACGTCTCGGTATTGGCACCCGGCCGCTTTCAGGAGTTCGGTGGGGGGCGCACCGCTTACATCAAGGATTTCAGTCGCGATGGGACGGAAATGCAGGAAGTGCTGATTCATGAGCATCATCAGCCGGGTGATGACGGCACTCACGACTATGTGACACGGGCGTCGTCGGGCTATCAGGAGACGCGCATGGAAACCGGTAGCCGCTTTCTGGTGCTCAATGACGGTGAGCGTTACGGCGTGACCCCCGGGCAGCGCAACGCCGAACGCTTGACCTTCGAACGCTACACGTTGCGCCTGGGGTTGAGTCGCGACCGCCAGGAACTGGATTCAATGGAATACGCCACCACGGCCGCCCTGTGGCGCAACGACGATGATCGCGCCCAGGCTCAGTGGCAGTGGCGGGCAGGGTTGCCGCTGATGGTCTTTGTGCTGGCAATCATGGCGCAGCCGCTGTCGCGGGTGAACCCCCGCCAGGGGCGCTTTGCCAAACTGCTTCCCGCCGTCTTCCTGTATGTCGCCTACCTGAGCCTGCTGCTGGCTGCTGTCGACGCGGTGGGTAGCGGGGCCTGGGCTTCCACGCTGGGCATCTGGCCCGTTCATGGTGTCTTTCTAGTGCTGGGTCTACTGCTGATCTGGCGCTCGCAACGCAAGGGGATGCGCTGATGCTGAATGCGCTCACCGTCACGGATCGTCTCGACCGCTACATCGCGCGCAATGTGCTGGCGGCGATAGTTGTGGTGCAGTTCGTCCTCTTGGGGCTGGATATCACCATCGCCTACATCGATGACCTGGGCGATGTGCAGGCAGGCTACAGTGCGCTGGACGCGCTGCTTTATCTGCTCATGCGCACCCCCTGGCGGTTTTATCAATACGCCCCGGTGGCGGTGCTGATCGGGGCGCTGATTGGCCTGGGCAGCATGGCCTCCAGCAATGAGCTGACCGTGATGCGCGCCGCAGGCCGCTCGCTTGCGCGTATTGTCTGGAGCGTGATGAAGCCCGTGCTGCTGGTGGTTGTCGTGGTGCTGCTGGTGGCGGAGTATGTCAGCCCGCGTACCGAACAGTTCGCCGAAGCGTGGCGGCTTGAAAAGCTGCAGGGTGAAGGCGCGATGCTGACCAGCCGCAGCGGATGGCAGGTGGAGGACGACAGTGTCTATCGCTTTGGGGCCATCCGCGCGGACAACGTGGTGCTCGACCTGACCCGCTATCGCTTCGATGACGAGCGCCTGGTCGAGGCCACCTACGCGCGCCGCGCCAACTGGAACGATGGTGCCTGGCAGTTGGAGGACGTGGCTACGACGCGGATCTTTGACGACCACACCGAGTCCGAGCAAGTCGACACCCAGCGCTGGGAAACCGACTTTACCCCGTTGCAGCTGGAGCGCCTGCTGCGTTCGGTGGAAAGCCAGGCGCCCAGCGAGCTATGGGCTTACGCCCGCTTCCTGGAAGATCAGGGCCTGCAGGCGGATCAACCGCTGCTGTATTTCTGGCAGAAGCTGCTCATGCCGCTGACCATGGGGTCACTGGTGTTGATCGCCGCATCGTTCGTGTTCGGCCCGCTGCGCACCGTGGCGGCGGGTACTCGGGTGTTTTACGGCGTGGTGACCGGGCTGGTGTTCAAGTACGTCCAGGATCTGCTGGCCCCGGCGTCGACGCTGTTTGGCTTTTCCCCCGTGTGGGCGGTTCTGGTGCCGACGCTTGCTTGCGCGGTGGTGGGCGTTTATTTCCTGCGCCGTAACGGTTAGGGGGAAGGCGTTCCATGGCCAAGCGACACTTTGCCCAGCCGACGAATACAGTTCCTGCCGGATTAGCCTCGCGCCTGGGCGCCATGCTTTACGACGGCTTGCTGCTGGCGGCGATCTGGATCGCCGTGACCGTCGCCCACCTGGCTTTTTACAGGTTCGTAGTGGGCCAACCAGCCGAGGATATCGGCACCTCCGCCGTTGATATCTGGAGCCTGCGGCTTTTGCTGGTGCTGTTTACCACGCTGTTCTTTGTCTTTTGCTGGCGGCGTGGAGGCATGACGCTGGGCATGCAGGCGTGGCGGCTGCGGGTGCAGACCCTCGAAGGCGAGACCATCTCCGTCAAGCAAGGCCTGCTGCGCTGTCTGACGGCTTGGCTGTCGCTGGCGGCGCTGGGCATCGGTTATTGGTGGGTATTGGTGGATGGACAGCGGCGCAGCTGGCCGGATATCGCGTCCAAAACGCAGACGGTTCGCCTCCCCAAGAATTAATTTTTGTTGCGGCATTACTCGGAAAATTATGCGCACCAACGACTTACTGAGCGCTGCACGGGGCGTGAGGTAAATTGCTACTAAAGGCTATACATTTCTACTTGCAAAGATGTATGCGAATCATTTACATTCATCTCATGAACTTTATGAGGTGCAGCCATGTACGTATGTGTGTGCAAGGGAGTAACCGACCACCAGATTCGCCAGCAGGTGAGCGACGGAGCGCGCAGCTGGCGAGAAGTGCGTGAAGCAACTGGCTGTGCCACCCAGTGCGGCAAGTGTGCCTGCTTTGCCAAATCGCTCACCCGCGAAGCGGTTCACGAAGCGCGTCTGGAAGCCAATATGGATCTTGCCTACGCCGTGTGACGCAAATCTTTCTTGTTAGAATTATCGTTAGCAAATATATGATTTACTTGAATTTTTAACGCCTCTCTCTATACTCCCATTAGCGGTGGGAGTATGCCTTTTGTGGTTCATGCTCCTTCATTAACGTAACTGCTTGATCGGCTTGTTAAACCGTCAGCATTACAGGGAAAAGGTGACGTCATGAAAGGTGATCCGAAAGTAATTGAGCATCTCAACATTGCCCTCGGCAACGAACTGGTTGCGATCAATCAGTACTTCTTGCATGCCAAGATGTACAAGGACTGGGGCCTGCAGGCGCTGGCCAAGTGGGAATATGACGAGTCCATCGAAGAGATGCAGCACGCCGATAAGATTATCGAGCGCATCCTGTTCCTCGAAGGCATTCCCAACCTGCAGGATCTTGGCAAGCTGCACATCGGCGAGAACGTCAAGGAAATGCTCGAGTGTGACCTGAAGATCGAGCATGATGGCCGTAATGACTACATTGAAGCCATTACCTACTGCGAAAGCGTCAAGGACTACGTGACCCGCGACATGCTGCGTGACCTGCTCGCCGACGAGGAAGGCCACATCGATCACATCGAAACCGAACTGCACCTGATCGAGCAGGTAGGTATCCAGAACTACCTGCAGCGTCAGATGCAAATGGCAGGCGACGAAGCCTAACGCTTCTTTCACGCCTCCATCACAAAACGGGCAGCCCTTTGGCTGCCCGTTTTGTTTTAGATCTTACGCATTGTTTGACGTCTTACTCAGCGTCTTCAGATTCCTTTGAGGCTCTCACGATACCGCAGGCGACGCGGCTGCGGCCGCCGCCAAGCGCTTCGGGGTCATCCGCGTAGTTATCGCCGCCCTCATGAACCATGAGGCTGCGTCCCTGCATTTCCTCGACGCTCAAGCGCGGTGCGAGGACGGGAAGGGTGGCGTTGCCGTCGTCATCCACGTTGAGCACGGGCAAATCCCCCAGGTGACCGTCGCCGTATGGCCCTTCATGGCGTTCGGTTTCGTCGGGGTCATAGTGGCCACCGGCGTAAAGGGCGGCGGTCATGTGGCCGCTGTCGTTTTCCTGGGCTTCGCAGCTGGGGTTCTTGTGCACATGGAAGCCATGGGCGCCGGTTCCCAGATCGCTGAGATCCGGCGTCAACAGCAGGCCGTGGTCAGTGTCTTCCAGCGTGATGCTGCCAATCGTTTCCCCAACGCCTTCGGCGCTGACCGTGTGCATGTCGACCTCCATGCTGTCACTGGCCTGAGCCGCAGAGGCAAGCAGTAGTGACGCGGCAACGCCACTCAGTAATGAAACATAACGCATGGTCGTGACTCCTTTTCCGGATCCGTGGAAAGTATTCGATAGGTACCCTCTTCAACGTAGTTGGCGAGCGGACAACCCGCCACCAGAGTATCCGCGCATCGTAAGGATGACATTGACGCGTCCAGCCATGACAATAGGTCGCTACGTTTTTTCATGTTGTCGCGTCGAGGAACGCCATGCCGCCACTCAACGTTCTCTATCAGGATGAGCATCTTGTCGCGGTGCATAAGCCGTCGGGGCTTTTAGTGCACCGTTCGGCGCTGGCGCGAGGCGAAACCGACTTCCTCCTCCAGCGGCTGCGCAACCAGCTCGGTAGGCGGGTCTATCCGGTTCACCGGCTGGATCGGCCTACCTCCGGGGTCATGGTGTTGGCGCTGTCGTCAGCGGTGGCCGGTAGGCTCAGCGAGGCCTTCAGCGAGCGCCAGGTGGAGAAGCGCTATCTCGCCGTGGTGCGCGGCAAAGCCCCGGAACGCGAGCGCCTGGACTACCCGCTGCGCGAAGAAGACGGTACGCGGCCCAAGGCGGAAATGCCCGCCATGCCGGCGATGACCGATATCCGCCGCCTGGATAGCGTGGAGCTGCCCGTCCAGGTCGACCGCTATCCGGTGGCCCGCTACTCGCTGGTCGAGGCGCGCCCCTTGACCGGGCGGCGGCATCAGATTCGCCGCCACCTGTCGCGGCGGGGCTACCCGATTATTGGCGATGCCAAGCACGGCAAGAGCGTGCATAACCGTTTCTTTGCCGAGCAACTGAGTGCGCCTCGCCTGTTGTTGGCCGCCACCCATCTCGCCTTTGACCACCCGCTGTTCGACAAGCGTGTTCAATTGAGCTGCGCCCTGGACGACACCATGGTGGCGCTGTTCGATCACCTCGGCTGGGCCGGTCATTTGCCGCTGGATAGCGTGCGCACACCTCCCCCGACCACGCCCACGGCCCTGGAAACGCTATGAGTGACACAGTGATGCCATCAAGTACCCCATCAACGGCGCCTGCGCCCCCCGCTGATAGGGCGCCGGCCGCGTCAGATTACGATTTTCGCTTTGGCGGGATTCGCCGCCTCTACGGGCAGCGGGCTTTTGATACCTTTCGCCATGCCCATGTGGTGGTGGTCGGCGTCGGGGGGGTAGGGAGCTGGACGGTCGAGGCGCTGGCGCGCTCGGGCATCGGCAAATTGACGCTGATCGACCTGGATGATGTCTGCGTATCCAACGTTAACCGCCAGCTCCACGCGCTGGACGGCACCGTCGGCCAGCCAAAAGTGGACGTGCTGGCTGAACGCTGTCGCTTGATTGCCCCGGAGATTGAGATCATCGCGGATACCGCCTTCGTGACGCCCACCAACCTGGCCGAGCGAATCCCCGCTGATGCCGACCACGTCGTGGATGCCATCGACAGCGTTGTCGCCAAGGCCGCACTGATCGCCTGGTGCAAACGGCGCAAGCTGCCTATTACCGTGACCGGGGCAGCCGGTGGGCAAACCGACCCCACGCGCATTCAGGTAGCGGATTTGACCCGCACCGAGCACGACCCGCTCCTGGCCAAGGTGCGCTCGCGGCTGCGCCGGGACTACGGTTTTTCGCGCAACCCCAAGCGGCGCTTCTCGGTGGAGTGCGTCTACTCCGACGAACAGCTGGTGTACCCGAGTAGTGACGGCGAAGTCTGCCTGCAAAAGCCCGGCAGCGGCGACGCCACGCGCCTGGACTGCGCGTCGGGCTTCGGGGCGGCGGCCTTTCTGACCGGCACCTTTGGCTTTGTCGCCGCGTCCAAAGTGCTTGAACGACTCGCCAAGAAAGCCAACCTGCCAGCCGCCCAAAAAGCCGCTCAAGAGGAAAGCCAATGAACACCCCCGTTACCGGTATTTATCGCCACTACAAAGGCAGCCTTTACGAAGTGCTCGGCACCGCCCAGCACAGCGAAACTGAGGAGCCGCTGGTAGTCTACCGCGCCCTTTACGGCGACTACGGCCTCTGGGTGCGCCCGCTTGAGATGTTCACCGAAAGCGTCACCAAAGAGGGCCATCCCCAGCCGCGCTTTGCGCTGGAGAAGGCGTTTTAGTCAGGCGGATTCACCGTGTTAGACGCCTCCTGACGCCGTCCCTGCAAGGCGGCGTTTTTGTGTCTGGATCAGCGGCCTTGGCGACCTGCCGAACCAGGCGCAAGACATTCGCCGCTGACGCGATAAGCAAGCCTTCAGGAGACCTCCATGAATACCTTTGCACTTGCCAAGCGTACCGGGGCAGCCACACCCGATGTGGCAGGCTTTTTTGATCCGCGTACCTTCAGCGTTCAGTACGTCGTGAGCGATCCGGCCACCCGGCGCTGCGCCATCATCGACCCGGTGCTGGACTTTGACGAGAAGGCTGGCGCGACCGCGACTCACCATGCCGACGAGCTGCTGGCCTATATAGACAAGGAAGGCCTGACCGTTGAGTGGATTCTCGACACCCACCCCCACGCTGACCATTTCTCGGCGGCCTACTACCTGAAGGAGAAGACCGGCGTGCCAACGGCGATTGGTCAGCAGGTCACCCAGGTGCAGTCGCTGTGGAAAGATATCTATCACTGGCCGGAGATGCCCACCGACGGTCGCCAGTGGGACACCCTGTTTGCCGAGGGCGATACCTTTCAGATCGGTGAACTGAGTGGCCGGGTGATGTTTTCGCCGGGCCATACGCTGGCCTCGATTACCTATGTAATCGGCGATGCTGCCTTCGTGCACGACACCCTGTTCCAGCCGGATTTCGGCACGGCACGGGCGGACTTTCCCGGCGGCGATGCCAAGGCGCTGTGGCACTCGATCCAGCAGATCCTCACGCTGCCCGAAGCCAACGGCAAGCGCTATCTCAAGGTTCCGCTGGATGCCCTGGCAGGTGCCGCCTGGGACTAGGCGAGATGGCGCATTGAACTTGGGTAGCGCTGCGCGTTGGAGAAACCGCCTGCACGCGGTAGCTTGTAGCGGACTATCTGCCCATCCAAGGAACGGTTATGCCCTCTACATCGCCGCAGCAGACGCTGAAATCCGTCTTCGGCTTTGATGATTTTCGCGGCGGCCAGCAGGCTGTGGTGTCGCGCGTGCTTGACGGCCACTCCACAGCGGCGATTTTCGCCACCGGCGCGGGCAAGTCGCTCTGCTATCAGCTGCCGGCGCTGCACCTGCCTCATCTGACGCTGGTGGTGTCACCGCTGCTGGCGCTGATGCAGGACCAACTGGCATTTCTGATTCGCCACGGCGTGGCTGCGGCGAGTATCGACTCCACCCAGGACCGCGAAACGACCCGTTCGGTCATGGAGCGGGCCAAGCGCGGCGAGCTGAAAATCCTCATGGTCTCGGTGGAGCGACTCAAGAACGAGCGCTTCCGGAATTTTCTCCGTCAGGTGGCCATCTCGCTGCTGGTGGTCGACGAAGCTCACTGTCTGTCTGAGTGGGGGCATAACTTCCGCCCCGACTATCTCAAGCTGCCCGACTACCAGCGCGACTTTGCCATTCCCCAGGTGCTGCTGCTCACCGCCACGGCAACGCCTGCGGTGATTGACGATATGGGCGAGAAGTTTGCCATCGCGCCGGAGAACGTCATTACCACCGGCTTTTACCGTGCCAATCTTGAACTGCTGGTATCGCCGACCATGGAAGACCGCCAGCAGCAGCTGAGCAACTGGCTTAAACCACAGATGCAGCCGGGCTTTGAGGCGCCGACGATTATCTATGTGACCCTGCAACAAACCGCCGAACGGGTGGCGAACGCCCTGGCCGCCCAGGGGATAGCCGTTCAGGCCTACCACGCGGGCCTGGATTCAAGCCGACGGGATGAGATCCAGCGCCAGTTCATGAGCGGGGAGTCGCCCTGCATCGTGGCCACCATCGCCTTTGGCATGGGCATCGATAAGGGCGATATCCGCAACGTGGTGCACTATGACCTGCCCAAATCCATCGAGAACTACAGCCAGGAAATCGGCCGGGCGGGGCGCGACGGCCAGCCTTCCACCTGCCTGACCCTGGCCGGGCGGGAGGGTCTGCGGGTGCTGGAAAACTTCGTTTACGGCGATACCCCTGAATACGCCGGCATCTATCGCCTGCTGGAAGAGATCGCGGCGGCAGGCCAAGTACCGGATCGCCAGTGGGAGGTGCTGCTCAACACCCTTTCCCGGGACACCAATATCCGCCTGTTGCCACTGAAAACGCTGCTGGTGCGGCTGGAAATGCACGGCGTGATTGCGCCGCGCTTTACGTTTCTGGCCGAGTATCGGCTGCGCTACCATCTTGAACCGGATGCCCTGGTGAGTCGCTTCGAGGGCGAGCGGGCGGCCTTTGTGCGCCTCATCGTCGATAACATTCCCATCGCCCGCACCTGGGGCACGGTGGATTTTGACCGCCTGCACCAAGCGGGCCAGGCGCAGCAGATCGACGCCTCCCGCGCGCGCGTCATTACCGCCCTTGAATACTTTCAAGACAAAGGCTGGCTGACCCTGGAAGGCAAGCGGATGACCGACGTGTACGAGGTAAGCAATACAGGCTTTTCTCTTGAGACCCTGGCCAGACAGCTTTACAACGACTGTCTCACCCGGGAGCGCGCCGAGATCGAGCGGCTGAGCGCCATGCTGGCGCTGTTTGAGTCGCAGCGCTGCCTCACTCGTCGACTGGCCGAATATTTTGGTGACAACACCTTTGATACACCCGCCAATGCCGGGCAGGGCCGCTGCGGTCACTGCTCGGTGTGTCACGGCCACCCGGTAAAGCTACCGGATGCGCCGCCCGAGCCACCGCTGACGGCGGCGGATTTCCAGCGCTACGCCATGCCGCTGATCGAGCGCCACACCGAGCAGCTTGGCGAGCCGCCAAATGCCCAGCGGCTGGCGCATTTTCTGTGTGGCCTTGCCATGCCGGTGTTTACCCCGCTCAAGGCGCGAAGTCTTAATGGCTTCGCGGTCTTTGAGCAGCGTGCCTATCCCGAGGTGCGCGAATGGGCGGAAAGCCACCTGGGCCACACCGTCGGTTCTTAGTGCCGGTCACTCCCAGGCGGGGAAGGGGTCAGGTAGCTGCTGCCACGCCGCCATGCCGTCCAGCAGCTCAGCTTCGCTCAGCAGGCAGGCATCCAGCGCGTCGCGCATCCGGGCTTGATCAAGATGCTGGCCGATGAACACCAGCTCCTGGCGCATATCACCAAACGGCGCCTGCCACTTTTCCATAATGAACTGGCGGGTCTCGGGGTCGTCCGGCCACTGGTGTTCAGGGATAGCTTTCCAGAAGACCCCGGCCATGCCGTGATGGGCGATGCCGCCCGCCTGGCTCCACTGGCCTGCGTAGCGCGGGCGCGTGGCGAGCCAGAAGAAGCCTTTCGAGCGCAAAAGGCCCTCCCCAAACCATTCGGCATTGAGCAGGTCGTGGAACTTCTGCGGATGAAAAGGCCGGCGGGCGTGGTAGGCGAAGCTACCGATGCCGTACGCGTCGGTTTCCGGCACGTGTTCGCCGCGCATTTCTTTCAGCCAGCCCGGCGCCAGTTGGGCGCGTTCAAAGCTGAACCTGCCGGTATCCAGTACCTTGTTCAGCGGCACGCCGCCTTGGGTGATGGGAACCAGCGCCGCATCGGGATTCAGCGAGTGCAGAATCGCCTTCAGTGTCTCCAGCGCTTTTGCGTCGATCAGGTCGGTCTTGCTGATCAGCAACACATCACAAAATTCGATTTGGTCGACCAGCAGGTCGGCGACGTTGCGCGCGTCGTCGTCACCCAGGCTCTCGCCCGCCTCGGCCAGGCTTAGCGCTTCGCGGTACTGGTCAAGAAAGTTGGCGCCATCCACCACGGTGACCAGCGTATCCAGCCGGGCAACCTGGGCAAGGCTCTGGCCACTGTCGTCTTCAAAGGTGAAGGTTTCCGCCACGGGTAGCGGTTCGGAAATCCCGGTGGACTCGATCACCAGGTAATCGAACCTGCCCTCACGGGCCAACTGGCTGACCTCTTCCAGCAGGTCTTCGCGCAGGGTGCAGCAAATGCAGCCGTTACTCATCTCCACCAACCGTTCCTCGGCGCGGTTCAGTGCCACCTCACCATCCGCCGTTTCGCCAGGAACGCCGCGTACCAGCGCGCCGTCGATATTCACTTCGCTCATGTCGTTGACGATCACCGCGACGCGGCGACCGTCGCGGTTGGCGAGGATATGATTGAGGACGGTAGTCTTACCGGCCCCCAGAAACCCCGACAGGACGGTGACGGGCAGGGGATAAAATGCAGTCATTGCGAGTATCTCTAAGTGGTTATTTAATGTTATGTGATAATATAACATTAAGTGCCCGTTTTGAAAGCCCCTTGTCATGAGCCTGATAGTCGGTAAGCGTCTAGCGCTTGTACTGAGTTGGGCAGTAGCCGCGCTGCACCTAGCGTCTCTACGTGGCGAACAATATGCGACCGCCCACGAAAGCGGCTTGGTTATCGAACACCGAAACAGGTAATCCTGGCGGGGCTCAGTACTCCTGAGTGCCGCCGGTGCTGCACTTATCAGTCGAATTCAGGCATTCAGGTGTCTTATGGCCATGCCTGATTTCAGGTTTTTAAATTAATCGACACAGTGTAGCGCTGAGTGGAAGACACCCTCTTGCAAAAGAGCCAGACTTTTAAAAAGCGTTGGCCGTAGGGGCACGATACGACCCCAATGTATCAACGTCTGGTATGCGACCAAAGATCGCTTAAAAATTACAACAGCAACGGCCATGAGTTAGAAAAATTGTTAGGTAAATGACACATGTTTTTAGTGACCAGAAACCCAATAAAAAAACCATCTAAACGCATCGGGAGTTTTATCTTTATTTTATGCGTTAGTGGCTCAGACGGTGAGACTAAAAACACTAACTTTTGATTTTCTCTTTGACGGAGACCAGGCAGATGAAAACACATATAGCACCCGGGCCGCCCAATAATAGCGGTTTTACGCTAGTTGAAATGGCCATTGTGCTTGCCGTCATAGGCTTGATTTTAGGGGCGGTAATGATTGGCAAGGATGTTCAGCGTAATGCTGAATATACGAAAATTAAGCAAAAATTTATTGATCAGTGGGCAGTCGCTTATAACGCTTACTACCAGCGTATGGGCGTTCCAATCGGCGATAGCCAGACCGAGCCGCAACTGATGGTTAATGGTCAAGTATATATCGATGATAACAATAATGACCCGTCTGGTGGCGATATGGCCGACGCATCCGTCGACGAACTATGTGATGCAGATAGTGATGGTCTTCGCGACTATATGCTGCGTGCGGGCATTGAAATGCCGCCAGGGCGTGCTGAGGGGGCCGAGGATCGCTATGTGTACCTCGATACCAACGGCAACCCCCAGGAAATTCAAGTCTGCTTCAAGTGGAACCCTCCAGAGACGGTCTCGGGGTCGGGCAATGTCATGGTTATCAAAGGCCTTACACCGGATCTGGCCCGTTACCTCGATCAGGCGGTCGACGGGAAAGCCGACGCGCTCGAAGGCGCCTTTCGTGAAGCTGACGTCACCGCAAATAACAGCACAGGTACGCCTGGTAGCGAGTGGGGCTCGAACAACACCTACGACGTTGACGATGCTAGCGCCACCGCAACGGGAGCCGGTGAAACCCTGGATGAAGACCAGGTGGCAATCATGACCGCCCACTACAAGATGAACCAGTGATCAAAGGAGCTGTCATGCGCAATCCCAAACAACATCATAAATCGGCAGGCTTCACGTTAGTGGAAATGGCCATCGTACTAGCGGTGATCGGCATGATCTTGGGCGCGATTGCGATTGCCAAGGATGTGCAGCGCAATGCCGAGTACACAAAGATCGCGAACAAGTACCTTAATCAGTGGAAGCAAACCTACGATCAGTATTATCAACGCACGGGTGTGGTTCTGGGTGACTGCCAGCAGGCGCCAACCTACATGGTCAACGGATCTGAGACTAATTTCGATTCCGGTAGCGGTGATGTCTGTGGTCGCCAAAGTGCCTGGGGCGGCGGTAGCGGCGCTGCGGGTATTCCGGATAATTTCACTAACAAGGGGCTGCGTATCTGCAATGGTGCCGGCTATGCCGGTGGCGAAGATAATGCCGGCGCCGCTGGATTGGCTACCCAGAACCTGCGCGATCTCATGCTACGGGCAGGTATCGAGATGCCTCCCGGGCGGGGTGAAGGTTTTGAGGATCGGTACCTCTACCAGGACACTAACGGTAACGCCGCCGAGGTTCAGGTATGTTTTCAGTGGAATTCTGAAGGAACTCCTTCCGGGGCAGGCAATGTGATGGTGGTGCGTGGTTTGACCCCGGATCTCGCCCGCTACATTGATCAAATCATTGACGGCAAGGCAGACGCCCGCGAAGGCCGCTTCCGCATCCAGGCCGCTGGTCAGTCAGGTGACGATGGTGCCAATGCCCCCGGTTACCAGTGGGAGGCGAACAACACGTTTTCGCAAACCGATAACCCAACGGCGGCTACCGGTGGAGGAGGTGACCTGTCGGGCGATAGCGCTGGCGATACTGACGACGCTCTCGATGAAGATCGCGTTGCCTTGTTGACCGCTCACTGGAACATGGAGCAATAGCGGTGGCGCGCAAGTTAAAAATAACCTTGTTTAGCCTATTGC
Source organism: Halomonas sp. CUBES01 (assembly GCF_020991005.1). Lineage (GTDB taxonomy): Bacteria > Pseudomonadota > Gammaproteobacteria > Pseudomonadales > Halomonadaceae > Vreelandella > Vreelandella gomseomensis. The sequence goes on along the minus strand of NZ_JAJLLW010000004.1, from coordinate 289,093 downwards.
TGGCGGTGCTCGCAGCGGCTGTCTATCACGCTTATTCCGGTGTGATGGCATTGGCTGATGCAGGACACGCGGTTGCCACAGCACAACGGCAGATTACCTCGCTGGATAGTCGTCTTGATGCACTTGAGCAACGTAAAGCATATGCGGATTCCGTTGATACTCTGCTTGCCCGCGCCAGGCAACTGCAACTCGACGGGAGCCGCTGGAGTGAGCGGAAGATTCGCTTCAGCCGTGATTCGGTATCACGCGAGCGAGCGGTGGAACTCCTGGGTGCCACGGTCAGTAGTGCTCAATCCATCTTTATCCCCAATGCTTACGAACTCAGCGTACAGAACCCGCAGCAAGGTCTGTTCCAACCGCCAGGATGGAACGTTCGGGATGTCAATTTCGAACTCTCCGGCACCTTGCACCTGCTGCTGGAGGAAGCACCGCAATGAAAAGTGACATGATGTTAGTTGACGGTGATCAATGGCGGCTTTTTAACCTCCAGGCGCAGTGTGATGTGGTAAAGCCGTTCCCGCGTCTGGAAAGCCCCGCGCGTTTACTGGTTCACTTTGGCGATGCCTTTACTGGTTTGCTGCGCTTTGAGGGACAAACAAAATTTGCGCGGGCGCTGATTGAGCGGCAAGTTCGCAGGGAGGGGTGGATAGAAGGCCCCAGTCATATCGTTATACACCGCCTTTTCAAGACAAGTGGTGGCGGACAGGCTTTCTACACCGCCATCCCCCTTGACACCTGGCAACAGTTGCTCGATTGGGTTCGCCGCCAGCGTGATCATTGCCTGGTCTACCCGACCGGCGCCTTGCTGGCGGACGTCAACATGAACCAAGGACGCATTCTTCGTCTTGGCCGGCGCTTGCTGATGTTTGCCAGAGATAAACACGGCTTGGTGTTTGAAGACGTGTATAGCGCCACGACAGGCATGGACGATTTGCAACTGGCGGCACAGACGCTGGGTGCCAACATCGCTGAGCTTGACCGTCAAGCCGATCGACAGAATCGTCGTCGTTATGAATGGCTGACCGCTGCCGAAGAAGACGATGACGCGATCGACACAGCGATTATGGACACCCTCCAGCAGGCAGGAGACGTCAAGATTGATCGCGTTATGCCTCGCCGTTTCCGTACCCGGCAAGATTCTTCGGGTCAGGATGCTTTGAACCAGGGGGCTTTGAGCAGTGCACTCCCGCTTGCGCTCAATCGTCTTGGCGCCCGCGAAAGCAGCAATACAGGGGTAGAAAAAGTCGCCTGGTGGTCAGAATCCATGGCACCCGCCGTAATGACGACCATCGGTGTGTTGGCGATCGGCATTGGCGTCGCAGGGACATTTGCCCATCAGCTGGCTAAAGGCGAGTGGGCACAATCCGAGACATTGATGAGCGATGTTCGCGATAAGCGTACCGCTATTCAGCAGGTGCAGTTCGACGACTATTCCAGCGATCTCACGGAGCTTGCCAACTTTGCCACGCGACTCAATCAGGGCGCGCCCTATACGCCTACCCAGGTATTGGACAGCGTCCGGTCAGCAGCGGTCAGAGGGCTCACCATCTACCGAGTTCACTTGGAGTCAAGTCGACGCAGTGGCTATCAGTTGCGCGTGGATGGGGTATCTGATGGCGCTGATAGTGATGCCGTCAGGATATTTCTATCGACGTTGCGCGGCCACGGCTGGCGGCCAGTGCCACTGGAGCCCAGTGGCAGTGAGCCGGGCAGTTTTTCCTATCGCCTTGAGCCCGAGAGCCTGGATTTATGAAATATCTGTTTATCGGGTTCAACGCCATTGCCCTTGTTATCGTCGGTTGGGCGCTGACCGAACTTCCACAAAGTCGGCAGAGCAGCCAGCCCGTGGGGACTAGCCAGGGCTCCTTACCTGAAGTGACGCCTGTCAGCGATGCCGAACAGACACAGTTTGCCAACGCCAGTGGGATGCTGGAGAAGCTCGAAAGCCTAATGGCGGTAAGACGTGATGTTAACGTCAATAGCCTGTTGGCAATGGCGCAACGCCCGGATACCCAACCCGTCGTCGAGCAACATAACGCAACGGAGAGCGTTATCCGTGCGCCACTGCCGGATCGTCGCCTGACGCTTCTGCTGGATGGGCAGAGTCGCATGGCGATGATCGACGGCGCACTGGTAAAACCCGGTGACTCGCTCCCGGGGGGAGGCCGGGTAGTAAGGATTGACAGCCGCGTGGCGGTGGTTCGAGAGCGCGAAGGGCGTGAGCAAACGCTGCGCTTACCAGAGGAAGAGACAATGCGGCTAGGGACGCTGCGCAACGGCAATGGTGCAAACGATGTGGATTGATCACAACGAATTTAAAAAGGGGTAACCAATGAATCGCCAAGCGCTTTACGGTTTTTTGGTAGGTGTTGCGGTGCTTGCTGCCGCCATTATGTGGTTTTACGCCGTTGTAATGCCGCAACCCGTGCCGTCGCCCAGTGAAAACCTGCCCAGTGCGGAGAGCCCCGAGCCGACAGTATCGACCCGAGAGCCTGATATTAGTGAATCGCCAGCAGATGATTTGGAGCCTCCTGCCGTTGACTCCGATAGTGCGCCCCCGTTGTTTCCCCAACAGGCGTCGCAAGCGCCCAGCCAGACGGTGCCCAACGGCGTCATGGATGACATCGGTAATCCCATGGGAGTTGCTGATCCGGGCGAGGTTCAGCGTATTCAGCGCGAACTTACCAACATGACGATGGCAGGTAACCCGTCACCTGAACGAGTGGCGTCGCTGCTTGGCGAGCTACGCGTCGCTATCGGACGCGATGAAGTGTCGGGCGTTAACCTGGCACGTCTTGAAGAAACGGTGCAAAGTGCCGGCCGTATTCAATCACTGGCCAACGAAATGCAATCCATTGCCAGGAATCCGAGCAAGGAAGATCAACAGCGGCTCCAGGAGATGATGACAGAAATGCAAAGGTTACAGGGCACAGTCTCAGTTAACGCCGACACCTTGACAAACGTTGAATAGCGATGCGGCGTATTGGTGGATTAAAAGCGGCTAGCGGCTTCACCTTCGTCGAGCTGGCCGTGGTGTTGGCCGTGATGGGACTGTTGATGTGGACAGTCAGCGGACACTTTTTAAACGTTGGTGGGGTGCAGCAGCGCCAGGCCGCCGAGCGGCATGGCGAAGAAGTCAAGAGCGCTGTTCGAGCGTTCGCACTAGCAAATGCTCGGCTCCCCTGCCCGGATACCAACCATGATGGCCGTGCGAATGACTGCATAACAACGTCAACACACACCGGATGGGTGCCCTACGAAACGCTGGGTATGGCTATTCCCGATGCTTCAAAACAGGCGTTCTATGGCGTTTATCGCCACCCGGATAATGCTGATGCCGCGGCTGATGCCGACCTCGCCGTTACCCTGGATCGCAGCGGTGATGGTCGAACGAATACATTCGACTTAATCCGCGGCCTTAATAACGCTGTCGGCCAGAGTCTCAACACAGATCATATTTATGTAACGGGGGATGAAGGCAGGGAGGGGGCGATTGATTGTGCGGCGAACCCTGTCCGCCATGTCGCCTTTTTTGTGGTAATGCCTTTGGACGATCGTGATGGCGACGGAGATCGCTTCGACTCCGTGCACACGGGATCTTGTGCTTATGCCCCGAGCACCGCCGCCGCCCATGACCGAGATGACGTGGTCATCGTGGAAGGGTTCAGTGTTCTGGTGGGGTGGCTGAGGTCGTCATAACGGGCATTGCCATGACGCATAACGGCCAGATTTTAGTGAATAAAAACGTGGAGCACCTAGGATGAATAGCGCCGTCAAACACGCAATGAAACGCTTACTGTTGCCGACCGCTGCGGCGATGGGGCTGTCTGGGTGTGCCAACCAGCCCCCGCTGAGCCTTGAGCATATGGAGGAGGTGGACACAGAGACAAGCCAGGAAGTCGCGCTGAACGCGGCAGCGGAATCCCGCAAACTTCTTGCCACCGTGGAGCGACTGCAGGCAGAGATCGAGCAGCGTTCTGAGGCCACTGAGTCAGCATCGGCGGAACCGGCATTTGATCCGTTGGAAGAGGAAACCTTGTCACTCAGCCTTTCCGATGCGCATATCAGTGATGCACTACGCGCATTGAGCGCCAATTCCTCGCTTAGCTTGATCATTGACCCGAGCGTGCTTGACCTTGAACAGCGGGCTACACTCGCGCTTCGCGATGTCAGCACCCGCGAGGCGCTTGACAGCATCCTTGACGTTTACAATGTGTACGGTCAAGTGCGGGGGCAGACCTTACGTGTGCAGTTGATGCAGGAAAAAATGTATCCGCTTGATTTCCTGAATACGGCAAGCGACCTGCAAATCAGCGATGGAGGTAACGTGTTTGGCGCTGGCACCGGCGCGACAGGGGGCGGTGGATCGGGAACCCTGCGCGGTAACCTGTCGTTGGATGCCAGTGGTGGGGGCTCTGAAAAGCCTTTCGAAGCGGTTGAAAGAAGCGTGCGCGCTATCATCGGCCAAGAGCAGGGTGACACGAGCGACGAGGCTGATACAGAAAGCGGGCAAAGGAGACAGGGGAGCCAACACACCAATTTATCGATCGACCCCTTGTCAGGCACGCTCTATGTCAAGGGTCGGCCCGATAAGGTAAACGCCGTTGATCAGTACATCAGTCAGTTGCAACACTTTGTTGGACGCCAGGTGTTCATTGAAGCCCAGCTTATCGACGTGCGGCTCAGCGATGGCTACCGGTTCGGTATCGATTGGACCCTATTACGCGACAACTTTGGAGGGGTTATCACGGGGGCCGCAACCCAGCTTGGCAGCACCACTGCCAATTTGCCCAACGCTGGCGGCGAGCTTCCTGGTACATCATTGACAATTCCGCAACAGAACCTGACCGACGGGAATGGTACTGGGCTGGGTATCGCTTATCGTGACAATAACTTTGGCGCGATCCTGCAAGCACTGGACTCCTTCGGCAGCGTTTCGGTGCTCTCAAATCCCAATATCCTGGCGCGCAATGGCACGCCGGCAATGCTCAGTGTCGGCACCACGTCGCGCTTCGTTTCCAGTAGTTCGGTAACCCAGACAGCCCCGGGGGGCGGCGCCACCACCACCACCGCTGATGTGGAAACCGACTCTGTATTTTCAGGCGTGATGGTCGGTGTGGTGCCTTTCGTGCGCGAAAATGGCAGCGTGGAGCTGCTGATACGCCCTACCCAGACCACCGTGGACCAATCGAGTCTTCGGCTTATCGATGTCGGCGGTAGTACCCGCGTTTCCTTGCCAGAGGTCAATCTCAAGGGGTTAACCACGACCCTGCGCCTGAACGATGGCGATGTTGTGCTCATTGGCGGGCTTATCGACCAGACCACCGACAATCTCGACGAAGGTGTACCTGGCGCTTCATCCGTCCCGTTTTTTGGCCGTCTCTTCGGTTCTCAGCAGCGCTTAACCGAGATCAGAGAGCTTGTGATTGCGTTGCGCGTCAGGGTGCTATGAGCAGGGTGACATGAACCTCATTGCTTTTCAGAACGCGTGAACCAAGCAGGTCACCGACAAGCTCGATTGATTAACCATTCCCGCCTTTGGCCAGTTCGGGGATGCCTACGGAGATTGCCGCCATGCCCCAACCCGACACGCAAAATAGCCAGCAATCGACTACCGCCGATCCACTGCAAAAAGCCGGTGCCAACAGGCTGGGTGACCTGGTGGTGGAAAAAGGCCTGGTGAACGCAGCGGAGCTGGAATTCGTGCTGCAAAAACAGGTGGTAGAAGGGGGGCGGCTTGGTAACCTGATGGTTGCGCACGGGCTGGCCACCCAGAAGGACATTGCCCGACTGCTTGCCGAACAGCATCGTCATCCGGCTGAATTCGCCGACATTGACACCTTGCCGGAACCACAGTCTCAGGCGACCGCGCCTTTCAATCAGGCCCTGTGCCTGTCCCGCGGCTTCCTGCCAATTACCCTGGAAAGCGAGACGCTCACAGTGATCATTGGGGATGGCAGTCCGGATGAGATTGCTGATCTCGTCCGGCGGCGTTGTGGCTGGCAAGTGCGCTTTCTCCAGGGTGAGTTCGCACGCGTCACCCGGGCCATCCGCCAGCACTTCTACTTTGCTGACAATCCGCCAGAACAAGTGATCAAGCGTGAGATCCGTATGCTTGAGCAAGACGTGGATCGGGTTTATAGCCCCGAGCGTCTGCTCGAATATATTCTCACCCTCGCTGTGCGCGAGCGAGCAACCGACGTGCATATAGCGCCAGCCGAGCACAGTCGCCATGTCCTCTTCCGGGTAGATGGTGTACTCCGGCCGATGTTCGGTCTGTCGGTCGTACTGGATCGGTTGAACAGCTACATTAAACTCTGCTCGGAAATGGATGTTGCGGAGCAGCGCCTGCCGCAAGACGGTAGTTTTGCCCACGTTGTACTCGACCAACCGTTCACCCTGCGCGTCTCCACCCTGATTACCAAGCACGGCGAGCGCATGGTGCTGCGTTTGCTTCCCGAACGTAGCGACCTCGATAAGCTACAGGATCTGGGGTTTATCGGTGAAGACGTCGCGGAGCTATCACGCTTGTTTTCTCGTCCGCATGGAATGGTGCTACTCACTGGGCCAACCGGCTCTGGGAAGAGCACGACATTGCACGCGGCACTACGTATGCAGCCATTGATCGAGCGTAACGTACTCACGGTAGAAGACCCCGTGGAATACCGAGTGCCTGCGGTATGTCAGACCGAAGTCAACCCGCGCTCAGGGTATGGCTTTTCCAACGCCCTGCGGTATTTTCTGCGCCACGATCCTGACGTAATTCTGGTGGGCGAGATCCGCGATGAAGAAACCGCTCGGGCCGCCATCGATGCGTCCTCCACCGGCCACCTGGTGCTTTCGACGCTTCACGTGGGCAGCATTTTCGGCGTGGTGCCCAGGCTGAAACTCTTGGGTGTTGATGTGGAAACCATCGCGGAAAACCTCGTGGGTGTGGTCAATCAACGACTCGTGCGTCGTATCTGTCCCATGTGCAAGGTAGAAGCACACCCCACCACGTCGCAACGCGAATGGCTGGGGCTAGCGGCGGATCAGATCGTCTACCGGGGGGAAGGGTGTCAGCATTGCCGTGGCAGCGGCTATGCCGGTCGAATTCCGGTCTACGAAATTTTGCTCCCGGATCGCGATATCGCCGATGCCATCGCCGTCGATAGCTCTCGGGGTGAACTTCGGCGTATTGCCCAGGCCAGCGGTATGCGCTCAATCGGCGTGCTGGCGCGGCGGCGCATCACCGATGGGGAAACGACGCTGGACGAAATCTACCGTGCTGTAGGAGAAATCCAGCTATGACGGCGCTACGCACTTATTATTATCGCGTGCTGATGCCCCACGGGGGCGTGAAAACAGGGTTTTACCGGCTGGCGGTGGAACGAGACTTCTCCGTGCAGTTGAGGTTGGAACAGGAGCTTGATGCCACCGTCATCAGTCTCTGGCGCCTGCCGCGGGCGATGACGGCCACCTACGAAACGCTGCGCCAATTATTTCAACGTGAAATCTCCGCTGAGGATCTTGCCGGTTTTCTGCGCGACATGGGGGTCATGTTGCGTGCCGGGGTGCCCGCGCTAGACGCATTGCGGACGGTTATCAGTGAGGGCCAGACGTCCAATTCAAAAGGCATCGCGCGGGTCGCACGGCAGATGCACAAAGACCTAGATGCCGGTATTTCCGTCAGCGACGCCTTTGCCCGTCGCCCCGATGTATTCCCCGAGACCGTGCGCAACATGATGGCGATCGGCGATCAATCCGGCAATCTGGATCGCATGCTGCTTGAAAGTGCGGAACACACCGAACGCGTGCTGAATATTCGCCGCGATATCCGCACGGCGCTGATTTACCCCGTTTTTGTCTTCGCTACTATCATCGCGGTGGCGGTGTTCTGGATCACCTATGTCATACCCACCTTGGGCGATCTCTTCGATCAGCTCAATGCCGACATGCCAGCCTTCACTGTCAGCCTGATTGCCTTCTCGGAATGGGTGGTGGATCGCTTGCTCATGGTGGTGCTCGTGTTGGCAGCGCTGACCGTCGGAGGCATTTGGCTGGTACGCAATCACGACCCCACTCGTTACGCCATTCATACCATTGGGCACCGGTTGCCGGTGACGCGGGTGCTTATCACTTCTTCAGGAATGGCGGCCATGACGGAACATCTGGCAATTCTGGTGCGTTCCGGGCTGGATATCGTCACCAGTTTGGACATTCTCACCCGAACCACCAACGACCTGTACTACCGACGCCGCCTCATGCAGGTTCGTCAAGCGGTGACTCGCGGCGAGGGTGTGGCGTCTTCAATGCGGGCGGCTGGGGGCTTTCCGGCGATGACGGTTCGCATGATCGCGGTGGGTGAAGAAAGCGGCTCTCTTGACGAGCAGTTAAGTCATCTCTCCGCGGAGTACCGCAAACGTCTGAGTGTGGTCATTGCGTCGCTGTCGGAGATCATCAAGCCGGCGATCATTCTGGTCGCGGGGGGCTTGTTCTTCGTGCTGGTGCTCGCGCTGCTGATTCCGATTTACGACCTTATTCGGCAGGCAATGCAAATAGGAGGCGCATGACCATGAGCTCTTGCTCACCCCCAAGCTCGGCACGCCAGCGTGGCATGGGGCTCGTCGAGACGATGCTTCTCACCGTGGTGGTGGGTGGTGCCTTAAGCGCTGGTGCCCTGTGGCTGCAGGTTGACGTCGCCAGTGATCGAAAGCGCGAGCAGGCAAACGTCCTCGACCATGCTGACCGTGCCCTCGTCGGCTTTGCGACCGCCAACTACCGTTTGCCCTGTCCCGACACCAACGGCGACGGCCATGAGAACTGTGGCGGCAGTGCGAGCAAGGGTAGCTTGCCGTGGCGGGATCTAGGTATCGAAGACCCGGAACTGCGAGCCCGTATCCGCCAGCTTGCGTATATGGTCGACCGTCAGGGCAGCGACCTGACTCACGCTGATAATTATTTTACACCAAGTAAGCTAGGTACCGCAGAATTGCGCTCAGTCGATACGTCAGGGCTAGTGGGTTCTGCAGGCAACAATAACGATGTCCGCGACACGCCTGCGAATATCGCCACCACGGATTTGTGTGTCGCTATCGGTCAGAGTGCAATCAATGCAGGGGTTCAAGCCGGTGGCAGCCCAGTCGCTTACGCGATTGCCCACCCTGGTCATCGCGATATGGACGGCAACGGCCTGCTCTTCGACGGTGATAATGCCGACAATAATCAGCCCGTTATGGTTGCTCCCGGCGCTGGGGGCAGTGAGCGCTATGACGACAAGGTCATCGCCCGTGGCCACGCCAATCTTTCCGATGCCCTTAACTGCGGCAGCCTGGTACTTTCAGTGGAAGCGGTTTCGCTAGCGGTGACCGCAGTTGATGAGGTTCATGCACAGTTTCCGGCCATTCGAGAATCCGCCATCATCGCCGCCGTCAATGCCTCGGTAGGCATGGCAATGACTACTATCAACACCATCGTGGTGACGATTCAACTCGTCAACGCCGTTATTGAAATAACGGCGGCAGGCACGGCACTGGCTGCTGCTATCGGTACCTGCGTCGTTCTGGTCGGTTGTGCCGAGATACCGCACGCGGTGGCATGGACGGTTGCCGCTGGCGTCGCCGTGGGGGCAAGCGCTGCGGGCATTGCGGGTAATGTGGCTGCTTATGCTCTGCAAGCCGCTGCCTTTGGCACGACGCTTTCCGTCGCGGTCAGAGCCGGTGTTGATACCAATGATTTAGGCACCGAGGATCTTGATACCGACGAATTTGATACGGATCAAATTCAAGAAGCCCTCGAAGAAGCGGAAGAGAAAGCAGTACAGAGCTTAGAGGACGCTCGTGATGAGCGCGATGACGCTTGGGAAGCGCGTGACAATGCCTGCCAGGGCGGTACCGCCAATAACAACAACCTCGATAGCGCCATGCGTGATATTGCCGAGGAGATGGAGGATGAGATTGGTGATGACTCGCTTTTTGCCCTCATTGAAGCGGTTAAGCGGGAAGCCAAGGACCACCTGGAGGCGCAACTCGCCCTTGAACAAGCGATTGAGGCGTATGACAACGCCGAGCGTAATGATGACTTTGATGGAGACGACGAAAGCGGCGCGCCGGAGGCGCTCAGCGATGCGCGAGAAGAGGTGGAGGCGGCAATCGATGCAGAGATCGACAAGCTCGACGATCAGATAGCCAACACGCAGGATGATGACTTCAAGGAGCGCTTGGAAAACCAGAAAGCCGAGCTGGAAAGGCTTAAATCCGGCGGTTCGTCAATTGATCGGCAAGTTGAGGAAATAGACGCCTCTATTGCCAGCATTGAGAATGAGATAAGCGCCTTGGAAACACAACGAAACGCCTTAGACGAGGGGACAAGTGAGCGAGAGGCGCTTAATAATCGAATTGATGAACTCAACAACACCCTGAGTGAACTCAGAGGCCAGCGCAATAGCATCAAGCCCAACCAGGCTCAGCTACAAGCTGATATAGACAGTGCTGAGAATGAAGAGCGGCAGGCCCAGAACGATTTCGAAGCAGCTGCGAGTCAAGCGGTTTTAGGAGCCTTCGGCACCCGCTGTACCACCAACGACGACGGTGACGAAAGTTGTGACGTTTTCAACAAAATACCCGAAATGCAAAATGCCATCTATGGAGAAATCACTGTATTGGGCAGGAGAGGCGGTTACTACCGCCCAGCCCCTGACGGTTCGGATTCCGACGACGGGCCATTCTCGCGTTTCGAGGCTTGCTACGTGGCGGATATCAAATACCAGGAAACTCTGACCGTAGTGGAAGAACAAGAAAACGTACTGCAAATTGCGCGGGACAATCAGCATGACCTGGATAACCCGTCATTTGATGGCTCGGGTAGTTCGCCCAGCTTGTGGAATGACACGGATGCGATCATGGAAGAGACTGACCGCAAAGGGGGCAGCCGATGAAATCTGCACGCGGTTTTTCGCTGGTAGAGCTGGCCGTTGTCCTTGCGATTGTCGGGGCTATGGGCTTGGCAGGGCTGCGACTCATACCCGAGGCGCTGAACGTTGGCGGTGGTCAAGCCAGCAGCGTTGATTTGCGGCGTGCCCAAAGTGCCATTGAAGGGTTTGCGCTGGGACGGCAACGCCTTCCCTGTCCAGATACCAGCGGTGATGGCAGTGAGGATTGTAATGCGGGTAGCACGGGGGGAGGTGATGGGTCGCTGCCTTGGCGTACGCTCGGGCTGGATGACCCGGCGGTGCGCATTCGCTACGCAGCTTACCAGAGCAGTGCTCGGGATCTGACGGCAGAACGGTCGGCCAATGACTATTCACCTTATTTACCAGTTGGTGCGGGAGTTACACAGAACCCGCTTAATGGTCTCGATTTCTGCACTGAGCTAAGGGGCACCATGGGCGCCAGCGGCTTGACCGTTGGGACTGGCTCCCAGTCCACGGTAGCAGTCTATGCCTTGGCCCATCCAGGTGATAATGGACGCTTCCAAGGTTTAAATGCGGGTTCAGGGTTTACGTTGCCCGGGCAGCGCGGTGACAGCGATGATGTTGTCATCGCCGCCGGCCCTACTGAATTGGCCACGCGTCTTGGCTGTTCGCAACGGCTGGCGAAGGTGAACGGCTCTGCAGCCGCAGCCTATGCGGCCCATGATCTGGAGCGTACTGCCAACCTGTACGTTGAGTTCAGAGATCTGGCCTTATTCGCCCGTCAGGGTAACGTCGAGTCCGCCATCGTCGGCGTGTCGCTTGCCAGTGTCAATCTTGCCAATACCATCGGCGCTCAGGCGGTTTCTATTTCCGGCGCTACTTCAAGTAAAGGCGCGGCAGCATTTGCTGTGGGGATGGCGATCGCAACGGTGAGCATCGCCATCTCGAATCTGGTGCAGGCCGGCATCGGGTTGGCAGGTGCCGAAGCAGCAGTACCCGTCGCCGAGGGCAATTTGTCCAACGCCCAGACGTTTCATGACGAGGTCGAAGACGAGCGTCAGCGCCGCCTTGATGAGGCCGAGACCGAAAACCGTCGCGGGGTGCTGCCATGAACGCTACGTCGAGAGCTGAAGGCGGTTATTCGCTGCTTGAGCTGAGTGTTGTGTTGGCGGTGTTGGGACTGATGGCAGTAGGCTTTGTTAGCTACTGGGCCGCCTCGGAGCGGGCTGAGATCGCCAGCGATCAGCAGGCGATGATGACCCGTGCGGAACAGTCCCTGGTAGGTTTTCTCTACGCCCGCTCCCGCTTGCCTTGCCCGGACACCGATGGTGACGGTCAGGAGAACTGCAGCGGGGGCTATCAAAAAGGCTTTCTCCCTTGGCGTACGTTGGGCCTGCCTGTGCTCGGTGCTGAAACACTGCGCTATGGCGTCTACCGCGATAGTGCTAATGGCTTGGATCTAGCCCGCGAGGCGCAGCGATTTGCCCCCCTTTTAATCGAAGGGAGCGCATCGAGTTCGGCGAATCTAGTGGATACCTGTTACGCGCTGGATGTGATTGCTGAGCAGCGCGTCAACGCGTCCGATAGCGCCAGGTTGCACGTCGGCGACGGAACCACAGAGCGTAATGTGGCCTATGCCCTCGCTTCCCCAGGCGCGACCGACAGGGACGGCGATGGCGACGTTTTTGACGGTCGCCAGTCACGATTGTTGCCGATATTTGATCGTCCGACTCGCCCTGGAAGTGCCACCTACGACGACCGCGTCGTGGCGGCGGGGTTTGAAGCGTTGGGGAGCTTTCTAAACTGCGGTGAATCGCTGGCAGCGATTGGTCATACTCATTTCAACGCGGCGAATGCATCGCGCATGATGGCGATTACTCTGGAAGATTACACGACGCTACTTCGTTTGCAGAAGGATCTCGCCGATGCGTCACTCATGTCAGCGGGCGCGGGCGTTGCTTCTGCCACCGGAGGCGCCATGGCGTCAGCAGGCGAAGTCGCGCTCTCGACTGCCCAGGCGATTGGCAGCTACGGCGCGCTTTCACCGGTGATTATTCCCGCCGTCGCCGCCGTGGTCACCAACTCAATTTCGATCGCCACCGCTGCCATCGGCTTTGCCGACGCAACGGCAGGCGTTGTAGCCGCTGAGGAGCGTGTCGACAGATCCGTTGCGTTACAAGCTCAAGCGCTGACTGTCGCCCAAGATATCGAAGGCAACGCCAAAGAGGCTGATAGTCGAGGCTTTTAATGGAGCAGCTAATTAGGGGTGGAACACTCGTGGCGACGACTCGTGTAACTACTATAAAAACGGCCAGCGCTCGACGCCCAATGGCCGGCTTCACTATTCTGGAAATGGCGATCGTGCTTGTCGTGATCGGGCTTATCATCGGTGCCGTCACTATCGGCCAGGATGTATATCGCAACGCCCAGTACCAGCGCATCAACAGCACGTTTGTACAAAGCTGGCAGATCGCCTACGACGCCTATACGCAAAATACCGGCATCGTGCCGGGTGATGACGCGACTGCCCCCAGCGGTAAAATCAACAGCGACGGATCAGAGTTGTGCAATGGGCCAAGCAACGCGATGCTCAATGCGTTTCTCGCCGCCGGTATTGAGCTCCCTGAAGGCCGGGCAGAAGGACAGAATGATCGCTACGTTTATGAAGATGCAAACGGCAACCCCCAGGAGGTTCGGGTCTGTTTTGATGCGGTGAACTGGGCCGTGCCGGGTGCTTCGGTGGGCAGCTACGTCGCCCGGGAGCGCAATGTCATGGTGCTGAAAAACCTGACCCCCTCGCTGGCACGCTATCTGGATGCCGGGATTGACGGCAAGGCTGACGCGCGTTTTGGCCGATTCCGTGAGGATTCTATCGCTGACTCTACCCAGCCGGACAGCGTTGAATGGAGCCTGGATGATCGTATGGCATACGGCGCCACCACCGCTACTTCAAGAGACGAGGATCAAATTGCAGTCGTCTCGGCCTATTATCTAATGAACCGATGAATGCTCTGATGCAGTGGCTATAGCGGTGGTAGGAGTAAAAGAAGCTCTGGATTTTCTGATACAAAAGCAACGTCATGTTTTTCCTGGCCAGCGCTACGTGAAAAACGTAACGCACCAAAGCAATTAGCGCTCACGCCCGCCTTTGTCTTCTAGCTTGTAATCGCTTTCACCAGGGATTGATGCCGTGTTTTTTCATGGTGTTAACGACGCGATTGGGTGGCGACTTCTCGCACTTCCCCTGGCGGAATGCCAAAACGGTGTTTGAAGGCGCGATAAAACCAGGAGAGATTGTTGAATCCAGTGCGAAAGGCAATATCGCTAACGGGCCTTTTCGGCCCTTGGCCATTGGTTAGCGCGTCAAAAGCGATTTGCAGCCGCTGCTCAAGCAAATAGTCGGTAAACGACGTGCCTTCATTGTTAAACAGTGCCCGGATGTAGCTTGGCGATACACCGTGGCGAACCGCTAGATCCTCCAAGCATACAGGGGTTCTCGCCAGCAGCTTGATGTCAGCTTTGATGCCCCTTAAACGAGCCTTACGCAGGCCCCCTCGACGGGAGTGAAAGCCCGCTTCAGGGGTAGCACCCAGCGCAAGGCAGGCAAGGTCGAACATCTGGCCCCTAAGCTTTTCCGTTGAGGTTGTCTCAAAGGTATTGGGGTGTTCAGTGAGTGCCAGAGCGATGCGGGTTAGGTGCTGCAGTGGCTCAACGGGCGGCAGCAGCGCTTTAGGTATGCGCTCCAGGTTCTGTATGAGCGGCGCCAACTGCGCACGCGAAAACGCAACGCTGAGAAAGTTAACTCGCTCACCGTGAAAGTCAACGCTGCCTGATTGATGGTTAAACACAATACGCGCGCTGCCTGGGGTGCAGGCCAGCGTATCGTGGGCTTGTAAATGCGAAAGCCAGCCGCCCTGACCTCCGGGATGGATCAGGAAGGTAATGTCGTCGTTCCCATCGACTACTTGAGGCGATTTGCGCGCCGCATGTAACGAGGAAGCCGTCACATTGGCAATCGATATGCCAGGCAGTAGCTTGATACGCGTTTCCACATGCGGCGTTTGCTTTTTTGGTGCAACAAGCTGCACCTGTGCAATGGCGCTGTAGATATCTTGGGCAGCTTCCAGGCGTTCATGGGGGGCAAAGTGATCGGTTGAAAAGGAGGTAAAGGCCATAGCAAATAATCATGTTAAAAAAGGTCATTATTGGTATTAATTTAGTAATAACCTCGTGAAGCGTTGAAGACAAGGGTTGTGTCAACATCTGTTTCCTACAGTTATCGCCCCAAGCCCGGCATTGCTTTGATTCATGAGGTTAGGGAGAGCCCGAGAACGCGGTAGATGGTTGCACCATGAGCTGCCTTGCTGATGCTGGAACACCGTGTTGCGCAAGTACAATCGTTTGACGAGGTGAGCCGCTATGATCAAGCAATAGCGCAGCGGTGGATTGGTGGCTGCCCCAATCAATTGCCCACGAAACGGTCTTTGAATGACTATGCCGACGTCGAACAACTGTTTTTAAGACAGTTGCAGGCATGGAGGTGTGTTGCTAAAGATAAGTACCTGAAATTTAATAAATTTCATCGCTTGTACTGCGTGGGGCAATAGCCGCGCTGCACGTCCGGTGAGCGCAAGGCGCGGTGCTTGGTGGTGCGGCCGGTGACGCGCCTGCGCCAGAGCCGAAACGAGGCGGGTTTGAGCTGATGACGCATGATCTCGATCACATCCGGTTCGGCCAGCCCGAACAGGGTTTCAATGGCCTCGAAGGGGGTACGGTCTTCCCAGGCCATCTCAATCACGCGGGACTGTTCATCGTCGGGTAAACGGCGAAAGCGTTTCACGGGAGCTTTGGGCATCAGTGACCTCAATGTATCGTCGGATGGGTATCCAGATGGCGAGCCGTGCGGCGCTGCTTAACACACCAGCGCAGCGCGTCGACCACGACCAGCGCTGCAAGGCTCACGCCCAGCACGGGCAGGGCAACGCCCAAGGCGACCGCGATGACCGCCAGTCCACACTTGGCCGGCAGCGGCAACAGGCGCCAGGGCTCGGCAAGCAGGGGAAAGTATTGCGCAGTGGTCGATCGTATACGCCGCCACCACAGTGTATATCCCCAGACGATCAGCACGCTAATGCCCGAGGCGATCAAGCCAAGCACGAGCTGGTTGGCGACGCCGAACAGCACCCCCATGTGCAGGTCGATCCCCCAGCGGGTCAGTTTGGCGGCGAGGGGGAAGGTGGCGAAATCGGTTTGGTCGACGACCGCCATGCTGTGCGGGTGCAGCGCCACCTGGTCTACCTGGGTGGGCCAGCGGCGGTCTATTTCCGCCACCCGCCAGGCCTGTTGCGGTGCACTGGGCGGGGTAAGCTGCAGGCGTCCAGCCTCCAGGCCTGCATGGCGAGCGCTCTGCAGGGCGCGGTCATAGTCGGCAAGCGGCAACGTCGGCATGTTAGATGGTGTGCTTGCTGCCTGGTGGTCGGCGTGCCCGCCGTGATGCGTATCATTGGAGGCATTCAAGTCTGTGGTCACGGCGGGCGTACCCCACCCCCAGGCATGGCGCAGTTCGGCGATATGGCTGCCCGCCCACTGCGACCAGGTCAGCCCCGTCGCGGAAAACAACAAGAGGCCTATCGCCAGTACGCTGCCTAGCAGGGCATGATGATGGGCGAGCCGTCGGGGGCCGCGCGTCTGTCGCAAGGCCCGGCGGCGGGTCAGCCACAGCGCCATGCCGCCCAGGGCCATCACCCATAGCCACGAAGCGGCCAGCTCGCTATATAGCCGACCGACGTTGCCGAGCAATAGCTGGCGATGCAGCAGGTCGAGCTGGGTGCGCAGCGGCAGCACGCCGCTGGTGCCGTAAACCGTTGTCTGGCCGGTCACACCGAGTGTGACAGGGTCGACAAACACGGCGTCATGCTGCGAAGGGCCGAGCCAGGGAGCGCTGAACATGACCCGGGTGGTATTGCCAGGGGCGGGTGCCGGGCGCACCGCGCCGGGTGTCGCAGTGGTTCCCAGATACTGCTGGGCGGCGGCGATTTGGGCGCTGAGGGGCTGAGTGTCGCCGTGTTCACTGCCTTGCAGCATGTCCCGATAGACCCAGGCTTCCAGCGCCGGGCTCGCGACGTAGGCGAGGCCCGACAGCGCAGCGACCAGAATGAACGGCCCCACCAATAAGCCGATATAGAAATGCAGGCGGCTGACCAGCTGCATCAGCGGGGAAGTGAGCGGCAGGGGGCGAGGCATGGCAGACCTGATCGATAAAAGGCGCTTAGTTTAAGCGAGCGGGCCAGCCTTCGCCAGGCGACGTGACAAGGCGTCACGGCTGCGGACTAAGCCGGTTTGGCGGCCAGCAAGGCACGAAACAAACCGTTCATCATGACGGGTTCGTCGTGGCGAATGATAAAGCCGGCCTGACTCAGCAGCGGGTGTGCCTGACGGGTGATATCCGTTGCCACCAGTGAGGTGATGCCGTTCAACATTCGTCGGGCCACGCCAGCGGGCTGTGCGTCGGGCTGAAATTTATCCAGCACGCACAGCTGACCGCCGGGTTTGAGTACCCGGTAGGCCTCGGCCAGCCCTTGTCGAGGGTCGGGCATGACGGCGAGTATCAGGTGCATGACCACGACATCGAAGTGAGCTTCTGGATAGGCCAGTGCCTCGGCATCCATTGTCTGGCAGGTAACATCGCGCTGATGGCGACGGGCACGCTCGGCGGCGCGTTTGACCATGGCGGGGGTCAGGTCGGTTAAGTGAATCTCCAGCTCGTGGGGAATGAACGGAAGGTCAAGCCCGGTGCCAGCGCCCACCAGCAATACCCGCATGCCAGGCTCCCAGTCCACCTGGCCCAATGCCACCCGCCTGGGCCTGCGAAAAGCGCGGTTCGCAATGGCGTCGTAGATGGGCGCATAGGCGGTGTAGCGTAGGCGGTTCCATGCGGTCGTGTTGAACATATCCAAAAGCCCCGGTAGCGCGCGGCGTCAGTCAGTAAGCTATAGCACGAATGTGCCCATGCCACCATAGGGGCGCATGGGTGGGGGGGCCCGTATCTGGAGCGGACGCAGGTCAAGCAAGTGCAAAAACGTCAAGACATGACAATCAGGCGTCGGGCGTGAGTAAGATTTAATTTAAATTATCTTGCTTTATTTAATGAGAGTGTCATCCGGTTTGTTTAATCGGCTACTCAAGCGCTCGATGATATCAAGTAATAATTGACGATCACTGGTATCCAGAGGTGCTAATAGGTGCTTGACCCGACTCGTCTGGTCGTCCAGGTGAACGCTGGCCTCACCCAATAGTACGGCGGCTTCACAGTTAAATATGTCGGCCAGTTGTAAAAGCCTCACTATGTTGGGAATCACTCTTCCGCGCTCGATCCGCGAGACGGCCTCATTGCCAATGCCAAGGCGTTCGGCCACTTCTTCCTGGGTCAGGTGACTGCGAATTCGCTGTTTGGCAATCGCTCTTCCGATGTTGCTAGCTAGCCGTTTCTGTTCAGTTTTATTCACAGTGTCCTCCATATAGACCTAAATGGTTGAGGATCAACCTATTGACATGAAGGACTGTTTGGGTTGAATATCAACCTGATAAGTTGATATTCAACATGTTGAATGGTTTTTTTTGCGGCGTTATATAGCGTTGGATGACACGCTGTTAAGTTAATTTTTTTGATCATTTAAGTAACAATAATATCGTTTGTTTAGGAGCGGTTAATATTGATAAAAGTAACGCTAACTTGAGTTTTTCAGGTTAGCGTTGCTTATAACAAAAATACGTTGTAAAGCCGGTTTTAAGTCAGGTGTAGATAAGCGACGAGCGCAGGTTACGCGATACGGCATGACCAGTCGGGTTTTTAAAGCGTGAAACATGCAGCTATTCACTCAATGACGAGCGTAGGGTTCAGGGATGGCACTCAGCGACTTTATACGGCCTTGGCAAAGACCTGCGGCTAGCGGGCGTGGCGTACCTGACGACGTCCAGGGGCGTTAATATCATGTCTTCTACTAAGGCACCAGCGGTATTTAGACAGCTGGCGGATAGCTTGACCTCTGTCAGTGAAAACGGTTTCTTTTACCACCTCGCCAAGGCGTTGTCGGACATCCTTGGCGTCGACCACGTTTTCTTGGTGCATGTCGATCCTGATTCGGGGGTCGCCACGCCCGTGGCCTGCTGGCGCCATGGCAAACCTGGCGAGATGGCACCCTACCGGGTAGCAGGCACGCCCTGCGAGCAGGTCATCGCACGCTCCAACTGGTGCACCCCGTCCGGTGCGGCCGATTGCTTCTCGGGAGATGCTCGGCTTGAGGCGCTATCGGTCGAGGGGTATCAAGGGGTGGCGATGCATACGGTGGATGGAGACTGTTTGGGCGTGCTGGCCATCATGCATGGCGCGCCGCTTGCGTTGCCCGGCTTCACCGATGACGTCCTACGCATCACGGCGGCATTGAGCGGCGCCGAGCTTGCCCGCCGGGTCACCCAGTCAAGCGTGCATTCGCGGCTGAGCGGCAAGAACCGTGCGCTGAGGCTGATGAGTCGCAGCCAGGACCTGCTGATGCAGACCGGCAGCGAGCAACAGCTGCTGCAGGCGGCGTGCTGTCTGGCCGTTGGCGTGGGCGGCTATACCGCCGCCTGGATCAGCCAGTCGGCGCCCGGGGTCAGTCCCCATGAGGCGTTGAAGGTGATGGCCATGGCGGATGCCGACGGTGAGGTGCCCGCCTGGCTGAGCCCCATGCAGCTGTTCATTACCCGCTACAGCGCCGAGATCACCGAACGCGCGTTACACCGTCAACAGCCCGTCGTCATCGAACAGCTGATGGATGAACACCTGCCATACGAGGTCTGCCAGGCATTGATGGCGTTGGGCGTGGAGCAGGTGGTTGCCCTGCCGTTGCAGTGCGCCGACAAGCACTACGGGGTACTGACGCTTTACCAGCAGCAGGGTGGCGCGCTTGGCGAAGAGGAACTGCCGCTGCTGAAGGATCTGGCCGACGAAGTATCGCTGGGTATCGAAAGCCGCCGTCGAGCACAAACCGAACAGCGTATCCAGCAAGCGGTGGCGCATGTCGCCAAGGCCGTGTCCGCCGAGCAGGGTGACGCCTTTCTGCATCAGTTGACCGCCCACATGGCGGAGGCACTCTCCGCCGAGGTAGGGTTCATCTCGCTGATCGACAAGCACGATGTGGACTTCGCCAATACGCTGACGCTCTATATCAACGGGCAGCGGGAAGATAATTTTGCCTACTACCTTCCCGGTGTGCCGTGCCGGACGGTGCTGTTGGAGCAGGAGTGCATCGTCACCGAGGGCGCCGCTGTCATGCTGCCGGGGGAAAGCAAGGGCGCGCTGGACTGGGTGAGCGCCTATGTCGGGCGACGGCTGAACGACAGCTGTGGCAAGCCCATGGGCATTGTCGGGGTGATGTTTAAGGCCCCGCTGACCGAGGTGGAGCTGGTGCGTAGCGTGCTGCAGATCTTTGCCGCGCGGGCCGCTTCAGAGCTCGAGCGTCAGCGGGACGAGGCCAAGATACGCCAGCTAGCCTACCGGGACATCGGCACCCAGCTACCCAATCGCATGGATTTCATGCGCCACCTGTCCAATCAGCTGTCGCCAGCCTTCGCGTCTCCTTTAGCCCTGCTGCTGCTGGATCTTAATCATTTCAAGGAGATCAACGACACGGCCGGGCATGACACGGGCGACATGGTCTTGAAGATGGTGGCCGAGCGGTTTGCCGCCTGCCTGGCGCCCGGCGATTACCTGGCGCGCCTGGGCGGCGACGAGTTCGTGGTAATCTGCCACGGCGCCGACGCCGAGGTTGCCATGGCCACGGCCCAGCGGCTGTGCGCCAGCATTGACCAGCCGGTTCCCGTTGACCAGCAGTCGTTCGAGCTTTCCGTCAGTGTCGGCGTCACGCTGTACCCGCACCATGCGACCTCGGCCCTGGAGCTGCTCAAATTTGCCGATATCGCCATGTACCAGGCCAAACGCCAGAAACTTGCGGTGCGCAACTTCGAACCCTGGATGGGCCAGGTCGTCTCCGAGAAGCTGCATATTGCCAAGCGGCTGGCACTCGCCATTGCCGACCGTCAGCTGCGGCTGCACTTTCAACCCCAGGTAGATCTGCACACCGGCGAGTTGATCGGCGCCGAGGCGCTATGCCGCTGGCAGGATGACGAGCTGGGCCGCGTTTCTCCAGGCAAGTTTATCCCCATCGCCGAAGAGCGCGGCATGATGGTGGCGCTGGGCAACTGGGTGATCGAAGAAGCCTGTCGACAGCTGGCCCAGTGGCAGCAGCAGGGCATGCGGCTTCCGGGGCAGTTGGCGATCAACATTGCCGCAGACCAGTTCGAGGATGACGACTTGGAAAGCAAGCTGCTGGTCTGCTGCCAGCGGTATCAGGTGGCGGCATCCACGCTCAGCCTGGAAATTACCGAAAGTGGCATCATGGTGAACCCCGAAAAAGCCATTGCCATGACCGAAACGCTTAAAGGGCATGGGCTGGGGCTGGCCATCGATGATTTCGGCACCGGCTATTCGTCACTGGCGTACCTGAAGCGTTTCGCCGCCGACAAGATCAAGATCGATATCTCGTTCGTCCGCGACATGCTCACCAGCGATAATGACCGCGTGATTGTGGCGACCATCATTGCCATGGCCAACACCCTGGGGCTCGAGACGATTGCGGAAGGCATCGAGCAGGCCGCCCAGGCAGACGCGCTGGTGGCCATGGGCTGTCGCCAGGCGCAGGGCTACTACTTTGACCGGCCGTTGGCCGCCGACGACTTTGCCGAGCGCTGGCTTGGCTAGGGAGTCTTGGCGTTCAACGTGTGCGACGGGCATTCGCCGAACTGCTGTTTGTAGTCGCGGGCGAACTGACCGAGATGCCAAAACCCCCAGTAGGTGGCAATCTCGGTAACCGACTGACTGGGCGACGCGGCGCGCAGTGCACGACGCACGCGGTTGAGCCGTGTCAGCCGCAGGTACTGCAGCGGACTGATGCCGAGAATGCTGGTAAAGCTGTACTGCAGCGTACGCCGACTTACGTGAGTGAGCTGGCAAAGCGCATCCATTGTCACCGGCCCCTCCAGGTGTTCATCCACATGGCGCTTGACCCGGTCGACCACCTCCTTGCGGTGGGCGTAGCTGGGCGGTGGTTCGCGGCTGGGCCGCTCGGCCTGCAACAGTTCCAGCAGGGCCATCAGTAAAATATCCTGATGGAGCTGCTCGGCAATCGCCCCCGGCTGGCGCATCAGGAGTCTTTCAAGCAGAAATGTCATGGCGCTCAGGGTGTCTTGGCCGACATGACGGCGCGGGGTCTGCTGCCAGCATTCATCCAGCACGATACCTTGCCGGGCCGCCGCGGCGCTCAAAGTGGGCAGGTGAACCACCAGACCGTAGATATCGAACGCTGCCGGGGTGATCAGCTCAAAGTCGTGGCCTCCCGGTCGGCACATCACCTCATCGCCACCCAGCGCCTGGCCGTTGATGCGTGACCCTGCACATACCGGCGGTATGCCGAGCCAGAGGGCATTGGGCCATACCCGGCAATCCTGGCGCAGCGCCTGGCCGGTGTGCTCCTTGAATACCTGCATTGTTGCCAGCGCGACTTCATCCAGTCGGCCGTAAAAACGGCCGGCGCTGAGCTGGTCGTACTCCTGCTGCCAGCGCGTCAGGTTATTGGCATGTTCGTCGGCGTCAAACGCTTCCTGGATGCATTTTTTTGGTGCATGTGCGCTTTCCGGTTCGTTCATGACCCCCTCTCCCAGAGCCATGGGTAGGCTCTTTCCGCCCTTGTTATTTCTCAACTTCATGTCTTTGTTGGTTTTTCTGAAGAGGTTGGCGGTTTGCCGAAATTCGATACTCCCTCTCCAGCAATAGCGCTATCGTAAAAACAAGCAGGTTTTATACCTTGATGCGCCGTTGGCGCGGTGTAAAAGCCGCCATAACAAAAAGGAAATCACCATGGCAAAAACCTATCACACCACGGTGGGGAGCCGCAGCTACCGCTTCGCGAGTCTGGCCGAACTGATGGCCAAAGCCACCCCGGCCCGTGCCGGTGACCGCCTGGCGGGGGTGATGGCGGAAAGTGCTGAAGAGCGGGTGGTCGCTCAGATGGTGCTGGCGGAACTCCCGCTGACCACCTTTTTGAACGAGGCGTTGGTTCCCTACGAAGCGGACGAAATCACGCGGCTGATCATCGACGACCACGATGCAAAGGCCTTTGAGCCCCTCCGCCACCTCACCGTCGGCGACTTTCGCAACTGGTTGCTCTCCGACCACGCTACCAGTGAGGTGTTAGCAGACGTAAAAGCGGGGATTACCCCCGAAATGGCCGCTGCCGTCAGCAAGCTGATGCGCAACCAGGATCTGATCCTGGTGGCCAAGAAGTGCCAAGTCACCACGGCGTTTCGTAACACCATCGGTCTGCCGGGGCGGCTCTCCACACGGCTGCAGCCCAACCATCCTACCGATGACGTTACCGGCATTGCCGCCAGCATTCTCGACGGGCTGCTGTACGGCAGCGGTGACGCGGTGATTGGCATCAATCCGGCCACTGATAACGTCGCCCAGAGCGTCAAGCTCATGCGCCTGATGGACGAGGTGATTCAGAAGTATCAGATCCCCACCCAGTCCTGCGTACTGACCCACGTGACGAACACGCTGGAAGCGATCGAGCAGGGCGCCCCGGTCGATCTGGTGTTTCAATCGATCGGTGGCACCGAAGCAACCAACCGCAGCTTCGGCTTCGACTTGAGCACCCTGGCTGAAGCCGACGCGGCGGCGCAGTCGCTCAACCGTGGCACGGTGGGGCGCAACGTGATGTATTTCGAAACCGGTCAGGGGAGCTCGCTGTCCGCCGACGCCCACCACGGGCTCGACCAGCAAACCTGCGAGGCACGCGCCTACGCAGTGGCGCGCAAGTTCAATCCGCTGCTGGTCAATACCGTGGTGGGGTTTATCGGCCCGGAGTACCTGTTCGACGGCAAGGAGATCACCCGTGCAGGCCTTGAAGACCACTTCTGCGGCAAGCTGCTGGGCGTGCCCATGGGCTGCGATGTTTGCTACACCAACCACGCCGATGCCGACCAGAACGATATGGATAACCTGCTGACGCTGCTCGGCGTGGCGGGCTGCAACTTCATTATGGGCATCCCCGGCTCAGACGACATCATGCTCAATTACCAGACCACGTCCTTTCATGACGCGCTCTATGCACGGCGGGTGCTGGGGCTCAAGGCAGCGCCGGAGTTCGAGCGCTGGCTGGAAGACATGCAGATTTTCCAGGATGTCAGCACCCACCGGCTTAACGACCAGCTGCCCGCCGCCTTTGCCAATAGCCTGCGTCACCTGCCCGAGGAGCCGCGACATGACCGATAAACCCTCGTCGCCTATCGTCGTCGACAACCCCTGGGAGCGGCTTAACGCCTTCACCGACGCGCGGATTGGCCTGGGGCGTGCGGGCATCAGCCTGCCGACCAGCAAGCTGCTGGCCTTTCAGCTAGCTCACGCCCAGGCCCAGGACGCCGTTCACTGTCCGTTGGATGTTGAAGCGCTTGGCGCCGAGCTGAGCGACACGCTGGTCTTGGCCCGCGCACCGATTGGCCTGCACAGCCAGGCTCACAACCGCGCCACCTATCTTCAGCGGCCCGACTACGGTCGGCGTCTCGACGATGAAAGTCGCGAGCATCTCCAGCAGGCCGCCGTATCCCAGCAGCGCCATGACCTGGCCGTGGTGATTGTCGACGGGCTGTCCGCCCTGGCGGTGCAGCAGAACAGCGCGCCGTTTCTCGACGCGCTCCATCAGGCGCTCGGCGACGACGCAAGCGACTGGCGGCTAGCCCCGCTGACCATCGTTGAACAGGGGCGGGTAGCGATCGGCGATGAGATAGGCGCACTGCTCAACGCCGACGCCGTGCTGGTGATGATCGGCGAGCGGCCGGGGCTCAGCTCGCCGGACAGCCTCGGGCTGTACATGACCTGGGCGCCGGAACCAGGCCTCAGGGACGACCGGCGCAACTGTATTTCCAACGTGCGCCCGGCGGGTCTGGCGGTTGAGGAGGCCGCGAGGCGCTTTTGCCTGCTGCTGAAAGACGCCCGCCAGCGCAAGCTCTCGGGCGTGCAACTCAAGGATCGCAGCGAGGACGACGTGCTGGAAGGTGATTCGGCATCCGGCTCAACGCGTAACTTTCTGGTGGCGGATTAGCGTCCTCCCGCAAGCGATACCCTATAACAACGATCACACAACAATACGGAACCCGCTTCGTCACCACAGCACGCCGCTTACGACGATGACGTTCCACACTGAAAAGGGCATAACGATGACACAACCATTTGTCGATCAGGCATATCTGGCCAAGCGCCAACTGCAAAGAGGCACCGCCGGCTGGATGCTGCTGGCAGGGCTTGGGGTTTCCTACGTGATTTCCGGCGACTTCGCCGGCTGGAACTTTGGTATTGCCGAAGCGGGCTGGGGCGGCTTTGCGATTGCCGCCTGCCTGATGGCGCTGATGTATCTGGCGCTGGTGCTGTCGCTGGCTGAAATGTCCGCAGCCATCCCAGCGGCAGGGGGCGGCTACAGCTTTGCCCGCCAGGCCATGGGCCCCGCCGGCGGCTATTTGACCGGTCTTGCGGTATTGATCGAATACGCCCTGGCGCCGGCGGCGATCGTGATTTTCATCGGCTCGGCGGTGGAGGCGCTGCTCGGGATCAACGGGCCGCTCGTCTATCTACTGTTCTACGCGGTGTTTATCGGTATTCACCTGGCCGGTGTAGGCGAAGCGCTCAAGGTCATGATGGTCATCAGCGGCCTGGCAGTGTTTGCCATTCTCGCCACGGCAGTGGCGCTGATCGGGGATTTTGACGCCGCCAACCTGTTCGATATCGCGCCCACCGACGCAGCGGGCGCGAGCACCTTCATGCCGTTTGGCTGGTATGGCATCTGGGCGGCGCTGCCGTTCGGCATGTGGCTGTTCCTGGCGGTGGAAGGTGTGCCGCTGGCCGCCGAAGAAGCCAAGGATCCGGCACGCGACATGCCCAAAGGCATTATCGGCGCGATGCTGTTTCTGCTGTTCACCGCGCTGCTGGTGGTACTCTTGCTGGCCGGCGCGGCGGGTGCCGAGATGATCGGCCAGAGCGGCGTACCGCTGGTGGATGCGTTGAATGCCGCGGGCAGCCCGGCACTGGCGACCCTGGTGAATGTCCTGGGCCTGGCCGGGTTGATTGCCTCCTTCTTTTCGATCATCTACGGCTACAGCCGTCTGGTGTTTGCGCTTTCCCGGGCGGGGTATCTCCCCAAGCCGCTCTCCTTGACCAGCGGTCGCAAAGTGCCCCACATGGCGCTGATCGTGCCGGGAGTATTCGGCTTTCTGGTGTCGCTCAGCGGCGAGGGCGACCTGATCCTGGGCATGGCCGTGGTCGGTGCCACGATCTCCTACGCGCTGATGGCGCTGAGCCATATCATGCTGCGCGTCCAGCAGCCCGACCTGCCGCGTCCGTATAAAACCCCCGGCGGTGTGGTGACCTCGGGTATCGCGCTGGTGCTGTCATTGGTTGCGCTGACGGGCGTGTACGCCTTTGACCCCCGTGCCTTCAATTACACCATCGTACTGTTTATTGCCGGGGCGGCTTACTTCTTCCTGTATAGCAAACACAAGCTGGTGGCCAAAACCGCCGAGGAGGAGTTCGCCCTGGTGGTGGCATCGCCCGAAGAGCTGGAGCCCGGTCAAGCCGAAGCGCCGGCTGCCGCCAACGCTAAACTGTAAGCGGGCCGCTGATTGGTCTACCGTGAAAACCCCCGGCACTAGCAACGGGGGTTTTTCTTACTTGATGCACAGTGCGAGGTGGTCGGATGACGTTGATCTTCGAGGAAGCAAGCGAAGCGCAGCGCTGGTACGCGGTGGATGACGGCGTCATGGGTGGCGAGTCGCACAGTACGTTCAGCGTGTCGAACGGTTTGGGGCAGTTTCATGGCGAGGTGTCGCTGGAGAACGGCGGCGGCTTTGCCTCGGTGCGCCGCGAGCCCAATGGGTTTGAACCCACGCTCGCGGATGCAAAGGGCATTGCCTTGACCGTAAAGGGCGATGGGCGTACCTATCAGCTGCGCTTGAAAAGCACGTCGCTGGGCGACGCCTCTGCCTATCGGGTGAAGTTTACGCCGGCTCAGGATGGCTTCGAGACGCTGCACTTTCCATGGCACGCCTTCGACGCCGTTCGGCGCGGCACGGTGTTAAACGATGCGCCACCTCTCCAACCTTCGGATATCACCCAGGTAGGGTTCTTGATCGCCGACCGAACCGCAGGGCCTTTCTGCTTGCAGGTGACCCATATGGCGGCATTACACCATGAGCGCTAATAACGCATCGACATCATTAAATAGTATTAGATGATTGCTCTGGATAGCAGATCCTGCTAACTTCAACATGCTTCATATAATATTTGTATATGTTTTGTACAGTGCGTGGCAAGTTGATGCACGCTAGC
Organism: Halomonas sp. CUBES01; assembly: GCF_020991005.1. Lineage (GTDB taxonomy): Bacteria > Pseudomonadota > Gammaproteobacteria > Pseudomonadales > Halomonadaceae > Vreelandella > Vreelandella gomseomensis. Next base: position 261,731 of record NZ_JAJLLW010000004.1, on the reverse strand, counting down.
GCGCTCAATCTGGAGGTGATCGTAATGGCAATGGAAACGGTTCGATTTGGCGGCGATGATATTGAAAACTCGCTGGCAAAGATGGACGACAAGAAACTGGACGAATTAGCCTTCGGGGCGATTCAGCTGGATGCCAACGGCAAGATTGTCCAGTACAACGCAGCGGAAGGCGGCATTACCGGCCGTGACCCGAAAAGCGTTATTGGCAAGAACTTCTTTACCGAAGTAGCCCCCTGCACGCAAAGCAAAGAGTTCCAGGGGCGCTTCAAGGAAGGGGTCAAAAGTGGCGAGCTGAACACCATGTTCGAGTACGTGTTCGATTACCAGATGACGCCCACCAAAGTAAAAGTGCATATGAAGAAAGCCCTTTCCGGCGATACCTACTGGATCTTTGTCAAGCGTCTATAACTCCCCTCAAGAGCCGCCGGCGTATCGTTGCGCACCGGCGGCTTTTTTATAAGCACACCATGCGTTATTAGCGTCGTAAAGGATGTTCAAGATGCCTCAGTGGCTAAGCGAAGCCGATTGCAAAGCCGTCCTGCAATCATTGCTGAGCGCGGAACTGGCTGCCTATCGAGGCACCCCCGCACCGGACTGGCATTCTCCTCCCGCGATTGATTCCCTCGAACGGCTTCACCTGGCTGCCTGTGTCAACGAGTTCTTCTGTCTGCACGAAACGGGCGTGGAAGATCGCCTGCTGATGACCCAGCACGTCGATGACTGGGCCGCTCTGGTGGCCCATGCCGTTTCCGACACCTCGGGGCTGACGTTCAGAACCTCGGGCAGCACCGGGGCGCCCACCGCTCACCTGCATCGCTGGGACGCCATCGAGGCGGAGGCGCATGCCTTGGCGCAGCGTCTTGCCTCGCGGGGAGCGATCAACCGCGTGGTTCGCTGGCTGCCCTTGCATCATCTTTACGGTTTCATGCTCGGCGTGGCGCTGCCGGGGGTGGCAGGTGTGCCGCGCATCAGCGTTGACGCCGCCGCGCTGCCGTCGCTATCGCCCGGCGACCTGGTGGTCACCGTCCCGCCTCGCTGGGACTACCTGGCCGTCTCGCGCCGCGCCTGGCCGGACGCGGTGGTCGGCGTCTCGTCCACCGCCCCGCTGGCTGCCGAGACCTCGCAGGCGTTACTTGCCAGCGGGCTAAGCGAGCTGCTGGATATCTATGGCAGCACCGAAACCGGTGGCGTAGCGACTCGCTGGCACCCGGAGTCAACGTATCAGCTGCTCGCCCATTGGCAGCGCCTTGATGCGCACCATATTCAGCGCCTGGGTGGCCAAACCGCCACACCGCTGCTGGATCACACCCACTGGCTGGATGACGACACCTTCACGCTCCAGGGGCGCCATGATGACGTCGTGGCGATTGGCGGCGTCAATGTCAGCCCTGGCCATGTGGCCGAGCGCCTGCGCGGACTGGAAAGCGTGGCTGACTGCGCCGTACGCACCACGGCGACATCGGCAAAGCGGCGTTTGAAAGCCTTCGTGGTGCCGGTGGAAAGCGAGCAACACACCGCGCCCGAGATCGCCCAGGCCATCAGCCAGTGGCCCGCCGCCGAGCGCCCCGTTGCTATTACCTACGGGGATGCCTTACCCACTAACGCGATGGGCAAGCTCAAGGACTGGTAGTTCGACAAAGCAAGCTTTAACACAGGAAATATTGACATGGACGACGGACGTCGCTCGCTTGAAGAGATTGAACAGATCGCCCTGGGGCGTCGGTCACTTACCCTGTCGGAGGATGAGGAGCGTGCGGTCACCAGGGCCCACGCGTTTCTGTGTGAGGCTATCGACCAGCGCCGTCGAATCTATGGCGTGACGACCGGTTACGGGCCGCTGGCTACGACCAACGTCGACCCCAAGCAGTCTGCCCTGCTGCAACAGAATCTGGTGTATCACCTGTGCAGCGGGGTGGGCGAGCCGCTGTCGCTCCGCCATGTGCGTGCCATGATGGTGGCGCGGCTGACCAGCCTGGTGCGCGGACACTCCGGGGCCAACCCCGTGCTCATTGATCGGCTGCAAGCGTGGCTGGACGTTGATTTAGTACCTGAAGTACCTGCGCGCGGCACCGTCGGCGCCAGCGGGGACCTGACGCCGCTGGCGCACCTGGCACGGGCACTCAGTGGAGAAGGGCGCGTAAGCCTGCGCGGTGGGCGCTGGATACCCAGTCGCGAGGCTCACCAGCAGCTGGGCTGGAAGCCGCTGGTGCTGCGGGGAAAAGATGCTATCGCGCTGGTCAATGGCACCTCGGCCACGGCGGGGATCGCCGCCTTGAATGCCACGGCAGCCCAGCGAGCGTTAAAGCTCAGCACCTTGTTGGTGCTGCTGTATGCGGAGCTGCTGGCTGGGCATCGGGAGGCCTTTCATCCCGCCATCGGTGAGCTGCGTCCGCACCCTGGCCAGCGGCAGCTGCATCACTGGCTATGGTCGCTGTCGGCAGACAGTGGCGCGCTGACTCCCTGGCAGCCCACGCCCGAGCCGCTGCCCGATATGCCCGACAATATCGAGCAGCATCGTCCGTTACCCCAGGATGCCTATACCTTGCGTTGCGCCCCGCAGGCCCTGGGAGCAGTCTGGGATGTGGTCGAACAGCATGCCCAAACGGCGCGTATCGAGCTGGAAGCCGTCACCGATAACCCACTGCTTTTTGCCGATGACGATCTCGTCCTACACGGCGGTAACTTCTTCGGTCAGCAGCTCGCGTTTGCCAGCGATTACCTCAACAATGCCCTCATTCAGATGGCGCTGTACAGCGAGAGGCGCATCGCCCGGATCACCGATCCCGCGAAGAATAAAGGGCTGCCGGCGTTCATGCAGCCGCTGGATACCGGGCTGCACAGCGGCTTCATGGGCGCTCAGGTCAGCGCCACGGCGCTGGTTGCCGAGTTGCGCAGCCAGGCCATGCCCGCCTCGATTCAGTCGATTCCCACCAACGCCGACAACCAGGATATTGTCCCGCTGGGCACCATTGCCGCGCGGCGTGCGAGTAACAGTCTGGAGCAGCTTTATCAGGTGTTGGCGATCGAAGCGCTGGTGCTGGTGCAGGGCGCCGAGCTGAAAAACATGTCATCGCTCAGTCTGGCTTCCCGCTCCCTGTGCACATGGGTACGTGAGTTGGCGGCACCGCTCGAACAGGATCGACCGCTGGCGGAAGACATCGCCAGGCTGGCACAGGCGCTGGCCGACCCGGACAAGACGGCGTCGCTGACCGCGCTGCTGGATGCCGAGGGCTAGTTGTTTAGTCCCACCAAGGTCGCCTCGCATGTAGTGTCCGGTTACGCCAAGCTGGTCAAAACGATCAGGAGCCCAGCCCGTGAAACTTTCTCCCGCGTATCGCCTGGCGGCCACCGTGCTACACGGTTTTGATGAGTACCGCGCGCGCTTTAAACAGATTACCTATGATGCCAGCCGTCGCTTTCGCGAGGCGGCCTGGCGCGATGCCCAGCAGGCCTCGGCGGCGCGCATCAATCTTTACGGGGAGAAAGTCGACGATACCCTGGGCCGGCTGCAGCGTACCTTTGCCCACGAGGTGCTGGCCCACTGCGAGACCTGGCGCGAAGCGCGCACCCACTACGCCGACCTGATCAGCCAGCGGCTCGACTACGAACTGGCCGAAACGTTTTTCAATTCGCTGTTCTGTTCGGTGTTCCAGCACCGTCATATCCGCAACGACTGGATGTTTGTCTACAGCTCCCGGGAGGATGCCGCCCATCACTCGGGGATTGACCTGTGCCGTCGTCATCCGGTGAACGGTGATTGGCCCGGTGCCCTGGCCTGGGCCCTTGGCGATGCCCCGTTCGACAACCGGTTTGCCGACCTTGAGCGCGATACCCGGCTTGGCAGCGAGCTACTGGACGCCCAGCTTCCCGAGGCGATACGGCAGGCCGACGACGCCCAGATCGAGCTTTTGAACAGCGTGTTCTATCGCAACAAAGGGGCTTATCTGGTCGGTCGCATCCTGGGCGGCGGCGAGCAGTTGCCGCTGGTGTTACCGATTCTCCACGGCGAGGGCTTTGGCGAGCAGCAGGGCGGCGACCCTTGCCTTCATCTGGATACGGTGCTGACCGAAACCGATGAAGTCTCGATCATCTTCTCGTTTACCCGGGCCTATTTTCAGGTGGATGTGCCGGTGCCGGGGGAGTTCGTCCAGTACCTGAAACAGCTGATGCCCCACAAGCCGGCGGGAGAACTCTACGCCGCCATCGGTTTCTTCAAGCACGGCAAGACCGAGTTTTTCCGGGCGCTCAATCAGCAGGTGGCCAAGCGCGAGGATCAGTTCATTATCGCCCCCGGAGTGCGCGGCATGGTGATGGCGGTGTTCGTGCTGCCCACCTTCCGGACGGTGTTCAAGATCATCAAGGACAAGTTCGACCCCGCCAAAGACGTGACCCATGCCGTGGTGCGCGAGAAGTATCGGCTGGTCAAGCGTCACGACCGGGTCGGCCGCATGGCGGATACCCAGGAGTTCTCCAACTTCATCGTGCGCAAGGACCACTTCGATCCGGCGTGCCTGGAGCATCTGCTGGAGGTGGCGCCCTCGACGGTCTCGCTCAAGGACGACAAGGTGATCATCAAGCACTGCTATACCGAGCGCATGATGACGCCGCTGAACATCTATCTGGAGGAGTGCAGCGAGGCAGAGCAGGTGACGGTGCTCAAGGATTACGGCAACGCCATCAAGCAGATGGCGGCGGCCAACATCTTTCCCGGTGACATGCTGCTGAAAAACTTCGGCGTGACGCGGCACGGGCGGGTGATCTTTTACGACTACGACGAAGTCTGCTATCTCACCGAATGTCGCTTCCGGCACATGCCGAAAAACCAGGGGATGGATGCCTCGAGTATGTCCATCGGCCCCAACGATATCTTCCCCGAGGAGTTTGGCCCCTTCATGTTCGCCAATGCGGCGCTACGCCGCGTGTTCATGGAACAGCACCCGGAGCTCTTCGACCCCGACTACTGGAAAGAACTGCAGCGGGCGATCGTCGATGGCCGGGTGATCGACGTTTACCCTTACCGCAACAAGCAGCGTTTCGCGGGAACCGTCGGCCAACTGGTATATTAGAACGAACAGAAGGCGATAAAGATGAGGATATCATGACATCAACGCCACACCTGGTGGTATTTACCGGTTCGGGTATCAGCGTCGAAAGCGGTATCAAGACGTTTCGCGCCAGCGACGGCCTCTGGGAAGAGCACCCGGTGGAAGAGGTGGCAACGCCCGAAGGCTGGCGACACGACCCGGAGCGGGTGCTGACCTTTTATAACCAGCGCCGCGACCAGATCCGCAAGGCCAAACCCAACGCTGCTCACAAGGCGCTCGCCGCCCTGGAGCAGGATGGGTTCAAGGTCAGTGTCATTACCCAGAATATCGATGACCTGCACGAACGGGCCGGATCCCGTCATGTGCTGCATCTACACGGCGAGATTCTCAAGGCCCGCTCCACCGTGGACGGGCGGCTGCGCTACCCGCTGCCCAAGGGCGGCATTGCCCTTGGCGACGTGTGCGACAAGGGCAGCCAGCTGCGCCCCGACGTGGTGTGGTTCGGCGAATCAGTGCCGCTGTTCGAGGATGCCTGCGAGATCGCAAGCCAGGCGGATTTTTTCCTGGTGGTGGGCACGTCCCTTGCGGTAATGCCCGCCGCCTCGCTGCTCTCGTACATCGAGCTGGACACCCCCTGCGCACTGGTCGACCCGGATGCCGATACGTTAACGCCGCCGGGGGTGCTGGCGATCAACACCACCGCCGGCGAAGGCGTCCCTGCGCTGGTCAATCAGTGGCGTAAACAAGGTAATTTGGTTCTTCCTTGAACCGTCTAACTTTCCAGAAACCATGCCTTCATCACGTCGGTAATCCGGGTCATCTCGGCCTCTGAGGTGATGTAGGCGGGCATGGTGTACAGCCAGCGGCCGATCGGGCGCAGCCACACGCCGTGCTTCCGGGCGAAGTCACCCACGCCTTTCAGCGTCTCGGCCGAGTGTGCCTCGATGACCGCCGTGGCGCCCAGTACGCGCACGTCGGCCACCGCCGGATGGTGGTTGAGCGCGTCATCGTCGAGCAGCTCGCGGCTAAGCAGTTGGCTGAGCGCGGCGATCTTGCCCCGATAATCGTCTTCCTCAAACACCCGCAAACTTTCCAGCGCCACCCGGCAGGCCAGCGGGTTACCCATGAAGGTGGGCCCGTGCATAAAGGCGTGGTGGTCGCTGTCGCCGATAAAGGCATCGTGAATGCGGTCCGTGGCCAGCGTCGCCGCGTGCCCTAGGTAGCCCCCGGTGAGCCCCTTGGAGAGCACCATCATATCCGGCGTGACGCCCGCGTGGTCGGCGGCGAAAAGCTCGCCGGTGCGGCCAAAGCCGGTGGCGACCTCGTCGAAGATCAGCAGTACCCCAAACTCATCGCACAATGCCCGCGCCCCGCGCAGATAGTCCGGTGAGGTCATGTTGAGCCCGCCCGCGGCTTGCAGCAGCGGCTCCATCAGCAGCGCGGCAATCTCGTGGTGATGGCGCTCAAGCACCTCGCGCAGGGCGCCAAGATCGTGCGCGACCTCAGCGGCAGTGGCATTGAAGGGCGCCGTGGGTGCCGGTGCGAAATGGTGCTGGGGCAGCAGCCCGGCAAACAGGCTGTGCATGCCTTCTTCCGGGTCGCACACCGCCATGCAGCCGGCGGTGTCGCCGTGGTAGGCCTTCATCAGCGAGAGCATCTTGCGCTTGCCGGGGTGACCGGTGAGTACCTGGTACTGCAGGGCCATTTTCATCGCCACTTCCATGCCTACCGAACCGCTGTCCGAGTAGAACACGTGGTTCAGCCCGTCCGGGGTGATGCGCACCAGCTCACGGGCTAACGCGTTGGCGGGTTCGTGGGTCAGGCCGCCGAGCATCACATGGCACAGCTCGCCGGCCTGTTCGCGAATGGCCGCGACAAGGCGCGGATGACTGTAGCCGTGGATCATGCACCACCAGGAGCAGGTGGCGTCCAGCAGGCGCTCGCCGCTTTCCAGGGTAAAGTGAGCGCCGCTGCCGCCCACGACCTTGGGAGCGGGCGCTTGGGTTTTAAGATGCGCGTAGGGGTGCCAAACGGGCGAATTCATTGCGGCTCCAGGGTGAGTAGCGGTGCCAGGGAAAGGTAATGGTGGGCGGTAGCGGCTGCCGGCGTATTGAGAAACGGGAGGATGCCCAGGCAGGGGGCCGGCAAGCGGTGCTCGAGGACGGCCAGGTTGGCGGCATAGCGTGACGGGTCAGCGGCAAACGCTGGATCCACGACGCTGCCGACCCAGCCGGCGAGAGGCAGGCCGTCGGCCAGTATCGCCTCGGCGGTGAGCCGGGCGTGATTCAGGCAGCCAAGCTTGAGACCCACCACCAGAATCACCGGCAGGTTCATGGCGCGGGGGAGGTCGCAAAAATCCGCGTGCGCGTTGAGCGGTACCCGCCAGCCCCCCGCGCCTTCGATCAGCGTCAGCGTGCGCGGGAACTCTTCAAGCGTGGCCGCCAGCGTGTTGACGATGGCATCGAGGCTCAGCGGATCACCGGCCTCGCTGGCCGCCAGGTGCGGCGCGATGGCCGGTTCAAACGCCCAGGGATTGACCGTGGCGTAGCTGACCGGCGGGGCGCTTTGCGCCTGAAGGGCCAGGGCATCGCGGTTGCACAGCCCGTCAGGGTTTGCGTCGCTGCCCGAGGCCACGGGCTTCAGCCCCAGCGTGCTCAGGCCTTGCGCGCGGGCGGCATACAGCAGGGCACTGGTGGCCAGGGTCTTGCCCGCGTCGGTATCGGTGCCGGTGACGAAGTAGGTGCTCATGGGGTCTTTTCCAGATGCAGGGTCAAACAGTGATAGCTCACCGGCAGCCCCTGGGGCTCGCGCAGGGCGTCATAGCGCGCGCGGGCGTCGGCCACCTCACCACGGGTCAGCCGGGCGTTGGCGCGCGCCACCTGGGCGCCCACGCCCTTGATGGAGGCCATTACGGCGTTAAGGTCGGGGTAGTGAAACGTCCGCCAAGTCGCCGTCTGCTCCGCAAGCCCAAGCCCGCTATCGACCACGGCACGCTCGAGCTCGGCGGCACTGGGCGTGGTCAGCAACGCCTCGGGGCGCTGCCAGGCGTCGGCGACTTCGCCAAGCGTGCCCGGCAATAGCGTGGTGATATACGCCTGGCCGCCGGGGGCAAGCACCCGATGAAGCGCCTGCATGACCGCGTCGCTGTCGCGGCACCATTGAATCGCCAGGTTGGAAAACACCAGGTTAAAGGCGCCGTCGGCAAACGGCAGCGCGGCGGCGTCGCCCTGATGCCAGGCAATCTGCTGGCCGTAACGCGCCTCGGCGTAGGCCAGCATGCCGGGGGCAATATCCAGCCCCGCCACTCGGGCATCGGGATAGCGCATTGCCAGCCGCTGGGTCCAGTAGCCGGTGCCGCAGCCCAGGTCCAGCACGCGCGGCCCGGCGCTTGTCGGCAGGCGCGCCCACAGCGCTTCACCGATATGCCGCTGGGCGCTGGCCAGGGCGTCGTAGCGCGGGGCCGCCCTGGAAAAGGCGCGGGCGACTTTCGCCTGCCAGTCAGGCGTCCTGGAAGCGGCGTGCGTTGGCGCTGCGATGCTCATACGGTGTCCTTGACGGCCAGCGCTGATGCCTGCTCGGCCAGCACGGCGGCGAGCGTCGCCGGCTTCGAGAGCATGGGGCAGTGCCCGGCATGGGCGAGACGACGAGCGCGGTCACGGGCGCGCTGGCCGACCAGCGGATCATGCTCGCCGACCAGGCGGATCACCGGGCAGACAGGCGTATTCAAACGCTGGGTATTGTCGAGGGTGGCCAGCCAGTCAAGGCCGGTAGCCAGGGTGGCATGATCGGCGCTCGGCTGGTCGCCGAGTAGCGCCTGCAGCTGGCGATGGGCGTGACGGGGATTGGGTTCGCCCTGGGCCTGCCAGCGCAAGAAGTGCTGCCAGGTCACTTTGGGATCGCGGGTGAACGCGCGCCGAAAGCTGGCAAGCTCGTCGTTGCTGACGCCGTCATCCGCGCAAAAGCGCTCGCCTGCGCCCAGCAGGACGAGGCCGCGCGGGGCGGGCAGCGTATCCAGCAGCGCGGTGGCCAACAGCCCGCCCAGCGACCAGCCGACCCAGACGGCATCCTCGGGAAGGCGGTCGACCATGGCCTCGGCCAGTTGATCCAGCGAGGCGTTTTCCGGCAGTGCGAGCTGGTGACCGTAGCCCGGCCAGTCGACGCTGAGCACGTCAATGTCGGCAGGCCAATGGGCCTCAAGCGGCGCCCAGATACGCCGGTCCACCCCCCAGCCGGACAGCAGCACTAGGCGTGGCATGCGGCCTCCTCGCGTTGGCAGACGTTTAGCCCTTCCAGCAAGCGGCGGAGGTCAGCCTGGGTGTGCCGCGCGCTGAGTGTGATGCGCAGGCGGGCCTCGCCCTCGGGCACCGTGGGCGGGCGGATGGCGCCGACGCTGATGCCGTGCTGTTCAAGCGTGGCGGCCCACGTCATCACGCGCGCCTCGCTACCCAGCATCAGCGGTTGGATGGGGGTCGCCGAGTGGGTCAGCGGCAGGCCAAGCAACTGCGCTTCGCGGCGGAAGGTAGCGATATGCTCGAAAAGCTGCTGGCGACGTTGGGGCTCCTGGCGAACGATACTCAGCGCTTCCAACGTGGCGGCGGCAATGCCGGGCGGCTGGGCGGTGGTGTACACATAGCTGCGGGCAAACTGGGTGATATGCTCAATCAGCGCAGCATCTCCCGCGACAAAGGCCCCTGCGGTGCCCAGCGCCTTGCCCAGGGTCCCCACCAGAATCGGCACGTCCTCGCGTGTGACACCCTCCACGCAGCCGCGGCCGTTCTCGCCCAGCACGCCAAACCCGTGGGCGTCGTCGATCATCAGCCAGGCGCTATGCTCGCGGCTGACCCGGGCAAGCGTGGCGATATCGGCGACGTCGCCATCCATGCTGAAGACCCCGTCGCTGACCACCAGCTTATGGGTGGCCGTGCTGCGGGCCAGCAGGCGCTGCAGGTCGTCGCCATCGCGGTGGTGATAGCGCCGGGAGCGGGCACCGCTGAGCGTCGCGCCGTCGAGTAACGACGCGTGGTTGAGACGATCCTGAAAGATGGCCGTGTGGGCGTCAGCAAGGGATTGCAGCACGCCGAGGTTGGCCATATAGCCGGTCGAGAACAGCAGGGCACGTTCGCGTCCAGTCCACTCGGCTAACGCCGCTTCCAGCGCCTCGTGGGTACCCAGGTGCCCGCTGACCAGGTGCGAGGCGCCGGCTCCGGCGCCAAAGCGCCGAGCACCCTCGGCCTGGGCATTCTGAACACGCGGTTCCTGAGCCAGGCCGAGATAGTCGTTGCCAGCGAAGTCCAGGGTCGCTGAAGGCTTGACGCGGCGCTTTCGCCATCGCCGTTGGCGCAGGCGGTCATCCCGCGCGCTGGCCAGTCGTTCACGCCAGGCGTCAGACACTGGCATCCACCGCCAGATCCGCCACGCGCTCGGCGCGGGCATGCTGCTCGGCCTGCTGGGCCAGGCGCTGGGCCTGGGTGGCCTCGTCTTCGCAGGTCTCGCGGCGCTCGGGGTGCAGCCCCAGCTTGGTGAACAGCGCACGGTCCCGATCGGCCTGGGGGTTGCCGGTAGTCAGCAGCTTGTCGCCGTAGAAGATCGAGTTGGCGCCGGCCAGAAACGCCAGCGCTTGGGTCGAGTCGCTCATCTGCTCGCGCCCGGCGGAAAGCCGCACGTGGCTTTGCGGCATCATGATGCGGGCCACGGCAATGGCGCGAATAAATTCGATGGGATCCAGATCCTCGACATTTTCCAGCGGCGTACCGGGCACTTTCACCAGCATGTTGATCGGCACGGATTCCGGTTGCGGCGACAGCTTGGCCAGCTGCTGCAACAGCGCGCTACGATCCTTCGCGTCCTCGCCCATGCCCAGGATCCCGCCGGTGCAGACCTTCATTCCCGCCTCGCGCACCGTGGCAAGCGTATCCAGGCGATCGCTGAAGGTGCGGGTGGTGATGATCTCGCCGTAGAAATCCGGCGAGGTATCCAGGTTATGGTTGTAGTAATCGAGCCCCGCCGATGCCAGGCGGCTGGCCTGTTCGCCGTCGACCATGCCCAGCGTCATGCAGGTTTCAAGCCCCAGGGCCTTGACCTGGCGAACCATCTCTTCCACCAGCACCAGGTCTTTATCCCGCGGGCTGCGCCACGCCGCCCCCATGCAGAAACGGCTGGCGCCGGCCTCCTTGGCTGCCTTGGCCTGCTCGACGACTTTCTCGATCTCCAGCAGCTTCTCTTTTTCCAACTGGGTGTTGTAGTGGCCCGACTGGGGGCAGTACTTGCAGTCTTCGGGGCAGGCGCCGGTCTTGATGGAAAGCAGCGTGGAAACCTGTACCGCGTTGGCATCGAAATGCGCCCGGTGGACCTGCTGGGCCTGAAACAGCAGATCGTTGAACGGCAGCGCGAAAAGCGCGTTGATCTCGTCGAGCGTCCAGTCGTGGCGTGGGGTAGCCGTGGCGGCGTTAGCGAAGGTGGCGGTCACAGGTAAACCTATATGCTTTTGAAAGTTGACGAGACTTTATCGGCGTCCCTGCTCAGGTGTCAACGTTGCAAGCTTTTTCGGTTTACGGCGGCTGTGAAGAAATATGCTAGCCTTTATGCAATGAAACCGTTAAAAAAGTAGGCGGAGAGGGCCGCTATGCGTTTGAGCGACTATCAGCGTCAAATGATTGTCCAGTCAGTAAAAAACTGCTTTGGGGCTCAGGCGCGTGTAAAGCTGTTTGGCTCTCGTACCGATGATAGTCGCCGTGGCGGTGATATAGATCTGCTGATCATCACCGACATGCAGGACGTCAACGATATTGTACGAGCCGAAATGCGCTGCCAGGTACAGCTACAGCAAGCGCTTGGCGAACAGAAAATTGATATGTTGATCGATTATCCCGGTCTGGGTAATCATCCCGCCATTTTCCGCATCGCCGAACAATCTGGTATTGCGTTATGACACAAGATAGTGTGCAACAGCGTCTACTTGCTGCCTGGCGTGAGTGTCAGCGTCATCGGCATTTCATTGGCTATGCGTTGTCGTCTTTGCAAATGTCGCTACCCATTACCGGCGAGCGCCTTACGCGACTCAGTGATGCGGAGGTCCAAAGTCTGGATCAATTCGTGCTTCGGTTTGGTAAATTGCAGGACGCTATTGGTGCGCGATTGCTTCCTTCTGTGCTGCTGTATTTACAAGAGCCGTATGAGGACCGCCCCATGCTGGATAAGCTACATCGTCTGGAAAAACTGGGCTATATCGAAGACAGTGAGCAATGGCAAGCACTGAGAATACTGCGAAATCGCTTCGCCCATGAATATCCGGATGATCCCGATAAAAATGCGGCGATCTTGACGCTGGCGATTGAGTCAGTGGCTAGTTTGACGTCTATTATGGAGCGGATTGACCAAAAGCTTGCGCTTTCTTCTGCCTCATAATCATTTTCTCGTAGTCCTGACCTCAGAGATACGCTTCTAGCTGATCAGCGCTACCCTGCTTTATACTCGGCGCCCCTTGCCAATCGTGGGAGCGCAGATGTCAGTTTCCGAGTCCGGTACGCACAATGCTGATGCCATTAGTCCAGGTGCCGAGAGAGATCCGGCGACGGGGCATCCGCGCCCGCCCCGGCGTGAGTTCAAGGCGAGGGGCAGCTTTGTCACGCGCTGTGAGGGCTGCAACCTGCCCGAGCTGAACTGTCTGTGCCCGTACCGGGTCACCGCCCAGAGCCACGCCCAGGTATGGCTGTTGACGCACCCGCTTGAGCACTTCAAGCCGACCAACACCGGGCGCTTGATTGGCGACGTGCTGGCGCAGACCCAGGTGTTTACCTGGTATCGCACCGCGCCGGATGCGCAGTTGATGGCGCTGCTCGAAGACCCGCGCTACGCGCCCTTTGTGATCTTTCCCGATGACCAGCCGGACTACGCTGACCGCGTGGTCTCGATGGAGGCGGTCAGCGACGCCAAACGCAGCGCTAAAATTCCGGTGTATATTCTGCTCGATGGCACCTGGCGTCAGGCGCGGCGTATCTTCCGCAAAAGCCCTTACCTGGACGCGCTGCCCGTTCTGCCGCTGCGTACCCAGCGGGAAACCCGCTATCGGCTACGCAAGCCGGCGTCCAGTGCGCATCTGTGCACCGCCGAGGTGGCCGTTGAGCTGTTGCGCCAGGGCGGCGACGAGACCGCCGCCGCCGTGTTGGACGACTACTTCGAGGTGTTCAACGACAGCTACGCCGCCAGCCGTTTTTACCATCGGATCGACGACCCAACCCCCGCGATGCAACGGCTGCTGGGCCGGCAGGCAAGCGGCCATGGTTAACGTTTTTACCGGCAGATAACAGCGCAACGCCCGCGAGGGCGGGCGTTGCGGTGATCATGCGCTGCTGCCAAACAGGGCGCCGGCGATCCTGAAGCCAGCGACCCAGGTACCCACCGCCGAGCCCAGCGTGGCGAGAATGAAGACCAGCAGCGTGCGCGACACGCGATTACGCCACCAGCCTTTGAGCTGCACGACTTCGTGGCGCAGGGTGGCGAAGTCGCGCACCTTGGGCTTGCGCATGTAAAGCTCAACGCCGGCGGCCACAAAGCCCGCGCCAATGGTGGGGTTGAGCGAGGTGAGCGGGGCGGCGAAGAAGGTGGCCACCACCGTGACCGGATGCGCCAGCGCAGCGATGGTGGCACCCGCGGACAGGATGCCGTTGATCAGGAACCACTCGGTAACCAGCTGCCAGCCGAGGTCGGTGTTGCGCGAGAAGCCAATGGCAAACCCCACCAGCACCAGGGCGGTGATCAGCCAGGGCGCCAGTTTCCAGAGCTTGGAAGGCGGTGGCGTGGCTTCCAGCGCGGCAATTTCGTCGCGGGGGTTATCGGGCAGCGGGGCATCCAGGTGCTCGCCGGTGCCTTTCAGGTGCCCGGCGCCCAGCACCACCAGCACGTTGCGGTAGCGCCCCGGGGGGGCGTCTTCGGCTAGGCGCAGCGCCATGTAGCGGTCGCGCTCGCGGATTAGCGGGCTGTACAGGGCTTCCGACTGGGCGGCAAATTCGCTGAAGGTGGCCTCCAGCATATCGCCTTCCTTGAGCTTCTCGATGTCTTCTTTCGAGACGTTATCCCTTGAAAGCACGCTGCCCAGCAGTCCGGTGAACAGCGAAAAGCGCTGCCACCAGGGCACATTGCGGTAGATGCGCCGCAGGGTGATGCCCACGTCGCGGTCGACCAGCAGCAGCGGCAGCCGGTGGGTCTGGCAGCTTTCCACCGCCGCGCGCATTTCGGCGCCGGGCTGAATGCCCGATTGTTCGGCGATGCGCTGCTGAAACGCCCCCAGCGCCAGGCTGGCGGCGACCATGCCGGCCTTGCCCTGCTTGAAGACCTGGAAGAGGTCCTGCTCGCCCATGGCGTCGGGGTTGGCCATGCTGTGATGGCGCGCATTGCAGAGCTCGATGGCGACGGCATCGAAGCCGCCGCTGTCGATCAGCTGGCGCACGTCATCGGCGCTCTCCACCGATACGTGGGCGGTGCCGAGCAGCGTATAGCGGGTATCCCCCACCGTGATAACCTTGAGCGGTCCGCTTGTGGCGGGCAGTGCGTCGCTATCGGGCACTGTCGGTGTCACATCTTCCTGGGTCATGAAAACGTCTCAACTCAACAAATAAACAGGCCGTACCGGTTGGATCAACGCCGCCAGAAAGCAGGCGTGAACAGCACCAGCACGGTAAAAATCTCCAGACGACCGAGCAGCATGGCCACCACCAGGATCCATTTGGCCGCTTCCGGCACGTCGCCGTAGTGACTGCTGGCTTCGCCGAGCGCCGGGCCCAGGTTGTTCAAGGCCGAGCCCACCGTTGACCAGGCGGTGACCTGGTCGACGCCCGTGGCCATCACCCCGACCAGCATCAGGAAGAACAGCAGCACATACACCGAAAAGAAGCCCCAGACCGCCTGGGCGATGCCGTCCGGAACGCTGACCTTGCCCACCTTGACGGCGATGACCGCGTTGGGATGAATCAAGCGCATGATCTCGCGCATGCCCTGCTTCATTATCAGGATGATGCGGATGACTTTCATACCGCCTGCGGTGGAGCCCGAGCACCCGCCGACAAACGCCGCCATGAACAGCAGAAAGGGCAGAGCGCCGGGCCACATGGAAAAGTCCGCGACCCCGAACCCGGCGGTGGTCGCCACCGAAACCACCTGGAAGACGCCGTGGCGCAGCCCGCGCCAGGTGTCGTAGGTATCGGTGATCCACAGCGACAGCACCGCGACCACGGACAGCCCAAGCAGGAACAGCATCAGAAAGCGCGCTTCGGGATCCTGGAAGTAGTGCGTCAGACGCTTTTCGCGCCAGGCGATGAAATGCAGGCTGAAGCTGAATGCCGAAATCAGCATGAAGCCCACGCAGATCATTTCGATGGTGGCGCTATCGAAGTAGCCGATACTGGCGTCGTAGGTGGAAAAACCGCCAATCGCCACGGTTGAAAAACTGTGCCCCAGGGCATCGAACCAGTCCATGCCGGCGGCCATGTAGGCCAGCATGCAGGCCACCGTCAGCGTGGCGTAGATGTACCACAGCGCCTTGGCGGTTTCGGTGATGCGCGGCGTCAGCTTGGAATCCTTCAGCGGCCCGGGAATTTCGGTGCGGTAAAGCGCCATGCCGCCTACGCCCAGGGTGGGCAGGATGGCGACCGCCAGAACCACGATCCCCATGCCGCCCAGCCACTGCAGTTGCTGGCGGTAGTAGAGGATGGACTCGGGCAAAAAGTCGATGCCGGTAATCACGGTGGCGCCGGTGGTGGTCAGACCCGAGAAGGACTCGAAGACCGCATCGGTGAGGCTCAGCGATTCATCGCCAAACAGCATCAGCGGCAGCGAGCCGAACAGCGCCAGCACCGTCCAGAACATCGCGGCGATGATGAACCCGTCGCGCACGCGCAGCTCTTTCTGGGCGTGGCGGTTGGGCAGGTAAAGCACCAGGCCGGTTGCCACGGAAATCCCCATGGCGATCAGGAAGGCTTCCCAGACGCCGTCGCGAAACCACGCGGATATCAGCATGGGGGGAAGCATGGTGAGGCTGAACAGCATCAGCAGCAGCCCCAAAATGCGCAAGATGACCCGCAGACTCATGGCTGCCGTGTGCTCCCCTGGCCGGTACGTCGTTGGCGGTGCAAACCCATCAGAAGAACGTCAGCCCCACCTGGAAGAGGCGCTCCACGTCGCGGATGCGCCGCTTGTCGATGACGAACAGAATCACGTGGTCGCCGCTTTCGATGACGATGTGATCGTGGGCGATCATGACCTCCTTGCCGCGCACGATCGCCCCGATGGTGGTGCCGTCGGGCAGGTCGATCTCGCGAATCGTACGGCCGACCACCTTGGACGACTGCTTGTCGCCGTGGGCGATGGCCTCGATGGCTTCCGCCGCGCCCCGGCGCAGCGAGTGGACGTTGACGATATCGCCGCGTCGCACGTGGGTCAGCAGGCTGCCGATGGTCGCCTGCTGGGGCGAAATGGCAATGTCGATCTCGCCGCCCTGAACCAGATCCACGTAGGCGGCGTTGTTGATCAGCGTCAGCACCTTCTTGGCGCCCAGGCGCTTGGCCAGCAGCGACGACATGATGTTGACCTCGTCGTCGTTGGTCAGCGCGCAGAAAATATCGCAGTCCTCGATGTTCTCTTCTTCCAGCAGCCGCTTGCTGGTGGCGCTGCCGTGGAGCACCACGGTGCGGTCGAGCCGCTCGGACAGCGTGGTGCAGCGCTCGAGACTGTGTTCGATGATCTTGACCTGCTGGCTGTGCTCCAGGTGCTCGGCCAGCCGCTCGCCGATGTTGCCACCCCCGGCAATCACCACCCGGCGAAAATCCCGTTCGACCCGGCGCAGCTCGCTCATCACCGCGCGAATATCGCGCCGGGCGGCGAGGAAGAATACCTCGTCGTCGGCCTCGATGACGGTATCGCCACGGGGGATGATCGGCCGGTTGCGGCGATAGATCGCCGCCACCCGGGTGTCCACGTTGGGCATATGGCGGCGCAAAAAGGCCAGATCCTGGCCGACCAGCGGGCCGCCGTAGAAAGCTTTCACCGCCACCAACTGAACGAGCCCGCCGGCAAACTCCAGCACCTGCAGCGCGCCGGGGTGTTCGATCAGGCGACGCACGTGGTCGGTGACCACCTGCTCGGGGCTGATCAGCACGTCGATGGGAATTGCCTCGTGGGCAAACAGCCCCTTGCGGGTCAGGTACGCCGAGGAGCGTACCCGGGCGATCTTGGTCGGAGTGCGGAACAGGGTATGCGCGACCTGGCAGGCGATCATGTTGATTTCGTCGCTGCTGGTGACGGCGATCAGCATGTCGGCGTCTTCGCCGCCCGCCTGGCGCAGCACGATAGGGTAAGAGCCGGCGCCGGTGACCGTGCGGATATCGAGTTTGGTATGCAGCTCGCGCAGTTTCTTGGCATCGGTATCAACGACGGTGATGTCGTTTTCCTCACCGGCGAGGTATTCCGCAAGGGTGCCGCCGACCTGGCCGGCGCCGAGAATGATAATTTTCATTGCTGAGCATCGGTTCCGTTAAAAGCGCCAGGGATCCTCGCCAACTGCGCGAGGCGGCCTATCGTGCGCTGCAATAAAGACGGCGGCCAGTGTAAACCAGCCGCCGCCGAAAAGCAGGTGGGATTATTCCAGGGTGAAGCCGACCTTGATCGTGACCTGCCAGTGCGCCACGCGGCCGTCTTCGATATGGCCCCGGGTGTCGATCACCTGCATCCAGCGCATGTGCTTGACGGTTTCAGACGCCTTGGCCAGCGCGCTCTGCACGGCATCTTCAATGCCTGTTTCAGAAGAACCGGTTAGCTCGATGTGCTTGTAGGTATGGTGACTCATGTTACCTCCGTCCGTGTCATGAATGCACTGCCGCGTGCAAGGCGAGTGCCTCTTAGGCAGCCCGCTTCTCTAGTCTGGCATAAAAAAAGCCATCGTGACTGCTCGCTTCGGGGAACAGTTGTCGTCCTTGGCCGCTGGGCATGCCCCAGGCGACGTCGTCCGGGGTGGTGACGATGGCATCGGGGGTGCGGGCAAGAAATGCCTCGACCTGCTCGGCATTTTCTTCCGGCAGTACCGAGCAGGTCGCGTACAGCAGCGTGCCGCCGGGGCGCAGCATCGCCCAGAGGTTATCCAGCAGCTGGCGTTGCAGGGTAGCGAGCTTGCCAATGTCGTCGGGGCGCCGCAATTTCTTGATATCCGGGTGGCGGCGAATGACCCCGGTGCCGGAGCAGGGCGCGTCCAGCAAGATGGCGTCATACGGCGTGGCGTTCCACCAGTCGCGCTGAGTGGCGTCGGCGTGCTGCAGGTCGGCGGTCAGGCCCAGCCGGCTCAGACTGTCGTCGACCCGTCCCAGCCGCTGGTTGTCGCTATCGATGGCGGTGAGCGTGATATCGAACTGCTCCAGCAGATGGGCGGTCTTGCCGCCGGGCGCGCAGCAGGCGTCCAGCACCCGTGCCCCCGGGCGCGGCGCAAGCGCCGGGCCGAGCAGCGCCGCGCTCAGCTGGGCGGCCTCATCCTGCACGCTGACCAGGCCGCGCTCGAAACCGGGCAGCGTGGAGACGTCGCAGGGCTGCTCCAGGGTGATGCCGTCCGGCGCGTGAACGCAGAGCTGGCCGCTCAACCCGGTTTCAGTGAGCAGCGACAGGTAGGTTTCGCGATCCTGATGGCGCTGGTTTACGCGCAGCGTCATGGGGCCGGGCTGGTTATTGGCTTCGGCGATGGCCTGCCACTGATCCGGCCATGCCTGACGCAGCGTTTTCAACAGCCAGGCGGGATGCTCGAGGGCGACGTGGGCATCGCGGTCGACCGTCGCCTCTAGAGCGGCGGCTTCACGCTGCAAGCGACGCAGGCAGCCGTTGAGTACCCGGGTTGCCCAGTCCTTGCCGAGCAACCGCGCGGCGCCAGCCGTTTCCCCCACGGCCGCATGGGCCGGAATGCGCATGTACAGCAGCTGGTAGATGCCGATCAGGAGCAAGGCCTGAACGTCGCTGTCGCGTTTTTTGAACGGCTGCTTGAGCAGTTGACCGGCCAGCGCTTCCAGGCGCGGCAAGCGCCGGCAGGTGCCGTAGCAGAGCTCCTTGAGCAGGCTACGATCCCGGGCAATCACGCTATGCTCATCCAGGCTGGCGAGAGACCCCTTGTCAGTGAGCACCGGGACGAGCCCCCGGGCGGCGGCGGCGCGTACTTCCAGGCCGCTGCCTTCCTTGGGTGCGCGAGGCTGATTCATGACGGTGCTCCTTCTTGCGGGCTGGGCCCCAGGCGGGTGCCCGGAGTGAGGCGTGTCTGGCGGGCGTTGAGCAGTTCGCGAACCGGCAGGGCCTTGCCCCCCGGCAGCTGGGCGCGGCTCACGCAGAGCACCTCGCGGCCGTCCTGGCCGCAGGCGATACGCAGGTGATCCTCGCCGTGGGGTAATAGCGTACCGGGGGCCGATGCGGGCTGTTCGCCGGGCTCGGCGCTGGCCGCCAGCAGGCGCAGGCGGTCATCGCCCAGGGCGCACCAGGCAACAGGCCAGGGGTTGAAGGCGTGAATGGTGCGTACCAGCTGTTCGGCAGGCTGATGAAAATCCAGCTCGGCCTCGGCCTTGGTGAGCTTGGCAGCGTAGGTCACGCCTTCGTCGGGTTGTGGCGTCGCGCTGACGGCGCCCGTGGCGAGTTCATCGAGGGTATTGATCAGGGCACTGGCCCCTTGAATCCCGAGACGGTCGTGCAAGTCGCCACCGGTGGTCTGGGCAGTGATCGGGGTGCGAACCTCATGGAGCATGTCGCCGGTGTCCAGCCCTGCATCCATCTGCATGATGGTGACGCCCGACACGCGGTCGCCCGCCTCGATGGCGCGCTGAATCGGCGCGGCGCCCCGCCAGCGGGGTAGCAGCGAGGCGTGCACGTTGAGGCAGCCCAGGCGCGGGATATCCAGAACGGCCTGCGGCAGCAGTAGCCCGTAGGCCACCACCACCATGACGTCGGCATCCAGCGCGGCAAGCGTCGCCTGGGCCTCGGCCGTTTTCAGGCTTGCGGGCTGATGAACCGGCAGCGCATGGTCGAGCGCCAACTGCTTGACCGGACTCGGGGTGAGCTTTCGACCACGCCCGGCGGGACGGTCGGGCTGGGTATACACAGCGACCACCTGATGCTGGCTTGCCAGCAGGGCGGCCAGGCTTGAGGCAGCAAATTCAGGCGTACCCGCGAAAACAACGCGCAATGATGACATGGAGACAGCGACCTGGCGGCAAAAGTAAATGTGGCAGTAACCTCGGGCAATGCAGTCGCTGTCAGGCGTCCTGCATCAGCTTGTGGCGTTTTTCCATTTTCTTGCGAATCCGGTCACGCTTGAGCGGCGATAGATAGTCGACAAACAGCACGCCTTCCAGGTGGTCGTATTCGTGCTGAATGCAGTGCGCCAGCAAACCGTCGGCTTCAAGCGTAAAGGGCTCGCCGTTGCGGTCCAGCGCTTTCAGCTCCACGCTCAGGTAGCGGGGCACCTCGGCATAATGTTCCGGGATCGACAGACAGCCTTCGGAAAGCGGTTCCTGGGTGTCACCCAGCGGTGTGTACTGAGGGTTGATCATCACCAGCGGTTGCGACTGGTCGTCGCTGACATCCATCACCACCACGCGACGGTGGACGTCCACCTGGGTGGCGGCAAGGCCGATCCCCTTGGCGTCGTACATGGTGTCGAGCATGTCGTCGACGAGTTGGCGCACCTCATCGTCGACGGTCTGAACTGCTTGGGCCTTGGTGCGCAGGCGCTCGTCAGGAAATTCGAGAATGGCGAGTTTGGCCATGGCGTGACTACCACCGTTATGCTGAGCTGAGTAATCGCTTGGGCCACGCGCCGGTAGGGTCGCCTGCCCAAGTGCTTTATGATCGCCATACGTGGCTGGCGCCGAACGTTGTGATCAATGTAGTTTATGATCAACCACTATATCATGCTGTCAATGCTCCTGGGCATGCCTGCCCGGCGGCGCAGCGCGGATCTCCACGCTGAAAAAGCGATAACAAAACAGGGAGGCAGGATGGCAGCGAGACAATACCGCTGGCGAGCCGGGGTCGGGGGCTGGCTGATCGGCGCGTTGACGCTCTTGGCCGCGCTGGACGCGGCAGCGTGGGAGCGCGTCCGCGAGTCGGCGCCCGAGCGCTACACCGTAGTGACGGGAGATACGCTATGGGATATTGCCGCCCGGTTCCTGCACGCCCCCTGGCAGTGGCCAGAACTGTGGCAGGCCAATCCCGCGATCGATAACCCCCACCTGATCTATCCCGGGGATGTGCTGACGCTCGACGACTGCCAGGGCGTGCCGTGCCTGTCGCTGGCGCGGGAGCAGCGCGTGGTCAAGCTGTCCCCCGAGATGCGCACGGTGCCACGTCGTGAAGCGATTGCGCCGATCGACCCGAGCGTCATCGGGCCGTTCCTGCGCGGCCACCGGATCGTCGACGGCGACCCGGCGGAGGACGCTCTGGCGTACGTGGTGGCGGGCCACCAGGGCCGCCTGATCAGCGGCGCGGGGGATTCGCTGTATGTCAGGGGGCAGGTGCCACGGGATACCCGGATTGGCATTTATCGCCCTGCCGAGCGCTATGTCGGGGGCGATGGCACGCCGCTGGGCACCGAGTTGATCAAGATCGGTGAGGCCCGCGCCCTGCGCGCCGAGGATGACATCGTGCAGCTGCAGGTGCTCAGCGCCGACCAGGAAATACGCAATAATGATCTGGCGGTGCCGCTGGAAACGTCGCGACAGCTCGATACGATGGTGCCACAATCGCCCCTCAATGAGCTTTCCGGGGCGATTGTTGGCGTACCGGACGGCGTGCGGTTTATCGGCCGCCTGCAGGTGGTAACGATCGATCTGGGGACGCTGGATGGCGTCCAGCCCGGGCATGTTTTCCAGATTGCCCAGCAGGGCGAGGTGATCAGCGATCCACGCAGCCAGGAGGCGCTCACGCTACCCAGCGAGGCCGCCGGCACCTTGATGGTCTTCAGACCTTATGATCGCGTCAGCTATGCGTTGGTGATGGAAGCGTCAACGGTGCTGGAAGTGGGCGACCTCGTGCGTTCACCGCCGCGCTGAAAACCGGCGTGCCGACATTGATATACGGGACAAGGAGGTTGAATGGATACCAGGGAGTGGTTGGCGGTCAATGCATTACCCGGCGTGGGGCCGCAGCGCATCGCCCAGTTGGTGGCGCAGCAACCCGCGTGGCCGCAAGGCTGGCTGGCAGGGCTACCCGGCAAGGCGGCCAGTGCGCTGCGGCTGTGGTGCGACCATCCGTCTAAAAGCCCCTTGCAGTCGGCAGTGGCGACCAGCCTTGACTGGCAGTCGGGCGCGCCGGGGCGGACGATCCTGCACCGCGACCATCCGGCCTGGCCGGCGTTGCTTAACCAGCTGCCCGATCCCCCGCCGGTGCTGTGGGCGCAGGGCGATCTCGGTACGCTCGAGCGACCCACGCTTGCCATGGTGGGCACGCGCCGCCCCACCGCCGAAGGCACGCATAACGCCCAAACCTTCGCCCGTGAGCTGGCCCGCCGCGGCTGGTGTATTGTCAGCGGCATGGCCCTGGGCATCGATGGGGTAGCCCAGCAGGCCGCTCTGGATGCCGGGGGCAGCAGCGTGGCGGTACTCGGCTGCGGGATCGATGTGATCTACCCCGCCCGCCATCGCGGGCTTTACCAGCAGCTCAGCGATGCGCCGGGCGGCCTGGTGCTGGCCGAGCATCCGCCGGGTACGGTGGCCCATCCGGCGTTTTTTCCACGCCGCAACCGCATCGTGACCGGCCTGTCGCTGGGCACGCTGGTGGTGGAAGCCGCCGAGAAAAGCGGCTCCCTGGTAAGCGCGCGCCTGGCCATGGAACAGGGCCGCGACGTCTTTGCGCTGCCCAGCTCGCTGCACAATCAGCAGGCCCGTGGCTGCCTGCAGCTGTTGCGCCAGGGCGCGGCGATGGCCTGCGACCCCCAAGACATCGTCAACGAGCTGCATCACTGGGCGAGCGAGTTTCTGCCACCTGCTTTGGAACCCCCGGTCTTGCCGTCTGCACCTGAGACACCGGCGGACGAACCTTTGCCGGATGCGCTGCTTGGCTTGTTGAGCGCCACACCGACGCCGATTGACGCCTTGGTGCAACAAAGCGGCAGTACGGTGAGCGAGTGCCAGCAGCGCCTGCTGATGCTGGAAATCGACGGCTGGGTGGCGTCGCGGGCAGGAGGCTGGGTGCGTTTACCGCGCCCATGATAGGATTGAGGCTTCCTTTGTCATCATCGGTGGAGACTTCATGACAACGGCTGCTGAAGTGGATATTGCGGTTCGCGCGCTGCGCGAGGGCGGCGTGATTGCCTGCCCGACGGAAGCCGTATGGGGGCTGAGCTGCGACCCTGACAATGACGAAGCGCTGGCGCATCTCATGCGTCTCAAGGATCGCGACCCTGCCAAGGGGGTGATTCTCGTGGCTGCTTCGATCAGCCAGTTTCAGCCCTGGCTGACGCAGCTACCCCTGGCACTGCATGCGCCGCTGGTCGCCAGCTGGCCAGGCCCCAACACCTGGCTGGTGCCGGATAACGGCCGCAGTCACGGCATGGTGCGCGGCGCGCATTCAAAAGTGGCCCTGCGGGTGACCGATCACCCGCTGATGCAGGCGCTCTGCGAGGCGTTCGGCGGCCCGCTGGTGTCGACCTCGGCCAACGTCGCCGGCGACCCGCCGGCAACCCGCGAGGACGAGGTCAGGACGGTCTTCGGTGACCAGCTGGCCGCGATCGTTTCTGGCGAGCTGGGTGGCAATCCCCGTCCCAGCACCATCCGTGATCTCGCCAGCGGACACGTGATACGCAGTTAACCGACCCTCAGGAGACGATGTGGCGCACGAACATCTGGATACCGTTAAAACCTATCTGCTGGATCTACAGGAGCGCCTTTGCGACGGCCTGGCACGCGCCGACGGTCAGGCAAGCTTCAGGCAGGACGAATGGGACCGCGCAGAAGGTGGAGGTGGGCGCTCCCGGGTTATCGAGCACGGCGGCGTGTTTGAAAAGGGCGGCGTGAACTTCTCGCATGTCTTCGGCACCACGCTGCCGCCTTCAGCCACCGCCGCCCGTCCAGAACTGGCCGGGCGCAGCTTTCACGCGGTCGGCGTTTCCTGGGTGCTGCATCCGGAAAACCCCCATGTGCCCACCAGCCACGGCAACGTACGGTTCTTTATCGCCGAAAAAGAGGGCGAGCCGCCAGTCTGGTGGTTTGGTGGCGGCTATGACCTAACGCCGTTCTACCCGGTGTTCGACGATGTGGTGCACTGGCACAAGGTAGCCAGCACGGCCTGCGCGCCCTTTGGCGACGACGTTTACGCGCGTTACAAGGCCTGGTGCGACGAGTACTTCTACCTCAAGCACCGGGATGAGACCCGCGGCGTCGGCGGGCTGTTTTTCGATGATCTCAATGAAGGCAGCTTCGAGGAGTGCTTTGCGTTTCAGCGCGCCGTCGGCGATAGCTTTCTCGACGCCTATGTGCCGATTGTCGAGCGCCGCCGGGGCGATGCCTGGGGAGAGCGCGAGCGCGACTTCCAGCTTTACCGGCGTGGCCGTTACGTGGAGTTCAACCTGGTGTGGGACCGGGGCACGCTGTTCGGCCTGCAAAGCGGCGGGCGGACCGAGTCCATCTTGATGTCGATGCCGCCGCTTGCCCGCTGGGAATATGCCTTCACTCCCGAGGCAGGCACGCCAGAAGCGCGGCTGAACGACTATCTGGTACCGCGTGACTGGCTCAACGAAGCGGCTCAGCCACACCGTGAGGCTCTCCATGACTGATCGCTACTGCGTTTTTGGCCACCCCGTGGGCCACTCCAAGTCGCCCATGATTCACGCCGATTTTGCCCGGCAGACCGGGCAGGATATCGACTATACCGCCAGTGAGCCGCCGGTCGATGCGCTGGCCGAGGCGTGGCGGGCGTTCTGCGCAGAAGGCGGGCGGGGCGCCAACGTGACCGTGCCATTCAAGGCAGATGCGTTTGCGCTGTGCGATACGCTCAGCCATCGTGCCCGCCGGGCGGGCGCCGTGAATACCCTGATGCTGGGCGGCAACGGCTTGACCTATGGCGACACCACCGATGGTATCGGCCTGGTGCGCGACCTGGCCTACCATCGCGTGTCGCTTCGTCAGAAGCGCGTGCTGGTGGTGGGGGCCGGTGGCGCGGTGCGCGGTATCCTCGAGCCGCTGCTGGCCGAACAGCCCGCCGCCCTGATGGTGGTCAACCGTACGGCCGCCAAGGCCGCGCAGCTGGCAGGCGACTTTGCCGATCTGGGCAATATTCAAGGCGGTGGCTTTGACACCCTGGAAGGCAGGTTCGACCTGGTGATCAACGGTACCAGCGCAAGCCTTGCCGGGGATCTGCCGCCGCTGCCCGAGACGCTGTTTTCCCCTGACGCCTGGGCCTACGACATGATGTACGGCGCCGACCCCACGGTGTTCCTGCAATGGGCCGGCCCGCGCGGGGCGAAACTTCTGGATGGATTGGGCATGCTGGTCGAGCAGGCTGCCGAGTCGTTCTTCATGTGGCGCAATGTACGCCCCGACACCGCACCGGTGCGCTCGCGGCTACGCCAGTCGTTGAACTACCGCTAGTTACTCGCGCCGTTATCGTTCTGCGCGGTTATCACAGGGCGCGCTATACAACCGCCGTTGCCGTGAGGCAACGGCGGTCTTGCATCACGGACGCGGGCAGTTGGGCGTACGCCCGTTGTTGCGGGCCTGTTCGTAGGCGTTCATGGCGCCACTCATGTTGGCTTGCAGCCCTTCGATCCGCTGGCCCTGACTCGGGTGGGTCGACATCCAGGCCGGTGGCTGGCCGCCGCCGGAGGCTTGCTGCATGTTCTGCCACAGGGTCACGCTTTCGCGCGGATCGAAGCCGGCGCGAGCCATCAGGTCAAGGCCAATGGTATCCGCTTCGCTTTCATGGCGGCGCGAGAAGGGCAGCATGATGCCGTACTGCGCGCCCATCCCCAGCACCCCCATGAGCTGGTCGCTCTGGATGCCGGCGGTACTGGAGAGAACCGACAGGCCCAGCTGCGTCGCGCTTTCGGTAGACGCCCGCTCGTTGGAATGCTTGGCCAGCACGTGGCCGATTTCATGGGCGACCACCGAGGCAAGCTGATCCTGGGTGGTGGCGATATCCAGCATGCCGGTATGCACGGCCATGTAGCCCCCGGGCAGGGCAAAGGCATTGGGGGAGTCTTCTTCAAAGACGCGAATCTGCCAGTCAAGCCGTTGCTGCTCCTGGGGGAGTTCCGCGACGATGGCATCCGCGATACATTGCACGTAACGCTGGCTTGATTGCCCGGCGGCGGGCAGCTCCTGCTGGTACTGGTTAAAGGCTTGGCTGCCCATGTTGTTGAGTTCGTCATCGGATAACAACAGCAGCTGCGAACGGCCGGTGGGCGATGTGGAACAGGCAGCGACGGTGGCGCATAAGGCGGTAATGGCGAGAGGGCGAAGCCAACGCATGAGCGTATTTCCTTTTCAACAAGTGAATTCCTAGCCACAAGATAACCACTGTACAGGGTAAATCAATCCTTACCCGCATAATTCACCAGGAGAGGCTTTATGGATGCCGAGTTAAGCCAGCGCTTGACCCGTTTGCTCGACCAGCTTGATCACTGGCTGCCGCCCGCCCCCGCACCGGTCGACTGGCAGACCGAGGTCGCCGCACTGTGGCAGCGGCATCCGCTGGGCGGGCGGCTGGTGGCGGTGCCGCCCAGGGACGCGCTGACCCTTGACGACCTGATGGGCATCGAGCGCCAAAAGACCGCGCTGGTGGATAATACCCGGGCGTTTTTGCGCGGACTGCCCGCCAATCACGCCCTGCTGTGGGGCGCGCGGGGCAGCGGTAAATCCTCGGTCGTGCGCGCGCTGCTCAACGCCTTGGCGGGTGAAGGGCTGCGGCTGGTGCAGATCGACCGCCAAGAGCTGGCTAGCCTGCCGATACTGGTGGAGCAGCTGCGTCATCAGCCCCAGCGCTTTGTCGTGTATTGCGATGACCTGTCGTTTGAAGGCAACGACGACGCCTACAAGGGGCTGAAAAGCGTCCTGGATGGCGCGCTCACCGGGCCGCCCGACAACGTGTTGCTTTACGCGACCTCGAACCGGCGCCACCTTCTGCCGGAGTCGATGGACGACAACAGCGGGACGCGTCTGGTGGGCGAAGAGCTTCACCACGGTGACGCCGTGGAAGAGAAAATTTCCCTGTCGGATCGGTTCGGGCTCTGGCTGGGCTTTCATCCGTTCAACCAGGCGACCTATCTGGAGGTCTGCGCCCATTGGGTCGCCTGGGTGAGCGACGAAGAGGTGAGCTTTGATGATGCGGCGCGTGCCGAGGCGGTACGCTTTGCAACCCTGCGCGGCGGGCGCAGCGGACGCACCGCCTGGCAGTTTGCGGCCCACTGGGTGGGCCGTAAGGGCTTGCATGGCAGCAACGCCTAGCGACGGCTCTTGCGCGCCTCCTTGGTGCGGTTGAGCTCGCGCTTCTTGGCTTTCTCCTTGTCGCTGGCGCCCGCCATCTGGTCATAGGGATTGTCGCCGGAACGAAACTCGAAGCGCATTGGCGTGCCGCGTACTTTCAACACCTTGCGGAAGGTATTGGTCAGGTAGCGACGGTAGGCCTCGGGCAGGGAGGCCGTCTGGTTGCCATGCACGACGATGATTGGCGGGTTGCTGCCGCCCTGGTGGGCCATGCGCAGCTTGATGCGCCGACCGTGAATCATCGGTGGCGGGTGCTGGCTGACAGCATCCTGAAGTAGCGTGGTCAGGCGATTGGTGGACCAATGGGCGTTGGCGGCATTGAAAGCGCGGTCAATCGACGGATAAAGATCGCCTACCGCCGTCCCGTGCAGCGCCGAAATAAAGTGCATCTCGGCGTAGTCGGCAAAGCCCAGGCGGCGCTTGATTTCATTGCGCATCTTATCCTTGGCTTCGCTTTCCAGCCCGTCCCATTTATTGACGGCCAGCACCAGGGCACGGCCGGAGGTAAGCACGTAATCGAGCAGGTGCAGGTCCTGCTCGACCAGCCCACTACGTGCATCCAGCACCATCACCGCGACATGGCATTCTTTAATGGCGTCCAGGGTCTTGATGATCGAGAACTTCTCGGCGATTTCGCTGACGTTCTTGCGCCGCCTGACGCCGGCGGTATCGATCAGCACATAAGGCTTGCCACGCCGCTCGAAGGGAATCTCGATGGCATCCCGCGTGGTGCCGGCTTCGTCGAAGACCACCACGCGTTCCTCGCCCAGCAGGCGGTTGACCAGCGTCGATTTGCCCACGTTGGGGCGCCCGATGACGCCGATGCGAATCCCCTTGGTGCCGGTGTCGGCGGGTATGTCGGCATCGCGCTCGGGGAAGGGCTCAAGCACCGTATCCATCAGGGTCGAAACGTTGCGCCCATGCGCCGCGGCAATCGCCCACGGATCGCCCAGGCCCAGCGACCAGAAGTCGCCCATCGCCGAGTGTTCTTCCAGGCCGTCGGTCTTGTTGACCACCAGCCAGGTCTTTTTCTGGTTGACCCGCAGGTGGTTGGCAATGGCCTCGTCGGCCACGTTCAACCCGGCTCGTGCGTCGACCATGAACAGCACGATATCCGCTTCGTCGATGGCGGCCAGCGACTGTTCCGCCATGGCCGCGTCGATGCCTTCTTCGTCGCCGCTGATGCCGCCTGTATCGATCACCGTGTAGGCTTTGTTGCCCAGCATGCCGTTACCATACTTGCGGTCGCGGGTCAGGCCGGGAAAGTCGGCCACCAGCGCGTCCCGCGAGCGAGTAAGGCGGTTGAACAGCGTCGACTTGCCCACATTGGGGCGGCCGACTAGTGCAATGACCGGGTTCATGGAGAGACTTCCAGCGTTTCCAGATGGCCGTCATTGGCCAGCACGTGAATTACATCGCCGTCGGTGATGGCGGGGACGCTAATGCCCGAGCCATCGACCTCGGTGCGTCCCACCAGCTCACCTTCGCGAGCGTCGATCAGGTGCACATAGCCTTCGAAATCGCCTACCACCAGGCGGCCGTCGGCGAACGCGGGGGCGGTGAGCCAGCGGTCTTCCAGCGCTTCGTTGCGCCATACTTCCCGGCCGTTGTTGGTGTCGATCGCCACCACGTGGCTGTCATCGGTGACCACGAACAGGAAGTCGCCGACCAGCACCGGGGCGTGACGACTGGAAATGTCGCGCTCCCAGATGACGTTGCCGCGCGTTGCCTCAAGGGCCACCAGCTGACCGTTATAGCTGGTCACGAACAGGCGTCCGTCCTGGCTGAGTACGGGCTGACCGGTAAGATCGACCAGGCGCTCGACTTCGCTGCGGCCCTGGGGCGTCGCGATGCGCATGTCCCACAGCGGCTGACCGTTGCGGTTGTCGATGGTCACCAGTCGGCCGTTGGCGAAGCCGGCAAAGCTGACCGGTTCGATCACCAGCGGCGTGCCGGTGCCGCGCAGGGTCAACGAGGGCTGCGAGCTGGTATACACCCAGCGCTCGTCACCGCTTTGGCGATCCAGGGCGGTTACCTGGCCGTCGATGCTCTGCACGACCAGCAGTTCCGGGTTGGCCTGAGGCGCCGCCAGCACTTCGCTGGAGACCCGCGAACGCCAGCTGACGCTGCCGTCGCGCTGATCCAGGGCAATGACCTCGCCGTCGCGGGTACCCAGGTAGACCTGCCCGGCGATGGCGGTCAAGGCGCTGGAGATCGGCGTATCGAGGTCGACTTCCCAGCGCTCTTCGCCGTCGTCGGCGGCAAAGGAGATCACCACGCCGTTGGCGTCGGCGGCAAACAGCTTATCGCCCTCGCGTGCCGGAGCGATGGGGTAGCGCGCACGGCCCAGGCCGTCGCCCACGTCGCGCTGCCAGAGGCTTTCAAGGGTCGAGCTTTCCTCGATGCTGGTGAGCGCTTTGGGCGTGTAGGCGGGTTCGCTCTTGTTCGCACAGCCGGCCAGCAGGACAAGGGCGGCGGCCCCCAGGGCGGCGCGCATCATCGGGGTTGAACGTATCGGTGTCATTGCGCTGTCTCCTTGGCGCCGAGGTCGTCAAGCTTGAACTGCAAGCCGTAGAGCGGCTGGTCTTGCTGCTGAGCCAGCTCAAGGGCGTCTTGCCAGGCGTCGCGGGCGGCATCCTGGTCGTCCAGCGCCATGTGCGCATCGCCGCGGACGTTCGCCTGTTGGGCGGCCAGGGCTTCGGTAATCGGTTCGTCGAGCAAGTCGAGGGCGCGCTCGGGGTCGTCGTTGGCAACGGCAATGCGCGCCAGACGCAGCCATGCCAGGCTTTGCACGTAGCGCCGCGATGACGATTCCGCTACCTGTGTCAGCGATTCGGTGGCGCTGTCCAGGTCGTCCTGCTGGACGGCAAGGCGTGCATCAAGCAGCAGGGCGAGCTCGGCATACAGGGTGTCGTCGTGTTCGCTGACAATCTCGTCGACCATGTCGCGGGCTTCACCAAGCCGGTCGCCGTCGAGCTCGTCACCGGCGGCCAGGCTGACCAGCTGCTGGTAACGGATCGAGGCGGCCTCGGCTTTACCGTCCTGGTAGTCTTGCCAGGCGTTCCAGCCGAACACGCCAGCAGCGGCAAGGGCAGCACCGGCTATCAGTGACGTGCCGTTTTCCTTCCACCAGCGCTTGATCGCGTCTAGCTGTTCGTCTTCGCTTCTATCCGCCACGGGCGGCCTCCTATTCAACAATAACCGCCGCTTGCGGCCACGGTCATAATGGGGTGAGTGGCAGGGAATTCCTGCCGCCCGTTCAAGGTGTGTGCGTTAGCTGTTCGCTGAGCGTATCGGCCAGCGCTGCCTGAGGGATACGCTGTTGCGCCTGGTCGTCACGCAGTGCCTTGAGCGTGACGGCCCGCTCGGCGACTTCGTCCTCACCCAGCAGCAGGGCAAACGCGGCCCCGCTCTTGTCGGCCTTTTTCATTCGGCTCTTGAAACTGCCGCCCCCGCAATGCAGCTGCAGGCGCAGCCAGGGAAGCTCGCTGCGCAGCTGCTCGGCCAGTGCCATGGCGGCGGCGGTCGCGCTATCGTCCATGGCCAGCAGGTAGACGTCGCTGCCACCGAGGGCTTCATCCGGCACCAGGTCGAGGGTCTCGAGCAGCAGGATCAGCCGCTCGATGCCCATGGCGAAGCCGACCGCCGGGGTGGGCTTGCCGCCCAGCTGCTCGACCAGGCCGTCGTAACGACCGCCGGCGCATACCGTACCCTGGCTGCCAAGCGCGGTGGTCGTCCACTCGAAGACGGTGCGCGAATAATAATCCAGCCCGCGGACCAGGCGCGGATTGACCACGAAGGGAATGCCTGCCGCGTCGAGCAGCGCCTTGAGCTGTTCGAAATGGGCGCGCGAGGCGTCGTCCAGGTTATCCAGCAGGCGCGGCGCGGCGTCCAGCATCTCGGCCATGGCCGGATTCTTGGAGTCGAGAATGCGCAGCGGGTTGCTGGTGAGTCGCCGCAGGGAGTCCTCGTCGAGCACGTCGCGGTGCTGCTCGAAGTAGGCGATTAGCTTGTCGCGGTAGGCGGCCCGAGCCTCGCTGGAACCCAGCGAGTTGAGCTCCAGGGTGACATGCTCCAACAGGCCCAGTTCCCGCCACAGCCGGGCGGACAGCAGGATCACCTCGGCGTCGATGTCGGGGCCATCGAAGCCGTAGGCCTCGACGCCTACCTGGTGAAACTGGCGATAGCGGCCCTTCTGCGGCCGCTCATGACGAAACATCGGCCCCTGGTACCACAGCCGTTGGGTCTGGTTGTACAGCAGGCCGTGCTCCATGGCGGCGCGCACGCAGCTGGCGGTACCTTCCGGGCGCAGGGTCAGGCTGTCGCCGTTGCGGTCCTCGAAGGTGTACATCTCTTTTTCGACGATGTCGGTGACTTCGCCAATGGAACGCGCGAACAGCGCGGTCTGCTCGACGATCGGCATGCGGATTTCCGCAAAGCCGTAACGCTGCATCAACTGGCGTACCTTGCCCTCAAAAAATTGCCAGCGCGGGCTGTCGCTGGGCAATAGATCGTTCATGCCTCGAATGGCTTGAATTTTTTTAACGTCAGACTTGCTCAAGGCAAACTCCCTGGGTCGGCGGTCCTGCGGCGCGATTAGACGCTGCGGGCGATCGTGTTGTCTTCCTGCTGCTGCTTTTCGCGTACTTTGTCGCGGATCAGCCGCTCCAAGTCATCGACGAGGTGGTCGTTACGCAGCTTGCTGGCCGGCTTGCCATCGATATACACCAGGTTGGCCGGGCTGCCGCCGGTCAGACCGATATCGGTTTCCTTGGCTTCACCTGGGCCGTTCACCACGCAGCCGATCACCGAGACGTTGAGCGGGGTCATGACGTCGTCCAGCCGCTCTTCGAGCTGATTCATGGTGTCGATGACATCGAAATTCTGCCGCGAGCAGCTCGGGCAGGCAATGAAGTTGATGCCCTTGGCACGTAGCTTGAGGCTCTTGAGCATGTCGTAGCCGACCTTGATTTCTTCCACCGGGTCGGCGGCCAGCGAGACGCGGATGGTGTCGCCGATACCGTCCATCAACAGCATGCCAAGCCCAATGGAGGATTTGACCGTGCCCGAACGCAGGCCGCCGGCTTCGGTGATCCCCAGGTGCAGCGGCTGTTCGATGCGCGTGGCCAGGTCGCGGTAGGCGGCGACCGCCATGAACACGTCCGAGGCTTTGACGCTGACCTTGAAGTCCTGGAAGTCCAGGCGGTCGAGGTAGTCGATATGGCGCATGGCCGACTCGACAAGCGCTGCCGGGGTAGGCTCGCCGTACTTCTTCTGCAGGTCTTTCTCGAGCGAACCGGCGTTGACGCCGATCCGGATAGGAATACCGTGCTCACGGGCGGCGTTGACCACGGCCTTGACGCGATCTTCACGGCCGATATTGCCGGGATTGATGCGCAGGCAGTCGACGCCGAGCTCGGCGACGCGCAGGGCGATCTTGTAGTCGAAGTGGATGTCGGCGACCAGCGGGACGTTCGACAGACGCTTGATCTTGCCAAACGCTTCCGCAGCGTCCATATCGGGAACCGAGACGCGCACGATGTCGGCTCCCGCTTTCTCCAGCTGCTGAATCTGCGCCACGGTGGCGGCGACATCCAGCGTGTCCGTATTGGTCATGCTCTGAACGGCAATGGGGGCATCGCCCCCGACCGGGACGTTACCCACATGGATCTGGCGCGAAGCTCGGCGCTTGATGGGCGATTGAGCGTGCATAAGTCGGTTACTCTCCCAGAGTGAATCGAGCCACGTTGTTGGCGCCCGCGCGGGATGTCAGATCGACGTCTTCGCCAAGATAGCGAAGTTCGACGCCGGTGACATTGCCCACGGTGAGCCGAAACGGTGGCTGACCTTCGACATTGGCGGACGTGCCGGGTTCTTGAAGCCCTACCAGCACACGCTGGTTGTCAGCGTCGATAATTTCCGTCCACGACTGCTCATTAAAAGTGAGTGCCAGCTGGTTGGGGTTGCTGTCGTTGCTGCCCGACGCTTCCTCGGCAGCGTCGCTGCTGTCGGCATTATCGTCTTCGTCGTTGGTCGTCAGGTTGGCCGACTGGGCGGCGCTGTCTTCATCGATCAGCGGGGCCGACTCAGCCGTGGCGGAAGGCGCTGCATCGGCGTTGGTATCATCGCCGGAAGTATTGTCGCCGGCGGTATCCGTGTTCGCTGTGCCACCGTCATCGGCGCTATCCATATCGTCCAGCGCTGAATCGCTGTCGCCAGCGCTGCCACTAGCGGATAAGGCGGCCGACTCGTCCTGGTCAGCCTCGTTGGACAGCTCGCCGGTGGTATCCTGCTCGGCAGGTGCGTCCATTGAAGAGGACGAATCCAGCGGCGGCAGTTCGCTGCCGCCGCGGCTTTGCCACCACATCACCGTGACGGCAATCAGCGCCACAATGATCAGCAGCGTGACCAGCTTGAATAGCCAGGCCCCCAGTCGCGAGGGCGGCTTGGTGACCGCGACGGGAGTCACCTTGCGCTCCACGTCGGCGTTGCCGAAGCGGGCCCGGTAGGCGTCCAGGACAAGCTGCTCGTCGATGGCCAGGTACTTGGCATAGGCGCGCAGGTAGCCACGCCGATAGGTGACCACCGGGATTTCACTGTAATCATCCAGCTCCAGGCCTTCCACGACCGCAGGGCGAAGGTTCAGCGCGCGGGCGGCGTCGTTGAGCGGAATGTCCAGTTGTTCGCGGCGGCGCGCCAACAATTCGCCAGGAGAATCATTGACGCCTGGGGTATCGCTAGCTTGTGACAGTGTCTCGCTCATGGCTGAGCATCCTTCATTAAATAATCGGTGATCAGGGCGTCCATCGCTCAGTCGGCACCCAGCTGACGTTGATACTCGGCCGCAGCGGCGTCGTCGCCGCGGGCCTCGGCAATATCAACGGCCAGAGAAAGCGCATCTTCACTCGGTCCGGCAAGCTGCAGGTAGGTTTGCAGTGGCGACCATGCGTCGGTGTAATTGCCCTGTGAATACTCGAGTTCAGCTAACATGAAATAGCCGCGCGGATTGCGCGGATCGATGCGTTGCGCCCGTTTGAGGCGCTCGCGTGCCAGTTCGGTCTCGCCCAGGGCCATGTAGCACTGCCCCAGGTTGGCAAATAGTTGTGTGCGATTATCGTACTGCGCGTCCCGGGAAGCCCTTTCGAGCTGTTGGCAGGCCGCTTCCACCCGGCCTTCCTGATAGAGGAAGGCGGCGTAGTTGTTACGCGCGCGGGTAAAGTCCGGTGCCGTGTCAATGGCACGCTGGAAATGCTGATCGGCCAGCTCGCTTTCGCCCTGGCGCTGGTAGACCAGGGCGATGGCCTGAAGGGCTTCGGCGTTGTCGGGGGCGATCTCGAGGGCCCGATCCAGGGCGTTGAGGGCCCGGGGCAGGTTATCCCGCTCCAGATAGGCCACGCCCAGCTGCGTATAGGCCGAGGCGGCTTCGGGCGTTGACGACGAGGAAGGCACAGAGGATGTGGCGGCACAGCCGGCTAGCCACAAGCTGCCGACCAGTACGGCGAGCAAGGGCACCCGAGATGGGTGATGAAGCCTGCGGTGACACATCATGTAAATCCTCGCAAGGTTACGTAAACGATGGATCGCTAAATTAAACCGTGTCCATCAAAGCGCTGTGTTCGCCGGAAGTCAAGGCGGCGACCCGTCAGTCGGCATCTAGCTGAATCGACTGAATATAGCGCGCGCTTCGTTTGGTGCGATCCTTCACCCGGCCGACAAGCTGCCCGCAGGCGGCATCGATGTCATCGCCACGGGTAGAACGAATGGGAGCAGTGTAGCCCAAGTCGTGCAGCCACTGCTGAAAACGCATGGTCTGGTTGCGCGACGGTGTCTCGTAGCCCGAATTGGGAAACGGGTTGAACGGAATCAGATTGATTTTACAGGGCAGTTCGTCAAGCAGTGCCGCGAGCTGTTCGGCGTGTTCCTGTTGATCGTTGACGTCCTTGATCAGGGTATATTCGATGGTGACCAGGCGATTTTCCGGGCACTTGGCCAGGTAGCGCTGGCAGGCGTCCATCAACGCGCGGATGTTGTACTTACGATTGAGCGGAACCAGCTCGTTGCGCAGCTCGTCGTTGGCAGCGTGAAGCGATACCGCCAGGCTCACGTCGAGCTCGTCGCCGAGCTTGTCCAGCATGGGCACCACGCCCGAGGTGGATAGCGTCACCCGGCGCTTTGACAGGCCGTAGCCGTCGTCATCGAGCATCAGCTTCATGGCGGGGACGACGTTGTCATAGTTGAGCAGCGGCTCACCCATGCCCATCATCACCACGTTGGTCACCGGCCGGTTGGCGGTGTCACGACGCGGCCCTACGCTACGCTGGGCAACCCATACCTGGCCGATGATTTCAGCGGCGGTCAGGTTGCGCTGGAACCCTTGCTTGCCGGTGGAGCAGAAGCTGCAATCCAGCGAGCAACCCACCTGGGAAGAGACGCAAAGGGTGCGCCGCTTGCCGTTTTCAGCGGGAATCAGCACGGTTTCCACGTAGCTGCCGTCTTCCACTTCCAGCACCCACTTGCGGGTGCCATCGCTGGACGTGCCTTCGTAGATCACCCCGGGGCCGCGAATCTCTGCCACCTGAGCGAGCTTTTCCCGCAGCGGCTTTGACAGGTTCGTCATTGCCGAGAAGTCGTCGCAGCCTTCGATGTGAATCCACTTCATCACCTGGGCGGCACGGAATTTCTTTTCGCCGATGGAGACGAAAAAGGCCGCCATTTGCTCCCGCGACATGCCCAGCAGGTTTTGACGTTCGGGCGTCGGCTGGGCAGTAGGTGCATGGTGAGGGGCAGAGCTAGGCGTATGTTGGGCTACGGTGGTGGTCATGGCGGTCAGCGTTTTAGGAAGTGGCGGGGGCAGTTGCCCCCGCGTAAATGGCCGGCAACAGACGTTGAAACGGCGGCGCTACCCGGGTAGGCGAGCTTAGCGCGGGCAGATTTCGTCATTGCCGAAGAAATAGCTAATTTCACGCTCGGCGCTTTCCGCAGAGTCAGAGCCATGGACAGCGTTGGCGTCGATTGTTTCCGCAAAGTCGGCGCGGATGGTGCCCGCAGCGGCTTCTTTCGGGTTCGTCGCGCCCATCAGATCGCGGTTTTTGGCGATGGCATCTTCACCTTCCAGAACCTGCACGACAACCGGGCCCGAGGTCATGAAACCAACCAGATCGTTGAAGAACGGACGCTCTTTGTGTTCCGCGTAGAAGCCACCGGCCTTGTCTTCGGACAGGTGCAGCATCTTGGCGGCGACAACGCGCAGCCCGGCGTGCTCGAAGCGGGCAATGATGTCACCAATGGCGTTCTTGGCGACGGCATCGGGCTTGATGATGGACAGCGTGCGTTCAGTTGCCATGTCAGAATCTCCTTGAAGGATAAACAAATACTGCCGCCCCGGCGGGCCGGGGCGGCACAGATAAGGGCATCGGCAGCCGGCTCGGCTGTCGAGAGGCGCGATTATAGCGCTTAAGCCGGGGGATGAATACCGTCACGCCATGTGAGGCCGGTGTGCTAGACGGTAAAGCTTTCACCGCAGCCGCATTCATCTTTTACGTTGGGGTTGTTGAAACGGAAAAAGCGATTCAACCCTTCGTTGACGTAATCGACTTCGCTGCCGTCGAGCATTTCAAGCGCGTCAGGCGCCACATAAACGCTCGCGCCGTTGGCTTCAAAATGGACATCGCCATCGGTCACCTGGTCGGCGAAATCCAGTACATAGCTATAGCCGGAGCAGCCGCTGGGCTTGACGGAAACGCGCAGACCCAGGCCCTGTCCGCGTTCGTCCAGCACGTGCTGGATCTGCTGGGCGGCAGCTGGCGTAATGTTGAGTGTGGCCATTGAGGCGTCCTCCTGTTGAGTAGTCAGCCGCTTAGCGCTGCTAAGCGCGCAGCCCGCTCACCGCGTGGCGGATGAGCGTAATCGCATGGTCGATATCGGCCTCGGTGGTAAAGCGGCCGAAGCTGAACCGAATCGACGAGAGGGCAAGACGTCGCGGGACGCCGATGCCCAGTAATACATAGGACGGGTCAACGCTTGCCGAGTTGCAGGCAGACCCGGTGGAGACCGCGACATCGCGCAGCCCCATCAGCAATGATTCACCGTCCACGCCTTCGAAGGCGAGGTTCAGGATGTTGGGTACCGACTGCCCGAGCGGCGTGTTGGCGTAGACGCCTTCGAGCCCCTCGAGCCCTTTGAGAAAGCGTTGCTGCAGCTGGATGATGCGTGCCTGATCCTCGGCGTGCTGCTGCTGAATGAGTTTAAAGGCTTCGCCCATGCCGGCGATCTGATGCGTGGGCAGCGTGCCCGAGCGCATGCCGCGCTCGTGGCCACCACCGTGAATCAGCGGCTCGATGCGCATGTCCGGGTGGCGCTTCACGTAAAGCGCACCCACGCCTTTCGGGCCGTAGGCCTTGTGGCCCGACAGCGACATCAAGTCCACCTGCTGGGCGGCCACCGACAGCTCGATGCGGCCCACGGCCTGGGCGGCGTCGCAATGGAAGGCCGCGCCAAATTCATGGGCCACGGCGGCCAGGGCGGCGATGTCGTTGATGCTGCCCAGCTCGTTGTTGACCGCCATCAGCGAGACCAGCGCGGTATCATCGCGCATGGCGTCGCGTAGCTGCGCGGGCTGAATGCAGCCGTCCGCGCCGGGGGCGAGCCAGCTAACCTCGAAGCCTTCGTGTTCCAGCGCCCGGGCGGTATCGACGATCGCCTTGTGCTCGATGGTCGAGGTGACCAGGTGCATACCGCGCTCGCGGTTGGCGCGCATGTAGCCGATCAACGCCAGGTTGTCGGCCTCGGTGGCGCCGCTGGTCCAGACGATTTCGCGCGGGTCGGCGCCGATGGTATCGGCCACCTGGCGGCGCGCCTGCTCCACGGCCTGTTCCGCCTGCCAGCCGAGCATGTGACTGCGCGAGGCGGGGTTGGCAAACAGCTGATCGACGGTCAGGTAGCGCTGCATTACCTCGGCCACGCGGTGATCCACCGGCGTCGTGGCGGCGTAATCGAGATAGATGGGAAGCGAAGTAGCCGTCATCGTGGTCATGTTACCTGTGTTGAAAAACGAGGCGCGCGGCCCGGGTTATGGGGATGACGCCAGAATGCCCGCCGCAACGCGCTGCTGCTGACGCTCGGCCACCCGCATGACATCCGGCCGCTGCATCAGTTGGGCGAGGGTGACGTCATCCAGGAAATGGCGAATTTGCGACGATAGATCGCACCATAAATGGTGCGTCAGGCAGGTATCGCCCTGCTGACAGTCGGAAAGCCCCTGGCAGCGCGTGGCGTCGACGGTTTCGTTGACGGCGTCGATCACCTGGGAAACGCTGATGCTGTCCGGCGCATGGGCGAGCAGGTAGCCACCCCCCGGGCCGCGTACGCTATTGACCAGCCCGTAGCGGCGCAGCCGAGCAAACAGCTGCTCGAGATACGACAGCGAGATTTCCTGGCGCTGGGAAATCTCGCTGAGGCTGGTCGGCCCGTGCTGGGCATTGAGGGCCAAATCCAGCATGGCCGTAACGGCGTAACGCCCTTTGGTAGTCAAACGCATGACAGGTACCTCGACGCCGATGGCTCAGCGCTAACGGCAAATGTGCTGCCATTATGGGAAAACCCGAGTGCTTTGGTCAACCATTACCCGTTGGCGTGTCCTGGTCGTGAGACGCCGTGGGCGTCGAACGCTTGCCGAGCCCCGGGCAGGCGCCGTCCGCCTCTTCCAGAATGTCGGCGAAATCCTCGTCGCGCAACGCCGGGAGCTGGCCGTCGCGGTAGCTGGCATCCAGCTTGCGCAGGGTCGAGCACATGCGTTCGATGCGCTCGTCCACGGCGTGCATGTGATCCAGCATGGCTTGCATGGAGCGGGCCACCGGGTCGGGCATGTCTTCGCTGACGCCGTAGGCATCAAAGCCGAATTTCTGGCAGATGGCTTCGCGACGGGCGGGATCCACGTCCAGTGCTTCTTCAACGTCGGGTTCGGCGCGTTTGACAATCTTGCCGGGAATCCCGACCACCGTTGCACCGGCGGGCACCTCCTTGGTCACCACGGCGTTGGAGCCAACCTTGGCGCCGGCACCGACGGTAAAGGGGCCGAGGATCTTGGCGCCGGCGCCAACAATCACGCCATCGCCCAGGGTCGGGTGGCGTTTGCCCTTGTTGAGGCTGGTGCCGCCCAGCGTAACGCCCTGGTAAAGGGTGACGTTGTCGCCGACCCGGGCGGTTTCGCCAATCACCACGCCCATGCCGTGGTCGATGAAAAAGCGCCGGCCGATGGTGGCCCCCGGGTGAATTTCAATGCCGGTCAGCCAGCGGCCAAACGTCGACAGCGAGCGCGACAGCCACTTGAGGTTCTTCTGCCATAGCCAGTGGCTGCAGCGATGCAACAGCAGTGCGTGCAGGCCGGGATAGTTGGTCAGCACCTCAAGAAAGTTGCGGGCGGCCGGGTCGCGCTCAAAGACGCTGTTTATATCTTCACGCAGGCGTTGAAACATGGGGATCCCTTGGGCGGTAGCAGTGCGGTTCATCACCGGGCGGTGCTGACCATCATCGCCGAATGATTGTGCGCGGTTGACAGATGATGGTGGGGGCGCGCGCTGGTGTCTTCAAGTCTAGCGGTTCACTCCCGGTGATGCCCGGGCCGCGTTGCCTTTTCGGTGGCGGAGAGAATGCCGCGCAGAATATTCATTTCCATCTGCTCGGGGCGGGCGCGCAGATAGAGACGCCGCAGCCGCGCCATCAACTGGCGGGGCTTGTCGGGGTCGTGGAAGTCGATGGCCACCAGGGTGCGCTCCAGATGCTCAAAGTAACGCTCGAGGTCGGCGTGGGAGGCCAGTTCATCATCCGCGTCTGCCACCGGGACAGGTTGTGCCGCGTCGGCGGGGGGGCCAGCAGGTGGCTGAGTGTCGGCTTGACCCAGCCACGCCATGCGGCATTCGTAGGCGAGCACCTGCACCGCGGCCGCCAGGTTGAGCGAGCTGAAGTCGGCATTGGTGGGAATGTGCACGTGAGCATGGCAGCGCTGCAACTCGGCATTGGTCAGGCCGCTGTCCTCACGGCCAAAGACCAGCGCGACGCGGGCCGTTGCCGCCTGGCATTCACCGGGTAGGCGATCGGCAAGCTCGCGCGGCGAGAGCATCGGCCACGGCAGGGTACGCGAGCGGGCGCTGGCCCCCACCGCGAGCGTGCAGTCCGCCACGGCGTCTTCGATGGTCGCCAATACCTGAGCGCTGTGCAGCAGGTGGTCGGCACCCGAGGCGCGGGAGATGCTCTCTTGGGTAATGACCTCGCAGCGCGGCGCCACCAGCGCCAGGTCGGCAAGCCCCATGTTATGCATGGCACGGGCAACGCCGCCGATATTGCCAGGGTGGCTGGTGCCGATAAGGACGATGCGAATGCGCTCAAGCATGATAAGACCCGGTCACAGGAAGCGGAAAAGCGGCAGTCTACCATGAGTCGATAGCATGCCCGATAGCGGTCTGCTAGAATTGCGCGCCAAAGGCGAAGCGTCCGCCTACCGTTCTTTAACATCACTGTGACAAGGCCCAACCATGAATCCGATGGTCCAATTTACGCTGCGCGCGGCGCGCGGCGCTGTTGAACACTTCCTGAAGGTGCGCGAGCGCATTGAAAACGCGCACGATGAGTTCAACCTCGACAAACTGCTTGAAGACACGGCGCGTAAAGCCGAAGGCACCATTGTTCAGCAGCTAGAGCGTGGCTATCCCCAGCACGGGGTGATGGGGCGCTACACGCCCTTCCGTCCCGGCCAGGATGAAAGCGGCGATACCGTCTGGAAAATTGAGCCCATGCACGGCTATTCCAATCTGGCCGTCGCGGGCAAGGGCTTTGCACTCTCAGTGGTGTGTCTCGTCAAAGGTCGTCCCGAGCATGCAGTGGTGATTTCGCCGTTCGGTGACGACGAGTACATTGCCAGCCGTGGCCGCGGCGCCCAGCATAACGACAAGCGTATGCGGGTCAGCCAGGCCAAGGCCATCAGCGCTACGCGACTGGCCATGAGTCTCCCCGAATCATGGCTGCGCCCCCGTCATCTGCCGGCCTATCTGACCATTACCCAGCAGCTTGCCCCTCAGGTCGATACCCTGATCGCCACGGGCAGCGGTCTACTGGATATCCTCGAACTGGCCACCGGGCGCGTCGACAGCGCCTTTGTGCTGGGCCTGGAAGAGCAGGATATGCAGGTCGGCACTCTGATGCTGAAAGAAGCCGGCGCGCTGATGGGCAGCCCCGACGGTCAGCCCAACGTGACTGCCGAAGGCCAGCTGCTGGCGGCGGGCCCGCGCCTGTATAAAGCCATCATCAAGCAGCTGGCGCCGCATATCTAGTCACCGTCCAGCCAAACAAAACGCCCCTGTCGGGAATGCCGGCAGGGGCGTTTTTGTGTGCGGTCGAGCGTGCCGGTTCAGGGCAGCTCTTCCTCTTCTTCCGGGTCTTTCTGGGTGGGGATCAGATCTTCGCGGGACAGCTTGAGCGGAAGCAGCAGCGCCCCGGAAACGTAGATGGACGAGAATGTACC
The DNA here is from genome assembly GCF_020991005.1 of Halomonas sp. CUBES01. GTDB lineage: Bacteria > Pseudomonadota > Gammaproteobacteria > Pseudomonadales > Halomonadaceae > Vreelandella > Vreelandella gomseomensis. The sequence continues at coordinate 219,684 of NZ_JAJLLW010000004.1, read as the reverse complement.
CACCACGATGCCGACCAGCAGGGCAATGGCAAAGTTCTGTATCATGTCGCCGCCCAGCAGTAGCAGGGCCAGCAGCACCAGCAGCGTGGTACCCGAGGTAGCCAGCGTCCGTGACAGCGTGGCGTTGATCGCATCGTTGAAGATCTGCGGCATGTCGTCAATACGCGACATGCGGATTTCCTCGCGCATGCGGTCGTAGACCACAATGGTGTCGTTCAGCGAGTAGCCGATGACGGCCAGAATCGCGGCCAGCACGGTCAGGTCAAAGTCGAGCTGGAACACCGCGAAAAAGCCCACCACGATGATCACGTCGTGCATCAGTGCCAGCAGCGCGCCGATGGCGAACTTGTACTGAAAACGCAAGGCCACGTACAGCATGACCACGCCCAGGGCGACCAGCAGGCCCATGCCGCTCTGGTCGCGCAGCTGATCGCCCACCTGGGCGCCGACGAACTCGGCGCGGATCAGATCGACGCTGGCGCCGTCATCTTGCAGCAGGTTGACCACCTGGTTGCCGATATCGGAATCAAAGGCCTGGCGCAGACGAATCAGTACCTCGCTTGAGGCCCCGAAGGTCTGTACGGCGACGTCTTCAAAGCCGCTGTCTTCAAGCAGCTGGCGCACCGAGTCGAGGGCGGGCGCCTCGGCGTAGCGCACCTCGATGAGCGTGCCGCCGGTGAAGTCCAGGCCTAGATTAAGCTGCTGGAAGAAAATCGCGCCAATCGACACGATCAGCATGACGGCAGCGACGATGAACGCCAGTTTGCGGCGCCCCATAAAGTCGATTTGCCGTTGTGTTAAAGGTTTCATTACCACCTCGTGAAATCTGGGCTGAGCGTTGGCGTTAGATCCACAGCTTTTTGACCGGTTTGCTGCCGTACGCCAGGTTGACCATGGCGCGGGTCACCAGTAGCGCGGTAAACATCGAGGTCAAGATACCGATAGACAGGGTGACGGCGAAGCCTTTGACCGGCCCGGTACCAATGGAGAACAGGATGACCGCCACCAGCAGCGTGGTGATGTTGGCGTCGACGATCGACGTGAAGGCGCGTTCATAGCCGGAGTAGATCGCCTGCTGGATCGACATGCCGTTGCGCAATTCCTCGCGTATTCGCTCGAATATCAGCACGTTGGCGTCGACGGCCATACCCAGCGTCAGCACGATACCGGCGATGCCTGGAAGCGTTAGCGTGGCCCCCAGCATCGACATGGCGGCCACCAGCAGGGTGAGGTTCAGCACCAGGGCGATGTTGGCGAAGATGCCGAACACCTTGTAACGAGTCAACATGAACAGCGCGACCAAAAGCAGCCCGATCTGCACGGAAAGCAGGCCACGTTCGATGTTGTCCGCGCCCAGGCTTGGCCCGATGGTGCGCTCCTGGACGAAGTAGATCGGTGCGGCCAGCGAGCCCGAGCGCAGCAGCAGGGCAAGCTCGGCGGCTTCGGTGGGTGACTCAAGGCCGGTAATGCGGAAGCTGTTGCCGAGTGCACTCTGGATGGTCGCCAGGCTGATCAGGCCGCGCTCCACATAGGGTTCGCGCACGGTGACTTCTTCACCGTCTTCAATGACCGTGCGCTCTTCGGTCTTGTGCTCGATGAACAGCACCGCCATGTTGCGCCCGATGTTGCTGCGCGTGGCGCGGTTCATCAGCGTACCGCCGGTGCCGTCCAGGTCGATATTCACCTGGGGACGGCCGTTTTCGTCAAAGCTGCGGCTGGCGCTGGACACGCTGTCGCCGGTGACGATGACGTCACGCATCAGCTCGGCCGAACGCGATTCATCGTTACGGAAGCTGAAGCGTTCGGTTTCGCTTTCCGGCGTATCGGGGCGGGCCTCGAGGCGGAATTCCAGGTTGGCGGTCGCGCCGACAACGCGCTTGGCGGCAACGGTATCCTGTACGCCGGGCAGTTCGACCACGATCTTGTCGGGCCCCTGGCGCTGAACCAGGGGTTCGGCTACCCCTAGTTCATTGACACGGTTGCGCAGCGTGGTCAGGTTCTGGTTGATCGCGTAGTCCTGGATTTCATTCACCGACTCATCGGTCAGCGACATCACCAGACGGGAGGCCCGGCCGTCTTCTTCGCTGGTGTATTCAAAGTCGGGGAACTCGCGGCTGATCAGGCTGCGCGCTTCGTCGCGGTCATCTTCGCTGGCGAAGTCGATTGAAAGGCTGCGTTCATCTACCTCGGTATTCCGATAGCGGAGGCGTTCTTCGCGGAGCAGCTCGCGCATGGCGCTGGCGTTGACCTCGAGCCGTTGGGTCAGGGCGGCTTCCATGTCCACTTCCAGCAGGAAGTGAACGCCGCCCCGCAGGTCGAGACCCAGCGTCATGGGCGAGGCGGAAAACGCCTGGAGCCAGCCGGGCGTGGCTTCGGCGAGGTTAAGCGCAACCGTCGCCTCGTCGCCCAGCAGGTCGCTGGCGATTTCCTTGGTACGTAGCTGATCGTCGGAACTGGACAGGCGAACCAGCCACTGCTGATTGATCTGTTCGATGGCCTTGATGTCGATGTCAGCGTCATCGAGGGCGTCTTCGACACGCTCTATTTCGCTTTCATTCAGCGTTTCGCCGGTCTGGGCGCTGCTGATCTGGACGGCGGGATCTTCAGGGAACAGGTTGGGAAGCGCGTAGATAAGGCCGGCCACTAAAACGACCAGTATCAACAGATACTTCCACAGGGGGTAACGGTTGAGCATGCAAGCCCTGCCTTCAATTACAAACGGAATGCCGTGCACGGATCAGCCATGCACGGCAAGGTTCACCATCGTTGATACCATGTCACCCCTGCCGGGATGGCTGGCATTCAGGCAGGGGTACTACATTACATTAGATGGACTTGATGGTGCCCTTGGGCAGTACGGTGGCAACGGCGTTTTTCTGCACGTTGACTTCGGTGCCTTCGGCGATCTCCATGGTCAGGAATTCGTCGCTCACCTTGGTGATGCGGCCGACCATGCCGCCGCCAATGACGATTTCATCGCCCTTGTCCAGATTGCTGATCAACTGCTTGTGCTGCTTCGCGCGCTTGGCCTGGGGACGCCAGAGCAGGAAGTAGAAAATCAGCACAAAACCGACCAGCATCACGATTTGTGCAATACCACCGCCAGCGGCCGCTTCCTGGGCATGGGCTGGTGAGATGAAGAAATCCAGCATTGCAGAGAACTCCTGGTTAAAAACTCAATGATTGAGCAGATTAAAGCACCCGCCGGAACGGGCGCTGATTAATTCGCGAGGGGAGGCACCGGCAGACCGCGTCGAGCGTAAAAGCCTTCCACAAAGGTCGTCAATGTACCCGCTTCGATTGCCGCGCGCAAATCAGCCATCACACGCTGATAGTAGCGCAGATTATGGATGGTATTGAGCATGGATCCCAGCATCTCGTTACAGCGGTCGAGGTGGTGTAGATAGCCGCGCGAGAAATGCTGGCAGGTATGACAGTCGCAGGCCTCTTCGAGAGGACGGGTGTCATAGCGATGCACCGCATTACGGATCTTGATGGTGCCGTCGGCGGTGAACAGATGGCCGTTGCGGGCGTTGCGGGTGGGCATCACGCAGTCGAACATGTCCACGCCGCGGCGCACCCCTTCGACCAGGTCTTCGGGCTTGCCGACGCCCATCAGGTAGCGGGGCGTGTCGTCGGGCATCCACGTGGGCAGATAGTCGAGCACTTTGATCATCTCATCCTTGGGTTCGCCCACGGATAAACCGCCGATCGCCAGCCCATCAAAGCCGATATCGAGCAATCCCTTCAACGAGCGTTCACGAAGTTCAGGGTGCATGCCGCCCTGAATGATACCGAACAGCGCCGAGGGGGAGTCGCCGTGAGCCTCCCGCGAGCGCTTGGCCCAGCGCAGCGAGAGCTCCATCGACTTTTCGGCTTCGTCAAAGGTGGCTGGGTAGGGCGTGCACTCGTCGAAGATCATGACCACGTCAGAGCCCAGCGAGCGCTGCACCGCCATCGATTCCTCCGGCCCCATGAACACCTTGCTGCCGTCCACCGGGGAGCGGAAATGCACGCCCTGCTCGGTGATCTTGCGCATCTCGCCCAGCGAAAATACCTGGAAGCCGCCGGAGTCGGTCAAGATCGGCTTGTCCCACTGGGCGAAGTCGTGCAGGTCGCCGTGGGCGTCGATAACGTCGGTGCCGGGACGCAGCCACAGGTGAAAGGTGTTGCCGAGGATGATCTCGGCACCGATGTCTTTGACCGACTGGGGCGTCATGCCTTTGACCGTGCCGTACGTGCCCACCGGCATGAACGCCGGTGTTTCCACCGTGCCGCGGGGGAAGTGGAGGCGGCCCCGGCGTGCGCGTCCATCGTCGGCGAGGCGCTCAAAGCGCATAAAGCATTCGTTTCGCATGGTGGTTACTCGTTCTGGAAGCGGTTGCAACGCAAAAAAAGGGTTAGCGGGTCAGCAGCATGGCATCGCCATAGCTGAAAAACGCATAGCGCTCGTCAACCGCCGTTTGATAGGCGTGCATAATAGTGTCGTAGCCCGCGAAGGCGGAGACCAGCATCAAGAGCGTCGATTCCGGCAGATGGAAGTTGGTGATCAGCGCGTCCACACAGCGCCACTCATAGCCTGGATAGATGAAGATATCGGTGTCGCCGCTGAAGGGGGCAATCTGCCCGTCCGGGCTTTTCATGCAGGCGCTTTCCAGGCAGCGCACGCTGGTGGTGCCCACGGCAATCACGCGTTTACCTGCCGCCTGTGTCTCGCGAACCTGCCGGCAGGTCGCCTCAGACACCTCGATCCACTCGCTATGCATGTGGTGCTCGAGGATATTGTCGACGCGCACCGGCTGGAAGGTGCCGGCGCCTACGTGCAGCGTGACGAAGGCGCTATTGATGCCTTTCTCCGCCAGCGCATCAAGCAGCGGCTGGTCGAAGTGCAGGCCTGCGGTGGGCGCGGCCACTGCGCCGTCGCGCCTGGCATACACGGTCTGGTAGCGTTCGCGGTCGCTGAGCTCGTCGTCGCGGGTAATGTAGGGCGGCAGCGGCATATGGCCGTGGGCTTCGAGCAGCGCAATCATCGGCGTCTCGCCCAGAAAGCGCAGCTCGAACAGGGCGTCGCGGCGGCCTTCCACCACAGCGTGAATATCGCCCTCGAAGATCAGCTCGGTGCCCGGCTTGGGCGACTTGCTCGAGCGGATGTGGGCCAGACCACGGTGGGCATCCAGCGGGCGTTCCAGCAGCATTTCCACCTTGCCACCGCTGGCCTTCTGGCCGTGCAGGCGCGCCGGAATCACCCGGGTGTCGTTGAACACCAGCAGGTCGCCGGGCTCGAGGAGCTCGAGCAAATCCGTAAACCGGTGGTGTTCAAGCGCGCCGCTCCTACCATCCGCGCACAGCAGACGGCAGTCGCTTCGCTGCTCGGACGGGTAACGGGCGATAAGCTCGTCGGGTAGCTCAAAGTGAAAATCCGCGCGCTGCATGTGAAAGCTCTATTCCGGTAGTCAAACGGGCGTCATAGGATAGCGCTTTGTGTGGATAAAGTCAGTCAATGTGATTGACCTAGAAGGCGATCTACGTATAATGCGCAACCATTGCCGGTGTGGCGGAATTGGTAGACGCAGCGGATTCAAAATCCGCCGCTGTAACAGGCGTGCCAGTTCGAGTCTGGCCACCGGCACCAAGTTTATTAAGGGCCTAGCGTTCATCGCTGGGCCCTTTTTTTATGCCGAGTGAAAAGCGTCAGCGGATCCATGGGGAATGGGGCCCCTCGCTTTTTGCCGCATTGGCGTTTTATATTGAAGCGAGTATTCGACGCAAGACGGTATCGCCATGGCCCTTTTTGAGCTGCATAGCCGCAACTTATCCCAGGAGCAGGTGGCCCATACCCACGATTTCCATCAGCTGATACTGGCGACCTGTGGTGTCACGGAGCTTTCGATGGAGGGGCGAGGGGAAAGAGTGACAGCCCGGCGTGGCTGTTTGATTCCCTCTTCGCGCCACCACGAGTACCAGGGCGATGGCAGTAACCGGACCTTGGTGCTGGATGTTCCCGTGGCTCAACTGGCCACGCTTGAAAAAGGCAGCGAGATTGAGCGCCTGTTCGATAGGCCGCGTTTTTTCAGCGTCCCCCCGGCGTTAAATCAGCTTACCCACGCCCTGGCTAGTCAGCTCGAGCAGTGCCCCGGGCTGCAGAATGAAATCGCCATTCTGCTGCTGCGCGCGCTGACGATGTATCTGCACGACGCCAGGCCTGAAGCCGTTGAGCAGTTGGGACAGCACTGTATCAGCGAACGCCTCGATCTCGCCCGTCTGGATGCCTGGCTGGATCAGCACCTTGCCGATGAAATCCGCGTGGAGCAGCTAGCCGCACTTTGCGCCTTGAGCCCGGGGCATTTCCACACCTGTTTTCGCGAGCTGACCGGCGTGACGCCGCTGGCGTATGTCCAGCGTCGGCGCCTGGAGCACGCTCGAACGTTGGTGCGGCACAGCACGCTTAGCCTGGGGCATGTCGCCATGCTGGTCGGCTTTCGCGACCAGGGCAGCTTCTCCCGCGCATATCGGCGCTATTTTGAGATCTCACCCTCGTCTGACAGGTAAGCGTTTCCTGGAGTCGGCCACCTTAAACCGGTTTGCATGACTTACGGGCAAACTTACCGCAGTGTCGGGCAAGTAATTTGCCCAATAGCGTTCTAGTCTCTGAAGAAGCCTTTTTGATGGAGAGACCCAGTGAACGTTACCTACCAAGACAGCAATGCGCGGATGAGCCAAGTAGCGGTTCATAACGGCACCGTTTACCTTGCGGGCCAGGTACCCTCGGATGCCTCGGCGGATATGCGCGGCCAAACCGAGCAAGTACTGGTACGCATCGATCAGCTGCTGTCCCAGGCCGGTACCTCCAAAGAGCATCTGCTTTCAGCGCAAATCTGGGTGACCAGCATGGACGAGTTCGACCAGATGAACGCCGCCTGGGACGCCTGGGTGGTGCCGGGGCGTCCGCCGGTGCGCGCTGCGGTCGAGGCCAAACTTGCCAAGCCCGAGTGGAAGGTGGAAATCATGGTCATCGCCGCGTTGCCGGAGGCCTGAGATGCGGGTTGTTTCTGCTGAAGACGTCGCCGCCACGCTCGGCTGGGACGGCCTGATCAAGCGGTTGGAGACCACCTTTGTGAAGGGCGTGGAGTCGCCGCCGCGTCACCACCACGCCATGCACCGGCCGGATGGCGAAGCCACCATGCTGCTGATGCCCGCCTGGGAAGCGGCGGGCTACATCGGCGTCAAGATGGTCAACGTGTTTCCGCAAAACGCCGACCACGGTATCCCGGCGATTTCCGGGCTTTACCTGCTCAGCGAGGGCCAGCATGGCCGGCCGCTGGCGTGTATCGACGGCAGCGAGCTCACCCGGCGTCGCACGGCGGCTGCCTCCGCGCTGGCCGCCCAGGCGCTTGCCAACGACGACGCCGAGACCCTGCTGGTCGTCGGCACCGGCAAGCTCGCCCCCATGGTGATCGAAGCCCACGCCAGCGTGCGCCCCATCAAACGGGTGCTGATCTGGGGGCGCAACCCTAGCAAGGCAGAAGCCATTGCCGACGAGTACGCCGAGCGCTTCGAGACCCAGGTGGTGGAAAGCCTGGTGGATGCCGTGGCCGAGGCAGATATCATCAGCTGCGTGACGCTCTCCATCGAGCCGCTGATCAAGGGCGAGTGGCTTACCCCTGGCACGCATCTGGACCTGATCGGTGCGTTTCGCCCGCAAATGCGCGAAACCGACGCCCTGTGTTTACGCCGTGCCGAGGTGTTTGTGGATACCTACGCCGGCGCCAAAGGCGAAGCGGGCGATATTCTTCAGGCGATTGACGAAGGTGAGTTTCAGTTTGACCAGATTCAGGCCGAGCTTGCCGAAGTACTGACAGCCGCCAAGCCCGGCCGCTCGTCGCCGCAGGCGATTACCCTGTTCAAATCCGTCGGCGCCTCGCTCGAGGATCTCGCCGCCGCCATTGAGGTATGGGAGTCGCTGCCGCACTAGGTTAGCGGGCTTATCCATGTGTCAATCTGTTCGCTCGCCTCGTCATCCATGCGTAGGCTCCTCAATCAGGCCTGCGCTTGGATGGCGTTTTCGAGCGCCGCCAATCTGCCCGTTTCCAACGCGGTCTGCACGGCGGTAATGCGTATCACGTTGGCAAGCGCCGGATGCGCCAGGCGAGCGACCAGCACGCCGTCGGCGAGCAGCTGCTGGTGCACCTCAGCGGCGAGTTCGGCGCTGGGCAGGCGAATACCGATAAAGTTGGTGGCGCTGGGCAGAACGTCCGCCCCCAGCGCGCGGAAGTGCTCTGCCAGCTGCTCACGGCGGGCTTTCACGTCGGTAACGTGCTGGTTCACCTCGTCAGGATGGTCAAGCACCACTTCGGCAGCGGCCTGGGTGAAGGTGGAGACCGCATAATGAATACGTACCTTCATCATCATCGCCAGCACGTCGGGCTCGGCAATCGCGTAGCCAATGCGCAGCCCCGCCAGGCCGTGGGCCTTGGACAGCGTGCGCAGGCGAATCACCCCCGGAATTGCTCGGGTGGTGAACTCGCTCCCCGCGTCATCGCGGAAGTCCCCATAGGCCTCGTCCAGCAATAGCCAGCAGGTGTCGGGCAGGGCATCGCGCAGCTTGAGAATGGCGCTGTCGCTGTGCAGGTGGCCGCTGGGGTTGTCCGGGTTGGCCAGGTAGACCAGCCGCGCATCGGCATCCTGCGCCGCCTTCGCCAGGGCGTCGAGGTCCGGGGCCAGCACGCCCGGGGCCTCAAAATAGCTGGGCTCGATCAGCTGGCAGCCCTGGCCCTTGGCGAAATAGCCAAAAGTGGGGTAGGTGCCGGCGGTGCTTACGACCGTCTCGCCGGGTTCGCAGGTGGTACGCAGGGCCAGCGCCATCAGGCTGTCGGCGCCGGCATCCACCAGCAGCGTCTCCAAGGGCATGCCCTGCTGGGCGCTCAGGCGCTTGCGTATACCCAACGCCTCGGCATCGCCGTAGCTGTAAACGTGCGCGGCCAGGGCATCGCCAAAGTGCTTACGCAGGGCGCGGTGGGGCATGTCCAGGCCCTCGTTGGAGCCCATCTGGTAGGGAATCGCATGGCCAAGCTTGCGCTCCAGCACCTTGATGCCCGGGAAGGGGTTATGCGGGCCTTCGCCGGTTAAGTGTTCGGGGTAGCGGGGCATAACGTCTCCAAATGAGATAACGTAGAATGTAGCCTAACATTGCAACGAAAAAACCTGTCCAAGGATACGGCATGGCCCACCTGCTACGCATCGTGATGATTCACGGCCACCTGGGAGGCGTGGTCGAACTGAGTGTGGACGGCCACACTAATATTTGCGGCACCAACGCCTCGGGTAAAACCACGCTTCAGCGCTTGGTGCCGGTGTTTTACGGCGAGCTACCCAATAAAGTCGTCCCCAAGACGCGCATGAAGTTCGACGCGTTTTACCTGCCCCACCGCAACAGCTACTTGGTCTACGAATACCGCCGCGAGGCCGGCAATATCTGCCAGGTGGTGCTGACCCGTAAATCGGAAGGCGGGGTGGAGTATCGTTTCGTCGCCGCCCCTTACCGGCCAGAAGATTATCTGGTGGAGGGGGAAGACGGCGCCGTGGCACTGGAGTACGCCCAGTGGTTGGGTGTTTTACGCCGCGAGAATATCTCTTTTTCGTCCAAGCTCACGGCCACCTCTGAATACCGCGCGGTGATCCAGAACGACTTTACCCCCACGCCCGGCATCATGCCCCACGGCAATCGCAAGGATGCCCTCAAGCTGCGCCAGATGGCCGCGCAGTTCAGCCTGGTCAAGCCCGAGCATCGCATTCGCCATATCGAAAAGCTGGTCTCGGCGGTGCACGCCAAAGAGGGCAAGATGGACACCCTCAAGACCATGTTGGCGGCGATTTTTGAGGAAGACGGCGTTGAGCTGCCGGTGACCCGCATTCGCAGCGCCAAGGCGCGGGAGTGGATTGACCAGATGCGTCAATCCATGCGCCTGGAGCCGCTGCAGCGCTCGCTTACCAAACTGCACGACGTGGACCGTGAGCTGGCGGATGTGGAAACCGCGCTGTGGCAGCTGAAACCGCAGTTGGAAGCCGACCGACACCACATCGAGCGCACCCTGGCCGATGCCGAAGCCGATATGAATACGCGCCAAGAAGCATTCGACGCCGAGAAAAACGCCTACGAAGCGGCCCGGGATGAGCTGAACGAGCAGCTCAGCGAGCTGGAAAGCGGCCTCAAACAAACCCAGCGCGACCTGAGCGACCTTCAGGACCAGTATGAAGCCTATGAGGCGGCAGACATGCCCGCCCTTGAGCGCGACCTCAACGCGCTGCCCCAACAACGCGAGCAGTTCGAGCAACTGAAAAGCCACCTGACCGCCCTGCAAGAGGCCGTGCAGGCAAGTCAGGCCCGCAAGGAAGAGCGGCTGCGCGAGCTGGGCGAAGCGCTGGCCCGCCAAAGCGAAGAGATCCAGGGGCTGGTCGATGCCCTCAACGAAGAAAAGGCCGCGCATCAGGAAGCCCACTGGGAGGCCCAGCGCCATCTCGATGCCCGCTACCAGACCCAGCGCGAAGAGACAGAAGCCGACTTTCAGGAACGCCTCAACCAGGGGGTTGAGCGGCTGGCAGCGCTGAAAGCCGCGCTGAGCCACAGCGGCCCCACGGCGGAGGAAAGCGAAGAGGCCGCCCTGATTCAGGCGCGGATCGATCAGGCGCAAAGCGACCACAACGCCGCCAGCAGCCAGCGGGAAAGCCAGCGCCGCGAGCTGGATAGCCTGAAGCGCGAACGCGACAGCGCCGAACAGGCCCACGCGGATGCACGCAGGACGCTGACCCGCGCCCAGCAAACCAGTCAGGCGCTGCACCGCCAGCGCGACCCCGCCCAAGGCTCGCTGCGCCATTTCCTGCGCCACTACCTGCCCGGATGGGAGCAGGGGCTGGGTAAGGTGATTGCCCCCGAGCTGCTGGAGCGCCGTGACCTGTCGCCGACCTTGACCGAGCAACCCAGCGACGACCTTTACGGCCTGGTGCTGGATACCCACCTGATCGAGCCGCCGAACTACGCCCAGGATGAAGCCAGCCTGCTAGCCGCCATTGAAGCGGCGGACGACGCCGTGGTGCGCGCCGAGGCCGAGCTTGCCAACAGCGAAAAGCAGCTCAAACGGCATAACGAGCGCGTCCAGGCCGCCGATGAAGCGCTAAGCCAGGCCCAGCTGGCGGTGAAGCGCGCCGATGAAGAAGTCGAGTACGCCCAGGAGGCCCGTCGCCAGTGCCAGGCGCGCCATGCCGAGGCGCAACGCCAGCGCAAGGCCGAGCAGGAGGCTGCCCTGGCGGAACAGGAAGCGCAGCAGCAAGCCCTGCGGGACGAACGCCAGACCGCGCTGGACAAGCTAAACGCCGCCCATCAGGCCGAACTGCTGGAGCTAAAAGCCGATGCGCAAAGCCAGTTGGAGTCCATCGACCGGCAGGTTCAGCAGTACAAGACCCAGCTCACCGAACTGAAAGCCGAGCACAAGCGCCAGTGCGAAGAGCTGGAAGAGGCGTTCGACCAGGAATTGAAAGCCCAGGGCGTCGATCCGGAAAAACTGCGGGATACCCGCGCCCGGCTGCAGCAACTGGACGAACACATCCGTCACACCGCCGCCCGTCAGGACGAGCTGGACGCCTACAGGCGCTTTATGCGCGTAAGCTGGGGGCAGCGCAAACCCGAACTGGTCGAGCAGGAGGGTCGCTTAAGCCGTGAGATAGACGCCGCCCAGCGTAAGCGCGAGGAACACCAGCAGGCCTTCAAAGCCACCAAGGCCGCCCACCAGCAGCACGTCGCCGCGTTTGAAACCAAGCGCCGCGAAAGCCACGAGGTGCTCAACGACCTCAAGCCGCTGCTCAAACAGCTCGATGAACTCACCCTGACCTCGGACGCCACACCCCAACAGGACGCCCCCGGCGATGTCGCCGAGCGGCTGGCGCGCACCCGTCAGGCACTCTCGCGCCGGGCCCAGGAACGCGACACGCTGCGCAAGGGCTGCCAGGAAGCGGAGAGCCAGCTGATCAAAGGGGCCAGCACCAGCTTTGTCGACGCGCTGGAAAGCGAGCGCGCCCGACTGGCCGACCCTGACGACCCGCGGGCGCTGCTGCCGCTGCTCGGCGGCATGCTCAAACTGCTGGAAGACCAGCAGCAACAGCTGATTCAGCAGGGGCGCAATCTCAGCGACGACCTGGACAAGTTCTTCACCGTGTTCCGCGACCTCAACCGCCGCATCAGCGCCCAGAGCAAGCGCCTCTCGGATGAAGTGGCCGACGACCTGCGCCTGGATGGTATCAGCAAGGCCGAGGTGCGCATCCAGTCGACCATCGACGAACTCGGCTTCTGGGAGCCGCTCAAGCTGTTCGCCCAGCGCTACAAGGCATGGCGCGACTCCGAGCAGACCCTGCCCAGCGACGACTACCTCAACGCCCTGGCGGACGTGGTCGATCTGCTGCGCAGCGACCAGCAGTACAGCTTCGAAAGCCTGCTGCGCCTGGAGCTGCACCTCAACGAAGGCGGCACCGACCTGATCATCAAGAACGACCGCCAACTGCTCGAATCGTCCAGCCACGGCATGGCGTATCTGATTCTGTGCAAGTTCCTGCTCGCCTTTACCCGCCTGCTGCGCGGCCGGGCGGCGATCGCCATCCACTGGCCCATCGACGAGATCGGCACCTTGGCCTACCACAACGTCGAAAAGCTGTTTGACGCCTGCGACAGCAACCAGATTCATATTGTCGGCGCCTTCCCCAACCCGGAATCCGACGTGCTGCTGCTGTTCCATAACCGCTACCTGATCGACCGCGACGCCGACGACCCCGCCAAACGACGGCTAAAACGCATCGAACCCCGCCAGAGCCGCCTGGCCGAGCGGCTCAAAGCCCGCCATGAGGAGGTGCCGGTATGAGCGATATGAGTCTTTTACCCAATGGTTTGTTACCCCAGGGCCCGCTGCTGGAACGGCTGCTGGCGGGCGAGTTTATCTGCGCGGTGAGCGACGAAAGCGCCTTCAAGCGCCTGCAGGATGACGCCACGCGAGAGGCCATCGACAGCTACCTGCGCCCGCTCAACCGCCGCGTGGCCAGCAGCCAGGAGGAAGGCGTGTATTTTCTCGCCTGGCGTCAGCTGGATGACAGCGCGCGCGACCAGCTCGCCCGCCAGCTGGGCGATACCGTCAACAGCCTGCTGCCGCTGCTGGAATGGCTCCAACTGGTGCAGGAAGCCCTGGGCCGCGACAGCGTGCTGTCCCCCGGCGATGTGCTCAAGCCCGGCGAGCTGCAGGCCAAGAGCGAAGATAACCCCAGCCTGCGCGAACGCATCGAGCGCTTGGCAACCGACAGCTTTTTCGGTTCCCAAAGCGACCAGTTGGACGCCCAGGTCAAGCAGGTGTTCAAGCGGTTGAGAGAGCACGGCTACCTGCTGCAACCCCACGCCGACCGCCAGGTATTCCTGGTCACCGGCAAGGTCGACTACCTGCTCGAACTGGTGCGCTTCATTCGCGATGAAGAACACCTGCCGGTGGATGACGAGGGTGAGGATACCCAGGAGGCGCTGCTGTGAACGACGCGGAGACGCCAGGACTGGAAAGCCGCCTGATCACCACCGGGGTGGAGCGCCTGGCCCTGCTGGGCCGCCACGCCGAGGCGCTGATGCAGGGCTACGCCAACGATCAAGTGCCCCTGGAAGGGCTGAGCCACACCGCGCTGCGCAAGCTTTTAAGCGCGCGGATTGTCTGGCGGCCCGACGAGCAGGGCGGCCTCAAGCTGACCCCCAAGGTGCGCGAGCTGATCGCCGAAATGGTGTCCGATGAAGCCCGGCGCCACGTCAACGCCGACGTGGCCGAGGCGCTGGAGCTGATCCGCAGCCTGATCCAGAGCTATCGCGATTCCAGCAGCCGCGGCGACTACTGGCAGCAGGAGCAGCAACTGTTGCGCCTGCGCCAGGCGGTGGATGACATGAACGGCCGCTTTGCCGACGCCATCGACAGCTTGTGGCAGCGGCTCAACAGCGACTTTGGCTTTGTCAGCCAGCTCAACGACAAGGTGCGCGAAAACGACCGCGCGCAAAAGCAGGTGGTTCGCCTGCTCGATGGGCTGGCGCTGATTGATTTTGACGAGTTGATCGAACTGGTGGGCAGCGACGGCACGCTGCGCAAGGTGTTGATCAGCCTGCTGCAACAACAGCTCAGCCAGCACTACACCAGCCTGCGTGAAGTACAGCACCGCCTGATCGAGTTGATGGCGCGTTTTCGCCGCATGCAGGCACGCAGCCGCCTGGTTTCAGGCATGGCCGCCTTCCTGCGCGAGCACCCCGGCTTCACCCCCGGCAACTACGCCTGCCGCAGCGAGGTACCCGCGCTGTTTAACCACGCCGCGCCCCTCACCGCCGCCGGGGCCGTCGCGCTGGATCGCGCCCAGGACATGCCCACCCTCAGCGCGCTGCTGGAAAACGTGCCCACGCCGTTACGTGCCGCCCAGTCGGTTACCGCCGCACGCCCGGCGGAACACGTCGAAGACACGCTCATCGCCGCCCGCCAGCAGGCGCTCAAGGATGACGTCGAAACCTTCTACCTCAGCGTAGTGGACCGCGCCGAGCAAGCCCCCATCAGCGCCCTGGACTACCTGAACCAAAGCGAGCTGCAATGGCCTCCAGAAATCTGGCTGTTCCAGGTTATCGCCGAGCACCAGGGCCTACCACACAGCGAACAGCGCGCGTTTCATCTTCATCAGCAGGAAGAACGGGCGAGCGCCTACAACGATGTGAAACTGATCCGCGACGTTTCGTTAGGCCTGGCGGTGTAACGATGGATGACCAGTTGCTCACTGTCCAGGCCTACAAAAAACTGAGCGAAATCGAGCGTCAGTTGCGCAAGCAGACGCGGGTGGACAAGAAGCGCAGCCAGCAGTGGGTAGAAACCTTCATCCATTGGTGCGATGCGCAGCATATTGAGCTTGCTCCCAGGCTAAGCCACCAATCCCTGCGCTTTGACCGTGCCCTTATCCAGCAGGTTAACGAAGCGCTCAGAAGCCAACGACTCACCACCATTGAGCAATGGCAGAGCGGCTTGACCAGTGCGGCGCAAGCGGAACAAGGCGTCAATGAAGATAAAACCAACCGCGAAGGTCCGCGCGCCCAGAGGGTGCTGGTGAACACGCCCGCCAGCGCCCCCGCTTGGCTTTCGGCCCTGCCGCGCTCAATGCACGACGTCGACTGGCGAGACATAAACCTTGAGCAGTGCGACGTGCTTATCCAGGTCGAAAACCTAGACAGCTTTTACGCCTTCTCACCGCAGACTCCCGCGCTAAGCGACTACGCAACCCCACTGGTCGTCTACCGCGGCGATAGCCTCTACGGCGGCGGCTTCAAACAACTCGCCAGCGCCTGGAACGCGACCCAAAAGCCGCACCTCTACGCAGGCGACTTCGATGTAAAAGGCCTCAGCATCGCGCTTTCCAGCGGCGCCTCGCACCTATTACTCCCGCCGCTGGCATGGCTCACCGAGCAGGCCACCACCTTCCACGACCCCGCCAAGCAACTCGAACACCGCCCCCGCCTGCAACGCCACCGCGACCAACTACCCGCCGAACATCCGCTACAGCCGTTTCTAACGCTGTTACTCGACCAGCAGCGCGGGCTAAGGCAGCAGTGGTTGGGTAAGCGGTTGGAGAGCGTGGGGCTGGTGTGAGGGAGCCCCATCGACCTAATGCGGATTGCCGGGTGATGAGTCTGCATCCAGTATGATTGAAACGGGCAAAACGGGGAGGCACGCGAATTGGGATATGCTGCCGAAATTGGTTTTGCTCTCGAAGGAATCAATGGGGTAGAGTCAAATTGCTGGCTGCAAAACCTGAATCAATGCGGCATAGCGTTTAGTGGGTATGCAGTTGGGTGCATATTCGCTGTTAACAGGTTTGCGACTATGTTTTCTGATTCAAAAAATAGGAATTAGTCATGGCACAAGTAGATATAGAAGAGGTTGTCGACCATCTAAGTAGGGAAATGAGGCGGGCTTTGAGAGATGCTGTGGATGAGGTCAATCCCGATTCAGACTTAGATGAGTACGAGCTATTTCGTGCATTTAAACGTGCTGTTCGCCGAAAATGCTCAACTTGGGAAACAATCCCTGATCAATATGTACGTAAATAAATTAGTTAACAAGCCGCGTCATTCGGAGCCTGCTACGCTCACAAGTCCGTGTGCATGCGCGGAACGTTAACGACGAGGGAAAATCGTGCCAAGTATATATCTTTTCCGATTAAAAGCAATAAAAACAGCTCAAGGTGCCCTCTTTGAAAATGGTATTTCAAGAGAAGGGTTTTTAACTTCGGTTATCTTGAGAAAGCCCTCTGAAGAACTTCGCGAAGGTTATGTTTGGCATGTTGGTAATGTGTTGGATGTGGGGGAGGACGGCCTTTTATTTGCGGCTGGTCGGACAACTAAGAAAAGCAAAGAGCTTTATGATGAAGAAACCGGTGATTTCATTCAGGTGGATGATGAGGAATCACCTTTCACTTACGTTTACTTCGATAGAAAATACAGCATATTAGCCATAGAACCAAAGTCAAAGCTTTCTCCTTCGGTAAATGGGATTGCGAATAGCCTAGAGAAACTTTTTAATCAGCAAGCCTCAGTGCACGACTACGGTGCGAAGATAGAAATATCGGAGATATGGGACCCGGAAGATTTTCTTAAACAAATACGGGGTGCGTATTCTGTAGTTGGTTTCACTGTTGAGTTTAGTAAACCCAATCCGTTTGACGTTGAGGCTGACTTTCACAAACCAATGGAGCGGTACATTGAAAGCACAGGTGGAGCAAAGGGGAAAACCACTGTTCAGGGAGATGATCTAGATCGAAATAGTATTGAGAAGGTGACACGATCTGTTGCTTCAACGGGCAATAATGCATCTGCGAGAATAAGACATGAGGCAAGACAGCGCCCAGTTACACGACATTTACGAGGCGATCCGGTAAGTGTCGCTTTTGACGAAGAGGAGCGACAGGAGCCTAAAGGTTTAATGAAAAGGTTTCGTGAGGCTTATGCGCGTGTTAGAAGGCAAGACGAAAAATGACTACATTCTGGTCATGGCTATTCAAAGGCTCAGGAAATGGAGCTGGCCTCAAAAGATTTTTTGATCGCTGGGTTCTATTACACATTTTTGTTGGGCTTGCGCTAGCTTTTCTAGTGCCAATATCGCTAAAAGAAGCGGCGGTTACTTTACTTTTGCCAGTAGCAGGGATTTTTATTGGGCTGTCCTTCGCTTGGGGCGGAAACGCACAAGCATTGCTTCAAAGCACTGAAATAGAAAATATGTCTTCGTTTCGAGATGGCGGTTATTTAGAGTATGTGTACACTTTTCAGGCTGCCATTCTTCTAATATTGCTTACTCTGGTGCTGTGGGCGGTAGCCGGTCTTGGCGTTTTCGATATGGTGTGGCCAACCTGCTCTAATCATTATCTTTATGTCTTGATTTCGTTTTTTTTGTTTTTCTTTTCTAGCCTGACAGTGAGGGAGTGCTGGCATGTTGTGTTGGGTGCGCAAAGTATGCTCTTAGCAAGGTTTAAAATCAGAAAGATTTCAAATGATCGTTAATAAATTCAGATTGTCGGGTATGCCAATTACGTGCACCTGTCGCCTATTATTGGGTTGAATTTTGGTATAAATACAAAGCGCTTTGAGATTCGGCAATTGGCAGGAGAATGCTAGATGAGCGAACGTGATGATCTGCTCGTTTCCGTCGCGAAAGAGATTAGGACTTATAGAAAAGGTGACCTCCCCGAACCGACGCCGCAGCATGTCGACCGTTGGCTTCATCAGTTCACGCCCTCCCAGCAGCTGCCATTCCTGCGCGAGTTTGAACACGTCATCAAGCAGACCTTCTTTACACGCAAGGAGGTGAAGGACTTCCTCCGCGCCCTCGTGACCAACTCTGAGCTGGCTGGTGCCAACCCCGCCGTGTACTGGTCGTCTGCGAATTTCTTGAGCATTCAGCAGAACGGGAAGAGTCAGAATGAGATGCTGAGGCTCTTCTCGAAGTGCCTTAAAGACGAATGTGGTCTCGACATAGATGATTGCGGAGAAGATGGCGGCGACTTCATCTATCTTGATGACGTGATGTTTAGTGGCAACCGCGTGGGGAATGACCTTGAGTCGTGGATTATCAATGACTCGCCTCGAACGGTCTCGGTCCATGTCATCGTCGCTGCTCTTCACTCGGGGGGCTGGTGGTATCTGGTCGATAGGAGGCTCAAGGACGTGATCGCGGAGTCGGGAAAGAATATCTCCATCAAGTATTGGCGTGCACTCGAGATTGAGAACCGAAAGTGGTACAAGAACCGTTCAGGAGTACTTTGGCCTACAGAAGTCCCAGATGTGGCTGAGGTTCAGGACTACATGGCTCTGCCTACGAGGTTCCCTTTCGAGCCTCGACAGCCGAGTGCAGCAGCTATCGAACCTTTCTCCTCTGAAGCGGGCCGTCAAGTCTTGGAGAGCGAGTTCCTCATCGCTGGAGCCAAGATCAGGGCGAAGAGCGAGAACCCGAAGCAGTCTATGCGTCCTCTCGGCTTCAGCCCGTTCGGCGTGGGTTTCGGCTCAATGATCGCCACCTACCGGAATTGCCCGAATAATTGTCCACTCGCAATGTGGTGGGGAAATCCAGACGCTACCTCGGGAGCCTTGCACTGGTATCCGCTGTTAGAGCGTGAGGGCTATTCCTCCGCAAGGAACATCTTCGATGACCTCACGTTCTAGCATAGATCAACCTGAGAAAAGTCTCTTGCGGACATATGTCCGCAGTGAGGTTGTCGTTGTCTATAAGACGAGGGAAGCTTTTGGTGGTTTATCCAACATGGCGTCGGGCTACCCCTTGCAGATCAACGGCGTCCGAATCCTGACGACTGAGGCCCTATATCAGGCCTGCCGTTTCCCTCACATGCCGGAAATTCAGCGGCTAATCATCGGGCAGCACAGTCCGATGACCGCTAAGATGAAGAGCAAACCGCATCGCAAAGACTCAAGGTCGGATTGGGACGAGGTTAGACACAAAGTCATGCGCTGGTGTCTGCGCGTGAAGCTCGCGCAGAACTATGAAGAATTTGGTCGACTGCTGCTAGCAACTTTTGATCAGCCAATCGTCGAGCAATCACGCAAGGACGACTTTTGGGGAGCCAAGCTAGGAGACGAAGCTGGCGATATATTGGTCGGGCAGAATGTACTAGGCAGACTTTTGATGGAACTAAGGGAGAAACTCAAAGGTGATACTGATAGTGCGCTGAAGACGGTGCCTCCACTTGGTATTCCCGACTTCGTGTTGTTAGATAAACCTATCGAGACAGTCATCGCTACGAGCTCGGGCAGCGGTAAAAAGCCACAGCCTGCATTGTTTTAATGGTTCCTTTTAACCCGCTAATGTGCATAACAAAGCCAAGCACGCAACGCACACAGCATTGCGGCTTCGCCTTCATTACGCAGCCACGCAAGGTGGCTGGCGTTAGACATATGCAAAAAAACTCTACGAACACCAGGAAAAGCGGATTATAAGGCTATCGCGGCTTGGATCAGCGATAAGAAAGCCTGTTCTCGCTGGGCGGGGCCATCCGTGCCGTTTCCTTTTGCTGCAGCCAATTTGCCTGAGCTACTCGCCGTTGAAGGGTGCTCTAGCTATTGTTTATCCGATATCGATAACCACTGCATTGGTTTTGGCCAGTTCTGGCCTGGGAAGCAGGGCACTGTGCATATCGGCAGGATTATTATTTCGCCTGAGGCAAGAGGAAAGGGCGCTGGTCGCTTGTTGTGTGAAAAGCTGATAGCACAGACGAGACAATCAACAGGTGCGTCGACAGTGACGCTGCGCGTCTATCGGGACAACCCTGCCGCTCGTTCTTTATATTCAAGCCTTGGCTTCTCCATCATCGAGTCAGAATCCACGGATGACTTATTGTTTATGAGTGCAACGGCCAATGAGGTTGCAAGAGAGATCACGAGCAAACTATGAACTTACTCTTCCTCGGCACCTCCGCCGGTGTGCCCACAAAAAAGCAGAAACGTCGCTGGGGTCGCGTTGCGCGAGAGCAAGGGGAAAGGCTGGTATCTGATCTATTGTGTCAGCATCAGGTCTTGCACACGTGCTGGTGCATGAAGCTACCTACACCGAAGCCATGGCCGAGAAGGCTGATAGCTACGCTAGGCAGTTCGCTGCATTTGCCGAATCGGTACAGCTCCACAACGTGGGAACCTTCTTGCGCTTGCGGCGTTTTACCTGCAACTGAGCCACCGAGTAAAGGTGTTCGATGCGCTTATGATTGACCTGTTCACCGGCTTGACGCAGTTTCAGGTAGATCATGCTAGCGCCATAGCGACGATGCGTTCACGCAATGCCTCATTGCGGTCAGGGGCCGATTGGTAGCGCAATGCACTGGCACTCATGCGGATGACACGGAGCGCTCGGCGCTTACTCAGGCCACGTGACACCATAAAGCGCATCACGTCTCGGCGTGCAGGGGCACTCACCACTTTTTTCTCAGCGCCTCGCGAGTGACCTCAATCTCCACTAGCGACTCAGCGAGCAGCTTTTCCAAACGAGTATTTTCGGCTTCGAGTTCTTTTAGCTGTTTCGCATCTGGCACGCTCATTCCGCCAAACTCGCTGCGCCATAAATAGTTGCTTGCCTCCGAGAAGCCATGCAGAAGGCAAAGCTCCTTGATGGGCAATCCTGCTTCTGCTTCGCCCAGGAAACCGATGACCTGTTCTTCGCTGAAACGCTTATTCATATCCAATCTCCTTACCTATGGATCGGACTCTAAAGTGTAGCGCTGCTCTATCAGGGGGTGATGTCACCACTACATGGGCTTCTCCAATGTTAAACGAGGGAGATTTACGGCGTCGCAGAGCTTGTACCAAGCAGCTTGAATTCTCTCAAAAGATTGGAAAATAGAGACATTAACGATCATCCCATCAAGGGTTATCTCGAAAAGCTGGGCACAGGATTCTGGCTGCGAGACATTTGCAGCTTTAAGAAGATCTTCCAATAGGTTAGTCAGCCATTCCTTGTGATCTTGTGAGACTGACAAAAAATTAGCAGTGTCGTGAAACTCACCAGTCGCTTTAATAAACATACACCCATGAAAGTCATTAGAAAAAAACCATCGGATGTGCCAATTAATAAAAGCGTTGATTTTATCTAAAGGGTCTTCCGCTTTTGAAATCTCATTCTCGAGAGATTCTTTAAATGTCACATGACGAAGCTTCAGGACCTCTTCAACAAGTTTATCCTTATTCGCAAAATGCTTGTATAACGTCATTTTGGAGACATGAGCTTCGTCACGAATCCTATCCACTCCTACAGCATGATACCCATTTTCATTGAACAGCCGAAGGGCTGTGTAAAGGATATCGTCACGTTTTTTCATAGTTATAACCTATCGCAAAGGTGTTGATTAATAGTTGTAACTGGCATTGCAGAGAGGCCAGCTATGATTTAGTGTACAGACCTGTCTGTACATTTTGGCACAGAGGTGGAATATGCTTCACAAAATTAAAGGTGCGGGTGTGGCTCCGGCCCGCCCTGATGCGATTCAAATTCTAACAGGCTTGGTTGGTGGAGTCGCAGGCATCGGGGCAGTGGCACTGCTGACACAGCTTGCGGGGGTGCCTTTCCTGATGGCGCCTTTTGGCGCAACGTGCGTCCTTCTCTTCGCGGCGCCAGGGGCTCCGCTAGCACAGCCAAGAAACGTCATCGGGGGTCACATAATTGCCGCTGCAGTGGGATTACTGATGATGAACACCTTTGGGGCGGGAATCTGGCAAATGGCAATTGGTGTAGGACTTGCCATAGCTTTGATGCAGTTTTTCCGGGCAGTGCATCCCCCGGCTGGGGCAAACCCGTTGGTTGTGATTACAGCGGGTGTCAGCGACTGGTCCTTCCTCGCTACGCCTGTTCTAGCAGGTTCAGTGGTGCTGGTTTTAATCGCTCTAATGATCAACAACTTAGGCCAAACTAAGCAATGGCCCAATTACTGGGTATGAGAGGAAGAGATGCCAATTATTACAGTTTCTGTATGTAATCTTGCTAATGAAAATGGGGAGGGATATGCAGGGTCCCTTAATGCCAATAAATATCACGCCATCACCGAACGGCTGACAGAAAGCACAGCGAGAGTTTTGAAGAAGGATCGTGAATTAGTTGTAGTGAAAATTATGGAAATCGAGCCCAGCAATTGGTTTGTTTCTGGAGCGGCTTTGTGTCCTAAAAGTCCAACCTTTGATATGGATATAAAGATAACAGAGGATACCAACTCTCACGAGGAGGTCAGCACATGGGTTCGTGAAGCTTACGAAACAATGAAGCAGTTCTATGGCGACCTGGCTTATACTAATTATATTTCGGTTACTCAAGTGCCGGCTGAGTTCTGGGGCTACAACGGGTTGACACAGTCCGGAAGAAGAAAATGGATTAGCTAGTAATCTAAAATAAAATTATACGGATAATTGAAGGGTTTGATCTATGGATACGCTAAAAGCTATGGAAAGGTTTTCCGATCATCCAGAAGCGAAAGATAAAATATTAAAGTTGGTTATGAGTAATGTCGAATTGCCCGATATAGAATTTGAGCAAATGGAGCCGGGTCTCAGGAACAATGTCTTTATCCATATTTTATTCGACAACAAAAAGGATAACCCTACCGGTTCAGATGCTGCTTTGATCAAATATCTACCCGGGGCATTTGTTCCTCTTCATCTTCACCGCGGCTATGAAATGGTATTAGTCCTACAAGGCGAGTATATCGAAAATGGGGAAATTAATACCCCAGGAAGTTTGATAATTAGAGCGCCAGGGACTACCCATAGTATGCGCTCTAATACCGGATGCGTAATATTGGCCATGCGGGATATACCAGTAAAGCAGCTGACATGAACAGAGCGGAATGATACCTATGGAAAGCGTGACCCCGTCTCAAGCAATCAGCATGATACCGTCAGGGGCAGCTATTGCCCCCGGAGGCTTTGGAAGCTGCGGCCATCCGGACCTTTTAACTAAAGCCATCGAAGAAAGTTTCTTAAAGCATGGCAAACCAAGGTCGTTAAAACTACTGTTTGCTTCTGGTGCTGGAGATAATAATGGCCGTGGTTTAGATCGACTTGCTCACTCTGGACTAATTGAAAGTGCAGTAGGAGGTTACTGGAACCTATGTCCTAAGCTAAGTGCTATGGGTGAATCAGGAGAGATTTCTGCACATAATTGGCCCCAAGGGGTGGTGAGCAAGCTGTTCACAACTATTGCTGAAGGCGGGCCAGGAGTTATCACCAAGGTGGGGTTAAATACTTTCGTAGACCCGCGTTTTGAAGGGGGGGTATTTGACCTAAATAAAACAAAACCGCTGGTTGAGGTTATTGGCTTAAAAGGGAAAGAGTATCTTTTCTACCCTTCACAGAAGGTCGATGTAGCACTAATAAGGGGGACGGTTTCTGATCGCTTTGGGAACATCTCAATGAGAAGCGAAGCATCAAAAATGGATGCTCTCGCACAAGCTCAAGCGGCACGTAACTCAAATGGTATTGTACTCGTCCAAGTAGAAGCTATACAGCATGGCAAGATCAATATACATGAAGTCGATATACCTGGACATTTAGTAGACGCAGTAGTTACCTCCAAGGGAGTTGATCACCCATTTACATATGGCCACGAGGGGTGTCCGGAAGTCGAGGATATAGAATATAAAGAAGACCTAGGTCGAATCCGTATAGTCAATAGAACACTTGAAGAACTTCCAGTGGGTCCTTACCAAAAAAGGGTAATAAACTTTGGTATCGGAATTCCTGCTGAAATCGGAAGGTCAATGTCCGAGGATCAACGAGCTTCTTACACATTAACCATCGAGTCAGGAGTTGTAGGCGGCAGTCCGCTTTTCGGTAATTCTTTTGGAGCATCAATAAACCCTGACGCGATTATTGATCAGGCACAACTGTTCACTTTTTATGATGGCGGAGGAATTGATAAAGCGTTTTTAGGATTTGCTCAGATAGACGCGAAGGGCCGTGTTAATGTAAGTAGATTTCAAGACCGAAGACCTGGGGCTGGTGGATTTATAAATATAACCGCATCAGCAAAAGAAATTATTTTTTGCGGAACTTTGGTAGCAACTCCATCCGGGTGCAGAAATGCCAATAGCCTAGCGAAGATAGTAGAGCACCTAGATCAGGTTACATTTGATCCATCATACTCTAATGCTTCAAAAATTAAGATAATTACAGATAGAGCTGTTTTCGAGATAGATTCGAACGGGTTAATTCTTACAGAAATTTTTGAAGGTTTGAAACCGACTGACATTAGAAAATTAACTGATGCTGATTTCGAAATCAGCAGCGAACTTTCTGTGATGAATGCATACGCTGGGAGTATCTAATGGAACAAGTAATCTGTATCGTCGGAGGAGGAGCGGCCTCTATCTCCTTCCTTGACGGACTTATGGAAAAAATGAATGGAGGCGAGGAATCAAGCTATACCGTTTATGTAGTAGAGAAGAACCCTGCTTTTGGGCCTGGTTCTGCATATAACGATGACTTGGCAAGTAACCTGCTTAACACTAAAACAGGCTTTATAACGATTTACCCTGAGAAAAAAGGAGATTTCTACGACTGGCTTCACAATCATCCAGAATATTGGCAATGGAAATATCCAAATTTTGACGCGAGTCGTGACTCGTATGCACCCCGCCCGCTATTCGGTCAATATCTGCAACATTCTTTCTCTCATACTGTGAGAAAAGCAGTTAAAAATGGGATAAAGGTCGTCCCTGTAAATGCAGAAGTGATGGATGTTAAGAAAAAAAGAGAGGGGTATATTGTCCAAACTGTATGTAGTATTAGAGTTCGCGCCGACTATGTGTTTCTGATGTGCGGCACATTGGAGAATGCTCCAAGAGATACGCCAAAAATGGATGCAGGCATCATTAGTAATCCTTACCCAGTTTCGAAACTTACAAGTTGGATTGATAAAGAAAAAGAAGTTGCAATTATTGGATCGAGATTAAGTGCTATAGATACGGTCATAGCGCTGAAGGAAACTGGTCATACTGGAAGAATAACCATGTACTCTCGCAGTGGTTTTTTTCCATCTGTTCGTGGAACACAAGGGAGATTTACACCGAGGAAATTGTCACCAGACAACATTATGCGGTTACGCCAAAAAGGGGGGGAACTTTCGATAAAGGATGTGGTTAAGCTGGTTAAGGATGATCTTGACCACTATTTTTCTGACAATCCAGATCACCCAAGTGAACCATTGGTTTTACCATCACCTATAGACAATTTAAATGATTTTCTCTCCGAAGAGATCGCATTGGCTGAAGGACCAAGGGGGTGGCAGGCAGTGCTATACGCAACCAATGCGATCATTGACGATCTTTGGGGTATGATCGCTGATGATGAAAAAGATATTTTCCGGGATCTTTATTTAAGTATGTTTCTCTCATACCGCGTTTCAATTCCTCGTGAAAATGCTGTGAAAATAAAGGACTACCTTGAAGACGGGTCACTTGAATTCAAGTCGGGGGACGTTAGTGTTGAAAAAACATGTAACGGTAATCCTGTGCTATCCACCGAAAAACAGTCGGGGGAAGTTTATGACTTTGCTGTTTTAGCAACAGGGAGCCCTAAGTCTTTCTCAAAGTCTAATTCAAATCTTATGGTTAACCTCGAAGCACAAGGGTTGATTGCATCACACCCACATGGTGGCTTAGAAGTTGATGGCAATACCTATCAAGTTATACGTAGTGACATGACGCATGAGCACGGATTATTTGCTGTTGGGGAGTCTACAAGTGGTAAGTTTTTCTTTACAAGTGCACTAGATATCATATGCCGTCATGCACAGCGAGCCTCTTCGTCGTTTTATGAAAGCATTAATGCGGACAAAAAATATTGCGTCAAGCGGAAGGTTTTGGATTCATAGAATAACCGTAGGTGCTGCGCTTAATGTTTGAATTCAGGATGCGAACAATGGCTAATAAGAATAAGTAAAACAGATGCTTTTCTTTATGAGCAGCGCCCCACTAGAAGCTGAGGCGCTGCAGGTATTGCACTCGCTATTTCAGGTCGGAAAGGCTCGCGCCGAAATTGATATGGAACGGCGTACCGTCCAGAACCAGCGCTGGTACCGACTTAACGCCAGCAGTTTCGGCCTCGGCAATTCGTGATTTTTCGTTGCCAAGATGGACAGCTTCTACTTCGTAGAGAGACCGATCAATTGCCTTTGCCACATTGTCCTCAGCAGCCACGCATACTGGGCATCCGGCATGGTAAAAGGTAGCTTTTGCAGTCATGATTTTGCTCCTGGTTTTGGTTAAGCTGGTGTTGTGCGCACCCTTAAAAAGTAGTGCCTCATCCGACAGGAAAAAAGCAGGAACCAGGAGGTTTGGTAGGCACTTTATGGTGTAATTTTATGAAAAATATAGAGAAAAAAAGTAGCGCTCACACATCAAGTACGTACCGAAAGCTCGAAGATGTAGTCGGCTGCAAGTGGTCGGTATCAGTATTACTCTCGGTAGGAAGCGGTATCAACCGGCCTGGGGCACTCGAGAGGCATATTCAGGGTATATCCACTAAAGTCCTGTCCGAGAGACTTCGCAAACTTACTGCCTATGGGCTTCTCGAAAAACATAGTTATCCCGAGGTCCCGCCCCGCACGGAATATTCCTTAACTACTTCGGGGAAAAAACTCCTCGAGATTGTCTTGCAGATACAAAGTCTCGACGCTGAAATTGGTAGTAAAGAAATGAAATGACGTAGGGCATAGCGACGCCAGGCAAATCGCCACTTTTGCCGAATCGGTGAAGCTTCCCACAACCTGGTGCTGACGTTTGCTATTGCCCTGACATGGAAGTTCAGGGAGATAAAGAGCGTGATATTCAGCAATCTGGCAACTGCCGTCGTCGGCGGTGGGATGCAGGTCGGTGCGTATTGGAAGGATTAAATGAACTATCGATTTGTAGTCACCGGTGGCCCAGGCGGCGGCAAAACCACACTTCTTTCCTCTCTATCGGAGCGTGGATATAGTTTCGCACCTGAGTCTGCCCGGAAGATAATTAAGGAACGGTTAGCGGCGGGGCTGTTGCCTCGGCCGGAGCCCGTCTCTTTTGCTCATGAGGTTCTCCGTGCGGATATCGAAAAGTATCGGAACATCGGTGCCAATAATCGCCCTACGTTCTTTGATCGAAGCGTCTTAGACGCGTTGCACTCGAAGGCAAAAAGCGCCGCTTCGCTCTGCTTTCTTGGCGTAGGTGATTTGCGGGCGTTATTTACAAAAAGGAGTTCGAGCAATGAGCAGATGGGAGCTTTCAAATTCTTATGATTATCAAGGGCGCGAAGTTCGTTATGGCTGGTTAGGCGAAGGCCCGCCAATGGTTTTGGTTCACGGAACGCCCTGGTCATCGTTCAATCTGCGACATTTAATTCGAAAACTGTCCGAAGAGTACACGGTCTACTTTTTTGACTTGCTGGGCTATGGTCAGTCGTGTACGACGGAAGGCGATGTTTCGTTGGGCGTGCAGAATGAGGTTTTGGATGGGTTGCTAACCCATTGGGAATTGGATGATCCGATTGTTGTCGGTCACGACTTTGGCGGCGCTACAGCTCTTCGAGCTCACCTTCTCAATGAGCGGTCTTTTAAAAAGATTATTCTGATTGACCCGGTTGCAGTCTCTCCTTGGGGCTCACCTTTTTTCCGCCATGTGAATAGGCATGAAGCCGCTTTTTCAGGGCTGCCAGACTATATTCACGAAGCTGTGGTTCGGACCTATGTGCAAACGGCTGCCTTCAAGCCACTTGATGAGGCAACACTGGAAGGAATCGTTTCGCCGTGGACTGGCGAGCAAGGTAAGACGGCTTTCTATCGTCAGATGGCTCAAGCAGACTCCAAATATACTGACGAGGTTCAGTCTCTTTATCCTACGATTACGACACCTACCTTGATTCTTTGGGGGCGGGAGGATAGCTGGATACCTCTGGAGCGTGGGGAAGAGCTCCATGGCATGATTCCGGGATCGGCTCTTCGTGTGATTGATAATGCGGGCCACCTTGTCATTGAAGAAAGGCCTGATGAATTAGCGAAGGAAATTTTGGATTTTGCTCAGGCTTAAAAACTACATAACCCGTCGCGTCACGCGGATGGCTTTTAAGCCGCTCCGCTCTGTAAGGCTATCGGTGCGCTCTGCGTTGAGAGGCAAAGACTGTGGAAATCGTTCCTCTAGCAGATAAAAGGGAATTCATTGCTGAGTTGGCGGAGCTTCACCATGCGGAGTGGAAGCACTTGAACCCGTCGCTGACTTTGCAAGGGCGAGCCGAAGCAATCTCTGATGCTGCAGAACGAGAGAGTATTCCTTCAATTTTTATTGCAATGTCAGGAAGGCAGCTTGTTGGTTCGGCTGCGCTAGTACAGAACGATATGGACACAAAACCGGATTTATCCCCTTGGCTGGCTGCCGTTTATGTCAAAGAGTCTTTCCGGCATCACGGAATAGCAACGGAATTGATCTCTCGATGCGAAGATGAGGCAATTCGCTCCAATGCTGATACCTGGTACCTCTACACCGAGTTCGCCTCGAAACTTTATGAGAAGCTCGGGTGGCGCCACCTGGAAAGGTGCGAATATAAGGGAGTCAAGGTCGATGTTATGTACAAGCAGATCGCCTCTTAACCAGCGCAGGCAATGCGACAACCTTATTCGTCGCAGCTGCGCCTCCACTACATAAAGCCTGACCACGCCGGGAAACTGCGTATGCAGCTAGCTGCTCTGGATACCGCCACATCGGTGGAAGACATGGATATTCCCGGTTTTCGGCTTCATCCCTTGAAGGGTAAAGACAAAGGACGGTGGTCGATTCGGGTTAACGGAAATTGGCGCATGACGTTCGAATTTCGAGACGGCAACGCTTACATTCTTGATTATGAGGATTATCACTGATGACGATGCATAACCCGCCGCATCCTGGTGAATTCATTCGGGAGGTATACCTGGAACCTTTTGGTATCAGTTCTCGCCAATTGGCTTCCAGTTTAGGCGTCTCACCCTCTACGCTGTCACGATTGCTCAAAGGGAATAGCGGTATCAGCCCTGAAATGTCTTTACGTCTGTCGAAGGTTCTCGGGCGCACCCCAGAAAGCTGGCTGGCAATGCAGGATATGTACGACCTATGGATGGCTCGCGGCACACTTAATTTGGACGATCTTCACCCTTTGGATTTTGAAGCCGCTTAACGAAAGCTACTCCTGAACTCTAGAGAGATCACCAACAACCTATGAACTTACTCTTCCTCGGCACTTCCGCAGGTGTACCAACAAAAAGCAGAAACGTCTCCGGGGTCGCGTTACTCGAGAGCAAGGGGAAGGGCTGGTACCTGATCGATTGTGGTGAGGGCACTCAGCATCAGGTCTTGCACACGAAACTGTCGCTTAATTCATTGAAAGCCATATTGATTACCCACGTGCACGGCGACCACTGCTATGGCTTGCCAGGCCTACTGGCGAGTGCGGCCATGAACGGCCGGGAAGTGCCGCTGACCCTTGTGGCGCCCGCAGGCATCAAGGCATGGCTAGACGCCACCTGTGAGGCCACCCAGCTATCGTTGCCCTTCGATTTGGAATTTGTCGATTCCGATGACCTGCCCAGCGTTGAGTTTGAGAGCGTGGCGGTTGCCACTTTCAGGCTTTCACACCGAGCCCCGTCCTATGCCTATGGGTTTACAGAGAGGAAGGTGGACGCTGCCCTGGACGTCGATAAGCTGGCGCAACAGGGGATTCCCAGAGGGCCATTGTGGGGGCAGTTGAAGCAAGGGAGGGATATTGAATTTGCGGGCGAGCGGTTAAAAAGCCGTGACTTCCTGATTTCCAAACACAAGCCCAGGAAGGTGGTGATCGCCGGGGATAATGATCAGCCTGACTTGTTGACAGAGGCTTGCGCGGAGGCACACGTGCTGGTGCATGAAGCCACCTACACAGAGGCCATGGCCGAGAAGGCCGGTGATGTAGGGCATAGCTATGCCAGGCATGTCGCCGCGTTTGCCGAATTGGTAAAGCTCCCCAATCTGGTGCTGACGCACTTCAGCCCCCGTTACCAGCCCAACCCCCATGCGTTGCCTTCCATTGAGGACATCCGCAAAGAAGCCCTGAGCGTCTATTCGGGTGCGCTTTATTTGGCGCAGGATTTTCTTGAATTCACCTTGGATAAAACGGGCCGCTTGTATGAAGTGGCGGGCGAATAATCAATTGCATCGCGCCGCCCTTGAGAGTTTTGCGGGCAGGTCAGTCGCGGCAATAGCCTTCACCTGTTGCGACTACCAGGCAGTCTTCTTTTTCCATTAGCCACTTCATACCGGTGGCTTCGCCGTCGCCCGCACGAAGCATCTGTGGGCCATCCCCGCGGTTGAAGCGAATGCCCTCGGCGGTGGCTTGCCCTTCGAAAGTGCCGATTTGATCGGCATCCAGGCCGTAGCGCATGTGAAGGAGATAATGGCCAGGGCCTGCCGACTTGTCCTTGCTGATTTCCAGGAATAACCCTTCTACGCTAGTCCATCGGCCGACCCACTGGTCGGTCATCTGGTGGTGGGGCGCGCTTTGTTCGGCTGACGTGCTTGAGTCGGTCACGCCGGAAGTTTCGGTATAGCTATCGTGAGCACAACCGCTGATAAGTAATAGGAAGCTTAACGCTAACGCTGCATTTGCCATGGCTGTCTCCTTATCAGTACTGCCGTTACGCACTATATACACGTGATATGCTTTATTTAGTTTGATCGAATTTTGGGGTATGTCGAAGGGATAAACAAAATGCAAAAGGTAAGAATCGACCTGGTGTCCGATGTCGCATGCCCGTGGTGTGCGATCGGTTACCGGCGCTTTGAGCAAGCGTTGGAGATACTGGATGGCGAGATAGACGTTGAGCTCCACTGGCAGCCCTTCGAGCTCAACCCGGACATGCCGCCCGAGGGCGAGCCGATTCTGGAGCACTTATGCCGCAAGTACGGCAAGGATGCTGCCAGCATGGCGCAATCCCAGAGCGAGATTATGGCGGTGGCCGAAGAACTTGGGCTGAATTTTCGTGGCGCCCAGGAGCGTCGGGCGAACAATACCTTCGCTTCTCACCGAGTGCTGGCGTGGGCCGCAACGCAGAACCTAGAGACGCCCCTGCAGTTGGCACTGTTCGATGCCTACTTCGGTGAGGCGAAAAACCCTTCAGATCCCACTGTTCTGCGGGAGAAGGCTATCGAGGTTGGGCTCGACGGTGACGTCGCCGAGGCCATCGCTCGGTCTGATCAGTACGCGGACGAAGTTCGCGCGGCAGAACAGCGATTCATGGAGGCAGGCGTGAGCGCGGTCCCAGGATTCATTCTCGAAGGGCGCTACCTGATTTCGGGTGCCCAGCCCGCCGAGGTGCTTGTCGATGCACTTCGTCAGGTGGCCGAGGAAAACGCTAGCCGCTAACGCTCAGGTGAAATCAATATGGCGCTAGCAGTCCATCACATGGGGCCTGACTCGTTTAAGTGCGCCTTTGAGCTAGTTGGTGGGCGGTTACGCGCTTCATGTCAGCCTGACACTAGTAGTGATAACGACACGAAATAATCGTAATGGAGCGCTCGTCAGCGGCGTACACCAAGCGATTCGTGTCGTCGATTCGACGAGACCAGAAGCCAGCCAGGTTTTCCTTCAGAGGTTCCGGCTTGCCCAACCCCTCGAAAGGGGAGCGTTTTGCATCGTTGATAAGTTTATGGATCCGCTTGAGGGTCTTTTTGTCCTGCGTTTGCCAGTACACATAGTCGTTCCACGCCTCGTCTGTCCACGACAGTAGACGACTACTCATCCTCCAAATCTCTTTGCGTTGTTTGCCCTGATTTAAACTGCTCAATGGAGCGATTGAGGTGCTCTGCGTTGGCGGGCGAACGCAGCAAGTGCACCGTTTCCATCAGGCTGTTGTAATAATCTAACGACATCACGACAGCATCTTCTGAATCCCGACGCGTAATAACCGTGGTATCGGCATCATTAATCACGCCGTCCAATACCGCTTTCAGGCCATTTCTAGCTTCCGTGAACGATACAATTTTCATGAAACCTTCCACTGTACAGCTGACCGTACAAGTCTAGGCTTAAGTGCCTGACTTGTACAGTAAGCTGAACATGAGTTGCTGTCAGCACACTAGCGCCGTTTAAACGGATTCAGCCCGTTGGCCTGCTGCATCATGATGCGTTTGGCGAACGGTATGCGTTCGGCAATGTGCAGGCTGAGATCGCCCAACTGGCGCATCGGCCTGGCGCCGGTGAACAGGTGGTGGAAGCTGTCGGTGGCGGCGATCATCGCCTGGTTGGCCAGGCGGCGCTGGACCTCGAAGCGGTGCAGGTTGATATGGTCGCCGGGGTCACGGCCGTGGATGATTAGCTCGGCCAGGGTGTCGGCGTCGTGGAGGCCGATGTTCAGCCCTTGCCCTGCCAGCGGGTGCACCACGTGGGCGGCGTCGCCGATCAGCGCCAGGCGTTTGCCGATGTAGCGCTTGGCGTGCTGGCGCTTGATGGGGAAGCTGGCCCGGGCGACGACCCGGGTGAGCTTGCCCAGCCGTTTGGGAAACGCTTCTTCGATGGCGGCCTTGAGCGCGTCGTCGTCCAGCTGTTCGCGGGCCTTGGTGGCGTCGTCGCTGTCGTACCACACCAGGGAAGCGCGCTGGCCGGGCAGCGGCAGCATGGCAATCGGGCCGGTGGGGGTGAACACCTGCCAGCTGACATCCTGCTGGGGCAGCTCAGTTTCCACGTTAATGATCATCGCCCGCTGGTGGTAGTCGTAGTGGGTCACGCTGATGCCGGCCAGCTCACGCAGGGTGGAGCGGGCGCCGTCGGCCCCGACGACAAGCGGCGCGCTGAGGGTCTTGCCGTTGTCCAGCTCGACCAGGCGCATATCGCCGCTGGCCAGGGTGCTGATCGGCGCGCACTGGGTATAGCAGGTCACGCCGGGCAGGTCGGCCAGGCGCTGCCAGAGCGCATACTGCAGCGTACGGTTTTCGACAAAGACGCCGAAGTCGTCCATGTCGCTGTCGGCGGCAGAAAACAGCGAGTGGCCGGTGCCATCCTGATTGGCCACATCGATGTGGCGGAAAGGGCAGCTGCGTTCCTCGGGCAGCTGCGTGCCGCTGGCATTGATAAAGGCCAGCGAACGCGCGTTGAGCGATGAAATGCGCAGGTCGTAGTCACCCTCGGGCGGGGCGGGCGCATCGCCTTGCTCGATCAGCCCGACTGACTTGCCGGCGTTGCCCAGGCGGGCCGCCAGTGCCGCGCCGACCATGCCGCCGCCGACAATAATGACATCATGCTGCTGCGACTGTTGATGAGACCCTTGCATAGCACGCTCCTTGGATGAAATGCCCGACACACAGTAGGCGTCGTCGTTGTCATACAGTATCGTCGACAGAGTGCAGGATTGCCTAGAGGTGAACATTTGACGCAGGCCGTGGAAATGACTCAAAGCGTCGCCCAAGCGGGCGCTGAGCTGGCGGACTTCATTGCCCGCCACCCCAAGCTGTGGATACTCACCGGTGCGGGCGTGAGTACCGACAGCGGCATCCCCGACTATCGCGATGCGCAAGGCCAGTGGAAACGCTCGCCGCCGGTTCAGCACGGTGACTTCATGGGCTCGCATGCGGTGCGCCAGCGCTACTGGGCGCGCGCCCTGGTGGGCTTCAAGGCACTGCGCGAAGCGCAGGTCAGCGGGGCGCATCGGGCGCTGGCGGCGCTCGAGCACATGGGCTTTGTGGAGATGCTGGTCACCCAGAACGTCGACCGCCTGCACCAGCGGGCGGGCTCCAGAAAGGTCATCGACCTGCACGGCCGGGCCGATACCGTCAGCTGTATGGGGTGCGGCTACCACATGATGCGCCACGCCATGCACAGCGAAATGGCGCAGCTGAATCCACGTTTTGCCGCGCTTGATGCGGGCCATGCCCCGGATGGCGACGCCGATCTGGAAACCGACTTCTCCGGGTTTACGGTGTTCGACTGCCCCCGCTGCGGCGGCATCCTCAAGCCGGACGTGGTGTATTACGGCGACGTGGTTCCGCCGGCAAGACGGCTCGCTGCCCAGACAGGCTTGCAAAGCGCGCAGGCGGTGCTGGCCGTGGGGACGTCACTGATGGTCTATTCCGGCTACCGCTTCTGCCGCGAGGCCCATGCCATGGGGCTGCCGGTGGCCTCACTGTCGTTGGGCGTCACCCGCGCCGATGCGCTGTTGACCCGCCAGTGGCGTGCGCCGCTAACGCCGGTGCTGGAGCAGGCGGTACGTTGCCTTCAAGACCACTAGCGGGCCTTCGATACCCACGGATTATCCTTCAGCCAAAGCCGCCAGGGGGAGTCGCGGTGCTCCGGCTTGGCATAATCAATCCCCACCCGTGGGCCCGTGGCAATCGGCCCGGTGGTAAGCCCTTCATCCGTTGCGGAGTGGCTTATCCACAGCCGGTTGCCCTGAGTCATGTCATGCCCGTATAGCGCTTTGTCGATGCCCAGGGCGCGGGTAAGCTTGCCAGGGCCGTTGCTTAGCTGTTTACCCGTTGCCTGGCGGGTGGCGCGCATTGCCGCTTCGTTGATCGTCGGCTCCACGGCGCGAATCAATACCGCGCAGGGCGAATCCTCCGGTTCGGTGACCACGTTCAACAGCCAGTGCATGCCATACACCAGGTACACGTAGGCGTGGCCTGGCGGCCCGAACATGGCTTCGGTGCGTGGCGAGCGGCGCCGGTGGGCGTGGCAGGCGGAATCCTCGGCGCCGCAGTAGGCCTCGGTTTCCACGATCCGCGCGGCGATCCGCTCGCCGTTATGCTCGCGCACCAGCCAGCAGCCCAGCATGTCGTGGGCGACTTCAAGGGTGTCGCGGTTATAAAACGCCCGCGCAAGCGGGGCGGGGTAATGGTCTGAGACAATCGGCATGATGAAGAGGCTTCGCTTCGGCGTTTACTTGAGTAAAATGCTAGGGTATTAGCCAACGAAAGCCAATAGACGCGGAGTCAATCGTGCTGTCATTTGAACATCGCTATGCCACCTTGCCTGAACCGCTGTCGGTGGAATGCGCGGCCACTCCCGTGGCGACCCCTGAACTGATCGCGTTCAATGCGCCCCTGGCCGCCGAGCTGGGCGCTGACGAAATACCCGATGAGGCGACCCTGGCCGCGTGGTTCAGCGGCAATCAGACGATGCCCAGCGCCAAGCCACGCGCGCTTGGCTACGCGGGCCACCAGTTCGGCAACTTCGTGCCGCAGCTGGGTGACGGCCGTGCGCTGCTGCTCGGTGAAGTCGTCGACCAGCACGGCAAGCGCCGCGACGTGCAGCTGAAAGGCAGCGGGCGCACGCCGTTTTCCCGTGGCGGCGATGGCCGTTCACCGCTGGGGCCGGTGTTGCGCGAATACCTGGTCAGCGAATTCATGGCCGCCATGGGCATCCCCACCACGCGTGCGCTGGCCGCGGTGACCAGCGGCGAGCGGGTGGTGCGCCAACTGCCCGAGCCGGGCGCGGTCTTTACCCGTGTCGCCAGCAGCCACATCCGGGTAGGCACCTTCCAGTTTGCCGCCGTGCGCCGGGATGAAGCGGCGCTCAAGGCGCTGGCGGATCATGCGATCGAGCGCCACTACCCCGAGGCAGCCAATGCACAAGACCCTTACCTGGCGCTGCTGGAGGCCGTCGTCGCCCGCCAGGCCGAGCTGGTGGCGCGCTGGATGAGCATCGGCTTCATTCATGGCGTGATGAACACCGATAACTGCAGCATTGCCGGGGAAACCATCGATTACGGCCCTTGCGCCTTCATGGAGCAGTTCGACCCGCAAAAGGCGTATAGCTCGGTTGACCAGGGCAAGCGCTACGCCTTTGCCAGTCAGCCGGGGATTGCCCAGTGGAATCTGGCCCGCTTTGCCGAGACCCTGCTGCCGCTGCTGAACGAGCAGGGCGATGCGGGTGTCGCCCAGGCCACCGACGCCATTCGCCGCTTTGATGGCGTGTTCAGCGCCGAACAGCGCCGTCTGCATGCCGATAAGCTGGGCCTTGCGGCGGAAAGCAACGACGCGGATGCGCTGATGGAAGGCCTGGAAAGCCAGATGCACCAGGGCCGGATGGACATGACCGCCACCTTTGATGCGCTTACCCACTACGCCGCCTCGCCAAGTGATGAACGCCGCGACGCGCTGCTGGCGCTGACGACCCAGCCCCAGGCGCTAACCGCGTGGCTGGAGGCGTGGCAGGCAGCGCAGGTGGCCGGGCAGGACGATGAGCGCTTTGCGGCCATGCGCCGTGGCAATCCGGTCATCATCCCCCGCAACCACCGCGTTCAAGAGGCCATCGATGCCGCCTACGACGGCGATTTTGCGCCGTTCTACACGCTGCTGGGCGTGGTCACCCAGCCGTTTGATGACTCAACGGAAGCGCGCCGTCTGGCAGCGCCGGCGATCGATAGTGAGCAGGTGCTGCGGACGTTTTGCGGCACATGAAGGGCTAGGGCTTGTGATAAACTGTGGTTTTTTACAGGTAGAAGGCTAGTCAGTGCGCAAAATCATTCATTGCGACTGTGACTGTTTTTACGCGGCGGTGGAGATGCGCGACAATCCGGCGCTGCGCGATATACCGATTGCCATTGGCGGTAGCGTCGAGCAGCGCGGGGTGGTCGCCACGTGCAATTACCCCGCCCGCGAATTCGGCATTCATTCGGCGATGCCCATGGCCCAGGCGCTCAAGCGCTGCCCGCATTTGACCATCATTCGCGGCGACATGGCCAAATACAAGACCGTCGCCCGGCAGGTATTTGCCATCTACCGCGATGTCACCGAGCTTATCGAGCCGCTGTCGCTGGATGAGGCGTTTCTGGATGTCTCCGAGGTCACCCTGCACCACGGCAGCGCTACGCTCATGGCGGAAGCCATCCGCGAGCGGGTCAGCCGCGAAGTGGGGATTACCGTCTCGGCCGGTGTGGCGCCCAACAAGTTTCTGGCCAAGATTGCCAGCGACTGGAAAAAGCCCGACGGCCTGTGCGTGATCACCCCGGATGAGGTGGATGGCTTCGTACAGCAGCTGCCGGTGAAGAAAATTCACGGTGTCGGCCCGCGTACGGCGGAAAAGCTGGCCGGGCTCGATATCCACACCTGCACCGATTTGCGCGCCCGCAGGCTTACAGATCTGGTCGAACACTTTGGCCGTTTCGGGCGGCGGCTGCATGAACTGAGCTGGGGGCGCGATGAGCGCCCGGTGAAAACCCACCGCGAGCGCAAATCGATCAGCACCGAGCAAACCTACGCCCAGGATTTACCCAGCCTCGACGCCTGCCGCCGCGAGCTGCCTACGCTGCTTGAGGATCTGGAACGTCGCTACGCCCGGCTTGACCCGCCGCTGGCGGTGCGCGGGCTGATCGTGAAGGTCAAGTTCAACGACTTTACCCAGACCACCGTGGAACACGCCGACCCCGCGCCGGATCTCGTCCAGTTCGAAACCCTGCTTAACGTCGGCTGGGCCCGGGGCGAGCGGCCGGTGCGTCTGCTGGGAGTGGGTTACCGGCTGGCCGAGAATACGCAAGCGCAACAGCTGGCGCTGTTTTAATTCGCTCCTGACCCCGCAGGGAAGATTGACGCTGGTCAGGGGGCGAGTTAAAACAGGTGTATGATAGATAGCCCGTTAACCGCTTGATCAAGAATCTGACCACGAGCCTCGCCATGCCTGCCGATACCGCGCCACGCCCCCGCTTAGTGTTTGCCCATGCCAACGGCTTTCCCGGGTTGAGCTATCGCAGCCTGCTGGCGCCGCTGGCCGAGCACTTTGATCCGCATCCCATCGAGCGCCTGGGCCACCATCCGGATTACCCGGTCAATCACAATTGGGCCAATCTGGTCGACGAGCTGCTGACCCGCCTGCCCGAGAGTGACACGCCGCTGCTTGGCGTCGGCCATTCGCTGGGTGGCACGCTCATGGCCATGGCCGCTGACAAGCAGCCCGAGCGCTTCAGCGGTGTGATCATGCTGGACCCGCCGCTGATGCTAGGCACCGATGCCTGGGCGATGAAGGCCGCCAAGCGCTTTGGCTTCATCGACCGCATTACCCCGGCCGGCAAGACCCTGGGGCGACGGGCGGTCTGGCCGAGCCGGGAGGCCATGGCGAATTCTTTGAGGCGCCGGGGGCTGTTCCGGCGCTTTACCCCGGAAGCGCTCAACGACTACATTGAAGCAGGTACCCAGGTATTGGCGGACGGCAGCGCCGAGCTCACGTTCGATCCGCGTATCGAGGTGGAGATATTCCGCCATTTGCCGGATCACCTGACGCGCCTGCCGCGTCGGCTGAGCGTGCCGCTGGAGGTCGTGGCAGGTGAGGAGTCGCACCTGTTGACCCCGTCGCGCATCAAGCGCTTGAAACGCTATGGGATCGCCGTCAGCGGCGTGCCGGGCACGCACATGTTTCCCATGGAGCACCCCGACGACACCCGTGGCGCTATACTGGCGGCCTGGCAGCGAATGGCGTCACGCCACCGTTCTTCACACACGGCGTAAGGAGGCGTTATGTATCTTTCCGTACAGCTGAGCTATTACCCGCTGGCCGATGACTTCAAGCCGGCGGTCAAAGAAGTGGTCAAGCGCCTTGAGGCATCCGGCCTTGAAGTGCATCCCAACCGCATGAGCACCCAGGTGTTTGGCGAGTTTGATGCGGTCATGGCGGCGCTTGGCGAGGTGATGAAGTGGTCGTTCGAAACCCACGGCAAAGCGGTCTTCACGGTTAACTTTCTCGAAGGTGATCGTCGGCCGCGTTAATGCTTTCTTGCACTCGACCGCCATGTACCTGCCATTCTTTGGCGGTCGTTAATTAGACGTTAGTATAAGGTTTAATGGTGCGCTAGAACGTCATCCCAGGCGATACAGGGTGGGCAGTGTGTCGTTGTCTGGTCCGTTCGCGTCGCTATGGGACATAAATAGTTCCCAAATGGCTGTAGTTTAACCCCTATACCAATCAAAAATAGGGGTTGAAATAATGTTCCATCCTGCTGATTTAAATAATAAATTCCCTCATGTGGGTAAGCAGCTTTCGATAGCATTGGGGGCGCTGCTCGTCAGTGGCTATGCGCATTCCCAGTCGGTCAGTATGGACTTCTCCAACGAGTATAATGCCTCCTCCATTCATGCTCAGGGCGACGCCTATTTCATTGATAAGCTTGCCGAATTAACCGATGGCGATATTGATATCACGCTGCATACGGGTGGCTCGCTGGGCTTTAATTCCGGCGATCATTTTTATGGCGTGGCCGATGGTGCCGTCGAGATAGCGGATACGCTCTCGGGCACCATGAGCGGTATCGATTCGCTGTTCCTACTCTCTTCGCTCCCCTTTATTGTCGACGACGTTGCCGATGCTCGGCGGCTTTATGACATCGCAAAACCCTATTACGAAGAAGTGTTCGCCGATAATAACCAGGTGCTGCTGTATGCCTCGCCCTGGCCGCCGAGCGGCATCTGGTCTGAAGACGAGATCGCAAGCCAGGACGATCTCGAGAACCTGAAGATTCGCACTTTTGACCGTAACGGTACCGAGACATTTAGAAATGTAGGCGCCTCGCCGGTCAGCCTGTCCTGGGCCGATGTTGTCCCTCAGCTGGCCACCGGCGGTATCGAGGCGGTGTTGACGTCCGCCGAAGCGGGAGCCAACGCCAGCTTCTGGGAGCACCAGAATTACTTTGCCGGGGTTCAGTACGCCATTCCCCTTAACATGGTGCACATGAATCGCGATGCGTTCGAATCGCTGACCGACGCGCAACAGCAGGCGGTCATGGACGCGGCCAGCCAGACCGACCAGCATAACTGGGCAGCGGTGGAAACGCGTACCGAAGAGAACTACCAGACGCTGGGTGAGCACGACGTGACGATCAGCGATCCCGTTCCAGACGAGCTGCTGACGCCGCTCAAGGACGCCGCCAATGGCGTGGTCGAGAACTGGCTTGCGAAGACCGGCGATGCCGGTGAGTCGATCCTGAGCGAGTTCCGAGGCACTGAATGAGGGCGCTCAACATCATCGAGCGTATCTCTCAACTGCTCAATCGGGTCGGTGCTGTCATTGCCGTGCTGCTCGTTATTTATATGCTCGGCCACATCCTGTTAGAGATTGCGCTGCGGCTGTTTGGCCACTCGACGTTTATCCTCGATGAGTATATCGGCTATGCCGTGGCCACGATGTCGTTTCTGGGCCTGCCCTATGTGCTGGAGAAGGGCGGGCTGATCCGTGTCTCGCTGCTGCTGGAGCGCTTGCCGGAACCCCGGCGCTGGCCGCTGGAACTATTCAGCAGCCTGGTCACGGCAGGCTGCTTTGTGTGGCTATCGACTTTCTGGTTTCAGAACGTTCTGCGTAGCTACAGCCGCGGCACCGTCAGCGAAACCATGGCAGAGACGCCTATCTGGCTGCCGGAAAGCGCCATCCTCGTGGGCATGTGGTTAATTTCCATCACGCTGTTAGTCAGAGCCCTGAAAATAATGGTTCTGCGTTCAGGCTACTCGGCTCGCGTCAATTGAAGCAGCGATTAATAGGAAAGGCGTTATGGATATTTTCTGGTCGGCTGTCGGGGTCGGCGTACTGCTGTTGCTCTTTTTATCGATGGGCACCTGGATTTTTGCGTCCATGCTGGCCGTTTCCATTGGCTCGCTTTGGCTCTTTGGCGACTTCGATGCTGATCGTATTGGTCTGATCTTTTCGCGAGTTCTCTACCGTGCCAGCAACAGCTGGGAGTTATCGGCCATCCCGCTGTTTATATTGATGGGCGAGCTGATTTTTCGCTCCAACATCTCCGAGCGGCTTTTCAAAGGGCTGGTGCCGGTCACCCGCCATTTGCCGGGCGGCATTCTCCACACCAACGTGCTTGGCTGTACGCTGTTTGCGGCGGTGAGCGGCTCCAGCGCGGCGACGACCGCAACGATCGGCAAAATCACTACCCAGGAGCTGAAAACGAGGGGATACGATCGCAACCTGTCGATCGGTTCGCTGGCGGGTGCCGGTAGCCTGGGGCTGTTGATTCCGCCTTCGATCGTGATGATTGTCTATGGCGTTCAGGCGGAAGTCTCCATTAGCCAGCTGTTCATGGCGGGGGTCGTGCCGGGCCTGTTGATCGCGCTGCTGTACAGCGTGTATATCGGTGCGAGGTCCTATTTATCGCCGTCGTTGGCACCCAAACAGGCGGCGACTGGTCAGAGCATAGGACAAT
Organism: Halomonas sp. CUBES01; assembly: GCF_020991005.1. Lineage (GTDB taxonomy): Bacteria > Pseudomonadota > Gammaproteobacteria > Pseudomonadales > Halomonadaceae > Vreelandella > Vreelandella gomseomensis. The sequence goes on along the minus strand of NZ_JAJLLW010000004.1, from coordinate 178,462 downwards.
CCATTTTGCTGCTGCTGCCCGTGCTGGTGCTGATCAGCATCGTGATTGGCTCTATCTATAGCGGTATTGCCACGCCCTCGGAGGCGGCGGCGGTGGGCGTGGCCGCGACGCTGGTGCTGCTCGGTGTCGAGCGCCAGCTTACCATTCGGCTGTTTATCGAGGCGTTCAGAGGCACCTTGATCACCAGTATCATGGTGTGCAGTCTGTTGATTACCGCCACGCTGCTCTCCACGGCGATGGGCTATCTGCATCTGCCCCGGGAGCTTGCGGAGTGGATCGCCGCGCAAAACTTCAGCCCGATGCTGTTGCTGGTGGCGCTGGCGGTTTTCTATGTGGTGCTGGGGCTTTTCCTGGACGGGATTTCGATCACCGTGATGAGCCTGCCGATTACGCTGCCGATCGTGCTGCTGGCAGGGTTCGATCCCATCTGGTTTGGCATCTTCCTGATCATCATGATCGAGCTTGGCCAGATAACGCCGCCGGTGGGCTTCAACCTGTTTGTGCTGCAAAGTCTGACGGGCGAAAGCATCAGCCGGGTGGCCCTGGCCGCGCTACCTTTCTTCCTGCTGATGTGCGTGGCGGCCTTGATCATCAGCGTCTGGCCGGATATTGCCCTATGGCTGCCACGCTTCATGGCGCAGTAAGCCGGTGGTCAGCTGTCCACGCAATCAAAAACGCCGCCCCATTGGGCGGCGTTTTGGTGCTTGCTGACGAACGTGTCGTTATACCAGCGAGTCCAGGCAGGACTCGATGATGTCCAGCCCTTCGTTGAGCACGTTGTCTTCGATGGTGACCGGCATCAGGAAGCGGATGGTGTTGCCGTACATGCCGCAGGATAGCAGGATCAGCCCTTCTTCGCGGGCCTTGCCGCACAGCTTGGCGGCGAGTTCCGGATTGGGCGTATGGTTGTCTTTGTCGGACACCAGCTCGAACGCGGCCATGGCGCCCATGTTGCGGATGTTGTCGATGCAGTCGAACTTGCCCTGCCAGTCCTTGAAGCGCGTCGCCAGCTTCTCGCCCAGCGCCTGGCTCTTCTCCAGAATGTTCTCTTCTTCGAACACTTCCATGACCGCCAGCGCCGCGGCACAGGCCGTCGGGCTGCCGGTGTAGGTGCCACCCAGCGAGTTGGGGCCGGAGGCGTCCATCACCTTGTCGGTACCCACGATGGCGGAAATCGGCATGCCGTCGCCCATGCTCTTGGCCATGGTCATGATGTCCGGCTCAACGCCGCTGTGCTCGATGGCAAACATCTTGCCGGTACGGCCAAAGCCCGACTGGACTTCGTCGATGATCATCAGAATGCCGTGCTCATCGCAGATGGCGCGGACTTTCTCGAGGAAGCTCTTGGGCGCCGGGTAGAAGCCGCCTTCGCCCAGCACCGGCTCGAGAATGATTGCTGCGGTGTCCTTGGGGTTGGCGTCGGTTTTCAGCGCCATCTTCAGGCCGCGAATGGCTTCGTCTTCGCTGACGCCGTGGTAGGGCACCGGGTAGGGCGCGCGGAAGACCGTGCCCGGCATCGGACCGAAGTCGGTCTGATAGGGTGCAACCTTGCCGTTCATCGCCATGGTGTAGAAGGTACGGCCGTGGTAGCCGCCGTCAAAGCAGATGACGTTGGAGCGACCGGTGGCCGCACGGGCGACCTTGACCGCGTTTTCCAGCGCTTCGGCGCCAGAGTTGGCCAGCATGACCTTGGCGTGGCCGCGTACCGGGACGATATGGCTGAGTTTCTCGGCGACTTTGACGTAGCCTTCATAGGGCATCACCGTCTGGCAGGTGTGCATGACCTTGTCGAGCTGGGCTTTCACCGCCGCGACCACTTTCGGGTGGCGGTGGCCGACGTTCAGTACGCCGATGCCGCCGGCAAAATCGATAAAGCGGTTGCCGTCGGCGTCCCACACTTCGGCATTTTCAGCGCGCGCGGCAAAGGCGGTGGCGGGGCTGGCGGCACCGGCGGCGACGTATTTGTGTTTCAGCTCATTTAGCTCGGCATTGCTCATGACTCAACTCCTGAGTTGATGGGGCGGTATGCGTCAGCATAGTGCGCAATAAACAGACTTACATGGGTGAAGCGACCACCACGCGATTGCGACCCGACTGTTTAGCTTGATACATGGCCTTGTCAGCGTGATCAAGCAATCGGGTGGTCGACGTTTCAACGTAACTTGCCACGCCTGCGGAAAGCGTAACCGTCAAGGCCTGCTCGGTAAACGTTGTCTGACCGACAATGCGACGAATGCGTTCCATGGCGAGCCTGGCGTGCTCGGCGTTTACCTCGGGCATGACCACCAGAAATTCTTCACCGCCCAGGCGAATCTGCACGTCGGTCTCGCGCAACGCCTGGTTCACCGTCGCGGTCACTTCTTCAAGAATCTTATCACCTACGCTGTGACCATGCGTGTCATTGATGGCCTTGAAGTTGTCCAGGTCGAACATGGCGACGCTCAACGGGTTGCCGTAGCGTGAACTGCGGCGCAGTTCCTGCTCCAGGCATTGCAGGCCGGCCCGACGGTTCAGCAGGCCGGTGAGCTCGTCATGGTGGGCAATATGGTCAAGGCGTTCGTTGGCCTGCTTGAGGCGCTCTTCCAGCTGTTTTCGCTGGGTAATATCGACGATGAAGGTGACCTTGCGTGGCTGGCCGTCGTCGCCTTCAATGCGTGCGGCTTCGGCAATGATGGTGCGCACTTCACCGTTCTTGCAGCGGACTTCCCACTCCTGGCGCAGCTCCTGATTATCTTCCCCTTCGATAAAAAGGTCGTGCAGATCCGACATGGTAGGGCGGTAGGCCTGGGGCACCACGATCGTGAAATGCTTGCCCAGCAGTTCCTCTTCACGATAGCCGTAAAACTCGCAATAGGACGGGTTGACCAGTTCGAAATGACCCTTTGGGTCGGTGATACAGATACCCAGCGGCGCGGTGTTGATCACGTTCTCTGTATTGCGCTGGGTGCGTTGAAATCGCTGGTAAAGGTCGTGCGTTGTCGCATTATCCATAGGGTTCCTGACGGCTTGAGGGCCACGCTTCAGCGCGCAAGGCAGCGAGTGATTGAGTCAGGTCGTCAGCCAGGGCGTTGACGGCAGGCCGTGCGTAGTAGAATCCCTGTTGGCAATGGATGCCTTCCCGAGCCAGCCACAAGGCTTCGGCGTGGGTCTCGACGCCTTCGGCAATCAGCTTGATGTCCAGTTCGGCAGCCAGCTGGATGATCGAACGCAGCAGCGCCTGGCGACGGGGATGGTGGTCGCAGTCGATGATCAGCTCACGGTCGATCTTGATTTTATCTGGAGCCAGGTCGGTAAGCAGGTCCAGGTTGGCGTATCCATTGCCGAAGTCGTCCAGTGCCGTCTTGAAGCCCATGGAGCGGTAGGCGTCAATGATGTTGAAAAGATGCTGACGGTCGCGGACGCGCTCGGTCTCGGTGATCTCGAAAATCAACTGGTCGGTAGGCCAGCCGACCCGACGGGAGACGTCCAGCGTAGCCTGGATGCACGCCTCGGGCTCGTACACGGCATTGGGCAGGAAATTGATCGACAGTGCCGTCTGCATGCCCACTGCACTGGCCATCTCGATCGCCTTGACCCGGCAGGCCTGGTCGAAGCGGTACATGAGCTCGTCGGTCACCTGAGAAATCACGCTCCAAGCGGATTCACCCTGAGGGCCTCGAACCAGCGCTTCATAAGCGTAGACCTTGGCGAGCGAAACATCCACGATGGGCTGGAATGCCATCGTGAAGTCGAAAGGCAGTTCGCCCTCGCAGCGTTTGCAGCTCCCGTTGACTCGAGCACACTGACTCATCTTGACTCCTGATGCTTTGCGCTCGCCAGCGGCGAGACCAGCATGATGTTATTAAGCGTGGGGCTCATTGAATCGCCCTACGATAAGTCTAGTCATAATTACTCTTCTTGTACATGTCTTGTATAGAGTGTTTGCTTGCGGCGTTTGTCGCCTGAAAGCGCCCCGCTGGGCGCTCGCACGGCTTGCCATGCGCAACGCGACGGCGCACTGGGCGGCTAGATAATCCCGGCATCGCGCAACGCCTGGCGTTGTGCGGCGGTGAGGCCGATGTCGGTGAGCACGGCGTCGGTATGCTCGCCAAGGGTGGGTGGTGCCGTGGAGGCGCTTATCGATTCGCCGTTCATGCGGATGGGGTTGGCCACCAGGTCGACATGGCCCGCCTGCGCATGGGGTAGCGTCTGCTTGAGCCCGCGCGCCTTGACGTGGGGGTCGTCGAACACCCGATCCAGCGTATTGATCGGGCCGTAGGGCACGCCAACGGCTTCAAAGGCGGCCAGCCACTCGTCAGTACCGCGTTGGGCAAGGGCGGCTTCGAGCACCGGCACCAGCTGGTCGCGGTACTGAACGCGCACGCCGTTGGTGGCAAAGCGCGGATCATCGGCCAGTGCGGGTAGCGAAAGCACCTGGCAGAAGCGCCTGAACTGGTCGTCGTTGCCCACCGCCACGATCATATGGCCATCCCGGGTGGCAAACGCCTGGTAAGGCACGATATTGGGATGGGCGTTGCCCAGGCGCTGCGGCACCTTGCCCGAGGTCAGGTAGTTCAGCGCCTGGTTGGCAAGCACCCCCACCTGCACGTCCATCAGCGCCATGTCGATATGGCAGCCGGTGCCGGTGTCGCGGCGCTGGTAGAGCGCGGCGAGCACCGCGTTGGCCGCATACAGGCCGGTAAAAATATCGGTAAACGCCACGCCGCTCTTCACCGGCCCGCCGCCGGGCTCATCGTCGGGCTTGCCGGTCAGGCTCATGATCCCGCCCATGGCCTGGATCATGAAGTCATAGCCGGCACGATGGGCGTAGGGGCTTTCCTGACCAAAGCCGGTGATCGAGCAGTAAATCAGCCGGGGGTTCAACGCTTTCAGGCTTGGGTAATCCAGCCCGTAGCGCTTCAAGCCGCCAACCTTGAAGTTTTCGATCAGCACATCGGATGCTTCGACGAGCTGCTTGATCACCGCCTGACCTTCGGGGGTGGCCATATCGACGGTCACCGAGCGCTTGCCACGGTTGGCGCACAGATAATAAGCCGACTCGGCGCTGCCCGAGAGCCAGGGCGGCCCCCAGTGGCGCGTGTCGTCGCCGCGTTGTGGGCGCTCGATCTTGATCACGTCGGCGCCCATGTCGGCGAGCATTTGCCCGCACCACGGGCCTGCCAGCACCCGGGAAATATCGAGTACTTTAATGCCTGCCAGCGGTTTGGGAGATACGCTCATGAACGTCCTTAGAAAAACGCCTGGATACCGGTCTGGGCACGGCCCAGAATCAGCGCGTGCACGTCGTGGGTGCCTTCGTAGGTATTCACCGACTCCAGGTTCACCATGTGGCGAATCACGCCGTACTCGTCGGACACCCCGTTGCCGCCGTGCATGTCCCGGGACTGGCGGGCGATATCCAGCGCCTTGCCGCAGTTGTTGCGCTTGATCAGCGAGACCATTTCCGGCGACCAGTTGCCGCTATCCATCAGGCGGCCGACCTGCAGCGCCGCCTGGAGCCCCAGGGTGATCTCGGTCTGCATGTCGGCGAGCTTTTTCTGGATCAGTTGGTTGGCGGCCAGCGGGCGGCCGAACTGCTTACGGTCCAGGGTGTACTGGCGAGCGGCGTGCCAGCAGAACTCTGAGGTGCCCATCACGCCCCAGGCGATGCCGTAGCGGGCCTTGTTCAAACAGCCAAACGGGCCTTTCAGGCCACTAACATTGGGCAGCAGGTTGTCGTCGGGGACGAAGGCATTCTCCAGCACGATCTCGCCGGTGATCGAGGCGCGCAGGGAAACCTTGCCCTCGATCTTGGGCGTGGAGAAACCCTCGGTGCCGCGCTCGACGATAAAGCCCTTGATCTGGTTGTCGTGGGCCGCCGACTTGGCCCAGACCACGGCGATATCGGCAATCGGGCTGTTGGTGATCCACATCTTGGCGCCGGTCAGGCGGTAGCCGCCGTCGACTTTCTCCGCCCGGGTGATCATCGAGCCGGGGTCCGAACCATGATCCGGCTCGGTCAACCCGAAACAGCCGACCATCTTGCCGCTGGCCAGCTTGGGTAGGAATTTGTGCTTCTGTGCTTCGGAGCCGTAGGCCTCGATGGGGTACATAACCAGCGATGACTGCACGCTCATGGCGGAGCGGTAGCCGGAGTCAACGCGCTCCACCTCGCGGGCAATCAGGCCGTAGGCGACATGATTGACGCCCGCGCCGCCGTACTCGGGGGAAACGGTGGCGCCGAGCAGGCCAAGTTCGCCCATTTCGGTCATGATCTCGCGGTCGAAGCGCTCTTCACGGAAGGCGCTGAGCACGCGGGGTTGCAGATTTTCCTGGCAGTAGTCGTGTGCGGCGTCGCGGATCTGGCGCTCTTCGTCGCTGAGTTGATACTCCAGTAACAGCGGGTCGTCCCAGTTGAAGTGTGTCATGGCTGAACTCCTTGGTGCCGTCCCGCAGACGCCTGCAAGCGACCACGGCAGTAATATGTCGGTCAATGGTATGTTCATGCCAATGTATCGCCGTTTTTTGAAAATATCTACATTTTTTTAAAACGCAGAATTTAATCGATGCTGCGGGCCTGTAATACACGGGTGATGATCGGCACCGGCGTCATCAAATGGTCGCGCATCAGGGCGGAGGCTCGCGCGGCGTCGCGGGCCAGGATAACCTCGACCAGGCCGGCGTGCTCCTGGCGCTTCTGCTCGAGCGCCTGGACGGACATGACGGTCTCTTGAAGCCACAGATGACGGTAGCGCTCCACCTGATTGAACAGGGTGTCGCGCATCTGCAGTAAATGCGGCGAGTTGCAGCCGCTGGCGATGGCGGTATGGAACGCCTTGTGGCGCTGGTCCCAGCCATCGAGCACGTCATCCGGTGAGCTGATATCGGTGACCTTGGCCAGCCGGTGGGCGGCGGCCACCACCGAGGCTTCCCAGTCGTCGTCGCCGCGTTCGATGGCCAGACGCAGGATGAGCCCTTCGAGCTGGGCGCGGGCATCGTAGATGTCGTTGAGTTCAGCGAGCGACATGGCGGCGACGCGGTAGCCGCGCTGGCTGATGGCGACCACCAGATGGTCGGCCACCAGCTGCGACAGTGCCTCGCGCAGCGGGCCGGTGCTCACGCCGTAGTAATCTTTCAGGCGGCTCATCAGCAGCTTTTGTCCCGGCGCGTAGCGGCCGCGGATAATATCGTGCTTGAGTTCACGGTAGGCGCGAATGGCGAGATTCTGACGCGGCGCGTCTGGCTCCATGGCGGGGCGGCTCCTGGGTAGCGGCTGACGGATAAATGATGCCCAAAGAATAACGGCTAATATGGGAAAATGTTATCAATTTGGCGTAGAGGACGAGATTGATGTGGGATTTTATCATTATTGGCGGCGGCATCCTTGGCATGTCCACGGCGATGCAACTGCAGCAGGCCTATCCCGACAAACGCCTGTTGGTGCTCGAAAAGGAACAGGGCCCCGCGCAGCACCAGACGGGGCATAACAGCGGCGTGATCCATGCCGGGGTGTATTACACCCCGGGCAGCCTGAAAGCCAGGTTCTGCCTGGAAGGCAACCGCGCCACCCGCGCATTCTGTGACGAGCACGGCATTGCCTACAACATCTGCGGCAAGCTGCTGGTCGCCACCAACGAGGTCGAAAAGCAGCGCATGGAAGCGCTATGGGAGCGCACCGCCGCCAACGGCCTCCAACGCGAATGGCTGGAAGTCGGTGCGCTGCGCGAGCGCGAGCCCAATATTACGGGCGTAGCGGGGATTTTCGTGCCCTCGAGCGGCATTGTCGATTACGCCGAGGTGACCCGCGCAATGGCGGCCACCTTCGAGCGCCTGGGGGGCAGCATCCGCTACGGCGCCGAGGTCACCGCGCTCGAAGAGCGCCGCCAGGAGGTGGTCGTGAGCACCGCTGATGAACGCCTGACGAGCCGCTATCTGGTGTCGTGCTCGGGGCTGATGGCGGATCGGGTGATTCGCATGCTGGGGCAAACACCTGACTTCACTATCTGTCCATTTCGCGGCGAGTATTACCGGCTGCCCGAGCAGCATAACCAGATCGTGAACCACCTGATCTATCCGATTCCCGACCCGGCCATGCCGTTTCTTGGCGTGCACCTGACCCGCATGATCGATGGCAGCGTGACCGTGGGACCCAACGCGGTGCTGGCGTTAAAGCGCGAAGGCTATCGCAAGCAGGATGTATCGCTTGGCGATATGGGTCGAATGTTGACACATCCAGGCATTCTCAAGGTGCTGGGCCGCCACCTGCGGCCGGGGCTTGTCGAGATGAAGAACTCGCTGTACAAGCGCGGCTACCTGGAGCTGGTGCGCAAGTACTGCCCGAGCCTCACCGCCGATGACCTGCTGCCCTATCCGGCGGGGGTGAGGGCGCAGGCGGTATCCAACGACGGCAAGCTGGTGGACGACTTTCTGTTCGTGAATACCCGCCGCACGCTGAACGTGGGCAACGCGCCCTCTCCGGCGGCCACCTCGGCGCTGCCGATTGGCGCGCATATTGTCCAACAGGTGGCCGACCAGCTTATCGAATGACCTTCAGGCGCCTTAACCGAACAGCAGACGCAGCAGGATGGCGGCGATCATGGCAAGCGTCAGGTACTTGATCCACATCGCGCCGCGGGGGCTCATGTTGACCTTTACCGCCAGCCAGGCGCCGGTCATGCTGCCCAGCGCGAGCAGTAGCCCGTAATGCCAGCGAACCTGGTCAAACCACATGAACAGCGCCAGGGCGGGCAGGCTGTAAACCAGGATGATCAGCACCTTGAACACGTTGACCTGGGCCAGGTCGATTTTCAGCAGGCGGTACAGCACGATGATGAACAGCACGCCCACGCCGACCTGAATAAAGCCGCCGTAAATGCCGATCACGAACATGGCAAGGTAAATGACCGGAGTCAGCCGGTCGGCGGTGAGCGGGCGGGTATCCAGCTTGGGCTGGGGCAGCAGCATCAACACCGCCGAACCCGCCATCACAGCGATCAGAATCGCTTCGAACAGCGCATCGCTGACCTGCAGGGCCAGCCAGGCGCCCACCAGCGAGCCGACCACCGCAGGCACCGAGAGCCGCAGGCTCAGGCCCAGGTGCGAGGCCCCCGCCCGGCGAAAATTGCCGATCGCCGAGACGCTCTGCAGCACGATGGCCACGCGGTTGGTGCCGTTGGCCTCCTGGGTGGGCAGGCCGAGAAACATCAGCAGCGGCAGGGCGAGCATCGAGCCGCCCGCCGACAGCACGTTGATAAACCCGGCGATGGTGCCGATGCCCACCAGCGCGGCGGCCTCCCAGATCATCATGGCAGGCCCCCTTTGGGATAGCGGTCTCCATGCTGCATCGTCATCTCCTTGTGGACATGTTAGTGCTTGATCATATAAGTAACGCACGAAAAACGCACCATGACGCGCGGTCAGCCTCATCGGTGGGCCGAAGAAAACTGAGCGTCAACGTCATGTTATTGGCATCCCACAGCAAAGGCATGCTAATTTCAGTGTACTGCCTCCAGCGCAACAGACGCTGGAGGCATCTCCTTATCGTCACTCATACCTATAAGTCCAAACGGACGGAGGACATGCTTATGCGAACGCTACCTAAAGCCGCTGCGGCTTCACTCTTGGCCATTGCGCTGCCTGCCAGCGCCCAGCAGCTGTCGATCGCCACCGGCGGTACCGGGGGGGTTTACTACCCCATCGGCGGCGGTTTTGCCGAGATGATCAACGAACACATCGAAGGCGCCAAGGCCACCGCCGAAGTCACCGGTGCTTCGGTCGAGAACATGGGGCTGATCATGCGCGGCGACGTCGACATGGCCCTGGCGCTGGCCGACACGGTCTACCAGGCCTATACCGGAACCGACGACTTTGAAGGCCGCCAGATCGAGAATACCCGTGCCCTTGCGTCGGTTTACCCCAATGCCGTGCAGCTGGTCACGCTGGCCGATTCCGACGTTGAGTCGCTTTCCGACCTGGAAGGCAAGCGGGTTTCCGTGGGGGCGCCGGGCAGCGGTACCGAGCTGAACGTTCGCGCACTGCTGGAAGCCAACGGCATGAGCTATGACGATTTCACGCCCCAGCGGCTGAATTTCAACGAAACCGCCGACGCCATTCGTGACGGCGATATCGATGCCGGTTTCTGGAGCGTCGGGCCGCCCACGAGTTCCATCATGAACCTGGCGACCACACGCGACATCCGCGTTATCGGCCTGTCCGATGAGGAAGTCGCCAACGCGCGTGACGAAGTGGAGGTCTTCGCGCCCTATCAGCTCCAGGAAGGTCTCTACGAAGGCATGGACGAAGCGGTGCAAACCATCGGGATTCCCAACGTGCTGGTGGTCAACTCGGACATGGACGAAGAACTGGCCTATCAGCTGACTCAGTTGCTGTTCGAGAACACCGACGAGCTGATCGCGGTACACCCGGCGGCCAACGATACCACCGTGGAATTCACCATGGCGTCCACTCCGGTGCCGCTGCACCCGGGCGCCATTCGCTACTTCGAAGAAGTGGACGCTGACATTCCTGATCGTCTACGTCCCTGATCCTCACGCAGGCCGTCACCATGGATTATCCACGACGCCTGCCTCGCATCATGACCAGGTGGTTGGCCCCAGCCTTGGCGCTGGGGCTAATCGGCTCACCATTAGCCGGAGCGGAGTCGTACTCCTCTCCGGCTAATGCGTCTGCATTCCTGGTGGTGATCGACGAGCAGGGCGAAACACTCTTTCAAGCGGCCATGCCTGAGGGCGCCCGCTGGTGCCTGCAATGGCATCACTCGGTGGAAAAATTTGCGGTGCTGGACTGCTACCGCAATCACGCGGGGGTGATGGAGCTTGAGCGTAGTCACCAACCCGATTTTGCGGCCGGGCTTGGGCATATTCACGGCCGAGGTGTACAGGTGTCCGACGGTCAGGGAGGCTACTGGATCGAGGACATCGACGAAGCCGTGCCCGGCAATCAGTACGTGTTGCGTGTCGGCGCGCCCGCCGTGGATCATCGTCTGGTGTGGCAGCGCGAGGGGGAGGCGCATAGCGTCAGCCTGAGTCAGCGCGCCGCCGGCGAGCGGGTAACGCTACGCCTGACCCAGGACGCGCCGCCATCCGGCGCCACTAGCCAGTAAGCCAAAAGTGTCTGACGAGGACTTCATGAGCGAATCCAATCAACCCTCGGTGGTCATGCCCGGCGGCAACGTGGTTCAGCCTCGCGCCGTGCTGTGGTGTATTACCATCGTGGCGGTAGGGCTTTCCCTGTTTCAGCTTTACTCGGCGGGTATCCAGCCGCTGGGGCTTTTCTATCAGCGCAGTATCCACCTGGCGCTGGTGATGATGCTGGCCTTCCTGATGTTTCCGGTGTTCGGCGGTGCCCGCCCCAGGCGGATGTTGGGCTGGGCAATTGATGCGGTGTTTTTCAGCGGTGCGGTGATCACCGGCGGCTATCTGGTGCTGTTTCTCGACGAGATCATCAACCGGGCAGGCTTCTGGTCACAAACCGATATTCTGGTAGCTTGCATTGCCACCTTCACGGTGCTGGAAGCCAGTCGCAGGGCGGTGGGCTTCAGTATGACGGTGATTGGCCTGGTCGCGATTGCCTATGCCATGGCCGGCCCGCGCGGTGACCTGGCCTGGCTGGGGGAGTGGCTGCCGGGGATTCTTGAGCACCGTGGCTACAGCCTCGACCGCATCGCCGGGCAGCTGTATCTCGGCCAGGAAGGCATTTTCGGGCTGCCCTTGGGCGTCGCCGCCACCTATATCTTTATCTTTGTACTGTTTGGCGCCTTTCTGGAAAGCACCGGTGCCGGCCGGTTCTTTATCGACATGGCCTACGCGGCGACCGGCCGCCAGCGCGGGGGGCCCGCCAAGGCGGCGGTGCTGGCATCTGCGGGCATGGGGTCGATTTCCGGCAGTGCGATTGCCAACGTGGTCACCACGGGGGCGTTCACCATTCCGCTGATGAAGCGCCTGGGCTACAAGCCCAAGCAAGCGGGCGGGATCGAGGCGGCGGCTTCCACCGGCGGGCAGATTACCCCGCCGCTGATGGGGGCCGGTGCCTTCCTGATCGCCGAATACACCAACACGCCGTACCTGGATATCGTCAAGGTCAGCATTCTGCCGGCGGTGATGTACTTTGCGACGGTGTACCTGTTCGTGCATATCATCGCGCTCAAGCAGGGCATGCAGGGCATGTCCCGCAGCGAGCTGCCGCAGATGCGCCAGGTGATGAAGGACGGCTGGCACTTCCTGCTGCCGCTGGCCGTGCTGGTGTGGCTGCTGGCCATGAGTATGTCACCCATGCGCGTCGGCTTTTACGCCGTGGTGACCATGGTGGCGGTGGCCGTGCTGCGCTATGTGATCTGGTTCTTCTTTGTGGCGCCCCGCCAGGGCGAGCCGGTATCCGCCTACCGCATCAAGGAAACCACTTTCGCCGGGCTCAGGAAGCTGGTGGAAGGGCTTGAGCTGGGCGCGCGCAATGCCGTGGCCGTGTCCATGGCCTGCGCCGTGGCGGGCATTATCGTCGGGGTCGTCGGGCTGACCGGCCTGGGACTCAAGTTCTCGTCGATGATGATGGCGTTCTCCGGCGGCAACATCGTGCTCGCGCTGGTCATGGTGCTGTTGGCGAGCCTGGTGCTGGGCATGGGCCTGCCGGTTACGGCGAGCTATATCGTGCTCATTGTGCTGGTCGGCCCGGCACTGACCACGGAGTTCGGCATTCCGCTGCTGGTCGCCCACCTGGTGGTGTTCTGGTATTCCCAGGATTCCAACGTCACGCCGCCTGTGGCCCTGGCGGGGTTTGCCGGGGCGGCCATTGCCGGCAGCAAGCCCATGGAAACCAGCTTCCAGGCCTGGAAGTTCGCCAAGGGGCTGTACCTGATTCCGCTGTTCATGGTCTTCAACCCGGAGATCATCGTCGGTGGGCCGGTGCCGCTGGTGATCTGGAACGCGGTGATTGCCCTGCTGGCGCTGTGTGCCTTTGCCGCCGCCCTGGAAGGCTATCTGTTCACCCGCATGGGGTGGCCGTCGCGCATGGCCATCAGCGTGGCGATCATTGGCGTGTTCTACCCGAACCTGATGGCGGAAGTCGCCGGGGTGGTCGTCATGAGTACGGCGATTGCCGCCAACTGGCTGGCCAACCGGCGGCAATCTGCCGTCGCCGCCTGACAATATCGGCGCATAAAAAAGGGCCTGGCAACTTGCCAGGCCCTTTTGTTATCGCCGTTCAGCGCGTTAGAAGATGGACTCTGCGGTGCCCGAGCCCTGGGAGCCGCTGGCTTCTTCCAACTCACGGCTGATCTGGCGGGCCTGGTAATCGGGCAGGTGATCCTTATGGAACAGCTCGGTGATACCCCCGGACTGGTCGTCGCGCAGGCGGCGGCCGCTATCAGGATCGATACGTGCCGTCACCACGTCGTCAGGACGCTCGGGCATCGCTGATGGGGTGCCCTCCAGCGCATTCCCCATGAAGTCGATCCAAATCGGCAGTGCCGCGTTGGATCCGTACTCGGCGATGGTTTCGTTACTGTCCTTGCCGACCCAGACGGTGGTCACCAGGCGGTCGTTGAAGCCGGCAAACCAGGCGTCGCGCTGGCTGTTGGTGGTGCCGGTCTTGCCGACGATGTCATCGCGTTCCAGGCTCAGCGCGGCACGGCCGGTACCGTTTTCAATCACGTCGCGCATCATGTCGCGCAGAATATACAAGGCGGCTTCGTCGGCCACGCGGGGCGCGACGGGGTACTCGTTGCCGTCGATTTCCACCGTCTCCTGGTCGTCATCGCATTCGCGGCAGGCCACCCGGGGGCTGGCTTCGTCGAGGATTTCCTCGCCGTTTTCACCTTCACGGGTGACGCGCTCGATAAACCACGGCGATACCTGAAAGCCGCCGTTGGCAAGCACCGAATAGGCGTTGGTCATTTCCATTGGCGTCAGCGTGGCGCTGCCTAACGCCAGCGACAGGCCGTGTGGCAGACGTCCTTCGGCGAAGCCGAAGCCTTTCAGATAGTCAAGGGTGTAGTCCAGCCCCAGGCTTTGCAGTACGCGGATGGTCACCAGGTTGCGCGAGCGGGCCAGCGCCGGCCGTAGCCGCATCGGACCATTGAAATCAAGGCTCGAGTTGACCGGGCGCCACAGGGTGTCGCTGCCGTCATCCATGACCACGGGGGCGTCATTGACCACGCTGGCCGCGTTCAGGTCGCCATCTTCCAGCGCGGCCAGGTAGATGAACGGCTTGAAGATGGAGCCTGCCTGACGCTGAGCCTGAACGGCGCGGTTGAACTTGCTAGCGTTGAAATCAAAGCCGCCCTGAAGCGCCAGGATAGCGCCGGTGCGCGGATTCTGGGCCACTAGCGAGCCCTGAGCTTGCGGTAACTGCGACAGGCGTAACTGGCCTTCCTCGTCTTCTACGACACGCACCAGGTCACCCCGGGTGGCGATGTCGCTCGCCGTGTTGGGTTGTGCTCCCCGGCTGCGCGGCGAGCGGTAAGGGCGCGCCCAGCTTAGCCCTTCCCAGGGAATACGGCGTAGCTCGCCCTCATGCAGAACCGCCATTTCCTGGCCGCTGCTCTCGACCACGATGGCCGGCTCGAGCAGGCCGTAGCGTGGTGTGCGCTCCAGTACCTGCAACCAGTTGCTGACGTCGCCCTCGATGCCGTCGATTTTGGTCTGGCTGCGTTCAGCCGCCTGGCGGGCGGTTTCGCGAATTTCCGGCGACTCGGCAAGTTCTTCCTCGAGCCCCTGCGTGGCGGTTTCTTCCTGGGCTTCGACGAGGCTTGCAGCAATGTCGCGCTCTTCCGGACCTCGCCAGCCGTGACGCCGGTCATAGGCAATCAGGCCGTCGGCCAGAGCGCGGCGAGCGGTGGGCTGCAGGTCACTGTCGATGGTGGTGTAAATGCGGTATCCGCCGGTGTAGGCCTTGTCACCAAAGCGGTCGATGGCGTACTGGCGCGCCATTTCCGCCACATAGGAGGCGTCGACTTCGGGCTCGGTGGAGTGACGGCGCGCGGTTACCGGGGCCTGGACGGCCTCGCGGTAGGTGGCTTCGTCGATATGCCCCAGCTCGCGCATGCGGAACAGGATCCAGTTGCGGCGAATCAGCGAACGTTCCGAGTTGGCCAGCGGGTTGAAGGCCGAAGGCGCTTTGGGTAGACCGGCGATCATGGCGGTTTCCGCCAGCGTCAACTCATCAAGCGGTCTGTCGTAGTAGGTGTCGGCGGCAGCGGCGATGCCATACGCTCGGTTACCTAAAAATATTTTATTTACATAAAGTTCGAAAATTTCTTGTTTATTTAACAATTGCTCCATCTGCAAGGCGAGCAGAATTTCGCGGATCTTGCGGGTAAATGTCTGATCCAGCGTGAGCAGGTAATTTCGCGCGACCTGCATGGTAATGGTGGAGCCGCCGGACTGGATCGCTCCGCCGCTTTGCATCAGCTCCAGGGACGCGCGGGCCAGCGAGCTCGGCGCGACGCCATGGTGATCGAAAAAGCTGGCGTCTTCGGCAGCGGTCAGCGCGTCGATCATCTTCTCGGGAATCGCGTCGAAGTCAACTTCGATGCGCCGTTCTTCGCCGAATTCACCGATCATACGTCCGTCGCGGGTCATGATGCGCAGCGGGGAATGCAGTTCGAAGTTCTGCAGCTGGCGCACGTCGGGAAGACCCGGGGCGAAATAGATGGCGGCGCCGACGACCGCGAGGGTAACGGCACCGGCAAGCGAAACCACGATGCCTAACAGCGACACAATAAAGGTGCGGAGGAACGTCATGAATGGAAAGTACCCATGGGATGAATAAAAAAGAGACGGTATCTAAACGACCGTATCACGCAGCTGGCTGCCATTATAGGAAGCCGAAGCGGCCGCCACCAGTGCTGATATGCCCGGAAGGCGATGTGAGTGTGACTTGGTGGAAAATCATGTAACCTCAGGCAACGCGATAGGCAGGCGATACCGGACCCACAATGCGCTTACTCAAACCCCGTAACGGGTTGATCGGGGTCGATATTACCTCGGCGACCGTCAAGCTGCTCGAACTCAGATATGCTCACCAGAATTTCCAGGTGGAAAGCTACGCTGTGCGCCCGTTACGAGAAGGCGCCGTGGTGGAGCGACGCATTCGCGACATTGATGACGTGGCCAATGTGCTGAGCCGTGCGGTAGAGCACGCGAGCCCTTCAACGCGCAAGGCGGCGGTGGCGGTGCCGGCGAGCGCGGCGATCACCAAGACGTTGAGCTTTCCGCGCTCGCTCAGTGAAGAAGATATCGAAGCCCGCATCGTCGCCGAATCAGACCGGCATATTCCCTTCCCGTTCAATGAAGTGGCGTTCGACTTCGAATGCCTGGGGCCATCGCCGTTTGACGATGATCACCAGCGGGTAGTGCTGGTGGCCTGCCGCCAGCAGGACGTGACTCAACTGACCGACACCCTTGAACGCGCCGGCCTTGAACCCGCGGCCGTCGAGGTAGAGACCTTTGCCATGGAGCGTGCCTTCGAGGTGTTACGCCGCCAACTGCACGTCTCGGACGATCCAGAGGCCTGCGTCGGTCTGGTGGATATCGGCGCCAACATGAACGCCTTTCACGTTGTCCGTGGCGGGCACATCGTTTATAGCCGTGACACCGTATTTGGCGGTCGTCAGCTTACCGACGCGATTCGCGACCGCTACCAGTTGAGTATGGAAGAGGCCGGGTTTGCCAAGAAACGCGGCGGCCTGCCCGATGACTATCATGACAGCGTGCTGAACCCGTTTCTGGAAACCGTGGTTCAGCAGGTGGGGCGTTCGCTGCAGCTTTACTACACGGCGGGGCGCCAGCACGAGGTCAAGCATATTGTCCTGGCGGGCGGGTCGAGCGTGATTCCCGGGCTTGCCGAGCGTATTGCCGAGGACAGCGGCATGACGGTGACCATTGCCAACCCCTTCCAGGCGATGGGGGTCAACAAACGCCTCAACGTCGAAGCGCTGACCAATGACGCCCCGGCCATGCTGACCGCCGGGGGCCTGGCCATGAGGATCGGCCAATGAGCATCACCATCAATCTGCTGCCATGGCGGGAGGAGCAGCGCGAGCGCCGCACGCGGCGTTTTTATTACGCGGTGGCGGCGATGCTGCTGCTGGGGGCCGCGCTGGGGTGGGGCATTGCCGAATTCTACGCGGCCCAGGTGACGGCCCAGCAGCAGCGCAATGCGTTTATCGAGGAGCAGGCTCGCGAATTGAGTCAGGATATCGGCGACTTGGAGCGCTACCAAGCCGATGCCCTGCGGCTGGGCGAACAGCTGGTGCTGTTTCAGACGCTGCAGACCCAGCGGGCCAGCACCGTGGCGCTGTTCAATGCCCTGGCGGGCAGCGTTGTCGACGGCGTGGTCTATCAGCAGGTATCGCGCAGCGGTGCTCGGGTCAGCGTCGAAGGCGTAGCGGCCAGCGAACGCCAGGTTTCCGATCAGCTACGCCGGATCGCTGATAGCCCTGCGCTGGGCGTACCGTCGCTGTCGGAAGTTGAAAGCGACGCTGAGGGGAGCGGCCGGCGCTTTCGCTTCGACGTTGAACAATCGTCGCTCGCGACCTCTGCCGGGGAGCAGCCATGATGTGGAGTCGGGCGCGCTGGACACACGAATGGCAGCAGCTGCGCAGCGTCGACTTGCGCGATCTGGACGTCAAGGAAGCCGGCGGCTGGCCGCTGCTGCTCAAGTGGCTGTGCGGCGTGCTGGCCTTGCTGGTGGCGCTGCTGCTCATGGAGTGGTGGGTGATCGGCGAGCGACGCGCGGCGCTGGACAGCGCCCAGCAGCAGGAATCGCGGCTGCTCAGCGATTACCGGCGCCAGGCGGGGGAGGCGGCTCAGCTGCCCAAGATACGCGAGCAGATCGCGACGCTTCAGGATCAGATGACGCGCCTGCGGGCTATACTGCCAACGGATGCGGAAATCCCGTCGCTGCTCGACAGCATCAGCGATGCCGCCGTGGATAATCGACTGACCATCGAAACCGTGCGTTTGCGCCCCACGGTCTCCCGAACGCACTATGTGGAACAGCCGCTGGACATTCAGGTGCGCGGCGACTTCCACCAGATTGCCCGCTTTGCCGCCGATATAGCGTCGCTGTCACGGCTGGTGACGCAGCACGACTTTACCCTGGCCCCGGCGGACAGCAGCGGCGATACCCTGCGACTGTCGCTGCTGGCGCGTACCTACCGCGAACGGGAGGACACACCATGAGGCGGCAAGGGTGTCGAGGGCTGGGATGGGTCGTGGCGTTTGGCCTGCTAGCGGGCTGCGCCGACCCGTCGCTTTCGCAGCTGGAAACCACCCTCGCCGAGATTCGGCACATGCCCAGCAACGAGCCGGGAATAGTGGTTCCCTACGTGCCGCTTTATCCCACGCAGCGCTATCGACATAGCGAGGCGCGCAGCCCGTTCAGCCCGCCTGAATCGGTTCAGAGCGGCGTGTCCGGCCTGCTGGCGGGCAGCGAGAACGCGCCGGATCAACAGCGCCCCGCCGAGCCGCTGGAGCAATTTTCGCTCCAGGAACTGCAACTGGTCGGCACGCTGCGCATGGGCGGGCGCCAGCTGGCCATGATCGCCACGCCAGAGGGCGAGGTAGTCACTGTTAGGGAAGGCAATTATGTGGGCGGCGACTACGGGCGGATCACCGCTATCTCCGAGCAGCGGGTAGATATTCGCGAGCGTATCTACACCCAGCAAAGCGGCTGGCAGGCACGACCGGCCTCGCTCACCATTGACGATGAGCGCTAAACAATGAGGGGCGCGCGGCTTACGCTGCGACCCAAGGCAAGTGGATGGAGACCCATGGCAAACACTCTGATACGTCATGTTCGGCAAGGTATGCTGTTGGCATTGGTGCTGCTCCCCGGCTGGGCGATGGCATCGGTACTCACCGCTCTGGACGTGGGCGAGACCCCTCGCGGTGACGTGACGCTGAACCTGCGCTTCAGCGGTGAGGTGCCTGAGCTCAACGGCTATCCATTAACGAACCCGCCGCGTCTGGCGCTGGACTTGTCCGCGACCGAAAACGGCCTGGACGAACGACGCATGCGCATCGACGAAGGCGGCATTCAAGGTATCACGGCGCTGGAGGGCAGCGGCCGCACGCGCCTGGTGCTCGACCTGGATGGGCCCCGCCGCTTTCGTTCGGCAGTGTCCGGGGATCGCCTCACTGTGACACTGCTTGACGACAATGAGCAGCGCTCGACAGGGTCGTCTCTCGAAACGGCGCAAGGCCCTCAGGTGCAGGATATCGACTTCCGGCGCGGAGAAGACGGCGCCGGGCGCCTGATGGTGACCTTCGACCGTGACAGCGTGAGCCCCAGGGTGCGCGAAGGTGGCAGCGACAAGGTGATCGTCGAGCTGGGTGACGTCAACGTGCCCGACGCGCTCAACCAGGTCTATGACGTCACCGACTTCGCCACGCCTATTTCCCGCATTACCCCGCGTCGCGGGCAGCGCGGCAGCGAACTGGTGCTTTCCACCGATGGCCCCTACGCCATGGTGTCGTCGCAGTCGGGGGATCAACTGACGGTGGAGGTGCAGCCAGTCAGCGACGCGCCCCAGGAAGCCCGGGCCGAGCGCGGCGAGGACTACACCGGTGAACGTCTGAGCCTTAACTTCCAGGATATCGAAGTGCGCACTGTACTGGCCACGCTTGCCGATTTTACCGGCCTGAACCTGGTGGCCAGCGACAGCGTCAGCGGCCGCGTGACGCTGAACCTCAATGACGTGCCCTGGGATCAGGCGCTGGATCTGATTCTGCAGAGCCAGGGGCTCGCCAGCCGGGAAAAGGGCAACGTCATTGTCGTGGCCCCGGCGGATGAGCTCGCCGAGATGGAGCGCCAGCAGCTTGAGGCCCGCAACCAGCAGGAAACCCTGGCACCCTTGATTACCGAGTTTATCGAAGTGAAGTACGCGCGCGCCGAAGACCTGGCCCAGCTGCTGCGCGGTGCCGATGGCTTTGGGCTGCTCACCGAACGTGGTCGGGTCAGCGTTGACCAGCGCACCAACACGCTGCTGATCCAGGATACGCCCGATCAGGTACGCGATATTACCCGCACCCTGGATCGTCTGGATGTCGCCGTGCGCCAGGTCCAGATCGAGGCGCGTATCGTGATTGCCCGCGATACGGCTTCCCGTGAGCTGGGGATCAACTGGGGGGCATCCAGCACCCGAGGCTTTCAGGACAGCGGTGACGGCACTTTCGAAAGCCGCGATATCAACCCTGGCGGTCTGAACCGGGCGCGGGGCGGGCTCTCGGTCGACCTGGGCGATACCTCTGACGCCGGCACCGGGTTCAGCTTCGGCTATCTGGCCGGCGACGTGTTGCTCGACCTTGAGCTGCGGGCGCTGGAGAGCGAGGGCAAGAGCCAGACGATCTCCCAGCCCAAGATCATCACCGCCAACCAGCGCACCGCCACCATCAGCCAGGGCGAGGAGCGTGCCTTTCAGAGCGTCGATGGTAACGATAATCCGGATACCGAGTTTAAGGAGGCGTTGTTATCACTTGAGGTGACCCCGCAGATTACCCCGGACAACCGTATTATCATGGACCTGCTGATTCGCAACGACAGCTTCCGTGAGTCTGAATTTGGCGGTGAGCCGCCCATCGATACCAACGAGATCGAGACCCAGGTGCTGGTGGATAACGGCCAAACGGTGGTGCTGGGGGGAATCTTGACCACTGAAGAGTTAAGGCAAGTTTCCAAAACACCGTTGCTTGGCGATATTCCTTTGCTGGGTCGACTGTTTCGCTATACCGAAGAGAGCAATGAAAAGGTAGAGTTGTTAGTCTTTATTACACCCCGACTTCTTGATGATGGCTTAACGGTTCGCTGATGCAGGATTTACCCAACCTTTTTCTGATTGGCCCCATGGGGGCCGGCAAAAGCACGATTGGTCGGCTGCTGGCCGCCGAACTGTCGCGCGAGTTTTTCGATAGCGACCACGCCATCCAAGCCCGTTGCGGGGCCGATATCCCGTGGATCTTTGATGTGGAAGGCGAGCATGGCTTTCGCCAGCGCGAAGTCCACATGATTGACGAGCTGACCCAGCGTCCATCGGTGGTGGTGGCGACCGGCGGCGGCGCGGTGTTGCGCGAGGAAAATCGCCGAGCGCTGCGCGAGCGCGGCACGGTGGTGTACCTGCTGACCACGGTGGACCAGCAGCTCAGGCGCACGGCCAAGGATCGCAACCGGCCCTTGCTTCAGTGCGACAATCGCGAACAGGTGCTCAACGACATGTTCGCCCAGCGCGACCCGCTGTATCGCGCCACGTCCGATATCACCGTGCGTACCGACCGGCGTAGCCCGCGCGCGGTGGTCAACGAGATTTTGCGTCGCGTGCGGCGCATCGTCGACCCGCTTGAACCCGCACAATCGTCCAACAAGGTATCCCCATGACCGCAGTCGATGGCGTACAGCGTACGCTTACCGTGTCGCTCGGCGAGCGCAGCTATCCGATTCATGTTGGTACCGGGCTGATAGGCAAGCCCGAACTGCTGACGCCCTATCTGGCGGGGCAGCAGGTCATGGTGGTGACCAACACCGCGATTGCCCCGCTGTACCTTGATAAGCTCTGCGCCAGCCTGCCGGATCATTTGGAGGTGCGTACGGTGGTGCTGCCCGATGGCGAGCAGTACAAATCCATGGAGCAGGTAGGCCGCATCTGGGATGCGCTGCTGGAAGCCGGGTTCAATCGCCGCTGTACGCTGGTGGCGCTGGGCGGCGGCGTAATCGGTGACATGGTGGGCTATGCCGCCGCTGCCTATCAGCGCGGCGTGGCGTTTATCCAGGTGCCGACCACGTTGCTGTCCCAGGTGGATTCCTCGGTGGGGGGCAAGACCGGCGTCAATCATCCGCTGGGCAAAAACATGATCGGCGCATTCTGGCAGCCCAAGGCCGTGCTGGTGGATATCGATACGCTCACCACGCTGCCCGCGCGGGAACTCTCCGCAGGCCTGGCGGAAGTCATCAAGTACGGCCTGATCCGCGATGCCGACTTTCTGGACTGGCTGGAAAATAACATGACGGCGCTGCGCCGCGTGGAGCCCGCAGTCATCGCCGAGGCGATTGCCCAGAGCTGCCAGATAAAGGCCGACGTGGTGGCCGAGGACGAGACCGAGCAGGGCGTGCGCGCGCTACTCAACCTGGGGCACACCTTTGGTCACGCTATCGAGGCGCACCAGGGCTATGGCAACTGGCTGCACGGCGAAGCCGTGGGGGCGGGGATGGCCATGGCCGCGACGCTTTCCCATGCGCTGGGCTGGATTTCATCGGCGCAGCGTGAGCGCAGCCTGGCGGTGATCAAGAGCGCTGACTTACCCGTCCACGCCCCCCAGGGCATGTCGAGCGACGACTTTCTCGCTCGTATGCGGCTGGACAAGAAAAATATCGACACCCGCCTGCGCCTGGTGCTGCTGGAAGCACTGGGCCGCGCCTGCGTCAGCGATGCGGTACCTGTTGATCAATTGAAGCGCCTGCTCGACCACTACCCACGACGCTAGCCTTTACCGACGGTCATTCAATAAAAACACCCCGCTCCAGGCAGCGGGGTGTTTTTGTTGGATGGCTGCTTGGGGCGGTTTTGCTTTAGCTAATCCGTATGCCTCATGCAGCATCGGCATGGCTAAAAACCGCCTTTTTAGACTAAAGTCTAGTGGCGGAATTGCTTCGTTAAAATAGCGTTTTTCGGCTTCGCAAGTGGTTGAAGGGTATCGTTTTTTTAGTTGACTGGTTGTGCAACTACAGGATTTGGCAAGGGTTTTGAGCGTTCGCTGAACGCGGAAGGATTGCGCAAGACGGCTGCAAATCGCTATGCTGATCGGCCATTTTAAAGACGGTAGCGAAGGCAAGCGCCTCCCTTTAGCGGGCAGGCCATCACCACCAAAAAATCAATAACCCGCCTTTGTATCACACCCCCGCTACCAAAAAAACACGCTGACTAGAGGCACGCCCATGAACCAAGGTCTTCACCAGCCCGGCGAGTTTCGCGACAACTGCGGCTTCGGCCTGATTGCCCATATGGAGGGGCAGGCCAGCCACGATCTGTTGAAAACCGCGATCGAGTCACTCACCTGCATGACTCACCGGGGCGGTATTGCCGCCGACGGTAAAACCGGCGACGGCTGTGGGCTGCTGCTCAAGATGCCCGTGCATTTCATGCAGGCCATCGCCCAGGAGGCGCTGGGCGTCGAACTCGGCGAACGGTTCGCCGTAGGCACTGTTTTCCTGCCCAATGATGACGCCCGCGAAGCGCATGCCCGCGACACCCTGACCGGCGAGCTGGAAGCGCGCGGACTCGACGTGCTCGGCTGGCGCGCGGTGCCGACCGACTCAAGCGTGTGTGGGCCGATGTCGCTGGATTGCCTGCCGCGTATCCGTCAGGTGTTCGTGCAGCCGGGCAGCGGCGAGCATTTCGACGTTGACCTGTTCATGGCGCGCCGTCGTGCCGAGCAGGCGCTGCGCGACGACGAGGACTTCTATGTCGCGTCGCTGTCGTCCGAGGTGGTGTCTTACAAAGGGCTGGTGATGCCCGAAGACCTGCCGGCTTTCTACAAAGACCTCAACGACCCGCGCCTGGAAACGGCGATCTGCGTGTTCCACCAGCGCTTCTCGACCAACACCGCACCGCGCTGGCCGCTGGCCCAGCCGTTCCGCCTGCTGGCCCACAACGGTGAAATCAACACCATCGAGGCCAACCGCGGCTGGGCGAACTCGCGCAAGGCCAACTTCGTCAGCGAACGCCTGCCGGATATCGCCGAGCTGGACGAAATCGTCAATACCACCGGTTCCGATTCCTCGAGCATGGATAACATGCTCGAAGTGCTGCTCACCGGCGGCATGGAGCTGCATCGCGCGGTGCGCATGATGGTGCCGCCGGCCTGGCAGAACGTCGAAACCATGGACGCCGAGCTGCGTGGCTTCTACGAATACAACTCCATGCACATGGAGCCCTGGGACGGCCCGGCGGGCGTGGTGATGACCGACGGCCGCCAGGCGGTATGCATGCTTGACCGCAACGGCCTGCGCCCGGCGCGCTGGGTGATTACCAAGAACGGTTACATCACCCTGGCCTCGGAAATCGGCACCTACGGTTACCAGCCGGAAGACGTGGTGGCCAAAGGCCGCGTGGGCCCCGGCCAGATGCTGGCGGTGGATACCCAGACCGGCGAAGTACTGCATACCCAGGACATCGACAACCGTCTGAAGTCGGCGTATCCCTACAAGCGCTGGCTGAAGCAGGAAGCCAACTACCTCGAGTCGGCGCTCACCGAGCTGGCGCGCTTCCAGAACATGGGCACCGACGCGCTGAACGTGCAGCAGAAGATGTTTCAGGTCAGCTTCGAAGAACGCGACCAGGTGCTGCGCCCGCTGGCCGAGAGTGGTCAAGAGGCCGTCGGCTCCATGGGCGACGATACGCCGATGGCGGTGCTGTCCAGCCGTCCGCGTCTGCTCACCGACTATTTCCGCCAGAAGTTTGCCCAGGTGACCAACCCGGCGATCGACCCGCTGCGCGAAGCTATCGTGATGTCGCTGGAAACCTGTTGTGGCGCCGAGCTGAATGTTTTCAAAGCGACCCCGGAACATGCCCACCGGCTGATCTTGACCACGCCGGTGCTGTCGCCGCGCAAATTTACCGCCCTGGTCAGTCAGGATGATCCGGCATTTGCCAGTCATACCCTGTCGCTGGGCTATGACCCCGAGCAGCAGTCGCTCAAACAAGCACTGACGGCGCTTTGCCAGGAAGCCGAAACGCAGGTGCGGGCCGGTAAAGTCCTGCTGGTGTTGACGGATGCCGACTTGCCCAAAGGCATGCTGCCGATTCAGGCAGTCCTGGCGGTAGGGGCGGTTCATACCCATCTGGGCCGGCTTGCCCTGCGCCCCAACGCCAATATTGTGGTCGAGACCGGCTACGCCAGGGATGCCCACCAGATGGCCGTGCTGTTCGGCGTGGGCGCGACGGCTGTCTACCCATGGCTTGCCTATCAGGTGATGGCGGATATGCACCGCACCGGCGAACTGACCGGCAACCCGGCAGACGCGCGGGAAAACTACCGTAAAGGCCTGCAGAAGGGGCTGTTCAAGATCCTCTCCAAGATGGGCATCTCGACGCTGGCGTCTTACCGCGGTTCGATGCTGTTTGAAGCTGTCGGCCTCGACGACGACATCATGCAGATGTGCTTCCCGGGCATGGCGTCGCGCATCCAGGGCACTGGCTTTGCCGAGCTGCAAATGCAGCAGGCATTGCTGGCCAAAGACGCCTGGATTCCCCGCAAGGGCATCACCCAGGGCGGCTTGTTCAAGTACGTTCATAACCACGAGTATCACGCCTATAACCCTGACGTGGTGATGACGCTTCAGGCCGCTGTCCAGGAAGGCAGCTACGCCAAGTGGAAGAAATTCGCCCAGCTGGTCAACGAGCGGCCGGTGGCGACAATCCGCGACCTGCTGGCCCTCAAGCCTGCTGAAACGCCGATTCCGCTGGATGACGTCGAGCCGGTTGAAGACCTGCTGCCGCGCTTTGACAGCGCGGGCATGTCGCTGGGCGCGCTTTCGCCGGAAGCCCACGAGGCGCTGGCCCAGGCCATGAACGAGGCCGGCGGTCGCTCCAACTCGGGTGAAGGCGGCGAAGATCCGGCGCGCTACGGCACGATTCGCAGCTCCAAGATCAAGCAGATCGCGTCGGGCCGCTTTGGCGTCACTCCGCACTATCTGGTCAACGCCGAAGTGCTGCAGATCAAGGTGGCCCAGGGCGCCAAGCCCGGCGAGGGCGGCCAGCTGCCCGGCGGCAAGGTCAACCAGCTGATTGCCCGGCTGCGTTATTCGGTGCCCGGCGTCACGCTGATTTCGCCGCCGCCGCACCACGATATTTACTCGATCGAAGACCTGGCGCAGCTGATCTTTGACCTCAAGCAGGTCAACCCGGACGCCCAGGTATCGGTCAAGCTGGTGTCCGAGCCGGGCATCGGTACCATCGCTACCGGCGTGGCCAAGGCCTACGCCGACCTGATTACCGTATCGGGCTACGACGGCGGCACGGCGGCGAGCCCGCTGACCTCGATCAAGCACGCCGGTAGCCCCTGGGAGCTGGGCCTGCCGGAGGTGCACCAGGCGCTGCGCATCAACGGCCTGCGCGACAAGATTCGCCTGCAGACCGACGGCGGGCTGAAAACCGGGCTCGACGTGGTCAAGGCGGCGATTCTAGGCGCCGAGAGCTTCGGCTTCGGTACGGCGCCGATGGTCGCGCTAGGCTGCAAGTATCTGCGTATCTGTCACCTGAACAACTGTGCCACCGGTGTCGCTACCCAGGATGACTTCCTGCGCGGCGAGCACTTCCGTGGCACCGTGGACATGGTCAAGCACTACTTCCGCTTTATTGCCGAGGAAGTCCGCGAACTGATGGCCATGCTGGGGGTGTGCAAGCTCACCGACCTGATCGGCCGCACCGACCTGCTGGAAGTGCTGGAAGGCACCACCGCGTCCCAGCGCAAGCTGGATTTGACGCCGCTGCTGACCAATGACTTCGTGCCCGCCGACGCGCCGCAGTTCTGCGAGGTGAGTCGCAACGTGCCTCATGATCCAGGCGCCAAGAACCAGGAGGTGCTGGCGGCTCTCAGGGACGCCATCGACAGCCAATCCGGCGGCGAATTCGACTTTTCGATCACCAACTGCGACCGCAGCGTGGGCGCATTGACGTCCGGTGCGATTGCCAAGCGCTACGGTGAAAAAGGTCTGGAAGCGGCGCCGGTGACCGCACGCTTTACCGGGGTAGCCGGTCAGAGCTTCGGGGTATGGAACGCCTGTGGCCTGAATCTGTACCTGGAAGGCGATGCCAACGACTACGTCGGTAAAGGCATGAACGGCGGCAGTATCGTGATTGTGCCGCCCAGGGTGAGCGAGTTCGAAAGCCACAAGACGGCGATCATCGGCAATACCTGCCTTTACGGGGCGACCGGCGGCACCCTGTTTGCCGCAGGCACGGCGGGTGAGCGCTTCGCGGTGCGCAACTCCGGCGCCACGGCGGTCATCGAAGGCGCCGGCGATCACTGCTGCGAGTACATGACCGGTGGCATGGTCTGCGTGCTCGGCGAAACGGGCGT
Source organism: Halomonas sp. CUBES01 (assembly GCF_020991005.1). Classification (GTDB taxonomy): domain Bacteria; phylum Pseudomonadota; class Gammaproteobacteria; order Pseudomonadales; family Halomonadaceae; genus Vreelandella; species Vreelandella gomseomensis. Next base: position 151,397 of record NZ_JAJLLW010000004.1, on the reverse strand, counting down.
CAACTTCGGCGCGGGCATGACCGGCGGTTTTGCCTATGTGCTGGATGAAGAGCGCACCTTCGTGGACAAGTACAACCACGAGCTGGTCGAGATTCACCGTGTTAACACCGAAGCGATGGAGGCGTATCGTCGCCATCTGCGTGAAATGATTGAGGCCTACGTGGCAGCGACAGGATCGGCACGTGGGGCGGCTATTTTGGAAGACTTCAGCGATTACGCGCGCCACTTCTGGCTGGTAAAGCCCAAGGCGGCGAGCCTCGGCAGCCTACTGGACCAGTCGCGGCGTCATCCGGAATAACCGTTTAGCCCCTATCGCTGACAGGAGAGACATCATGGCCAACCGTTTGAACAACGACTTTCAGTTTGTCGACGTGGGTCGCCAGGACCCCCAGAAGAAACCCGCGCGCACGCGGGCCAAGGAATTTGCCGAGATCTACGAGCCGTACAAACCCACAGATGCGGCCAGTCAGGCGCACCGCTGCCTGCACTGTGGCAACCCGTACTGCGAGTGGAAGTGCCCGGTGCACAACTATATTCCCAACTGGCTGCAGCTGGTGGTGGAAGGCAATATCATCGAAGCCGCTGAGCTGTCGCACAAGACCAACTCGCTGCCCGAGGTGTGCGGCCGTGTGTGCCCGCAGGATCGTCTGTGTGAAGGCGACTGCACGCTGAATGACGGTTTTGGCGCAGTGACCATTGGTTCGGTGGAGAAGTACATCACCGACACCGCCTTTGCCATGGGCTGGCGCCCGGACATGTCTAACGTCACCTGGACCGATAAGAAAGTCGCCATTGTCGGCGCGGGCCCGGCGGGACTGGGCTGCGCCGATATCCTGGCGCGCAACGGCGTCAAGCCGGTGGTGTTCGACAAGTACCCCGAAATCGGCGGCCTGCTGACGTTCGGCATTCCCGAGTTCAAGCTGGAAAAGAACGTCATGGAACGCCGGCGTGCAGTCTTTGAAGAAATGGGCGTCGAGTTCCGGCTGAATACCGAGATCGGTACCGACGTTGAGTTTGACACCCTGCTTCAGGATTACGATGCCGTGTTCCTGGGCATGGGCACCTACAAGTACATGGAAGGCGGCTTCCCGGGTGAAGACCTGCCGGGCGTGTACAAGGCGCTGGATTTCCTGATTGCCAACGTCAATCGCTGCCTGGGCTTTGAAAAAGACCCCAATGACTACATTTCCATGGAAGGCAAGCGCGTGGTGGTACTGGGCGGCGGTGATACCGCCATGGACTGTAACCGGACCTCGATTCGTCAAGGTGCGGCGAGTGTGACCTGCGCCTATCGCCGTGATGAAGAGAACATGCCGGGGTCGCGTAAAGAGGTGGCCAATGCCCGGGAAGAAGGGGTCGAATTCCTGTTCAATCGCCAGCCGGTCGCGGTGGTCGGTGAAGACAAGGTCGAAGGCGTGAAGGTGGTACGCACGCGTCTGGGCGAGCCGGATGAAAACGGCCGGCAGCGTCCCGAAGTGGTGCCGGGTTCGGAAGAGATCGTCCCCGCCGACGCCGTGGTCGTTGCCTTCGGTTTCCAGGCCAGCCCCGCGCCGTGGTTCGACCCGGCCAACATCCAGATCGACGAGCGCGACCGGGTCAAAGCCCCGGAACACGGCCAGTACGCCTTCCAGACCAGCAACGAGAAAATCTTTGCCGGCGGCGATATGGTGCGTGGCTCCGACCTGGTGGTCACCGCCATCTACGAAGGCCGCCAGGCCGCCGAAGGCATGCTGGATTATCTGGGCGTGTAACGCGCGCCTGACGCATAGAGCAGCGCCAGGGATAGGTCGTAGCGAGGGTCTTTCGCCAGGGATGGCGAAAGTAGCGCCCAGGGATGAGTTCACAGCGCCCTCGCGGAGACCTATCGCTGGGGCGTTGGCACAAGTGTTATTCAATTGAGTAGGTTTTGGATGCTCAGTTCAAATTGAGCCTTTAGGCGTACTCTGCTATTCTGCCATCCCATCCTGGTGTGGCTTTCTGCCGTGCCTTCTGATCACGTTTCGACAGGTTTTTCATGACACGATATATCTTCGTGACCGGCGGCGTTGTGTCCTCTCTCGGCAAGGGCATCGCGTCGGCCTCGCTGGCGGCGATCCTCGAGGCGCGCGGCCTTAAGGTCACCATGCTCAAGCTCGACCCGTACATCAACGTGGATCCGGGCACCATGAGTCCCTTCCAGCATGGCGAGGTGTTTGTCACCGAGGATGGTGCCGAAACCGATCTGGACCTTGGTCACTACGAACGCTTCATTCGCACCAAGATGACCCAGGGCAACAACTTCACCACCGGCCGTGTCTACGAGCACGTGCTGCGCCGCGAGCGGCGTGGTGACTACCTGGGCGGCACCGTGCAGGTCATTCCGCATATCACCGACGAGATCAAGCAGCGTGTCTATGCCGGTGGCGAAGGTTTCGACGTGGCGCTGGTGGAAATCGGCGGCACGGTCGGTGACATCGAGTCGCTGCCGTTCCTGGAGTCAATCCGCCAGATCCGCAGCGAGCTGGGCGCCAGCCGGGCGATCTACATGCACCTGACGCTGGTGCCATACATCAAGACGGCGGGCGAAACCAAGACCAAGCCCACCCAGCACAGCGTCAAGGAGCTACGCTCCATCGGTATCCAGCCGGATATCCTGATCTGTCGCAGCGAAGTCGAGCTGGAAGAAAGCGAGCGGCGCAAGATCGCGCTGTTCACCAACGTGGAAGAGCGCGCGGTGGTGCCCCTGCAGGACGCCGACACCATTTATCGCATCCCGCTGATGCTCCACGAGCACGGCCTGGACGATATCGTGTGCGACAAGCTGCGCCTGGAAGCCCCTGAAGCCGATCTGTCCGAGTGGGTGAAAGTGCTGGATGCCAAGCTCAATCCGCTCAAATCGGTGAGCATTGCCATGGTCGGCAAGTACATGGAGCTCCTCGATGCCTACAAGTCGCTCAACGAAGCGCTGATCCACGCCGGTATCCAGGGGCGTATCAAGGTCAATATCGACTTTGTCGACTCTGAAGATATCGAGCGCCATGGCACCGAGCGGCTGGCCGGTAAAGACGCCATTCTGGTGCCAGGCGGCTTTGGCGAGCGCGGCGTGGAAGGCAAGATCATGACGGCCCAGTTCGCCCGTGAAAACAAGGTGCCGTATCTGGGGATCTGCCTGGGTATGCAGGTCGCGGTCATCGAGTTTGCGCGTCATGTGGCGGGCTGGGCAGACGCCAACTCCACCGAGTTTACCCACAATACCCAGCATCCCGTTGTTGGCCTGATTACCGAGTGGCTCAACGCCGAAGGCAAGATCGAGCTGCGCGACGCCGCGTCCGACCTGGGCGGTACCATGCGTCTGGGCGGCCAGGTCTGCCACCTGAGGCCGGGCAGCCGGGCCCGCGAGGCCTATGGCGCTGATGAGATCGTCGAACGTCATCGTCACCGCTTCGAGGTCAACAACCAGTTCGTCGACGACCTGGAAAAGGCCGGGCTGGTGATCTCGGGTAAGAGCGTCGACCAGTCGCTGGTCGAAATGGTCGAGCTTGCTGACCATCCCTGGTACGTCGCCTGCCAGTTCCACCCGGAATTCACCTCGACGCCGCGGGATGGCCATCCGCTCTTTTCAGGCTTTATCAATGCCGCCGTCGAGCACAAAGCCGCAAGGGTACGTGCCCACGCGGCGCCTCAGGAATAACAGGGGGAAGCATGGCTTCTCAAGAGACATTCCAAGAGCACCATATCAACGTTGCCGGCCTAACTGCCGGCAATTCTTTGCCACTGATGCTGCTGGGGGGCATGAACGTCCTGGAGTCGGCTGAGCTGGCAGATGAAGTGGCCGAGACCTACGTCAAGGTGACGCAAAAGCTCGGCATGCCCTACGTCTACAAGGCGAGTTTCGACAAGGCGAACCGCAGCTCGATCCATTCCTACCGCGGACCGGGACTTGAAAAGGGTCTGCAGATCCTGGCCGATATCAAGGCCCGCCATGGCGTCCCCATCATCACCGACGTTCATGAGCCCTGGCAGGCAGCGCCGGCAGCGGAAGTCGCCGATATTATCCAGCTGCCGGCGTTTCTGGCACGCCAGACCGATCTGGTGGTGGCCATGGCCAAGACCGGCGCGGCGATCAATATCAAGAAGCCGCAGTTTCTGGCTCCTCATGAAATGCGCCATATTCTCGCCAAGTTCCGGGAAGCCGGTAACGACCGCCTGATGCTTTGCGAGCGGGGCACCAGTTTTGGCTATAACAACCTGATTGTGGATATGCTGGGCCTGGGCGACATGAAGCAGACCGGGGCGCCGGTGTTTTTCGACGTGACCCATGCACTGCAGCGCCCGGGTGGGCGTGCCGATAGCGCCGATGGGCGCCGTGCCCAGGTGGCGGAATTGGCTCGCGCCGGCGTCGCGGTAGGTCTGGCGGGGCTGTTCCTGGAAGCGCACCCCGACCCCGATAATGCCAAGTGCGATGGCCCCTGCGCCTTGCCGCTGGATCAGTTGGAGCCGTTTTTGACCCAGCTCGCGCAGCTGGACGCACTGGTGAAAGGCTTTGCGCCGCTGGCGATTCGCTGATGGCGCCGCTAAACGTGATACGTTAAACCTCCATTAGACCGACAACCAAGGACACTGTCATGACCAAAATTGTTGATATCCGTGCGTTGGAAGTACTCGACTCACGGGGTAACCCGACGGTACAGGCGACTGTTCGTCTCGCCAGCGGTGCGGTGGGCGATGCCTGCGCCCCCAGCGGTGCCTCGACCGGCTCGCGGGAAGCGCTTGAGCTGCGTGATGGCGACAAGGCCCGTTACCTCGGCAAGGGCGTGCTCAAGGCAGTGGACGCGGTCAATGGCAGAATCCGTGAGGCCCTGATGGGGATGGATGCTCGCGACCAGCGCGGGCTAGACGACGCCATGCTGACGCTGGATGGCACGGACAACAAGGCCAATCTGGGCGCCAACGCGATTCTTGCCGTGTCGCTGGCGGCCGCCAAAGCCGCCGCCAATGCCAAGGGCGTGCCGCTTTATGCCCACATCGCCGAGCTGTACGGCCAGCCGGGCCAGTACCGCATGCCGGTGCCGATGATGAATATCCTCAACGGCGGCGAGCATGCGGATAACAACGTCGATATCCAGGAATTCATGGTCCAGCCGGTCGGTGCGGCCAGCTTCCGCGAAGGCCTGCGCATGGGCGCCGAGATTTTTCACGCGCTGAAAAAGGTGCTTTCGGCCAAAGGGCTGTCCACCTCGGTAGGCGACGAAGGCGGTTTCGCCCCTAACCTGGCGTCCAACGCTGACGCGCTGGCGGTGATCAAGCAGGCGGTTGCCGATGCGGGCTACTCGCTGGGCAGCGATGTGACGCTGGCGCTGGATTGTGCCTCTTCTGAATTCTACAAGGACGGCCAGTACAACCTTGCCGGTGAAGGCAAGCGCTATGACGCAGAAGGGTTTGCCGACTATCTGGCAGGCCTGTGCGCGGACTACCCGATCGTGTCCATTGAAGACGGCATGGACGAATCTGACTGGGACGGCTGGAAAGCCTTGACCGACAAGCTGGGCGATAAGATTCAGCTGGTTGGCGATGATTTGTTCGTGACCAACACCCGGATTCTCAAGCGCGGTATCGACGAGCAGATCGGCAACTCGATCCTGATCAAGTTCAACCAGATCGGTTCGCTGTCGGAAACGCTGGATGCCATCAAGATGGCCCAGGACGCGGGCTTTACCGCCGTGATTTCCCACCGCTCGGGTGAGACCGAAGATACCACCATCGCCGATTTGGCCGTGGGCACCTGTGCCGGCCAGATCAAGACGGGGTCGCTATGCCGCTCTGACCGGGTGGCCAAGTACAACCGCCTGCTGGTGATCGAGGATGAACTGGGCGACGTCGATTACCCGGGAATCAAGGCGATTAAAGGCCAATAAGGCTAGAAGTGGCAGTGGCTTTGTAAGAGATGTCTCAAAATTTTGTAAGAGATCTCTTACAAATGCCGTCGAAATTCGCTCGAATCGGGTAAGAAAAACAGAAATTTTCCACTAACTATATTTTAAGCTTTTGTTTATTAAAGCTTTTTTAAAAGGGGTGGGCCGGCCGGGTCTGCCCCTTGTCGTTTTAGACCGCCTTGTGATGCTTTGGCGTTCTGCCACAATGCTCGCGAAGGACAAGGGGAGGCAAGGACGCTCTCAGGCAGGATGCAACAACGGGATGCAGGTGGTGCGCCGGGTGACACAGCGATGTGAGCCCTGGCAAGGACGACACCAGAGGAAGTTGACACAGGGAGTGGTCAGAGGAAGTGCTTGGAGCGGGCGGCCTACGGGCCGCCTTTTTTTATGCACGAGTGGCTGAGCGCTCAGCCATTCGCGCATAAAAAACCAGCGCTATCGCTGGTTTCTCATCGCATGCTGCAAGGGCGGCCTGACTCAACAGCGCCGCGCGTTGCTCAGCGTTCGAGTTTTTCAAGCTTGCCGCTCTTGCCGTCCCATTCCTCGGCATCGGGCAGCGGGTCCTTCTTCTCGGCAATGTTGGGCCACACCTCGGAAAGCTCGGCGTTGATCTCGATAAACTGTTCCTGCCCGTCGGGCAGTTCATCTTCGGAGAAAATCGCCTCGGCGGGGCACTCCGGCTCACACAGCGCGCAATCGATACACTCGTCCGGGTGAATCACCAGAAAGTTCGGGCCTTCGTAGAAACAGTCGACTGGGCAGACCTCGACACAGTCAGTGTATTTGCATTGGATGCAGTTCTCGGTAACGACAAACGTCATCTTGCTATCCCTCTTGCGGGACCAAGGGGGCGCCCTTGGTCGTGGTCAATCGTGAATGGTTATAAATCAACCATTTTTTATAAGTTAAAAAGTATGGGCGACATTCTAGAGGTGCCCTAACCTGGCGGCAAGCACCGCAGCGCGGTTCTGTTGCGCCGGATTAGAGCAGTTCGCGCCATTGATATAACAGCGCCAATGCCTCGCGCGGTGACAGGTCGTCGATATCGGCCTGCTCCAGCGCCTCGATCACCGGGTGCGGGGCGCTGGCGAACAGATCGTTTTGCTGAGGGGCGGCGTGTTGCGACAGCGGTGCATGGCGCTGCTCCTCAACATCGCGCTGCTCAAGGGTCACGAGTTTCTCCCGCGCACGCTGTATCACCTGGTTGGGCACCCCCGCCAGCTGGGCAACCTGCAGCCCGTAGCTCTGGCTGGCCGGCCCGGCCTCGATGCGGTGCATGAAGACGATGCTGTCGCCGTGCTCGGTGGCGGTCAGATGGATGTTGGCCACGCCGTCGGCCTGATCGGGAAGCCCGGTCATCTCGAAGTAATGGGTAGCAAACAACGTCAGCGCTCGGGTATTGGCCAGATGCTCGGCGCTTGCCCAGGCCAGCGACAGGCCGTCGAAGGTGCTGGTGCCACGGCCGATTTCATCCATCAGTACCAGACTGTGCTCGGTGGCGTTATGCAGGATGTTGGCGGTTTCGGTCATTTCGACCATGAACGTCGAGCGCCCGCCCGCCAGGTCATCCGACGAGCCGATGCGGGTGAAGATACGGTCGACCGGGCCTATCTCGGCGGCATCCGCCGGGACAAAGCTGCCGCTATGGGCCAGCAGCGCAATCAGCGCGGTCTGGCGCATGTAGGTCGACTTACCGCCCATGTTGGGGCCGGTGATGATCAGCATGTGCTGCTCGGGCGTCAGCGTGACATCGTTGGGCACGAAGGGGTGGTCGCTGACCTGCTCGACCACCGGGTGGCGACCGGCGTGGATGGTCAGACCCGTGGACGCCCCCAGGGTCGGGCGAACCCAGTTAAGCGCCTCGGCGCGTTCGCTGAAGGCGCACAGTACGTCCAGCTCGGCCAGCGCCTGGGATGTCCGCTGCAGCGCGTTGAGCGATTCGTTGAGTTCGTTGAGCAGCTGGTCGTAGAGCCACTTTTCCCGGGATAGCGCCCGGGATTTCGCCGACAGCGCCTTGTCCTCGAATTCTTTCAGCTCGGGGATGATAAACCGCTCGGCATTTTTCAGCGTCTGGCGGCGAATATAGTCGGCCGGGGCCTGCTGGGCCTGGGCCCGGGGCAGCTCGATGAAGTAGCCGTGTACGCGGTTGTAGCCGACCTTGAGGTTGGCAAGGCCGGTGCGTTCGCGCTCGCGGGTTTCAAGCTGCACCAGGTAGTCGCCGGCGTTTTCCGCCAGGCCGCGATGCTCGTCCAGCTCCGCGTCGTACCCCGGGGCAATCACCCCGCCGTCGCGGATCACCACCGGCGGGTTGGCGACCAGCGCCCGCTGTAGCGTATCGGCCATTTCAGGGTAGGGCCGTATATGCGGGCGGAGGCTATCCAGCAGGCTGCCGTCCTCGACCTCGCCGAGCTGCTGTTCAAGGGTGGGCAGCGTCATCAGGGCGTCGCGCAGGCGTGCCAGGTCACGGGGGCGGGCGCTGTACAGCGCGACGCGCGCCAGAATCCGCTCGACGTCGCCCACGTCGCTCAGGGTGTCGCGCATCGCGAGATAGCGCGCGTCCAGACCAAGCAGCGCGACCCCCGCCTGGCGCCCCTGGATAACCTCGCGCTGGCGTAGCGGGCGGTTCAGCCAGCGTTTGAGCAGGCGCGAGCCCATGGCCGTGGTGCAGGTGTCCAGCACGCTGGCCAGGGTGTTGTCGGTGGTGCCGCCGAGGTTGATGTCGATTTCCAGGTTGCGTCGGCTGGCGGCATCGATGACCACGGCATCGTCGCGGTTCTCGACGCTGATCGCCGTGACGTGGGGCAGACGGGAGCGCTGGGTGTCGCGCGCATAGTCGATCAGCACCCCGGCGGCGATCAGCGCGGTGGTCAGGTGCGCGCAGCCGAAGCCCCGCAGATCCTGCACCTCGAACTGATCGCACAGGCTGCGGGTCGCGCTCTGCAGGTCGAACAGCCATTCGCCCTGGCGGCGCAGGCCGGGTGCCTGCGACCAGGCCTCGGGCAGGGTGAGGCTCTCGGGCACCAGCAGCTCCGCCGGGGAAAGCCGCGTGAGCTCGGCGAGCATCTCGGCCTCGCTGTTCACCTCCAGCAGGCTGAAGCGGCCGCTGGAAAGTTCCAGCCAGGCCAGTCCGAAGCCGTCCTTGCCAGGGGCCAGGGCCACCAGGACGTTATCGCGCCGCGCATCAAGCAGCGCTTCATCGTGCAGCGTACCGGGCGTGACGATACGTACGACCTGACGGTCGACTGGGCCCTTGCTGGTGGCCGGGTCGCCAATCTGTTCGCAGATAGCGACGGATTCACCGGCGGCCACCAGGCGGGCCAGATACCCCTCGGCGCTATGATAGGGGACGCCCGCCATGGGGATCGGCTTGCCGCCCGACTGCCCGCGCTGGGTCAGGGTGATGTCGAGCAGCGCCGCGGCGCGCTTGGCGTCGTCAAAAAAGAGCTCGTAGAAGTCCCCCATCCGGTAAAACAGCAGTACCTCGGGGTGCTCGCGTTTGATCTTCAGGTATTGCGCGATCATTGGCGTGTGCGCGGGGCTGGCCTGTGACATGGGCGTCCTAATTGAGCGTGGCGCAAGCGTTGGCTTGCTAGCGGTTCTTTGAGCAACGGAAACGCAGTATTCTACGCTGAATTGACGACGCACATGAAGGAGCGACCATGTCACCTAGTGTCTCGAGTTTGCTGAATCTGGATCTGTCGTTGCTGGCTCAGCGCCTGGGGCGGCTTTGCCAGCAAGCCGGGGTGGAAGTCACTGCCGCCGAATCATGCACGGGCGGGGGCATTGCCAGTGCCATCACCTCGGTGGCAGGCAGCTCGGCGTACTTCACCACCGGCTATGTGACCTACGCCAATGCGGCCAAGACGCGCCTTCTGGGGGTGCCCGAGACCACGCTTGAGGCCCATGGCGCGGTGAGCGACGCGGTGGTCAAGGCCATGGTGGCGGGGGCCTGTCGTGAAAGCGGTGCGAGGCTTGGCGTGGCGGTCAGCGGCGTGGCAGGTCCCGAAGGTGGCAGCCAGGACAAGCCCGTGGGCACCGTCTGGCTGGCCTGGGGCGATGCGCAGCAGCAGCACGCCGAGCGCTTTCAGTTCCCCGGCGACCGCCAGGCAGTGCGCGAGCAGGCGGTGCGTCAGGCGCTGGCAGGCCTGGTGGTGCGCCTGATGGAGCAGACCGAAGATCCGGGCAAGAAATAATCGTGCGAAACACTCGCTGAGGATTTGTTTAACGACTAATCTTTGGCATACTACTGGCTAATTATACAGCTTATGATGAGGATGATCTGAATGGCTCAGGACGACAACCGTACCAAGGCGCTTAACGCGGCACTTACCCAGATTGACCGCCAGTTTGGCAAAGGCACGGTCATGCGCTTGGGCGATGCGCCGCGCGTCGTCATGCCGTCGGTGTCCACCGGTTCGCTGGGGCTGGATATCGCCCTGGGAATCGGCGGCCTGCCGTACGGCCGCGTGGCTGAAATCTTCGGCCCTGAGTCCTCGGGCAAGACGACCCTGACGCTGTCGGTAATTGCCCAGGCGCAGAAGCAGGGCAAAGTGTGTGCCTTTGTGGATGCCGAGCATGCCCTCGACCCGAGCTACGCCGAAAAGCTGGGCGTCAACCTGGACGACCTGCTGGTATCGCAGCCGGATACCGGCGAACAAGCGCTGGAAATCACCGATATGCTGGTGCGTTCGGGCGGCGTTGACGTCATCATCATCGACTCGGTGGCGGCCCTGACGCCCCGTGCGGAGATTGAAGGCGAAATGGGCGACGCCCACGTGGGTCTCCAGGCGCGCCTGATGTCGCAAGCGCTGCGCAAGATCAGCGGTAATATCAAGAACGCCAACTGCCTGGTGGTGTTCATCAACCAGATCCGCATGAAGATCGGCGTGATGTTCGGCAGCCCCGAAACCACCACGGGCGGTAACGCCCTGAAGTTCTACTCAAGCGTACGCCTGGATATCCGCCGTACCGGCTCGGTGAAGGTGGGAGATGAAGTCACCGGTAACGAAACCCGCGTCAAGGTGGTCAAGAACAAGGTGGCGCCACCGTTCCGCCAGGCCGAGTTCCAGATCCTCTACGGCAAGGGTATCTACCATGCCGGGGAAGTCGTTGACCTGGGCGTGCAGCAGAACCTGGTCGACAAGGCGGGCGCCTGGTACAGCTACAAGGGCAAGAAGATTGGTCAGGGCAAGGCAAACGCCGCCCAGTATCTGGAAGAGCACCCGGAGACCATGGAAGAGATCGAAAGCCAGATCCGTGCCCAGCTGCTTGCCCAGCCCGAACCCAAAAAGGACAAGGAAGACGCCGCCACGGCGGATGCGGTTAGCGACACCGATGCCGAAGACGGCCTGCTCTAAGCAGCTGGCGGCATCATGTTGTCATCGTCTCAAGACGCCACCCCCCGGGAGGTGGCCATTCAACTGCTGGCCCGGCGCGAATATTCCCGCGCTGAGCTGGTGCGCAAGCTCGAACAGAAGGCCTTCGCCGCCGACGACATCGACGCCTGTCTGGACGCGCTGGTCGAGCAGGGCCTGCAGTCAGACGTGCGCTTTGCCGAAACGTTTATCCGCTCGCGTATCAACCGGGGGCAGGGCGTTATTCGCATCCAGGGCGAACTACGCCAGCGCGGCGTTGATCGCGAGATCGCCACCGAAGCCTTTGCCGTCGTTGAAGAACGCGAGGGTGTAGACTGGTTCGAACTTGCTCGAGAGACCCTGGCGCGACGTTTCGCGTCGCCCGGTGACACCCCCAAAGAGCGCGCCAAGCGCGAACGGTTTCTGGCGACCCGGGGGTTTAATTTCGACCAGATTCGGTACGCCCTGGACGCCCTCTAGCCTGTCTTTTCGGGCAATAATCCCCTCCTGATGACCCCTTTGCCACTAACTGCGGCTTTAGTCGTTTGACAACTGCGCTATAATAGCGGCTTTGCGACCCCAGCGGGTAGCGGCGACAGCGCCCTGGGGCATCACGCTTTCTTGTTACGGATACCCTATGAAGAGCGCAGAGATCAGACAGGCATTTTTATCCTTCTTTGAAGAGAATGGCCACACCATCGTGCCCACCAGTTCGCTGGTGCCGGGCAATGACCCCACGCTGCTGTTCACCAACGCGGGCATGGTGCCGTTCAAGGACGTCTTTCTGGGTCGCGACCCGCGCCCCTACGTGCGCGCAACCTCGGCGCAGCGCTGTGTGCGGGCGGGTGGCAAGCATAACGACCTGGATAACGTCGGCTATACCGCGCGCCACCACACGTTCTTCGAAATGCTGGGTAACTTCAGCTTCGGCGATTACTTCAAGCGTGATGCCATTTACTTCGCCTGGACTTTCCTGACCGAGACGCTCGGGCTGCCCAAAGACAAACTGTGGGTCACGGTGCATATCAGCGACGACGAAGCCGAGCGTATCTGGAAAGACGACATCGGCATCGACCCCGAGCGTTTCTCCAAGCTCGATGAGGATAACTTCTGGCAGATGGGCGACACCGGCCCCTGCGGCCCCAGCTCCGAGATCTTCTTCGATCACGGGCCTGAGGTGTGGGGTGGCCCGCCGGGAAGCCCGGAAGAAGACGGCGACCGCTACATCGAAATCTGGAACCTGGTCTTCATGCAGTTCGACCGTGATGCGGCGGGTACGCTCAATCCGTTGCCCAAGCCGTCTATCGATACCGGCATGGGGCTCGAGCGGGTCTCCGCCGTCATGCAGGGTGTGCACTCCAACTACGAGATCGACCTGTTCCAGAACCTGCTTCAGGCCGCTGCCCGAGCTACCGGGCACGGCGATACTGAAACGCCGTCGCTACGCGTGATTGCCGACCATATCCGCTCCTGCGCGTTTCTAATCGTTGATGGCGTGCTGCCGTCCAACGAAGGCCGTGGCTATGTGCTGCGCCGGATCATTCGCCGGGCGATTCGCCACGGCCACAAGCTGGGCGCCAACGAGCCGTTCTTCCACAAGCTGGTCGACGCCCTGGATGAAGAGATGGGCGATGCCTACCCCGAACTGCGCGACGCCAACAGCCAGATCGCGCGGATACTGCTAAAAGAAGAAGAGCAGTTTGCGCGGACGCTGGATCACGGCATGGGCCTTCTCAATGCGGCGCTGGATGAGCTGCAGGGCGACGTGCTGCCCGGTGAAACCGTGTTCAAGCTCTATGACACCTACGGCTTCCCCTACGACTTGACCGCCGATGTGTGCCGCGAGCGCGAGGTCACGCTGGATGAAGAGGGCTTCCACCGTGAACTGGAAGCCCAGCGCGAGCGTGCCCGGGCGGCAAGCCAGTTTGGCGCCGACTACAGTGCCTCGATCGAGCTCGAGGGCGAAACCACCTTTACCGGCTACGAGCGCCTGGAAGATCAGGCGAGCGTCACCGCGCTGGTCGATGCCCAAGGCAATGAACTTGCCGCGCTGGAAGCCGGGCAAAAGGGCATCGTGGTGCTTGATCGCACCCCGTTCTACGGTGAGTCCGGCGGCCAGGTCGGCGATACCGGTTACCTGCATGTCGATGGTGGTCGCTTTCAGGTGACGGATACCCAGAAGCAGAGCGGTCATCATCTTCACCAGGGCATCATGGTCGAAGGAACCTTGAACGTCGGCGACAGCGTGCGCGGCGAAGTAGATGCTGGCTTGCGTACCGCGACCCTGCGCAACCACTCGGCCACGCACCTGCTGCATCAGGCGCTGCGTATGGTACTGGGCGACCACGTCCAGCAGAAAGGTTCGCTGGTGAATGCCGAACGCCTGCGGTTTGATTTCAGCCACTTCGAGCCGATGACCGATGCGCAGCTGGCCGAGGTCGAGCGCCTGGTAAACGAGCAGATTCTGGCCAACGCGCCGACCAAGATTGAGCAGATGAGCCTCGATCAGGCCAAGGCCAAGGGCGCCGCCGCGCTATTTGAAGCCAAATACGCCGATAATGTCCGCGTCCTGACCATCGGCGCCGACGACTTTTCGATCGAGCTGTGCGGCGGTACCCACGTGGCGCGCAGCGGCGATATCGGCTGCTGCCACCTGGTCAGCGAAGTCGGTATTGCCTCGGGCGTGCGCCGCATCGAAGCCATTACCGGCGACAATGCCCTGGCCTATTTCCGCGAGCAGGAAGCCCGCCTCCAGCGGCTGGGCGAGCGCCTGAAGACCAAGCCCGAGCAGGTCGAGTCGCGGGTGGAGTCGCTGGTCGAGCGCAATCGCAGCCTGGAAAAGGAGCTCGAGCAGGTCAAGGCCAAGCTGGCCAGCGCCGCCGGTAGCGACATGCTCAGCCAGGTTCAGGACGTCAACGGCGTGAATCTGCTGGCCACCCAGTTGGACGGCGTCTCTGGCAAGGAGCTGCGCGGCATTCTCGACCAGCTCAAGAACAAGCTGGGCTCGGGCGTTATCATCCTTGGCGTTGCCGATGAGGCGGCGGGCAAGGTCAGCCTGATCGCCGGGGTCACCAAGGATCTTACCGAACGAGTGAAAGCCGGCGAGCTGGTCAATCACGTGGCCTCGCAGGTCGGCGGTAAAGGCGGTGGCCGAGCGGATATGGCTCAGGCGGGGGGCAGCCGACCCGATGCCCTTCCCGGTGCGTTGAACAGCGTACCGGCATGGTTGGAAGACACGCTTAGCTAAACAGCGAGGCCGGTGGCATTATCTGCTATCGGCCTTTTGCTTGTGGGGAGGGCGAAACGTCATCTTTCGCCTCCCCCGGTATCTTCCATTCCCTACACTTTCACTCTCTATATTTCCAACACATAGATTTCAAAAACACAGATCTCAAAAACATAGATTTCCAACACATACATTGTCAAAACACAGGAAAACGGCATATGGCACTATACGTACAGAAGTTCGGCGGCACCTCGGTGGGCTCTGTCGACCGTATCAAGGCCGTGGCGGAAAAGGTCAAAGGGTTCCGCGACCAGGGGCACCAGGTCGTGGTGGTGGTCTCCGCGATGAGCGGCGAGACCAACCGGCTGACCGAGATGGCCAACGCGCTGAACGACGATCCCGCGCCCCGGGAAATGGACATGCTGCTGTCTACCGGTGAGCAGGTCACGATCTCGCTGCTGGCGATGGCGCTGCAGCAGGCCGGCGTCGCCGCTACCTCCCATACCGGCGCGCAGGTCGGTATCCATACCGACAGTGCCTATACGAAGGCGCGTATCCAGCGTATCGAGACCGATGACCTGAAAGCCGACCTGGACGCGGGTCAGGTGGTCGTCGTCGCCGGTTTCCAGGGCGTGGACGAAGACGGCAACATTACCACCCTCGGGCGAGGCGGCTCGGACACCACCGGGGTGGCCCTGGCGGCGGCGCTAGGCGCCGATGAGTGCCAGATCTATACCGACGTCGATGGTGTCTACACCACCGACCCGCGCGTCTGCTCCAAGGCGCAGCGGCTGGAAAACATTACCGTTGAAGAAATGCTCGAGCTGGCAAGCCTGGGCTCGAAAGTGCTGCAGATTCGCGCGGTCGAATTTGCCGGCAAGTACAACGTTCCCCTGCGGGTGCTGTCCAGCTTTGAAGACGGCCCCGGTACCCTGATTGTTGCTGAAGCAGACCAAGACGAGGACTCCATGGAAGAACCGCTGATTTCCGGTATCGCCTTCACGAAAAACGAAGCCAAGCTGACCCTGCTCAATACCCCCGACGTGCCGGGTGTGGCGTCACGTATTCTGGGCCCGATCGCCGACGCCAACATCGAAGTCGACATGATCGTTCAGAACGTGGCACCGGCGGGTGACTACACCGACTTTACCTTTACCGTCGCCAAGGGCGATTACAAGGCCACCAAGAAGCTGCTCGAAGAGACCGTGATCCCGGGGCTCGGCGGCGGCGAGTTGCGTGGCGATGATAATATCGCCAAGGTGTCGCTGGTAGGTGTTGGCATGCGCTCCCACGCTGGGGTGGCTTCCAAGATGTTCCGCGTCCTGGCCGACGAGAACGTCAATATCCGGATGGTGTCCACCTCGGAAATCAAGATTTCGGTGGTCATCGACGAGAAACACATGGAGCTTGCCGTCAATGCCCTGCACAAGGCATTTGGCCTGGATAAATCAGATATCGAATCTGAATAACATTAACGCCTGATACCTTCTACGCTGAAGGGTACTTGCTGCCGTGTGGTGGTGAGCTTTCTTTCAACGGGAGGTTAAGGTGTCATGGAGCCGTTGCCATTGGTGGTCGGGGGTACCATGCCGCATAATGGCATGGTGCCGCTGCTGGCGGACACATCCCGTTGTATAAAAACGTCTGAGAAGGAGATCAGCCATGCTCATCCTAACCCGCCGTGTCGGCGAAACCCTGATGATAGGGGACGAAATCACCGTCACAGTACTAGGTGTGAAAGGTAACCAAGTACGTATTGGCGTTAATGCGCCAAAAGACGTGGCGGTTCACCGTGAAGAAATCTACCAGCGTATTCAGCGCGAACGTAGCGGTGAAAATGAAGCGGAATGAGCGCTGGTCAGCGGCGCACTAGTATCGCGTCATGCGCGTAAGGTAAGGTCGGCGCGAAAAAAATTCCGGACGGGGCTGGACAACTTTCCCTCAAATCGGTAATATTCGCGCCGTGCCGTTAAGGAGAGGTGGCCGAGTGGCTGAAGGCGCTCCCCTGCTAAGGGAGTATAGGGTTTATAGCCCTATCGAGGGTTCGAATCCCTCTCTCTCCGCCAACCGCACATTAAGGTCTGCGCCCGTAGCTCAGCTGGATAGAGTATCTGACTACGAATCAGAGGGTCGGAGGTTCGAATCCTCCCGGGCGCGCCAGATTCCAAACCCGTCCTTTTATGAGGACGGGTTTTCTGTTTTCTAGCCAGGCTCAGGTGGCTCGCGCCGGAGTCTTGCGATCGTGTGTAGCGCCCCGCTTAACGGTAGGGCGCTTTTTTTATGCCGGTTCGGCGGTTCTGAGGGGCACGACCAGGCTTTCAAGCAAGGTGTCCAGGGCGGTAACCCGCTTGACGCGCTGAAAGTGGTGGTCGGCCTCCGCATTCCCCTGACGCATCTGCGCAAGCCACTGCTTGACCAGCGAGACCACAACCCGGTCGGGAAGCTGCTGGCGCTGGCGGTGGGCGTACTCCTTGAGCACCCCGGCGCGCATTGGCCAGGTAGTGTCGGCCAGGCGTTCGCCGGTGCTCTGCCAGTGGCGTATTCTGGGCGCCAGCCAGGGGTCGGCCAGGGCGCTGCGTCCCAGCATGACATCGCGACAGCCTGATAGCGTGCGCGCCTTCCAGTAATCCTCCAGCGTCCAGATATCACCGTTTGCCACCACCGGCAGCGATACGCAATGGCGAATCTTGGCAATCCACTCCCAGTGGGCGGGTGGGCGATAGCCTTCGTCGCGGGTGCGGCCGTGAACCACCAGCCGCGCCGCGCCGCCGGCTTCGGTGGCCTGGGCGCAGGCAACGGCCAGGCGGCGGTCAGAAAACCCCAAGCGGATTTTTGCCGTCACGGGAATGTCACCGTCGAGGGCGTCAGCAACCGCTTTCACGGCCTGGTAAACGCGCTCGGGCTGGCGCAGTAGCGACGCGCCGCCGTCGTGGCGGTTGACGAGCTTCGCCGGGCAGCCGAAATTGAGGTCGATGCTGCGTGCACCCAGCGACAGCGCCTGGCGAGCGTTGGCGGCGAGAGCCGCCGGATCGGCGCCCAGCAGCTGTAGGTGGACGGGAATGCCGCTGGGGGTGGCAACCGGAGACTGGGCGAGTTCAGGGCAGTGCTTGTAGAACACGCGCGGTGGCAGACGCGCGTCGACCACGCGGACGAACTCGGTCACCGTCCAGTCAAACCCGGGGGTGACCGTCAGTAGCTCGCGGGTGACGGCATCGATCACCCCCTCCATGGGGGCTAGTCCGATTTCGCCTTTATGTAGTAAATTAACAACCATGACTTAAACCATCGCGCCATTGCATTCTTCATAGGGTGTGGCAGGTTAGTGTATTCCCCGCACTGCGCCAAGCGTCAATGAGCAGTCGCGTTGATGGTCTTATCGGCTATAAGGAAGGAGAGGCCTTATGCAGGATCCTGAACTATTACAAGAAGGCCTTGGCCTGATGGCACTTGGCATGGGGTTTGTGTTTGTTTTTCTTGGGGTTTTAGTGTTTTCGATGACGCTCATGTCGGGCGTCATCAGGCGTTTTCAGCCCGTTCCCGCACCGGCCGCGCCGCGGGCCAGGACCCAGCCGGCTGCCTCGCCAGCCTCGCAGGATGATGAAACCCTCGCAGTGATCAGTGCTGCCGTGCACCGTTATCGCCATAAAACACGTCGTTAACTTTCCTGGTTTGCCGGGGTGATTCGCGCAAACCGGGTATAATTTTGTTATTTTTACTACAAATAAACATTCCTTGACTACGAGCCAAGCCATGAACGAAACAAAACGCCCACTAGGCATTACTGATGTCGTCCTGCGCGATGCCCACCAATCGCTGTTTGCTACCCGGTTGCGGCTGGCGGACATGCTGCCCATTGCGGAAAAGCTGGATCAGGTCGGTTATTGGTCACTGGAAACCTGGGGGGGCGCCACCTTCGACGCCTGCATTCGCTATCTGGGTGAAGACCCCTGGGAGCGTATTCGCGCTCTGAAAGACGCCATGCCCAACACCCCTCAGGCGATGCTGCTGCGCGGTCAGAACCTGCTGGGCTATCGTCACTATGCCGACGACGTGGTGGACAAGTTTGTCGAGCGCGCCAAGACCAATGGCGTCGACGTGTTCCGGGTGTTCGATGCGATGAACGACCCGCGCAACCTGGAGCGTGCCATCAAGGCGGTACGTCAGGTCGGCGGCCATGCCCAGGGCACCATTTCCTATACCGTGAGCCCGGTTCATACCCTGGATAGCTGGGTTGACCTCGCCAAGACCATTGCGTCCATGGGCGCGGACTCGCTGGCTATCAAGGATATGGCGGGCCTGCTTACGCCCTACACGGCGTATGAGCTGGTATCGCGCCTCAAGAAAGAGCTGTCGATCCCCGTGCACCTGCATTGCCATGCCACCACCGGGCTCTCTACCTCGACGATTCTCAAGGCGGTCGAAGCCGGCATCGATAACGTCGATACCGCGATTTCGTCGATGTCGATGACCTACGGCCACAGCCCCACCGAGTCGGTGGTGGCGATGCTCAAGGATACCGATCGCGATACCGGGCTGGATCTCGAGCTGCTGGAAGACATTGCCAGCTACTTCCGCGGCGTACGCAAGAAGTACGCCGCCTTTGAAGGCTCGCTGCGCGGCATCGACTCGCGCATCCTGATCGCCCAGGTGCCCGGCGGCATGCTGACCAACATGGAAGGCCAGCTCAAGGAGCAGGGCGCCGGCGACAAGCTGGACGATGTCTTGACCGAGATTCCCCGCGTGCGCGAAGACCTGGGCTTTATCCCGCTGGTCACGCCGACCTCGCAGATTGTCGGTACCCAGGCCGTCATGAACGTGATGATGGGCGAGCGCTACAAGTCGATTTCCAAGGAAGTTCAGGCGCTGCTCAAGGGCGAATACGGCGCCGCGCCAGCACCGTTCAACAGCGAGCTGCAGCAGCGCGTGCTGGACGGTGGTGAGCCCATCACCTGCCGTCCGGCGGACAACCTCTCACCGGAAATGGATAAGCTCGCAAGCGAGCTGAAAGACCACGCCAAGGCCGACGGTATTCGCCTGGCCGACGGCGAGCAGCAGGTCGACGACGTGCTGACCTACGCGCTGTTTCCGCAGATTGGCCTCAAATTCCTCAAGAAACGCGACAATCCGGACGCCTTTGAGCCCGAACCCCAGGCGGCCGAGGCGCAAAGCGCCAGCGGACCCGCCAAGGCGGAAGGTGCGGCGCCAGTGGCGAGCAGCAGCGGTCCGGAAACCTACACCGTCAAGCTCAACGGCAAGGCGTTTGTCGTCGAAGTCGCCGAAGGCGGCGACATCAGCGACGTCAAGGAGCAGGCTACCGCCGGCGCCGCCCCCGAGGCGCCCGCGCCGAGTGGCGAGGCGATCACCGCTCCCCTGGCGGGCAACATCTTCAAGGTCAATGTGCGCAAGGGCGACACCGTCGCCGAGGGCGACGTGGTGATCATTCTCGAGGCCATGAAAATGGAAACCGAGGTGCGCGCCAGCAGCGCCGGGACCGTGTCGGCCGTGAGCGTCAGTGAAGGCGACAGCGTTGCCGTCGGCGATACGCTGATCGAACTCTGAGGATTCCGACATGGATAAACTCGTAACCTTATGGGAAGGCTCCGGGCTTTATAACCTTGAGCTTGGCCAAGTCGTAATGCTCGCGGTGGGGCTGTTGCTGCTGTACCTCGCCATCTACAAGAAGTTTGAGCCGTTGCTGCTGGTGCCGATCGGCTTTGGCGGCATTCTCGCCAACATTCCCGAGGCGGGATTGGCGCTCTCGGCCCTTGAGCAGGCGGTCGAGGTCGGTCGTCCTGCGCTGCTGGAGCAGTTGGCCTCGGCACTGGGTGGCAGTCTGGATAGCCAGGCGAGCGTCGACAGCTGGCGCACGTCGCTTGAGCAGATGATGGCGGGTGACGCCACGGCCCAACAGATAGCCGGCGCGAAGGCCATCGCCAGCGGTGCCGGCTATGGCGACGGCATGCTGTACGTGTTCTACACCGTGGCTATTACCTCGGGGATTGCCCCCTTGATCATCTTCATGGGCGTCGGCGCGATGACCGACTTCGGCCCGCTGCTGGCCAACCCGCGCACGCTGTTTCTGGGTGCCGCCGCACAGTTCGGCATCTTTGCCACGCTGTTTGGCGCCGTGCTGCTGTCGTCGATGGGGTGGATGGATTTCTCGCTCAACCAGGCCGCCGCCATCGGTATTATCGGCGGCGCGGATGGTCCGACCTCGATCTACGTATCGAGCATGCTGGCGCCCGAACTGCTGGGGGCGATTGCCGTGGCCGCTTACGCCTACATGGCGCTGGTGCCGTTGATTCAGCCCCCGATCATGCGTCTGCTGACCACCAAGAAAGAGCGCGAGATCACCATGACGCAGCTGCGCCCGGTGTCGAAGCTCGAGAAGATCGTCTTTCCGGTACTGCTGCTGATCCTGGTGGCGCTGTTCCTGCCCGACGCCTCGCCGCTGCTGGGGATGTTCTGCTTTGGCAACCTGATGCGCGAATGCGGCGTGGTCGAGCGGCTGAGTGACACGGCCCAGAACGCGCTGATTAATATCGTGACGATCTTGCTGGGCCTGGCAGTGGGCTCCAAGCTCATGGCGGAGAGCTTCCTGTCGGTCGAAACGCTGGGCATCATGGCACTGGGGATCGTGGCCTTCGGGATCGGCACCACGGCTGGCGTGTTGATGGCCAAGCTGATGAACGTCGTGAGCAAAATGCCGATCAACCCGCTGATCGGCGCGGCGGGGGTCTCGGCGGTGCCGATGGCAGCGCGAGTCGCCAACAAGGTGGGGCTCGAGTCCAACCCGCATAACTTCCTGCTGATGCACGCCATGGGACCCAACGTGGCGGGGGTCATCGGCTCGGCGGTGGCTGCGGGCGTGATGATCAAGTACTTGGGTTGACCACGCTCCAGGCGAACATGTATCTCTAACCACGCAATCGGCCGCTCCTTCAGGGGCGGCCATTTTTTTGCTTATAGCGAGACCGTCTGCGCGCTGAGGGACTGCTTGAGGCGGCTTTCCAGCGGGCCAAGGTCGAGCGGCCAATCGCTGGGCCAGCCAATCGTCAGCGCCACGCCGTTTCCATCGTACTGAGCATCAATGACCGGGATGGCCTGTTCATCGCACCACGCCCGGGCAATTGCCTCGTCGGCAAAGGTGAAGCGTACCCGGTAGTGATCGCGCTCGATGATTTCGCGGGTGGGCAGCGTAGCCAGGGCGTGATTCACCGCCTGGGCGTAGGCGCGCGCCAGGCCGCCGGTGCCCAGTTTGGTGCCGCCGAAGTAGCGGATGACCACGCAGCCGATATCGCCCAGCTGGCTGCCCTGAAGCGCCTGGTACATGGGCCGGCCGGCGGTACCGCCGGGCTCGCCGTCATCGGAGAAGCCAATCCGCTGCTGCTCGCCGGGAGCGGCGGCTATATAGGCCAGGCAGTGGTGGCTGGCGCTGGGGTGCGCCTGTCTGGCCGCCGTGGCAAGCGCATTGACGGCGTCGAGGTCGGGTGTATGGGCGATCCAGGCAATAAAGCGGCTTTTCTCGACGTCGATCTCGTCGATGTGCCAGCGGCCCGGGGGCAAGTGGGGTATGCGGTAGCGCATTAACATCCAGGCGGTTTAATGTGTCACGGAATGATGCTCAATTCCCATGAACATGCCAAGTACCTGAATATCACGATTGTGCAAAAACACCTCGGAGTGCCGGCCATCATCCAGCCATAGGCGAACGCCCGTTCGGCTGATCGACAACTGCTTGAGGGCAAGTGTCTGGTGGTTGATCTCGGCGATGACGGTTTCGTCCTGGTTGTCGTGCTGGTAGCGCCGAATCACGATGACGTCACCATCGAACAGGTTGCAGTTGGCCATTCGATTACCCCGCACTTTCAGGGTGTAGGTATTGCGACGCGTCATCCGGGCGGCCGGCGACGGGATCGTGTAGGGGCTTGGCATGGGGCGAATCGGCGGCAATGAGGTATTCATCGACATGTTCATCGGCTTTCTCCAAATCAGCGCCCTATCCCTAGGCAGGCAAACGGTAGACATGTTGATCAGTGCGGCAGTACATGTCTTTTCATACAGTGTTTATCCAGTATAAACCTGTTTTTGCATACAGTGCCAGGGAAAATTTATCCAGGGGTTCACCCCCTCTGCCTCGACTGGCGAGAGGGGGGCTTTACGTGTAGAGTTCGCTAACGTTCGAGCAAGATAAATCTGTCTGGAGTCGCCGTGGCGCTATGTCTGGAAGCCCGTCAGTTGGGCTGCGAGCGTGATGACCGCTGGCTCTTCGAGGGGCTGGATATCGACGTCAAAGGCGGTGACATCTGGCGCGTGGACGGCCCCAACGGCAGCGGCAAGACCACCCTGTTGAAAATCCTTGCCGGCCAGCTGGCGGATTATTCAGGCACGCTGCGCTGGCAAGGCAACCCCCTTCACCGCGCCCGCGCGCACTTCGCGGCCAATCTGCTGTATCTGGGTCACGCCCCAGGCGTCAGCGCGGGTCTCACGCCGCTTGAGAATCTGGCCTGGTATCAGGCGTTACACGGCGAACGCGGCAGCGAAGCACAGCGTGAAGCGGCCCTCTCGACGATGGGGCTCGAGGGGCTGGAAGATGTCCCCGCCGGGCGACTGTCGGCGGGGCAGCAGCGTCGGGTCGCGCTGGCAAGGCTGAGCCTGACGCCAAGGGCTCTGTGGATACTGGATGAGCCGTTTACGGCTATTGATCACGCTGGCGTCGCGGCGCTGGAAACGCAGATAGCGGCTCATGCGCAGGCCGGTGGCGCCGTTGTGATGACCACCCACCACACACTTAATATCGCGCACCCGCTATGTCATATTGCGCTGGGGTAAAGGAGCCAGGGTTGCCGCTTTCAGAAACCACACGGCGCGTCGCGGTCATCAGCGAGCCGGCTGACAAACAGCACCTCGGCATTGCGCTGGGCGCTACCCTGATGCGTGATCTTAACCGTATGCGGCGGCGCCCCGGCGATGTGCTCAATCCGCTGGTGTTTTATGCCCTGGCGGTGAGTCTGTTTCCGATGGGTATCTCTCCCGAGGCATCGCTACTGGCGGTGATGGCGCCCGGCCTGCTTTGGGTCACGGCGCTGCTCGCCGCGCTTTTGTCGCTGGATGGCCTGTTTCGCAGCGATTTCGACGATGGCAGTCTGGAGCAGATGATGCTCTGCCCGCATCCGCTCACGTCGCTAGCCGTCGCCAAAGTGGCGGCGCACTGGCTGTTGACCGGCTTGCCGATGGCGCTGATGGCCCCCGTGCTTGGCATTTTGCTGGCGCTGCCGATGAACAGTATCGGTGTACTGATGGCGTCGTTGGTGTTGGGCAGCGCCAGCCTGAGCCTGATCGGCGGGATCGGCGCGGCCCTGACCGTCGGTTTGCCGCGTGGCAGCGTGTTACTCTCGCTGTTGGTGCTGCCGCTTTACATTCCGGTGCTGATTTTTGGCAGTGGGGCGGTGCAGGCCGCCATCATGGGCGACGCCGTGCTGCCCCACCTGGCCTTGCTGGGGGCCTTGCTGGCCGCCGCGCTGATATTTTCTCCCTGGGCCATCGCGGCGTCGCTTCGTATCAGTATCAACGGGTAGGGATGGGCACTGTATGTGGGGCTTGATACACAAGCTGGGTTCGCCCAAATGGTTTTATCAACTGAGCGCACGGCTGCAGCCCTGGTGCTGGGGGGCGGCGATACTGCTGCTGGTGACCGGCAGCGTGTGGGGCCTTTTCTTCGCGCCTGCCGACTACCAACAGGGCAACAGCTTCCGCATCATCTATGTCCATGTGCCGGCCGCCTTCCTGGCGCAGTCGGTGTTCGTGACCATGGCGGTGGCCGGCCTGGTCTATATGGTCTGGAAAATCAAGGTCGCCGACATGGCGGCGGCGGCCATGGCGCCGCTGGGTGCCGCCATGACCTTTGTAGCGCTGTTTTCCGGCGCGGTCTGGGGAGTGCCTACCTGGGGCACCTGGTGGATGTGGGACGCTCGGTTGACCTCCATGCTGATTCTGCTGTTTCTGTATATCGGGGTGATCGCGCTGCGCGGTGCCTTTGGTCGTCGGGATAGCGGTGCCCGGGCAGCATCGGTACTGGCGATGGTCGGGGTGATCAATATTCCCATCATCAAGTACTCCGTGGACTGGTGGTACACCCTGCACCAGCCGGCGTCGTTTACGCTGACCGCCAGGCCCTCGATGCCGCTTGAAATGTGGCTGCCGTTGCTCATCATGGTGCTGGGCTTTTACTGCTTTTTCATTGCCCTTACGCTAATGCGAACGCGCAGCGAAATACTTCGCCGTGAAGCCAAGGCAAGGTGGGTTCAGGCGCTGATCGAGGAGGCCCGCTAATGACGATGGCGTCACTGGTTGAATGGGCCGCCATGGGCGGCCATGGTCGCTTCGTGTGGTCGGCCTGGGGCGTCACCGCCGTGTTCATGGTGGGGCTTGCGCTGCACGCCCGGCTTGAGCGGCGGCAATTGCTGCGCCAGCTGAAGCGTCAGGCACGCCGTCAAACGCCGTCCCCACCCAGAGGGCCGTCCCATGACCCCGACGCGTAAGCGCAAGCTGCTGGTCATCGTTACCCTGGTCAGCCTGGCTGCCGTGGCCGTAGGGCTTTCGCTGTATGCGCTGCGCGCCAACATCAATCTGTTTTTCAGCCCTGTGCAGATTGCCCAGGGTGAAGCGCCGCTCGAGCGCTCTATTCGCGCGGGCGGCATGGTGAAAGTGGGCTCCGTATCCCGAGATGCCGAGAGCCTGAACGTGGCGTTTACCGTCACCGACTATGTGGATGACCTGCCGGTTGACTATCAGGGTATCCTGCCTGACCTGTTCCGCGAAGGTCAGGGCGTGGTGGTGGTGGGTGAGCTGCAGGACGACGGTCGTTTCCGCGCCGATGACGTGCTGGCCCGCCACGATGAAAACTACATGCCCCCCGAAGTGGCGCAGGCCCTGGAAGACGCCGGCTACTCCCCCGCCGATTTTCAGGCCAAGGCCGCCGAAGTAGGCCGCCAGCAGGAGGACGACACGTGATCCCCGCACGGCTTGCCCGTTTCAGCCCGGCGCCGGAGCGTCCATGCTGATCCGTCTGATCCCTGAAATAGGCCACTTTGCCCTGATCATTGCGCTGCTGATGGCCGTGGTTCAGGCCGTGCTGCCGCTTGCCGGTGCCGCGACGCGTCGGCCGCTATGGATGGCCTACGGCCAGCCGATGGCGACCGGCCAGTTCGTGTTCGTGCTGCTGGCCTACGGGTGTTTGACGGCAAGCTACCTGCTGGACGACTACAGCGTGGTCAACGTCGCCAGCAACGCCAATTCGCTGCTGCCCTGGTACTACAAGCTGAGCGCCGTATGGGGCAATCACGAAGGCTCGGTGCTGCTGTGGAGTCTGATGCTGGCGGGCTGGGGGTGCGTCGCCGCCTGGCGGTCGCAGCGCCTGCCCCGGGATATGCTCGCCCGGGTGCTGGGGGTGCTGGGGCTGATCAGCAGCGGCTTTTTGCTATTCGTACTGCTGACCTCCAATCCCTTTGAGCGGCAGCTCTTGACGACGCCCGCAGACGGCGCCGACCTCAATCCGTTACTTCAGGATATCGGGCTGATCGTTCACCCGCCGATGCTCTACATGGGCTACGTGGGGTTTTCCGTGGTCTTCGCGTTTGCCATCGCCGCCCTGCTTGGCGGGCGGCTGGACGCTGCCTGGACCCGCTGGGCGCGGCCCTGGACCAACATTGCCTGGGCGTTTCTGACGGTCGGCATTGCCCTGGGCAGCTGGTGGGCCTACTACGAGCTGGGCTGGGGTGGCTGGTGGTTCTGGGACCCGGTGGAAAACGCCTCGCTGCTGCCCTGGCTGACCGGAACGGCCCTGGTACATTCGCTGGCGGTCACCGAAAAGCGCGGCTCCTTCAAGAGCTGGACCGTGCTGCTGGCCATTGCCACCTTCTCGCTGTCGTTGATGGGCACCTTTCTGGTGCGCTCCGGCGTGCTGACCTCGGTGCACGCCTTCGCCAACGACCCTTCCCGGGGGCTGTTCATTCTGGTGCTGCTGGCGATTACCGTCACGCTGTCACTGCTGGTGTTCGCGCTGCGCGCGCCTCGGGTCAGCCATGCCGTGGGGTTCAACTGGCTGTCCAGGGATGCCCTGCTGCTGATCAATAACGGGTTGCTGGTGACCGCGACGATGACGGTGCTGCTGGGCACCCTGTACCCGTTGATCCTGGATTCGCTGGGGCTGGGTAAAATCAGCGTCGGGCCGCCTTACTTCAATGCCTTGTTTGTACCGCTCACGGTCATTACTTGCCTGTTCATGGGGCTTGGGCCCATGGCGCGCTGGAAGTCGACCTCGCCAGGCGAGCTCGTGCGCCGGCTATGGTGGGCCGGGCTCGCCGCGCTCGTTTTAGGCGCGCTGATTCCGCTGGTGTATCGCGGCGAGTGGAACCTATGGGTGACGCTGGGCCTGACGATGGCGCTATGGATCGTGCTGTCGCTGGGCCGTGACCTGGTCGGCAGGCTGCGCCAGGGCCGCTCGGCGCGGCAGGCGCTGCGCCGTCTTTCGCTGTCATACTGGGGCATGGTGCTCGGCCATCTGGGTGTGGCGGTGACCATCATCGGCGCCACTGTGGTGTCCCATTATGCGGTGGAAGAGAGCGTGCGCATGGCGCCGGACACAAGCGTTTCCGTCGCGGGTTATCAGTTCACCATGACCGGGATAAGCGAACGGCGTGGCCCTAATTACCTGGCCGATACCGCCGTGATCGAAGTGCAGCGTGGCGACAGCCGCCGCCGGTTCGTGATGCAGCCCGAGAAGCGTCTCTATCTGGCGACCGGCATGCCCATGACCCAGGTGGCGCTTAGCCCTGGCCTGTTCCGCGATCTCTACGTGGCCATGGGAGAAGACCTGGGCGACGGCAGCTGGGCAATGCGTATCCAGTACAAGCCGTTTGTGCGCTGGCTGTGGCTGGGGGGATTGCTGATGGCGCTGGGCGGCGTGCTGGCGGTGGCGGATAAGCGCTATCGCCGCGCACGCCCGGCTCGGCTTGCGCAGGAGGGACGGGGATGAAGCGACGTTTACTTTTATTGCTGATGCCGGTGATGTTTCTGGGGCTGGCGCTGTTTTTCTACGTGCGCCTGTCCGAAGACCCCTCAGCGCGCGATTCGGCGCTGATGGCGCGTGATTTCCCCGCCTTCGAGGCCACCACGCTGCGCGACCCCGAGCGGCGCGTCGACCCGTCGCTGTTCGAAGGCGAGCTGACGCTGGTCAACGTCTGGGGCGAGTGGTGCCCGGCCTGTCGCCAGGAAATGCCTCAGCTACTCGATCTCGCCGAGCGCAATATTCGCCTGGTGGGCGTCAACTACCGCGATACCCGCGAGGCGGGGCTTGCGTTTCTCGACGAGTTTGGTGACCCCTTCGCGGTCAATATCTTTGATCCGGATGGCGAGCTGGGCTTTGAGCTGGGCGTCATTGGCGCGCCGGAGACGTTTCTGGTCGATGCCCAGGGCGTTATCCGCTACCACCACAAGGGCTATGTGTCGCCCGAGGATGTCCACGACCGTCTATTGCCGGAGGTGGAAAAATGGCGCTAGGTCGCTTGATAGTCCTGACGGTATTGCTCTGCCTTTCGCTGCCTGCCTTGGCCGGTGGCATCGAGCTGCGCGACTTCGACGATCCGCTGACGGAGGAACGCTATCGCGACCTGACCGCTTCCATGCGCTGCCCGCTATGCGAGAACCAGGCGATCAACGACTCCGATGCGCCCATTTCGGCGGATATGCGCGAACGGGTTTACCGGTTGCTGCAGGAGGGGAAGTCCGACACCGAAATCATTCACCACATGGTGCAGCGATTCGGCGACTACATTCTTTATAACCCCCGTCTGGAGCAGCGCACCTACCTGCTCTGGGGGCTGCCGGTCGGCCTGCTGGTGCTGACCGGCGTGGTGGTGGCGCTGATCGTGCGGGCTCGTCGCCATGCCTCGGCGAAGGCCCTGACAGCAGATGAGCAGGCGCGCCTCGATGCCTTGAAGGCGCGTAAGGAGTCATCGTGACGCTGCTGTGGATAGCGCTCGCCGGTGTATTGCTGCCTGCGCTGTGGCTGCTGGTGCTGCCGATGCGCAAGGCGCGTCGCTGGCATGACGCCCAGTCGACGTTTGAACAACACGACACCGCCGTCGAGCAAAACGTGGCCATCTTCCAGCGGCGGCTCGCCGCGCTGGATGCCGCCCACCAAGCGGGCAAGGTGGATCAACGCCAGTACGATGAAGAGAAACTGGCGCTGGAGCGCAGCTTGCTCGACGATACCGCCACCCTCAAACGCAGGCCGCTCAAGTCGCCCGCGTCGGGGCGCTGGGCGGTTCCGCTGGTCATGCTCGCGCTGGTCGTTGGCAGCGTGGTGTGGTACCAGCAGCAAGGGGCGGAAGACGACCTTGTTCTGTGGGCCATCGGTCAGGATGTGCGCGAGGATCCCGAGGGCTCCCAGGCACGCTACCTTGAAAGGCTGGAGGCCCAGATAAGCGAGCAGCCGGAAAACCCCCATCTGTGGAGCACGCTGTTCTCGCTGTATCGGGAAACCGGCCAGATGGACAACGCCGTCACCGCGCTTGAACGATTGATTGCCCTGGAAGGCCGCTTGCCGTCATTGCTCGCCCAGCTCGCGCAGCTGCGCTTTTTCATGGCCAAGCGCACGCTTACCGACGAGGTCCAGGCGCTGATTGACGAGGTGCGCGAGGCCGACCCGCGTCAGCCCACGGCGCTGAGTATTCTCGGCATCCACGCGTTCGATCAGGGCGATTACGCTACCGCCATCGACCGCTGGCGGCGGGCCGTGGCCAACGTGGAAGACCCGGCGATTGCCGCGTCGCTGCGCCAGGGTATTCGGGTGGCCCAGGGCCGTATGGGCGACGAGACGCCAGCGTCTGCAGGCCCGGGCGTGCGGGTCAGCGTATCGCTGGATCCCGCCCTGGCCGATCAGGTTGACGGTGATGATAAACTCTTTGTTCTGGCGCGCGACGTAGAGGGCGAACGACCGCCGTTGGCGGTGGTTCAGGGTCTGGTGTCCGAACTGCCGATGACCGTGGTGCTCGACGACCGCGCCGCCATGACCGCCGACGCGCAGATTTCCCAGGCGCGGGAAGTCCGCCTGATGGTGCGTGTGTCGCCCAGCGGCCAGGCGACGCCCCAGGCGGGGGATTTATGGGGGGATGTAGATCGGGTCGAGGTAGGCCCGCTCGACGGGCAAGCGGCTACCAGGGTGATCATTGATCGTGTTTTTGAATAATCTCAGCGTGTACGCGCCATGCGTTTAACCTCGATACGCCTCGTCGGCTTCAAGTCGTTCGTCGATCCGGTCACCGTGCCGTTCGACGGCAATATGACCGCGATTGTCGGGCCCAACGGCTGCGGCAAGTCGAATATCATCGACGCCGTGCGCTGGGTGATGGGCGAGTCCTCGGCCAAGACCCTGCGCGGCGAATCCATGGCCGACGTTATCTTTAACGGCTCCACGGGGCGCAAGCCGGTGGGCCAGGCGTCCATCGAACTCAAGTTCGATAACCACGACGGCACCATGGGCGGCGTCTACGCCCAATACAACGAAATTGCGGTGAAACGCCTGGTGACCCGCGATGGTCAGTCCAGCTACTTTTTCAACGGCCAGAAATGCCGCCGCCGGGATATCGCCGACCTGTTCATGGGCACCGGTCTGGGCCCGCGTTCCTACGCGATTATCGGCCAGGGCATGATCTCGCGGCTGATCGAAGCCCGACCGGATGACCTGCGCGCCACCCTCGAAGAAGCGGCCGGCATTTCCAAGTACAAGGAGCGTCGCCGCGAAACCGAAAATCGCATGCGCCGCACCCAGGAAAACCTCGAGCGGCTTGACGATATTCGCGAAGAGCTCGACAAGCAGCTGGAGCGCCTGAAGCGCCAGGCCGAGGCCGCCAAACGCTATCAGGCGCTAAAGCAGCAGGAATTTCAGCTCAAGGGCGAGCTGGCGCTGCTGAGGGGTCGTGCGTTGCGGGCCGAGCAGGCCCAGCAGGAAAGCCGCGTGCGCGAGCTGGAGACCGCCGTCGAAAAGGACGTATTCGGTGTTCGCCAGTGCGAGACGCGCCTGGAGCAGGCCCGCGAGCAGCACGACGAACTCTCCGAAGTGCTCGAACGCCACCAGCAGCAGTTTTTTGAAACCACAACGCGGATTGCGCGCCTGGAGCAAGATCAGGCCCATCGGCGCAGCCGCGAAAGCCAGCTGGCCAGCGATATCGCCAGCGCCCATCGCGATCTCGACGAACAGCGCCGGGTCAGTGAAGGCGATCAGGCACGGCTGGCGGCGATCGACGAGCGGCTCGAGGAACTGCTACCCGAACATGAAGCGCTCGACGAGCAGTTGGAGACCCTCGAGCAAGCCCTGGCCGACGCCAGCCCCTCACTCGAGGCAGCCGAGCAGCAGTGGGCCGATGCCGATGCCCGCTGGCGCGATGCCAGCCGCGAAGCCGAACGCCGTCAGGATCAGCTGCGTGACCTGGAACAGCGCATTGCCCGCCTGCAGGCCGAGCGCCAGCGCCGTCACCAGCAGCGCGGTGAGCTGGCCGATGTCACCGCGCTGCGCGCCGAGCATGCCGAATGCCAGGCGCAGCGCGAAGACGCCGAACAGCGTGCCGAGGCCTTCGAGACCGAGCGCGATCAATGGCAGCAGCGCTACAGCGAGGCCAAAGCCGCTTACCAGCAGGCCACCCAGGCGCGCGACCAGCAGCGCGCCGACCTGAGTCAGCGCCAGGGCGAGCTGGCCTCGCTGCAGGCGCTGATCGACGCCGCCCTTGCCGATCATGATCCTCACGTGAGCGACGCGCTGGCCGCTCAGGGCCTTGACGAGGCGCCGCGCCTGGGTGAAGCGATCGAGGTGGCCCCAGGCTGGGAACGCGTCATCTCCTGGCTGCTGGCGCCGTGGCTCAATGCCCGCCTGGTGGAGCTGGATCAGCTCAACGCACTGCCCGAGGCTCTGGCCACCGACTGGTGCCTGATAGATCGCGCCGCGCCTGCGCCGCACGGTGGGCAGCGGCTGGATGCCCTGGTCAGTGGCGCGGGCGCGCTGGGTGAGTGGTTAGCCAGTATTCACTATGCAGAAGACAGCGCCGAGGCCGATGCGCTCGCAGCATCACTGGCGCCGGGGGAAAGCGTTGTTACCCGTGACGGCGTGTGGCGCGGGCGGGGCTGGCTCCATCAACAGGCCAACGGTGAAGGCGTCGATGCGCTGCTGGTCACGCGCCGCCGCCACGCTGAGCTGGCGGCGCGCCGTGAACAGGACGAAGACGCGCTGGCGACTGTCGAAGCCCAGTGCGAGGCCGCCAGTGACACCATCGAAGCGCTGGAACATCGCCGCGAACAGCAGGCCGAGGACGAGCGGGCGCACGCCGCCACGCTCCAGCAGCTGGCCATCAAGGAACACAGCCTTGCCCAGCGACTGGAGCATCTGGAAAGCCGCGCCGGCGAGCTGGACGACGAACTGCGCCAGCTGCAGGAAGACGAAGCAGAGTTAGCGCTTACTCTCGACGAACAGCGTGCCCGCTGGCACGAGGCCATGGAACAGCTGGATGCCGCCGCCGAGGCCCGCGACACCAGCGCCGAACAGCGCGATAGCCAGCGCGAACGGCGTCAGCAGTTGAACCAGCAGCACGCACCGCTGAAGGCCCGCCAGCAGGCGCTGGCGCTCGAGCGTGAACGCTTGAATGCAGAGGGCAGCAGCCTGCGTTCGCAGCAGGCCCGCAGCAGCGAAAGCGAAGCGCGGCTCGTCGAGCGGATCAAGGAGCTTGAAGCCTCCCGGGAAACGCTGCTGGAACCCGATGAGCTGGCCGCCGAAGAGCTCGAGGAGCTCCTCCATCAGCGCGAACAGCAGGAGCAGCGCCTCAATGACACCCGGCAGCAAGCGCAAACGCTGGCGGATCAGTTGCGTAACGACGAGCTGGCCCGCCAGCAGCACGAGCGCAATCTGGAGCAGAGTCGCGAGCAGCTGCAGCAACGCCGCATGGACGCCCAGGCCCTGGCACTCAAGGCCGCTACCCAGGACGAGCAGCTCGCTGAGCTCGGCCACGACGTCGAGGCCTTGACGGAACAGCTTGCCGATGACGCCAGTGAAACCGCCTGGCAGGAGCGCCTGGAAAGTACCACCGACAAGATTCGCCGGCTTGGGGCGATCAACCTGGCAGCGATCGAAGAATACGACCAGCAGGCCGAACGCCGTGACTACCTGGAAGCCCAGCACGCCGAACTCAGCGAAGCGCTGGAAACCCTGGAGCGCGCCATCAAGCGCATCGACCAGGAAACCCGCGTGCGTTTCAGAGACACTTTCGATCAGGTCAATACCGGGCTGCAGACCCTGTTTCCCCGCGTGTTTGGCGGCGGTACGGCCTGGTTGACGCTGACCGGAGATGACCTGCTGGAAACCGGCGTGGCCATCATGGCGCGCCCGCCGGGTAAAAAGAACAGCACGATTCATTTATTGTCCGGGGGGGAAAAGGCACTTACGGCACTGTCGCTGGTGTTCGCCATCTTCCAGTTAAACCCGGCGCCTTTCTGCATGCTGGATGAAGTCGATGCGCCTCTGGATGATGCCAACGTCGGGCGCTATGCCAAGCTGGTAAAAGAGATGTCGGACAACGTTCAGTTCATCTACATCACCCACAATAAAATTGCCATGGAAGCAGCCGAGCGCTTGATGGGCGTCACCATGCAGGAGCCGGGGGTGTCGCGGATGGTCTCGGTGGGTGTCGATGAAGCAGCGGCCCTGGTGGATTAAGCAGCGCAAGCATTAACGTTGTTACCGCACCCACGATTAATAAATGACGGGCAAGCGTTAAAAAAAGTGACTCAAGGCGCTAAACTTATCTATATTAATCGTCAAGCGTGTTTTTAAGCGTTTATCCGCGTTAGCAAGAGGTCGAGAAATCCCCGATTCATTGGGGCGATTTAAGACGCCAAGGGTGGGCTTCAGCAAGCGCTTCAAACGTAAGGGGATGGCGGTCGTGCTGGCGCGTTAAATAATGGGCAGTCAGTAGGGCACTTATCGTCCGCGTTAGCGTCCAACTTGCGGCTTAGCGAACGTTAAAAACGGTGTGATAACGTGAAAATTAGCAAAAAGTGGCCCTTTTCGACGCAATCGCGCTATGCTTGGTCAAGTAAAGGATTAATGGTCGTCATATAATTTTCGGGCATCGCGCCTTAGCAACCGTCAAAATGACCCATGGAATGTTCGACATGGAATTAAGAGAGTGGCTAATCATTTTAGGGCTGGCGTTGGTATCCCTCATCGTGATTGATGGGGTGAGACGACTTCAACGACAGCGTCGCGTTCCGCGCCTTGATGAGTCGGTCGGCGACACGCCGGCACCTCGATCCGCCGAGTTCGACGACGAGGCCAAAGAGGCCGAGATAAACTGGGAGCTTCCCAACGGTGGGGCGCGGGTGGTCAAGCCCGCCGACTATAGCGGTCTGGCCCAAAAACCCAAGTTGGAACGCCAGGAGCATCCGGGGCCGTCCGAGATACTTGCCCGGTTCAAACGCAGCAACAGCAAGGCAAGTTCGCCTGCCGCCTCAAACACCCCGCACACCGCCGACGCCGCAACATCGACGCGTGCCCAGCGCCCTGAGGTGAAAATGCCTGAGTCAACGCCAGCGCCCGAAGAACGCCATCGCGAGCCAGCGCCGTCGTCTTCCGCCGAAGACACGACCTCTGCGCACCGCGAGCCTCGCCTGAGCGCCACGGACGAGCGCGAGTTTCAGCGCCCAACGGAAAGTGAAGACGACACCCCGGTACTGCGCGCCGAGCCGGAAGACGCGGCCTTTGCAAAGCATGCCAATACCGACACTTCGACCAAACGCCGCCAGCTTCGCAGCGATATCGCCGGTGAGCACCCCGACGATGACGACGACGAAGAAAGCTACCGCCTGGTGGACTTCGAAGAAATCGGTCGTTCGCTCAAGCAGCGCATGATCGCCCACCGCAAAGCCCGGGCGCAGAAAAAGGCAGAAAAGGCTCGTCGCGCCGAAGCGCTGGCCAAGCAGAAGGCAGAACGCAAGGCCATCGAAGCGGAGCAGCGCCGCGAGGCCGAGGAAGCCGCCGAGGCGGAAAAGGCCCGCATTGCCCAGGAACAGGCCCAGGCGCGCGAGCAGGCCGCTCAGGCCGCCGAAGAAGAGCGTCGCGCTCAGGCTGCTGACAACGCGCGCTATGCCGCTGAAGAAGACCTGCGGCCGGTAGCGGATGAACACGCAGCATGGCACGAATCAGATGAACCGGAAGGGGTCGTGCGTACCCATCCGGCGCTTGAAAAAGCGCTGCGTCACGATGTTTGTGGTGAGCATGCCAAGGAAACCCTGACCAACGCCGAAGAAGTCGTGGTGATCAGCGTGCTGTCCCGCGACCCGGAAGGCTTCGACGGGGGCAAACTGCTCGAGCTGATGATGGCCTGTGGCCTACGTTACAGCCGCCCCATGGGGGTTTTTCATCGCTTTGAAACCGAAAGCGACGACAGCGAGCTGCAGTTCTCCATGGTCAACGTGGTCAAGCCCGGCACCTTCCCCATCGAGGAAATGGACGAGTTCGTTACGCCCGGCATTACCCTGCTGATGCCCTTGCCCGGCGCGCACGATAGCTCGGCGGCGTTCGAGGCCATGGTGGAAACCGCGATGGTGGTCGTCCGCCACATGGGTGGCGAGCTGAAGGATGAAAACCACAGCGTGATGACCGCCCAGACGATCGAATTCGCTCGCCAGCGCGTGCACGAATTCGAGCGTCGCCACCGGCTGCATCGTCATATGCAAGCCCACTAAACAGCGCTTGCCATCACACACCCGTCCTCTTGCCGAGGGCGGGTGTTTTTTATTGCATAATATCGCTAACGTGTACCCCCGCTATTAGCCTGTCGACGAGAACCTGCTTCAATGAGTCAGCCTGACCCTAACGCGCTGGACGAGATCAGCCAGCTTCGCGCCGCGCTGGATGACGCCAATTACCGCTACTACGTGCTTGATGAGCCGACGCTGACCGATGCGGACTACGACCGCAAGCTGCAGCGCTTGAAACAGCTGGAGGCGGAGCATCCCTCCCTGGTCGCGCCGGATTCCCCCACCCAGCGGGTAGGGGCGGCGCCTGCGGCGGGTTTTCCCGAAGTCGCCCACGCCATCCCCATGCTGTCGCTGGACAACGCCTTCAGTCGCGATGATATTCATGCCTTTGCCGAGCGGGTCGCCGAACGTCTTGAATGCCAGGCCGACGACATCGAGTTCAGCTGCGAGCCCAAGCTCGACGGCGCCGCAGTTTCGCTGGTCTACGAGCAGGGTTTGCTGGTCAGCGGGGCAACGCGCGGCGATGGCCGCACCGGCGAAGGCATTACCTCCAACCTGCGTACGCTGCGCTCGGTGCCGCTGAAGCTGATGGGCAACAAGGTGCCCGAGCTGCTGGAAGTACGTGGTGAAGTGATCATGCGCCACGCAGGCTTTGAATCGCTCAACGAGCGCGCCCGTCAAGACGGCCAGAAAGTCTTCGCCAACCCGCGGAACGCAGCGGCCGGCAGCCTGCGCCAGCTCGACCCGCGCATCACCGCCACCCGACCCCTGGAGTTTCACGCCTATCAGGTGGCGCGGCTCGAGCCTGACCAGGGCGATACCCGCCACAGCGCGCTGATGGGGCGGCTGACCGCTCTGGGGTTTCGTACCAGCGCCGAGCTGGCCACCCTGCACGGCCCTGAAGCGGTGGCCGATTACTGCGACCAGCTGGGCGAAAAGCGCGACCGGCTGGGCTATGACATCGACGGCGTGGTGATCAAGGTCAACGACCTGCGCCATCAGCGCGAGCTAGGCTTTGTCGCCCGGGCGCCCCGCTGGGCGGTGGCCTTCAAGTTCCCCGCTCAGGAGGAGATCACCACCCTGAACGAAGTCGAATTTCAGGTCGGTCGTACCGGGGCGATTACCCCGGTTGCCAGGCTCGAACCGGTCACGGTCGCCGGCGTGACGGTCTCCAACGCCACCCTGCACAACGCCGATGAAATCAAGCGCCTGGGCGTGATGATCGGCGACACGGTGGCCATCCGTCGGGCCGGTGACGTGATCCCCCAGGTGGTGCGCGTGGATACCGACAAGCGGCCGGACGATGCCCGGGAGATTACTTTTCCGGATCAGTGCCCTGTGTGTGGCTCGGAGATCGAGCGCCTGGAAGACGAGGCAGTCGCCCGCTGTTCGGGCGGGCTCTACTGCGCGGCTCAACGTAAGGAAGCGCTTAAACATTTCGCCAGCCGCAAGGCGCTGGATATTGACGGCCTGGGCGAAAAGCTCATCGAACAGCTCGTCGACCTGGACTGGGTGCAAACCCCCGCCAACCTTTTCCACCTGGGTGTCGAGCAGCTCAAAAGCCTGCCGCGCATGGGGGAGAAATCCGCCACCAATCTGGTTAACGCCCTGGAAAAAGCCAAGGCCACGACCCTGGCGCGGTTTATCTACGCCCTGGGAATTCGCGAGGTGGGCGAAGCCACGGCGGCGAATCTGGCGAGCCACTTTGGTACCCTGCAGGCGCTGCAGGACGCCGACCAGACGGCACTGGAAGCCGTGAACGATGTGGGCCCTGTGGTGGCTGCCCACGTGCACACCTTCTTCCGCCAGCCGCATAACCTGGAAACCCTCCAGGCGTTGATCGCGGCGGGCGTGACATGGCAGGAAAGCGACGTCGTGCAGGGGCCCACGCCGCTGGACGGCCAGACCTGGGTGCTCACCGGCACGCTTGAGTCGATGACCCGCGACGAAGGCAAGGCCCGCCTGCAGGCCCTGGGCGCGAAAGTGGCGGGCAGCGTATCGAAAAAAACCACCTGCCTGGTGGCGGGGGAAGCCGCCGGCAGCAAACTGACCAAAGCCGAGCAAATGGGCGTCGAGGTTGTCGACGAGGCCACCTTTGTCCAACGCCTGGCCGAATGGGAGCAACGCGAATGAGCCGCTTTATCGAAGTCCCGGCGCGCATGCTGCCGCCGGAAACCCTGGACGCGCTGCTGGAAACCTTTGTCACCCGCCAGGGTTACGACACCACCGACACTACCGGCGAGGGCATGCACGGCTGGGTCGAGACACTTAAAAAGCAGCTCGAGCGCAACGAGCTGATCATTGCCCACGACCTCGAGCTTGAGATGACCGAGGTGATGACCCTTGCCCAGTGGCGGTCGTTTGGCCGGGATATCGCCGACGACGAAGAAGAAGGCGATATCTAGCCGCGGCTCAGGCCCTCTCACCCCGAATGATGGCGCTGATGATGCGCCGCCCGGGGTGCAGGTGGTCGACCAGCGGCGCTTCGAGGGGTAGCGGGTCGCCGCACATCCGTGAGGCGATCACTTCGGCACACAGCGGCGCGCTGGAAAGCCCACGGGAACCGTGGGCGGTGGATATCCACAGCCCCGGGTAGTGCTCGCCCAGCGTATCGGGCACTTTCGAGGCGTCCTTGCTTAACCCCTGATACGCCTCCCGCCAGGCGTCAGCCACTGGCACCGGCCCCGCATAGGGGCTTTTGTCGGGGCTTGCCGCGCGCACCGCCGCGCGACCCGCCAGCGTCTGGGCATTCAGCGCGACCCCCGCCCGTTCAAGGTCGGCCACCCACTCGGGCAGCGCGTGCCTCAGCTCGTCGATATTGCGCTGGTGGTCGTCGGCGGTGACCTGGGTGGTGTCATTGTTGGGCACAAAGCTGGCGCCGAAGGTCAGTACGCCGTCGACAGGCGGGGACACATAGCCGCCAGCGCAAACGACGCGCCCGGGGGCGTCCACGCCCTCCGGCAGCGCCACTTCGCTGACCTGGCCGCGCACCTGCTGCAGCGGGAGCGCTGCGGTCTGGGCAAAGCGGTTGGCAAGCTGGGCGTTGGCGATCACCACCTGGTCGGCGCTGATCACGTCACCGCCTGTCAGATCGAGCTGCCAGCGTTGGCCGTCACGGCGCAGCTGCGTCACCTCTCCCTGGCACACTTCAATATTCGGGTAGTCGACCAACCGTTCGCACAGTGCCTTGGGGCGTACCCAGCCAGCCTGGGGATAAACCAGCGCCTGGTCGGCGCTGATCGGCACGCCCGCCTGCTCGCTCAACCCCGCCGTCTGGGCGCTCACTATCGCGTCCGGCAGCGGGTGATTGGCGATAAAACGCTGCTGGCGCCTGGTCTCCTTGTCGGTCAACGCCAGTTGCACCACGCCGCTTGGCTGCCATAGCGGCGTGGGTGTGGATATCTGGCTGAGCCAGCGCTGGCTGTACATCAGCCCGGCCAGATAAAAGCGGCTTTGGTGATTGGTCTCGGCGGCCAGTTTGACGTAGAGCGCGCCCTGGCGATTACCCGAGCCGCCCGCGCCGGGGCCTTCGCGATCGATCAGCCTGACCTGGATGCCGCGCCGGGCCAGAGCTGCCGCGACGCTGGCACCGGCGATGCCTGCGCCAATCACCGCCACCTGGCGCGGATAAGTGGCCGCTGGCGGGGTAAACCAGGGCGTCGCCTGGCGGCGAGGGTCGTCGGGCGGCGTGGCGATATGCCCCGCCAGCATTTCGCGCTTGCGCCCAAAGCCCGGCACCTTTTGCCAGGTAAAGCCGGCGGCTTTCAAACCGCGCTTGACGATGCCTGCGCAGGTGAAGGTGGCAAAGGTCGCGCCGGGGTGTGAGCGGGCGGCCATGGCGTCAAACAGCGCCGGCTGCCACATGTCCGGGTTTTTGGAAGGCGCAAAGCCGTCCAGGAACCAGGCGTCTACCTGGCCGTCGAGCTGACCCAGGCGCTCGGCGGTATCGCCAAAATGCAGATCCAGCGTCACGCGCTCGCTGAGGTGCAGACGGTGGATGCCGCTGACCGGTGCCGGCCACAGAGCGCACAGCACCTGTGCATAAGCGGCCAGGCTCGGCCAGGCGCTCAAGGCACGGGTAAGCGAGGCATGGTCGAGGGGAAGCTTCTCTGTGGATAACAGATGAAGCCTAGCATGGGCCGGTGCATGGTCTTCGAAACATGCCCAGGCACAGAGCATGTTCAGACCGGTGCCGAATCCCGTTTCGCCGATCACGAAAGCGCGCCCCGGCGGCCAGTCGGCGAAGCGGGCGGGCAGGTCGTTAGCGTTGACGAAGACGTGCTCGGTTTCGGCGCGGCCGTCTTCCCGGGAAAAATACACGTCGTCGAAGGCGGCCGAGTGTGGCGCCGCCTCGTGCCAGGTAAGCGACGGTGAGGGCAGCGCCGCCAGCGGCGGCAGAGCAGAATGGCGTTGCGTCACGCGTTGATCCGTGTTGGCGAAAGGTGGTTAAAAATTGACCAATTTGTAAACAGGGGCGTTATCTCTGGCTTAGCGGAATGCGTCCGCCGTGTTTTCACAGAGTTTTCCACAGGCTCTGTGAAAAAGCGGACGAGACCTCCATATTCGTCCCCAAGGGTCAAGGCAAAACTTTCTTGAACGGTTTGACCGCGACCTGGGCGTAGACCCCGGCAATCACGTAGGGGTCGGCATCGGCCCAACTTTGCGCCGCTTCCAGGCTCTCGAACTCGGCAACTACCAGGCTGCCGCTGAAGCCGGCTTCGCCAGGGTCGCTCGCGTCAATGGCGGGATGCGGCCCGGCGAGTACCAGGCGGCCCTCGTCGCGCAGCGCTTCCAGCCGTGCCAGGTGGTCGGGGCGGGCGGCCAGGCGGCGTTCCAGGCTGTTGGCGGTATCTTCGCTGATGATGGCATACAGCATGTGCATAACTCCTTGAATGAAAACGGATCAAAAGAACGGGCTGCCGGGTGGGCTGAATTGACCGCACCGACGTAAGCGCGCACCATAGCGGCTTATCGCGACCTCTTATTCTGACAAACTCGCCACATGGCGTCATTATGCCCCGACTTCCCACGACCTTTGAGACCGACCAGCGTTACCCCGTTGACCTGCACATGCATTCGACGGCGTCCGACGGCGCGCTGACCCCAACCGAGCTTGTGACGCTGTGTGCGGCGCGTGGACTTACCCACATGGCGCTGACCGATCACGATACCATGGATGGCGTGGCCGAAGCGGGGCAGGCGGCGGCATCGGTAGGCGTGTGCCTGCTGCCGGGCTGTGAGTTATCCACCCGCTGGCAGGGCATCAATATACACATGGTGGCGCTGATGCCCGGCGGTCTTAAAGGGACGCTGGTGGAAGGTCTGGATCACCAGCGGGAAGCGCGCATCAAGCGGGCCGAGGTCATCGCCGAGCGGCTCGAAAAAGCCGGCCTTTCCAATGCGCTGGCCAAGGCTCGGGAGCAGGCGGGGAGTGATCGGCCGCTGGGGCGGCCCGACTTTGCCCGCGCGCTGGTGGCCGAGGGCATGGTGGGCGACTGGGCGACGGCGTTCAAACGCTATCTGGGCAGCGGCAAGAAAGGCGATGTAAAGGCCCACTGGCCGGAGATCAGCGATGCGGTCGGTTGGGTGGTGGCGTCGGGCGGCGTGGCCGTACTCGCTCATCCGCTGCGCCACGGCCTTACCCGGCGCAAGCGCGGCCTGTTGATGGATACCTTTCAGGCCGCCGGCGGCCAGGCGGTTGAACTGGTCAGCGGACAGCAAAACCCGGACAGCACGCGCGACCTGGCTCGCCAGCTGGTAGAGCGGGACCTGTACGCGTCGATGGGCAGCGACTTTCACTTTCCCGGCAGCCACGCCGCCCCCGGCAGCATGAGCTTGATACCCCGCACCGCGGCGCCCCCCATCTGGCAACATCCCCGATTGCGCCACCTTGAAGACGCGCCGGCTGGGCCTCTGGCCGCCGAGTAAGCTATGGTAGACACACGAGATCATTCAAGCGCGCAGGAGACCGCCATGAGCCAGTATTTCCAGATACACCCCGAGAACCCCCAGAAACGCTTGATCGACCAGGCCATCGAGATCATTCGCAAGGGCGGCGTGGTGGCCTACCCCACGGATTCCGGCTACGCGCTGGGTTGCCACCTGGGCGAGAAGAAGGCCATCGAGAAAATCAAATGGCTGCGCTCGCTGGACGACAAGCACAACTTCACCCTGGTGTGTTCGGACCTGTCCGAGATCGGCACCTACGCCAAGGTGGATAACGACGTGTTTCGGCTGCTTAAAGCGCATACGCCGGGCGCCTACACGTTTATTTTAGATGCAAGCACCGAGGTGCCACGTCTGTTGTTGCATCCCAAGCGTCGCTCCATTGGCGTACGCGTACCGGACCACCGCATTACCCACGCGCTGCTGGCGGCGCTGGGTGAGCCGTTGATGAGCGTTACCCTGATTCCCGTCGGCGAGGATTTGCCGATGAGCGACGCCGAAGACATTCGCGAGCGGTTTGGCGCCCATCTTGATTTGATTATTGACGGCGGCGCCTGCCACCTGGATCCCACCAGCGTGATCGACCTGCGCGAGCTGCCGCCCAAAATCGTCCGCGAAGGACGAGGGGATATCTCGCCCTTTACCGAGTGAACGCACAATAACCAAGATTTTAGCTGCAGTTTCACTATCTGACGCCCCCAAGCGCTCCGCTGGGGGCGTTTTATTTGCGCGTAAACGTCCCTAGTGCGGCCTCTAAATTATTTGAATGATCAATAAAAATAAAATACGGTAGTTAAGCGATTAATTGATAACAAAGGGCAATCCATGGGGGCAGAATGCTCGCTGCTTTTGGATTGCCAGCGAAAGGAGATTGATAATGACATTATCGCGCTACCGTAATGCGGCCACCTTTGCTGCTCTGGCCGGCCTGGCAAGTATGCCCCTAATGGCAGGGCAGGCCGTAGCCAACGACGATTCGGGCTGCGCCCAGGCTGAGTACGCCATGGGGCTGCGCTACCAACAGCAATCCGCAGAAGCGATCGCGTTGCAGCGTCAAGGGTTTGAGCTTGCCACCTATCGCCTTGAAGAACAGATCGATGCCCACGGCGACGATGCCGACCTGGCAATCATCACCGACCTTGACGAGACCGTGCTGGATAACAGCGCCTTGCTGGTGCGCGATATGCAAGCGTGCCATGACTTCACCACCTGGGATACCTGGAAGCACTGGGAGCGCGAGGGAGAGCCGCGTTTGATTCCAGGGTCGAAAGACTTCCTGGAATTCGCTGATGAGCACGACGTGGCGATCTACTACGTTTCTGATCGCTACCAGGAAAACAAAGCCGATACACTGGCCACGCTCGAAACGTTGGAACTCCCCCAGGTCTCTGAAGACAGCGTGAAA
Organism: Halomonas sp. CUBES01; assembly: GCF_020991005.1. Classification (GTDB taxonomy): domain Bacteria; phylum Pseudomonadota; class Gammaproteobacteria; order Pseudomonadales; family Halomonadaceae; genus Vreelandella; species Vreelandella gomseomensis. Next base: position 108,749 of record NZ_JAJLLW010000004.1, on the reverse strand, counting down.
CTGTTGGGGCCACCCAAGTCGGAGCGTCGCGCCGAGGTTGAGGACGGGCACACGGTGGTGATGCAACTCGGCGATACGCTGCATGACTTTGCCGGTGAGTTTGCCGAGGCGAACCTTGAGGAGCAGCGTACGCTGGTCAACGAAAATGCCGACCGCTTCGGCAATGACTGGATTGTTTTCCCCAACGCCACTTATGGGGATTGGAGCGAGGCCGAGCTGAACGCTTGGGACGCCCCGCACGAAGTGGAGTGATGGATTAAATAATCACGCCACTTGATAAGCAAGAAGCGGTGCGCGCCTCAGGTTTCACCATCCTGGGGCGCGTTTTTGTCTGTGTCGTCGCCGTTGTCGCCTTTCTTCTTTTCTTCCTCTTTCTTGCGCGGGTCTTCACTGTGTTCATCCAGCCAGGTGCCGCAACGCAGGCAGTAGTAGGCGCGTTTTTCGTGGCGCTCGTGGCCGCAGCCTGGGCAGGCTTCTTCAGAGTAGCGATCCTCGCGGATCGAGCGGATGACCTGGGCGGAGAACACCCCGGTGGGTACGGCGATGATCGAGTAGCCCAGCAGCATCAGCACCACCGTAATGGATTTGCCGAGGGACGTGGCTGGGACGATATCGCCATAGCCCACCGTGGTCATGCTGACGATCGCCCAGTAGATCGACATGGGAATGCTGGTAAACCCTGCCTCGGGGGATTCGATGACGTACATGAGCGCGGCAAACAGCGTCACCACCATGAAGATGCTGAAGAAGAACAGCAGGATCTGGCGCAGGCTGCGCTTGAGCGCATCGATCAGCAGCCGCGCCTCCCCGACGAACTCCATCAGCCTCAGGATGCGGAAAATCCGCAGCACCCGCAGGATGCGTACGATCACCAGGCCGTGGGCGCCAGGAATGAGCAACACCAGCCAGGTGGGCAGAATGGCGATCAGGTCGACAATGCCGTAAAAGCTTTTCAGGTAGAGCGTGGGGCGCTCAAGGCAGTAAAGGCGCAGCACCAGCTCGATGCTGAACAGGATGGTGAATATCCACTCCAGGACATAAAAAAGCATGCCGTAGCGCTCGGCATAGGCCTCAACGCTATCCAGTAATATGACCCCGACGCTGAGCAGGATCGCCAGAATCAAGCCAATGTCAAAGGCCTTGGCACCCGGCGTATCGGACTCGAAAATGATGTGGAAAAGCTGCGCTCGAAGTCCCTCTGCGCCAGGTTTTAATGAAAGATTCATCAGGCCGTCCTGAAAAAGGCTGTGAGCCCTAGCGTAGCGCGGTTTGATACGCCATGCGATGGGCGAGTGCCAGCGCGGCTTGTGCATAAGCCACGCTTGGCTGGCCGGTGCTGCCCAGCGCATCGCGCATGACGATCGCGTCATCCCGGGCCTGGTCGGTGAGGGCCGGATCGGCGGCCAGCGCGGCCAATGCTTCCCGTGCCGTCTCTAGATGTTCAGCGTGGTGGCTATCGTGGTAGGCGTCGAGCGCCAGGGTTGCCCGGTGCATCCACAGTGCGGGGGAATCGGCGTCGGGAAGCGACCATTGCTGTGCCGCCAGGGCATTGCCACGGGCGGCTTTGCTGGTGTCCGACGGGCGCAGGGGCACGCGCTCGGCGAGCGCCTGGGCCAGCGACCAGAGCGCTTCGGGCGCGCCGTGCTTAAGCTCGAGTTCCGCCTCGCAGATGGTCGCCTGGTGCCCGCCGCTGTGAATCTTGCCTTCATCCAGTGCCAGTTCGATATGGCTGTCCTGCCACATTACCTGCCAGCTCCAGCGCTCAAAGTCGGTACTCAACTGAGGCTGCAGCCCAGGAATTACCTCGCCAAGGGCGCCCTGAAACGGCGGCAGCTCGCCAAGTCCTTGGGTATCCAGGTGGCGTGTCGCCAGCGGCCATTCCCACTCCTTGCGTTGCGAAAACCCACCGCCGCCGTGGCCGGCTGTCTTGACGGTCTGCAGCACCTGGTCGTCCACCTGACGCAGACGCACCGCGATGCGCGCCTGGGCAAGTGCGCCTTCAGGGGTGTCGTAATAGGTGTTGGTCAGGGTTTGCCGTTGTGGCGTCAGCGCCTGCAGCAGCGGGTATTGGCGAAGTGCTACCGGGCCCTCGGGAGCCAGGGCAAGCTTCAGCTCGATTTCGGTCGGTGATGATGTTTTCATGACAATAGCTACCTCGTTACTATGACAGTTTGGTTAATTTTTAATGACAATATGAACTTTTCATGACGGCGGCAGGCGCACTCACTATACTGTGGCCGCCATTTCCAGGCTTCCCGAAAACAGGCATTAAAGGCTTTATGGTTACTTCCAATCCCTTTTCCGCGATGTTTGGCCGCTCGCCATTCCAGCCGCTGCTCGCACACATCGTCAAGGCGAACGAATGTGCCGACCAACTGCTGCCCTTCTTTGAAGCAACCTTGACCGGCGATTGGGACAGCGCGGCGCAACTGCGCGAAAACGTGACGCGTCTGGAGCACGACGCCGACGTTCTCAAGACCGAGCTGCGTCTGAACCTGCCCAATACCATGTTCCTGCCCGTTTCGCGTTCCGATCTGCTCGACCTGATCAGCGTACAGGACAAGATCGCCAACAAGGCGCGCGACATTACCGGCATCATGCTGGGCCGTAAAATGACCGTGCCCGCTGAGCTTGCCGACCCGATGCGCGACTACATCCGCACCAGCGTGGCATGTGTGGCCCAGGCCCGCCAGGCGCTGGAGGAGCTCAAGGATCTGCTGGAGTCGGGCTTCGGGCGCAACGTCTCGGATGTGATGCAGAACATGATTCGCGAACTGCATACCCTTGAGCACCAGGCCGACAGCCAGCAGGTCGCGATCCGCCGCCAGCTGTTCAGCCTGGAAAGCGAGTTGCCACCGGTGGATGTGGTCTTCCTTTACCAGATCATCGACTGGGTCGGCGAACTTTCCGACCGCGCAGAGCGGGTCGGTAGCCGCCTGCAGATCATGACCGCCAACTAATACCCGATCCCCACACAAGGGAAGCGTTATGCAGATCATTGCTCAGTACGGTGATATTTTTATCATCCTGGCCTGTCTTTTCGGCTTTTTCATGGCCTGGGGCGTGGGGGCCAACGATGTCGCCAACGCCATGGGGACGTCGGTGGGCTCAAAAGCCATCACCATCAAGCAGGCTATCCTCATCGCCGTGGTGTTCGAATTTCTAGGCGCCTGGCTTGCCGGTGGCGAAGTCACCAATACCATCCGCAAAGGCATTATCGACCCCGAGCTGCTGCAGGAGGAACCACAACTGCTGGTGTACGGCATGTTGTCGGCGCTGCTGGCAGCGGCCACCTGGCTGTTGGTTGCCTCGATGAAGGGGTGGCCGGTTTCGACCACTCACTCGATTGTGGGCGCGATTGTCGGCTTTGCGGTGGCAGGCCTGGGGGCCGAGGCCGTCGATTGGGGAGCGGTTGGCAACATCGCCGCGAGCTGGCTGGTGTCGCCGCTATTGGCCGGTACGGCGGGTTTTGTGCTGTTCAAGTCGGTGCATCATCTGGTCTTTGAAGACCGCGACCCGCTGGCCGCCGCCAAACGCTACCTGCCCGCGTACGTTTTCCTGGTCGGCTTTGTCGTGGCCATGGTCACCATGACCAAGGGCCTGAAACACGTTGGCCTGAATCTTTCATTTGGCCAGAGCCTGGTGATCTCGCTGATCCTGGGCGGGTTACTCGCCGGTGTCGGTGTCTTGATGGAACGCCGTGTGAAGTACGTAGAAAGCAGCGATGATCACTTTGGCTATGCCAACGTGGAGCGCGCTTTTGGTGTGTTGATGATCTTTACCGCCTGCGCCATGGCCTTTGCGCACGGCTCTAACGACGTGGCCAACGCGGTGGGGCCGCTGGCGGCGGTGATCAGCGTGGTGCAGACCGGTGGTGAGATTGGCGGCTCGGCGCTGGTTCCCTGGTGGGTACTGGTGCTAGGCGGTGGCGGTATCGTGGTCGGCTTGATCACCTACGGTCATAAAGTGATTGCCACCGTGGGTACCGGCATTACCGAACTGACGCCCAGCCGTGGCTTTGCGGCTACTCTGGCCGCCGCGACTACCGTCGTGCTGGCATCGGGCACCGGCCTGCCGATTTCGACCACGCACACCCTGGTGGGCGCTGTGCTTGGGGTTGGTCTGGCGCGTGGCATGACCGCGCTCAACCTGCGGGTGATTGGCACCATCGCCATGTCGTGGCTGATCACGCTGCCGGCGGGTGCGGGGCTGGCGATTCTGTTCTTCTTCATGTTCAAGGGCATGTTCGGCTAGGCGCAAACCATCCCTGCCGCGTCAGCCGATACGAGACCGGCTGACGCAGTGGCGGCACTTTCTGGCTAAATGTGTCTTTTCACAGGCAGATCTGGCTCAGAAGGTGCCGCCTTTTTTTGCGCTCTGGTAAAGTAGTTCCTGATGAACTCATTCACCTGCTGCCGGAGAGCGGCCCTTGGATACACGCTTCCCCTTTGTTGACTGGTTTCGTAACGCGTCCCCCTATATCAATGCGCACCGGGGCCGAACCTTTGTCATCCTGATCGAAGGTGAGGCAATGGCCTCGGGCCGAGGGGAGCAGCTGATCCAGGACCTGGCGCTGCTGCACACGCTGGGCGTGCGCCTGGTAGTGGTCTTCGGCATTCGTCCCCAGGTGCACGAGGCGCTGAGCGCGGCGGGGGTCGAGCCCACTCGCCTCAACGGCCGCTGGGTGGCCGACCGTGCGGTCATGGCGCACGTCGAACAGGTGGCCGCCCACTTGCGGTTGTGGTTGGAGGCCCGGCTGTCGCTGGGCTTGCCCAGTACGCCGCTGCACGGCGTGGAGCTCAGCGTGATTTCCGGCAACCTGGTGACCGCCAAGCCGCTGGGCGTGCGTGAGGGGGTCGACTTCGACCACAGCGGCGAAGTGCGCCGGGTGCGTGCGGATGCCATTCAAGGCCTGCTGGACAAGGGGTCGCTGGTGTTGCTGCCCCCGCTGGGCTTTTCCAGCACTGGCGAGGTGTTCGACCTGGATGCCTCCGACGTGGCCCAACATGCCGCGGTGGCGCTCAAGGCCGACAAGCTGATTTTGCTGGGCGAGTCCGAAGGTCTGGAAGACGAGCAGGGCGCGCTGCTGCGCCAGCTGTCGCCCGCCGACGCCGAACCCCGCCTGCAGCACGCCGAGCCCGGCAGCGAGCTGGCGCGACATCTCAATGCCGCCTGTACCGCCGCGCGGGAAGGCGTGGCCCGCACCCATCTGTTGTCCTGGCATAACCACGACGCCCTGCTAGGCGAGCTGTTTACCCGCGACGGTGTGGGCACAATGATCACCCAGCACCGCTACGAACAGCTGCGCCCGGCCACGCTCAACGATGTGGCGGGCCTGTTGGAGCTGCTGGAGCCGCTGGAAAACAGAGGCATGCTGGTGGCGCGCTCCCGCGAGCGGCTGGAGCATGAAATCGATGACTACATGGTCATCGAGCGCGACGGCATGGTGATCGGTTGCGCGGCCCTGCATGTCTTCCCGGATGCGGGTGTTGCCGAGCTGGCCTGCGTGGCCGTGCATACCAATTACCGCGGTGGCGAACGCGGTGAGCGCCTGGTCGAGGCGCTGGAGCGCCGTGCCCGCCAGCGCGCAGTGCAGGAGATGTTTGTGCTGACCACCCATACGGCGCACTGGTTTGTGGAGCGGGGCTTTCGCGCCGCCAGCCTGGAAGAGCTGCCGACGCTGAAGCGCGAAACCTACAACCACGCGCGCAAATCCAAGGTGCTGGTTAAAACGCTGGTGGGTTAGGTGTTGAGGATCACACCGCCGTTCAGGTGCATCGTTTGCCCCGTCATGTAGGACGATTCCTCGCTGGCGAGGTACACGTAGGCGGGCCCCATTTCGCTGGGCTGGCCCGCGCGTTTCATCGGCACCTGACCGCCAAACGAGGCGACTTTTTCGTCGTCGAAGCTGGCGGGAATCAGCGGCGTCCATACCGGCCCAGGGGCAACGGCGTTGACCCGAATGCCGCGGTCCATCAGCGACATGGCGAGCGAGCGCACCAGGCCCTGAATCGCCCCCTTGGTGGCGGTGTAGTCGATCAGCGTGTCGTTGCCCTTGAAGGCGTTGATCGACGAGGTGGCGATAATCGTATCGCCCTCGCTCAGGTGGGGTAGCGCGGCCTTGGTCATATAAAAGTGGCTAAACAGGTTAGTTTGAAAGGTACGCTGCAACTGGTCGTCGGGGATGTCGGTAATGTCGCGCCAGTCGTACTGCTCAGCCGCGTTATTGACGACGATATTGAGTTTGCCGAACTCCTTCAGTGCGCGCTTCACAATCTCACGGCAGAAGCTGGGAGCTCCTACGTCGCCTTTCACAACCAGGCAGCGACGGCCTTCAGCCTCAACCAGTCGTTGGGTTTCTTTGGCATCTTGTGTTTCCTTCAAATGCACGATCACGCTGTCAGCGCCTTCACGTGCATAGTGCACTGCCACTGCACGGCCAATACCGCTGTCGCCGCCGGTAATAATCGCCACTTTATCCAGCAGCTTGTCGGCTCCTTTATAGCTTTCACGAATAAACTCGGGTTCCGGGTGCATGTCGTGTTCGTCGCCCGGCTGTTTGGCTTGATGCTGAGGGGGTTGTTGCTGATCGCTCATGTGCGGTCACTCCTTTGTTGGCACAAAAATCAAAAAAGTAAGATGCAGCAGGTGCCAGCCTCCTTGGGCACCCGTTTCAATGTAGACCCAGGTTGCCAACATGGGCAAACCCGACCATTCAGGTATTAAGTGGAAGCTGAAAAACGATGTGATAGTGGCCGTCAAGGCGACCACCACGACGAAGCCAACCCGATGTCCGACACGCATCGCGTGAACCCAGAATCCGATGATTCGCCCCAGAAACCGGACAAGGGCAAGAAATCAGCGACGTTGACCCCGTCAACCAAGCATTAGCGGCGCTACTTACTGCAGCGCCGTTTTACTCCCACACTTAGCTGGCCTGCCAACGTTTTGGCATCTTATGGCAGTTGCGGGTAATACGTTGGCATAACCGTTCGAGTAACACCTGCTCGGTGCCAGGCTTGGCGTCTGCCTGTAGCGGCTCTGCCACATCAGGCAGACAGGTGAGCAACGCCTCGGCGAGCTCCACGCCCTGCCGGATGAAATAAGCAGGCTTGAATCCCAGTGCCTTCGCCAATGATGCCAAATGCGCTTGCTCAATACTGCCGGGATGGTCGGTACCGCCTACCTGAAACGCAAAACGTCTGGATAGGCCGCTGTAAATTGTCGTCGACATGAGATCATAAAACGGAGCCAACTGAACGCCCTGGGGCGTTTGCAGTAATGAAAGGTTTTTGGCGTGGCTATCGTTGTTGCCGATAAGAAGGTTGTAAAAAAACCATCGAATGAATCGCTGCAAGTCTTTGGCCGGGGCGCCAGTACGCTGCAGCAATTGGCGGCACTGGACCAAGCTGGGGCCGCCATCGTTTTCGTACTTGAGTGTAGAGGTCGTACCTGCCAACTGGCAGAAGTCCAACTGATGGTAGCGCTTTAAATTACCGTGCTCATCGGGGACGCGGTCGTAACGCTTGATCAAGCACGCGCGTGTCTCAGGCTGAAAAGACGTTTCAGCCACATTCAATGACAACGCGGCGGCCAGCTGCATACACAGCGTTTCATTAAGCGCAGAACACCAAACGCCTTTTAAGCCTCTTATGTCGGGTTTTAGCAGATGGCTGGAAGGGGCTGAGCCTTCAGGAATGGCGGGTCGACCATCGTTGCCTATCATCAGTAGAAGTTTATTTTGAGCGCCCGCCAACGATATGCGAGCGTTGTGCACAAGCTGGCCGGATAGCGCTCCCTGCGTGTCGTCATCGAGAAACGTCTTGATAGCCTGCCAGGTCGTTTCTCGATAGCGGGCGGGCTGCGGGGTTTCTCCCTGGGGAAGCAGCAGGTAGCCGCTGGCCGTATCGCCGCCAACGGATTTCAAAAGCCCAAATATCGTGGTGGTATGGTGGCTTAGCTCGGTGTAGCGACGCAGCTCGCCCTCTGGCAGCAGATTTTCAAAGTAAGCTAGTACGTCGTCACCCTGATGAGTCTGTTGCGTTATCGGCAAGTGAGGAGAAAGGCTGGAAACGTCAGCTTGCTCTAACCACTCTTTGCGATAAGTGAAACTCAGCGGTTGGGTGTCGTAAAGCCGCCCTACATGCTGCTCACCCCAATAAAGATCCAGTGCTTCATTATGAGTGCCCATTAGATTGACCCTTACGCTGAATGATTACCTCAAGCCCCATCAGGTCGAGTGTATCAAGCACTTTCTGGAGCTGTAGCGTGGGTTTGCCGCGTTCCAGGTCGACAATGAAGCGATTTCCCGTGCCCGCAAGCCCCGCAATATCGCTCTGAAGCAGCGATTGGTCTTGGCGTACCTGCTTGACCAGCTTTCCAAGCTCTGCGCTTGTACGAATACGCGTTGTCTTGTCGTCAAACGATGTCATCGCCCATGGCCTATAAAATTACCGTACGGTAATGATAGACAAAATAATGCTTGATTGCCTTTTATTTTTACCGATCGGTAACTTTTGGCCAGTAGATGTCGTTAAGAATAGAAATATTACCGATCGGGAATTTTAAGTATTTTTGTAGCGCCGTTTTACTTCCACGCTCAAGCGACCTTCGCCTAGCTGTAGCTTGAGCTTCTGCCCGGGCGTCGTTTCTTCCGCGCTGCGCACGATCTGCCCCTGCTCGTCCTGGGCGATGGCGTAGCCCCGGCCCAATACCGCGAGCGGGCTGATGGCATTCAACTCTCGGGCGGCGCTGGTTAACCGCGCCTGTCGGCTTTCCAGCTGGCGCTGCATGGCCGCGCTCAAGCGGCGCTGAAGCTGACTGACCCGCTCGCTTTCCACGCGGTGTAAGCGTGCCATATCCTGGCTGGCCAGGCGCCTGCTCAATTGCGATACCTGCGCTTTCTGCTGGGTGAGCGTTTGCTGCATGGCGCGGCTCAAGCGTTGGTGCAGCGCGGTTAAATACTGGCGCTGACGATTGAGCTGCTCGCCGGGATGGCGCAGTTTGGCGCGCAGGGTATCCAACCGCTGACTGTCCCGCTCCAGGCGCGCCTGCATGGCCCGCATCAATCGGTTTTCATGGTGCTCAAGCTGGCGCTTGAGGGTGTGCTGGTCCGGCACCAGGCGCTCGGCCGCGGCGGAAGGCGTGGGCGCACGCATGTCGGCGGCAAAGTCTGCCAGGGTGATATCCACCTCGTGACCCACCGCCGACATCACCGGCAGCCGGGAGTGAAAAATCGCCCGCGCCAGGTGCTCGTTGTTGAACGCCCACAAATCTTCCAGACTGCCGCCGCCGCGGGTGATCAGGATGGCATCGCGTTCCGGGTCCAGCCGCGCCTGACGATTGAGCAGGGCCAGCGCCGAGATCATCGCAGGCGCCGCCTCGGCCCCCTGTACCGGCACCGGAATCAGCGTGACATCCGCCAGCGGCCAGCGGGCGGCCAATACCGCCAATACGTCACGAATCGCCGCGCCCGTCGCCGAGCTTAAAATCAACAGCTTGCGCGGCGGAAAGGGCAGGGGGCGGGCGTTGGCAAACACGCCTTCGCCGTCGAGCTGGGCTTTCAGGCGTTCGAACGCCGCCAGCAGTTCGCCCAGCCCCGCGGCCTGAACCGCCTCGGCAATCAGCTGGTAATCGCCACGGGGCTCGAACAGCGACACCCGCCCGCGCAGCTTGACCTGATCGCCATCGCGCATCGGCGCCGACACAAACCGCGCCCGCTGACGAAACAGCGCGCAGCGAATCTGCGCCCGGTCGTCCTTCAAGGTGAAGTAAACATGCCCGGACGCTGGGCGCGAGACGTTGGAAAGCTCGCCCTCTACCCACACCTCGCCCACGTCGCGCTCGAGGGTCTGCTTGGCGCGCTGGTTGAGCTGGCTGACGGAAAGCGCTTGAGGCGTGGAAGAGGACATGACGTTAAGCGCGCTCGGTGAGGAAGTGTTTCAACGCCGCCGGGTCGGGGACGCCCTGGATCGTTTCGCCGTCAATGATCAAGGTGGGCACCGATTGGATGCGCGCTTCGTCAACCGCATGGCGCAGTGCCGCCTGATGGCGTTCGCGGTAATGGCCCTGTTCCAGCGCTTCCAGCACCGCCTGGCGCTCCAGCCCGACGGAGTCGGCAATATCAGCCAGCACGTTCGGGTCGCCAATATCGCGCTCCTGCTGGAAGAACGCTTTCAAGGTGGCCATCGAATAGGCGTGGCCGACGCCGTGGTCTTCCGCCATGGCGAAGACTTCAAAGGCCTTGTCGGTGCGCGGCTGTGGCGAAATATTGGGCAGCTTGATGGGCACGCCGAGTTTCTCGGCCATGGGGTAGACCGCCTCGCGCCACACTTTGGGCAGGTAAGGGTCTTCGACCTTCAAGGTGGGCACCGGCGCCGGGCGCAGCTCGAACGGGCGCCATTGGATGTCGACGTCCAGGCCTTCGGTGGCCTCGGCAAGCACCTCTTCGGCCAGCAGGCAGAAGGGGCAAACGTAATCGCTGTAAACAATGATTTTCTGGGTCAACACGCACCCCTTGGGTCGGTAAATGAGTCGGCTATCAGGCTACCATCAATCGTCATTATCCATTGGTATAAGCGTAATGACGTCTCTGCATTGCTGGAGCAGCCCTCTACCCGTTATAATGGGGGATTAACTTTTCACGCCCCGTCTTCCACTTCAAATTGGGTGTTGCCGCTATGCTACGTATGGCTCAAGAAGCACTTACGTTCGACGACGTACTCCTCCTGCCCGGTTATTCGGACGTTCTCCCCAAGAATGTTAACCTTAAAACCCGCCTGACCCGCAATCTCTCGCTTAACATTCCGCTTGTCTCCGCTGCGATGGACACGGTGACCGAAGCGCGTTTGGCGATTGCCATGGCGCAGGAAGGTGGCATTGGTATCATTCACAAAAGCATGACCATGTCGCAGCAGGCCGCTGAAGTGCGCAAGGTGAAGAAGCACGAAAGCGTGATCGTTAAAGACCCGATTACCGTCAGCCCCAAAGCCAAGCTCGAAGACCTGCTCGCCATGGCGCGCGAGTACGGGTTCTCCGGTTTCCCGGTGGTAGAAGGCGAAACCCTGGTGGGTATTGTGACCGAGCGCGACATGCGCTTCCAGCCCAACCATGGCGACAGCGTGGCCGACATCATGACCCCCCGCGATCGGTTGGTCACCGTGCCGGAAGGCACCCAGCTTGAAGAAAGCAAAGCCAAGATGCGCGAACACCGCATCGAAAAAATGCTGATCGTTGACGACGCCTTCCACCTGCGCGGCCTGGTGACCTTCCAGGACATCGAAAAAGCCCGCACCTACCCGATGGCCGCCAAAGACAGCGATGGCCGTTTGCTGGTCGGCGCTGCCGTGGGTACCGGCCCGGAAACCCCGGACCGCATCGCGGCGCTGGCCGAAGCCGGTGTGGACGTGATTGTGGTGGACACCGCCCACGGGCACTCCGAAGGCGTGATTGACCGCGTTCGCTGGATCAAGGAACACTTCCCGGCCATTCAGGTGATTGGCGGCAACATCGCCACCGCCGCTGCCGCCAAGGCACTGGCCGAAGCGGGCGCCGATGCGGTGAAAGTCGGCATCGGCCCCGGTTCTATCTGCACCACGCGGATCGTCACAGGCGTGGGTGTCCCGCAAATCACCGCCGTCTCCAACGTGGCTGAAGCGCTCAAAGAGTTCGACATTCCGCTGATTGCCGATGGCGGCATCCGTTTCTCCGGCGACCTTTCAAAAGCCATTGCCGCCGGCGCAAGCGCGGTGATGGTGGGTGGCCTGCTGGCCGGTACCGAAGAAGCCCCGGGCGAAGTGGAGCTTTACCAGGGCCGTACCTACAAAGCCTACCGCGGCATGGGCTCCATGGGTGCCATGTCCGAGAATCAGGGCAGTGCCGACCGCTACTTCCAGGATAAAGCCGAAGGTGCCGAAAAGCTGGTGCCGGAAGGCATCGAAGGCCGCGTACCTTACAAAGGCGTGATGGGCGCCATCGTCCACCAGCTGATGGGCGGCCTGCGTGCCTCCATGGGTTACACCGGCTGCAGCACCATTCAAGAGATGCGCACCAAGCCTGAGTTCGTGAAAATCACCGGCGCTGGCTTTAACGAGTCCCACGTCCACAACGTGCAGATCACCAAAGAAGCTCCCAACTACCGGGTGAGCTAACCAGCGCTTTAGTTCAATAGCGGCGGGCATGGCTCGCCGCTTGCTTTTTGGCCTTACCGTGGCCCCGCCCCGCTTAACGAGATACCGCCATGAGTGACATTCACGCCCACAAGATCCTGATTCTCGACTTCGGCTCCCAGTACACCCAGTTGATCGCCCGCCGGGTTCGCGAAATCGGTGTGTATTCCGAAGTTCGCGCCTTCGATATCACCGAAGAAGAGATCCGCGAGTACAACCCCAACGGCATTATCATGGCCGGTGGGCCGGAATCCGTGACCGAGCTGGATTCCCCGCGTGCGCCGCAGTGCGTGTTTGACATGGGCCTGCCGGTGTTTGGCATCTGCTACGGCATGCAGACCATGGCCGAGCAGCTGGGCGGCAAGGTAGAAGGCTCCAACCAGCGCGAATTCGGCTACGCCCAGATCCGTCTGGACGAAGAAACCGCGCTGTTCAACGACATCAAGGACCACGTGGACCACGAGACCGGCAAAGCGCTGCTGGACGTATGGATGAGCCACGGCGACAAGGTCGCCAAAGCGCCCGCCCAGTTCACCGTGACCGCCTCCACGCCTAGCTGCCCGATTGCCGCCATGGCCTGGGAAGAGAAGCAGTTCTACGGCGTGCAGTTCCACCCGGAAGTGACCCACACTCTTCAAGGCCAGCGCATTCTTGAGCACTTCGTGCTGAATATCTGCCAGGCCGAAAAACTGTGGACGCCCGCGCAGATCATCGAAGACCAGGTACAGCGCGTGCGCGAGCAAGTCGGCGACCGCCACGTGCTGCTGGGTCTCTCCGGCGGTGTGGATTCCTCCGTTGTCGCCGCGCTGCTGCACAAGGCGATTGGTACCCAGTTGACCTGCGTCTTCGTGGATAACGGCCTGCTGCGCAAGGCAGAAGGCGACCAGGTGATGGAAACCTTCGCCAAGCACATGGGCGTGAAGGTCATCCGTGTGGATGCCGAAGACCTGTTCCTCGACAAACTGAAGGGCGAAAACGACCCCGAGATCAAGCGCAAGATCATCGGCAACACCTTTATCGACGTGTTCGATGACGAAGCCAGCAAAATCGAGGATGTGGACTTCCTCGCCCAGGGCACCATCTACCCGGACGTGATCGAATCCGCCGCCAGCAAGACCGGCAAGGCCCACGTGATCAAATCCCACCACAACGTGGGTGGCCTGCCGGAGACCATGAAGCTCAAGCTGGTTGAACCGCTACGCGAACTGTTCAAGGACGAAGTGCGCAAACTCGGCCTGGAACTCGGTCTGCCCTACGACATGGTCTACCGCCACCCGTTCCCCGGCCCCGGCCTGGGCGTGCGTATCCTCGGTGAAGTCAAAAAAGAATACGCCGACATCCTCCGCGAAGCCGACGCCATCTTCATCGAAGAGCTGCGCAATTCCGGCTGGTACGAAAAAACCAGCCAGGCGTTCGCCGTGTTCCTGCCGGTAAAATCCGTAGGCGTCGTCGGCGACGGTCGCCGCTACGAATGGGTCATCGCGCTACGCGCGGTAGAAACCATCGACTTCATGACCGCCCGCTGGGCGCACCTGCCCTATGAGCTGCTGGAGAAGGTTTCCAACCGGATTATCAATGAGTTGGAAGGGGTGTCGCGGGTGACCTATGATGTGAGCAGCAAGCCGCCTGCTACTATTGAGTGGGAGTGATACTGCTTGTAATATTTTCTTATCATCTGTACAGAATGAGCCCGCCGTTGAGCGGGCTCATTGCTTTTTGAGATCATATAAGGTCTATTCTATCTTAGATGATATTGATGCAAGGAAAATAGCTATATGAATATTCATGAAGATTTGCTAGAGAATTTTTCAATACTGAAGCTTAGCAATGCAAATGAAGCTGAAACAAGAAAGAAGTTGATAGATAAAGTTCTTGAAGATGTACTGGGCTGGAAAGAAGCTGATATAACCTATGAAGAGCGTGTATCCGAGGATGGGAATTCAAGCTTTGCAGACTATATAGTAAGGACTGCAAATACTTCATTTGTGGTTGAGGCAAAACGCATTGGTACATCTTTTTTGGAAGTTCCTAAAAAAAGAAGAGTGAAGCTGAATAGTGCATTTCTAAGAGGAGAGACTGGTGATGCTATACGGCAAGTAAGAAATTACTGTCGATCAAAGTCAATTCCATATGCGGTAGTTACTAATGGTGATCAGTGGATAGTTTTTCCTGCAACAAGGACCGACGGTGTTGAGTTCTCATCTTCGCACGCTATAGTCTTCGATTCTTTAGAGCAAGTTCTGGTTGAAGAGTTTGATTTTTTTGTTTCAATATTGTCTAGGAATGGAGTTATTGAAGGAAATCTTGATGTAGAACTGATAGGGCGGAGCGAAGATCAGATCGAGGAAAGGAGATTAAATAATTTTCATACCGCCAGCAATGGAAAAGAGCCGAATCCAATTTATCCCTTGATTGAAAATGCAGTTTTGGCTGCTTTTTCTGACTCTATCGTTAATGGCGATAGTGATTTATTGGAGAAGTGCTATGTTAAAAATGCGGATAGAATGAAGTTTGATAATAAGATTAAAATGCACCTTAGTAAAAGAGAGCCGTTATTTGACTCTCAGCCAAAGCGCCCTTTAAGGAGGAGAGAGGCATCTGCCCTAGAAGACTCTCTTAAGGCGACAATTGAAAAAGCTAGGCCTTTAGCTATTTTGATTTTGGGTACGGTAGGCGCAGGTAAAACTACTTTCTTGCAATTTACAAGGCGGGTTACAGCTAGAGATTTCTTTAAGGATAGACAAGATAAAGTGTATCCTCATTGGATAGAAGTAGATTTTAGAGATTTTTCAAAAAGTGATAATCCGAAAGATTTTTTGTACAGAAATATATTTTCTTATTTAAAGAAAGACGCTTTCTTTTCAGACTACAATAGGGCAATTAGGTCAGCTTATAAGCAAGAGATAGATTCTTTGAAAAATGGTCCTATGTTTTTAGTATCACAGAATGAGGAAAAATTTAACGAAAAGGTAACTGAAAAGATTCTTGAGGATTATAATCAAATAACCCCGTATGTCGACAATCTACTGTCATACGCGTCAAGTAAAACTTCTGTTTTCTTGGTTGTCGATAATGTTGATCAGTTTGAAGATGAGAAGATACAAAGTGAAATTTTTTCTGATGCTATAGCTCTTTCATCTAAGCTAAGACTGAATCTTATTATTTCGATGCGCGAGTCAACATATGTAAAGCACAGAAATTCACCTATTTTTGACGCTTTTGATTTTGATCCTCTGCAAATTGAACCTCCAGAAATTCCCGCTGTTTTATCAAAAAGATTTTTCATGGCCAAGCAAATGCTTGAAGGCGAGCAAGGAGAGTTTAAAGCTCCTGGGGGAGCTGACTTTAAAGTTAGTGACCTTTCCGTTTTTATGGAAGTAGTTCAAAGCTCTGTTTTGGGAACAGAAGTTGGTAATAGAATAGATGTGTTGGCAAATAATGACGTAAGGCTAGCTTTAAGAATGACTAGAGAATTTATGGCTAGAGGCTATACTGATCCTGCTAAAGCATTAAGGAAATTCCGAAAAGACGGTAGGTATACAATGCCAAAGCAGGAGGCTTTTAGATCAATACTACTAGGCAATCAAGCCGTTTACTCAGAAAAATATTCTGTTATTGGAAATCCTTTTGATTCTAGACTTGGAAAAACGCATGCTCAGGAACTTAGGCTTTTTGTTCTAGCCGCCTTAGTGAAGGTCAATAGTGAAGCTGGTTCTCAGTACGTTGAGTCTCCTTCTATTAAGGAGAAGCTTAACGTTATAGGTTTTTCTGAAGATGATGTTTCAAAGGTGCTTGAAGATTTATGTGAATTCCGTTTTTTGCATACGTCTTCTCATGGAAAGCCGAACAGTAATAGCAATTTTTATCCTAGCAGGCTAGGTGGTTACTTGGTTAAAGAGCTGATTGGCGACTTTACTTTTTTAGAGAATGTTTTGATGGATACTTTTATAGCTGATAGGGGAGTTTGGGAACAGCTGAAAAGCAAGACCCAAGAGATACAGTCTGAAAAAGATGTAGTGGAAAGGTTGGAGAGGAGAGTGGAAAGAGTAAGATGCTTCTATGGTTATATGATTTCGCTTTACCAGCCTTTAGTGAGCGAAGGACATTTGCGTTCATTAGATTCATCTTGGCTTACGAATCCTTTGCTAGAGCAGAGGGAAGCATTAGAGAGTAATTTTAAAAGGGCTATAGATTCAGCAAAAAGAAATTATAGATAAAGTGTTTGATTTTAGTTACAACTAAATCTTCTAGTCCGGGGTAGTTTTACATAGAGTTGTAGTTAGCGGTGGTCGTGTAAGCACCTGGAGAAGGTGATGAGCTAATAACCTTCCAAACGGACTAATTTATAGTTGTTATTGTTAGCTAAATTTTACGATTTAATTGTTATAATTATTATTCAATTCTAGTAACGATCTATCACGTCTCATGTCGCTCAATGTCATTCCAATAATATATATTAAAAATACAAATACAGGAGTTGTAATGGCCCAAATAGCTGTCAGCAACGGTGTGGGATAATTGAATCCTATATTTATTAGTAATAAGCAGATAGAAGTAAGCCCCCAAATTAGAGTGATTGACATACCTATGATTTCATATGCTCGTATATAGCTATAAGTAGGATTCGCTAATAGTTTACTTAGCTTTCCCTGTGTTGTTTTAAATTTGCTTTCTCTAAAGATAATGCTTCGTCTTGCTTTATGAAATTTTTCTATATTTGAAGGAAAATTTTCTTTGCTCATCAGAAAGGTTACAGCTTCAATAGGCATAGGCCAACCAAACTTAGAGAATATTGAATTTTCTAAGTGAGCGCGTTGAGCATCTTGGCTATCCTCATCATTAATGAATGTATGCGCTTTGGCGATCAAATCATCAAACTGCTCTTTCTTAGTTTTCCAGCGTTTTCCATAGTCGATCATATCCTTAAAAAAATGTGTTACTACACTAATTATTATTGTGCCTATTGATACGAGTACCCAATTTCCAAATTCAGTCATTACTTTTGTCCATGGTTATATGAGTAATATTTTCGACTAGGTATAAAAAATATTTAGTAAATATTAGTTATTAAACTTATATTTTTGAAATTACGTGTTTGCTTTCAATAATTTCCATTAAAATCAACACCATCGCCACAATTGAAAGCACCACACCCTCCATACTGGCACTGCTAACCCTTTCCCTGCGCACCATCGAACCAAACACGACCGGTATCAGCGGGTACATCGACACAATCACGATGCTGATAATGGCTAGCTGTCCTTCTCGCGATAACGCATATAGCGTTAGCCCTAGTACACTGATGCCGCCCGCTGCGGTTGCCAGCAGTGGAAAACGCTTTTGTGTAGGGTGTGCGTATTGATAAAAGGGCAGACAAAATACCGTGCCGCTGAGCATGCAGAGGGCGATGCCATAGAAAGCGCTTCGCTCAGGCACTTGGCCAAAGAAGTGAAGCTGCAAGGCAAACCCTAAGCCTGCGCCCAAACCCAATAGCAGGCCCGCTCTGGTGCTGCTGCTCATCCGCGCTTTGTTCGGTTTACCCCCACCCGCCGTTAACCAGATAGCGGGCAGGGCGATTATCATGCCTAGCCATACCTGCGCATTGGGTCGCTCTCCAAGGAAAGCCAGCGAGAGCCCGAGGGCGATGGTCACCATCGCGACCGCGCTAACGGGTACCACGATAGCGAAGGGCGCCCGTGATAAGCCCTGATAAAGCAGCCAGGCCCCAAGGGCGGAGCCGATGCCTGCCAGCGCGCCCCATATCCATATGGTTGGCTCCCAGGTGGAAAAGAGGAGTGCGCCCGAAAATCCGACAAGCGCACCGCCAAGATGGGTTTAAAACGCAATATTGAGCGGTGGATAAAAACGGGAGAGCAAACCATTGATAAAGTGCGTACTGCCGAGCAGTACCATGGCGCTTAGCGCAAGGGCGATAGACATGCGGGCTCCTGGTCACGATGATAAGGAAAGGGCCAGCATAGAAGCCGCTCACATGCGGCTTGAAACTCGATTAGGTCATGGTCTTCATGAGGAGTTGTGATGATCAGAGGGGCGGATATCTCCATTGCCCAACTTCGTGCGCTGCTTGCCGTGGCGGAAGCGCAGTCTTATACCCGTGCGGCGGAGCGCCTTGGCGTTAGCCAGTCGGGTGTGAGTCATTCCATGCAGGCACTGGAGAAGCTGGTGGGTGGCCCGCTGATTGTCAAAAACCCAGAAGGGCTGGTGCCCACCGCGCTAGGGGAGTTAGTGCTTACTAGCGCCAGAAAGGTTGTGGGTGAGCTTCAGGTGTTAAGCCAGCAGGTGGGGCAGTTTCATAACGAGGCGGATGAAGCGCTGAAGATAGGCGTTATTCCCAGTGCGTTATCTGGCTGGTTATCGCCCCAGCTTGCGAGCTTTTCGAGCCGCTACCCGGATGCCATCAGCCTGGTTCTGGAAGGCATGGAAGAAGAAATAAAGGAGTGGGTGGAAAGCGGCGTGATCAATATGGGTGTCACAACCGATGTCACCCAGCTTAATCTCACCTACTGGCGTGAGCACTTTGATTGGCAGCTATTAAAGAAGGACGAGATTGTTGCCGTGCTGCCCGCAAGCTATCCACTCAGCAAACAAGCCAGCGTGACGGTGTCGGAATTGGCGGAGCACCCGCTTGTTATGTCGTCAGGCGGTTGTGAGGCGCTGATCCAGCAAATATTTGCCCACTCGTTGGAGGAAATCGACACCTTCCAGGTGGATTTTTGGGTACGCGACACCCTCACGCTGTTGCAGATGGTTGCCTGCGATGTCGGCGTGAGCCTGGTGCCCACATTGGCGTTAAATAATAAGCCGACGGCCAACGTGGTGACGCGGCCGTTATCTCCCCGGCGTGACCGCAATCTGATTGCCTTCTGGCCTAAGCGGCAGCCGCTGAATCCGGTTGGGCTGCAATTACTGAGGGAGTGCAAAGCTTAATAGGCCATTCATTATATCTTGTGAATGTATTACGGGGAGATGAGCATGGTAATCTGTCTCGTAACGATCGGCAGAGGTCTCCATGGTCAATAACCATCACGATACCGGCTATAAAGAGCTGTTCAGCTATCCGGAGTTTGTGCAGCAACTTATCGAAGGCTTTGCGCCCGCCGAGATTGCTCAGTTAATGGACTTTTCTACTCTGAAAAGCCATAGCGGCCACTACATTACGCCTCTGTTCGAAGAAAAAATTGAGGATGTGGTGTGGTCAGTCAACGTCAACTGGCAGGGCGTGACCCAAGAGGTTTACCTTTACATCTTGTTGGAGTTTCAGTCCTCGGTAGATCGCACCATGCCGGTTCGGCTGATGCACTACGCTGCTTGCTTCTACAGCGAATTATTCAAGCAGAAGGTCATCACGCCAGGCCAGGGCTTACCGCCGGTGTTTCCGGTGGTGCTTTATAACGGCTCGGATCGCTGGACGGCATCGTTAGACCTTTATGACATGATCACCCCGGAACCGCCGGGTCTCCTGGGGGTCTATCAACCACGGATGCGTTATTATCTGGTCGATGAAGGGCGTTATACTGATGAACAGTTAGGCTTGGTACAGTCGCCGCTAAGCGGGGTGTTCAGTATCGAGAAGGCCTCCACGAATCGCCAGGGGCTGCAGCAAGCCGTGGATCGGATCGTGGCGATTATTCAGGCCGATCCTCACAAAGAGCGTATCGACAAGATTATTACCCGCTGGCTTAAACGCCACTTGCAGCGGCTCGGGGCTGAGGTCGACCTCAATCAGCTCAACAGTTTGGTGGAGGATAAAGACATGTTGGCAGAAAATTTGGAAAACTGGGCTCAGCAAGAACGTCAGGAAGGCGAGAAGCTGGGCATGGAGAAAGGCGAGAAGCTGGGTATTGAGAAAACAGCCCGTAATCTGCTCAAGCTGGGAGTGCTTAGTGACGAGCAGATTGCTGAAGCGACTGGTCTGGCGCTAGATGAAGTGGCGAAGCTGCGCATTGAGGGTAAGGGCTGATCCTTGCTTTCATTTCCGTATTTCCACTTCACACATACAGAAAGGGCAGTCCACAAGTGACTGCCCTTTCTGTATGTGGCTGCTGAGGATGGCAGGCATTTCCCATGCCATGAAAGAACCTGATGCAGTGGTTTTAGGTTCAGTAATGAATAGCCGTTTGACGTGAATCAGTAGTGTGCGCTTAGCAAACTAGCTAGTGTGGCCCCAACCTGATTGCCTTCTGGCCTAAGCGGCAGCCGCTGAATCTCGTGGGTAAGCAACTCTTGAGGGCTATAGCCAATAGGCTCACTTATAGTGATCAAAAAGTATTTTAGGTAAACCCCGTAATCACTAGACGGCGTTTTTGAAATCCGTATTATGTTCACTATGAGTGAGCAAAAGTCATCAAAATTAAACCAATTGCTAGCCAGCCTGGGAGACGCTGATTTAGTCTCCAGCCGCTGGTTGCAGGCGCATGGCTATTCGAGAAGCCTTGTGGCGCGTTATGTCGCCAGCGGTTGGCTGGTGTCTCCGGCGCGTGGCGTCTATCTGAGAAAGGGAGGGCGGCTGCAGTGGCAGGGCGTACTACGGAGCTTGCAAGAGCGGGAGGGCTTGGCGTTATACGTCGGCGGGCGCTTCGCGTTGGCAATGCAAGGGCATGAACACTACCTGCGGCTCGGCGAAGCTGCCACGGTAACGATTTACGGGTCTGCACGACCGCCTGGTTGGCTTAGCCAGTTGGCTATGCCTGATCGATTTGAGTTCTGCGGCAAGCCTCCCTTTGCCTGGCCGGTGCCTGATTTCACTGCGGATACGCAGAAGGATCAGCTACTTGAGCAGGGCCTTAAGCGGCAAGAGGTGCTTTCTGGTGCGGGCAGCATCGTTTGTTCTACACCAGAGCGCGCGATATTGGAGCTTTGCGATGGTCCCGCCGGCGCGGCGCTGGTCTACGAAGCTGATGCGCTTATGCAGAGTTTGGCAACACTGAGCCCAAGGCGCGTGACGGCGCTGCTGCGCCATTGCAGCAGCATCAAGGCCAAGCGACTGTTTCTCGCCTTGGCGGATCGGTACCAACACGCATGGCTAAAACGAATCTCATTAGATGGGGTGGATCTCGGCAACGGTAAACGCGTTCTGGTGCCCGGTGGTCGTTTACACCCGACTTATCAGCTCACGTTACCGAGGGACTTGGATGAGCAATTGGGATAAACGCTACACCGACCGCGTACAGCTGCTGGTAGATATTCTCCCGATGTTGTCACTGGAGCCACGTTTTGCATTGAAGGGCGGAACGGCGATCAATCTGTTCGAGCACGACCGTCCTCGACTATCAGTGGATATCGATCTTACATGGCTGCCGACCCAAGGTTTCGCTGAAGATGCCGCCGCGATTGATAATGCGCTGAACATGCTGGCTGATGCATTACGGACTCAATCAAAAACAATGCGTGTGCAGCCGTCGGCCAGTCAAGGCAGTCAAGGTGTCACGCGGTTGATTGTCAGTCGCGGCAGGGCACTTGTGCAGATTGAAACCACGCCAGTCATGCGGGGCACTGTGCATCCAGTACGTGAGATGGATGTTCGGCCGGTGGTGGAGGACGCGTTTGGGTTCGCTTCCGCTCAGGTGCTGAGTTTTGCCGATTTGTATGCAGGAAAACTGGCAGCAGCATTATCGCGTCAGCACCCACGCGACTTGCTCGATGTAGGACTATTACTGGATGACAAGCGAGCTGATAGGACGCTTTGGTACACTTTCCTGGTCTATTTGACCTGTAGTCCAAAACCCGCCTGGGAAATTCTTGAGCCGCAGATGCCTAAGGATTTTGAAGATATTTTTCAGGCACATTTTAAGGGCATGACGGCGGAGCCCGTCACCGCGCATGAGCTACTGAAATATCGGGAACGGCTATTGGTACGTCTTTCTGAGTGGATAGACGAGCCTTCGCGAGAATTTCTGCTCTCAGTCGAAGATGAGCAGCCGGACTTCGGTCTGATTGGTCTGCCCCAGGCTCGTGACCTGCCCGGCGTTAAACGCAAGTTGCAGAATTTGAGTCGTCGTTCCGAGGATAAACGCCGGGCAGACAGGCTTCAATTAGAACAAGCGTTGACGCGGCTTTGGCTTAAGTAATTACATTGAAAGCTTTCATTTTAATAGTCTCAGTACTGAGTTCTCAGTCGCTGATCCACCTCACTTAGAGGTCAGCGTCAAAAGCATTACCCGCTGGTTTAAACGCCACTTGCAGCGACTCGGGGCTGAGATCGACCTCAATCAGCTCAACAGTTTGGTGGAGGATAAAGACATGCTGGCAGAAAATTTGGAAAACTGGGCTCAGCAAGAACGTCAGGAAGGCGAAAGGCTGGGCATCGAGAAAACAGCCCGTAATCTGCTCAAGCTGGGGGTGCTCAGCGATGAGCAGATCGCTGAAGCGACTGGTCTGGCGCTAGATGAAGTGGCGAAGCTGCGCGAGGAAGGCAAGCGCTGATCTGCTTTTATTTCCGTATTTCCTATTCACGCATAGAACGAAAGGGCTGTCCAAGTGACGGCCCTTTCTATTCGAAGAATCTATCTCACAGGCCTATGAGCCGAATAAAAACCTTAATCGGCTCATAAAATGATCTGAATAGTGGAGTTAATCGGCACATGCATGTTTTAAAACAACGCAACTGGTCGCTTTTTTAACCGAGCAATTGCGCGCGCGCAGACTCAAAGCCTTCACGTAACGGGCTATGTCCGGCCCCCAGGCCTTCAACGCAATAGCTGTTCAAAAACTGCCGACCGGCAAAGAGCTTCCGGTCAGTCTCGGTCAGCTTGGCTTCCTCGCAGAGCCCCTTCCACTCACTGGCAATCGTTGCGAGCTGTTGCTCAATGATGATCTTGGCTTCTGTGTCATTGAGCAAGAAATCAGGCGCGGCCGCGAGACAGCTATGCAGCGTGCTCATACGGTTTTCACCCTTGATCAGCATCGCCTGTGTCGCCTCGTTGCCGGTTCTTCCTTGGGGGCAAATGTCATAGGCTGGGGTCAAAGTGAGCATCTCGCCGTCCCAGAAAGCAGCATGATTGCGGGCATGGTCGTCCGTGTTGCCGCATAGGATATTGAAAACGATCCGTCCGTAGAGCTCTCGCAGCGTTTCCTGTGGGTCGCTGAAGCGGTGACGGATAATCTCGGCAAGATCTTCATAAGACGCATAGCGTGCCATCATTTCGTCAAGGCCGAGCATCGTCAGAGCCGAGACCATCGCTTTACGCTGCCAGCCAGCCTCTGATTTGAGGCGGTCAAAGCGTTCGATGAGCAGCACGTCCTTGCCAGCCGCTGAGATCATCGAGACAGGGGCAACATTGAGCTTACATAAAGCCGCGAGCTTCATGGCGATAAATTCCGCTTTCACGACGCTGTAAATGTCCGTGCTCGACGAGAACTTGGCGATTGTTTTGTGATCGCCGTTATCGATCAGGGCTTTCGGGCGCGCGCCGCCGATCGACGTGCCGTGGTTCAACGCCTGATCTAGCGCTGGCGTCAGCAGGGCGCCTTGCTCGACACGCTCGGCCGCTTCAAGCAATTCCTCATAGGGTGCTTCTGCCTTGAGGCGGGGAACGTATTCTGTGGCGGAATGCTGAAAATCGAGGGCACCGATTCGGTCCGATCCCGACTCAAGTAAGTAGGTCAGTTCGTCGATGTCGCTGGTTTCGGTCTCGGCGGCCTTGGCACCCATCAGACGGTTGATGATAACCCTGCGGCCCCAAGCGTCGGGCGAGCCGTCACGAAGGCAACTGGCCATTGCCAAGCCAGCGGTCGGTTCGATCAGGCCGCGGCGAAGTGGAAGCTCTGGGTTATAGATGGGTATCGCGTCATCACGCTCCAGATAACTAGCGCCATAGTTGAAAGCGTAGGTGCCCCTTTGCTTTGTGATGCGGCCAGCCACGACGGGTTGTGTTTCTCCCGGCAGCCAAATCCAGACATAGGCTTCTTTGTGGTCAGTAAGCTTAGAAATCATCATCGACCTCCTGCTTACTAGGGCGAACGCTCTTAGGCAGCAGTGTTAGTTTTTCTTCGAGGTGGGCGCTGTGCACTGCAAGTGTCCGCTCGTCAGCATCGAACAAACGGACACCGACGAGGGCGGCAACCTCGAAGACGGTGCCGATTTCAGAACCAGCTTCGCCGCTTTCGATATTGCGGAGGGTTTTGCGGGTGATGCCTGCGCGTTCCGCCAGTTCGGTAGCCGTCAGTTTGCGCTCCAAACGGCCAGCCTTGATCAACTTGCCAAAGATTGAGAGCGCCTGCTTCGTAACGCGAGAGTAGCTGCGTGCCCGTTTCATCGCTATTCCGTTTATTTGAGTACTTAAAGACCCATGAGATAGCCCATGGATCTTTAAGTGCTCATTATGGACCTGTGTGAGCAAGATGCCAAGATCATGGGTAACTTATGACGCGTAGGGCCTGAAGGTGACGCTGGAGCAAGAGACTGTTTAGTTCAGCCAGGCGCAGATGTATAAATTTTTCGGACACGAGCGTTCGATTATTACAAAGCACATTCGCAACGTTTTTAAAGAGGGAGAGTTGGAGCGAAATTCAGCATGCGCAAAATTTGCACATGCTGCCGAAGGTGGAAAAACTTATCAAAAAGAAGGCTGATGGCCGGGCTATTGCGACTGAGGGGATTTCTTTACCGGTCCTGGCTCTGATGCTGGCTCTGGCTCGATCACGATTTCATGCGCAAGCCGCTCTTCTTCCAGCGCTGCCAGGGCAATCTGGTAGCAATCTTCGATATGACGGTTGCCCATCACCTTCATGGCGGTGAAGCTGATGCTGCCTGCCAAGGCGCTACCGATTAGCGGGACGAACTTCGTCACGCCTTTCGCGGCGACCTTGATGCCCATCTTGTTGAGCACCGTCACGATGAGTTTTTTGGTGATGTATTTCCCGGCCAGCTTGCTGCCGGTGTTGGAGATGGCGGTCATCACAAAGAGCTTGGATTCGGTATCCAGGCTTTCGATTTGTTCAGGCGATAAACCGAATTTTTCATTAATTCGGGGGATCAACCGCATCAAGATGGCCACGTCTGAGCCAAGGTCCACCCCGGGGATGGGAATGATCGCCGCCCCGGCAGAAAGGCCTGAACTCCTTGTGACCATCGACTGGCACGACTGCTTGATGGCGTCGAGGTCTTCACGTGACTCGATCATGATGCGGTCCTCTCTTGATAGACGATGGTGGGCTTCTCAGGCGCCTTCAATCCCATCCACGATAAACACTCGATAGTCGGCGCCCTGGAAGCGGTGCTGGCGGGCTTCCTGGTAGGCAGGGCTTTCATACCAGGCGCGGGCGGCGGCCATATCGGGAAAACGTAGAATCACCGCGCCTTCCATGGCGCTACCTTCGAGCACTTTAAAATCGCCGTAGAACGCGAGCGGTTCCGGGTCGTGGCCTTCCCGGGCGGCTTTGGCCTTTTCGCTGTAGCGCTCCATTTCGTCAGTGTCGTGGGTGTGTTCTTTGATCATCACCACATAGGCTGGCATAGGGCTTTCCTTCGGTATCTGACATGGGAGTGCCAGAGCGGCTTGGGTGATGGCTCTGGCTACGTATAGGCCTGTTGATAATACCGTTTATCGGCAGGGTCAAGGTGATTACGCTGTCGTTTGGCGCCACAGGTTTTTCAACGGACCGCCGACCGGGTCGCTTTCGGGCATCGCCGTGCTCGCCACGCGCGCTTGCGCCGCTTCCAGCTGTGCCGGGTCGCCACGCTCTATCGCTGGCTGTTGGCCGGGCGGGTAGGCGCCTACCATGCAGAAATCATGGTCCGCCTCCAGGCTTGCATGCCCAACCCCTGCGGGCAGCACCAGTACGTCGCCCGCACAAAGCATCAGTTCGCGGCCGTTAGGGCCGCCCAGCCGGGCACGGGCCTGCCCGCGAAAAATGCCCAGGACCTCGTGAGCGGTCGAGTGGAAGTGGTCAAAGTCATACAGGTGGTAGCGCCATGCCGGCGGCCAGCCGTGGCGCTTGAACATGGCTTCAAAGGTGGCGGCACACGCCTCTGGGTCACGAGTGTCGATAACATCCCGGTAGATCAACACTGGCAGTGGGGAGTTGGGGTAGCCGGTCGCGTCATCGCTGTCCAGATGGAGCGTTTCGGGCTGATCGATACTCATCATGGCCTCCTGTGTCGTGATGGGTGTCTCACAGCGTAGACGTGAGTGGCGCGATGGGTCAGCCCATTGTCACCGCTCAGTCGCCCGTTACCTCGCGGATGTCGTCGAGGAGCTCGTCAAAGTAGGGGTTCCAGGTCAAACGGGCGTGGTACTTTTCCGGGTCCTGCTGGCCCCAGGCGCTGAACCACAGGGCGTCCGGGTCGTCGGGTGGGGTGAGGTCTTCCTGCCCGTTTTCCAGCATGGTGTAGCTGCCCGCTTCACCGTAATAGGGGTTCTCGGGTGCAAACAGCACATTCATGTGGGAAAAGTTGCTGATTCGTCGTTCGGGCAGGTAGCTGGTGAGTGCCGTGATGCGAGGGTCGTCGAGGTGCGCCGGGGTGTCGCCGTACCATACGAAGCGCGATGACGGGTGGGTAAAACGGGTTTGAAAGGCATCGAGCGTGGCGGCGGGGTCGAGAACGCTGTCGTGCTGGCTCATGGTCATCAGCACGGGTTTATCGAAGTGCTCGGCGTCGAGGTTTTTTTGCACGGCGCTGACCGAACGATAATACAGCGCGGCGCCGCGGGACGGCAGCGACTGGTACGTGGCGATATTGTCCTCGTCGTCGATGTCTAGCCAGTCCCAGAAATAAGAAATGGCCGGGGCAAGAAAGAGGTATTGGCTGTCCGGGTAGAAGCCGGGGGAGAACAGCAGCAACCCCTCGACGCGATCGTCCTTGAACGCCTGGGCGGTCACCAGGTTGCCTCCGGTCGAAAACCCGCCCAGCCAGAGCTCATCGACTTCATTCGCAAGCAACTGGGTGTGATGGGCGACGGCATCTTCCCAATCCTCATGGGCCGGCAGCATCAGATCGGCGGGGCGGCTGCCATGGCCCGGCAAAAGAATCGAACGAACCAGCCAGCCGTCATCCGCCATGGCGTTGGCCATATCCGTGAAATACCACGGGCTTGAGCCCAGCCCGTGCACGAATAGAATGCCGCGTTTTGCCGGCGTATCCGGGCGACGTTCAAACGGGGCATTGAGCGCTATCTCGCGGTGGCGGTCGTCGCCGATGAAGGCGCGATTGTCGGCAATCCACGCGTGGGTGTCGCGCACGTACTCATCGAAGCTTGGCTGATCATGGCGCGGCAGGCTGCCCGAGGGCTGAAAACGCGGGGAATCCGGCGGCATAGCGCAGGAGGACAGCAATACGAGGGCGACAAGTAGAAAGCTTATACGAAGAAACATGAAACGCTCCATCCATCATTATGGGCCGTTACCAGGGCGCCCATTTGAACCTACTTGGTTTCCTGAGTGGGTATGGCCCATCAGGTGGTGTGTTCATACACCGCCTAGACGTTGCTCACCGCTTTTGGGAGCCTCTGGTCGTTCGGGTTGTCATTGACAAGTACAACCACAGGCGCTGCATTTACTGGTTGAAGTCGGGCATGAAGCAAGTTTAATTGGACGCCGTCGCCAACGTTTGGATGTGAGGATTAGCCAGTCGGTTAGCATCGTTTGGCGTTAACGACGCTTCACGTTAGCGCCGTTAATTTGTTGACATCGAATGTTAAAAAAACTAGGCCTTTGATCAGCAGCCTTTCATGTAAGCATAATAAAGCGAGATAGTCTTTATTTCCCGCGTGTTTTGAGAGAAAGGAAACCGCTAACAATGGTAGCTCTCCAGGATGGGCGCTTGCGCCTGGATCGCCAACGCTTGAAAGAGCACCGCAGGCGGCTTGGCCTGAGCCAGGAAGCGCTGGCTGAATATTGCTTCGACCAGCGTCTGTGCGTCTCTATCGCCTCCATCAAACGGGCTGAGAGTGGGCGTAAGGTGCTTTACCGCACTGCTCGTCACTTGGCCGAGATCTATGGGGTCGAGGTAGAGGCACTGTCGGTAGAGGATGACGAGGCTTCCGCCGTGTCCACCGCCGACATCGAGGAGATGGAGAACGCTCGGGTGTTGATCCAACTGCATGCCTTGGCGGCCGATCAGTCGGCTCTGGCAAGTTGGGTCGAGCATTTCGGCGGTAGCCTTGAGGAAGGAGGTAAGGCGCTTTTCGGACTGCACCGGGCTTACCGTAGCGATGCGCAGCGTGGCCTGTTATGCGCCGCCACTTTGGTAGAGCAGGGCTTGGCCCAGGCTGTTTACCTCAGGGCTGACCACTGGCCGAATGATACGGCTCTCGCCATGGCGGAGGAGTGCAGCGGCGTGTGGGTCGACCGTGGGGTGGCGGTGCAATTGGCCGAGCGCTTTGTTTTCGACGACGAAGGGGGCGATTGGTTGCGTTATCGTCATCCCAGGGACGAGGCGCATGACATTCGCTTCGAGTTGGTGGGGCGGCGTGTGCAACTGGGCCAGTTGGAAGCCATTCTGGAGAGTACTCGAGACTACCAAGCTGGCCATTTGATCTATATTCGCGGCGTGGCCGGTATTGGCAAGACGCGTCTCAGTGCTGAGTTTGCCGAAATGGCGGCGACTTATGCCGATCATCACCAGGCCGAGGTATTGGACTTTGGCACCCGCGCTGATGAGGGGCCGTTGATGCAATTGGCGCGTTCGCTGCTCCAGACGTCCGATGCGGAGATAAATGAAGCACATCTACTTGCTCGCCTCTCGGCACTCCGCCTATCCCTGGATCATGCCATGCTGTTGCGTCCATTGCTGGGATTGGCGCAACCGGAAGATGCACAGCGTTTTTACGCCGCCATGACCCCGGAGACTCGACGCCAGCGTTTGGTTCTGGCTCTGCGAGACATTCTTCTTGCTCGGTCTATCCACCGCCCGCAATTGCTGGTAGTTGAAGATCTACATTGGGCTGATGAGGCGCTGCTAGGAACTCTCACCGGGCTGCTGCAGGAGACGCTTGAAGCGCCCGTGATCTGGTTGTTTACTTCACGTCTTGAGCAGGATCCGCTGGAGACCCGGCTAAGGCCACAGTTGCCTGAATCGCCGCTGACACTGATCGAGCTTCCGCCGCTGCGCGCCCACGAGGCCGAGGCTCTGGTCGCCAGTGTGGGTAAGGTTCACGCTGAGCATATCTCCCGCTTAGTGACTCAAGCTCAGGGTAATCCGCTATTTCTGACCCAGATGTTGTTGTTTCATCCTCACAGCAGTATGCCAGCCAGCCTTGCCAATCTGGTGCAAACCAAGCTGGATCAACTCACTGATCTGGATCGTCGGGCAATATGTATCGCTGCCGTCATGGGGCAGAGATTCTCCCTGACGCTGCTGCAGGAAATGTTGGGACAGCCCGACTATCAACCCGAACTCCCCCAGCGCTTTAGCTTAGTACGCCCTCTAGATGAAGAGAGCTACCGCTTCGTGCACGATCTGATTCTGCAGGGCATCTATGAAGGGATACCCAAGATACAGCGCGACCGTCTGCATCTTCGCCTGGCCGGGTTGTATAACGAAGCGGAACCGGGGCTGTGTGCGCGGCATCTTCACCGTGCGCGATCTCTGGAGGCGCCGGATGCTTTCCTGAAAGCGGCTTCGGAAGAAATAGCCCGCTATCGGTATGAGGAAGCTCTGGCGCTGCTGAGGCAGTGTCACGCCATCGATTATGCGCCGAAGGATGAGTACCGATTAATGCTACTGCAAGGTCAGGTAGCGATGGCGACTGGGCGTATTCAAGCGGCTCGGGAGCACTTTGAGGCCGCGCGTACATTCGCTCAGGATGAGTCTCAGCGCATTGCTGCAGACCTTTGGTTGGCTCGGGTGCTGAATATGCTCGACGCTTTGGAGGCGGAAGAGATGATTCTGGATGGCCTGCTTCCGCTGGCCGAGGCGCTTGATGATCCCTTGCCCCTTGCAGAAGCGCTCTACCTAAAGGGCAACCTCTATTTTCCCCGTGGCGATTTTGCCACCAGCCGCGCCTATCATACCCGAGCCCTGGAGCAGGCCCGTCACGGTGGTGACGTACGCACCGAGATTCAAGCGCTTAGCGGCCTGGGCGATGCTCACTATGCCGAGGGGCAGATGCGCAGCACCTATGAGCTTTTCGATCACTGCGTGGCGCTCTGCCGAAGGCATGGCCATGCAGAGCTGGAGGCCTCAAATCTATTTATGTTGGGTACGGCCCGGCTCTATGCCAACGAAACCGGGGAGGCTTTAAGGGACTGTTTTGAAGCTGCCGAGCTGGGCAAGCGAGTTGGTAATCGGCGTGCCGAGGTGGTGGCACGGATGACGGCGGCTTGGATTCTGATTTCCCAGGGTGCTCCCCATGAGGCCGACGAGCAGCTCTCTCAGGCGCTGGCGGTGGCTCTGGAGCTGGGGTCAGGGCGCTTCGAGGCTTTTCTTTTGGAAAGTCGCGCTCGGGTCCAGCTAATTACCGGCCGTCGAGCGGAAGCTCAAGCCAGCATCGAGCGTGCCTGGCAATTGGTGGAGCAACATAAGCTGAAGCCATTTATCGGGCCCTGGGTGTTAGGCACTCGAGCACTGCTTGAAGACGATCCCGAGGTTCGCTTGGCGACGCTGCAGCAAGGCGAAGCGCTATTGAATACGGGCTGTGTGGGACACAATGGTTACCGTTTCCTGGTCGCGGCAGCGGAGGTCTGTCTGCTTGACGACCGCCCGGCGACGGCTCGCCATTATGCGCGCCGCTTGACCCAACTGATGGCAGCGGAACCTTGCGCCTGGGGCGAGCATCACCGGGAGCTGATTGAAGCTCACGCTGATTGGCTGGAGTTGGAGCTGGAGAAGGGCAAAGAGAGCGACAAGGCGGTCGTTCTGGACACATTACGTGCTTGCTGGCGTCGGGGCGAAGCCGCTGGCCTGTTGATGACAATGCCTTCCCTGGCGGCCAGTCGGCACTAGCCCCGTGTTCTATCGTACGCTTGGCTCAGTACCCTTCATCAATAGAGTGGCGAGATGCTCTGACTGTTCCAGACACTGTTCCTGTAGACCTGCGCCGCGAGTCCAGCCGCCGACAAACAGCAGTGGGCATACGTCCAGGTGGCCCTCGCAGCGTCTCTGGGCGATCGTTTGATTATAGCGCTCTATTTCCGTTTGGGCCTCCAGGCAGTTGGCATCGAGTACATTGTGCTTGAACAGCGTCCAGGCCTTGGTCTCAAGGGCGCTGTCCAATGGTGGCAGTCGATTTCGATAGCCTGCTTCCCTGGGTGCGGCGGCGGCTAGTGCTGCGGGTTCGTTGAGGGGGGAGGGGCGCCTGTCGAGCATCTCGCAACGGGGAATCCGGTTGAGATCATCCACCAGGGAAACGAAGAACTGCGGTAGGCCTGCCTGATTGTAGGCTGGGTTTTCTGCATCGTTCTGGTGGCGATTGGCGACATAGTCGATCCGGTACGGGAAGAAGGTGTCTTCGGGATTACGCACCTCAATGTTGTAGGTGCGCCACAGGTTGCGATTTGGTGGCATGTGGACGGCAGCAGTATGGCAGACGCTATAGCTGCGGGTGTAGCGCACCTTGCCAAGGATATGCTGGAGGCCTCGCTGGGTGTCAGAAAGGCCGTCACCAAATGTCAGCATTGGCAAGGCATCTTCGGCATGGGTAGCCATGATTAGAAGGTCGGCTTCCCAGTGGCGTGCTTCGGAAGCGGCACGCTCGCTTAACCTGACACCTTGTGGTGAGAGGCTTGCCTCCACGTCAATGCCGCGCAGAATCTTAACGCTGGGGCCCTGAGTCTCGGGGTTAGTGATATGAGCGGCCAATGCTTCAAGCCAGTGCTGAGAACCGTGCTCGAAGTAGCGGCGATCAGGGGGCGAGCCTCCTTCCTGAATGCGGTAATACTCGAAAGGCGCTTGGAGCGGCATACCGCCTGGACCACGATCGTCGGCAAAGTACATGGCGGATATGCGTGGATAATAGATAACGCGACGTATACGTTCCAGCCGGGCCGACAATGCCGGATCCTGCCAGTCAATGGTGATACCCAAATGATCCGCCGCGGCAGCCAGCATATCGCGAGGAGTGGCAACGCAGCTGTCGAAGAAATCGTCCACCGTGTAGCGAGGCGTAATGCGCCCGCTCTCAACCAGGTCGATGGCGCTCTGATGTACTACGTCGATCAGCGGTGCCAGCTTGCCACCCTCGGCCTTACTCAGCTCATGGGCGGGGTCGCTGACGCCGCAGGCCAAGTCGCAGTCATCGGTGAGAGCAATCGTTCCGTCACGGTTGAAATAGCTCTCGGTATTTTCAAGCGGCTTCATGCGCTCTAGCTCGCCGATTTCGCTTAGTACGGCGTGAAGGCGATGGTAGGTAGCCAAGTTGACATCATTGACGCCAAGGTCTGCCCAGCGCTGATAAGGCGAATCGGGCTTTCCCGGTTGTTTTCGATTGCCCAGATCGACCCACACCGTTTCAGCGTTGCCGCCTAGAGTGGTCTTGCGCTCGAATAAGGTGACGTCTATCTGCTGGGCCTCCTTGCTGCCGAGCTTCTGCAGGTAATAGGCAAGTGACAGGCCGGAGACGCCGCCGCCAATGATGGCGACCCGAAGCGGTGTAGTGTCCATGGTAATGCTCCTTGTGCAGTCGTTTGCTCTAGGGTCTTTCGAGCGCACGTCGCTGCCAAGGGGTGACGAGAAGCTGATACTGAAGTGATCCCCTGAGCTATGTGTGGTTGTTCCAGCGAGTTTGGGTGATGCCGAGCTGATGCGGTGATGACGCGCTATCCAAGCTGAAATGCGTAGGGCAAGTAAGCCACGGTCGATTGATGACCGTTGAGACCACCATATCTACACGAGGTATCTAACAATGAACGCTTCTCAAGCCATTGATAAAAAAATGATTGCCCACGATTTTCGTGTTGCTATGCACGACAAGCTCGAACCTGGACATATTGATGACGTCGAACATGCATTGATGACGGCCACGAAGTCCTATCCGGCTACCGGCAGCGTGGCCAGCATGATTTTCTATCTCAAGTTTCAGGTTAATATCACCGATGGAAAGTCTTTCAACGGCGATGCTGGCGGCATCTCTTCGGCGGGCGGCGGTGCCCTCATGGGGGATGTTTATACGGATGATCTTGATCGGCTCTATCGTGATACGGTGAGTTTCGAGTTTCAGGGTACGCCCGTTTATCTGAGCATCCTGTTCTTCGATAGCCACAGCAAACTGCTGGGCCACTTCCAGTCGGGTGCCGTATCCACCGTTACTGGCACCGGCGGTGGCAAAGGTAGTTGGGACTGAGTCGTACTTTGGGTTCCGAGCCCTGGGGTGCCTTCGGTACTCTGGGGTAATGCAATACGCCCCTGCCAACGTGGTGCGTCTGGAATGTTCTCCGGTAAGTGAGCGGGGCTTTTTGAGCCTTTGCGGGTTAGAGAACCCTTATTTTATCCACCATACTTGTCTGGAGGAGGCTCGTCGCTTTTTAATCCGCCCACTGCCAGTGGTCTGCATAACCGCCAAGCGGCAGGCAAAGGGCCCCTTGGCGTGTCCGAACAGAGCTAACGCTTAGTGCGTGTGACGATGATTAGCTGTGTCGCCGCACCTACAGCGGCGATAACCCCCGCGCCAATGGCCAATGTCGAAACAGGAAAGCTGAAGGCCAGCAAAACGCCCCCGAACGCAGCGCCTATCGCACTGCCCAAATAGAGCACTGATTCATTGAGTGCGACGGCCAGGTTACCGTCGCCGTGGGCTTGGCGCGTACGAACGAGTTCGTTGTTTTGTGGCACTTGCAGCGCCCAGCCCACCGCCCCCCAAAGCGCAATAGGCAGTAACGTCAGAAGTGGGTGAACCGACGCCGTGAAAGGCAGAGCAATGAGCGCCAAAAAGAGCAGCGACATAATCGCCAGGGTAATCACAGGGCCGATAAACCTGTCCACCAGAGGCCCAATCAGAAAACTACCCACGACGCCGCCAATCCCCCACACCCATAAATAGCCGGTAATCGACTGAACAGCGCCTGATTCGGTGGCCGCCATAAACGGGGCAATAAAGGTATACATTCCCAAACTGGCAATGGCGCCCAATAAGGAAACCGCCAGTATGGCCATGGCATGAGGGCTTCGTAAAATAGCGAGTTTGCGAACAAGTGAAAGCGTTGGTGCGGATGGAAGCGCAGGTAGCTTTACCTGTAGCCCCGCGTAGGCGATTAACCCAAGTGCTGAAATAAGCCACATCGCTGACGCCCAGCCAAAACGCTCCGCCAGTAACAGGCTAATAGGCACCCCCAGTACCGTGCCGCTCGCCATACCACCCATAATGATGGCAATCGCTTTACCGCGGTGAGCCTCAGCCGTTATAGCGGCTGAGGCGGCAATGCCCATGGCAAGGTAAACCCCTGCGCCAACGCCAGCGACCGCCCGCCATATCGTGAGTGATAAGAAACTGGTGGCCAGGGCGCTGGCGATATTTGCCACAATAAAAACGGCTAGCGCCAGTAGTAAGCCCAAGCGCTGGTGCTTGCCAGGCAGTAGCGCAACGACCACAGGCGAGCCTAGGCCGTAGGCTAGGGTGAATGCGGTGACTAACTGCGCCGCCGTGGCCGCAGAGACACTAAAGGCGTCTTCGATGAGGGGAATTAGCCCCGCAGTCACATAAGAGGCCATCCCAAGTGCAAACGCACCCAGTGCCACGAGGTATACTGATAGACGAGATTGGTCAGCCATAACACACTCCAGGCATAAGCATTAGGAAAGAATCCGCCAGCGCTGTTTTGCCAGCGAAGGGCTATTCTGGAGAGGCTTTTTAGGGGGTACAATTTAACCGTTTATGCTATTACTAAAAGTGATGAGTTATTTAAAGGTAACAGGATGACTGCTCCCCGGACGCTGGCTCGAAAGCGGGAAGACTTGGCAGAGTTTCTACGCATGCACCGAGAGAAAATCGCACCAGAAGATATGGGGCTTCCTCGTGGCCGCCGAAGGCGTACGCCGGGGTTAAGGCGTGAAGAAGTCGCCGCTTTAGCGGGCGTGGGGCTGACTTGGTATACCTGGTTGGAGCAGGGGCGGGATATAAGCGTATCGGCGACGTTTCTGGACAATCTATCCAAAGCGCTCAAGCTGGATGCGGCTGAGCGCCGACACCTGTTCTTGCTTACTCATCAGCGCTTACCCTCTGAGCTAGGCAAAACCTGGTGCAGTGTGCCGCCGCTGGTGCAAACCTTGATGGACGACCTGCCTACGCGACCTGCGTATATCCTGAACTTGCGCTGGGATGTGCTGGCCTGGAATGCTGCCGCTGATAAGCTTTTCAACTTCTCTGCTCACTCGCCGGAACGCCGCAATATGCTGTGGTTGTTATTTACCGACCCTGCCATGCGTCAGCGCTTGTCACCCTGGGAAGCGCAGGTCTGCCAAATGCTATCCAGCTTTCGGCGCGACTATGCCCGGGCGACCGAAGATCCCGCTATCGATGAGCTGGTCGAAGAGCTCACCAAAGTGGCGCCTGAGTTTAAGGCATGGTGGAAAAACCAGGAGGTCAACGCGCCTTGTCAGGGAGTGCGTCACCTGAATATTGAAGCGCTTGGTGCTGTGGCGCTTGAACACACGACCCTCACCGTTGATGAAGAGCGCCACCTGCGTCTGGTCTACTACGCGCACAAAGGGAGTAAGGCCGAAGAACGTATCTTCAACGAGTGGATCATGGCTTGAATTCAGGAAGGCAGAGTTCGCAGTAGCCATCACGGCATAATCGGCTTTCAGCCGATCCAGTAGAATAACAGTGCCTGTGGTCTGTCTAGTAATGATACCTGTCGCCAATGTGCATGCAGTTCATGGGGCTGCCTCGGTGTCGCTTACCGCAAGCATCTACGCTGTGTCTTTGGATAAAAAGCGGCTTGGTGAGGCGTACACACTCTGCGTTATGCTAGCCAGTTTCGCCATCTGGTGTGAAACGACTCAAACGGAGTTTGTGCGCTTATGATCGACGCTCGAGGGCTATCCCGTATTCCTCTCCGACATGCCACCTTTATTGCCTGTTTGTTGCTGTTGGCGATCTCGCTTATTGGGCTGGCTTTTTCGCTGATGTGGCTGTGGGGCGTGGTGATCTTCGGCCTGCTGTCGGCGCTGGGGGTTCACGATGTGCGTCAGCGCCGGCGTACCGTTAGCCGTAACTACCCCGTACTGGCCCACTTGCGCTATATCCTTGAGTCGATAGGCCCGGAGATTCGGCAGTATTTTATCCAGTCCGACCTGGACGCACGCCCTTTCTCGCGGGAACAGCGGGCGGTGGTCTATCAGCGCGCCAAGAATGAAAGCGACAAGAAACCGTTTGGCTCGCTGCTGGATATGTATCAGCCGGGCCATGAATGGATCAATCACTCCCTTCGGCCCAGCACCATCGACAGTCACGATTTTCGTGTTCAGGTTGGCGGCAGCCGCTGCCGCAAGCCCTATTCCACCAGCGTGTTCAATATTTCGGCGATGAGCTTTGGTTCGCTGTCGGCCAATGCGATTGAGGCGCTCAATGCCGGGGCGTGCAAGGGCGGTTTTTATCACGATACCGGTGAGGGATCGATCTCCCGTTACCATCGCAAGCACGGTGGTGATCTGGTGTGGGAGATAGGCTCGGGCTACTTTGGCTGCCGTAACGACGATGGTACCTTCAACGAGGCGCGCTTTGAGGCCAATGCCTGCGACGAGCAGGTGAAGATGATCGAGATCAAGCTTTCCCAGGGGGCAAAGCCCGGTCATGGAGGAATTCTGCCAGGCGCCAAGGTGACCGCTGAAATCGCTGAGGCGCGGGGTGTACCGATGGGCGAGGATGTCGTCTCGCCCGCCGCTCATACGGCGTTTTCCACGCCGCTGGAGTTGATGCACTTTATCGCCCGCCTGCGCGAGCTTTCCGAGGGTAAGCCGGTGGGCTTCAAGCTGGCGGTCGGCCACCCCTGGGAGTGGTTTGCCATTGTCAAAGCCATGCTTGAAACCGGCGAACGGCCGGATTTCATTGTGGTTGATGGAGGCGAGGGTGGTACGGGGGCAGCACCGCTGGAATTTATCAATCGGCTTGGAGTGCCGCTAACCGAAGCGCTGACCCTGGTTCACAATACCCTGGTGGGGGCGGGGCTGCGTGACGAAATTCGCATTGGGGCGGCGGGCAAGATCATGTCAGGTTTTCATATTGCCCGCACCATCGCGCTGGGGGCGGATTGGTGCAATGCGGGTCGTGGCTTCATGTTTTCACTGGGATGTATTCAGGCGCTCAGCTGTCACACGGATAAATGCCCCAGTGGGGTGGCGACCCAGGACCCGAAGCGGGGGCAGCATTTGGATGTCGCCGATAAGTCTGAACGGGTCTATCACTACCACCGTAATACCCTAAGGGCGTTGGCAGAGATGCTGGCCGCCGCCGGGCTTGGTCATACCAGTGAGCTGGGCCCAGAGCACATTATCCGGCGGGTGTCGGAAAATGAGATTCAATCCTACGATCAGCTTTTTACGTTCTTGAAGCCTAACGAGCTGCTGACCGGTAACGGCCATCACACGGTCTTTGAGCACTACTGGGAGAACGCCCGGTCAGATTCGTTCTTACCGCCTTCGCGGATTGCCCAGCTGCGTTTCACTAAGCTGGAGTGAACGGACACCACGGCGATACGCCAATAACAGATGCCTGCTTGTCGCGTTGCTTACGCTCGACTCAATTGGTGACGCAATTTGGGTAGCGTGCGCGACACAGGGGGCAGACGGGTGGCCATGACGAGCGCGCCGATGACCGCATACATTGCCCATTCGCCCATGTCGGCGCGTACCACCCAGAAGAAGTGCAGCAGCACCAAGCCCAGAATGGCGTAGGAAAATTTGTGTAGCGACTTCCAGCGCTTGCCCAGGCGGCGCATCGACCATTTGTTGGACGTCGCACCGAGTACGGCCAGGCCGATCAGCGCGATCATGCCGACGATAATATACGGGCGCTTGACAATTTCGCTGCCCAGCAGTGCCCAGTTAAGCCCCAAGATAAACAGCGCGTAACTGAGCATATGCAGGGTGGCGTAGGCGAGCGTCCACAGGCCCAACTGGCGCCGGATCAGCGCGAAGCCTTTCCAGCGGGTGAGCTTTGTTAGCGGCGTCAGGCTGAGGGTAAGCAGCAGCAGCCACAGCCCACCGATGCCAATGTTGAGCAGCAGGTAGCGCCCCGGCTCAGGCCCGGCGGCGTTGTTCGCCACCTGCCAACCCCAGAATATCAGCGGCGCGAGTGCGGCCAGAAACACCGCCGCACGCCAGGCTAACCATTTGCGCTGCGTTGCCATCAGTAGTGCTTCCTCAAATCCATGCCCGCATACAGCTCAGCGACTTCATCTTCGTAGCCGTTGAACATCCGGGTGTCGATGGTATTGGAGTTGAACAGGGTGTTGGGCAGACGGCGTTCGGTCGCCTGGCTCCAGCGGGGATGGTCCACATTGGGATTGACGTTGGCATAAAAGCCGTACTCATCCGAGGCAATCTTCTGCCAGGAATTGACCGGCTGCTCTTCGACCAGCGAGATGCGCACGATTGACTTGATACTCTTGAAGCCATACTTCCAGGGAACCACCAGCCGCAAGGGGGCGCCGTTCTGGTTGGGCAGCTCGCGGCCGTACATGCCCATGGCCATTATCGTCAGTGGGTGCATGGCTTCGTCTAAACGCAGGCCTTCCACATAGGGCCAGTCGATGATCGAGAAGGAGGAACGCTGACCGCGCATCTGATCCGGGTCGACCAGGGTTTCAAAGCGCACGTACTTGGCTTTGCTGGTAGGGTCGGCGCGCTTGATGATCTCGGCGAGCGGGATGCCCAGCCAGGGGATCACCATCGACCAGGCCTCAACGCAGCGCAGGCGGTAAATGCGCTCCTCAAACTGTGACGGTTTGACCAGGTCTTCGAGCGCAAAACGCCCGCCGTTGTTCACCTCACCATCGACCACCACGCTCCACGGCTGGGTTTCCAGGCTACCTGCATGGCGGGCAGGGTCGCCCTTGTCGGTGCCGAACTCGAAGAAGTTATTGTATTGGCTGGCGTCATCAAAGGGCGCGAGCTTGTCTTTTTCAGGGTCGCTTGGGGTGATGGCATCCCACTTGGCGTCGCTGATTTTTTCTTTCAGCCAACCGGGCGCGTCGCCTTCGGGAACGTCCGAATAGTCCTCGGCGGCTGCCTGGGCGTGGCCTGAGAGCGCAAGCCCTGCCCCCAGGCCTGCCACGCCGCCCATAAAGCGACGTCGGGAGAGGTAGATGGATTCGGGCGTAACATCGGATTCGTGCAAGTCACTCGGTTTGGCAATCTTGATGAGCATTGGATGCCTCCTGTGGGGGTAAGCCGATCGCCGAATTGGGGCATCTTTTTTGGCGAAGTCCCCATCGCTATCTATCGGCAATGGCACTTGGATGACCAAGCACGTTAAAAAGTTCTACGTAACTTTTAACACAATGGATGCAGGGAGAGGTAACGATGAACTGTAGCGAAGGCGACAGCATTAAGCCCCTGGAGAGCCTTGATTCATCGAATAAGGTAGGCTGTACTTTTATCCGCCACTGACACGGATAGCCTTCCTGGCAGTGGGTGGCAGACACCTGGGCTCACTCAACTTAAAAGGCGTTTATGAAAAAAAGTAACGCGTGGCTCGCGTGGCTGATACTGGTGGTGGCGTTCACTTTTTCCAGCCTGTGCGCAGCCCAAACTCAAGGAGGAGAGAGCGACGACAGTCGCTGGTTTACCGTCGATTCACTGAATACGGGCCTTGGCGAAGTCCCTGAGGAAGCCAACCGCGTCACGCCACGTGAGGCCATGCGAAGCTTTCTCGACCTCAGCGAACAGGGCGAGTACGAAAAAGCGGCCCACATGCTCAATCTGTCGGAATTGAGCGCGGCTGAGCAGCGCGAACAAGGTCAGGAACTGGCTCGGCAACTGGCAGAAGTGTTCAAGCGTGGCGAACGGATCAGCGTCGATAACCTATCGGGGCGGGAAGACGCCGTGATAGAAGACCCCGCCGGACAAAACCCGCGCATTGGCGAAACACGGCGTAATCTTGAGTTGGCGTCGTTGCGGGCCGACGGGCAAACCTATGATATTCGGCTAGCTCGCTACCGCGTGGGGGATGATGAACCGGTGTGGCTGATCATGCCCATCAGCGTCTCGTATATTCCAGTGCTGTATGAAGAGTACGGGCCGTCGATGCTCGAGCAATACATTCCCGAAAGGCTGCAGTCGTCGTTTGGCATATTGCGGCTTTGGGAATGGCTCGCTATTCCGGTCTTTTTGCTGTTCGTAGGCATGGTGGGCTGGGGGATCCACCGCTTGATCGGTTTGATGTCGAACTTGCTGCCATTCGGCGCTTTCCGCATGTTTGCCGAGCAGATTGGTATGCCGACGGCACTGATCGTGATGTCGCTGTTTACCCAAATGCTGCTGGACTACGTGGTGTCGTTTTCGGCGGTCGCGACCACCACTTTCCGTGTGTTGCTTATCGGTATTCTTGCCTGGGGCGCAGGCACCATCGCGCTGCGCTTTGTGGATACCCTGATGCTGCGTATGACACGGCGGCTGGTGGGGGAGATTGATGACTCCAAACCCAAGGACGAGCGCAAGCTCCTGACCTCGCTGTACGCACTGCGGCGCATTATTATCCTGGTCGCTGTGACCGGTGTATCGGTTTACATCCTGGGGCAGATCCAGCTTTTTGAGTCGATGGGGTTATCCATTCTGGCGTCTGCCAGCGTGCTGGCAGTCCTGGTAGGTGTCGCTGGTCAGGCAGTGTTGGGGAATATCTTAGCGTCTTTTCAATTGTCGTTTGCCAAACCGATTCGTATTGGTGACCTGGTGATCTTTGAAGATCAGTGGTGCTATGTGGAAGGCATTTTTTATACCTTTATCCGCTTAAGGACCTGGGACGAGCGGCGGTTGATCGTGCCCGTGACCTACTTTACGTCCAAGCCTTTCCAGAATCTCTCGGTCAAGAGTATCAAGATGTACCGCTATGTGGAGCTGACGCTGCACCTGAGCGCGGATATTGGCCTGATAAGAGACAAGTTTTTTGAGTTTGCCAAGGAAGAAGACAACGTCATCGAGCATCATAAGCTGCTTTGTTACGTGACAGCACAAACGGCAACCGCACAGACCGTGACCTGTTATCTAATGACCTCTGACCCCATGTCCGGCTGGACCGCGGAAATGCACGTACGCGAAAAACTCATGGCGTTCGTCCGCGATAACCATCCCGAGTGGTGGCCGAGAGACGTCGTGGTTATCAGTCATCAGGATGTTGCGCGTGGAGCGAAAGTTAAACACTCCTCGGAGGCGGACAACGCTGAGGGGAAAGCGTCGGAATAGAATGCTGACGCACAGCATTAGGCGCCTTATGGCGCTGAGACTATCTCTAACGGGATGTCCACGCCGAATTGCTGCAACATGCGTCGGAAGGTCTCTACATTATAGGTCTCACTTTCTGTTACCAGCCCTTGGATCTGACCTGTACCCAGTGTCCCTTCGCCTAGCCCCGTGACAATCGATTCAGCGGGGTCGAGGAAGCGGCAATTGGGTCGAGCTGCTTCAAAGAAGGGACGCAGCCATGGTAAATGCGTACTAGAAAGTGTCAGCGTGTCGATATCGGGATGCTGTCGGAAGACGTCGTCGATAAAAGCCGTGACTGCTTTCTGCGTTGCCTTTGGGTCGAATAGAAAGGCGCCATTCTCGACAAATTCAACCATGGACGAAGCATTGATCAGGCTGACATTATCCGAGTGGGACGCATGTCGAGCGATGAACTTCTTCAGTGAAGAGCTTTCGATGAGTGAATGCACCCCCATGATGCCAACCTTGCCGCTCGCTGACATGGCGAGTGCTTCTTCGATGGGCGGGTAGACGCCCAACAATGGTACCGAGGTGTTCTGACGAACGTCATCCAACACTATGATAGACGGTGCGTTCGATGCGATGACGATGGCAGAGGGTGAGTAGCCCTCAAGAAAGCGCAGCGTGCGATGCATGACAGCGAGTAGTTCTTCCCGCCCTTTGCTTCCAAAAGGAAAGCTCGCCCGATCAGCGAAATACACA
Organism: Halomonas sp. CUBES01; assembly: GCF_020991005.1. Classification (GTDB taxonomy): domain Bacteria; phylum Pseudomonadota; class Gammaproteobacteria; order Pseudomonadales; family Halomonadaceae; genus Vreelandella; species Vreelandella gomseomensis. The sequence continues at coordinate 66,566 of NZ_JAJLLW010000004.1, read as the reverse complement.
ATATCCTGTTTAGGAAGGTGCTTATGTATCTCGGCAACAATGGCATAGCTACCGATGCCAGCGTCGAAAACAGCAATTGGCTGATGCATAGTAATATCCTTGGTATTGTTTACAACCTAATAATTGATAAGATTCAACCGCTATGGAAGCAATATTTCCAGGTGTAATGCTAGTTAAACTTTATACGATGCTGGGGCACTGCATTGCATGAACCCGAAATAAATGAATAGCATGGTGATAGCAGAGAAACTTATGGCGAATGAGTAGTTGTCTAAATGCCTTTAAATATTGTGCAGCGTTTGCTACCGGGCTGGGGCGTTACTTATGGCCCACCCGGCGATGGCCCTTTTCCAGCTATCATGCTGCTGCATGGTTCTGAAGGTGCCTGGGCAGGGTGGAGTCATCGTGACGCACTGCTATTCGCCGCCCATGGCTTCTTGGCGTTCCCTTACGGCTACTCAAGCGGCGGCAATGCCTGGAACGCCGGGCATATTATTGATTACTCGCTCGATCGCAGTGTCGAGGCGCTTGGAGCACTTCGGAATTTTCAATACGTGGATGAACAAGTTGGGCTTTACGGCCTTTCACGCGGTGCCGAACACGCTTTATTGCTTGCCTCACTGATGGCAAGAGATAAGATTGAAGGAGCGCCAGAGGCGATCGCAGTCCATAGCCCACCCGATGTGGTGTGCGGTGCCTTTGATGCCCGTGGCTTTCGCGATGCGGGTGATCCGGGCTGGCAAGCCTGGGACGTCAGCAAACGCGCCTGGACATGGAAGGGGAGTCATGAAGGCCTACTGCCCACCACGCCTATCGAAATTGAACGCTACCCTGGGCCGCTGTTTCTCTCCCATGGCACACAAGACCGCATGTGGTCGGTTGAGATGACCAGGCGGCTGGAAAAACGCCTCCTTGAGAATGGCCACCGCCCTGAAGTGCACTACTATGAAGGCGAAGATCATATTCCCAGCGGCGCTGGGCAGAACAAGCACTTTGAGCTGCTTCTGGGCTTCTTTTCAAAGCACCTGTAAGTCACTGTGCATCATTTTTCCATCACCACGGTTGCGCAATTACTAAAAGGTTAACGAGCAATCAGCGTCAAAAAACCATCTTCATCGATAAACCCTTTATCGCCGGTGACAAACCAGCGTTGTTCGTCGAGCTCCTTGATGACGTCATCTTGGCGGGTCGGGTCGTTCAGATAGCCCAGCATTACCTGCGGGCCGCTGATCAATATCATGCCCGCTTCGCCATTGGGCAGCTCTTCAAAACTATCTGGGGCGACGATCTTGATGCTTGCCGGGTAGTGGCATATCCAAGCCGCCTCGCTGCACCTGCAGATAGTGAACGCCCATAGCATCAGTACTTAGCACGCGGGCATATTGGGTTCGCTGTTCTACGAAAGTTGTAAGATAAATCTTACAACTTTATCAGAAAGATCTTACATACCTATTTCGTCTATAGGTGCTACATTTCGGCTATCGCCTTTCGCCTTAGTTGATGAGTGTGTGGTGTATAGTTTCTATTTTGATGCCCTTTCCAAGTTGTGAAGTGCTTGGGGCTAAAACAACAGGCGGAATATCTCTTTTAGCTACATTTGGGGTTTCAAGGGACGAGAAGAGGGAAGTATGTATACGTGCAAGGATTGGCTAGCGCTTCATGGATTGAACGCATCAGAGGTAGAGGATGTTATATCGGCCTTTTGTGCAGGAAATATTGAGTGTTCCTTTCGCGTTTCGCCTACAGACAATGGAGTGTATCCGGGAAGTGATTCCATCAGCACTCAAGAAAGCTGTTATAGAAATATGGTTGTTCCCGCATTGGCTAAAGCCTTCGAGAACGTGAGCGAAGTAAAGCACCTGTTGTGCAACCATGTTGAGTTTCGGGGGCTGAATAACAGTAAAGAAGTTCCCTATACTGTTTGCCAGGGCAGTGGTCAGCCACCTGCGGTTTTTATAGACTGGCACGGACGGGCTGAAGACCTTCTTTGTCTTGTTCACGAGACGGCACATGCATTACAGATGCTCTTATCCAAGAATGAGATAATGCCGCCTGTCGCACGTGAAACCTGTGCATTTATTGGTGAGCTGCTTTTACTGGATTATGTAAAAGCATATCTACCTCAGTTTCACGCTTCACTACTAAATGTTTGGCATGGTCAAAATAGATTTTATCTTGGTGACTGTGTCGACGCACTGACGGATGCTTTAAACCACCCGGAAATTTCTTATCACTATTATCAAAATTATCCTCTAGCGCGATTAGCCGCCGTACAGGTGTTTTGTGCCACGGATAATAAATCAGTCTCTGCGTTGTTCTCAAGCGGTCGCGAGGCCATGGCATATCTACCCATCAATGAAATGGCAAGCGTTGGTATAGGGGTAAGGAACCCCCTTCCGGTTTTGCCGCCATCTGATGTTGAGCAACCAGCGGTTGATGCGTATCGAAGCTTGGGTGTTATGGCGTTGTTGGATATTGAGTCTGGAAGTAAAGCATCTTACCAACGAATTGAAAGTTACTATCTGAAGCTTTTAAAAAATCTGCAAGAGCGTACAGCCTTTATTGCATTAGATAACGACAACAAGCCAGTAGGTTACGCAACCTGGGTTGAGTCAAATGTAGATAATAACATGGTGCTGACGTGTCAGACGGCACTGCCGAGTAACCGCATTAACCTGCAGCGCGCGCTTGAGAAGTACATCAATAAGGCAAAAGATGTTAAGGCAAGTTACACGCGGAAAGCTTCCAAGGAGATGCTTGTATGGTGAGCATCGACTACTACACCAGCGTTGGTTATGCGCTCGAGCTACTGGCCCAGTCTGAATACCATCGGCAGTTCGAGCTGGGAGACTATTTCTGCACGGAAATTCTGCCTCCGCTTGGCTGTAATCAGGCACGTTTTTATGTCACGTCGGAGGGCTTGCCGACAGGTATGGTGACCTGGGCTTGGCTTTCGGAGGAAGTGGAGCGTGATGTGCATGCCACTGGGCGTGCACTAGAGCAGGGTGAGTGGAGTAGCGGTGATCGATTGTTTTTTAACGATTGGATAACGCCCTACGGCAATACACGAGAAATAGTTTACGACATGACGCATAACCTTTTTCCCAACTATATCGCCACTAGCTTGCGCCGTCGTCACGATGGTTCTGTGCGTAGCATTAAACGATGGACGGGTGTGAATTTGCGTCGTAAGCAAGAAGAGGCATAAGTGTTTTTCCCGCAGCGGTAGGCGGGAGTGAGTGGAGAGATGTAGCGATCTCCCCACCCAGTGAAGCCGCTGGGTAGCGAAACCCAGCAAACAACGACAGCGGAGACGATAACAGATCTGACCCGCAACCAGAAGGAAATTGAACATGCAAAACGCAACTTCAATGAATGACTTGTACACCACTACCAGTTTCGGTGGTGGTGGTAGTAGCAGTGGCTCTCGAGGCCGTGGCAGCGGCACCTTAGGGCCCGGTGGAGGAAGTGATCCAGGAAATCACCAGGCCGCTCGCACAGGTAACGGGCTAGGGACAGGGCCTTTGTCGCCAAGGCAACATAATGCTGTAACTGCGGGGCTTACTGCTGCAGCTGTTTCGCCAATTGGTAGAGGATTTCAAGCCGCTGCTGCCATTGGAGCTGGATATCGAGGCTATCAAGGTCGTAACCAATAATAACTGATTAAATAAATAAGTGATTGATACCCTGGTGGCTTTATTGCTGGGGTATCTTTTTATAAAGGTATTATTATGAAATCTATTGTAGCTAAAGTTTTTTTGGTTTTAGGTCTCACATTTTTTCTTTGGGTATCTCCTTTGGGGACAGAGTATTCGAGGGTTCTCAATGGTTTGGTCTTTATGGCTATATACTTTGTGTCTATGTATTTTATTTCGAAGTACCTTGAATGAAAAAATCCGAAGAATGCTCTGCGTTTCTAAGAACCCCTTTTTGGTGCTTAGGGGTGGGGGCAGTCCTAATCTTTTTCCTGTATGCATGGTTTGACTTGGGTAGTTTCCTGGCCCAAGAGCAAGGTGTCTATGTCCAAAGCACCGAGGCTCAGGACGTTCAGGCTCATGTCATTATTAGGCACGGAAACACAGCCCCGGGGTTGGCCCATTATGTTGAACATCTTACTTGGTTAAACACGATCGGTGTTAAAGCACGCAGCGCAGACCGGCACTCAAATGCCTGGACTAACCCCTATGCCGTCGGTTATTGGCTGTCCGGTAAGCCCGATGAGCTGGACGAAATATTGCAAACCCTTTCGGGGCTTTTTGAACCTTTTGAGGTTCCTGTGGCATTTGCTAACGAAGAACGGGATATCATTTTGCGGGAATACGAATCACGCATGGTCGATAAACCGGATGCACAAGCGACGGAGGCGATGAATGCGTTTCTCTATGCCGAGAACGCCATTGCGTCCTCGGTACTGGGTACGCCAGATGACATCAGTGGATTCACCTATGATGACGCCCGCGCGTTGCATGCAGCTACCCATCGTCCAGAAAATGCCACACTTGTAGTGACTGGCGATATCACTGAGCGAGAGGTGAGCCGAGCGCTGAAGGAAGCCAACTGGCCTGAGGGGCAAAACGTTAACGCGGAGACTCAGCCTCCAACGTTCGAGCTGGCTGCACCTGCCGAGACCCTGCTGCGTTACCCAGAGAAGGATGCCTCTGCGCGAGTCATCTTCCGGCGTGTGGTGGCGCTGCCTGAGGCCGTGCCGTTTGATCTGCTGGAAGCAAATACGACGCTGCTGGGAAATATTCTTAACACCAACCTGGTCGGCGGCCTTGCTGGCCCTCTGCGTTTTGACGCCACCATTGCACGCCGTTTTGATGTGCAAATCTGGCCAGTTGACGAGCGCCATATCGAGCTGAGTTTCACCGCCAAGCCTGACCGTGACGTATCACTGACCGCTATGCGGACGGCTTTCGAGGAAATACTGGCTGCAATTTCTGACACTGGCATTCCTGACAAGACCTATCAACGCGTTTTAAGCCGCTTTGAGCACTTTTGGCCCGACTGGGCTGATGACGACGAAACGGCGCGCTGGATGGCGGATTATACCCTTGACCGGGTCTCTACGCTGCGTAAACCCTTGCCATTACATGATGTGAAACGCCTTGAGCAAGCGCTTGCGCACCAAACGATCAATACCCTGTTAAATGAAATAGCCGGGGAAGGACGAACTGCCGTTGCTTTTATCGGCCCCAAGGAGAGGTTTGAATGATTCGACTTATACTGCTTGCTGCAATGATTATCAGCTTGGCTGCTTGTTCTTTAGAAGACGACGATAAGGGTGAGCCTACTGCCAGCAATGAAGTCAGCCCAGGGGGCATTGAGTATATCTTGCTTCATATGCCTGAAAGTGACGAAGTTGCTGTTAATGTCGCCTGGCCGACTGACTGGGCTTACCGAGAAGATACCAATCAGGCAGCAGCACGGGTTGGATCGGAATTGATACTTGCCGGTGGTGCGCAGGGGTACCCGGCGGGTGAGGTGGGCGAGCGCCTGGCGGATCTGAATGCGGAAGGTCGGCTATATGGGGAGGCAAATGATCATATTGTGGGTGAGCTGATTTTTGAGCGTGATGACATCAGTGAGGTGGTTGAGATTGCCAACGCCCACTTGCGTGAGCCCTTGTTGGAGCAGGCCTGGTTGAACCGTATAAGTGATGGGATTGAGCAGAGCGTGACGGAAGAGCGTTCACAGCCTGCCGCCGCTGGCTTTGAAGCAGTTCGTTGGGCGGTATTTGGAGAACAACCCTTGCGCAATGCGCTATCACTGTATGATCTGGATACACTGGATGAACTCACACGAGACGACATCATTGCCTGGCATGCCGAAACGTTTACGCGTTCCCCTGAAGCCGTCACAGTAGCAGGCGCAATAGACGCCAAAGCAGCCGGGGCTGCGCTAGATGGACTGTTCGAAGCGTTGCCGGAACAACGGCGGGAAGTGCAAAAAGCTGTCTCGCCAGATTACACACCACGCCGGATTCTCCTCCATATGCCAGACGCAGAAGTGTCAACGCTGGCGTTTATTGCACCGCTCCCCCCGACTAGCAAAGGGGGGGAGATTGAAGATGCGATCCTGACGCATGCCCTTGGCGGCGATGATCAAAGCGTTCTCTTTGATGCTGTCCGCACGCAACTTCGTGCCAGTTATGGTTTTGGTGCGGGTGTGGACAATTATACCCGGGAGGATCGCGTTCTCTTCATGGCCGGGGAGGTTGACACAAACCAAGTAGCAGAGACCGAAGAAGTGGTTCGTAAGGCGTATGACACTTTCCGCCAAGGCGGCCTGAAGGGTGAGCTGGCCGACCACAAGGCGCACCTGGCATCCTATCTCTCAGAGGTGGCCGATTCAGTGACGGCGCAGGCGAACAGCGCACTAGAAAGTGCCCTGGATGGGTACCCGACAGAACGTTCGTTAAACGAAGAGCTTGAGGCGGTAACAGACGCCTCGCTGAATGAACGGCTGACAATGGCTTTCCCCAGTGTGGATGAATTTATCGTTATCGCCGTCTCACCAGAGGCAGATGCTTTGCCTGAAGCATGTGTGATCACAACCCCGCGTGAAGCCGCAGATTGCTGATGATGGATAGCGCACATGACAAGGCCGGTGAGATTGCACTCTCCTGGTTCGGCAAGACGCTGTGGAAGTTTACACCGCTGTATATCGAGCTGATTTTCTTGGCGATCTGTTTGCGCCTGATCGGCCTGGTTGAGCCTTTTATATTTCAGGTGATTATTGACCGGATCTTGCCTTTTCAACGGGAAGCATCCTTGCTTGTGGTTGCCGCTATATTTGTGGCTGTCAGCCTTTTTCAGCTCGGGTTTGAGGTGCTATCCGACCTGTTGGGGTTATTGTTAGCTAATCGTGTCACTCGCGAGCTGGGCGCTAGGATATTTGATCATCAGTTCAAACTGCCGTTCGGTCATTTTCGCAAGTGGTCCGTGGGTGAAAGTATGGCCCGTGTCGGCGAAACGGATACGATACGCGCCTTTTTGGTTGGAACGACAACAGGGGTGCTGCTAGATGTGGTCTTTGTGTTCATCTACATTGGGGTGTTGTTCACTTTGTCGGTGCCGCTGACGCTGATTATTTTGGTAGCCCTGCCTATTCAATTTTTGATTTACTTCGGTTTTGGGCCTTTTCTGCGCCGCCGCCTTCGTGCAGAGTTTGATGCTGGAGCCCAGCATCAGAATCAGATGGTCGAAAGTATTGCTGGTATCGATTCTATCAAGGCATTGAGCGCAGAAAAAAAGGTGCTGGAGCGGCTGGATAAGACGCTGCATGCCAGCCTCAATGCGTCCTATCGTGTAGGGCTTTTGCAAATCTGGAGCAGTAAGCTGCTGTTTGTTATCCAGCAAGCGATCACCATTAGTATTATCTATTTTGGCGCGCAGTCTGTTTTTGCCGGTGAAATGACACTCGGACAGTTGATTGCCTTCCACCTTTTAGCCGGTAAGGTGACCGAGCCTATCGAGCGCTTTTCAGGTTTATGGGAGGAGTGGCAAAACGTCCGCGTCTCGCGTCAACGTTTAGGCGATATCGTGAATTCGCCAATGGAGCCTTTCAGCACGCTACCAAGGCTGCCGACAAAAATTGAAGCGCGTTTAGAATTCCGTGACGTTGAATTTCATTACGCCCCTGCGAGCCCTGTTCTGCGCCACTTTAATTTTTGTGCTGAGCCTAACACCTTGACGCTGGTTGTTGGCCCTTCTGGGATTGGAAAATCCACCTTTGGACGGCTTGCCTCGGGGATTGATGTTCCAGACAGTGGCGAGGTGTTGTTAGGCGGAGAAAATATTGCCCAGTATGAACCGCATGATGTGAGGACTCGGATTGCCTACGTTCCCCAAGAGCCCTATCTGTTTGCTGGCACTGTGCGACAAAACCTTACTCTAGGCGACGATGAAGCCTCGGATGAGGCAATAGAGCGCGCGTTAAGAATCTCAGCGGCGGATCAGTTAGTCGCGCAATTGCCTGAGGGGCTTGATACGGATGTAGGTGAGCGTGGTTCTGGGCTTTCGGGAGGCCAGAGACAGCGGATTGCTATAGCGCGCTCTTTGGTTCGCGGCCCTAAGGTAATTATTCTTGATGAGCCGACGAGCGCTCTTGACGCACAAGCTCAGCGTCAGATGGCGGCAGAGCTTCATAAGTTAAAACATGAAACAACGCTGATTATTATCACGCACAACCCGAATATTTTTGGAGATTCTGACCAGACTGTTGATTTTGAGGCGCCATCGTGACTCATCACCTTAAACCAATGAATATCCGGTCACCAACACTTCACGGGACAATTTTTTTTACGGTTTTAGTATTCGCCATCATTTTGTTGATGTCGTTTGTACTAAAGATTGAGGTTGTGGCAAAGGGGCAAGGGCGCGTTTTGCCTATTAGTCGTGTTCAGGTTGTTCAGCCTGAATTCTCGGGCCGCATTACGGCGATTCACATTAAAAATGGGGACTCAGTTGAGAAAGGGGATGTGTTAATAGAGTTTGATCCCACAGAGGCTTTGACCGAGTTGGGAACCATTCAGGCGGAAGAAGACAGACTTCGCATTGAGATGGCGCGAATTGACGCTATGGTCGATGCGCTTGATTTAGATCCGGCTACACCTGATTTCATCGATCAATCGCTTGCTGGGTTCAGCCCTCCTAGTGACTTGGATGAACATGTTTTTGCAGAAGAGCAGCGTAAGTTGCTGCTGGCTGAGGTCAACGACCTCTTGGCATCTCTAGAACAGATCGATGCGCGTGAAGAGACAAATCGCCGTTCTGAAGCGGTTACCAGTGCCAATATTGCCCGAGTGAATGCCGTTCTCGAAATCCAGTCAGAGCGGTTACAAGCTATAGAGCAATTGGTGGAGCGAGGTGCCACCAGCCGGTCTGACTTCCTTGATGTTCAAGAAGGCTTTACCAGACTGGAAGGCGAACGTGGCGTCTATCAAAGCGAGCTGGGTCAAAAGGCAGCTGAGCGCATGGCCCTTGAAAGTGAGCGCCGCCGTATCAAAGCTGATCTGCGTAGCTCCTTACTTGATAGGTACGCTGAGATTGATGCTCGTCTTGCCACATTGTCGGAAAAGGAACGCGCTGCAATTCGTCGAGTTGACGCTGCAACGCTTGAGGCTCCAGCTTCTGGGGTTGTTGATCAATTAAAGGTTTTTACTTTAGGTGGTATTGCCGAGTCCGGGGCTGAGCTGCTTCGAATTGTGCCAACTGATGCCAAGGTAGAAGTTGAAGGGACATTTTCTAATCAGGACATCGGGTTCATGAAAGTTGGGCAGCAGGCTAATATTCGGCTTTCTGCTTACCCTTCCGAAAGGTTCGGTTTTATACAGGGTGTTGTTTCTGATATTGCGGCAGATTCGTCTGAGTCCAAAAAGGGGAAGTGGCGTTATGTTGTCAGAATTCAGCCTGAACAAAACTATCTTGAGATGGGAGCGGAGCGCCTCTATTTGCGTCCTGGTATGACGGCAAAAGTTGACGCAATAACCGACCATAGAAGAATTATCAGCTACTTCTTTGCCCCGATAGTAGAGGCGGTGCAGAATTCACTGGGAGAGCGGTAGCGCTGAAGACGCAATGTCTGGGATGAAGTCATGCTGCTGATGGAACGATGGTAAAGCTAAGAAGCAGGCTGGCTTCTGCAATGTGTTATGGCGAAGAGCTAGTGCTGCACAGCGAGTAGCGGTGTTTTGCTGTACAGCACTCGTTTGTGCTTTTTTTATTGCTTCAGTTCTTCCCCTATCAGTTCTTGGGCCAAACGTTTCGCTCCTGCAAAATCCGCCTTGCCAGAGCCAAGGTGAGGAATGGTTTCCACCGTCAACCAGTGGCTAGGGACCATCATGGATGATGTACCGTTGGCGAGCATGGCGGCTTTAACGGTGTTGGCGTCTAGTGCTGTTTCTGACAGCAGCACGATACGCTCGCCTTTGCGGCTGTCGGGGATACTCACCGCCATTAACGCGTTGTCTGGTTCTTCGAGAGCCGCTTTGACGGCCCCTTCAACGGCGCTGAGGCTGATCATTTCGCCGCCAATCTTGGCAAAGCGGGCGTAGCGGTCAATCAGGGTTAAAAAGCCATCTTCATCCATATAGCCTTTATCCCCTGTGATGTACCAGCGGTGGCCATCGACCTCGTGGAGCGCCTTGGCCGTGCGCTTGGCGTCATTGAGGTAGCCCTGCATGATCTGCGGGCCGCTGATCAATATCATGCCCGCTTCGCCGGTGGCCAACTCTTCAAAACTTTCCGGGTCGACGACCTTGAAGCTGGTGCCGGGTAACGGCATACCCACGGTGCCTGACTTGCTGCCCCGCTGGATCTGTTGGTAATGGATGCCCATCGCATCGGGAAGGTTGACGGAAGCAACGGGGGCGATTTCGGTGGCGCCGTAGCCTTCATAAATGGGCTTGTGGAACTTCAGCGCAAAGTCGTTACGCACCTTGTCATCGAGCTTCTCTGCCCCGGCGACCACGATTCTCAGGCTCTCCAGCATCAGCGGGTGCACCTTTGTGCTGCGTACAAACAGCCTTAAAAAGCTGGAGGTGCCGAACATGATAGTGGCCTTGTGCTTGGCAATAGCGCCTGCGATGCCAGGAGCATCGGTGGGGTCGGGATGGCATACCAGCGGCAGCCCTTCAATCAGCGGTAACAACTGAGTCACTGTGAGGCCGAAGGCGTGGAACAGGGGTAGCGAGCCCATCACCACGTCGTTGCTCTGGGTGTTGAGTACATCAGAGGTCTGTTTGATATTGGCCATCAGGTTGCGGTGGCTGAGCATCACGCCCTTGGGTTCGCCTTCACTGCCGCTGGAGAAGAGGATGGCGGCAGTCGCGTCGGCATCGTGGCCGTGGCAGAAGCAGCGCTGGAGTAGCCAAGTCGGCAGTATTCTTACCGCAAGCCAGGTGCTCAAGCGCTCGGCGCGGCCAATTTTGGTCTGCAGGTCTTCTAAAAAGACTACCTGATGCTCGCTGAGCAATTGGCTAACGTCGAGCCCGCGCTGCTCAAGCTTCTTCACAAAGCGCTGTGAGGTGAACACGGTGGTGATCTCCGCCTGGGAAAGGGCGGACGTCAACGCTTCTTGGTCGGCGGTGTAATTAAGATTTACCAGCGTTTTACCGGCCAGCAGCGTGGCCATATTGGCAATGACCCCGGCACTGCTGGTGGGCAGCAGCAGGCCAACGTTCTGTCCTGGGTTGAGTTTGCGAATCCGTTTTGCCATCAGCAGGCTGGCGGTGAGTGCCTGGCTTGCGTTGAGTGGGCGGCCCAGATTATCGGCCAGGGCAAGCTCGCCAGGGCGGCGCTTAACGCTTTGAATCCAGGCGTTGGGTAGGCTTAGGAGTTCGCCCATGGCCTGCTGCCAGGAGCGGGTCGCCTGCTCGAAAATACGCCGTTTCAGCACATCAGCGGGGGTATCTTTGGGCAGCGGCTTACCAAAGGCGACCACTACCGAGCGGTGCAGCGGTGCGTTGCGCAGCTCCTTTAACTTGCTGGACGAGCGGGAAAACTGGCTGCCCCACAGGCCGCGCAGGTAGAAAGGCACAATCTTGACGTCGGGGTTGGCCATGTTGCAGGCGCGCTCGTAGCCCCGGCGGAACTCCCCCAGTTGGCCGGTGCGGCTAATCGCCCCTTCGGGAAACAGACACACCACTTCGCCTGCGTTGAGTTGTTCAGCAACATCGGCCAGGGCCTTGACGGCACCGCTGCCGCGCTCGATGGGAATACAGCCGAGTGCTTTGAAGAACCAGTTGAGGTACCAGCGCTGGTAAACCGATCTGAGCATCACAAAGCGTACCGGGCGGGGGCTGGCGATCTGCACCATGGCCCAATCCACCCAGCTGATATGGTTGCCCAGCAGCAGCACGCCGCCCTGGGCGGGCAGGTTCTGCAAGCCCTGCACATCGACCCGGTAGCGGCGGGTCAGCAGGAAGCTCAACAGGAAGCGCACCAGGCTTTGGGGCAGCTTAACAATGGTGTAGCCACCGCCGACCATCGCCACCGTGGCAATGAGCAACAGCAGGTAGTGGCTGTCTACTCCTGCCAGTGCGAACAGCGCCGTGAGCACCAAAAAGCCCAGCATGGCGATGTTTTGAATCCAGTTGTTGGCAGCCAGCACGGTGCCTAACTCGCTGTCGGCGGCGTGAAACTGAATCAGGGCGTTAAGCGGTACGATAAACAGTCCACCCATCATGCCAATAAACACAAAGTTCAGTGCTTGACCAACAGGCGTGGAGAGAAGCGGCAGGCACCATAACCCCACGGCTACCCCAACAGCTCCTACCGGAATCAAGCCGGTCTCGATACGGTTGTGAGAGAGCTTGCTGGCAAGCATGGAGCCCAGCGCAATCCCGATACCGCTAGCCGCCAGAATGCCTTGCAGTACCAGAGTGTTATCGATACTGAGGGCGTCTTTGGCATAGGCGGGAAAGGCCGCCAGTAGCACCTGGCCCACCGACCAGAAGGTGGCCAGGCCGATAATGGAGAGCCTGATCACGGGCTGGCGGACGATAAGCTGCAGGTTATCTTTCAGCGCAGCACCCTTAATATAGCGCTGCCAAGTCAACGGCGTATCGGGTTGCGTAGTGCTATCAAGCGGCAGACGGTAAAGCGTTGCCACTTGAATAGCGCTATTGAGTACCAGTAGCCAGCCCAGTGGCGCTATCTGGCGCAACAGCTGCGCTGGCGTTTGATCGGTAGGTGTTACCCAGGTTTCAAACAGTGCGGTAAACGCCACGGTGCCTGCCAGAATAGCGCCGATAGTCACTGCCTGGATCAGCCCGTTGGCTTCCGCCAGGCGCGGCTTGCCGAACAGCCCTTTTACCAAGCCGTATTTGGCCGGTGAGTAAAAGGCCGATTGAATCGCCAGCAGCAGCGTCATGGAAAAGGCCAGCCAGAACCAGCCTTGATAGTAGGCGGCGGTGATGCCCAGTGACACCACCACGGCGGCCCAGGCAGAGGCGCGTAAAACGCGTACCTTGGGGTAGCTGTCTGCCACGTGCCCCGCCGGACTAAACAGCAGGATAAATGGCAGTAAAATTAACCCATTCACCAGCGCGGTGAGGACGACCTGTGTTTCGCCATCGTAACTTTTAAAGATCGTGTTCTGAATAACAATCTTGTGCCCCAGATCCACAAAGGCATTGAGAAAGATGGCGATCAGGTAGGGCAAGGCGCCCTTTAAATGCAGCAGTCGTTGCATGGTTGTGTAGCCTTTTAAGTCCCTGGAAGTGTTGGCACTTTCTCTATGAGGCTTACTGGTTGCAACTCATTTGCACAAAGTTGTGTTATAGGTGCTGGTCGGTATCATTATTTGCTACTTTTAATGTGTGGTGCACCTTCATTCCGCTTACGAGATTACTATGTCCCAAGCTGATTCGCTGATTGAAACGCTAAAACGCCAGCTTCGCGCTCAGGGTAAAACCTATGCCGATGTCGCTAAGTGGTTGGCGCTGAGCGAGGCCTCGGTAAAGCGCCTATTTGCTGAAAAGCACTTTACGCTATCGCGGCTGGAGTGTATCTGTGACCAGCTAAATATCGAATTCACCGAGCTGGTGCAGACGATGCAAGCCGACGAGCAGCGTTTGCAGGCGCTCACCTATGCCCAGGAGCAGAGTATTGTGGATGATCGCGAGCTGTTTCTGGTGGCTGTGTGCGTTATCAATGGCTATAGCTTCGACGAAATTCATCACCAGTACCAGCTAAGTGAAGCTGAGTGTACGCGGCAGTTACTCAAGCTTGAGCGGCTTCAGCTTATTGAGCTACTCCCCGGCAACCGGATCAGGCGAAGAGTAGCCGCTAATTTCCGCTGGCGGGCGGACGGGCCGATCCAGCGTTTCTTCCAGCAGTACATCGCCAACGAGTTTTTCCGCTCTCGCTTTGATAGCGACAGCGAAAAGCTGGTTGTACTCAATGGCTTGCTATCTCCCGCAGGTAATGCCGAATGGCAGCAGACCATGCAGCGCCTGGCTAAAGAGTTCCACTCCCTGTGTGAACGAGAAAGCGGGCTGCCTATTCACCAGCGGTTTGGCACCACTTCCGTGCTGGCGGTAAGGCAGTGGCAGTATGGGATGTTTCAGGATTATAAACGTGAAGCCGAAGCAAAATCCTAAAGTGCTGCGCCACGAAAGTGAGCGGCTTCTTGCTCTAACCACTCGATGAAGCGTGCCACCACCGGTGGCGGCTGCCAGGGGAATGGCCACGTTGCTCCAGCCGTAAATTGTCAGCAGCAGCGCCGAGCCAATGGCGGCGCTCAGCGCCACCGCCCATCCGTGAAGCGCGGCGCGATCATGGGTAAGCGATCCAATAACTACATCTAGCCAGTCATCGTTCAGACCGGTAATGTCTCTTTCCACTCCCAGGGCAGCAGCGTGTTCAGTTCGTCATCGTTGTTGAGGGTGGGCAGTGTTTCGAATACGTACTGCAGGTACTCGTAGGGCGAGAGGCCATTGGCCTTGGCGGTTTCGATCAGGCTGTAGATCGCCGCGCTGGCCTGTGCACCGCTTGGGGTGTGGCTGAACAACCAGTTTTTTCGGCCAACGACGAACGGGCGGATGGCGTTCTCCGCTGGGTTATTGTCCAGCGGGATCAGGCCATCGTCCAGGAATCGGGTCAGCCGGGGCCACTGATGATCCAGGTAGTGAAGGGCTTTCCCCAGTGTGCTTTTGGGCAGCACCTGGGCCAGTGACTTGTCGAGCCAGGTGCGCAGTTGATCGATTAACGGGCGGCTCTTATGGTCACGCAGCGCATGGCGCGCGTTGGGCTCAAGGGCCTTCGCCTGTTTTTCCACGCCGTACAGCTTACGGATCTGGTTGAGCGCGCAGTCCGCTTTGCCGGTTTTGCCTTTGGGCTGCACTTTCTGGGCCTCGACGAAAATGGGCCTTTAATCTGATTATCGTCCAGAGTCACTAACCAGTGTCAAAAAGGCTTTATCAATTGACCCTTCATGACGGCGAGACTACCTCAAGCGGTATATCGATGCCGAATCGCCGTAACATATATCGGAACGTTTCGACGTCGTAAGCCTCACTTTCTGTCACCACCCCTGAATCCGGCCTGTACCCTGTGTCCCTTCGCCTAGCCCAGCAACAATCGATTCAGCGGGATCGAGAAAGCGGCAATTGGGTCGCGCTGCTTCAAAGAAGGGACGCAGCCATGGTAAATGCGTACTCGAAAGGGTCAGCGTGTCGATATCGGGATGCTGCCGGAAGACGTCGTCGAGGCGATGACGATGGCCGAGGGAGCGTAGCGTTCTAGAAAGCGCAGCGTGCGTTGCATGACAGCGAGTAGCTCTTCCCGCCCTTTGCTCCCATAAGGAAAGCTCGCCCGATCCGCGAAATACACAATATCCTGTTTGGGAAGACGCCTGTGTATCTCGGCAACAATGGCATAGCTGCCGATACCTGCATCGAAGACAGCAATAGGTTGGTGCATAGCAGCCCGTATCTTGAATATCAGTGAATGCTTAATGATTCATAAAATTTCTACGTTATGGAACCACTATTTCACATTTCTGTGGACTTTTAAGCTAATCCGAGAACCTTTCGTGTCATCGAATGAAATCCTTGGGCCTGTGGCCTGAATGAACAGAGCAGCGATGCCTGGCGTGTGAATAAGCAACTTTATTGCTATTATTGTTGGAAATCCATCTCGCTGAGGTGTGTCATGCCAGCCCTTGCTCAACCAACGCCGACCCCTGAAGGGGTATTAGCAAAAGCGGTCTTGCGCGCTGCCGAACAGCTGGGGTTGTCGCAGTCTGATCTAGCCGCAGTGTTGGGTGTACACCGCACGACCATTACGCAACTCAAGAAAAGCCTCACCCTTGACCCGAACTCTAAACAGGGCGAGTTAGCCTTGCTGCTCATTCGTGTCGCCCGAGCGTTGTTCACGCTTACCGGCGGCGACCAGGCTTGGATTCAGCATTTCATGCGTACGCCCAACCGTGTGACGGGCGGTATACCGGCTGAGCAAGTGACGCGCCTGGAGGGTTTATTTGCGGTACTGAGATTCGTTGATGGCATGCGGGGTAAGGTGTGAGTGTGTGGGAGGCCTGCGGCGGCACCCGAAATATCGAACCCATCTCCGGCACGTTGTACCGGCTGGTGGAAAGTCAGGAGCAGGTCGCCACGCTCAGCTATGTCGACACGTTAGAAGAGCTAGAGGTGCTTGAAGCCCTGCTTGAAGGCGCTAAACCGCCTTACCCCGAGCAGGAGCAAGACCGGCACTATCTGCTAAAAACACCTTTTCGGTATCCCCCTCTCAAATGGGGGTCACGTTTTGGACGAGTGTTTGAGCCGAGCATTTTCTATGGCGGTAAACGTATCGCCACCACCCTTGCTGAATCTGCCTACTACCGACTGGTTTTCTGGTACTCCATGGAAGGTGAGCCCGTTACCGAATCGCTGCGATCGGAGCACACGCTATTGTCGGTGGACTATGCCGCTCAAAACGGCGTCAGGCTAAATGCTGGCGCCTTTGTCGAGCACATCACCGCGCTGACGCATCCGGTTGATTACGCGCCTTGTCAGCAATTGGGTAGTGCAATGCGCAGAGCGGGGGTGGAGGCCTTTGAGTACGCCTCCGCAAGAGATCGTCAAGGCGGTGCCTGTTTGGGGTTGTTTTCACCTGACGCGTTCGTCCAGCACGCGCCAACCGATATGCAGCCTTGGCTTTGCGTCACAAACGCCGCTCAGGTCTCATTCAAGCGTAAAGACACTCCAGGGGTAACGACCTATTATCTGGATGATTTTCTGCATCAGGGGGTGCTGCCATTCCCCGCTTAGGGCGTTTCTATGATGTGCAGCCAGCCGCCCAGGTCGCCAGCCGCACGGCTTAGCCTACGCCGGCCGCCGCTAACTGCACTGCGCCAAAGACCGCGACGCCGGCGGCAACCGGCCAACCCAGCGAGCGTAGCCGCCACCAGACCAGCAGGGTGACGCCCAACCCGATGGCGGTCGCGATCCACGAAATGGCGCTTGGGTTGACCGGCATGATCGAGACGCCCAGCACCGCTGCAATCATCAGCGGGCCGAGAATGCCGAGCCACTGGGGCATATTGTTGAGGCCGGTGGTGCTGTCCAGGCGGCGCTGCATCCACAGGAAGGGCACCACGCGAATCAGCAGGGTGCCCAGGGCAGACGCCATCACGGCGATCCATAGTCCAGTATTCATGAGCTTCGCCTCTCCGCCTTGAACTTGACCATGTAAAAGCACAGCGCACCGCTGGCGGCGGCCAGGGGAATGGCCACGTTGCTCCAGCCGTAAATTGTCAGCAACAGCGCCGAGCCAATGGCGGCGCTCAACGCCACCGCCCATCGCCTATCCGTGAAGCGCGGCGCGATCATGGTGAGAAACAGGGCGGGCAGAGCAAAGGGCATGACCTCGCCGAGCAGCGGCCAGCGCGCGGTCAGCGTTTCACCCGCCGTGGCCCCCACCACCGTTCCCACTATCCATACCCCCCAGGCGAGCAGGGCGGCGCCGGTGAACCAGCCAAACCGATCGGCTGCCGGTAGTTGGGGAAGCCGGGTGAGCGCCAGGGCAAATACCTGGTCGGTCAAACCGTGCATCAGCCAGGGCCAGTGGCGGCTGCGCGGCAATAACGCCGCCAGGTTCGGGCCGTACACCAGATGGCGGACGTTGATCAGCAGCGTCATGGCGACCACCAGCCAGAGCGGCGACCCCGCGGCCACCATGCCGACGAACAGAAACTGTGAGGCGCCAGCGTATATCAGCGTCGAGATGGCGGCGGCTTCCCAGGTGCTGAACCCTGCCTGGGTGGCGACCACCCCAAACGACAGCGAGACCGGAATATAGCCGCCCAGCAGCGGAATGGCTTCGCGCACGCCGGTCAGCCAGGCTCGTGAGCGATTAGAGGTAGCGGGGGACGTCATGGCGTGGCTCCCGGCGCGGCATACACCACGGTCAACAGCAGCGTCGCCCAGGTCTCTTCGGTGCGATAAAGATGGGGCTGATCGGCGGCAAAGGTCATCGATTCACCCGCCGTCAGTGTCCGGGTGGCGCCTTCCGGCCCGGCTTCCAGCCAGCCGCTCACCACCGTCAGCGACTCAATCGTACCGGGAGTGTGAGGTTCGGCATGGCGCATGGTATGCGGCGCGCAGCGCATCCAGTAGGCATCCACCTGGGGCGTGTCGGTCCCCTGGTCGATCAGCCGCACTTGCACGCCGTCCTCGTCCAGCGGTACCGATATGGGCGCCACCAGGGTGCCAAACGGCACGTTAAGCTGCGCGGCCAGCCGCCAGATAGTGTCAAGCGTGGGGTTGCCGTTGCCTTGTTCGAGGCGTGAAAGATTGGATTTGGCGACGCCTGCGGCGCTGGCCAGTTGCGAAAGCGACCAGCCGCGAGCGACGCGGAGTGCCTGTAAATGCTGACCCAGGGTGCTGAGGGAGAGTGAATCCATGAGAGCCGCCGTGTTGCGTTAAAACGTTCCTTTTATAGAACGTTCTATATAAAGAACAGGCGACTGTCAAACAACTTGTCTACTGCCGCAAACCCACTAACACCGAGATGGCTGCGTAGGGTCGCTGTTTAAGCTAAGGCGGCGTTTTCAGTGGAGACGGGCGCTGCAGCTGGCACGCTCATGACGTCAATGTTGGCATACCCTTGCTCCACCAGCGCCACCACATCTGGGGATGACCCCCAGCGCAGCAGCATGGTGTCGATCACCTGTTCGGCTTCGTCAAAGCGCCCACAGCGGCTAAGCAGCTTGGCCACGGTGTAATCACAGTCGGGGGTATCAAACATGTCGTCCTTGATTTCCTGAATGGCGAGCTGTAACCCGGCTTGGGAAATCTCAATACGCTGTTCATTTTGCATGGCACATCTCCTTGTGAATGCGTGATGGAGCACATCTTTCCAGTATGATCGAAGCATGAATATATTGTACGCAAGCTATACAGAAAACATCCTAGAGCAGTCATGGCGACGGCGCGATAACCTATGATATGTGCCAGGGCCGTTGGCGATGTAGAGTTGATGCTGTCGTAAAAACATGAGCCGTTTAAAAATAAATACTTTTCTCACATATAGTTAGATAAAGTCTGTGCGGTGGCTAACGCTTGTGGAAAAATGATACTACCGGTTTGAACCCGGAAAATAATTTGTGCAAATGTTTGCAAGACTGAGTCATAGCAACTAAGGTTTGTGTAGTCCATGACAGGGAATCGTCAGGTTCGCCAAGAAGGCAGGCTTACGGACAAGCCAGTGAGACAGGAAGTCGATGACAGGACGTCACGCTGCACGCACCAAGGAAAGGTATCCAGGACGGATAGACACGACAGGACGTCGGAGAATCACATCAAGGCCCCCGAGAGGGGGTTTTTTTGTGTCTGGATTTCGCCTCTGGCGTTGCATCGCCTTCGAACCTGAAGCCAGTGTCACATTACCCAAACCGTCGCCATGGCACCCCATGGCGACGCCATGACGTTTAGTCCACTGCGACGCCACCCGACACCACCATGTCAAGCCGGTGGGGCTTGCCATCCAGCGGCACGCGCACGTCGCCTTGTTGAGGCGCCAGCGCATGCCCGTCAAGCGTTGCACCGGTCGCGGCCTGGGTGGCACTGACCTTGACCACGTACTGGGTGTCGGCAATGTTGAGCGTTGCGCTATAACCCGGCCAGTCGTCGGGCAGGCAGGGGGCGAACACCAGCCAGCTGCCTTCCCGACGAATACCCAGGATGCCCTCTATCCCGGCGCGGTACATCCAGCCCGCCGAGCCCGTGTACCACGTCCAGCCACCGCGCCCGGTATGAGGCGCCACGGAATAGACATCTGCGGCCACCACATAGGGTTCCACCTTATAGCGGGCAGCCTCCTCAGCGGTGCGGGCGTGGTTGATCGGGTTGAGCAGCGCAAACAGCTCGTGGGCCTTGCGACCGTCGCCCAGCTTGGCAAAGGCGAAGATCACCCACATCGCCGCGTGGCTATATTGGCCGCCATTTTCGCGCATGCCGGGTGGGTAGCCGCCGATATAGCCAGGGTCTTTCTGGGGTTGGTCGAAAGGCGGCCAGAACAGCAGCGCCAGTTGCTCGTCGTGTCTGACGAGCTCGCGCTCCAGGGAGTGCATGGCCGTGGCTGCTCGCTGAGGGTCGGCTACCCCCGAGAGCACTGCCCACGTCTGGGCGATCGAATCAATCCGGCATGCGTCGCTGTCCTGGCTGCCCAGCCAGCTGCCATCGTCGAAGGTGGCCCGTCGATACCACTGGCCGTCCCAGGCGGTGTTTTCCAGGGCGGTGCGTAGCGCCGCGGCGTGGCGGCGCCATCGCTCGGTGCGCGTAGCCTGGGGATGCGCCTGAGGCGTGGTCGTCGCTGTGGTGGGGGTTGGTGCGCGCTCCTCGGCAAAGGGCAGAAAAAGCTCAAGGGTATGCGCCAGCAGCCAGCCTAGCCACACGCTCTCCCCTTGGCCCGCCTCGCCAACGCGGTTCATGCCGTCGTTCCAGTCGCCACCGCCGATCAGCGGCAGGCCGTGTTCGCCGGTGAGCGTCAGGCTCTGGTCGAGACCCCGGGCACAGTGTTCGAACAGTGAGGCACTTTCCCCCGCCGTCATGGGTTGGAAAAAATGGTCGTGCTCGCCGGGCGCTAATTCGGCGCCTTCCAGAAAACTCACCGGCACGTCCAGCACGGCGGCGTCCTGGGAGGTGGCGATATAGCGGGCGCAGGCATAGGCCAGCCATACCCGGTCATCGGCAATACGCGTACGCACGCCCTGGCCGGAGTGGGGCAGCCACCAGTGCTGGACATCGCCTTCGACAAACTGACGGGAAGCGGCGCGTAATAAGTGCTCACGAGTCGTTTCGGGGCGGGTGAAGGTCAGCGCCATGCCATCCTGCAGCTGGTCGCGGAAGCCATAGGCGCCGCTGGCTTGGTAGAACCCGGAGCGTGCGGTGATCCGGCAGGCAATGGTTTGATACATCAGCCAGCCGTTGAGCATGATGTCCATGGCGCGGTCCGGGGTCGTGACCTGGATAGTGTTCAACTGCGTTTGCCAGTGGGCAGTTACCAGCGCAAGTTCGGCATCGATATCGGCCTCGCGGTAGCGGGCGATCAGCGCCTGTGCCTCGGCGGTAGTGCTGCTTTGCCCCATCAGCACCGTGATGTCGATGCTTTCACCCACCGCCAGCGTCACGCTGCGGCTGAGTGCGGCGCAGGGATCCAGCCCCGCGCCGTGGGTGCCGGAAAGCGGGCGGCGACGGCGTAGCCCGGCGGGCGCGGCCAGGCTGCCGCCGTGGCCGATAAATTCGCCGCGATCGGCCGTCCAGCTATCGGGCCGGGCGCCGATATCCAGAAACGCCACCCGGTCGGGGAAGGCGATATTCCACGGGTTCTCGACCAGCAGTGCGCCACTCTCGGGGTCTGGACGAGAGATAAGGAAAGGCGCTGACCCGCTGCGCGAGGTACCCAGCACCCACTCGGCATAGGCGGTAACCGAGAGCTTGCGGGGTCGCCCGGAATGGTTGGTGAGGCGCAGCCGCGACAGCCTGAGGGGGGCCTCCAGCGGCACCAGGTGCAAGAGCGCCATCGCGATGCCGTCTGCCTGATGCTCGAACTGGCTGTAGCCGAAGCCGTGGCGCGCGGTATAGCGACCCAGGTCGCGGACAGGGCGTGCGGTGGCGGTATACAGCGCCAGCGTCTCTTCATCGCGCACATAGAGGGCATCGCCGCTGGGGTCTGCCACAGGGTCATTGGACCACGCTGTCAACTGGTTATCGCGGCTGTTGTCCGCCCATACGTAACCAGCGCCTTCCGCCGATACCTGAAAGCCGAAGCCCGCGTTGGCGATGACGTTGATCCACGGCGCGGGCGTTGTACTGCCCGCTTCAAGGACCGTGACATACTCGCGACCGTCCAGGGCAAAGCCGCCCTGGCCGTTGAAATATTCAAGCGTGGGCAATGCGGGCGGAGGTGTCGTGTCGTTCGCGGTTGTGGGTTGCGGAAGCGCGCCCTTGGCGTCTTTCTGGCTGGTGGCGGGTCGCGCCACCGGCAAGGTCATGGCCAGCTGGTTGGCCATGTTGCCGCGATGGGCCATGAGCGCCATGCAGGCGATCGATTGCAGCTGCATGCGCGCTTCCAGACTCATCAGGTCGGCGCGCAGGGCAACCACCGCGCCGGGTACGTGATCCTTTTTAAACGGCGGCTGGGCCTGGCTGCTGAGTACAGCGGTATCAATGGCTTGCTGCAGGTCCTGAACGTAGGAGGACGCCCGTTCGTTGATGATCACCACGTCCACGGCCAGCCGCTTCATGCGCCAGTATTCATGGGCGCGAAGCAGCTGGCGTACCTGGGCAATATCGTCAAGGCTATCGATGCGCATCAGGATGATGGGCAGGTCACCGGAAATCCCGTGCTGCCAGAGCCGTGACTGCGGGCCGGCGCCGCGCTCGATGGCCTCGGCGGGGGCCCTGAAGCACGGGTCGGGGTACAGAATCGGCGCGGCCAGGCGCTGAAAATCCGCCGCTTCGTCAGGCTGGATACCCAGATGGCGAAGCTGAACCTGCGCCTGGGTCCAGGCGAGGGTCTTGGCCCGCTCAAAGGCGCTGCGGTCGTGGTGCTTATCGATCAGGTCCATCAGCGCGTCGCGGGAGTCGGCAACCACTGTCCAGTAAGCGATACGGGCGTCTTGGCCGGGGGCCACTCGCAGGCAGTAGCGCAGTGCAAAGACGGGATCCAGAACGCTGCCGACGCTGCCTGAAAGGTGTTCCCCCGCGCCCAGCGCTGCGGCGTTCAGCGTGCTTCGCCCGCGGCCCAGAAAGCGTGCCCGGTCGGTCTCGAACTCGAGCTCGCCGACGGTGACGCCTTCCACCACGGCAAAGTGGGCCGCCCAGACGGGCGGGTCGTCAGGCGAGCGCCGTCGTCTTGTGGCAATCAGCGCGTTACAGGCTTCCAGGTATTCGGTCACCACAAACATTTTGGCAAACGCGGGGTGGGCGTTGTCGGCGTCCGGCGTGGTCAAGACCAGCTCCGAATAGGAGGTGATATCGATATCCCGGGCGCGGCGGCCGTGGTTGGTCAGCGACAGGTGACGCACCTCGCTGTCGTCTTCGCCGGAAACCAGCACCTCCATATGGCTGGTGATGTCGTTGTGGCGATGGGTATAGCGCGCGTAGTCCTCGGCAAAGAGGGCGTGGTGGTGATCGTCTTTGGCGTCGCTGGCGGCCCTTGCGGTCTGCCCCGTGGCGGTCCATACGCCGGGGCGCTGGGTGTCGCGCAGAAAGATGAAACTGCCCAGGTGATCGCGGGTGGCGTCCGGCTGCCAGCGACTGATCGCGATGTTGCGCCAGCGGCTGTAGCCGCCGCCGGTGGCGGTGAGCATGACCGAGTAGCAGCCGTTGGAGAGCAAATGGGTAACGGGCGGACCGTCGGCCGCAGTGGCTACCCGGCGAATGGTTTGTGCCTCATTGATGCTCTGGCTGGCCGTTGATTTCACCTCTTCGGCACGGGGGTGAAGAATGGCCACGTCCTTGGGCACACGCTCCTGCAGCAGTAATTCACTGGCCTGTATCATCGGCTCGCGGTGGAAGCGGGCACGCATCTGGCCGTGGTGGAGCGTATTGGCAATGGCCACGATGGTCATGCCCTGGTGGTGGGCCATGAAGCTGCGCACAATCACGGTGGTTTCCCCGGCGGGCAGCCGTGAACGAGTAAAATCGAGCGCTTCATAAAAGCCGTAGCGGCCGAGCGCGCCCATTTCCGCCAGGCGCTTGAAGTTGCGGCAGGCGCCGTTGGGGTCAACCATGGCGGCGAGCCCGGTGGCGTAGGGGGCGATGACCAGGTCGGCGGAAAGCCCGCGCTTGAGCCCCAGCCCCGGCACGCCGAAGTTGGAATATTGATAGGTAAATTCCAGGTCGCGGGCGTTATACGCCGACTCGGAAATGCCCCAGGGCGCCGAGAGCTGCGCCGCGTAGGTTTCCTGGCGCTTGACCACCAGCCGGTTGGTTTGCTCGAGCAGGCTGCCCGCCGGGGCGCGCATTACCAGCGACGGCATCAGGTATTCAAACATCGACCCCGACCAGGAGATCAGTGCCGAGCCAAAGGTGATAGGCGTTGCCGCCCGGCCGAGCCTGAACCAGTGGCGGGTCGGTACATCGCCCTTGGCAATCGCAAACAGGCTGGCCAGTCGTGCCTCGGAGGCCAGCAGGTCGTAGCAGCTGGTATCCAGGCAGTTGTCATCCAGCGAGTAGCCGATCGACAGCAGTTGGCGCTCGCTATCGAGCAGAAAGGCGAAGTCCATGCCCAATGCCAGACGCCGTGCGGTATCGGCGAGCTGTTGCAGGCGCGGGGTGAGGTCCTCTGCGGTCGGGGCGTTGCGATCGGCGCGATGCTGGATAACCGCGCTGTTGAGGGCGGCCACCCAAAACAACACCTCCTCGCTGTGTGCCTCGTCGCTGAGGTCGTTGAGATGCGTGCGCGCTAGGCACAAGGCGTCATCCGTCAAGGGGGCGAGCGTCGCCAGGCAGGTCGACGACAGGGCCTCCCCTTTAAGCTGAGCGTCAATCGCGTCAAAGGCCTTGCCAAGTGGGGCGGTGACGGTGGTCGGCAGCGTTGTGGCGTGCTTGAGCGCCTGACGCGCGAGGGCCAGCGTGTCGGCTATCCCCGGGCGAGGATCCGCAAGGCACTGGGCGGCCAGCCAGGATTCGCAGGCATTGGCGATCGTAATCAGGTGGCCCGCCAGGTTGCCGCTATCCACGGTCGAGACGTAACGCGGATCCAGCGGGCGTAGGTCGTGGGTGGCGTACCAGTTGTAGAAGTGCCCCCGGTAGCGCGGCAGGCCAAGCATGACCTCAAGCGTCGATTCGAGTCGCTCCAGTGTCTGTTGGGTACCGATCCAGCCAAAATCCCGCGCGGCCAGCGTAGAGAGCAGGTACAACCCCATGTTGGTTGGCGAGGTGCGCTGGGCGAGGACGGGTTGAGGGTCCTCCTGGAAGTTATCCGGCGGCAGGCGATTATCCGCCGCGGTAACAAAGGTTTCAAAGAAGCGCCAGGTGCGCCGCGCAATCAGGCGTAGCTCGAGCGCTTCCTCCGCTGACACCGTCGACTGGATGACCGCGCTTTTGCGGCTGCTTAGCCATGAGGCCACGGCGGGGGCGGCCAGCCAGAGCAGCGCCATGGGCACGGCAATCGGCCAGGCGTGGCTAGCCGTCCATAGCGTGGCGATGGCCAGCCCCAGCCCCAGCGCCGTGCCGGGGGCCATGCGCTGATAGAAGCCGACTACCGTGAGCGGCGGGCTTTTCATTGATTGGGCGGCGGAGGTCCACTCAAGCAGGCGCCGACGGGTAACCAGCACGCGAAGGAGCGTTTTGGCGATAGCATCCAGCATGCGCCACGCCTGGTCGGGCAGAAAGACCACCTGCAGCAGGCTCTGCGCGCTCCCCAGCTTCAGCTCGTCAAACCAGCGATGATAATGGTGGCGCAGCTGCCGCCGTGCGCGAAACGGGATAACGCTGCTCGCCAGGGAGAGCAGGGTCGGTGCCCCAACGACGGCGAGCAGCAACAGGGTGCTGACGAGGGCCATGCTCAGCGGCAGCTGCCAACTGACGGCCAGACTGGCGAGGACTAACGGCGGTAACACCGAGCGGCGTAGATTGCCGAGCATTTTCATACGCCCGGTGAGCGGCAACCCCGGGGCTACCAGCCAGGGCAGCAGCTGCCAGTCGCCGCGGGTCCAGCGGTGTTGGCGCTTGGCCGCCACGTCGTAGCGGGCCGGGAAGTCTTCGATCACTTCGATATCGGAGGCAAGCCCGGCGCGGGCAAAAATACCCTCAAACAGATCGTGACTGAGCAGGCTGTTGTCAGGCACCCGGTTGATCAACGAGGCTTCAAAGGCATCGACCGCATAGATGCCTTTACCGGCGAACGAGCCTTCGCCGACCAGGTCCTGGTAAAGATCCGAAATCGCCGCCGCGTAGGGGTCGATGCCGCCGGGCGCCGAGAACAGCCGCTGATAGATGGAGCCTTCCCCACCGGTGGGTAACGCCGGGGTGACACGCGGCTGCAGGATGGCATAGCCCTCCACCACCCGGCGCTGCGCCTGATCCAGGCGTGGCTGGTTCAGCGGGTGGGCCATCTTGCCGATCAGCTGGCTGGCTGCCCCACGGGGCAACCGGGTGTCGGCATCCAGGGTAATTACATAGTGCACGTCGGTGGGTAGCGGGGGCGGATCGATAAAGGTGGTATCGAGCGCGCCGCGCAACAGCCGGTTTAGCTCCTTGAGCTTGCCCCGCTTGCGTTCCCAGCCCATCCAGGTGTTTTCAGCGGCGTTGAATAAACGGCGCCGATGGAGCAGAAAGAAGCGCTTGTCGCTGCCGGACGCCTGGGGACAATAACGCAGGTTCAACTGCTCGACGGCGGCGTGGGCGGCGGACAGCAGCGCCGCCTCCCCGGGTAGTTCCGCCTGGTCGGCATCAACGCCGTCCAGCAGCAGCGCATAGGCAAGCGCCCCGTCACCGCTGGATAAATGATGCACTTCGAGGCGTTCGATCTGTTCACGCAGGTCATCGTCGCCGGTCATCAGCGTGGGCACGGCCACCAGAGTTCGAAGCCGGGGCGGCACTCCTTTGGAGAGGTCAAGGCCGGGCAGCGGCTGGGCGTCGATGCAGTGAATGATCAGCCGGTTCACGATCTGGGTGGCGACGTCCACAATGGGTAAAAACCCCACCATGCCCAGCAGCATGAGCCAGACCAGCGGCGCCTCCCCGAGCGGCAGCGGGAGCCAGAGCAGTACACTGCCGGCCAGCGTCATCAGGCTCAGGGTCACCGCCGCCATCATCACGCAATAGCTGCGCATGCCGTGATGAATCAGCGTGCGGCGCAGCCACTGACGTGCGGAGGGTTCGAAGCCAATCTTGTTTTCCAGCGTGGCACGGCCGGAACCGATCAGGAAGTAGCCGGGATCACCCATCCGCGCCGCCTCTATCGGGTAGTCGGCGGTGGCCATGGCCTCGCGGCATAAGTAGAGCGCCGCTTCCGCCACCTCAAGCTCGGTATGCTGCGAGCCCCGGGCAAGCTGCTCGACGGCGCTGCGGTATTGATTGCGGGTGGGAAAGTCGAGCTTTGCAAAGCAACTCTGCTGGCGCAACCGTGTGTCCACCGGGCTGATGCTTTCGAACAGCTCGGCCCAGTCGATGCTGGACACGAAGCGCATGCTGGTGATGATATTGCGCACGGTCACATTCGCCGCGCCCTGGCGCTGTTGGGCGTGCTGAACCATGTCATCGATGGTCTCACCGCGCCGACTGAGCTGCTCATCCAGCCACCCCACCAGCGGACTGCTGCGCGGGTCCAGGCCGCGCAGCCGTTTGGCGAGCTGCGCGGTGAAGGGCTCGGCCAGCGGTCCGGTGTGGAACGTGAAACTGTCGGTCTCGAGATGAAAGGTATGGCGTTCCTGCCCCGTCTGCTTCTCGGCAGGCTTCATCCACCGGGTCGCCAGGGTATCGGCGTCGTCCCGTGCCGTTTGCTCGCTGATCATCTGGTCAGCAAGGCGGCGCAAATTCTCGATCAGCACGATACGTAGCGAGATCGCCAAGGCCCATAGCTCGCCGATGGTCAGCGGCTGAACGCGCTGGTAAGCGGTCATGAAGGTTTGCAGCGTGTTGAGGTCGAGATGGCTGTCGGTGTGCGCCACAAACGCCCAGGCAATGCTGAAAACCCTTGGATAACCGGCAAACGGGCCCTTCGCGAGCTTGGGCAGCTGACGGTAATAGCCAGGGGGCAGGTCGCCGCGAATCTCGCGAATCTGGGCTTCGATCAGATGGTAGTTGTCGAGCAGCCAGGCGGCGGCCGGCACGATATCGCGGCCCTCTGCCAGTGCTTTGGCACTGGCGCGGTAAGCCTTCAGCAGAGTGGCGGCGTTATCGTTGAGCCGGCGTGTCAGCGACACTACCTTGGGAGGCGTGGCGGTCACTGCCTGGGCATGCGCCAGGCTGCCGGCGTGCTGTTCAAGCCGCTCTGCGCTGAACAGTTCTTCCCTGACGGGCAGCGTCGAATCCCACGGCGCGGCAAACGCATGGTGCGGACGCACAAAACGGACATATTGGTTCACAGATACCATCCCGGTGAAAGTGGGCTCGACAGGCCGCAAAAAACGCTGATGACTTACCGGGACAATGATCCTGCCAGGGGCTTACGTCGGTTCGCTGGCGCACATAGCGTGCGGTTTCAGGCGGTGCCTTGAGCACCGGCCTTATGGCGGCGCAGCGTCCAGTAGCCGCCCCATAGCCGTGTGGCCGTGGTGATCAGGCAAGCAACGGCAAATACCACCGCCAGGGTGGTGAAGTGCGCTGGAAACAGACAGAACAGCATCAGGGCGACAACGGTCTCGGTGCCTTCGGTCAGGCCCTCCAGATAGTAGAACGCCTTGTTGGGAAAGTGGGGACGCTCGATGGCCTGCTGTTTGGCGGCAATGGCAAAGGCCAGAAACGACGTGCCGGTGCCGATAAACGCAAACAGCAGCAGCGCTGCCGCCAGGGCGTTTTCCGCCGGGTTGGCCAGAGCAAAGCCCAGCACCACCGCGGCGTAAAACACAAAATCGAGGCCGATATCCAGAAAGCCGCCTGCCTCACTCGACCGACCGCTTACCCGTGCCAGCGCGCCGTCCAGGCCGTCACCCAGGCGGTTGAGTACCACGGCCACCAGCGCGAGGCCGTAGTATTCCCAAGCCAGCAGTGGCAGGGCGCTGATGCCGATCAGGAAAGCGATAAAGGTCACCTGGTCGGGCGTGGCACGCCCGGTAAGCCGATGGGCAAGCCGTTCAAGGGGGCGGTGGGTCAGGGGCATGGTCCAGCGGTCTAGCATACGGCGCTCCTTGGGGGGAATGACGATGAAATCAGCAAGCTAACATACCGGCCGAATGGCGATCCGGCCCATGAGGTAATGCTTATGAATTAAACTAAAGTCGTTATACTTTGGTATTAATAGCGAATAAATCACTGGACGCCAGGCGCAGGGGCATGGAAAACGGGGGCCGAAGAAGGCGCGTGCCCTGGCGATTCCAGTTGCTATGGGTGGGTCGTGTGTATTCTTCATAACCTTACACACTTTCGGTGAGCGAAGTACGTCGTATGCTAAGCAATGGAATGATGACGGTGTGGAACCAGCTTTGGGCTTCCCACCAGCAGGCAAAAACCCTGTTACTGTGCGCGTTGCCTACCACGGGCGGTTCGGGAGGCGGTAGTGCGTCTGGCAATAATGGCGCGGGCCCTGAGTCGCGTCCACCGGCGTATACAAAACCGCAAAAAGTAGGGCTACTGCTTGGCCCGCTGCTGTTCGCCTTTGTGGTGCTGTTCTTTCATCCCGCCGACCTGAGTTTTGAAGGCCGCATGGTGCTGGCCACGACGCTATGGGTCGCGGTGTGGTGGATTACCGAGGCGATCCCGATTCCGGCCACGTCGCTGCTGCCCATTGTCTTGCTGCCGATCACCGGGGTGCTGGAAAGCAGTCGGGTGACAGCGGCCTACGGCAACCCGATTATCTTCCTATTCCTGGGCGGCTTCATGATCGCCCTGGCCATGGAGAAATGGGGGCTGCACAAGCGTATTGCGCTGGTGATCATTGGCCTGCTGGGAACCAGTATCAATCGCATTGTGCTTGGCTTCATGGCGGCCACCGGGTTTTTGTCGATGTGGGTGTCCAACACCGCCTCGGTGATGATGATGCTGCCGATTGGCACGGCGATTGTGTATCAAGTCACCCAGGAACTGAGCAAAACTGATGGCGACTACAGCGAGGATATCGATAAATTCAGCAAGGCGCTGATTTTCGGTATCGGCTACGGCGGAACCATCGGCGGCCTGGGCACCTTGATCGGCACGCCGCCCAACATCATCCTGGCGGCCACCGTGTCGGAGCTGTTCGGGGTTCAGATTTCCTTTGCCGAATGGATGTTCTTCGCCTTTCCCGTGGTGGTGATTCTGCTCTTTGCGGCCTGGCTGTTGCTGACCAAGGTAGTTTATCGCGTCAGGTTTGCCGATTTGCCTGGGGGCAAGGCGGTGATTGACAAGGAGAAGCAGGCCCTGGGCGCCACGCGCTTTGAAGAAAAAGCCGTGCTGGCCGTGTTCCTGTTCGCCGCCTTTATGTGGATCACGCGCTCGTTTTTATGGGAAGGGCAGTTGCTCAATATTCCCGGCATCAACGACACCATGATTGCCATGGTCGCGGCCATTGCGCTGTTTTTGATTCCCTCCAAACGTCGCGGCGGCTGCTTGCTGGACTGGGAGGTGGCCAAGGATGTGCCCTGGGGCATCCTGCTGCTGTTCGGTGGCGGTCTGGCGATTGCGGCGGGCTTCAGCGCCTCGGGGCTGGCCGAGTGGATCGGCGAGCAGATGAGCGTGCTGGAAGGCGTCAACTTCCTGCTGGTGATTCTGATGGCCAGCGCCATGGTACTGTTCCTGACCGAGATCACCTCGAATACCGCCACGGCGACGATGATTTTGCCGGTGCTGGCGTCGCTGGCGCTGGCGCTCAACGTGCATCCCTTCGTACTGATGGTGCCCGCGGCCATGGCCGCCAACTGCGCCTTCATGCTGCCGGTGGGTACGCCGCCCAACGCGATTATTTTCGCCACGGGCAAAATCAAGATCGCCGAGATGGTACGCAACGGCTTCGGGCTGAATATCCTGGCGCTGGTGTTGATCGTCGCTGCGGTCTATTTCCTGCTACCGATGATGTGGGGCGTTGATCTGACCAGCTATCCGGAGGCGTTTCGCCGCTAGCTAAAGGATAACTCAAGCCTCAAGCAAAACGCCCCGCTTCGAGCGGGGCGTTTCGGTAGTGAGGTTGGTATGATGCCCCTAGGTTTTTCTGCTGAGTTTGCCATGCGCCTACTACATACTGCTGACTGGCACCTGGGGCGACTGTTTCATAACCTGTCGTTGCTGGATGACCAGCGTTACGTACTCGATCAACTGGTCGATATCATCGACCGCGAAGGCGTCGAGGCGGTGCTGATCGCCGGGGATATCTACGACCGCTCGGTGCCCCCTGCTTCAGCAGTGGCACTGTTGGATGACGTACTGACGGCGCTGTGCAGCGAACGCAACCTGCCGGTGGTGATGATTTCCGGCAACCATGACAGCGCCCAGCGGCTAGGCTTTGGCGCGCGCCATTTGCGCCAGGCCGGGCTGCATATCCTGTCGGATTTGCGCGACTGCGACCAGCCGGTGACGCTGTCCGCCAACGGCGTGGAGGTGGATGTCTTCGGCATCCCCTACGCCGATCCGGAGTACGTACGCAGCCAGCTATCGGTGGACGTGCGCGATTTCGACGGCGCCCACCGTTACCTGGTCGAGCGGATCAACGCCCGGCGCCACTCCGCTCGCCCCACGGTGCTGATGAGCCACTGCTTTGTGGATGGTGGCAGCGCCTCGGATTCCGAGCGGCCGCTGACGCTGGGCGGCGCCGAAAGCGTGGCCTGGGAGCCCATGCAGGCCTTCGACTACGTGGCGCTGGGGCATTTGCACGGCCCGCAGTATAGAGGCGGCGAGCATATCCGCTATAGCGGTTCGCTACTCAAGTACAGCTTTTCCGAAGCCCGGCAGCGCAAAGGGGTTACCCTGGTGGATATCGACGCCAGCGGCGTCACCGGGATTGAACACCTTCCGCTGGCCCCCCGCCGCGACGTGCGCGTGCTGGAGGGCGAGCTGGACGCGCTGATCGACCAGGGGCGAACGGATGCCGACGCCGACGACTACCTGCTGGTGCGCTTGACCGACCGCCACGCCATCCTTGACCCCATGGGCAAGCTGCGCGAGGTCTACCCCAACGTACTCCATCTGGAAAAGCCCGGCATGCTGGAAGGGCGTGGCCAACAGACGCTTGACCGCGAGCGGCTTAAGTTCAGCGCGCTGGATATGTTCAGCGACTTCTTTACCCAGACCAGCGGCGAGCCCATGAGCGACGAACAGGCCCAAGCGATCAGCGAACTGATAGGCGAGCTTGGCCGCGACCAGGAGGCCGGACAATGACGCCGCTATGTTTGTCCATGCAGGCCTTTGGCCCCTTTGCCGGGCGCGAAACCGTTGATTTCGCGGCGCTCGGCCAAAGCCCACTGTTCCTGATCAACGGCCCCACGGGGGCGGGCAAAAGCTCGATTCTTGACGCGCTGTGCTTTGCCCTTTATGGCCAGACCACCGGCAATGAGCGCGATGCCAGCCAGATGCGCTGCGATCAGGCGGCGGCAACGCGGCTCACCGAGGTGACGCTGGACTTCCGCCTGCGCGGTGCGGCCTTCCGGGTGCGTCGGGTTCCCCAGCAGGCGCGCCCCAAGGCGCGCGGCGAAGGCACCACCACCCAAAATGCCGAGGCGCAGCTTTGGCGGCTCACCGCCGACGGCGAGCAGGGCGAATGCCTGGTGGCCAAAAGCGTCAGCGATGCCACGACCCAGGTTCAGGGCCTGATAGGCCTCGACGCCAGCCAGTTCCGGCAAGTCATGGTGTTGCCCCAGGGTAAATTCCGCGAGCTGCTGCTGGCTGAGTCCAAAGATCGTGAAAAAATCTTTTCCCAGCTGTTCCAAACCCAGATTTTCCAGCGCATTGAAGAGCGCCTGCGCACCCAGGCCAATCAGATCGAACGCGAGGTGAACGACCATCGCCAGCGTGTGAAGGGCATCCTGCAGGCCAGTGACGTGGACAGCGACGCCGCCCTGGAAGACGAACGCCGCACCCTGGCGCCCCAGTGCCAGGCCGCCGAGCAGACGTTTCTGGACGCCAAGGCACGCCGCGAGGCCGCTGAGCAGGCCGAGCGTCAGGGCCAGACGCTTCAGGCGGCGTTCGATCAGCAGGCCACGCTCAACGCCGCCAAACAAGCGCTGCTCGACCGCAAGGACGAGATACAGGCGGCGCAAAAACGGCTGGCCGCCCACGGGCAAACCCAGGCGCTGGCGCCGACGTATCAGCAGCTGCAGGCGGCGCTTAACACGGCCCGGGCGACCCGCGACGAGCGCGCCCAGGCCAAGCAGGCCATGGCCGAGCGGCAAGCGGCGCAGGCCGATGCGCAGCGTGCCCTCGAGGCGGCCAGGCCCGATGCCGAACAGCTGCCCGCCTGGCGCGAGCAGGTGTTCCAGCTGCAGCAGGCCGTCAAGCAGTGCCAGGAGTTGGCCGCGCTCGACGCCCAGCGCCACCGGCTCGCCGACCAGGTGGCGGAGGCCAGCGCCGAGATCGGCCGCCAGCGGCCGGTCACCGAGGCCGCCGAGCAGCATGCCACCGAGCAGGAAATGCGCTGGCACCAGGGCCAGGCTGCGCTGCTCGCCCAGCGGCTGGAAGCCGATGCACCGTGCCCGGTATGCGGTAGCCGCGAGCATCCGGCACCCGCCGTCGCTGAACAGACACCGGTGACCCAAGCCGATGTGAAAAAAGCGCGCGCGGCGTTCGAGCAGGCTCGCCAGACGCTGATCAAGGCCGAGCAGCACCATGCCCGGCTCGCCCAGCAGCTGGCCGACAAGGACGCCCACTGCCAGCGGTTGCGCGAGGCGCTTGGCGAACACGCCTCCCTTGAGGTGCTGGAGGCCGATCAGGCCAAGCTCAGCGCCGCTATCCAGGCGGCCGACAGCGCCTGGCAACTCGCCCAGCAAACGGCGCAGCAAGCGCAAACCGCGCTGGCCCGCGCCGAGACCACGCTTGCGGATGTCAGCCAGCGCGAAGTCCACGCCGAAAGCGCGCTCGACGAGGCCCGGCAAGCCTGGCAGCAAGCGCTGGCCGATAGCGCCTTTGACGATGAAGCTGCCTTTAACCAGGCCCGGCTTAGCGAAGCCGAACACAAGCAACTGCAAGACACGGTGACGGACTTTCAGCGTGAGCAGGCCAAGCTTGAGGGGCAGCTGGAGGCCAACCAGGCCCGTCTTGAAGGGCAAACGCCGCCGGACCTGCCCGCCCTGGCTGAGCACGTCGCCGACGCCAAGCGCCAGGAGCAGGCCCACCAGCAGACCTATCAGCAGCTGGCGACGCGGGTTGCCCAACTGGATGCCACACGCAAGAAACTCGACGCCGCCCAGGCCGCTCAAGCCGACCTGGAGGCGCAGTATCGCGTGTGGGGAACGCTCAGCGAGGTGGCCAACGGGCGTACCGGGCATCGCATCAGCCTGCAGCGTTTCGTGCTCGGCGTGCTGCTGGACGACGTGCTGATCCAGGCCTCCGAACGGCTGGTGCGCATGAGCCGCGGGCGCTATCAGCTGGTGCGGCGCGAGGATCCTTCCAAAGGCAATAAAGCTTC
Source organism: Halomonas sp. CUBES01 (assembly GCF_020991005.1). Taxonomy (GTDB): domain Bacteria; phylum Pseudomonadota; class Gammaproteobacteria; order Pseudomonadales; family Halomonadaceae; genus Vreelandella; species Vreelandella gomseomensis. Next base: position 32,358 of record NZ_JAJLLW010000004.1, on the reverse strand, counting down.
GGGGCTGGAACTGGATGTCGCCGACACCTACACCGGCAGGAACCGCCCGGTGGCAACGCTGTCCGGCGGCGAATCCTTCATGGCCGCGCTGTCGCTGGCGCTGGGGCTTTCCGACGTGGTTCAGGCCTACGCCGGCGGCATCCAGCTTGATACGCTGTTTATCGACGAAGGCTTCGGCAGCCTGGATCAGGATGCGCTGGACCAGGCGATTGCCATGCTCAGCGAACTGCAGATGGGCGGGCGGATGATCGGGATTATTTCCCACGTCAGCGAACTCAAGGAGCAGATGCCAGTCCGTATAGACGTGCTGGCCAGCCGCCAGGGGAGCACCATCGCGCTCCAGGGCACGCCCTAGCCTAGCGCGGTACTATCCGTTCAATCACCGTGGTCAGATGTTTAACTCAAAGGAGTGGAACCATGAATGCAAGCAAGATTCTCCAGCAGCTCATGCAGCAGTCAGGAGGCAGCCAAAAAGGCAGCGGTGTCGATGTCAAAGGCATGCTCGACGGCCTCTCCAAGCAGTTCGGTGGCGGTAGCCAGGGCGCCAAGGGCGGCGGTTCCGGCGGGGTGGACATGAAAAGCCTGCTGGGTGGCGGTGCCATGGGCATGCTGGTGGGTTCCAAGCGCGGTCGCAAGCTGGGCGGTAAAGCGCTCAAGTATGGCGCCATTGCCGGGGTGGGCGTGCTCGCCTGGAAGGCCTGGCAGAGCTCTCAAGCCAGTAAGAACGCGTCCGGCGAGTCCCAGGCAAGCGCCGAAGGCGAACGCGTCGACGTGCTGGACGGCGAGTATCAGGAGCGCCGCAGCCTGGAGTTGCTGCAAGCGATGATCATGGCCGCCCGGGCCGATGGCCACATTGATGAGCAGGAACAGGCGCTGATCACCGAGCAGATTGACGAACTGGGCGCTGATCAGGACATGCATAACTGGGTCGAGCGGCAGCTAAAGGCACCACTGGACGCCCAGGCACTAGCCAGTGAAGCGGATTCACCCCAGGCGGCGCGGGAAATGTACCTGATCAGCGTTGCCGTGACCGACGAACAAAACCCCATGGAGCGCGCCTGGCTCGATCAGTTGGCAAGCGCCCTTGAATTATCGCCTGACATGGCCCGCGAGCTTGAACAACAAGCCCAGCAGGCCGGTTGATGCTCGAGACACTCAATTTCTGGGTTGCCACCGGTTTTGGTCTGGGGTTGGCCCCTATGGCCCCGGGCACTTTCGGCTCGCTGATTGGCATCCCGCTGGCGTGGTGGCTGCTGGGCAGGCCCGTTGGCTATCAGGCAGCGGGGATCGCGGTGCTGTTGGTGGTGGCGGTGCCGGTATGTCACGTCGCTGCATGGCATTACGCGGGTCTTGATCATGGCAGTATCGTTGCCGATGAATATGTCGCCTTTCCATTGGCCGTCATCGGGTTAACGGCCGCACGCCAGCCGCTGGTAATGCTACTGGCGTTTGCGGTTTACCGGTTGTTCGATGGCTTGAAGCCGCCACCGATTCACCTGGCCGAGTATGTTGATGGCGGTTTGGGTATTGTGCTGGACGACGTGATTGCGGCCCTTGTGACCTGGGTCGTACTGGCGCTGCTGTTGAAGTTCTGGCAACGCCGAACGCTAAAAAATACCTGACAATTCGTTGTACCTAAAAAGCGCCGCAGGCTAAACCTGCGGCGCTTTCGTCATTGCATCAAGTCTTACTTAGCGAAAGCTATTCCTTGACGACGATGACTGACTTGGCGTTGACGAATTCGTGCATGCCGAAGCCGCCATGCTCTCGGCCGTAGCCGGAATCCTTCACGCCGCCAAACGGCATTTCCGGGGTGGCCACGCCAAAGCCATTGATAAATACCATGCCGGTATCGAAGTACTGGCTGGCCAGCTCGGTGGCACGCTTCACATCCTTGGAGATAATGCCGCCGCCGAGGCCGTAACGGCTGTCGTTGGCAATGCGCATGGCATCGTCGTCATCCTTGGCGCGAATCAAGGCCGCCACCGGGCCAAACAGCTCGTCATCGTAGGCGGGCTGGCCGGGGGTGACGTTATCCAGCACGGTGACCGGATAGAAGGCGCCTTGGCCGTCGGGCTTCTGGCCGCCGCATAGAATCGTCGCGCCCTGGCGTACGCTTTCTTCCACCTGCTCATGGAGGTCGTCGCGTAAATCGACGCGCGCCATGGGGCCGACATCGGTGCCGTCTTGCGTGGGGTCGCCCACCTGCAGGGCGTTCATCCGCTCGACGAAACGCTCCTTGAAGGCCTCGTAGTTGGCCTCGGTCACCACAAAGCGTTTGGCGGCCACGCAGGTTTGCCCGGTGTTGTAGACACGACCCATCACGCAGGTGTCCACGGCGACGTCCAGGTCAGCGTCGTCGAGTACCAGATAGGCGTCGTTGGAGCCCAGTTCGAGCACGGTCTTTTTCAGGTGCTCGGCGGCCTTGGCGGCGACCTTGCGGCCTGCACCGTCGCTGCCGGTCAGCGTGACGCCGCGCACCGCCTTATGGGCGATGACCTGATCGGAGACGTCGTGGGAAATCACCAGCGTACGGAAAACGTTTTCCGGCAGGCCCGCCTCGCGATAGATTTTCTCGAGCAGCAGGCCGCTACCGGTAACGCATTCGGCATGCTTCAGCAGCACGGCATTGCCCGCCATGATGTTGGCGATCGAATAGCGCACGACCTGATAAGCGGGGAAGTTCCACGGCTGAATGCCGTAGATGACGCCCATCGGCGAATAGGTCACGATGCCGCGTTCACCGTTGCTCGGGTTACGTGTCTCATCGGCCAGCGATTCCGGGCCGCGCGCGGCGGTGTAATCGCAGATGCCTACACACAGGTCGACTTCCTGATAGGCCTGCGAGGGCAGCTTGCCCATTTCCTTGACCATGAAGTCGGCAAGTTCTTCCTTGTGCGCCTTGAGCGCCTCGCCGATGGCTTTGACCACCTTGGCACGGTGGTCGAGAGACTTGAGACGCCAATCGAGAAATGCCTGGTGACTGGCCTCAACCACCTGAATCGCCTGGCTTTCATTCATTAGCGCATAGGTTTCGAGCGTTTCGCCGGTGGTGGGGTTTACCGTGGTGATGCTGTTGCTCATAAGATCTCCTATCTTTAGATCAACGCGTTGAATCAATACTTTTTAAAACCGCGTCCAATCAAGCAAGTATTGTCTGAATCAATGCAGAAGTCGGCGCGAGGCGTCCAAATCTATCATCAAGCTAGACGACCGGTCTACTCGTACTGGAGGCACTATAGTAGAAAACCGTCGACTTTGCCTAATAGGCAAACCCTATAGGGCGATAAAGACTCGATTAGTCGAATGTCGGCCCGCCGGCTTCGTCGCCCCATATCTCTTCCAGGCGATCGTCACGGCCGCAGCTGAAGCGGTAGAACTTGTAGCGCACGGGGTTCTTGTCGTAGTAGTCCTGATGGTACTCCTCGGCCTTCCAGAACGTCTCGGTGGGCAAGATGTCGGTGGCAATTTCTTCGTCGAAGCGGTCTTCCATCTCGGCTTTGGAGGCTTCGGCGAGCTCGCGCTGCTCGTCATTCTGATAAAAAATCGCCGAGCGGTACTGGTCGCCCTGGTCACAGAACTGCCGGCCGACCGCGAACGGGTCGATATTGCGCCAGTAAATCTCGAGCAGCTGCTCGTAGCTGATCTGGTCCGCGTCGTATTCGACCTTGACCACTTCTATATGGTCGGTGTCGCCGCTGCTGACATCTTCGTAGGTGGGGTTTTCCAGCTCGCCGCCGGTATAGCCGGAGATGGTCGCCGTCACGCCGGGCTGGCGGTCGTAAGGGGGCTCCATGCACCAGAAGCAGCCGCCGGCAAATACCGCTTCTGCGGGTGTTTCGGCCTGCAGCGACGTGCTGGTGATGCCAAGGGCGGCTGTAGCGATCCCCAGAGCAAGGGGGCGAAGTGATAGATGTTGCATCATGGGGTCGACTCCCGGGAGGTGAACCATATCGTTGCCAATTCTGAGTTGTTAAGTCGTCGGGTAGTTCACTTTCCTTACAGTTGATCGCTATCTCCTCATTGAACCTGGCCATGGCGTGGGGGCCATACGTCGTCCAGGGTTTTTAGCGCGGCGGCGATGGGTGGCTCGACGGAACGATCGTGTCGCCAAATCAGGCCCAGTGAACAGGGCAGGCGAACATGCTCCGCCACGGCCAGGCCGCTCTCCTGACGTTCCGCCATGGCCAGGGCATCCCGTGCCAGGCTAAGGCCCACGCCGGCGCGCACTAGATCGAGCATGCAGGCTTCCTGGTCGACCTGGGCGACACGGTTTGGCGTGATGCCGCCGTCGGCCAGGCGATGGTGAAGGAGCCGGTGGTGGACGGAGTCGGGGGGCGTGACGATCCACGGTAGACGGGCCAGAGACGTCCAGCGGGTGTCTGCCAGCCGCGCCTCCCAGCCGGCAGGGGCAATCACGTGATAGTCAAACTGGGTCAGCTCTCGCCAGGCCAGCGCCGAGTGGCCGGTACCTTCACCCGGGGGCGCCAGGTAAAAGCCCACGTCCAGCTCACCCTTTTCAATGCGCGTCAGTACGCGGCCACTCATGCCGTGGTGCAGCTCGGTTTCCAGCTGTGGCGCCCTGAGCATCAGGCGGCTTAAAAAAGCTCCCAGACGAATAAACTCGGGGTCGACGATGGTGCCGATGGTCAGTTTGCCGCGCAGCGTGCTGTGCAGGGCGCTGGCGGTTTGTTCAAAAGCGCTGGCGCTGGCCAATGCCTTTTCGGCGGCCGGCAGGAGAGCAAGGCCGTCGGCGGTCAGGCTCAGGCCTTGAGGACGTCGGTTGAAGAGAGCGAGCCCCAGGCTGGCCTGAAGCTGCTTCAACTTTAGGCTTACGGCGGGCTGGGTGAGGTGCAGTTGCTCGGCGGCGCGTGACACGCTGCCAGCGCGGGCAACCGCCACGAACGCCCGTAGTGTGGCGTATTCCTGCATGGGCGACCTTCTTGATGCGCATTGTTATTAATCAAGCTTATATCGTGGTTAAAAATTACTCAATTGATTGCCCCCGTTAGGCGGTTAATCTGGTGTTACCGCTATTTTAACTATCACGATACTTATAAAGGTTGCTTCCATGACCACCACAACGACCACCGCTATCCAGCATTTTATTAATGGCCAGGTAAGCCAGGGCACTGGCGATGCCCAGGACGTGTTTAATCCCGCGACGGGCCAGGTTAGCGGGCGCGTGTCGTTAGCCGGTGAGCACGATGTGAATGCCGCCGTGGACGCCGCCCAGGCTGCGTTTCCTGCCTGGGCCGATACGCCGGCCATTCGCCGCGCGCGGGTGATGTTCAGGTTTCTGGAGTTGCTCAACGCCAATAAAGATGCCTTGGCCGAGGCGATCACCAAAGAGCACGGCAAGGTGTTTACCGATGCCCAGGGTGAAGTGGCGCGGGGTATCGATATTGTCGAGTTCGCCTGCGGTATTCCCCAGTTGATGAAGGGCGACTATACCGAGCAGGTGAGCACCGGCATCGATAACTGGACGGTACGCCAGCCGCTAGGTGTAGTAGCGGGGATTACGCCGTTCAACTTCCCCGTCATGGTGCCCATGTGGATGTTTCCTGTGGCCATTGCGACGGGTAATACGTTTATCCTCAAGCCGAGCCCGCTGGACCCCAGCGCCTCATTGATGATTGCCGACCTGCTCAAGCAAGCCGGTTTGCCTGATGGTGTGTTCAACGTGCTGCAGGGCGGTAAAGACGCGGTTGAGCGGCTGCTGGATCACCCTGACGTCAAGGCACTGTCGTTTGTCGGCTCCACGCCCATCGCCAACCTGATTTACGAGCGCGGTGCCCGCCACGGTAAGCGTGTTCAGGCGCTCGGCGGGGCGAAAAACCATATGGTGGTGATGCCCGATGCACATCTGGATAAGGCCGTTGATGCTCTGGTCGGCGCCGCCTATGGCTCGGCGGGGGAGCGCTGCATGGCGATCAGCGTGGCGGTGCTGGTCGGCGACGTCGCCGACAAGGTCGTCCCTGCGCTTACGGAGCGCGCCAAATCGCTCAAGGTCAAAGATGGCATGCAGTTGGACGCCGAAATGGGCCCGATCGTGACGCGGGAAGCGCACCAGCGCATTACCGGTTACATCGACAAGGGCGTGGCAGAGGGGGCCGAGCTGCTTGTCGACGGGCGTGAGTTTGACGCTTCCCAGACCGGCGACGGCTGCGCAGACGGTTTCTGGATGGGCGGTACGTTGTTTGACCATGTCACACCGGATATGACGATCTACAAAGAAGAAATTTTCGGCCCGGTGCTGGTCTGCGTGCGGGTGCCCGATGCGGCGACTGCCATTCAATTGATCAACGACCATGAGTTCGGCAACGGCGTCAGCTGTTTCACTGAAAGCGGCAGCGTGGCACGGGAGTTTGGTCGTCGCATTCAGGTGGGCATGGTGGGTATCAACGTGCCCATCCCGGTGCCCATGGCATGGCACGGTTTCGGTGGCTGGAAGCGATCGCTGTTTGGCGATACCCATGCTTACGGCGAAGAAGGCGTGCGCTTCTATACCAAGCAGAAGTCGATCATGCAGCGCTGGTCCGACTCGATCGATGGTGGGGCTGATTTCGTCATGCCCACCGCCAAGTAAACGCCGACGCGTTGCGGGAGCCAGCTCATGACCGATACAACAAACAACACCTTTGACTTCGTTGTCGTGGGGGCAGGTACCGCCGGGTGCCTGCTGGCCAATCGATTGAGCGCCAACCCCGATCATCGGGTACTGCTGATCGAGGCGGGCGGGCGCGATAACTACCACTGGATTCATATTCCGGTGGGTTACCTTTACTGCATCAATAACCCGCGCACTGACTGGATGTTCCGCACCGAGCCGGATAAAGGGCTCAACGGTCGCTCGTTGATTTACCCGCGGGGCAAGACCCTGGGCGGCTGTTCGAGCATCAACGGCATGCTGTATATCCGAGGCCAGGCGCGGGATTATAACCATTGGGCCGAGGTGACCGGCGACGATACCTGGCGCTGGGAAAACTGCCTGCCTGATTTTATCAAGCACGAACACCATCATCGTCTGGACGAAGGTGGCGATGCCGATGCCGAGCACCGCGACTTCCATGGCCACGGCGGTGAATGGCGGGTAGAAAAGCAGCGGCTAAGCTGGCAAGTGCTGGATGATTTTGCTGAAGCGGCGGCACAGTCGGGTATTCCCCGGACGCGCGACTTTAATCGCGGCGACAACGAGGGGGTGGACTACTTCGAGGTCAATCAGCGCGCCGGTTGGCGTTGGAATACGTCAAAAGCGTTTTTGAAGCCGGTGCGACAGCGTCATAACCTTACCGTTTGGCACTCGACCCATGTCAATCAACTCTTATTTGCTAACGATGGCGCAACGCCCCGCTGTGTGGGGGCCGAAGTGGTGCGCAACGGTGAAACGCTGCGCGTGGAGGCCCAGCAGGAAGTGATCCTGTCTGCCGGGTCGATTGGTTCGCCTCAGTTGTTGCAGCTTTCCGGCATTGGTCCCGCTGATCTGCTGGCCGTGCACGGTATTGAGGTAGTGAGCGCCTTGCCCGGGGTGGGCGAAAACCTTCAGGATCATCTGCAAATCCGCTCGGTGTATAAGGTTCAGGGGGGTAAGACGCTCAACACGATAGCCAATTCCCTGATAGGCAAGGCCAAAATTGGCCTGGAATATGCCCTTAAACGTACTGGCCCCATGAGCATGGCGCCGTCGCAGCTGTGCATATTTACCCGCAGCTCCGAGGAGTATGACGACGCCAATATCCAGTACCACGTTCAGCCGTTAAGCCTGGAGGCTTTTGGCCAGCCGCTGCACCCGTACGCCGCGATTACGGCGAGCGTGTGCAACCTGAATCCCAGCAGCCGCGGGACGGTCAGGATTAAAAGCCGCGACCCGCGCCAGGCACCGGCGATAGCGCCGAATTACCTGAGTACGCCGGAGGATCGCCAGGTGGCGGCTGATTCCTTGCGGGTCACGCGAAAAATTGCTGAGCAGCCCGCCTTTGCCAAGTACCAGCCCGAAGAAGTGAAGCCCGGCCTCGAATACCAGAGCGACGATGAGCTGGCGCGTCTGGCCGGGGATATCGGCACGACCATTTTTCATCCGGTGGGCACCGCGCGCATGGGGCGGAAAGACGACCCGATGGCCGTGGTCGACAGCCAACTGCGCGTTCGCGGCGTCAGTGGCCTGCGCGTGGCGGATGCCAGCGTGATGCCGACGATCACCAGCGGCAACACCAATTCACCGACGCTGATGATCGCCGAAAAGGCGGCCGGATGGATATTATCGGCACGGTCATCGTATTGACATTTTTTTACGTCACAGTGTTGACGTGTGCTGAAACAAGGCGCATTCTTCTCGGCAGTAGGTTAGCAAGTCGAACGTAGTCAGCAGTATCGAAGCGCCGCAAGCGTTGAGTCTGGTGAAAGTTTCTTGTTCTACCCACTGCAACTCGGGTATTACCCGGCTCTAAATACGCTTAATCGAGGATTTCGATCATGGCAACTGGTACTGTTAAGTGGTTTAACGACACTAAAGGCTTCGGCTTCATTTCTCCGGACGACAATGGCGACGACCTGTTCGCGCACTTCTCCGAAATTCAAGCTGACGGCTTCAAAACCCTGCAAGACGGCCAGAAGGTTTCCTTCGACGTCACTCAGGGTAAAAAAGGCCTTCAGGCTTCCAACATCAAAGCGCTATAAGCTAGCGTCTTGATGTCTGCCATCAGCGGTTAGCGCTGATGAGCTAAAAAACCCCGCCCATGCGGGGTTTTTTGTATGCGTATGAAAAATAGCCACATGACTCGCCCCGGCCGTTGCTTTGCGCTAGGGTGACGTTTTCAAGTAAGGAATGGATGATCATGACAGCGCCTGGCGAACTCATCATCGAACCGAAAAGCGGCAAGCCCGCCGATGCGTGCGTATTCATACTGCACGGCCTGGGTGCCGACGGACACGACTTCGAGCCGCTGGTGCCGGCGTTAGGCTTGCCTGGCAGCGCAAACGTGCGCTTTATCATGCCCCATGCACCGCGACTGCCGGTCACCATCAACGGCGGCATGGTCATGCCGGCGTGGTACGATATTCTGGCCATGGATCTCGGCCGCCGCGTGGACGAAAATCAACTGAAAGTATCCGCCGAGCGCGTGCAGGGGCTCATCCAGGAGCAGATTGACCAGGGCATCGACAGTCAGCGGATCATTGTGGCCGGGTTTTCCCAGGGCGGCGCCGTGGCCTATCACGCAGCGCTTTCTTTCCCGCAGCCGCTGGGTGGGCTGCTGGCCATGTCGAGCTACTTTGCCACCGTTGACAGCATTTCACTGGCCGAGGCGAACACGCAGATCCCGGTCGAGGTTCAGCACGGCAGCTTTGACCCCATCGTGCCGGAAAGTCTGGGCAAAAGCGGAGCAGACCGCTTGTCGAGCCTGGGCTATGCGGTCAACTATCGCCAGTACCCCATGGCCCATTCGCTTTGCCCGCAGCAGGTAAGTGATATCGGCCGCTGGCTGCTGCAGCGGCTGAGTGCCTGACGACAGCCGTCGTATCCGCGTTGCTAAGGCGTTTTCAGGAGTCGGCATGTTTCGATCTTCGCGTGGCCGCCAAGCCGAGCTGCCCAACGAAATCCCCAGGGCGGGATGGCACGATATTGTCTGGCGGGTCATGCGCTCGGCACGGCGCGACCGCATCATGCTGCTGGCGGCGGGCGTTGCCTTTTATGCATTGCTGGCGCTGTTTCCGACCATTGCCGCCGTTATTTCGATCTGGGGGCTGTTTTTCGATCCTAGCGAGGCCAGCCAGCAGCTCTATAACCTGATTCGCTTGATGCCCCCCGACGCCGCCAAACTCATCGACGAGCAGGCTCAGGACGTGGTGGACGGCATTGATTCGAGTAATGAAATGGCGGCGCTGGTGGGCCTGCTGATCGCCATGTTCATTGCCTCGAAAGGCGTCAGCGGGCTGATTGTCGGGCTCAACGTCGTCTACGGTGAGAGAGAGCAGCGCAGCGTCTGGTGCCTAGGGCTGCTGGTGACCGCCATGACGTTCGGGCTGATCGGCATGACGCTGCTGACGCTTGGCTTCATTGCGCTGGTGCCGATGCTTGTCGATGCCCTGGCGGTGGCGTCGCCGTTCGATCGCGTCATCGATTTCATGCGCTGGCCGGCGCTGCTGGTCATGATGAGTGCGGTCATTGCGCTACTCTACCGCTTTGCGCCTTACCGCCGCTCGGCCAGGTGGGAGTGGTTGAGCGTCGGCACCCTGGTGGCCACGCTGCTATGGTTGCTGGGGTCGGCCGGCCTGTCGCTTTATGTGCGCTACTTTGCCAACTTCAGCGAACTTTACGGCTCCCTCGGGGCGGTAGTGGTCTTGATGCTGTGGTTTCTGCTCTCGGCCTTTGTAGTGTTGCTGGGCGCTGAGATCAACTGCGAACTCGAGCGCCAGACCCGCCAGGACACCACCATCGGCCAGGCGCGCCCCCAGGGCTCCCGCAATGCCTACGCCGCCGACACCCTGGGGAGCGAGCATCCCTGGAAAGGCGATGACGATACCCTCAGGCCTCCTGAAGACGACCCCGACCTCGGCGGTCAGGCGTGATAAAACCGTGATGAACGAGCCGATTGGAGCAGTATGACAGGTGCCTCCCGCCGATGGCGGAAGGCACGGGCCTGATGCAAAGATAGGTTTAAAGCAGTTCTTCGGCGGCCAGGGCCAGGCGTGAACGCTCGACGCTTTTCAGCGTGATATGCCCGGCATGTGGCCAGTCGCGGAATCGCTCTACCACGGCGGCCATGCCGCAGGTATTGGCGGTCAGGTAAGGCGTGTCGATCTGTCCGACGTTGCCCAGGCAGACGATCTTGGTATTGCGCCCGGCCCGGGTGACCAGGGATTTCAGCTGTTTGGGCGTAAAGTTCTGCGCCTCGTCAATGATCAGGAAGGTGTCGTTGAGGGTGCGCCCGCGCATGAAGCTCGGTGCACGGATCTGCACACGTGAACCAATCAGCTGCCGTGTGGCGCCGTTATCCCAGGTGGACTCGCCTTCTTCATTGCGCAGCAGGTTATCCATGTTGTCGTGGAAGGCCCCCATCCACGGCGACATTTTCTCCTCCTCGGTGCCGGGTAGAAAGCCGATATCCTCGCCCATGGGAATCGGCGCGCGGGTAAACACAATGCGTTCGAACTGCTTTTGATCCAGGGTCTGCTGGAAAGCGGCGGCCAGCGTCATGTAGGTTTTGCCGGTGCCTGCGTTGCCCGCGATGGTGACCAGGTCGATCTCTGGATCCATCAGCAGGTTAAGGGTGAAGTTTTGCCGACTGTCGTGGGCGTGAACGCCCCATACACCGGCGTGATGGCGGTAGTTGGTCAGCAGTTGGAGGCGCGCCGACGAGGGTGAAAGCTCACGGATGATCGCCTCGAACTCGGCGCCGTTTTCGCTATCCGACACCAGCATGCCGACGTGCCAGTGGCGCGGCATGTCGCCACTTAGTTGGTAGAAGGTGTGATGGTCGATGCGTTCGACGGTCACGTCCACGTTAAGCGCTTCCCAAAGCGAGGCGCCGTGCGGGCCAGCAGAGGTGTATACCTGGGCGCCTTCGATCATCGCGTCGCTGTCGTCGAAGGCGCGGTCGTTCAGGTAATCCTCGACGGGGACTTTCAAGGCCGCGGCCTTTACCCGCAGATTGATGTCCTTGGTGATCAGAATGACCGAGGCATCGGGGCGTTCATCGCGCAGCCGGCAGGTTTCCGCCAGAATGCGATTGTCCGGGCTGTCGTCCAGCGAGCTGAAGGACTGCAGATCGTTGTAGCAGAGAAAATGGAGGCGACCGGACTCGCCGGTAATGCGGGGAATGGGAATGCCTTGCTGAATTTCGTCGAAGGTGACCTGGCTGGTTAAATCCGAGAGGGTACGGCTGATCTGGCGGGCCGTGCGGGCGATTTCGCGAATACCGTTTTTGTGCTTGTCCAGCTCCTCCAGTACGGTCATGGGGATAACGACATCGTGCTCGTCAAAGTGGTAGAGCGCGGCGGGGTCATGAATCAGGACATTGGTGTCCAGCACGTAAAGCCTGGCTGCTTTCTTATCGAGTCGTACCATCGTGGCATTCACTCCGTGGTTGACGGCAACATCGACACTGGCAGGTGCGTCTTACGCCCTAATGACACTTGCCTGTGTCGTTGAGATGGCGTGTCCTGGTACCTCCTTATTTAGCGCTTTTTAATAGCTTGGAAGGCGTTGGCGGTTTTTGCCACTAAAACTATTTCAACGCTGCGCCAGCGCCGTCGGTTATCATGGGCCCTCCCCACGAACTAAACGGAGCCCCCGTGACCCCCTTTATCGCTGAGCGCCGCGCGCTACGCCTATCGGCGCTATCGGCCGGCCTGTTTGCCCTGGCCGGGCTGGTGCTTGGCCTAGCGAGCGGATCGATCACCATTTTGTTCGATAGCGGCTATTCGCTGCTCAGCCTGGTGCTGGCCTCGCTTTCGCTGTTGGCGCTCAAGCAGGCGCGCAAACCGGCTGACGATCACTATCCCTTTGGGCGGCTGACGGTAGAGCCGCTGGCGGTACTGCTCAAAGGCGTAGTGATTGCGCTGGTGTGTCTGTTTTCGCTGGTGTCGGCACTGTGGAGCCTGGTGCACGGAGGGCAGGTCGTGACCCTCGACCTGGCGCTGATCTTCGGGGCCGTCAATGTCAGCGGCTGTTTGCTGACCTGGTGGTGGCTCAAGCGCTATGCGCGCATCGCCGATTCCTCGCTGCTCACCGCCGAACTGCGCCAGTGGCAGATGGATACCGGGTTAAGCGCCGCGGTCATGCTCGGGTTCGCCTTGACCTGGGGACTGACGCTGACCCCATGGGCGGGTTATGCGCGGTTTGCCGACCCGGTGATGGTGCTGATGATTGCCGGTTACTTCCTGCCCATGCCGATCCGCATGGTGCGCGGGGCCCTGCGCGAGCTGATGTTTGGCGAGCCGGTAGGCAGCGTCCGCCAGGATGTGGTCAAGGAAGTGGCCGATTTCGATATCGCCGATGACGACGTGCGCCTGGCACAGGTGGGCAGCTTCCTGGTGGTGGACATCCAGGTCGACAAGCGCCAGATTGATAATGCCGAAGGAATTGTCGAAAGCGTCGAGCAGCACTGCAAAGCGCGCAACCTGCGACCGGTGACCAGCATCACCCTGGCCACCTGATCATTCACATGACGGGGCCAAGCGTTTCGAGGACGTGACGCGCCCACCAACACAGAGACGGATCCATGACACCGGCGATTAACAGCGCAAAACACGCGGGCATTGCCTTTCACGTTCACGACTATGCACACGATGCCGCCGCCGAGTCCTTCGGACTTGAAGCGGCGGAGAAGCTAGGCGTTCCACCCGCCCAGGTGTTTAAAACCCTGGTAGTGAAGCTCGACGGCAAACAGCTGGCGGTGGGCATGGTGCCGGTGGATAAACAGCTGGGCTTGAAGCAGATCGCGAAGGCGGCAGGGGCCAAGAAGGCGACCATGGCCGCCCCCGCGGAGGTCGAACGTGCGACCGGCTATGTGCTGGGCGGCGTCAGCCCGCTGGGCCAAAAAAAGCGCCTGGCCAGCTTTCTTGATGCCTCCGCCGAGCGCTTTGCTACGCTGTATGTCAGCGCGGGTCGTCGCGGCCTTGAAATCGAGCTGGCGCCAAACGACCTGATGGCGCTCAGCCAGGCGCAGCTGGCGCCTATCGCCGCATGACAACAGCGCGGGGCGAGGCACTTTCTGGTATGGTGCGAGGCATTCAGGCCGCTCATGCTTTGCAGGGCATTTTCGCCCCTTCAGGAAATTTCTGTGTCAGACACTTCTTTTGCATCCCTGGCGCTGCCTAGCGCACTCGCCAGCAATCTCGACTCTCTCGGTTATCACCAGATGACGCCGGTTCAGGCGCAAAGCCTGCCGCCGATGCTGGCCGGCCGCGACGTAATGGCCCAGGCCAAGACCGGCTCGGGTAAAACTGCGGCCTTTGGTCTGGCATTGCTGGCCGGCCTGCGCGTTGAGGCCTTCGCGGTGCAGGGCCTGGTGCTTTGCCCCACCCGGGAGCTTGCTGATCAGGTGGCCGAGGAACTACGCCGCCTGGCCCGCGCCATGCCCAACGTGAAAATCCTCACGCTCTGCGGTGGGGCGCCGCTGGGGCCGCAGCTGTCCTCCCTGGAACACGGTGCACACATCGTGGTGGGCACGCCGGGGCGCATCGAAGAGCACCTGCGCAAAGGCTCCCTGACGCTAGGGTCGCTGACGGCGCTGGTGCTGGATGAAGCGGATCGCATGCTGGACATGGGCTTTCAGGACTCGATTGACGCGATCATTGCCTACACCCCGGCGGATCGCCAGACGCTGCTGTTCAGCGCGACGTTCCCCGAGGAGCAGACGTCCGGCGACCTGGCGGCGATGACGCGTGGCGTCATGCACGATCCGGTGACGGTCAAGGTCGCCGAGATGCACGACGCCAGCACCATCGAGCAGCATTTTTACAGCGTGGCCAACGAGGAGGCCCGTTTTGACGCACTCAAGCAGCTGCTGCTGGTCAATCAGCCCACCACCAGCGTGGTGTTTTGCAACACCAAGCGGGAAACCCAGGCGGTGGCGGATCGGCTGGTAGACGCTGGCTTCAGCGCCGTAGCGCTCCACGGTGGTCTGGAGCAGAAAGATCGTGACCGTCTGCTGGTGCTGTTTGCCAACCAGAGCGCCTCGATTCTGGTCGCCACCGATGTGGCGGCTCGCGGGCTGGACATTGCCCAGCTGGACGCCGTCTTCAACTACCAGATCGCCCGGGAACTCGACGTTCACGTCCACCGTGTAGGCCGCACGGGGCGCGCCGGGGCGAGCGGCATTGCCTGCACCCTGGTAACCCCTAAGGAGGCCTATCGTCTCGAACGGCTGGCCGACGTGCTGGGCGAAAGCCTGGCCACCGAGCCGTTGCCCAAGGTCAGCAGTAACACGCCGTTCCAGCCGCCGATGGCGACGCTTCAGCTGGCAGGCGGCAAGAAAGACAAGCTGCGCCCGGGTGACATTCTCGGCGCCCTGACCAGCGAAGGCGGAATCCAGGGGCATCAGGTGGGTAAAATCAGCGTGCAGGCACGCAGCGCCTATGTGGCGGTCGCCCGCGAGGTGGTTCAGCAGGCGCAGGCCAAGCTTGAGCGGGATAAATTAAAAGGGCGAGCCTTCCGCGTTCGTCGCATTCGCCATTGAGCGCATAGCTGAGCGTTCGTAACGCTTTCGTAACAAGAGGAGCCAACGCAGCGACCCATGAAAATCCCTAAACGATTACAGCCCCTGGTCGATGACGGCATGATCGATGAAGTCATGATGCAGTTGATGAGCGGCAAGGAAGCGCAGGTCTATGTGGTGCGCTGCGGTGACGAAGAACGCTGTGCCAAGGTGTTCAAGGAAGCCAAGCAGCGCAGCTTCAAGCAGGCGGTGCAGTATCAGGAAGGGCGCAAAGAGCGCAACAGCCGCCGCGCCAGGGCGATGGCCAAGAAAACCCGTTACGGGCAAAAAGAGCAGGAGCAGGCCTGGCTCACCGCCGAAGTAGATGCCCTCTATCGGTTGGCGGCCGCCGATGTGCGCGTACCCAAGCCTTACGGCTTTGTAGACGGCGTGCTGCTGATGGAAATGATCACCGACGCCGAGGGCGTGGTGGCGCCGCGTCTGGGTGACGTCACCTTGACCCATGAGCAGGCGCTGCGCTATCACGCCAAGGTCATCCAAGATGTGATTCGCATGCTGTGTGCTGGCCTGATTCACGGCGACCTGTCGGAATTCAACGTACTGGTGGACGGCGAAGGCCCGGTGATCATCGACCTGCCCCAGGCGGTGGACGCCGCCGGCAACAACAGCGCCGCGGCCATGCTTTACCGCGATGTGGACAATATGCGCGACTATTTCGGGCGCTTTGCCCCTGAGCTGTTGACCACCCATTACGGCAAGGAAATGTGGGCGCTGTACGAATCCGGCGAGCTGCATCCGGATAGCCAACTGACCGGCCACTTCGATTTCGATAATCACATTGCCGACGTCGGTGAACTCATGGAAGTGATCGACGACGCTAAAGAGGAAGAAGCCGAGCGACAGGCGCGGATGCGCGATGACGATGAGGACTACCCGGAGCCGCCCCAGCCCTACTGACGTTCGACGCCCGCGCCACCCGCCATCCTCGGCTCACAAGTAACGTAAGGACCTACATGCTTTCGCGACTGCTCACGCCGCTGTTTCGTTACTTTGAAACCCGAGTAAATCCCTACCCCGAAGGCGAGGTGGCCACCCCGCCAAAGGGCCTGGCGCCGTTTATCTGGCACTTTTCCCGCCCGGTGTGGCCGCTGTTGCTGCTGATGTCGTTGTTTACTGGCCTGGTGTCCGCCGCCGAGGTGGTGTTTTTCAGCTATATGGGCGAGCTGGTGGACTGGCTGGGCAACGTCGAGCGGGCGAATTTCTGGGCCGAAAACGGCCCTTGGCTGGCCGGGGTGGGGGTGATGGTGCTGATTGGCCTGCCCCTGCTGGTACTGCTGCAGTCGCTGGTGACCCACCAGAGCATCTTCGGCAACTACCCGATGATTGGTCGTTGGTTGTCGCACCGTCATATGCTCAGCCAGAGCCTGGCGTTTTATCAGGACGAGTTTGCCGGGCGGGTGTCGCAGAAAGTCATGCAGACGGCGCTGGCGATTCGCGAAACCGTCACCAAGGTAATGGACCTGCTGGTCTATGCCATTGTGTACTTCACCGGTGCGGCGATTTTACTGGGCCGTGCCGACCCCTGGCTGCTGCTGCCTCTGGGGATCTGGCTTGTGGGCTATCTGGCGATCATGCGCTTTTTCGTGCCACGCCTGCGCGATGTCTCCATGGCCCAGGCGGATGCCCGGGCGCAGATGACCGGCCGGGTAGTGGACAGCTACAGCAACATCCAGACCATCAAGCTGTTTGCCGATACCCTGCGCGAGCAGGGCTACGCCAAGGACGCCATGGAAGGTTTCATGGGCACCGTGCACCGTCAAATGCGCCTTGTCACCATCATGAGCGTGTGCCTGACACTGCTGAATACGGCACTGCTGGTGGGCACAGCTGGGATGGCGATCAGTGCCTGGTACCTGGACGCGATCTCATTGGGTGTGCTTGCCATTGCCATCGCGCTGGTCATGCGGATTCGTTTCATGTCGGACTGGATTTTATGGGAAGTCGCCGGCCTATTTGAAAACATCGGTACGGTGCAGGACGGCATGAATACCATTGCCCAGGAACCGACGGTGCGCGATGCGCACAATGCCAAGGCGTTGCGCGTGCCCCATGGGGCAATTGCCTTTGAAGGGTTGCGCTTTGGCTATGCCCAGGCCAAGGGCGAGAACAAGACCGTGTTCGATGGCTTGAGCTTGAACATCGCGCCGGGTGAGAAAATCGGCCTGATTGGCCGCTCCGGGGCGGGCAAGTCGACCCTCGCCAATCTGCTGCTGCGCTTTTACGACCTGCAGGGCGGCCGGATTCTGATCGACGAGCAGAACATCGCCGAGGTCACCCAGACCTCCCTACGTCATCAGATTGGCATGGTGACCCAGGACACTTCGTTGCTGCACCGCTCGCTGCGCGACAACATCCGCTACGGCAGCCCGCATGCCAACGATGACGATGTCTGGGAGGCGGTGTGCCGCGCCCACGCCGATACGTTCATCAACGATCTGGTCGACCCCAAGGGGCGGCGCGGCCTGGATGCGCACGTCGGCGAGCGTGGCGTGAAGCTTTCCGGGGGCCAGCGTCAGCGCATTGCCATCGCCCGCGTGCTGCTCAAGAACGCGCCGATTCTGGTGCTGGACGAAGCCACCTCCGCACTGGACTCCGAAGTGGAAGCGGCTATTCAGGAACAGCTCGATACGCTGATGGAGGGCAAGACCGTGATTGCCATTGCCCACCGGCTGTCGACCATTGCCATGCTCGACCGGCTGATCGTGGTGGATGAGGGGCGTATGGTGGAAAGCGGAACCCATGCCGAGCTTTTGGCCCGCGACGGTATTTACGCGCGTCTGTGGCGTCGCCAGTCGGGTGGATTCATTGGCCTTGATGTTGGTGCCGGTCGCCCCAACGATTAATGTACCAGTCATTCCAACCGAGAGGTTTTCATGCAGGCGATTCAACTGACAGCACCCGGCGGTCTCGATAAACTGACCGTGGTCGATCAAGCCGCACCCGGCGAGCCGGGGGCCGGCGAAATTCGTGTGCGCTTGCACGCCAGCTCGCTGAATTTTCATGACTATGCCGTCGTGGCGGGGATGATCCCTACCGACGATGGCCGGATTCCCATGTCGGACGGCGCAGGCGTTGTCGATGCCGTGGGCGAGGGCGTGACGGAATTCGCCGTTGGCGATCCGGTCGTGTCGACGTTCTTCCCCGGCTGGCTGGAAGGCCCCGCGCGGGTCGGTGATTTCCGCACGACCCCCGGCGATGGCATCGATGGCTATGCGCGGGAGCAGGTGATTGCGCCAGCCACGTCGTTTACCTACCAGCCGGCAGGCTACAGCCACGCCGAGTCGGCCACGCTGACCACCGCCGGGCTGACCGCCTGGCGTGCGCTTGTCGTTGACGGTGGCCTGAAAGCCGGCGATACCGTGCTGGTGCTGGGCACCGGCGGCGTGTCCATTTTTGCGCTGCAGTTTGCCAAAATGATGGGCGCGCGAGTGATCGCCACGTCGTCGTCCGACGAGAAGCTCGCGCGCCTGCGTGAGCTCGGCGCCGAGCACACCATCAACTACAAGGAAACGCCCGAGTGGGGCAAGGCCGTCAAGGCGCTGACCGAAGGCGAGGGCGTGGATCATGTGGTGGAAGTCGGTGGCTCAGGCACGCTGCCGCAGTCGATTGACGCGGTCAAGATTGGTGGCCACATCGCGCTGATTGGCATATTGACCGGCCGCGAAGGCGAGATTCCCACCGCCAAGCTGATGGCCAAACAGGCCACCCTGAAAGGGCTGATCGTGGGCAGCCGTCGCGACCAGATCGAGATGACCCGCGCCATCGAGGCCAACGGCATGCGGCCGGTGATCGACCGTGAGTTTGCGCTGACCGAGATCGCCGACGCCTTCCGCCATCAGGAAGCCGGTAAGCACTTTGGCAAGATCTGCCTGACGTTCTAACGACGCCGTCGTTTAAACGCATTTGAGTGAACAGGAGCGGCCATATCGCATAGAATGGCCGCTCTTTTATTAGCATCAGGAGCAGGCCGTGCCGCTTCCAACGGGGAGTTCTCAACCGGTGTATTACGTGGGCTGGGACGTAGGTGGCTGGAACTGCGACGCCAACCCCGCCAGCCGCGATGCGCTGGTGGTGCTGGATGACGCGCTGAATCTGGTTGGGACACCGTGGCGGGGGAATCTGCGCACGACGCTCAATGAGGCGAGAGACAGCCGCGACCTGATCGACCGCCTGCTCGGCCTTTGTCGGCATCAGGCGCAGGGCGCCGAACATGTGGTGATGGCCATCGATACGCCGCTGGCGTTGCCACGCGCGCTACTGGCGCTGGCACGGGGTGACGCGGTGAGTGCGCTCGGCCGCTCCCAGGAAAATCCCTATCTTTATCGAGAGACGGAGCGCTGGCTGTTTCAGCGGGGGATCACGCCACTTTCGCCGATCAAGGATATGATCGGCAGCCAGGCCACCAAAGGCATGCACCTGCTGGCGCGCTTTGCCCCGCATATTGCCGCGTGCGGCCAGTGGCTAAGCGACGACCGGACCCTGACCGTGGTGGAAGGCTACCCGTCGCCTGCCAAACGCTCCCCGGCGTTTGCGGCCCTGCGCCAACGCGTCAACATGCCCGCAACGCTTGAAACCATGCTGCACCAGCCAACCCCGAAACAGCAGGATATCCAGGATGCCTGGCTGTGTGCGCTGCTGGCCTGGAGCCTGCGTCATGCCGCGCAGAGTGTTGCCTGGCCGCCGGACTCCATGCCGGCGGAGGAAGGCTGGATTTTTGTCCCCGTAGACAGCCTGACGCCGCCCGTTTGACGCGAGGAGTTACTCGCTCTCGGCGGGCAGCTCAGCGCTGTGGTAGACGTTTTGCACGTCGTCCAGGTCATTCAGCATGCCGAGCAGCTTTTCAAACATCGCCACGTCGTCGCCTTCCAGCGGGGTGGTGGTCTGCGGCAGGAACTGAATTTCGTCGGCGTCGAAGTCGATCTCGCCAAAGGTGTCGAGCAGTGCTTGCTTGGCCTTGGCGTAGTCGGTGTGCGGCGCAAAAACGGTGATGCGACCGTCTTCGTGCTCGATGTCGGTGACATCGACGTCCGCTTCCATCAGCGCTTCCAGAACGGCTTCCTCGTCGCTGCCGGCAAAGGCGAAGATCGCGCAGTGATCGAACATGTGGCTGACGCTGCCGGGGGTGCCGATTTTGCTCTTCGTCTTGGTGAAGCAGCCGCGCACGTCGCCGAAGGTGCGGTTCGGATTGTCGGTCAAGCACTCGACGATCACCATGGCGTTGCCGGGGCCGAAGCCTTCGTAGCGCGCAGTGGAAAAATCTTCGCCGCCGGCGCCGCTGGCTTTATCCAGCGCCTTGTCGATGACGTGCGAGGGGACCTGGTCTTTCTTGGCACGCTCGATCAGGCCGCGCAGCGTCAGGTTGCTGTGGGGATCGGTGCCGCCCGCCTTGGCGCAGACATAAATTTCGCGCCCGTACTTGCTGTAGACTTTTGTCTTCGCATCGGCCGTTTTGGCCATGGATTCTTTACGGTTCTGAAAAGCCCTACCCATGTTGACGTCCTGTAATCAGCAATCACCTCTGCAGGTCAGAGGCATTATCAAAAGGCCAAAGTTTACCCAACAGCGTATCATGCTAACAGCGTTATTTGCGCACGCGCAGGCGTCGACCCGATGGACGTGAGGTACACTGTGCGCGTCGCTATCTGCCGGCGGCAAAAGGAATAATAAACGAGCAAGGAGACCTATATGCCATTCTCACTATGGTTATCGTTGGCGGCGGTATGCGCCATGGGGGCCATGTCGCCAGGGCCGAGCCTGGCACTGGTGCTGCGCCATACCCTGGGGGGTGGAAGGCTGGTCGGCATGACGGCCGCGCTATGCCATGCCGGCGGGGTGGGCGCCTATGCGCTGCTGACCGTGCTGGGGTTGGGCGCATTGATCGCCAAGTCCCCCGCGCTCTTTCAACTGATTACCTGGGCGGGGGCCGCCTACCTGGGGTGGTTGGGTATCCAGGCGTTGCGCGCGGGTGGCGCAGGGGCCATGCAGCAACAGGGGGTGGTCACTTCAAGCGCTCGCGCTGCCAAGGAAGGTGTGCTGGTGGCGCTGGGCAACCCTAAGCTGATCATTTTCTTCATTGCCCTGCTGAGCCAGTTCGTGACACCCGACATGAGCCTGCTCGGCAAAGTATTGATCGTGGTGACGGCGATGGTTATCGACGGCGGATGGTACGTGCTGGTGGCCGTTGCGCTGTCCCATTCGCGGGTGCTGCCCTGGCTTCAGCAGCGCGCCCACTGGATCAATCGGATTACCGGCGTCTTGCTGCTGGCGCTGGCGCTGCGCGTTGTGGCGGGCCCGATGGGCTAGGGGGATCCTGCCAGGCGTTGTAAACTGGTGCCTAGGGTGCAGACATGGCATGGTAAGCGATGGTCAGGTCAGGCGTTCCGGGGGGAGGCGAGATATGACACTTTACGATCAGGATTGTTATACCCATACGGGGCAGCCGTTCAACCTGCGGGCGCTGCAGGGACAGGTGCTGCTGGTGGTCAATGTCGCCAGTCGCTGCGGCTTTACGCCACAGCTCAAGGAGCTGGAGGCGCTTTATCAGCGCTATCGCGACCGGGGGTTCACCGTGCTCGGGTTTCCCTGCGATCAGTTTGGCAAGCAGTCGCCGGAAAGTGCCGAGGCGTTTTGTACCTTTGGTGAACAGCAATTCGGGGTGACGTTTCCGCTGATGGAAAAGGTCTGCGTCAACGGCCCTAGGGCCCATCCACTGTTTGTGCAGCTAAAGCGTGAGGCGCCCGGCCTGCTGGGCACCCGCATGATCAAGTGGAACTTCACCAAGTTTCTGGTCGGCCGCGACGGCAAGGTGATTGCCCGCTTCGGCCCCCGCGACCATGGCCGTGAACTCCGACTGCGCCTGGAGCGCGCCCTGGACGAGGTTTAGGTTTCTTAGGTCTCGCCTCGGGCGACCATCACTCTGCTCATCAGCTCATTCCAGCGGTGGCGCACCATCATTGTGGTCAGCCCGGAAAACAGCGCCCAGCTTTTGCGACGCCAGCCCGTTAAACGTAAATTGTGACCGACGAGCTGTTGCATCAGTTTGCGGTCGTTGAACTGCCGCCATTCGCTGGCAATCGATAGCTGATAGCGGGCCATGACCGGGGCCATTTCCAGCCGGAACATCCACTCCAATTCCTTAAACGACATCTGATAACGTTCTACCACCTCTACCATCTGGGCATAGTCGCGCTCGCTGGGTTCGCGATCCAGCCACAGCGGGGCCAGCGCCAACCATAAATCACCGCGTTCATCGACTAGCTGCTGTGCGTTCATGATAAAGCCTCGCAGGCGGTCTGGGTAAAACGATATCCTGACGCGAAAGGTCAATAAGCTCAATAGCGGACAGCGCCGCCCGAGACCGCTAGAATGGCGTCACTCATAGACGGTGCGACACCGAACACGTTATGGCGAAGAAGAGGTTCACTGTGATTATCAAACCCAAAGTACGCGGCTTTATCTGTACGACCACCCACCCGGTCGGCTGCGAGCAGAACGTTCGCGAGCAGATCGAGGCCACTCGCGCACGCAACCTGGATAAAAGCGCTGGGCCCAAGAAGGTGCTGGTGATCGGGGCTTCCAGCGGTTACGGCCTGGCGGCGCGGATCACCGCTGCGTTTGGCTATGGGGCCGATACCCTGGGCGTGTTCTTTGAAAAACCGGCCACCGAGAGCAAACCCGGTACCGCAGGCTGGTACAACAGTGCGGCGTTTGACAAGTTCGCCAAGCAGGAAGGCCTTTACAGCAAGTCGATCAACGGCGATGCGTTCTCCCACGAAGCGCGGCAAAAAGCCATTGAGCTGATCAAGCAGGACATGGGCGAAATCGACCTGGTGGTGTATTCGCTGGCATCCCCGGTACGCAAGCTGCCGGATAGCGGCGAGCTCAAGCGTTCGAGCCTCAAGCCGATTGGCGAGACCTACCGGGCGACGGCGATCGACACCAACAAGGACGCCATTATCGAAGCCGAGGTGGAGCCCGCCACCCAGCAGGAAATCGACGACACCATCACCGTGATGGGCGGCGAGGACTGGGAGCTGTGGATGGACGCCCTCGACCAGGCCGGCGTGCTGGCCAAGGGCGCACGCAGCGTGGCGTTCAGCTACATCGGCACGGAAATCACCTGGCCGATTTACTGGCACGGTGCCCTCGGCAAAGCCAAGGAAGACCTGGACCGTGCCGCCGCGGCAATCGATGCCAGGCTGAAAGAGACCAGTGGGGGTGCCAACGTGGCGGTGCTGAAGTCTGTGGTCACCCAGGCCAGCGCGGCCATTCCGGTCATGCCGCTGTATATCGCCATGGTCTATCGCATCATGAAAGAGCAGGGCGTCCACGAGGGCACCATCGATCAGCTCAACCGTCTATTCGGCGAGCGGCTCTACGCCCCGCAGGGCGGCGAGCTGGTGACCGACGAGGCGGGCCGCGTACGCCTGGATGACTGGGAGCTGCGCGACGATATCCAGCAGGCCTGCCAGGATCTGTGGCCGGAAGTGACCACCGACAACCTGTTCGAGATCACCGATTACGCCGGCTACAAGCACGAGTTTCTGAAGCTGTTTGGCTTTGAGCGTGACGACGTCGACTACGATGCCGACGTCGACACGCTGGTCGAGTTTGATGTGGTCAACCTATAAGCGTATGGCCCTGACGCTACACGCGCGTTGCGTCATCGCAGAACGTCGGGCTTTTGGCCCGGCGTTTTTGCATTTGCACGGCGTATTTTTTTCCCCGCGACGCCGTCGCTGCCTTTACTCGACCAATTGGTTAAGATGGCGGTTTGTTTTCGTCACGGCGGTTTCCCATGCAGCATAGCGCAGTCAACTCTCCCCATGCCGCCTCGCGACGGCGGGTCGCGTTTGTGCTGCTGCCGGGGTTTTCGCTGCTGGCCCATGCCAGCGCGCTGGAACCCTTGCAGATGGCCAACCAGCTCAGCGGGCAAATGCTTTATCACACCGTGACGCTGAGTATGAATAGCGAACCGGTGCGCAGCGGCGCGCAGCTTTCAGTACTCGCCGAGCACGCGCTTGAAAACCCGCTTGGCCCGCTGGATCTGCTGTTGGTCTGCGCGCCGACCCCGCTGCCTTATGCACTGCCTGCCAAACTCAATGAGTGGCTGCGCGGGCATCTTGGGCGCGGGGTGAAGCTTGGGGGGCTGGCCGGCGGTAGCGAGGTGCTGGCCCGCTGCGGGTTGCTCGAAGGCTACCGCGCCACGCTGCCCTGGCAGCGCTTCGATGCGTTTGCCCAGGCCTATCCCCAGGTCACGCTGTCCCAGCAGCTGTTTGAGATTGACCGCGACCGGCTTTCCTGCGCGGGCGGAACCGCCGCCATGGACATGATGCTGACGTTGATTGGCGAGCATCATGGCGCACGCCTGGCCGAGCAGGTGTCCGAGCAATTTGTCTGCGACCGCATTCGCCTGGCGGACGAACGTCAGCACGTGCCGCTGCGCAGCCGCCTGGGCCACGCGCCGCAGAGTCTGGTGGATGCCGTGACGCTGATGGAAGTCAATATCGAGGAGCCGCTGTCGACGCTGGAGCTGGCCGAGCATCTAGGGATTTCCCGGCGCCAGCTGGAGCGGCTGTTCAAGAAGTACCTGCAGGCAGTGCCCAGTCGCTACTACCTCGACCTGCGCCTGCAGGAAGCGCGCAAGCAACTGCGCGAGAGCGACCGGGCAGTAGGCGATATCGCATTTGCCACCGGATTTTCTTCGGGGGCACACTTTTCCACCGCCTATCGTCACCATTTCGGCATGACGCCGAGGGAGGAACGTTTAGGTTAGCGTATCGACGATGCCGCCTTCCACGCGCAGCGCGGCGCCTGTGGTGGCGCTGGCCTGGGGTGAGGCCGCGTAGACACTCATGCTGGCCACTTCCTCGGGGGTTGCCAGGCGCTGAATGATCGACGACGGGCGGTTCTCCTGCACGAAACGCGCTTCCACCTCCTGCTGGGAAACGCCTTCTTTCTCGGCGATCTCGCCAAGCATGTTGAGCACCCCTTCGGAGCGTGTCGGCCCCGGCAGGATAGCGTTGACGGTCACATTGGTGCCGCTCAATACTTTCGCCAGACCCCGCGAAACCGAGAGCAGCGCCGATTTGGTCATGCCGTAGTGAACCATCTCGCTGGGAATGTTGATGCCCGACTCGCTGGACAGGAACTGGATGCGGCCCCAGTTGCGCTCGCGCATGCCCAGCGCATAGTGGCGCGACAGACGCACGGCGCTCATGATGTTAACGTCGAAGAACTGCTGCCAGGTGGCGTCATCCACCTCGAAAAAGTCCTGCGGGCCGAAGATGCCCACGTTGTTGATCAGGATGTCGGTCTCCGGCTGCTGGTCGATCAGCGCCTGACAGCCCTCGGCGGTGCCCAGGTCGGCGGCCACACCGGTCGCCTTGGCGTTGGGGGCGTGCTGCTTGAGCGTTGCGATGGCGTCGTCGACGCGCTGCTGGGTGCGTCCGGTGATGACCACCTCAGCCCCGGCGTTGGCGAGCCCCTCGGCAATTGCAAAGCCGATACCGGCGGTGGATCCGGTGATGATCGCGTGCTTGCCGCTAAGATCAATCTGCATGCTTTTGCTCCTCTGGTCGAAAATAGCCGTGCCTCGCCAAGCGACGCACAATCTTGTAGCTTGCTAATGACTATGGGGCAGTTATCGGATTCTTCAAGGTGATTCGCTTAAACGTGCACGTGTACCAACCTACGTCGCTATTCATAATTTGCCGTCCCATTGCTGAAAGCGGCCAACCGCGTTGCCGCCTTATACTGTTTTCATTCCTTTACTCCACTGGAGGTAGCGTCCCATGAGCCACACCCCAAGCCGTCAGGATTTCGATCACTACATGACGCCCAACTACTCGCCGCAGCAGGTCATTCCGGTGCGTGGTGAAGGCAGCCGCTTGTGGGACCAGGAGGGGCGCGAATATATCGATTTCGCCGGGGGCATCGCGGTCAACTCCCTGGGCCATTGCCACCCGGTGCTGGTCGATGCCCTCAAGGCCCAGGGCGAAAAGCTCTGGCACCTCGCCAACGTATTCACCAACGAGCCTGCGCTCAATCTCGCCAAGGCGCTGGTCGAGCGCACCTTTGCCGACAAGGCGTTTCTGTGTTCGTCCGGCGGTGAAGCTAACGAAGCCGCGCTGAAGCTGGCGCGCCGCTGGGCGGTGGATCACCACGGCGAGCACAAGGACAAGATCATCTCGTTCTATCAGTCCTTTCACGGGCGCACCTTCTTTACCGTGAGCGTGGGCGGTCAGCCCAAGTACTCCCAGGGCTTTGGCCCGGTGCCGGGCGGCATTCTGCACGCCACCTACAACGACCTGGAAAGCGTGCGTGCGCTGGTGGGCGACGACACCTGCGCGATCATGGTCGAGCCCATGCAGGGCGAGGGCGGCATCGTGCCCGGCACGCAAGACTTTCTCCAGGGGCTGCGCGACCTGTGCGACGAACACCAGGCGCTTTTGATCTTCGACGAGGTGCAGACCGGCGTGGGCCGCAGCGGCGAGCTCTACGCGTATAAAAATTACGGCATTACCCCGGATATTCTCACCAGCGCCAAATCCCTCGGTGGCGGCTTCCCTATCGGTGCCATGCTGGCGACCGATGCGGTCGCCAAGTCCCTGGCGATCGGCACCCACGGTTCCACCTATGGCGGCAACGCCCTGGCGTCGGCGGTGGCGCTTGCGGCGGTGGAGTTCATCGACACCCCCGAGGTGCTCGAGGGCGTCAAGAAACGCCACGATCTGTTCCGCGAACATCTTGAGACCATCAATCGCAAATATGGTGTGTTCAAGGAGATTCGCGGCATGGGGCTGCTGATGGGCGCGCAGATGTCGGATGCCTTCGAAGGCCGCGCCAAGGACATTCTGCCGCTGGCGATCGAGGAAGGCCTGATGGCGCTGATTGCCGGTCCCAACGTGCTGCGCATGGCGCCGTCGCTGGTGATCCCTGAAGCGGACATTGCGGAAGGCATGGCCCGTCTGGATCGCGCCATCGGGCGGTTGGTGGCCGCCGAATGAGCGAGCCGCACGCAGCCACACCACAGGGGACGTTGAGGATGCTGGTAATTCGACCGGTAAAAATGGCGGACCTGCCGGCGCTGGAGCAACTGGCCGAGCACGCGGTGCCCAGGCTCACCAACCTGCCCGCCAACCGCGAGCGGCTCGAGGAGCGTATTATGCGCTCCGAGGCCGCCTTCAATGACGAGGTGGAGTTCCCCGGCAACGAGCACTATACGTTTGTGTTGGCGGACGATGCCCGCGAGGAAGTCCTGGGGACGGCGACCATTCGCGCCCAGGCGGGCGCCAACGAGGCGTATTATACCTACCGTCAGGAAACGTTGATTCACGCCTCGCAGCAGCTCAACGTACGCCGCGAAGTGCAGACCTTGGCGCTATCCCACGAAGTCTCGGATGCCACGCTGCTCTGCGCGCTGTCGCTTGACCCCCGCTACAAGGGCACCAGCGCGGAAAGCCTGCTGCGTCGCGCGCGGCTGATGTTTATCGCCCAGTATCCGGAGCGCTTTTCGCGCATTCTGGCGGTGGCGTTCCCCGGCTATCTGGATACGCGCAGCGAATCTCCGTTCTGGGAAAGCGTCGGCCGGCACTTTTTTGCGCGCAGTTTCCAGGAGATGAATCATATTGCCGGGGTGCGCTCGAAAAGCTTTATCGCCGAGGTCATGCCGCAGTTTCCGCTTTACCTGCCGCTGTTGACCCCCCAGGCGCGGGCGGCCATTGGCCGGGAGCACCCCGCTCACGAGGAGCCTCTGGAAGAAATGCTGGCGGAAGGCTTCGTGCGTTCCCGCCACGTGGATATTTTCGATGCCGGGCCGATCGTCAAGACCGAGCGCGAGCAGCTGGAAACGTTCCGTCGCGCCGCCTGGCATCCGGTGCGAATTCGCCCCGAACATGCCTTGCCCGATGCGGAACCGGCGATGATTGCCAATCAGAAGCTGGATGGCTTTTGCTGCATTGTGGCGCGCTATGCGCTGTCGCCCACCGGTCAGCTGATGCTGTCCCCCGAGCATGCCGAGCGCCTGGGCGTTGAAGAGGGTCGCGCGGTGCTGGCAGCGCCGTTGACCCTGCCGAGCGCGGTGGACGCCCTCGATGAAGGAGAAATGTAATGCGCATTCGACCCATTGCCCGAGACGATCTGGATGGGCTTCAGGCGCTTGCGCAGCAGGCCGGCGTAGGCTTTACCTCGCTGCCGGACAACCGTGAGTTCCTGGCCGGCAAGATTGAAGCCGCTGCCCGCGCCTTTGAAGAGCGCACCCCGGTCGACGACCGGCTTTATTTCTTCGTGCTCGAAGACGACGACAGCGGCGAACTCGCCGGCTGCTGCGCCATTGAAGGTCAGGTAGGTCGTGAAGTGCCGTTTTACAACTATCGGCTGGGCACCCTGGCACACTCTTCGGTTCAGCTGGATCTGCATCGCACCATCGACACGCTGTTCCTGAGCTCCGACCATACCGGCGATGCCGAAGTGTGCTCGCTGTTTCTGCGCCCGGAATACCGCGGCGAGGCCAACAAGCACCTGCGCAACGGTGCGCTGCTCTCCAAGGCGCGCTGGCTGTTTATCGCCCAGTTCCGCGACCGTTTCCCCGATAAAGTGCTGGCGGAAATGCGCGGCGTATTTGACGAGCACAACACCAGCCCCTTCTGGGAAAGCCTGGGCAAGCACTTTTTCCCCATGGATTTCAATGAAGCCGACCGCCTGACCGGCCTGGGGCAAAAGAGCTTTATTGGCGAGTTGATGCCCAAGTTCCCGATCTATACCACCTTCATGTCGGAAGAGGCGCGGGCCTGCATTGGCCAGGTGCATCGGCATACCCGTCCGGCGCTGGAAATGCTCAAGAAGGAAGGGCTGCGCTGGGAAGGCTACATCGATATCTTCGACGGTGGCCCGACGGTGGAAGCCTACATTGAGGACGTGCGCGCGATTCGTAATTCCCGGCTCTGCCAGGTGGAAGTGGCCGATAACGCCGCCGACGAGAGCGTCAGCCGCTGGCTGGCCGCCACCTCCGACATGCTCAGCTTCACGGCCAGCTGGATAGGCCGCGCGCCCACCCACGACAACACCATTGTGCTTAGCCAGCAGGAAGCCAGACGCCTCGGGGTCACCACCGGTGACCAGGTTCGCTTGCTGGAAACCTGAGCTCGATATTCGTTCGGTAATGTCTAGGAGACAATCATGCACGCCCAACAGCAGCAACTGATCAATGGCGCCTGGGTCGCGGGCGAAGCCGATACGCTGACCAAGCACGACCCGGTTTCCGCGTCGCTGCTATGGCAGGGGGCCGAGGCGTCTAGCGAGCAGGTCGCCGCCGCGATCAACGCGGCCTGCGGCGCCTTTCCCGACTGGGCGCGTACGCCGTTTGCCGAACGCCAGGCGCTGGTCGAGCGTTTTGTCGAGGTGCTGACCGCCCGCCGCGAAGCCTTGGCCGTCGCCATTGCCTCCGAGACCGGCAAGCCGCTCTGGGAAGCGCGCACCGAAGTGGGCGCAATGATCGGTAAAGTGGCGCTTTCACTCAAGGCCTACCATGAGCGCACCGGCGAACGGGAAAAAGACGTCGGCAGCGCCAAAGCCGTGCTGCGCCACCGTCCCCACGGTGTGATGGCGGTGTTTGGCCCCTACAATTTCCCTGGTCACCTGCCCAACGGCCACATGGTACCCGCGCTGTTGGCGGGAAACTGTGTGGTCTTCAAGCCCAGCGACCAGACGCCGCTGACCGCCGATCTAACCCTGCAGTGCTGGCTGGAAGCCGGTCTGCCCGCAGGTGTCATCAACCTCGTGCAAGGCGGCGTAGCGGTGGGGCAGGCGCTGGCGGGCAATCCGGATATCGATGGCCTGCTGTTTACCGGCAGCGCCAAGGTGGGCGGTATGCTCCACCAGCAGTTTGCCGGTCAACTGGATAAAATCCTCGCGCTGGAGCTGGGCGGCAACAACCCTCTGGTGGTGAAAGATGTGGAAGATGAGCGGGCGGCGGTGCTGAGCATTCTGCAGTCGGCGTTTCTTTCCGGCGGCCAGCGCTGCACCTGTGCGCGGCGCTTGATGGTGCCAAAGGGTGAAGTCGGTGACAGGCTGATCGACGCGTTGTCTGACGCGATCGGCAAGCTGCACGTGGCGGGCCAGTTCGAGGAAGAGCCCGCGCCGTTCTTCGGCGGGTTGGTCAGCGTGGCGGCGGCGGATGGCCTGCTCAAGGCCCAGGATGAGCTGGAGTCCATGGGCGGCACGGTGATCAATCGTATGCAGCGTCTACAGGACGATACCAGCCTGCTCAGCCCTGCGCTGATCGACGTGACCGGCTTGGACGTGCCCGACGAGGAGCACTTTGGCCCGCTGCTTAAAATCCACCGGTATAGCGACTGGGATGAAGCGTTACAGCTTGCCAACAACACCCGTTACGGGCTTTCCGCCGGGTTAATTGGCGGTGATCAAACCGATTGGGACGATTTTCTGCTGCGCATTCGCGCCGGGATCGTCAACTGGAACCGCCAGACGACCGGTGCGTCCGGCGACGCCCCTTTCGGTGGCGTGGGTGATAGTGGCAACCACCGTCCCAGCGCCTACTATGCAGCAGACTATTGCGCCTACCCGGTGGCGTCCATGGAAGCCGACACCCTGGAAATGCCCGACACGCTGCCGCCAGGAGTCAGCCTGTGAGTACCATCGATATCACCAGCGTCAGGGAAGTCAATTTCGATGGGCTGGTCGGCCCGACCCATAACTACTCGGGCCTGGCGGTGGGCAATGTCGCCTCCATGAGCCACGGCGGCCTGGTGTCCAGCCCCAAAGAGGGTGCCTTGCAGGGGCTCTTGAAGATGAAGTCGCTGATGGACGCGGGCTATGCCCAGGGCGTTCTGCCACCCCAGCAGCGGCCGGATATCAGTGCGCTACGCGATCTGGGCTTCAGCGGCAGCAATAGTGACGTGCTGGCTCGCGCCGCCAAAGAGGCGCCTCAGTTGCTGCGCGCGGTCTGCTCAGCGTCCAGCATGTGGACCGCCAACGCGGGTACCATCACGCCCAGCATGGATGCACCGGACAGTCGGGTACATTTTACGCCGGCCAACCTGCAATCCAGCTTTCACCGCTATTTAGAACCGCAAACCACCGGCCGCGTGCTGCAGGCGATTTTCCGCAACGAACAACACTTCGCCCACCACCCGGTACTGCCCGCCACCCCCGCCTTTGCCGACGAAGGCGCGGCCAACCATACCCGCCTATGCGGCGAATACGGCGAGCCGGGCGTGCACCTGTTCGTGTATGGGCGTCAGGCGTTTGGCGGTGAAAAAGAGCCAAAACGCTATCCTGCAAGGCAAACCCTGGAAGCCAGCCAGGCGGTGGCGCGCCAGCATGGGCTGACGGACGCACAAACGGTGTTTGCCCAACAGCACCCGGACGCCATCGACGCGGGCGTGTTCCACAACGACGTCATCGCCGTGGGCAACGGCCCCGTGCTGCTTTACCACGAAATGGCCTTTCTGGATGAAGAAGGCACGCTCGATGCGCTACGCGCCAAAATGGCCAGCCCGCTGATTCCCGTGCGAGTGCCCGTCGAGGCGGTGAGCATGGAAGACGCTGTGGCATCGTATCTGTTCAACTCGCAACTGCTCTCCAACCCGGACGGTACCATGACCCTGGTGGTGCCCGGCGAATGCCAGGAACGCGAGGCGGTATGGCGCACCATTCAGGATTCGCTGCTAGCGGGCAATAACCCCATCAGCGACGTGATCGTCAAGGACGTCAAGCAGAGCATGCGCAACGGCGGCGGCCCTGCCTGCCTGCGCCTGCGCGTGGCTCTTTCCGAGGCAGAGCGAGCAGCGCTAACCGGCCGCGTGCTGCTCACCGATGCGCTCTATGATGAGCTGACGGCATGGGTGGAGCGCCACTATCGCGATTGCTTAGCCCCTGATGATCTAGCCGACCCGCAGCTCGCGGAAGAATCGCTAGCCGCGCTGGATGAGCTTACCCAGTTGCTAAACATTGGATCTGTTTACCCGTTTCAGTTGGGGTAGGGGCTTAAGCTAAGCTAGTAACCAAAACGCCAAGGCAATGCCTTGGCGTTTTGCATACTACTCGGCCGCAAATTCTGAGTGCAACACCTGACCAAACCGGTAGGGTGTTGTATCCATGTCATATTCTGAACTCTGCA